>CAVVBC010000024.1:0-356926 GCA_963746325.1 uncultured Gammaproteobacteria bacterium | reverse complement strand
GGCGCAGGTATCACTGCATCAACTCGCTCCGGCTTTCGGGCGCCATGCGTGTGGTTCGTGGCCACTGTCCACGAACGTTGCGGCCGCTTTCGCAACGCAAGCTGATTGACTCGCGACAGGCCCGGATCGCCTTCCGTGCCGAAATTTTCCTTATGTACGGCGACGAGGTCGCATCCGATGATTTGCGGGTGTCCTGGCGACCCGCCGACGGGTACCCGACCTGAGGTTCCAGCCCTTGCAAGCCGCGCCCATGCCTTTCCACCTGCTGACCAAGCCCGCTGGCGCAGCCTGCAATCTCGGCTGCAAGTACTGCTTCTTCCTGTCCAAGGAAAACCTCTATCCGGCGCGTGAGAGCCCGCTGATGACGGAGGACATGCTCGAGACCTACATCCGGGCATTGATGGATGCGTCACCCGGCCCCGAGGTCGAGGTGTCCTGGCAGGGTGGCGAACCGCTGCTGCGCGGGCTCGACTTCTACCGACGCTCGGTGGAGCTGGCGGAGAAGCATCGCAAGGCCAGTCAGCGCGTCAAGCACACGATCCAGACCAACGGCACGCTGATCGACGATGAATGGGCGGCGTTCTTCAAGCAGAACAAGTATCTCGTCGGTTTGAGCCTCGATGGCCCGCAATCACTGCATGACGCCTATCGCGTCGACAAGAAGGGCGACGGCAGCTTCGCGGCGGCCGTCCGCGGCTGGCACTGCCTGCGCCGGCACGCCGTCGACGTCAACATCCTGTGCACCATCCATGCGGCCAACGCGGATCGTCCCCTCGACGTCTATCGATTCTTTCGCGACGAACTGAAGGCCGAATACATCCAGTTGATCCCGATCGTCGAGCGGGCGACTGCGGAGACCCTCGCGCTCGCCAACCAGGGCTGGGGTGGCCTGCACGGCAGGGACCGGCCGACTTATCGGCAGGAAGGCAGCCTCGTCACGCAGCGCTCGGTGACGCCGGAGAAGTTCGGGAAGTTCCTGATCCGTATCTTCGACGAGTGGGTGCGGCGCGACGTCGGCACGGTCTACGTCACGACCTTCGACGTCGCGCTGGGCAGCTGGCTCGGCCAGCACAATCTCTGCATCGTCTCACCGACCTGCGGTCAATCCCTGGTGCTCGAGCACAACGGCGACGTGTATTCCTGTGATCACTTCGTCGAACCGGCTCACCGGCTCGGCAACATCAGTGAAACGCCGCTCCGGACACTCGTGTCGTCGGAAAAGCAGCGCCGGTTCGGCAACAGCAAGTACGACACGTTGCCCAGGTACTGCAAGGAGTGCCCGGTCCTGCTTCGCGTGCCACGGCGAATGCCCGCGCAACCGCTTCCTGCGCACGCCCGACGGCGAGGACGGATTGAACTACCTGTGCGCCGGTTACCGGGCCTTCTTCGCCCACATCGACAAGCCGATGAAGACCATGGCGAACCTTCTGCAGCAGGGCCGTTACGCCGACGAGATCATGCGGCAGAGGTAAGCGGCCATCAGGTGCGTCAGGTCGGCCGGCGCGCACCCGAACCGGTCGCCGCCGTTGGCGCCCACCGGGCGACCAACTGCTCGTCCTCCCGGGCGACTTCGCGCTCGACGTCCAATACGAGCGCTCGAAACTTCTCCGCCGCCTGCGTCAGCGAACGGCCCTTGAGGCTGACGACGCCGAAGCTCAGCTGCAGCCAGGGTGCCGTGCACAACGCGACGAAACGACCCCGCTCGAGTTCGTCTGCCACGGAGGATAGAGGTACCGCCGTGATCGCATTGGAGTTCTCGAGGATGCGCTTGACGGTCGTGAGGTCGCTGCACTCGATGGCTGGAAATACATGCCCCGGCGAAAATGCACTGATGGCTGCGTGCTGGGCGGCAAGCAGTTGCTCGAGGACCTGTGGGGGGATTCGCGTGGGCGCGACGATCGGCCAGCTGAATACGTCGCCCACCTGGACGGCGGGACGCGAGGCCAGCGGGTGCTCGCTGCGGGCAACGAAGTACACGGTCTGTGAGTACGTGAACGGTGGAACCTCGATGTCCCGCTCCCGCTGCAGCTGGCTGGTCTCGAGCACGATGAAATCGAGTTCGCGGCTGCGCAGCTGCTGCAAAAGTGCGCCCCAGGTGTTGACTCGAATCTGCACGCTCACCCGGGGGAATTGCTCCACGAATCGGGCTGCAGCCTTGCCGACGACGGATTCGGCGGGATAGGGGCCGGCGCCGACCGACAGGTGCCCGGTCTGAAGGGCTGCTTGTCCGTTGGAGTTGCGAATGAAATCGTCTGCCAACCGCAAAAGGTCGCGTGCCCGCTCGAGCTGCAATAACCCGCTGTCGGTCGGAACGGCGCCGCTGCTATTGCGCGTGAACAGAACCGTGCCGAGTTGCCGTTCCAGTTTCTTGATGCTGTGCGAGAGCGCGGGTTGACTCATGCCGAGCGCGGCCGCCGCACGCATGAAGCTGCCGTGTTCCGCCAGGGCGACGAGGTGACGGAGGTGCTGAAGTTCGATTGTCATTCGTAGAATGTATGGGAGGTATTCAGCGTATTCATGTTGTGAATGTTCTTATACCGAGTTATGACAATGTGGGCATAGTGCTTCGAATGAATGTGCCGCTGGGGCGCGCATTCCGTTCAAGCACCACGATTTGAATTGGGAGAGGGCGGCAATATGAAACGAACGGGAGTCACTGGGCTGCTGGGGATGGCGCTCGCAGCGACGCTGGGCGCGGCATTGCCCTCCGGCGCTATCGCACAACAGGGCCAGGCGGTCGGTCCGTATACCGACTTCAAGGGCACCATCAAGCTCGATGTCCGCGATTCGGTGCCCGACTGGGGCCCGTTCACGCCGAAGCGCGCGCCCGAAGGCGCGCCTAACGTCCTCTTCATCCTGTATGACGACACCGGACTCGCTGCCTGGTCGCCTTATGGCGGCCGCATCAACATGCCGACGCTCGAGCGGCTCGCAAACCAGGGGCTGCGGTACACGCAATGGCACACGACGGCACTGTGCTCGCCGACGCGGTCCACGATCCTCACCGGGCGCAACCACCACTTGAACGGCATGGCGGCGATCACAGAGGGCGCGAATGGCTTCCCCGGCGCCAGTGGCCGCATTCCGCCGCAAGCCGCCACCGTCGCGCAGATCCTGCAGGACAATGGCTACAGCACGTTCTGGCTCGGCAAGAATCACAACGTTCCCGAGCAGGACGTTGCCTCCGGCGCAAGTCGAAAACTCTGGCCGCTCGGAATGGGATTCGACCGGTTCTATGGATTCCTCGGCGGCGAGACCAACCAGTGGTACCCGGACCTTGCCGAGGACAACCGGTTCATCGACCAGCCGTATGGCCCGGAGAAGGGATACCACCTGTCGAAAGACCTGGCCGATCAAGCGATCGGGATGATTCGCGACCAGAAGGCGAGCAACCCTTCGAAGCCGTGGTTCATGTGGTACAACCCGGGCGCGAATCACGCGCCGCACCACGCGCCGCAGGAATACATCGCCAAGTACAAGGGCAAGTTCGACGACGGTTACGAGGCCTACCGGACGTGGGTGCTCGCACGGATGATCGAGAAGGGCGTCGTGCCGAAGGGCACCAAGCTGACGCCGCTCAACCCGCTCCCTGAGTCGGTCGCCAATCCAGCCGACATGGTGCGCCCGTGGAATTCGCTGACGGCCGACGAGAAGAAGCTCTTCTCCCGCATGGCGGAAGTCTATGCCGCGTTCTCGGAGTACACGGACGTCCAGGCCGGCCGCATCATCGACTACCTCGAGCAATCCGGCCAACTCGAAAACACGGTTGTATTCTACGGCGCCGACAACGGTGCCTCGGGCGAAGGCAGCCCGAACGGCTCGGTCAACGAGAACAAGTTCTTCAACGGCTATCCGGATGAGTTGGCCGAGAACATGAAGCTGATCGACGTGCTCGGCGGGCCTGACACGTACGAGCATTTCCCTACGGGCTGGGCCGCAGCTTTCTCCACGCCCTTCCAGATGTTCAAGCGCTATGCGCAGTACTCCGGCGGCACCTCCGATCCGCTGGTCATCTCATGGCCGAAAGGCATCAAGGCGCGCGGCGAGATCCGCAATCAGTACCACCACTCGACCGACTTCGTACCGACCGTGCTCGACATCGTCGGCATCGAGATGCCGAAGGTGTACCGCGGTGTCGAGCAGTTCCCGCTGTCCGGCGTCTCGATGAAATACACGTTTGACGCCAAGCCCGACGACCCGACGACCAAGAAGCGCCAGTACTACGCGATGCTCGGCACGCGAGGTATCTGGGAAGACGGCTGGCTGGCGACGACGGTGCACGCGCCGATCACCGGCAAGGGTCACTTCGACCAGGACCAGTGGCAGCTTTACCACGTCGCCGTGGACCGGTCCGAGTCAGTGGACCTCGCAAAGAAGTACCCCGACAAGCTCAAGGCGCTGATCAAGGCCTGGGACGAGGAAGCGGCTACGAACCTCGTGCTGCCGCTCGACGACCGCAGCGCAGTCGAGCAACTTGGCATCGCCCGCCCCTCTGAGGAAGCGCCGCGCGATCGTTACGTGTACTTCCCCGGCACCGCGCCGGTGCCAGAAGGCGTGGCGGTGAGCGTTCGCAACCGTTCTTACAAGATCCTTGCGAACGTCGAGATCACCGATCCGAACGCGGCCGGCGTCATCTTCGCGCACGGCTCGCGCTTCGGTGGGCACAGCCTCTTCATCAAGGACCGCAGGCTGCACTACGTGTACAACTTCCTCGGCATCCAGCCGGAGCAGCACTTCGTCTCGACGCAGGAGTTGAAGCCGGGCAAGTACACGCTCGGCGTGGACTTCGAGCGCACCGGCGCCGGTCCGAACCACGAGTCCGTCGGCAACGTCACCTTGTACGTCAACGACCAGGTGGCCGCACAAGGTCCGATGAGGACACAGCCCGGCAAGTTCACGCTCTCGGGCGACGGCCTCTGCATCGGCTACGACAGTGGTGACGCCGTCAGCCAGCAGTACCAGACCCCAGGACGGTTTACCGGCGGCACGATCCAGGGTGTCGGCGTGACCGTCGAGAAGGCCTCCTACGAAACGCTGGAACAGGAAGCACAACGCGCGATGATGCGGGACTGACTCCGTCACCTGGCATCGCGCGCGATGTCTTACGATGATCCCGCCGCCAGGACCTGAATGTTCTGGCGGCGGGCCCGTCATCCTGGCCATGGGTGCGGATGGCTTAGGGGTCTGCCATGCAGTGCGGCGGAGTGGAAAGCAATGCACGGCACGCAAGAAACGATGACGCAGGGGGAAGCCGTACGCCGCTGGCCTTGGGCGGTCCTTGCCGGACTCGCCCTGTCGCCGTCTCCTGCGAACTGCGAAGAAGCGCCGGACCTATTGCGGGATCCGCTCCACGTGGCACTGGGGGCGTTCATCATCAACACGGACACCACGGTGCGTCTCGACGGCACTGCCGGCACCCAAGGCACTCCCGTCGATTGGGAGCAGACATTCGGCAAGGGGGACGTGAATCGATTCCGGATGGATGGCTACTGGCGGTTTGCAGAGCGGCACAAACTGCGTGCCTTGGTATTCAACTCCTCCCGCAGTGACTCCGAGACATTTGCCGAGGAGGTCGTATGGGGTGACGTGGCCTTCCCTGTCGACGCCAAGGTGAACGGCGAGTTCAAGTTCTCCATCTATGAACTCGCCTACGAGTACGCATTCCTGCATCGCGATCGCTACGAATTGTCCGTGTCGCTCGGCATGCATTACACGGAACTCGAAGCAAAGCTGGCCGCGACGGTGACGTTGCCGGAACAGTCGATCACCGAACGCATCAGCGACAGTGCCAGTGTCGGTGAGCCGCTGCCGGTCATTGGCCTTCGCGGCACCTGGGGGATGCCGCACAATCTCTGGATCGACGCGTCCGGGCAGTTCTTCACCCTGTCGACGGGTGGCTACGACGGCAACCTGCAGGACTACAAGGTGGCGCTGATCTGGCAGCCGAAAAAGTGGCTCGGCGTGGGGATCGGGTATGACTCGTTCTCGGTCACCGTCGACGTCGACCGACGCAAATTCAACGGCAAGCTCGACTGGGCATACCGAGGTCCGATGGTCTTTTATAGCGCTTCCTTCTAAGGGCCGTAGCGGGTGTCCGTTGTCCGCGTCAGGAAGGTAATGCCGCGTATGGACTGGTTGCGAGGTTCGCCCCAGATTCACACGCCAATCACACGCGGAGCCACCGTCCTCATTAAGTAGTTGATCTGGCGGGCGGGGTGGCGACGCTCACGTGGGTTCGATTCCCATCACCCGCTACAGCCAGGAGTGCTCGCGCAGAACGCGATTCAATCATTGCCCGGGTGCGCCTGGTAAGGGGTTGCCGCGCGCGGGCTGTAATCGGCGCAGAACCTGCGGTAGTGGTTTCACCTGAGACCGCAGTCTCACTGTTGGCGCGATAATCAGCACTCTGATGCCAAGCGCAGTGACTGCGAAACCATAGCCGCTGGACGCATTACTTCGATCGGAGGTCGACATGGAAATCCATGAAGGCGACGTCTCAATCGTGTCCCGTCGCACCATTCTCACGGGAGCCGGAGCACTGCTGGCCGGCGGTGGTATCGGATCCGGATTCACGGCGCTTGCTGCGGCTCCCGGTACGCCCGCGAGCGCGCCCCCTCTGCCCTGGAAGTGGGAAAAGCTCGACCCGCTCGAGGCGGGCCGGCGTGGCTATCACTATTACAAGGAAAAGGGTGGCTGCGGTTCCGCGAGCTACCTCTCCCTGCTCACCCTGCTGCAGGAAAAGGTTGGCCACCCGTGGACGACAATGCCGGACATGCTGATGGTCCACGCAGCTGCAGGCTTCGGCGGCCACGGAACGCTGTGTGGCGCACTGGCCGGCGCGTCCGTGATCGTCAATATGGTCACCTATGGCGAGAAGCGCGACGAATACCTGCAGAACAATGCGATCGTGGATCGGTTGTTCTGGTGGTACGCAGAGCAGAATTTCCCAACGGAGCGGTTCGACGACCTTTCACCGCTGCCGAAGCAGATCAAGGTGAAGGCCATGTCGCCGCTGTGCCACACCTCCGTGTCCAAGTGGTCGCTGGCCGCCGGCGTGAAGGACCTGCATGACCCGGCAAAGATCGAGCGCTGTGCCAAGGTGGCGGGGGAAGTCGTCTACATCGTCACGACGGCGCTGAACGAATTCTTCGATGGCAAGTGGGTCGCGCCCGTCTGGAACCCTTCACCGGAGGCCGCGCATTGCATCAAGTGCCACGGACCGACCACCCCGACGCAGAAGGCGCGCAAGTGGAACCAGCAGGGGCACATGGACTGCCTGATGTGCCATGAGGACCACACGGCATGATCGAGTGAGACGCGCAGGAGGACCAGCAGGCCTTGTGGCGCCTGGAGAATCTTAAAGCGGGTACCTGACCTCGAATCAGTTCAAGGGGCCACTATGGAGTTCGTCGGGCTGCGCGGTCTCGCGGGACCGCCCGGCATTCAACGGTCACCATAGCCTTCGGCGTTACTCGATGCGCATTGGAGAGCTGCGGCCCTGAGATCAGTCGATCGGGTGCTCCAACAACGTCGCGCCATTCATCCGCACGACCCAGCAGGAGAAGCCGTGTTGGCGTAGTTCTGCGGCCAGGCCGGCGTCGTCCTGATCCAGCATCTCGCGGATCCTCCTCGCTATGTTCTCGTTCAAGGTCGCACGCGATTCAGGGTCCAGCGTGTGGTGGCGCTCGTCCTCGAATTCGAGGACCAACGCACGCGGATCACTCGCGCTGAGGACATAGCGCCGTCTCCGGTCAACTTCGCTCGCGTTGAGTTCCGCGACAAATCGCTCGCGCGCTGACGCCGCGGCGGTACGCTGGCGCGATCGCCGGCGTACCCATGCCAGCATCACGCCGGCGACGAAGCCCGGGCCGACGCCCATGATGCCCAGCGCAACCGAGCCAACGAGCGGCGATTCGCCGATCGATGGCCCGAACCGCAATCCGTACAGGGCACCGACAGCAGCACCTAACAGTGTCAGCAGCCAGAGGGCCGGGTCCCGCAACATGCTGTCTCCTTCGGCTACAGCGACGACTGCCGCCCGTGTACCGTGTGGCCGGTCGTTGATGCATGATGCAACCTGGGGCGGAGAGGGGCAATGAATCGCGACAACGCGGAGCGAGAGGCAACGCCACGGTCGTCCCCGGCGCCATGGTGGCGCAAGGCGTGGCAGCGGCTGCTTGTGACTGCGGGATTGCGCAGCCATCCCCGCCACGAGAGCGTGCGACGCAACACGCTGGCATTCGCCGTTGCGGTGCTTTTCGCGCTCGGAGGTACCGCACTGCGCTTCAACTGGTCCGATCGGCTGGGAGACGCCCCGCTCGACCTCGACCTCGCCTATCGCGCCGTAAGCCACGGCTGGTTCGCTTCCGACCAGACTCTGCCGGTCACGCTCGTCGACATCGACGAGCGGACCTACCGGGGCTGGGGCCTGCCCCCATTCACACCACGCGAGCCACTGCGGCAGATGCTCGAAGTCGTGACCGCCGCGGGGCCCCGGGCCGTGGTGGTCGACATCGACCTGTCGTGGGGCGACCTTGCGACGGAGCAGGCGGATCCGACCGCGCAGGGCCTGCGTCGATTTCTCCAGCAGTACCGGGGCAGCGCGGTGCTGGTCTTTCCGAAGCGCATCGACAACTCGAGCTCCGCAGAGCGTCGTGCGGTACCGAGTCCGTTGGACGACGTGTTCGCCGCGAGTGACCGACTCGTATGGGCGCACGCGAATGTCGCAACCGGCGGCGGAGGCGCGGTCCGCAGCTGGCCGGACTGGCTCGCCGTGTGTACGGCGACAGGCGCGGAATGGCTGCCCTCGGTCACTGTGCGCGTGCTGCAGGCCGTGAGTGCGGGGTCCCAGGCACCGCTGGAAGCTCCGTCGTCGCGTCCGGACTGCGCAGCCGCCGACGAGCCGTCGATTGCTGCACAGCGATTGTTGATAGGCCCTGGTCTCGGTCCCGACGCCGCGCCGAAACCCGACGCGCGGGTCGTTTCAGCGGCCCTCCTGCTTGACCCTGAAATCGCGCGCGACGACGCGGCGCTGTTTCGTGACCGGGTCGTGTTCATCGGAGCGACGCATCCCGGATCGGGCGATTTCTGGCTGACGCCGAGCGGTGTTCGGCCCGGCGTGGAAATGGTGGCCAACGCGGTGCGTTACGCGCCAGTGCAACGCGGCGGCGAGACAGTCGCCGCCAGGCTCGGTTACCGTGCATTGTCGCTGTTTCTGTTCGCCATGTTCGTGGTGCTGGAGCGGAAGCTGCGCGGAATTGTCGCGACGACGTTGACACTGCTAGGCGCGCTCGTGACGATCGCAGTCACCATGACGTTCACGCAAAGTCTCGCGGTGTTCGATGCGCTGGAAGCAGCGGTCCTGCTCGTGATCCTGTACAAGGCGTTGGACGTGATCGGCGAGACCATCGCTGAAATCCGCACGACGCGCAGCAAATTCGGACGCGGCGTGGGTGGCTGGAAAGACACCGTGGTCGCGCTGTGCCGGCGCGAATCCTGAACGAACTCATCGCGAGCGGATGAAATCCATGAACGCAATAAAATTTATGGTGCTCGCCGCATTGATCGCGGTTTCCATCCCGCCTGAATGTCGCAGTCGCCGCGGACACGTCCGCAACCGGTGTTGGCGTAGTGGCAGAGTACCGACCGGCCGCGGCCCGCTTCGCCTTCACGCGAGCGCCGCGCGGTGAGTCGGTGCCAGTGCAGATCGGATCGGTCGTGCAGGCCGGCGATCGGCTCGTGCTGCCGGCGGGCACCTCGGTGTCGCTGCAGCTGGCGAATGGCAAGTCGACGACCTTCAGCGGTCCTGGCTCGTTCCAGGTGCCCGACGGTCGTCCGCTCGGCAAGCTAGCAACGATAATCAGCTCCGTCATACCCATGCTCGACGACGAATACCGCTTATCCGGGACGGCAGCGTCCCGCGGGGGCGAGTCCTGCGGCAAGGACGGCGCGGCGGTCAAGCCGATCCACGTCCCCATCCTCGCGGGTGCGGCAAGCATCGTCGCGGGCGAGCGCGACTTGCCTCTCGCATGGCACGGCGGCTGTCCGCCATTCGTCGTGAAAGTGCTGTCGGGCGATGACAGCGTCGTCCATCGCGAATCGATCGCGGGCTGGCAGGTCCGACTCGATGACGTGCCGCTGGTGCCCGGAACCTATGCGGTCGTCGTCGCCGATGCCGGCGGCCGTGAATTCAAGTCCAGCCTGGTTGCCGTCAAGGACGGGCCGGCGCTGCCGCCGACCTCGCCACTGACAACAGCAACCTCGGGGTGACGGCACAGGCGGCCTGGCTCGCGCAGCAGGACGGTGGTCGATGGCGGCTCGAAAGCTTCGAGCGCCTGCGTCCGCTGATCCGCAGTGGCGATGCGCTCGCCGGGACATTTGGTGATGGCCTGCTGTGGGGGACGTCGTCGCGCTAGTCAGCGGCCGTCGCCCACGATCACGAACGGTCCCCAGTACGACGGGTGCGACTCGATGGCGCTCGCGGCACCGGATCGTCGCACGGACTGCATCGCTCGTTGCAGGCTGCGGCTCCAAGTCAGCGAATCCTTCCGCGCGCCCGACACCGTATCAACCGTGAGTTGCACCGCGGCACCAGACATGACCGGCCAATGACTCACCATCAGCGTGCGCGCGCCGGCATTGAAAAACGCCTGCGAGAGGCCGGTGAAGGCTTCCGCGCGTGGCCGTCCGTCCGCGCTTGCTGTATTGCAAGCCGAGAGGATGACGAAGTCCGCATCGAGCTGCAGGCCCGCGATCTCGCGACTGGTCAGGATGCCGTCGAACCGATCACTGCTTGCCGGATCGAGCGCGAGCATCAGCGCAGGTTCGGGCACGTCACGGACCTCGCCGGGCAGGAAGCCGTGCGTGGCCGAGCGCGATCACCGGATATGGCCGCAACGCGTCGCCGACGAAGCGTCGCTCCGATGCTTCCGGCCCCAACCAGAGCGTGGCGTTCGCATCGCCGACGACAACCGCCAGTGCCTTCATTTCGTCGACCGACTCCGCCAGCTTGGGCAGTTCCGCATAGCGCCTTGCCGTCGAGACCGCCGGCCAACTCGTAGGAACGCGAACGCGGGCCACCCGCGACCTCGTCGGCCGACAGCATCGGGCGCACCGACGCCCAGCAGGCGAGGACTGCTCGTGGCGGCGGACAGGACCCGGTCCCGATGCCAAGCGAACAGCGAAAGGTCCGCGAGCGCCGCGAATGCGTAGCGGTCGACGAGAAACCGCGTCGCCGCAAATTCCTGCGGCGTGCGTAGTAGCGCTTTGCGGGCGCCTTTTCGACCAGCACCGCCGGTGGCACCGCACCGAGCGGGCCGTGACCGTACCAGACAACGTCGGTCGCGCCCTGCAACAATGCCTTGAGCGGCTCGAACACCAGCTTGTAGATATCGTGTGCCGCGACTGCGTCGAATGGCGGGACCGAGCCGGCGCCACTGGGCAGAAGGCCCGCGCGCAGTCGTTGCACCATCGCGCGAACATCACGTTCCGGAACCCGCTTTCGCACGAACACGACCTTGTCATGAGTGATGCCCCACACGTACAGGTCGAGTGGCGTGACGAGCGTGGCCACGATGACCTCGCCGCCGCGCAGGCGACGCTGGAACTCCGACACCGGCAGCGGACGTGGCGTCGCGAGCGCCGTGACGCCGGGAGCCTTCTGCCGCACGAACGCCGTATAGCGTTCCAAGTTCCTGGGCGATTTCGTTGTAGAACACGTCGAGCGTGAAGAATGCCTGCCACAGGGCGTCGCCGCGTGGCAGCGTGCCGTCGTCACCGACCTGCAGCGTGGCGAGCACGTTTCGAAGCCACACCGCCGTCTCCGTGGCGAGCGAAAAATAGCGTTCCACGCTGAATCGCGCCTGCGGGTCGATCGGCGTGCGCGCGAGTTCCGCGGAGACCGTCGCGAGCGTCAGTCGCCCGAAGCTGCGCAACTGGGCAAAGCGGAACGTCGTGTCGTTGATCACGTCGCTCGAGCGCAGGCAGGGCAGGCGCGAGCTCCGACAATGCGTGCAGGCTGTTGTCGATCTTGTACTGGAAAAACAGCTGCTCGCGTGCATCGGCCACGAACTGCGACTGAGCCTGGCGCAGCAGCGTGTCGTAGGTGCCGAGGTACGTCCTCAGCGTGCTGGCCGCGAACGTCGGATCGTGACGGGCCAGCGTGCCAAGGTCCGCATCGCGCGCCAAGGCGAGCTCCTCCAGCGCATGCCTGTAGAAGGGCACCGACAGGCGCTCGAGCCCGCGTTGATTCGTCAGCATGCGGACCGCTTCCTGCTGCAGGCGCGCCATGTCGTCGAACTTGCCGGCTTTCTCCGCGGCACGGGATTGCTGCAGCAACGACTCGAAGCTGGCGTAGGGGTCTTCGGCGTGGGCGCGCACGACGGCTGGTTGGCGAGACCCGGCGCGTTCGAACGCCGCGCCCGCACGTTCATCGAGAGCCAATTCGCGCTGCGCGATCAGCAGCGGCCAGCGCTCGACGGACAACAGGTTCGCACCAGCGGGATAAAGTCCCGCCAGTTCCCGCATGGTTCGCGCGGCCGCCGCTGGTTCGTCCAGTGCCACAAGCACACCCACCTGCACCGCACGGGAACAGCGCGCGACATGGCGGAATAGCACGGCGTCTGTCGTCGCGGCGTAACGATCTGCCAAAGCGCTGATCGCGGCATAGGCCTCGCCACGGAGCGACTGGTCATTGACCAGGTCGGCCCACCAACCTACGGCCGCCAGCAGCGTCAGGTGCCGGAATCGTGCGTGACGCGGGTTGCGTGGCTCGCCACGAAAATACGCCGCGACGCCCTTCGCATCGAGCGGCGCAGGCAGCCAGGGTGCGTCCAGGGAGAGCCGCTCGGCGGCATCGGACTGCGCTGTGCAGGTGAGTTCCGCTTGTGCCTGCTCGATCCAGGTGGCGGAGTCCGCGGCATGTGGCCACAGGGTCAGCAGGCACGCGGTGAACACCGCACGTCGGACCGAGGAGATCATCATCGTCAGGCTCCCGCGCATGGCAGCGCCTCTCGAAGGACGTCTCGAGCATCGCAGAGTCGGGCGCAAAACGACAGGCATCGAACCTCGTGATACCGTGACTCGATGCGAGCGTGGACCATTCAGACGCCGAACGTACTGGCCAAGCTGTCGGCGGGGCACGTCTGGCGTGCCAGTGAACGCCATGTCCGGCGTGAATGGCTGTCGTCCTACTGCTGGATGGCGACGGCGATGCGCGAACGTATCGGTCGTCCGGCCATGCGCGGACAGATGCCGGTCTGGCTCTGGTGTGCATGGCGTGGCAGCTCGCGGCCCAAGCCTGACCTGCGGGCGGTCGGGCACTTGCCGCGGGGTGCTCTGGGAGTGCGCATCGAGCTGGAAATTGACGACGCCCGGGCTCTGCGTTCGGACTTCGAGCTCTGGCATTACGTGTTGAACGGCTGGTATCTGCCAAGCTCTCTGCAAGACGAACTGGAGTTCGACGCGGCCCCGGTTACGCGTCGCATCAAGCCGAGCTGGCAACGGATTTTCGATCTGGAAGGGCGGGATCGACGTTACGTCGCCGCGAGCGCGCAACGAGCGATCCAGGGCGTGTGCTGGGAACTGCGCCCGGCGGATGTGATTGACGCGACGTCATTCGTCGCGCGTTGACCCGCGCCTTGCTGCGCCGCCGGCGTAGCGTTAGTGTCGGTGACTGGCGGCACATCGGAGACTCGGGCGTGGAAAGAACCTTGGGGCCAAGCCTGGCGTGGGTGCCATGCCCCGAAAAGACGGTAGCCGCAGTCGTCGCCGACCTGCGCGCGCGCGCGCCAAAGGCGTTCGCCACGTCCTCCGTGCTGCACGCCCGGCAGTGCATGCTGCCGTTCTACCGTAACGCCGTGCTGGTCGATGTTCGCCTGCTCGGGGTAGCGGGGGTGGCTCAGGCACTGCTGCTGCACGATGGCGCGCAGACGTTCTGGCTGGACGGGCAATCAAGTCCGATCCATGCGGTCAACGAGCTTGAGTCGGTGCAGCTGACGGCTGACACGGCACTCGACTACGTCCGGTTCTTTCTATATGTGATGCGCGGCGAGCAAGGCGCGTTCGTCGTGATCGAGGCGCCGGAGGAGATCAGCGCGCCAGCCGCAGCTGACGCCGACTCGAACTCCGTGCGCGAACTGCGGGATCGTTGGTCGCCGCTACGGCTCGATGGCGAGACTGATGATGGCAACTTGCGCGTCCGTGCCACCCTCGCCTACGCGGGAGCGCTGTTTGCCTCGACGTTCGCGCTGCCGGCGAACGGCGAAATCCAGATGATCGACGACCTGCCCCTGGCAACACTGCAGATGTCGCAGGTGCCCGCATGCCCGGAGCTCAAGCCGTTCCCCGAGGATCCGGAGAGGCCCGCGGCCGAGAGCGAGCGGCCGCCGCTGCTCGAGGTGATGCGACGGACCAACGACCTCATCGCGGAGCAGGAGCGTGCCGCACGAGAAAAAAGCGACCTTCCCATCACGCAGTCGTTCGTTGCCGTGCTGCTCTCGCGTGCGATCGAGGGCGCGCTCGGGCACCGCCTGCTGCAGCGCTTCAACTCGCAATCGAATCCCGCGGGGCCCATTGGGCAACTCGCGCGATTCATGGAGGAGTTTGCGCCCATCGTCATCATCGAATCCGACATTCCGTTCGTGGAAGATATCGTGGTCGGCCTGCTTGATCCGGAGCGCACGACGTATCCCGTGGGCCGAACGAGTCATGCGGTTGCGGTTTCCGGCGACGACACGCGATGCTGGCTGGACACTCGCGATGCGGCCACGCGGTTGCACGTCGCTTCCTTTCACGCTTATCGTTCCCTCTGGGACGCGGAATGGACGGCCCACCAGCTGGCCGTGGGTGAACCGGCGGTCATCATCGGATGCGCCCGACGCGAGGACGTGCCTGAAGCACTGCAGCGCGTGACCGACCTCGTGCTGAAGTTGCCGCGCATCGACGAGGCGGTCTTCGTCGACGTATTTCGTAAGGTGATCGGCGCGCCACCCCCACGACGCTGGCGCTCAGGCGGCGGCGACTGGGTGCGCTACCTGTTGCACACCGACTTTCACGCTCCACTGCGACTGAATCTGACCCTGCCGGAGGCCGTCGACTACCTGCGAGAGCGGTGTCGTGCGCGGCTAGCCCAGGTTTCAGCCGTGGATTTCCCCGCGCTCAACGATCTGCACGGTCTCGGCGAGGCGCGGCAGGTCGCGGAAGACGTCATCGCGGATGTCTCTGCCGCGCGTGCTGGCAGGATCCCATGGCGCGACGTCGATCGTGGCCTGTTGCTCGTGGGCGCGCCGGGCACCGGCAAGACAACGTTGGCACGTGCAATTGCCCGCGAATGCGATATCAAGTTCATCCAGGCGAGCGCGACGCAGTGGCAGGCGGCCGGCAGCCTCGACATGCACGTGCGTGCCATGCGCCAGACGTTTGCCGAAGCGCGGCGTTATGCCCCGTCGATCCTGTTCATCGACGAGATCGACAGCATCGGCAATCGGGAGCAGTTCACGGGGTCCAACAGCATCTACCAGACCGAAGTGGTGAACGCGCTGCTCGAGCAGATCCAGGGCATGGATGCGAGCGAGCCCGTAATCGTTATCGGCGCAACGAACCATGTCGAAAAGGTCGATCCGGCCCTGCGGCGTGCGGGAAGGCTCGACCAGGTGCTGCAAGTCCCGCGCCCGAACGTCGCAGGCCTCGAACTGATATTCAAGTATCACCTCGCGGCACACCGCAAGGCGAAGCAGGTGGATCCCGACGTGAAAGTGGGCGTGCTGGCCCAGTTGGCCTTTGGGCTGACAGGAGCGGACATCGAATTCTTTGTGCGGGGCGCGGCGCGCCGGGCGCGCAAGGAACGCCGACGCATGACGCAGGCCGATTTGCTGGCGGAGGTCACCCGGCGGCCGCGCAAACCGGATGCGATCAGCAGGCTTACCGACGATGACATGCGTCGGGTGGCCGTGCACGAGACCGGGCACGCCCTTTCGGCGTTGCTCAGCACGACGGGTGCGCCGGAGCTCACGTTCGTTTCCATCATTCCACGCATGGATGGCTCACTGGGTTTCACCGCGTCGATGCCTCCGGAGGGTGCCGTCATGACGCGGACCGCGGTGCTCGAACGTCTGCGGACGATCCTGGCCGGACGTGCCGCCGAGGAACTCGTCTATGGCAAGGACGACGTCAGCTTGAGCTCGGGCGGCAGCACTGCCAGTGATCTTGCCGTCGCGACCAGACTGGCGACGAGCGTCATCTGCACGTCCGGATTCGGTGCCGACGGCAGTCTGCATTGGACGACCTCGCCGACTCCGGCGCAAGCAAGGCAGGTCAATGCGCTTCTCCGCTCATCCTATCGCGCCGCCCTTGCGCTGTTGCGGGAGCGCCGGCCCATGCTCGAACGCATCGCGGCCGCACTCGTGGCGCAACAGGAACTGGACGGCGATGCCGTGCGTGCGCTGACGGGCAAGATGAGCACAAGACACTCGACCGACGAAGACGCCACGCCGGAGCGCGCGGAGTCGCCGCCGCGACGCACGCTACCGCATGATCGTCGCGGCTACTTGATCAGCCGTACGGTCGAAACCGGTGCGAACTCGAAATTCTGGGACTTCGGGTTCCAAACCACGTGCCGATCGCAGAAGGTCTCGCTCGCGAAATCCGCGGCGGGCTTGCTGCCGCAGTTCTTGCCCATCACGGTGAGCCAGAGTTTCGCCGCCTGGCCCGAGCCTTCGAGTTTCGCCTCGTACGCCCATTCTTTGAACGCGCTGCGCGCGCCGCCCGCGCCGTCACCAGCATAGATCGTGACGCTTTTGTCGCGATCGCCGTAGATGCTGGGTGCACCGTCGCACTGGATCGAACCGACGTCCAGAACGTAGTCCTGCCTTGCCGTCTCCGTTCAGGTCCACGCGCTTGACCGCATTCTCAGTCTTTGCGACGCCGCCAACGTCGGTGCACTCGGCGGCCGTCGCCTTTAGATCCGCCACAACCATGGCGGGCAGCGGGGGTGGTGCTGCGAACAAGGTATGCGCGCACGTCAGCGACAGACCGGCTGCAAGAACGGTTCTTCCCAGCATGAGGCCTCCTTCGGGAGTGTTGCCGACGCAGAGCGCGCTACGTTTGTTAACAAGAGTGACGGTGATTCGCGTAGATGCCCGAAGCATCGGGTGCCACACCCGTCGGCTTCCCCCCGCTTTCGGCGAGCCTACTCCTGGTGCGAGCGACCATGCCAGTCTGCTTCACCGGACACAACTCGCGTCAGGTCGTGCAATTCGTTGCGCTGCAGCATCCTGCGTTAGCATTCATCGCCCTGAGACGTCCGAAATAGCTTCGCTGCGTCGAGCGGGCAGTCACAAGTTAATCGCACGCGAAATCATCACTAACGGTAAGTGATTGATCCGCCGAGCAGAGCAGGGCGGCTCACGTGGGTTCGATTCCCATCACCCGCTCCAATTCTCCAGGCGCGCTGAGCCCACCATGGCAGCAGTTAAATCCGCGCGCATTACGCAGGAATTCACTCAGCTACGGCGCCGAAGGTCCCGACCCGGGGCGGCCAACATTCTGCAAGGCGTGCCCGTAAGAAGCCTCCTACAGCACAAGCGGACCCAGCCGAGGTAGCCTCGTTTTGATGCGTTCGCGTGGGCTTCCTGCAGTCCACAGGACCGCGCGAATCCAAGGAGGATTCATGCCTGCCGGTCAGCGACGGCTGGAACTACATGGTGGGGCACGGCAACAAGGAAAGTGCTTCTGAAAAAAGACAAGGCAGTTGATAATCCACTGACAGAGACAGCAAATGGATGAGTACAATGAAGCCTCACATCACAGCAACTGAAGACAGCCTTGCAGCAGCAAGCAGCAAACATCAAGAAGGTAAAATAAAGAACAATTTCATAATGGACTTTGTTTTGTAGGACAGCTAGTGCTGAAGAGGCATGCCCAGCATAAAGCACGGTCACACGACAGCCACCGAGATCACAAACTCACTCTGGCCAGTTTGCTATCTGGTGGATCTGAAGCTGACGGCCATGAGATTGGCTAAATAAATTCCACTGGCACACACCATTATCACACAGCTGAAGTGACAATTCACTGACTCTGCAGTAGTCAGCCAACTACTTTTATGGCATATATTTACATACCTAGCAAACATAACCTTCGGCAATGGCCAGGTGAAGCTGGTAAGGTGGTGAACTGTCCAAGAACATCAATGATCAAGGGCTCAGACCACTCAAAACACTGCATAAGGCAGTGGAAAACTCTGTGCATCCTCCACGCAGAACTGCGAGTGTGACATAAGGGGACAGTGACCGACCTGAATGCAGAAGCCAGCAGGACCACGGAGCAAGGCAGATGACACACCGCGATAGTAGCCGATGACGCCACTCACAGCAGAAAGCAGCTAAAAGAGTGAGTATGTGGACTGGAAGCAGAGCGAGGCATCTGCAGACGGGAATATGATATACCAGATGAATAGCAGACAGCATAACACTCTCCCTGGAGAACAACGCAGTTGCCATCGCCACGACACGATGACGGACCTGTACCAGAACTCTACGCGCTCGCGCTCACGCTTTAAAACAGTTCTGTCGTGGAGGTGGCGCGCTCCTTCGAGATGAAGAGCAGCAGCAGGCGAAGCCGGCGGTGGCTCCAGTCCTCCACCTCTGTCTCGCCGCGAAGGTGTCCCGAGGCGTCGCCAGGCGCATCTTCGGCGACGCGAGCGACGAGACCGGGCCCGAAGTTCTCCACGAAGCCGTCGCTGGTACGCAGCGTGAAGGTCCGCTCGAGCTGCGCGAGATCGAGTTTCTCGGTGGGGCTCAGGACGGCTCTTGAGTCCTGCACGAGTTGGCTGACCCGTTCGCGCAGTTCAAGCGCGCGCGGGGTTGGAACGAGGCCACGGCCGGCCCTGACCAGCAAGGGGTCGCCCGTTGTCTCGCGCAATCGCGCGAGCGCCCGGCTCATGGCCGAGGGACTGAGCCGCAATCGACGGGCGGCGCGCGCGACGCTGCCTTCGTTTAGCAGGACGTCGAGGGTGACCAGCAGATTCAGGTCCGGCCCGGGCATGGCGAGAACCGTAACACAGTGCGAAAGATATGTGGCGTTGCGTGCATCAATGAATTGCAAATGGTGCGTCTTCCGCCATGCCATCCAAGCGGCTACCGTCTGATCCAGAGCCTGGGCGGGTCGCCTCGGGCCGAACCGGAGGACGCAACATGACCGCCAATACGCTCGAAGCGACGATCGCGGGAATTCGATCTGACTGGGGGCCTCTGAGCACGGAAGTCGTCTCGGGCGGCCTGCGGCACCTGACTGACCTCCTGCAGGCATCCCCTTCCGAGGAATGGCTGTCGGCGCTGCACAGGGAAGCGCCTGCCAACCGGGAGCTGTACCGGGACCCCGAGCACGGGTTCGTGCTGCTGGCGCACACGGAACACGCCGGGCTGTATCGGCCGCCGCACGACCACGGTCGAGGCTGGGTCATATACGCGATGCAGCGCGGCGAGATCGAGATGCGAACCTATGCCCGGATCGAAGATCCCGACGGCAGTGTGAACGCTCGTGCAACGGGATTCCACGCTGGTCCGTCCCGGGCAGGTCCAGGTCTATTTGCCGGGCGACATCCACGACACTCGGTGCGTGTCCGGTCCGGCGCTCCTGTTTCGCTTCACGGAGCGGGACTTGAAGCGGGAGGACAAGGTGGAGCACCGAGTCACACGCTACATCGAGCGGGACGGCGCCTGGACCGTGGAATCGCCGTGAGCAACCCACTTGCGATCGCCTCCGTGCTGGCGGCAATGGTGCTCGTGGTGCTCGATGCGGCGATCGCCAACGTGGCGTTGCCGACCATCGCGGCATCGATGCACGTGACGCCGGCGATGTCGGTCTGGGTCATCACCGCTTACCAGACCGCTCTGGTGATGGCCCTGCTACCTGCGGCCGCGCTCGGGGAGACCTACGGCTATCGACGAGTCTTCACGATGGGCGTCGCGCTCTTCACGGCGGCGTCCGGGCTATGCGCGCTGTCGCCGTCGCTGCCGTGGCTGGTGGCGGCGCGCTTCATCCAGGGAATTGGCGGTGCCGCTGTGATGGCGCTTGGGGTCGCGTTGCTGCGTTTCGTCGTGCAACCGAAGCAGCTCGGCGCCGCGATCGGCTGGAACGCGCTGGCGGTCGCTTTGGCGTCTGCGGCCGGTCCGGCGATCGGCGCGGCCATCCTGTCCAGCGCGAGCTGGCCGTTGCTGTTCGCGGTCAACCTGCCGCTGGGTCTGCTCGTGCTGCTCGCCAGTCGAGCGCTGCCCCAGGTCGAGGGCAACGCGCGGCGACCAGACCTGACCAGCGTGTTGCTCAATGCCGGTGCCTTTGCGGCGCTGGTCGTCGGCGCGGAACTGCTGCCCGCCAGGCCGGTGCTCGCAATCACCTTGATCCTCGTCGCTATCCTCGCTGGAACGGCACTGGTTCGGAGGGAGAGCGTCGAAGGACGCGCCGCTGATCCCGTTCGACCTGCTCCGTGTCGACTCATTTCGAATTTCAATCGTCGCCTCGGTCCTGCTTTTCTCGGGCGTTGCCGCTGGCCTGGTGGCGCTGCCTTTCTACCTGCAGCACGGGCTCGGGCAGAGCGCATGGATGACCGGGCTCTGCATGACGCCGTGGCCGCTGACGGTGGCGATCGCGGCCCCGCTAGCGGGGCGACTCGCGAACCGCGTGTCGACGGCATGGCTGTGTGCCGCGGGCGGCGCGGTGCTCTCGGTCGCGCTGGCTGGCATCGCGCTGTGGCCGTTGGAGGGGCGCCCATCACAGCTCGTGATGTTGACGTCCCTGTGCGGCCTCGGTTTCGGACTCTTTCAGGTACCCAACAACCGCAACATGTTCCTCGCCGCGCCGCGCGAGCGAAGCGCCGCGGCGGGAGGCATGCAGGGCACCGCGCGACTGGTGGGTCAGGCGGCGGGCGCAGTCCTCATGACCTTGCTCTTCACAGTGTCGAACGTCGCGTCGGCGTCTCGGATCGGTCTCGCGATCGCGGCGGCACTGACGCTGTCTGCCGGCATCGTCAGCGCCATGCACGCCAGACCGCGTGCGAGCAAGCAGCGTGAGGTCACATCGTCGGTCTGCCCGGATTGCTCGTACAGCGCCTGATCCGGATCGAGCGGTGCATCTGCTTCCGCGGACTGTCCTTGCCGATGCGCCACGTCGATCCGCTTAAGCCGCTGCTGTCGCGCTCGCCGGTTGCCGTTGGCACACTTTTCATACGCAAGTTTAAAGAATGTCGATTTCGCTGCAGATACACGCTCAGGTCACGTGGGGTCGATTCCCATCACCCGCTCCTACGTCCTGGCTTCACTCGCGCAGCCACACGGTCTTGCCATCCTTGATCGTCTCGAGCACCTGCACCTGGTTGATTTTCGCAGGGTCCATCGTGATCGGGTTGTCGGAGAGCACGACGAGGTCGGCGAGCTTGCCTTCCTTGATGGAACCTTTGGTCGCCTGCTCGCCGAACTGCTCGGCGCCCCAGAGCGTGACCATCTTCATCGCCTCATAAGGCGTGACGCGCTCTTCGGGGCCGACGATCGTCCCTGAGCGCGACGTGCGATTCACCGTGGCCCACACCACCTGCATCAGGTTGGGCAGCGCCACGGGCGCGTCGGTGTGGCTCGTGGCGTGCAGGCCTGTGTTGAGGATCGAACGCATGGGCGAGATCTGGGCTGCCTGTTCCGGGCCGACGATCTGCTTGTACCAGTCGCCCCAGTAGAAGGTGTGCATCGGGAACATCGACGGGAAGATGCCGAGTGACTTGAGCGCCTGCACCTGGTCGGGGCGAATGAACTGGCCATGGATCAGGGTCACCCGTCCCGGCTTGACGCCGTGCCTGGCGACGACGGGCCGCAGTGCCTCGAACAACTGGTCGATGGCGGCGTCGCCGTTGGCGTGTACCTTGACCGGCCAGCCCTTCGTGTAGGCCTCATCCAGATAGGCTTCGACCTGCTTCGTGTCCGGAATGGCGGGGTAGCCCTTGTAGCCGGCCTGCTGGCCGTCCGGCGGGAGCAGGAAGGGGACGGTGCGCCAAGCGGTACGGCCCTGGGGCGAGCCGTCGAGCGTGATCTTGAGACCGCCGAGTCGATAGTGATTCGAATAGGTAGCGCTGTAGCCGGTGTCCAGCGCCGTGCGGCCGCTGTAGTCCATCCAGCCGATGAAGTCGATGTCGACCAGCCCGCGTCTGGCGGCGTCCGCCATCAGGTCGTGCATGGACGCCGAACATGCGGCCTTCGTTCGTCGTCGTGTAGCCGTAAGCTCTTGGCCAGTTCGAGTGCCCCGCTTCAGGAACATCGTCCTCTGCCTGCCTGGCTCGCCGGCGTGAGGAACTTCACCATGTGGGGCATGGCGGCCAGTTCCTCGAGCACGCCGTTCGGAGTCTTGCCGTCGGCCTCGCGACGGATGACTCCGCCGTCCGGGTTGGGCGTGCTGGCGTCGTAGCCGATCATCTTCAGGCCGAGCGTGTTGACCGCGGCGAAATGGCCCGAGATGTGCGTCGCCATCACCGGAACCGTGGTCGATACCTTGTCCAGATCCTCGCGGGTCGGATGGCGGCCGAGCAGTGCGTCGTCGTAGCCCATGCCAAAGATCCACCCGGTCAGGGTCACGTCAGGCCCGGCGGCGAAGGTCGTCAGCCTGTCCACGAGGTCGTCGATCGTATTGACGGTACCGTCCGGTGGAGCGAGCAGGTTGGCACCAACGGCCTGCGTGCCGAACTGCTGGGCGTGGGCGTGACCATCGACGAACCCGGGCAGCAAGGTTTTGCCGCCGAGGTCCTTCAGCACCGTGCCGTCGCCCTTCTTGGCGAGCGCGTCCGCCCGGCTGCCGACGAAAACGATCCTGCCATCGTCCACGACGATGGCTTCGACGGTGGTGGGTGATTCGCCTTCCATCGTGACGATGGGGCCGCCGGTGATGATGAGGTCTGCGGCCGCGCGGGGGGACGTGCCGGCGGGCTTCTGGCCGCAGCCCGTCACAACGAGAGCGGCAATGAGGATGGAGGCAGCGGATTGGTGGCGGAGCATGCAGGCTTCCTTGGGTCTTGCCGAGCGAATGATCGACGTCGAGGCTAAGGGATGGTGCGGGTCCGCCGCAACTCAGCCAGCGGCCGCGCGAGTTGCCTGCAGGACGCCCGTTGCTGCTGGAGCAGGTGCGAGCACAGTTGCTCGCCAACCTGCAGCAACAGCGGTACCGCTGGCTCTTGGAAGGCAGCGGACCGGCGACCGAAACCCCGAAGCCATAATCGCGCGGACTCTTGGGGGGATGTCCACGAGAATATTCTGCGCATCAGCCGCCGAACAGGAACGCGTCAGGGATGTAATAGACCTCGGCCGCGCCGATACGGACGGTCGTGATGTCGCCGTCCTTCGTCGCGGTCATCGTTACGTTGGCGTCGCTGCCGGTTGCCTTGCCGCCGGTGAAGGTGATGCTGCGCTGGCCACCATCGGGGGTCTGCATCTCGACGACGGCATTGCCACCGCCCTTGCGGATCACGCCTGCCTTGCACGCTCCAGGCTTGCCGCCGGGCGTGGTGACGCAGGAGATGTCGGCGGTGGCGTGGTATTTGGTGCCGGCCACAAGTGCATCATGACTAGGCTTGGCGGCGGCCGTGCCGCCATGGACGGCAACGGCCAGCGTGTAGTTGGCGGTTTCGCCGCGGCGCGCGCTGGCCCGCATCTGATAGACCTGCACTTTGTAGCGGCCGGTCGTCGGCAGGACGACGGTGACGTTGTAGGGGTCGTCGGCTCCGAGCGAGATGGCCGTGTCGTTGCCCGGCGCCCAGACGTTCATCTCGGCGCTGCCCTTCGTCGAGGCGAGCGTCACCGTCATCGTCTGGCCGGCACGGGCGTCGACCAGGTAGCTGTGGTCCTGATCCCCCTTGATGCTGCCCTTCAGCGTCGCTGAACTGGCGCCCTTGGCAAAGGCAACGACGGTTTCCTGCTGCGCGATCGAAGGCCACGCCAGCAGCAGGCCAACTCCGGCGAGGGCCGCGAAAAGTGTCTTGGTCATGCCAGTCTCCTGTGATTCCAGAATCAGGTAGGGCCGTTGTCAGCTGCCATGCGAATTGCCAGCAGCGGCACGGAGAGGAATTTTGACACCTTCATTGGGCTGCCATGGTGTTGCATCCCGATTCATACCAGCGGCGAATCCGCCGTACTATCCGATTTGCGTCGCTATTCAGTTGGACGCATGAAATGGAGGAGTGCGCATTCTGGCTAGACCGGCGGAGGTCGGTGCGGTACCAAGGCCAGCCCCCGCACTTCGGGGAATTCGATTCACGCACCAGGAGCCTTCGTGAAACGCGTCGCAATGACTTTCGTGTGCTTCCTCGCACTGGCGGGTTGCAGCAAGCCCGCTGACCGCACGGTGGACGGCGCCGCCGCGGCCACAACGGCTGCGCCTCAGGCCGAATCGAACAAGCCCGAGAACGGCGACTGGGGCATCGACCTCACTGGCATGGATGGCAGCGTGAAGCCGGGTGATGACTTCTTCCGCTACGTCAACGGCAAGTGGCTCGACCGTACCGAGATACCTGCCGACAAGCTCGAGGCCGGCGGCCTTGCGGCATTGCAGGACAAGTCGCTGGAGGAAACCCGGGCCATCCTCGAGGAGGCGGCGGCTGACACCAAGGCTGCCCGGGGTAGCGACAAGCAGAAGATGGGCGACTGGTACGCGTCGTTCATGGACGAGGCCGCGATCGAGGCCGCCGGTTTCGCGCCGATCAAGCCGGAGCTGGATGCGATTGCCGCTGTCACGAACCGCCAGCAGCTGATCGACCTCTTCGCCAGGAGTCACGGCGGGTTCCTCCTGAAGCCGATCGTCGTCGGCGTGGATTTCGATCGCAACCAGGTCGACAAGACCATCGTCAACATCCAGACGAGTGGCCTTTCGCTGGGCGCACGCGAGTTCTACCTCGACGACTCCTATGCGCCGGTACGGCAGGCGCAGCGCGCCCACATCGCGCGGCTGCTTGCGACCGCCGGTCTCGACGACACCGAGGCGCGCGCGAAACGGATGCAGGATCTGGAGACCAAGATCGCGAAGATCACCTGGTCGGCGACCGACCTGCGCGACGACAAGAAGCAGAACAACGTCATGAGCGTGGCCGAACTCGCGCAGCGTGCGCCCGGCATCGACTGGCCCACGTACCTGGCTGATGCCGGCGTGGGCGCACCCGCTGACGTCAACATGTCCACGCCATCGTCGATCACGAGCATGGTCAAGCTGATGACGACCGAGCCGATCGCAGCGTGGCAGGACTACCAGCGCTACATGCTGATCGCGGGGACCTCGAGCTACCTGCCCAAAGCCGCACGCGACGAGATCTTCGAGTTCTTCGGCAAGGAACTGCGCGGCCAGCAGGAGCCGGGGCCGCGCTGGATCGAGGCGCTGCTCGACGCCGGCGGCCAGGGGCGGCCTTTGTCCGACGCGATGAGCAAGACGTACGTGGAGCGCTACGTGGCGCCCGACGCGCGGCCCAAGGCGAAGGAAATGGTCGACAACCTGGTCGCCGCCTTCGACGCGCGCCTCGCCGGGCTCGAATGGATGGCGCCCGAAACCCGCGCCGGCGCGCGCGAAAAGCTTTCCAAGGTCAGCATCAAGCTGCTCTATCCCGACGTCTGGCGCGACACCGGCAGCCTGGAGGTGAGGCGCGGCGATCCAGTGGGCAACGCACGTCGTGGTGCCGCCTACCTCCGCAAGGAAGACCTGGGCTGGCTCGCAAAGTATCCGGACCGCCGCCAGTTCCTGCAGCCGGTTTACCTGGTGAACGCCTATGCCAACACGGTGTGGAACGAGATCGTGTTCCTCGCGGCCATCGTGCGGCCACCGGCGTTCGATCCGCAGGCGGATGCGGCCGTCAACTACGGCGCAATGGGCGCCATCATCGGTCACGAGATCTCGCACCTGTTCGACGACAAGGGACGTGCCAGCGACGGTGACGGCCTGCTGCGCGACTGGTGGACGCCGAAGGACGCCGAGCGCTTCAACCAGGTGGCGCGGCAACTGCAGGACCAGGTGGGCAGTTACGAGCCGCTCCCGGGCAAGAAGGTGAACGGCCCCCTCACGCTGGGCGAGAGCATCGCGGACGTGGCGGGGCTGGTGGTCGCGTACGACGCCTATCAGCGCTCGCTGGGTGGTCAGCCGGCGCCAGTGCTCGACGGCTACACGGCCGACCAGCGGTTCTTCATGGCCTATGCACAGGCGTGGCGCTGGAAGGGCCGCGACGCGGCCGTGGATCAACTGATGAAGACCGACGCGCATCCACCATCTTCGGTGCGCCCGAACACGGTGCGTAACCTCGACGCCTGGTATGCGGCGTTCGACGTGCAACCGAACGACAAGCTGTACCTGGAGCCGGACGAACGCGTGCGGCTCTGGTGAATGAACCTGCCGCGACAGGGACCATCGGTTGCACGGGGTGCCGATCGTCCGCGTCGTCTCAGTCCGCGACGGACGTTTCCGCACCACTCGCTGCGAGCGACTCGCTCACGTACAGCAGTGCAGCCAGCAGCAGCTCTGATCGCGGCAAGGTCCGCGCGCTGTCGCGGCGGGAGAGTTGTGGCATTTGATTCTCGAGTGAGATCGCGACGTCCCAATGGTCGGCGTTGACGTAGCCGAGCAGCGTCGACCCGGGAATGATCGCGTCGCTGGCCAGGACCTGTCCGTCGTTACGCTTGTCGTGCCGCGCGAGGCTGCGCCATGCCGGCTTGAGGCCGTGGCTCAGGTGCTCCTCGGTCGTGAAGGCCGCCAGCGAGAAGTAGGCTGTCTGCTCGGGCAGCGCGTGTGATTCGAACCAGGCCCGACGCGTCGCTGGCCGCAGGCTGTGCAGCACCTGGCCGTCGCCGGGGTCGCAGGTGCCCGGCAAGGCGTGCGCGAGGAATGTCCGGTACCACCAGTCGCCGTCATCGGCGAGCGGCGAACCCTGCACGGCACCGGCCATGCTCACGACGGCGACCACTGGCTGCGCGTCCTGCGGAAAAGCAGTCAGGAATTCGAGGATGTCGACGGTGCCCTTGGAATACCCGACCAGCACGACTTGGTCGTGCGGACTGAGGTTCGCCGAACGCAGCGCGTCTGCAATCTGTCGTGCATTGTGGGACGCGCCGGAGCGTCCGCTCACCATGATGGGGGCAATTCGCGTGCGCTGGGCAGTGAGCCGCGCGATCGCCTCCTCAAACGGCACCGTCGCGGGTTCGCGGCAGTCGGAGAATGCGCCGCTTACGACGAAAATGCGCAGTCCCGCCCGTAGGGCGGGCAGTTCCGCCGGATTCCGCGCCGGCGCCGCCTCGTCCTGCAGGCGCCAGATCAGGTCTTCGCAATTTGCCGTGACGGGTGTCGCGTCCGTCGCGGCGGCCGACCAGATCGCAATAGATCTGCCGGTACCGGGCGCGACCGTCGAGCGCCGCTGGAGGCGATCCACCTGGATACGGGGCGGCCGTGGCCCGAAGTTCGCCCGGTTGAGGAAACGACGCACAGGCGCCGAGCGCCATGCAGGACGCGAGCAGCAGCCAGCGGCGGGCGCGGGGGCCCACAGGCCCTATGAGGTGGAACATGACGGCAGAGCTATTGGCAAACCCGCTCAGATAGCAAAGTCGTGGAGGTGGCGCAATCCATATCACGACTCGACAAGGACCTGCGCGCGCCCGCACAGTGTGGCGACGATGGTCCACCCGACAGCGTCGTCAACCAGAATGTGGGCTTACAGGTCGATGATTCGCCGAACTCCGGCGAAGTCCATCTGCAAGGCGCCGTACAGCGTGCCGTACGCCTCCGGACGCGCCTGTGAGCCGATTGCGCAGGATCCGCCCCGCCAGCTTGCGAGTTTCGTCGAATAGCAACACGCTCGATGCGACCAGCATCGCCAACGCCCAATCGGCGAGCGTCAGGTCGACCGTGTCGAACACGGCTTGCGCGGGCGTCCAATGCACGACTACGAACTGCAACCCGACCACGCCGATCAGGGCCAGCCAGAGCCGGCGGTTGTCGAAGAACTGGCGGCCGAATGCGCTGTCGTGCTCGGCTCGTGCGTTGAAGATGTTGAAGAGCTGGAAAAATACGAACGTCGTGAAGGACAGTGTGACTGCGTAGGCGTGATCGCCGTCGCCGCGCGCGCCCCACGCGTAGGCAGCGAGCGTGCCGACCGCCATGGTCAGTCCATAGAGCGAGAGACGGGCCATGCGGCGGGCGGTGAGAATGCTCGCATCCGCGGAACGCGGCGGCTGGTTCATGATGCCGGGCCGCGCCGGCTCGACGCCCAGGGTCATGGCCGGCGGTCCATCCATGATGATGTTGACCCAGAGGATCTGGATCGCGGTAAACGGTGTCGGCAAACCGAACAGCGGTGCGCCGAGCACGGTCAGGATCGCGCCGATGTTCGTCGAGAGCTGGAAGCGCACGAACTTCACGATGTTGTCGTAGATCGTGCGTCCTTCCTGCACTGCCTCGACCATCGTGGCGAAGTTGTCGTCGGCAAGCACCAGGGTGGCCGCCTCCTTGGTGACTTCGGTACCGGTGAGGCCCATGGCAACGCCGATGTCGGCCGCTTTCAGCGCGGGCGCGTCGTTCACCCCGTCACCGGTCATGGCGACCACGTGCCCGCGCGACTTGAGGGCGTTGACGATCGCGAGCTTGTGCTCGGGCGAGACGCGGGCGAAGACGGCGGTGGATTCCACCAGTTCAGCCAGCGCCGGGCCGGAGAGTCCCTCGAGCTCGCTGCCCTCGCGCACGGTGCCCTCGAGACCGAGGTCACGGGCAATGGCCGCAGCCGTGCTGCGATGGTCGCCGGTGATCATCTTCACGCCAATGCCGGCGCCACGGCAGGTCGCGATGGCAGCGCGCGCTTCGGCGCGCGGCGGGTCGATGAGGCCGACCAGGCCGACGAGGGTGAGTTCGTGCGCCCAGGCCATCAGGTCGCCGGCCGGGTCGAATTCAGCGGCAGGGATCGCGCGCCCGGCCAGTGCCAGCACGCGCAAGGCATTGGTCGCATAGGCGGTATTGGTGTCGACGAACGCGGAGCGCGCGGCTTCGTCGAGTGGCTGCTCGCCGTCCCTGGTGATCCATTGGGTCGCGCGTGCGAGCAGCACGTCGGGCGCGCCCTTCAGCCACATTCGCACCACGTTGCCATCGTGGTGGAAAGTGGCCATGAACTTGTGCGCCGAGTCGAAGGGGATCTCGGCGATGCGCGGATACTGATCCGCGAGGGACTCGGCGTCGAGGCTGCATTTCGCAGCCAGTGCGAGCAGTGCGCCCTCGGTGGGATCGCCGATGAGTCGACCGTCGCGGATGCGCGAATCGGCGCACAGGGCCGCCGGCAACAGCAACGGCCGCAAGTCCGGTGTGTCAGTGCCGTCCCCGGCGCTGATGCGTCCGCGGCCGTCGTAGCCTTCGCCGTCGACGGTGAAGTGCCGGCCGAGCAACCACGCGTGTCGCGCCGTCATCCGGTTCAAGGTCAGCGTGCCGGTCTTGTCGGAGCAGATCACCGTCGTGCAGCCGAGCGTCTCGACTGCGGCCAGCTTGCGCACGATGGCATTGCGCCTGGCCATGCGATGCATGCCCAGTGCGAGGGTGACGGTGACGACGGCGGGCAGTCCCTCCGGGATGGCGGCTACCGCCAGTGCGATGGCAGTCATGGCGGTTTCCACCAGGTCGTCGCCGCGCGCGAGGCCGAGCGCGAACATCAGTGCCACCACGGCACCGGCAATGACGGCCAGTCGCGCTCCCAGGGCGTCGAGCTGGATCTTCAGGGGCGTGGTGGATTCGGCGGTATCCGCCAGCAGTCCCGCCAGTTTGCCCATTTCCGTGTGCATGCCGGTGGCACAGACGATGGCCTCGATACGACCGCGCGTCACGACCGTATTCATGTAGACCATCGAGTGCCGCTCCGCGAGCACCGACTGCACCGGTACGACGGCCGGCGTCTTGCCGACGGGATGGGACTCCCCGGTGAGGGCGGCTTCCGCCACCTCGGCGGCATGGGCAGACAGGACGCGCGCGTCGGCCGGAATGCGGTCTCCGGCCTCCAGCAGCAGGTAGTCGCCCGGCACGAGTTGCTCGGCAGGCACGAGGGTCGGACCGTGCGCTGCGACGCACCCGTGCGACGGGCGCCAGCATGTTCTTCAGCGCAGCCAGCGCCTTCTCGGCGCGATGCTCCTGGACGAATCCGAGTGTCGCATTCAGCAACACCACGCAAGCAATGACGATTGCGTCCTTCAGATCGCCGACCGTGCCCGCCAGCACGGCGGCGCCGATCAGCACGATGACGAGGAAGTTCCTGAACTGGTCGAGGAACTTGCGCCACGCCGCGCGCGGCGGCTTCTCGGCGAGGCGGTTCGGGCCGCGCTCGGCCAACCGCACCGCAGCCTCCGCAGCCGTGAGGCCCTGCGCCGGATCACCGCCAAGCTCCTTGACGACCTGCTCGCTGGCCAGCGCGTGCCACGGCGGGCCTGTCGTGGGCTGCAGCGGTCGTTCGACGCCGCTCATCGTTGGTTCCTCCCGTTCGGATCGGCAGGGTTCCCGGCGTCTCCACGATGATGGCCCGGGAAGATCGGCGCAATTCGAGCTTCCCGCTATGCCGCCGAGTACGTTGCCGAAGAATACCCGGCGACCTTTCGCGTGCGACTGCCCGCGGATGGGTCACGCGACAGGTTCGAGCTGGATTGGGGCGAAGTCCGTTCCTACGCACGGCGCGTGGTGTCTGCACCCCCCGTCAGCAAGGCAGCGTGACGCGCCTTCGCGCAATCCCGTTACGAAGTCGCGTAAAGCCGGCCAGACACCTGGCATCAGTTCATTGCGTGACCAGCCAGCAGCTGGCTACGCCTGGAACTCTCGTGGGGTTCTTCCGGTCCAGCGCCGGAAAGCGCGCGTGAAGTTACTCTGGTCGGCAAATCCGAGCAGAAACGTGATGTCGGCCAGGCTGTGCTCGCCGGTGCGCAAATACTCGAGTGCCCGGTCACGGCGGACCTCGCTGAGCAATTTATGGAAGCTCGTGCCCTCGCTGCGCAAGCGACGCTGCAGTGTGCTCGTGCTTCGGTTCAGCGACCGTGCGATGTCGACCTGTTCGATTTCACCCGACGGCATCGCCTGCAGGATCAGGGCCCGGACGCGCGCAGCGACCGTGTCCGGAACGATCTGCTGGAGGTAACGCTCGGCCATCCGGTCGGCCTCGGCAGCGAGGCCTGGATTGCCACTCGGCACCGTCTGCCGCGCAACCTTCGCGTCGAACGCGAACGCCAGCACCGGTGAATCGAATTTAACCGGACAGCCGAGGCATTCGATGTACGGCTCGACGTCCGGAGGCGCGGCATGCGGCAGGCCGACATATTGCGGCACGCCCAGCGGACCCGCGCACAGTTGCAGCAGGCGGCATAGCATCACCGCGAAGGCATCGAAGGCCGCCACGCTGATCTCGACCTGGTTCTCCGCCCGGCGGCCCTCGAGGATCAGTTGATCCTCGCGCTCGAGCACGACCAGCCGGCCGTTGGTACTGAGCAGTCGGCTATAGCGTTCGACACGTCGCAACGCCGCCAGCACCGTGCCGCTGCTCATGATGCCGAGTCCGAGCGCGTGGAACACCGCCGGCCGTGCACGTTGACCGACTCGCAGGCCGAACAGCGGGTCGCGTGACGCCTCCGCTGCCAGGCGCCACAGCTTCTGCAGGCGATGGACGGAGCCACGTGCATCAGGGCGCGAGGGCAAGTCCGGATCGATGCCGGCGCGAAGCGCAAGCACACGGAAATCCAGGCCGTATTCAGCCAGCACCTGCTGCATTGGTACGAGCGTCACGGCCAATGTCGTCGGGGAATCCGTCATTTGCGGCTCATCCCGGGGATTTTATGCATCTTAGGCTAAGCCCCCACGGCGGAAAACCGCGCCCGGTGGACCTGATGACGCAAAAGCACCATGAATTGACCTCGGGCGACCAGAGCGGGCCGGGACGCGTCCGTACAGTGCGCGCCACCATGATCAAGCAAGAGCCGGACCGTGCCATGCGTGAGCGACGCCAATCACAAGCTGATGACCCTCCCGCGGCTGAAGCACTGACGCAATTGCTGCAGTCCGAGCTCGCGCTGGCACAGGCAAATGCGGCCACGCTGGTCGAGCAATGCGACCCCGGCCGGGTGTGGCTGCTGTGGTTCTCGATCGGGGCGACCGAACAGATCTGCCTGCTGACGCGACGGCACGCAGAGGACGATCGCAACCAATTGTTCCGGCACGTCATTGCCACGATTTTCGGTGACGGTGTCCGGTCCCAAGCGAGCCCGTCGAAAGCCCCGCCAGAAATGATCGAACTGTTCGAGACTGCCGGCGCCGAAGCCGTCCAGGCCTGTATGCGCGGCGATGCCACGCTGGGCTACTACCTCAAGGCGCTGCAAGTAGCATGGACGCTGGCAGACTGATCAACGTCGTCAATTACTGATCCACGATCGGGGGATACTGCGGGTGGCGCAGGATTCGCCCCGCGATGCCGTTAGCGCGGGTCGCCCGGCGTGTACCAGATCGGCGACGTGTACGCGCGTTCCTGCAGGGTCATTGGCGTCCCCGCCAAAGGTTGGATACCGAAACGCTTGGCGTCGTAAGCGGTCCAGCGCGGCGTCGGAATCTCGAGTACGCGGACGTAGTAGAACGCACGCTGCTGCGGGTTGAAGCCGGGGTCCTTCCAGACGGTGATCAATTCCGGATCGCCGATGGTGTTGGTCCACGTGGCATTCGCAACGTCCACCGTGCTGCCTACGTGCGGCAACTTGCCGTCCATGCCGGGCTTGCGCTTGTGGGTATCGCCCCAGGCCACGTCGTAAACCTTCTCAAGGACCTGGCCATTCGCATCCAGCCAGCCCTTCACGACCTGGATGCGATCGAGGTTCGCGCCCAGCGGGTCTTTCATGGCGGCAACCAGGAAAGTCGGCGACTTGCCGACCGGTGCGGAGGTCAGGTCGCCACCCATCGGCACGCCCTTGGCGTAACCCACCGTGGCCGGATGCCGATCCGTCGCATCCTTCGCATCGAAGTCCCAGCCGCCAAAGAAGCGCACGACCATGCGCGTGCCTGTCGTCGCGTACGTCTCACGGCGTTCCATCGCGTCGAACAGCGCCTCGCGCGTGTTTGACGTGGCCCACACCGCGGCGTAACCCGACGCCGACACCTCCCAGTCCATGATCTTCACGCCCGTCTTGGGGTTGTTCATGAACGCCGCCTTCATGCGCTCGGGGCTCGGCTCCTGCGGCGCGGTCTTGCCGAAGAAGTTCTCTTCCTCCATCGCCGCCAGGCCCGTGTGCGCGTCGCTGCTGCCGATCAGGCCGAATTTGAACGGATTGACGCCGAGCTTCTGCTCGAGCATCAGGCCGCTCTTCAGGCCGGACCGCGCGTACTCGAACTCGAGCATGTCCTTGGTCTTGGCCGCGCTGCCGTCCAGGTTGCCCTTGTCCCACCGCTCGAAGTTGGCGAACTCGTCGTTCGGCGACAGGTACGGATGCGTCTCGCCATCCCCCTTGGTCTGCGTGGTTTCGTACAGGCGCTCCCACTTGGCGCGAGTCTCGGCATAGCCACGGTCCAGCGGCTTGCCGAAGGCTTCGACGGTCGGGAACATCCGGCCGTTCGACAGGTTGCCGTTGTGCGCGATGGCAAGCACGTTGCCGCCGGTCTTTTCCTCGAACGTGGCCATCCACTTCCACAAATCCACCGGGTCGTCGCTGCCCAGCGGCCGCATGGTCGTGTAAGGCTCGGTCTGGCCCGCCTTCGAGGCGTCGTCGCGGAAGATGACATTGCGGTGCAGGTTGTTGGCGCCGGTGTTCGAAGTCCATTCGAAACCGATGAACGCCGTGAAGCGACCCGGTTCGTTCGCTTCCTCCGCCGACTTGATGGTTTCGGCCCAGGCGCCCTGGTACGCGCGCGTGCCGGGTACCGGCAGGATGGCTTTGGAAATGGTGCCCTTGCCAAAGCTCTCGATGATGTCGATTGCTGCCGCACCGCCCTGGCCGCCCATGATCATGTCGTGCCATTTCTTGCCTTGGGGGTCGGCCATGATGTCCGGGTCGCCAGCCATGAGCATCGGGAAGAAGCCCATGCCGTCCGAGTGATCTGCCACCACGAGGAAGTCGAGCGGTCGGGACAGTCGCACCGGCTGGCCGCTCGATGACCTGACTTCGTTGCCCTTGGCGAACGTATAGGCATCGCGCGGTGTCAGGCGGGCCCCGAAGGCGCCTGCATCCATCGAGAAGGACGTGTGCAGGTGCGTGTCGCCGAAGTAGGGGCGAGTGGGGGTGGTGACCCCGGCGTACGGCGAGTAGGGCCTCTGCTTGGGGAAGGCCTTGTCAGCCGTCTCCTTGTCCAGCGAGCCGGCGACGCCGACTTGCGGGCTGGCGGCGGTGGCCAGCGACGCAACGCCCAAGGCCGCCAGCGCCGCGGTTGCGCGTATCGCGGCGCGTACGATGGCTGCAGTGGCTGCACCGGTGCTCTTCGTCGCCGAGTTGGACATTCGCTTTCTCCCTGGGTCTGCCATGGGGCTGGACGTGCTGCCGGCTTGCGGCGTCATGAGGATGAATACTTACGGACTTCGGGCCGCCGTACAAGGGTGCGACTCCCGGCGGCTGCTAGACCAAAGGATAGGCCCCTGCCAGTCAGGTGACCCCTAAACTTTGGCGCGCAAGGCTTTGTTGTTTCGCACCGAGGAATACGCAATGACGACTCGAATCATCCTCCGCGGATGGGTGACCGCAGCAGCGAGTGCCGCCCTCTGCCTGTGTGCGCCCCTGGTCTTCAATGCGGGCGCGGCAAGTGCCCAAGTGGCCGGGGCGGGGAATCCGCCGGCATCGCTGGAGCATTTCGACCCGAACGGCAAGGCGCCTTCCACCTTCACGCTCGAACTGCGCAACGGCCTCAAGGCCACGCTGCCGTTCAGCGACAAGCGCGACTTCGACGAGGCCGCGAAGGGCTTCATCGCCGCGCCGTCGTTCAAGAAGATCATGGCAGATGCGGGCCACGTCGCCTGGGACATGGACAGCTACCAGTGGCTGCTCTCCGGCCAGGACTTCGCCAGCATCCATCCCTCGCTGCAGCGCCAGGCCGTGCTCAACATGGCCTATGGCCTGTATGAAGTGCTGCCGGGACGCATCTACCAGGTGCGTGGCTTCGACCTCGCCAACATCACTTTCATCAAGGGCGACACCGGCTGGATCATCTTCGACCCGTTGACCGCAGCGGAAACCGCCCGGGCGGCACTGAACCTGGTCAATGAGAAGCTCGGCAAGCGACCGGTGGTCGGCGTCGTCTACTCGCATTCCCACGTGGACCACTGGGCCGGCGTGCGCGGTGTGGTGGACGAGGCTGACGTCGCGAGCGGCAAGGTCATGCTGATCGCGCCTGCGGGCTTCATGAACCATGCCATCTCCGAGAACGTGTTCGCCGGCAACGCCATGTCCCGGCGCACCCAGTGGCAGTACGCCGTGTTGCTCCAGCGCAATCCGCACGGGCACGTCGACCAGGCCATCGGCAAGAACGTCGCCAACGGTGCCGTCGGCCTGATCGCCCCCAATCGCCTCATCAGCAAGAACATCGAGGAAATCACGCTCGACGGCGTGAAGATGGTGTTCCAGGACGTCTCCGACACCGAGGCGCCGGTCGAGATGAACACGTACTTTCCCCAGTTCAAGGCGCTGTGGTCCTCCGAGCTCATCACCGGCACCATCCACAACATCTACACGCTGCGCGGCGCCGCGGTGCGCAATGCGCTCAACTGGTCGAAGGAGATCAGCGAGGCGCTGTACATGTTCGGCGGCGAAGCCGAGGTGATGTTCGCCTCGCACAGCTGGCCGCGCTGGGGCAACGACCGCGTCCAGGAGGTGCTGCGCACGCAGCGCGACGCCTACGCCAACCTCAACAACCAGACGCTGCACTACGTCAACCAGGGCGTGACGATCAACGAGATCCACAACGTCTACGAGGTGCCGCAGAGCCTGCAGCAGAGCTGGGCGGCGCGCAGCTACCACGGCGACGTGCAGAACAACGTGCGCGGCGTCGTCAATCGCTTCATCGGCCACTTCGACGGCAACCCGGTCAACCTGATCCCGCTGTCGCCGCAGGACTCGGCACCCCTGTACGTCGAAATGATGGGCGGGTCGGACAAGATCCTGGCCAAGGGCAGGGAACTGATCGGGCAGGGCAAGTACCTGCATGCCAGCGAGATCCTCGACAAGCTGGTGTTCGCCGAGCCCAGGAACAAGCCGGCACGCCAGCTGCTGGCCGACGCCTACGAACAGCTCGGCTACCGGGCCGAGAGCACCAGCGCGCGGAACACGTTCCTGCAGGGCGCGTTCGAACTGCGTAACGGCCTGCCGGGTGGCGTGCCGCCGCGCTCGAGCAGCCCCGACGTCGTGCGGTCGATGAGCACCGAGCAGTGGCTCGACTTCCTCGGCATCAGCATGGATCCGAAGAAAGCCGCGGGCCTCAGCTTCAAGATCAACCTGGTGACCCCCGACAACGGCGAGAAATACGCCGTCGAACTCAGCAACTCGACCCTCACCACCGTAAAGGGCTTCCTGGCACCGAAGCCGGACCTCACCATGACGATCAACCGCGCGGACCTGAACCGCGTGATGCTGGGCGTGGCAGGCTTCGACCAGCTTGAGACCGAGGGCAAGGTGCGCTTCGAAGGCGACCGCTCGATCATCGGCAAGCTGCGCGACATGATGGTCACGTTCACGCCCGACTTCGAGGTCCTGCCGGGCACAGCGCCGACCCAGCGCCAGGTGCCTCCGGGGCGACCGTTCGTGCTGCCGGATCCTGTTCCGGCACTGATCGGCGGCAGCTGAATTTCGCTGACTTGCCCGCAAGCTGCGCGTGCCCGGTTATCCGTGTCGGGACCGGGCGCGTTGCAGTACGCTAGGCACCGATGTCTGTAGGGGATCGACGATGACTCTGAACCGGCCTTCTTCCCGGTCGTTTGCGGCGCTGCTCTGCACTTTGCTGCCGGCCCTGTCGGCGAGTGCGGAGGGGTCAGCAGACAACCATCTTGCAATGCAGCTCTCGAACCCGGTCGCCGCGCTCATCAGCGTGCCGCTGCAACTGAACTACGACCAGGACATCGGCCCGGTCGACGACGGCGACCGCTGGGTGCTCAACGTGCAGCCCGTGGTTCCGGTCACGCTGAACGACGACTGGAACCTGATCTCGCGCACCATCCTGCCGGTAGTGAGTCAGTCGGACATCTTTCCGGGCGCCGGGTCGCAGGATGGCATCGGCGACGTGGTCCAGAGCGTCTTCTTCTCGCCGAAGGCGCCGACGGACTCCGGCTGGATCTGGGGCGCGGGCCCCGTGCTGCTGCTGCCGACCGGCTCGAACGACCTGCTGACGTCCGACAAGTGGGGCGCGGGTCCCACGGCGGTGATGCTCAAGCAGTCCAATGGGTGGACGCGCGGCGTGCTGGCCAACCACCTCTGGTCGTTCGCGGGTGAGGACAATCGCGCCGATATCAACGCAACGTTCCTGCAGCCCTTCCTGACCTACACGACACCCACGCGCTGGACGTTCGGACTCAACACCGAAACGACCTACGACTGGGAAAACGAGCAGTGGTCGGTACCGGTCAACGTCAGCGCCTCGAACCTGCTGCGTTTAGGGAACCAGCTCGTGAGCATCGGCGGTGGCCTGCGCTACTGGCTCGACAGCCCTGACAGTGGTGCAGAAGGCGTGGGGTTCCGGATCACGGTAACGCTGCTGTTCCCGCGGTAGAGGTCGGTTCCCTGCGTCAGGCGCGCAGTCGGTGCCGGCGCGCGCCCGCGACCAGGAGCCACAGGCAGGTGCCGATCTCACCCACGGCGGCCGGCAGAGTCGCGACGCGCGCGAGCCGTGTTTCATCGAACGCCGGGTAGAGCACGTCGCCGAAGACGGCCAGCAGGTACCCGCAGCAACCGAGAGCGAGCGCGGCGACGAGCAGAACCGGCACCAGCTGAGTGCGCCACAGCAGGTACGCGAGCGGTAGCAGCCACAGGCCCCAGAACGCCTGTACGACGAGAATCGTGTTGCGCCATGACTCGATCGCGTGAGCAGCGAACGTTGCGCGGAGTTGTGGATCGGCCAGCGCCGCACCGTCTGTCGACCAGCCGAGGGCATCCAGTCGATGGACGGCGCCGACGAAGCCGATCGGCACACTCACGACGACGAGTGCGGCCATCGCCATGGCAGCTGCCGGGTGGGCGTGTCGCAGCACCTGGTAGAACGACAGCCCGAGCGCCAGGAACGCGAGCTGGTTCAGCAGCCAGGCGCCGACGCCCGTGCGGTACAGCTGTTCCTGATCGCTGATTACCGCCAGGATCCTCGCGGGGTCGTCGCCCAGGTTCAGCTGGGCCGGAATCCAGGCCAGGCTGACGATACCGGTCACCACGACAGCGAGGTACACCAGTCCGCACATCCGGGCATCGCGATCGGTAATCAACATGTTCAGTCCTGCGGGGTTGTTCGCTGCAAGGATGACCAGTTGCAGTGGGCCCCGTCGGTCGGTGCGACGAGCAGTGGCAGAGGCCGACGAACGGGGATGGCGACGGCGCATGCGGTTGCGCTGGCGCCAAGTCGATGAATCCGGGCATCACGCGCACCGCCCAGCGCCAGCCGTTCGTCACTTGCCGCCACCCTCGGTCGGCAATGGCAGCCACCCATCGCATCGTCGCCCCGCACTGCCCGTACCCCAGCAGAATCCGCGCAACTTCTGCAGGAAATCAATCATGTCGTCTCGAACCCCACTCGCCCTGGCAGGCGCCACCTGGCTCGCCATTGCGCTCGCCGGTCAGGCCGTGTTTGCGGGGTACGTGTTGAGCTTTTACGGTGGTGCCGTCGTGCGCGGTGACTGGGCAGCCTGGAACGAAGTGTTCCCGCGCGGCCATGCGCCGGGCGATCATTTCGGCAATCTCCTGGTCGCTTCGCACGTCGTATTCACGGTGCTGCTCGTGTTCGCGGGTGCGATGCAGTTGCTCCCGGCGGTGCGTAACCGCGTGCCGACGTTGCACCGGATCAGCGGCCGCTTGTTCGTGTCTGGTGCCGTCGTGCTGGCCCTCGGCGGCCTCGGCATGATGTTGCACCGTGGCGCCGTCGGCGACAGGACACAGCACCTGGCGTTGGCGGGCAACGCCATGGTGATGCTGGTCTGCGCAGTGCAGACCGTGCGTCATGCGCGGGCCCGACGGCTACCACAGCATCGCGCGTGGGCGCTGCGGCTGTGGGTCGCGTTCTCGGGCGTCTGGTTCTTCCGGATCGGCTTCGCTCTCTGGCTCGTCGTGCACGGCAAAGCCGTCGGCTTCGACCCCGACAGCTTCACCGGCCCGTTCCTGACCGTGCTCGCGTTCGGCCAGTACGTCGTGCCGCTCGCGCTGCTCGAACTCTGGCTGCGCGTCGACCGGCACGGCGCCCCGCGCGCGAAAGCAGCGGTCGCGGCCCTGTTCGGCGGACTTTCCCTGGTGACGTTAGCCGGCGTGGCGTCGGCCACCCTGGTTCTCTGGCTGCCGCGTCTCTAGCGCCGCTGGTCGCACCCGGTACATCATCGTCGCATGGCGCCATTCACTTCCCGGTTTCCGCGACCTTTCGGTTGGGCACGCCTGCGCGTCGTGCTGATCTCGGCGACGCTCGTGGGGTTGATCCTGTCCATCGGCTCGGAGACGGCCACCGCAATCGTGGTGCTGCGAGCCTGGTTGGTGGGCATGGGCGCGCTGCTCGCGTTCTCGCTGTTCGAACGCTGGCCACAGCGTCTGCCAGCCTGGCTTGACCGCTGGATACTGCAGCTCGCCGGAGTCGTCGTGCAGGCGCCGTTCACGGCGCTGCTCGCGTACTGGCTGTGGCAGCGTGGACCGCCTCCGTTCGCCACCGACGGCGACATGCTGGCGGGGTGGGCCATGCTCACCTTCGGCTGCGTACTGTTTGGCCCGTGGATAGCACTGGGGGCCATGCTGCGCCAGACACAGGCTTTCGCGCGCACACAGGCGCTGGAATTCCGGCTCGAGCGCGAACAGCTCGAGCGACGCGCAGTGGACGCGCGCCTGCGGCTGCTGCAGGCGCAGGTCGAGCCGCATTTCCTGTTCAACACGCTCGCGAACGTGCAGGCGCTGGTCGCGGCCGGCTCGCCGCGGGCGGTGCAGGTGCTCGCGAGCCTGATCGCGTACCTGCGAGCCGCGGTCCCCCGCCTGCATGACCCGGTGACTACCATTGGCCACGAGCTGCAGCTGGTGCGCTCGTACCTCGAGCTGATGCAGATGCGAATGCCGGACCGGCTCGCGTGGACAGTCGATGCCGAAGCCGGAACCGAGACGCTGGAGTGTCCGCCGATGTCCCTGCTCACACTCGTCGAGAATGCCGTGCGCCACGGCGTCGACCCGGCCGAGGAAGGCGGCCGCATCGACGTGCGCTTGCGCCTCGACGACGGTCGCTGCGTTGCATCGGTGACGGACAGCGGCATCGGCATGCAGCCGACCGGCGGTGGCCTTGGCACCGGCCTCGCGTCCCTGCGGGAGCGGTTGCAGCTTGCCTTCGGCGCCGATGCCGGGCTCGAGCTCAGCGAGGCAGAGCCGCATGGGGTGCACGCCACGATCTGGTTTCCAGCGAGGTCGGTGCCGACGCTCGGCGCGGGGGGCCGCGCATGACGAAACGTCCCACGGCGCTGATCGCGGATGACGAGCCCCTGCTGCGCGATGCACTCGCCGGCATGCTGCGCGAAGCCTGGCCCGAACTCGAGATCGTCGCGCAGGCGCGCAACGGTCGCGAGGCGGTCGAACGCTTCGAGGCGCTGCGCCCGGACGTGTGCTTCCTGGACGTACAGATGCCCGGCGCCACCGGGATCGACGCGGCGCGTACGATCGGCACGGGCGCACACCTCGTGTTCGTCACCGCCCACGAGCAGTACGCCCTGCAGGCCTTTGCGCACGGCGTGCTCGATTACCTGGTGAAGCCAGTGGATCCGGCCCGGCTGGCCGAAACGGTGCAGCGCTTGCGCGAGCGGTTGCGGACCGCCGCGCCAGTGGCCGCCACGGAGGCGTTGCTCGCAGAACTCGCGCAGCGACTCGCGCGACCCCAGCCGGGCACGCTGCGCTGGATCCGTGCTTCCGTCGGTGCGACGGTGCGCCTGATTCCGGTCGCGGACGTGGATTACCTCCGGGCGGAGGAGAAGTACACCGTGGTCGCGTGGCGGGACGATGGCGGGCGGCCACGCGAGGCGGTGATACGCATGCCGCTGAAGGAGCTCATTGCCCAGCTGGATCCGGAGTGCTTTGCGCAGGTGCACCGCGCGATCGTCGTGAACCTCGCTGCAGTCGCGCAGGTAGTGCGGCACGACAATGACACTGCGGAGTTGCACATCAAGGGGCGCGAAGAGGTGCTGCCGGTCGCACGGAGTCGGGTGAACGTGTTTCGGCAGATGTGAGCGGAGCCCGCAGGTCCGCCGGATCGATGGCAGATTGAGAACAGCGGGTTCTCGGCCAGCACCCGCTCCTCACCTGCGGTCTCGTCCTGCTCACCGCTCCACGATCAGCCGGTAACCGACCCCCGGCTCGGTGACGAGGAAGCGAGGTCTCGTCGCATCGGGCTCGATCTTCTCGCGCAACATCTTGACGTACGTCCGCAGGCCGCGTGTGTCGGTCACCCGGTCGGGGCCCCACACCTCGCGGATGATCTGTTCCTGCGTCACGATGAGGCCGTGTCCGCAAGCGAGGCAGCTGAGCAGCCGGTACTCGACCGGGGTGAAATGCACGCGGCCGCCAGGCCCGACGGCCTCGCGTGAGCCGAGGTTGAGTTCGATTCCGCCGATGCGCAGCGTCTCCGGCTGCTGCGTGGACCGGACGCTGCGCCGCAGGGCCGCACGCACCCTTGCCAGCAGCTCCGTGGAACCAAACGGTTTGGTCACATAGTCGTCGGCACCGCCATCCAGCGCGAGCACCTTCTCGGATTCCATTGCGCGGGCCGACAGCACGATGATGGGCACCGGCGAGAACTCGCGGACATTGCGAATTACCGCCTGTCCGTCGCGATCTGGTAGGCCGAGGTCTACCAGCAGCGCGTCGGGCTTGTGACTGCGCGCCTCGATCAGCGCGCGTTCTGCTGTCTCCGCCAGGATGACGCGGTAGCCCTCGGCCTCGAGCAGCGCCCGCAGGACATCACGCAGGTCCGCGTCGTCTTCGACCACCAGGATCCGGAACATCGTGTCAGTCATGCGGTTCGTCCGCGAGCGGGAGAGTGACCGCGAACCGGGCACCGCCGACTGCGCGATTGGCCGCGGTGATCCTGCCCCCATGGGCGTGAACGATTGCCCGACAGATGGCGAGTCCGAGGCCGGCACCAGGTACGTCGCCTTCGCTGCGTCCGCGCTGGAACTTGGCAAACAGCAGGTCCGGATCGCCCGGCGGCAAGCCGGGACCGTCGTCCTCGACGATGAGGCAGAGGTGACCGTCCGCGGACGTGCCCGAGATGCGGACGCTCGTTCCGGGCGGCGTGTGCTTCGCGGCGTTCTCGAGCAGATTCACCAGCAACTGCGTGAACAGCGCCGCATCGACATAGACGGGCGGAAGGTCGGCCGGCAGTTCGACGACCACCTGCCGCTCACCGAGCCTGGACTCGACCCGGCTCAGCGCCAGGCCCACGAGGTCGTCGATCGTCTCCCATTCACGGCGCAGGGGTATGTGTCCCGATTCGAAGCGCATCAGGTCCAGCACGTTCGAGATCAACTCGGACATGTCGTTCGCGCGCGAAGCAATCGTCCGCGCGAGCGACGCACGCGCCTCGCCATCGATCGTCAGCGCCGGGTCGGCGAGTGCCGTGCTCGCGCCTGTGATCACGGCCAGTGGCGTGCGCAGGTCGTGGGAGATCGAGGCCAGCAGGGTGTTGCGTAGCGATTCGGTCTCGGCCGACACGCGCGCGGACATCTGCAGCTTCTGCGAGCTGGGCACGTTCGATGGCCAGTGCGATCTGGCCCGCGAACGTTTCGAGCAGGTGTCGTTGCTCGGGTAGCAGGACGCGACGCTTGTTGGAGGGCAACACGGCAAGCACGCCCAGCGTCCGCTCCGACCCGGCCAGCGGCAGATAGATGGCCGGTGCGCCCGGCAACGCATCCGTGCCCAGTCCCGCCGGGCGGCCATGGTCGAACACCCACTGCCCGATCGACAGGTCCGGGGCCGCAAAAGCGGCGTCTCCTGCGGCGGGAGACGTCTGCACTCGCCCGTGCGCGTCGGGCAGCAGCACGGCTGCTTGGCTGGCAAACGTCTCGCCGACATGGCGAATCGAAACGCGAACCATGCTGCCCGCGCCGCGCGTTCCTGCCAGCTCGCGGCTCATTGCGTACAGCAGCGCAGTGCGTCGCTCGCGCGCACCGGCGACGCGAGTCTGCAAGCGAACGTTGGCCATGAGAGTGGGCGATGGTCAGCGCGACGGCCAGCATCACCGCGAACGTCACCAGGTACTGCGCGTCGGAGACGGCGAACGTCAGGCGCGGCGGTACGAAGAAGAAGTTGAAGCAGGCAATGTTCAGCACCGCGGTCAGCGCGGCTGGACCCCGGCCGAGGCGCAGTCCGGAAATCGCCGCGCCAAGCAGATACACCATGACCAGGTTCGTGGCACTGAAGAACGGGTACATCAACAGTGCGAGGCCGGTGCAGGCTGCGGTGATCGCCGCCGCCCAGCCGTAGCGGTCCCAGTGCATCTCAGGAGGCTCGAGTCTGATCGGCCGGCCGCTCGTCCGCCGCCCGCGACGCCTCACGCTGTGCGATCACCGATACATCGATGCCCCGACAGCGGCCAGCAACTCGTGCGACCGTCGATCGCCGCCAGAGAGCCCCGCAGCCCGCGTCGCTTCGGCTCGCCCACCACGATCCGGGTGACGTTGCGGGTGCGCGCGTACTGCAGCAGCGCCGATGCGGCCGTGGGCCCGTCCAGGGTCACGGCCTCCGCGCCGAGCGACTCGGCGAGCCGCAGCACCTCGATGCGCCGGTCCCGCTCTGCTTCGCCCAGTCGCAGCAGCGGCGGCGTCTCGACGGCGACCACGATCCACTCGGCGTCCAGCGCATCGGCGAAGCGCTTGCCGAACCGCACGAGTTCCTCGCCCTGGTCATCCGGCCCGACGCCGACCAGGAACCGCTCGCGCGCCAGCCACGGACGCGATACCGGTTCGCGGCCCGTGTACTCGCGCGCGGCAGCATCGACGCGGTCCGCCGTTCGGCGCAACGCCAGTTCGCGCAGCGCGAGCAGGTTGGGCTTGCGGAAGAACCGCTCCAGCGCGGCGCCCACCTGCTCGGGCACGTAGATCTTGCCCGCCTTGAGCCGTTCGAGCAGGTCGTCGGGCGGCAGGTCGATCAGTTCGATCTCGGACGCGTCATCCAGGATCCTGTCCGGCACGGTTTCCTGCTGGCGCGTCCCGGTGATCGCGGTGATCACGTCATTGAGGCTCTCGAGATGCTGGACATTGAGCGTCGTCCAGACGTCGAGACCTGCCTCCAGCATTTCCTCGATGTCCTGCCAGCGCTTCGGGTGGCGGGGTGGCGGATCGCCATCGACGAGGTTCGAATGAGCCAGTTCGTCGACCAGCGTGATGGTCGCGCGCCGGCGCAATGCGGCGTCGAGATCGAACTCGCGCCGTGTCATGCCGCGATAGCGCACCGGCAATGGTCGGCAGCAGCTCGAGGCCCTCGAGCAGGCGTTCCGTTTCCGTCCGGCCGTGCGGCTCGACGTACGCCTACGACGACGTCGGTGCCGGACTCGCGCGCCGAGCGCGCGGCCTCGAGCATCGAGTACGTCTTGCCGACTCCGGCCGATGCGCCAAAGAAAATTCGCAGTCGACCGCGCCTCGCGCGCGCCTCGTCGCGCTTGACCGCCGCCAGCAGTCGGTCCGGGTCCGGGCGGGCGGCGTCGCTCATGCTAGGGCGCCGCGTCCAGCGCCAGGTTCAGTTGCGAGCACGTTCACGCGAGGCTCGCCGAGCACGCCGAACGTGCGGTCCTGGGTATGCGTCGGCGACGATGTCGCGCACGCGATCGGGTTCCATGCCGCGCGCGCGTGCCACGCGCGCGACCTGATACTCCGCGGCAGCCAGGGAAATGTGCGGATCGAGGCCGCTGCCGGAGGCAGTAACGAGGTCCACCGGCACCGGGTCGGCGTTGCCGGGATCCGTCGCGCGCAAAGCCGCGACACGCAGGGCGACAGCTTCGGCGAGCGCCGGATTCGTGGGCGACTGGTTGGTGCCGGACGAAGCCGCGCCGTTGTAGGGCTGCGGACCTGTGGCCGAAGGGCGACTCCAGAAGTACCCCGGGCCGGAGAACGACTGCCCGAGCAGGGTCGGAGCCGACCGCACGGCCTTCGCGCTCGATCGCGCTGCCGTCCGCCTGGCGACGGGAACGCGATTCGACCGATGCCTGTGACGACCAGCGGGTACGCCACGCCGGTGACGAGAGTTAGCATCACGAAGACGCCGAGACACGGACGAAGGATAGTGTCCATCACCTTACCTCAAATGATACCGAACGACGCGAGCAGCACGTCGATCAGCCTTGATGCCGACGAACGGAACGAGCGATGCCGCCGAGGCCGTAGACCAGCAGGTTGCGGCGCAGCAGGTGCACGGCGGAGGCTGCGCGCGTGCGCACGCCCCGCAGGGCGAGTGGCACCAGCGCCACGATGATCAGGGCATTGAAGATCACCGCCGACAGGATGGCGCTCTGCGGACTCGCCAGCCCCATCACGTTGAGCGCATTGAGCGCCGGGTAGGTGGCGGCGAACGCCGCCGGGATGATGGCGAAGTACTTGGCGACGTCGTTCGCGATCGAGAACGTCGTGAGCGCGCCGCGCGTCACCAGCATCTGCTTGCCGACGTCGACGACCTCGATCAGCTTGGTCGGATTGGAGTCGAGATCGACCATGTTGCCGGCCTCTTTCGCGGCCTGCGTGCCCGAGTTCATCGCCACCGCGACGTCGGCCTGCGCGAGCGCGGGTGCGTCGTTGGTGCCGTCGCCGCACATCGCCACCAGGTGTCCCTCGGCCTGGTACTTGCGGATCAGCGCGAGTTTCGCCTCCGGCGTGGCCTCGGCGAGGAAGTCGTCGACGCCGGCCTCGGCGGCGATCGCCGCCGCGGTGAGTCGGTTGTCGCCGGTCACCATCACGGTGGTGATGCCCATCTGCCGCAGTTCGCGCGAAGCGATCGCGGATGCCGCCCTTCACGATGTCGCGCAACTCGACGACACCGAGTACCCGCGCTCCATCGGCCACGACCAGCGGCGTCGCGCCCTGCCGCGCCACGTCGTCGACGATCCTGCTCAGCGCAGCTCGGCCAGGGTCCGTGTTGTTCCGCGACGAAGCGCTCGATGGCGTCTGCGGCCCCCTTGCGCAGCAGGCGCCCCTCGAAGTCGACGCCGCTGGTCCGGCTCTGCGCTGAGAACTTGTAGAACACGTGCGGCTGCGAAGCGAGATCCCGCCCGCGCAACTGGAACTTCTGCTTGGCCAGCACGACGATCGAGCGTCCCTCGGGCGTCTCGTCCGAGAGCGAGGCCAGCTGCGCCGCGTCGGCGAGGTCCTGCTCGGAGACGCCGGGCGCCGGGTGGAACGCTGCGGCCTGCCGGTCGCCCAGCGTGATCGTGCCGGTCTTGTCGAGCAGCAGCACGTCCACGTCGCCCGCGGCCTCGATCGCGCGCCCGGAAGTCGCGATCACGTTGGCGCGGACCATGCGGTCCATGCCAGCGATGCCGATGGCGGAGAGCAGGCCGCCGATCGTGGTCGGGATCAGGCAAATGAGCAGGGCGATGAGCACCACGATCGAGACCACCGCGCCGCCGCCGGCGGTCGCCACGGCGAAGGCCGAGAATGGCGCGAGCGTCGCAGTAGCGAGCAGGAACACCAGCGTCAGCATCGCGAGCAGGATCGACAACGCGATCTCGTTCGGCGTCTTGCCGCGCCTGGCGCCCTCGACCATGGCGATCATCCGGTCGAGGAACGACTCGCCCGGGTCGCTGGTGACGCGCACGACCAGCCAGTCGGACAGCACCCGTGTGCCGCCGGTCACCGACGAGAAGTCGCTGCCGGCTTCGCGCAGCACCGGCGCGGATTCGCCGGTGATGGCGCTCTCGTCGACCGATGCGACGCCTTCGACGACTTCGCCGTCGGCGGCAATCGATTCACTGGCCTCGACCAGGAAGAAGTCGCCCTTGCGCAGGCTGTTGGCAGAGACGGACTCCCAGCGATCCGATCGTCGGCCTTCCCCCAGGCGTTTTGCCTGCACTTCGCGGCGCGTGGACCGCAGTGCCGCGGCCTGTGCCTTGCCGCGACCCTCCGCGACGGCCTCGGCGAAATTGGCGAACAGCACGGTGAGCCAAAGCCATCCGGCAATCGTCAGTACGAACCCGGGTTGGCCAACCCCCTCGCCGGCTCCGGTCAGGGCCATGATGCCGAGGATCGTCGTCAGCAGGCTGCCGACGAATACCACGAACATCACGGGGTTGCGCACCTGCACCCGCGGATCCAGCTTGCGGAAGGAGTCCGCAATTCCGGTGAGCACGATCGGGCCGGTGAGATGGTTGCGTCTTGCAGTGACGACTTGCGACATGACAGGCCCTCAGGGATTGATCATCTGCAGGTGCTCGATCACGGGGCCGAGCGCCAGCGCCGGCACGAAGGTGAGCGCGCCGACGAGCAGCACGACCCCGACGAGCAGCGTGACGAACAGCGGCGTGTGCGTCGGCAGCGTGCCTGCGGTTGCAGCCACGGTCCGTTTTGCAGCCAGGCTGCCGGCGATCGCGAGCACCGGGATCATCAGCCAGTAGCGCGAGATCCACATCGCCGCACCGAGCGTGAAGTTGTAGAAGGGATTGTTGGCCGAGAGGCCTCCGAACGCACTGCCGTTGTTGTTGCCGGCCGAGCTGAATGCATACAGGATTTCGGAGAAGCCGTGCGACCCTGGATTGCCGACCTTTGCGGCGGCCTCCGGCACGACACTGGCAATTGCGGTGCCCAGCAGCACGACGAAGCAGGGGATCAAGAGCACGAGCGAAGCCATCTTCACCTCGTACGCCTCGATTTTCTTGCCGAGGTATTCCGGCGTCCGTCCGACCATCAGCCCGGCAATGAACACCGCCACCACCGCGAACATGAGCATGCCGTAGAGGCCGCTGCCCACGCCGCCGAAGACCACCTCTCCCAGCTGCATCAGCCACAGCGGCACCAGGCCGCCCAGCGGCGTGAAGGAGCCGTGCATCGAATTGACCGAGCCGTTGGAAGCTGCGGTCGTGGCGGCGGCCCACAGAGTCGAATTTGCGATGCCGAACCGTGCCTCCTTGCCCTCCATGTTGCCGCCGGGCTGCAAGCCGGAAGCCTGCTGGTCCACGAGGCTCGCGGCGAGACGTGGGTTGCCCGCCTGCTCGGCTGCATAGCCGCCGAAGACCAGTGGGACGAAGATCACCAGCATGGCAGCGAGCAACGCCCATCCCTGCCGCGTGTCGCCCACCGCGCGACCGAATGTGTAGCAGAGCGCTGCCGGGATCAGCAGCAGCGCCAGCATTTCCAGGAAGTTCGACAGCGGCGTGGGATTCTCGAAGGGGTGCGCCGAGTTGACGTTGAAGAAGCCGCCGCCGTTGGTACCGAGCTGCTTGATCGCGATCTGGCTGGCCGCCGGGCCGAGGGGGAGCGTCTGTTCCGTGACCTGCTCGTCCTGCAGCACCGGCTGGCCCGTCGCGTCAGCGATCGGCGCGCCGCTGGCGTCTCTTGCGGCGACCTGGATCGTGACCGGCTCGACCAGCGTCACTTGCCGATAGGGCGCGAAGCTCTGCACGACGCCCTGGCTCACCAGCACCACGGCGAGCAGCGTGGATAGCGGCAGCAGGACGTAGAGCGTGCTGCGCGTGAGGTCGACCCAGAAATTGCCGATGCCCGTCGCCTCGCGGCGCGAGAATCCGCGGCTGAGCGCGATGAGCACGGCCATGCCCGAGGCCGCGGAAACGAAGTTCTGGACGCCCAGGCCCAGCATCTGGGTCAGGTAGCTCATCGTGCTTTCGCCGCCGTAGCCCTGCCAGTTGGTGTTGGTGGCGAAGCTGACTGCGGTGTTGAACGCGGAATCGGGCGTCACGGCGCCGAAGTCCTGGGGGTTGAGCGGCAACACGCCCTGCCATCGCTGCAGCAGGTACACGACCACGAACCCTGCGAGGTTGAAGGCGAGTAAAGCCAGCGTGTAGCGCTTCCAGTCCTGCTCGCTTGCCGGATCGACACCTGCCACCCGGTAGATCAATCGCTCGAGCGGACCAAGCACCGGCGCCAGCCAGGTGTGCTCACCCTGGTAGACCCTGGCCATGAACCCGCCAAGCGGCCGCACCAGTGCCACCAGCACCAGAACGTACAGCACGATCTGCAGTAAGCCTGGGCCAGTCATCAGAATTTCTCCGGACGCAGCAGCGCCACGAACAGGTAAGCCCCGAGGGCGATCACGACGACCAGTCCGACGAGTTCCACAGTGGTCACGGCGCGCCCCCCAGCTTGGCGACCAGGCGATACAGCCCGTAGGTCGTGATGCCGAGGACCAGCGACAGAAGGAAGACCCACCAGTCCATGACGGCGCTCCAGTGCATGAAGTCGAGAGCTGGAATGCTGATCTCGCCGCGGGGCGGCGCACAGGGGCAGGCGTGTGAAAATTTGGTGCGTTGCAACCGCAGGCCGGGAGAGCGGGCGGGGTGGTCAGCGGTAGTCAATCGATGGTAGCGTCCGGACGGCCCTGCGCAAGGCTGCACAAGACAGAACGGCAGGGCATTGCAGACAACGGCCACAACAAACCAGTCGAATCGATCGACCGGGACAACAGACGAGGAGAACGTAGCGTGCAGATCCTGGACGTGATCGGCGAGATGGGCGGGCTGCAGTCCGTGGCGCGGGAGCTTGGCATCAGCGAAAAGCAGGCTGCGAGCGGCGCCGCAGCATTGCTTCCGGCACTGCTTGGTGGCTTCAAGAACCAGGCGCAGGCGCAACCCTCCGGTCTCGAAGGGCTGGCTGGCATGCTGGGCAACCTCGGCGGCGGGGGCCTACTCGACGACGTGCTCAGTCCGCAACAGACGAACGTGAGCCGCGGCAACGATGTCCTCGGACAGATCTTCGGTTCGCCGGACGTGAGCCGTACCGCTGCGCAACACGCCGCAAACCAGACCGGACTCGATCCTGCGCTGCTCAAGAAGATGCTGCCGATGCTGGCGATGCTGGTGGCAGGCTACATGGCCAAGCAGCACAGCGCGTCTGCGGCCCCTGCACCAAACGGCGGCGGACTCGGCGACCTGCTGGGTGGCATGCTCGGTGGCCAGGCCTCGAGCGGCGGCGGCGCGCCGGGACTGGCTTCGATGCTCGATCTCGATGGCGACGGCAATCCGCTGGACGACATCCTCGGCATGGCCGGCAAGCTGTTGCGATGACAACGAAGGGAGCATGAACATGGGCTGGATCGTTTCCTTGATCATTGGTGGCGTGGTCGGCTGGCTCGCGAGCATCGTCATGAAGACGAATGCCCAGATGGGCCTGGTCGCCAACGTGCTGGTCGGCATCGTGGGTTCGCTACTCGGTTCGGCGGTCGCCTCCGGGCTGGGACTGGTAGCGGCCGGCGGCATCATGAGTTTCCTGGTGTCGCTGATCGGCGCGATCGCGCTGATCTTCATCCTGCGTGCGCTGGGGCTCTTCAAGAAAACCTGAAGCCGACAGAGTCGCTGCAGCTGCTGGCACCAGGGTGCCATCGACCACCCTGACTTCGACTTCGTGCGGGCGCCGGTCGTCGACGAGCGCGACAAAGCCTTCGCGACTTGCCGCGCCGTCGACGAAGATCGCGACGGAACCCGGCGCGGCGTCTGGGCCCGCCGGCTGGCGCCTGACCACGATTCGGTACGCGGTTTCGCGGTAGCGGTAGTGCACCGTGTACGACGGCCACGCTGCCGGCAGGCGTGGTTCAAACCGCAGCCGGTCGACTTCGCGCCGCAGCCCGAGCAGCGACTCGAGCACGAGTCGGTACATCCAGCCGGCCGAGCCCGTGTACCACGTCCAGCCGCCGCGTCCGAGATGCGCAGGCGCTGCGTAGACGTCGGCGGCCACGACGTACGGCTCGACTTTGTAGACGTCGGCGTCGGCCTGGGTCAACGCGTGGTTCACGGGATTGATGATCTTGAAGAGCTCCCAGGCGCGCCCGGTGTCGCCTGTCGCGGCAAAGGCCATTGCAGCCCAGATTGCCGCGTGCGTGTACTGGCCGCCGTTCTCGCGCACCCCCGGCACGTAGCCGCGGATGTACCCGGGCTCGAGGTCCGAGTCGTCGAACGGTGGATCGAGCAGACGCACGAGCCTCTCCGGGCGCCGCACGAGGTGCCGGTCGAGCGACTCCATGGCCTGGCGTGATCGCGCCGGGTCACCCGCGCCCGAAAGCACCGACCAGCTCTGCGCGATCGAGTCGATGCGGCACTCCGGGTTCGTCGCGGCCCCGAGCGGCGTGCCGTCGTCGAAGAAGGCCCGCAGGTACCACTCGCCATCCCACGCGTGCAGGTCGATTGCACGACGCAGTTCGAGTACCGCAGCTTCGCACTCATCGGCAACGGCATGGTCGGACCGCATGCGCGCCAGTTGCGCGAACTGCCGCAGCACCTCGCACAGGAAGAATGCGAGCCAGACGCTCTCGCCCTTGCCGCCGATCCCGACCAGGTTCATGCCGTCGTTCCAGTCGCCCGATCCCATCAGCGGCAGGCCGTGGCTGCCGAGCCGCAGTCCATGCCGCACGGCGCGTACGCAGTGCTCGTACAAGGTCGCCGACTCACCCGAACGGACCGGCAGGTCGAAATACGACTCGTCCGCGGGTCCGACCGGGCGGCCCTCGAGGAAGGGCGATACTTCGTCGAGCACGCCGGTGTCGCCGGTCGCGAGGACGTAGCGACAGGTCGCAAGCGGCAGCCAGAGGTAATCGTCCGAGCAGCGCGTGCGCACGCCGCGGCCCGATGGCGGATGCCACCAGTGCTGGACGTCGCCTTCGACGAACTGGCGCGGCGCGCAGCGCAGCAGGTGCGCGCGCAGTCGCTGTGGCTCGGCATGGATCAGGGCCATCGCGTCCTGCAGCTGGTCGCGGAAGCCGAACGCGCCGCCCGACTGGTAATAGCCGCTGCGTGCGAGCATCCGGCACGCCAGCGTCTGGTACAGCAGCCAGCCGTTCGCCAGCACGTTGACGGTCGGGTCGGGGGTTTCCACCTGCACCGCGCCGAGCGTTCGCTTCCAGTATTCCCAGACGGCCTCGAGCGCATTGCGAGCGGCAGTGGCGCCACGGAAGGCGGTCACGTGTGCGCGAGCGTCCTCGCTGCCGTGGCCGATTCCGAGCCGGAAGACCACCTGTCGCTCCTGCCCCGGCGCGAGCTCGATCATCACCTGCATCGCCGCGCAGGGGTCGAGGGCCGCGCCGACCTTGCCTGAGAGACGGGCGCGTGACAGCGCTGCCGGCCTTTGCAGCGAGCCATTGCGGCCGATGAACTCGGTGCGATCCGCAGTGACGCCGCGACTCGTCTCGTCGACGTCGAAGAACGCCACGCGATCCGCAAAATCGATGCTGAACGCGTTGCGCGCGAACAGCGCACCCGTCTTGGGATCGATCTCGGTCGTGACGTGCATGGCCGTCTTCGGTCGCAGGTCGCCGAGTACCCACTCGACGTATCCGGTCACGCTCAGTCGACGTGTCTGCTGCGAATCGTTGCGCAATTTCAGCACCGAGAGCTTTACTGGCGCCTCGAGTGCGACGAACACCGTCAGTTCGGTGCGGATGCCGGCGGTGACGTGTTCAAACACGCTGTAGCCGAAGCCGTGCCGGCTGATGTAGCCGCCCACGCCGGGCGCGGGTCCCGGCGACGGGGACCAGACGCGCCCGCTGTCTTCATCGCGGACGTAGATCGCTTCCCCGCTCGCATCGGTGACCGGGTCGTTGTGCCACGGGCTCAGGCGAAACTCATGCGCGTTCTCGGCCCAGGTGTAAGCGGTGCCGTTCTCCGAGACGACCGTACCGAAATGCGCGTTGGCCATGACGTTGACCCACGGCGCTGGCGTTGCGCGTCCGGGTTCGAGCATGACGACGTACTCGCGACCGTCCTGCGTGAAGCCGCCATAGCCGTTGGCAAGGATAAGGTCGGTGCGGCGCGGCAAGGGCGTCGCCGGAAGCCGCACGGCGCGCGCGGTCGCGGCCGGCAACAGCAGTGCGGGCGGCGACTTGCCGTCGGGAACACGGCGACGCTTGAGCTGCTCGGACAGCGTGCCGTGGCGGTCGACCAGGATGAGCCGCGCGACCGACTGCAGCAGCAGTCGATCCTCCTGCGAAAGGTGGTCCGCTGGCCGGACGAACACGCCGCCCGGCCGGTCGAGCACGTTCTGTTCACCGCCCGCCGCGATCAGGCCCATGATCTCGTCGTGCAGGTGCTGGCGATATCCGGACTGGTCCTCGGTCCAGATGACCAGGTCCAGGCTCAGGCCCTTGGACCTCCAATAGGCCCGCGCACGCAGCATCTGCCGCACCAGCCCGATGTTGGCGATGTCGCCGATCTGCAGCACCACGATCGGCAGGTCGCCCGAGATCGCATAGCCCCAGAGACCGGTCTGGTTGCGTCGGTTACGCGCGATCGCACTGGCCTCGGCGCGCATCGAGGCATTGGCGAATATCAGCATCGACGCGAGCCGCTCGAATTCCTGCGCCTCGGCTTCCGAGATGCCGAATTGCTGCAGCACGACCTGGTTGTGCGTCCAGGCCAGGTCGAAGACGCGGTCCGCGAGACGGCGGTCCTGGTAGCGCTCCGCCAATTGCTCGGCGAGTTCACGTGTCGCGGCCGCGCCCGTGACGATATCGATCGTGGCCGTCTCGTCGGGCTCGAGCACGATCTCCTGGCGAATGGCGAGGATCGGGTCGAGCACGGAGCCGGCGCTGCCGGAGAGACGGCCCTTGCCGTCGAGCGCCAGCGGCGCCGCAACGCTGCGGCCGCGCCCGATGAAGCGGGCACGGTCCGTTTCGAACGAGATCTCACCCGCGCTTGCCCCTGATACCGCCATCAGGTGAACCAGCCAGCCCGACTCCTCGCCGCGTACGCGCGGGCGACGCGTGCAGAGCACCGCACGCTTGCGGGAATCGATCTCGGTCTGGACGAACAGCTTGCTGAACGCCGGGTGCTGGGCATCCGCTGCAGGCGGCGCAAGCGCCACTTCGACGTAGCTCGTGACGTCGACGGTCCGCGGCTCGTCCGACCGGTTCATGAGGCGCACGCGGCGCAGCTCGATGTCGTCTTCCGGCGAGACGACGAGTTCGGTGCGCGTGTCGATGATGCAGTTCTCGACGCGGTCGCGACGATGGAACTCCGCCCGGCCCTCGGTGAAGATGGCCTCGTATTCCTCGGCCGGTCTGCGCGTCGGCTGCCAGGTGTTCGACCAGTACTCGCCCGTCGCCGTGTCGCGCACGTAGCAGAAGCTCCCGCCAGGATCGCACGTCGCGTCCTCTTCCCAGCGCGTCACCGCGAGGTCGCGCCAGCGGCTGTAGCCGCCGCCGGCGGCGGTCACCAGCACGTGGTAGCGGCCGTTCGACAGCAGCTGCGCCTCGGGTACCGGGGTGTCGAGCGAACGCACGATGCGCACCGGCGGCGCGATCGGCCCGGTCGTGCGCGTGACTGGCAGCGCCGCAGGATGCGCCTGGAACGCCGCAGTCCGCGGTACCCGTTCGTGCAGCAGCATCAGTGTCGCCTGGAACAGCGGGTCCGACGCGAAGCGCCGCTGCAGCGGGTGCTGCAGCATCAGGTCGGCGAGTGCCAGCAGGCTCATGCCCTGGTGATGCGCCATGTACGAACGGACGATTGCGCGCGTCTGGCCGCGCGGCACGCGAGTGGGTGTGTAGTCGACGGCCTCGTACATCCCGAACTGCCCGAGCACGCCATCCGCAGCGAGGCGTTGCAGGTTTTCGCACGCGGCCTCGGGCTGGATCATCAGCGCGAGCGCCGACGCGTACGGCGCAATCACCAGTTCGTCGGCCAGGCCGCGCTGCAGGCCGAGGCCCGGCACGCCGAATGCGCGGTACTGGTAATTTCGATTCGCGTCGACCGCGTTGTAGCCGGACTCCGACATGCCCCAGGGCACGCCGCGCTGGCGTCCGTAGTCGATCTGCCGTCGCACGGCCGCTCGGTTCGAGTGGTCAAGCAGCGTATTCGCGTAAGCCGGCATGACGAGCTGCGGCATCAGGTACTCGAACATCGAGCCGCTCCACGACACCAGCACCGAGTCGCCGCCCGCCAGAGTCAGCAGGCGACCGAGCGCGAACCAGCTTTCCTGTGGCAATTGTCCCTGCGCCACGGCCAGGAAGCTGCTCAACCGTGCCTCGGACGCGAGCAGGTCGTAGTAGCTTGCGTCGCGCCGGCGCTCCGTCACGTTGTAGCCGATCGCCAGCAGGCGCCGCGTCGCGTCGTAGAGGAAGTCGAACTGCGGCGTGGCGAACTCCGCTGCCTGCTCGGCGAGCTGCTGCATGGTCGCCAGTTCCTGGTCAGCCAGCGCGCTGCCGGCGACAACGGCGTCCTTCAGTTGCCGCAACCAGTCGATCGCGCGAGCGTCATCCCCTCGCTCCGCCAGTGCCGTCTCGAGCGCAGGCGTCAGCGTAGCCGCGTAGGTCGCGATTTCCCGCAGCGTCGGCACGTGCGCGGGTGGCAGCAGCCCTTCGAGCCCCTCCGGTGCCGGTGACAGCAGCGTCCACGGCGCGAGATACGCGATCTCGTCCCGCGCAGCCCGGCTCTGCTCACACACAGCCCGGTACCACGCCTGCGTGACGTCGCCGACGCCGGAATGCGCGGACGAACTGCTCGCGTCCGAGCCCCCGCTGCCGGCCGCGAGTTCGACGATGCGCTCGAGCCTGAGGCGAGCGTCGTGCAGCGACGTGACACCGGTCGCGAGCGCCGACGCGAGTTCGGCGCGCAACTCGGCGTGTGCCGGCGAACCCTGGCCGCCCTGCGCGTGACGCAGCACGCCTAGAGTGTCAGCGAGGCCGCGGAAGACACGTCTTGAGATGACCGGATCGTCGGGCAGCGCGAGCAGGCCTGCGCGCAGCGTCAGCAGGTGCGCGGCCAGGTTGCCGCTGTCCACGGTCGAGACGTACATCGGCAGCAGCGGTTCGAGCGTCCGTGTGTCGTACCAGTTGTAGAAGTGGCCGCGGTACCGTCCAAGCGCCGCCATCGTGCGCAGCGTCCGCGACGTGCGTTCGAGCAGGCGGCCGGTCGGCAGGTAGCCGAAGTCGTAGGCCGCAAGGTTGGCGAGCAGTGCCAGCCCCATGTTGGTCGGCGACGTGCGGTGGGCCACGACCACGCTCGGCTGCTCCTGCACGTTGTCCGGCGGCAGCCAGTTGTCTTCTGGCCCGACGTATTCCTCGAAGAAAGCCCAGGTGCGGCGAGCCAGCGTGCGCAGAAAAACCTGCTGTTCGCGCCCGAGCTTGGGCTCCGCTGGCAGCAGCGGTCGGCTGATCCACCATGCGACCAGGGGCGCGGACAGCCAGAGCAGCAGGAGCGGCAGGATCACTTCGATCACCGCCGGCCGCATGGTTTCGAGGTAAAGGATCGCCGCGACTGCGAGCGCGGGCGCGACCCACATCAGCCGCAGTGAGGCGGCCAGGCCGGAGGCGTCGCTGCCCACGTGGTCACCGGACGGGCTCCACTGCAGCAACCGCCGCCGCGACACGCACACTCGCCATGTCGTGCGCAGGATCGCATCCGCATTCGACCAGGCCTCGTGCGGCAGGAACGCGAGCCCGAGCGCGGCCTGCGCCCATTGGATCACGGCACCCTGCATGGCGGCGCGGAGATGCATGGGCCACCCGATGTCGCTCGATCTGTGCAACAGCTGCTGCAGCGTGCTCAGCGCGGGTCCGGCTGCGAACACGACGAGCACGACGATGGTCCACTCGAGCGGGGATGACAAGGTCGTCCAGGCGACCAGCAACAGCAGCAGCAACGCGATCGGCACGAGGCTGCGGCGCAGGTTGTCGGCCACCTTCCAGCGGCCGAGAGAGTCGAGCGGATTGCGGCGACGCGGACCGGTCGAGCCCGGCACTCGCGGCAACGCCCAACTCGCGATCTGCCAGTCGCCGCGCACCCAGCGGTACCGCCGCGCCGCATCGGCCGCGTAGGTGGGTGGGTAGTCCTCGAACAACTCGACGTCGCTCAGCAGGCCCGAGCGCGCATGTCCGCCTTCGAGCAGGTCGTGGCTGAGGATGCGGTTGGCTGGCAACTTGCCCGCGAGCGCGCGTTCGAACGCATCGACGTCGTAGATGCCCTTGCCGATGAAAGAGCCTTCGTCGAACAGGTCCTGGTAGACGTCGGATACGGTGCGAGTGTACGGATCGATGCCCGACTCACCGCTGTGCAGGCGCGCGTACAGCGAGCGATGCGTGCCGGGCAGGCTCGGGCTCACGCGCGGCTGCAGGATGCCGTAGCCGGTGCAGACGCGCTCACCGCGCGCGTCGAACACGGGCCGGTTGAGCGGGTGGTCCAGCGTTCCGACGAACTGGTGGACCGAGTCGCGGGGCAGATCGGTGTCCGTGTCGAGCGTGACGACAAAACGCGTGCCGGCCAGCGCGGCGACGTTGCCGACCACCAGCGAGAACCGTTCCTCCGCCTGCGTGGCGGGGTCGGGGAGGCGCAGCAGCCAGTTCAGGTCGGCGAGCTTGCCGCGCTTGCGCTCCTCGCCCATCCAGACCCGCTCGGCCGGATTCCAGCGGCGGGGGCGGTGCAGCAGGAAGAACGCATCCCGCCCGTACGTATGGTTCAGCCCCTCGATCCTCGCGCGCGCGCGGTGGAGCAGTGCCTCGTCATCCGGCTGGTGTTCGCTGTCGGCATCGGCGAAATCTGTCAGCAGGCCGAAGTGCAGGTGCGGATCCCGGTTGGCCAGGAAGCGTATCTCGAGTGCTTCGACCAGTTCGTCAACGCGCGCGATCGAGCCGAGCAACGTCGGTACGACGACGACAGTGCGCGAGGCCGGCGGAATCCCCGCGGAATAATCGAGTCGCGGCAGGCTGCGAGGTTTCACGAGCGAAATCGCCAGCATGTTGATCAGCGTCAGCGCCAGCTGGCTGGCGCCGATCGCCACGGCGAGCAGCAGCAGCCCCAGGCCCCACGCCGGCAGCGCGTCAAAACGAACGAGCGGCCACGTCGATGCGACGAGCGCGACGGTGACGAGCCCGGCGGCGCCCAGGTAGCTGCGCAATGGCCGGCGACGGATGGGTGCGCGCAGGCGCTCGGCGAGCGAGGGACGATATCGCGTGACGCGGTCGAGCCGGGTGCGGCCGCGGTCGATCAGGAAGTAGCCGACGTGGGTGCGGCGGAGTTCCTCGACGGGAAGGTCGGCAACGCCACCGGCGAAGGCGGCCGACGCAGCGACCTGCTGTGACAGCTCGACCGCCGCCTCTGCCACCTCGATTTCGGATCGTTCGCTGCGGCGGGCGATGCGCTCGATCACGGCGCGGTAGCGATTGCGCGTGCCGAAATCCATAGTCGCGTAGGCACCGGCGGGATCGGCCAGCAGTCGCTGGTGTACCGCGCTCATCGTCTCGACGAACAGCCGCCAGTCGACCGCGGAGAGAAAGCGCAGGCTGCCGATCGAGTTGCCCAGCGTGACCTGGTCCGCAGCCTGATTCTGGCTTCCAGCCTGCACGATCTGTTCGGTCGTCGTGCCATCCTCGACCAGCCGCTGCTCGACCCAGTTGAGTGCGAGTGCGAGCGATGGGTTCTGGCCCTGCAACTCGCGCACCAGTTCCGACACGAACGACGAGCTCATCGGCGGGTTCGAGCGTGCCATGTCGGCGATCACGAGGATCAGGCTTTTCGGATCCTCGTCGACGGTCGTGATCATCTGCCGCGCCCAGTCAGCCGCGAGGTCGCGCTCGTCCCGCCCGATGGAAATCCGCAACGCGACGCGGCGCAGGTTCTCGATCAGAGCAAGCCGCAGCATGATCGGGACGGCCCAGAGCTCGCCCAGGTTCAGCGTGTTGGTGCGTTGATAAGCCGTGATGAACCGGGTCAGGTCCTCCAGGTCCACGCGGCCGTCGCCGTGCGAGATCAGCTCGAGCGCCAGGTCATAGACGCGCGGAAACCCGGCTGAGGCTCCGGTCGCCAGTCGCGGCAATTCCCGGCTGTAATTGCGCGGCAGGTGGCGCCTTGCGGTGCGGACCTGTTCCTCGACCAGGTAGAAGTTGTCGAGCAGCCATTCACTGGCCGGAGTCACTCGACGGCTGGCGAGGACCGCCTGCGTCAACTGCTCGAACACCCGGCGCAGCACGGCTTCGTTCGCGTCGAGACGGGGCAGCAGCCGGTCCGGCCCGACCCTGTCGGGCCCGGGCGCGTGCGTACCGGCCAGGAATTCGCCGTGGTGCTCGAGTTGCTCCGTGCTGAAGAGCTCCGCCCGCAGTGGCGGTTCTTCCTGGGCCGGCTCGCCTTGAGCCGCCAGCGCCACCAACCGCGTCAGCAGTCGTCGCGCCGGATCTCGTATTCGGACGTCCGGCATGTCCAACGCGCATCGCTCCCTGCAGCCCGGACTACGGGCGCGGCCGTTGGGCCGTCCGGTCAGGCAGAGCTCATGCTAGACCGTGATCGGCTGCGGGGATGTCAGCGGTCGGCGCGCCTGCGTTTGACCCGTGGCGGTTCGAAATCCATGTCCACTCCGTAACTCTCGCCTGCGCAAACGGCTTGACAACGAATAAATACGAAGTATATTTCGCGTATTCGTGTTCCGGGCCCCTCTGACGCCGACCCTGTCGGCGCCATGTCGGAACAGCGACGAGATTCGTTTCCCGTTCGTTCAAGGAGCCCGTGATGAATCCCTCGACCTTGCAGTCCCGCATCCCCACCGCGATGCGCGCCGGCCTGGGCAGCCCACGTGCGTCACGTACTGTCCGTCGCATCGTGTGGACGCTGGCCCTCTTGTCGCGCTGATTCACTGACAGCAAGTCAACCAAGGAGGAAAAGTGACATGAAGACAGACGTCAAAGCCCGAGGCTTCGTCCTCACCGAAGGTTTGCGGTCCGCGGTGCAGCGCGAGACGGTGCGCCTGGTGCAGGGCATCGGCCGGCCGATCCTGCAGGTTTCGGTGCGCCTGTTCGACGTGAACGGCGCGCGTCGCGGCGGGCCCGACAAGGGCTGTCTCGTGCATGTGCACCTGGCCGATGGCGAGTCCGTCGTCGGTAGCGACGTCGGGGTGGACCTGTACCAATCAGTGGCGGAAGTGTTCCGCAAGGTGCTGAGGGTCGGGCGCATGCGCTCGGACCGCCGCCGTTCCCGCCAATTGCGCAACCGCGGGTCGCTAGGCAGCAAACTGCTCCCCGCGTGACTCCGTCCGCCGCGCGGCAAACTGCGCGGCGGACATTTCTCACGCGATGCGCCTGATCCGTCGCACGGATTACACTCGGCGCTAGATTTTCAACGGTTGACCGGCCCGGTCACCGCGAGGCATCCACTTGAGCCCGACTGCAACTGGCGCGATCGTGTTTGCGTTCACCCTGGCCGGCATGCTGCTCGGCATGTGGCTGCGCAAGCGTCTGCCGCCTCATCACCTCGATAACGATACCCAGAGCTCGATGAAGGAAGTCAGCGGGCTGATTGCGACCATGACCGCCCTGATACTTGGCCTGGTGACCGCCTCCGCGCAGGACTCGTTCACGAAAGTGGGGGCCGCCGTGGAGCACACCGCTGCGGACGTCGTCGCACTGGATCGCCTGCTCGCCCGCTATGGCCCTGAGACGACGGAGATCCGCGGCACGTTGCGGAGCGCGCTCGACCAGCGCATCAAGCAGGTCTGGGTTGCAGAGCCGGGCGCGGCACTGGCGCAGATCGAGGCGAATCCGGCCCAGGAGTTCGAGCGGATCGGCACCCTGATCGCCAGTCTCGAGGCGAAGACGGGAAACCAGCAATGGTTGAAGTCGCGCGCGCTCGACACCACGGAATCGCTGCTCGCGGCACGCTGGGGTATCTTTTCGGGCCAGCGATCGGCCATGCCGAACGCGTTCCTGGTGATCCTGACGTTCTGGCTCACGGCCGCATTCGCCGGCTACGCCTTGTTTGCCCCGCGCCATCGCACGATGACGGGCATCCTGATCATCAGTGCATTCTCTGTCGCCTGCGCGATCTTCCTGATCCTCGAACTTGGCAACCCGTTCGAGGGCCGGATAACGGTGTCGGGCGATCCCTTGCGGTTCGCACTCGAACACCTTGGTTTATGAGCGAATCGCGCAATCCCGGGGAGACCACGGCGCTCCGTCAATCGCCACCGAGGGGGTGGCTTCGGCGGCAAACTGGCGGGCGCCGGGCGTGCAGATTATCGGCACGCCCAGTCGCGTTGACTATCCGGAAAGCGTTGCAATGATTCCGCAGTATCCGTCGCCCGATCAGTACCCGCGCTGGCCCACTTCGCGGGAGCGGTCGATCTGCTGGGCCGTGCAGTCCTCGGTCGTCTGGCTGATGCCACCCTTGCGACCAATCAGCACCGAGCAGAACGGCTTCGACCACACCACCTCGAAGCGGCCATCGCCAAGCTGGTTGATGCTGTAATTGCCCTGCCCGGAATGCTGGCCGCCTTTGCCTTTGTCACCACCCGCAGCCTCGGCCGCACTGTAGCCGTCCTTGTAATCCTGGTTGTGGCGGTCCTGGTCCCAGTTGCCCCGCAGCCCGTCGTTATAGCCGCGCTGGTATTCCGCACTGTGGTTGCCGCCCGCGCCGTGCGTCGCGTTGCCGTAGGAGTTGGCCCCGCCCCAGGTGATGTTGATGCGCTTGCCGTTCTCCCACTTGAGCGTCATGCCGGTGTCGCCGGCAGAGGTCCGCACGACCTTGTTGTCGCCCTGGTCCTTGTACTGGCCCGGATTCTTGCCGGGACGCAGGCTGATGGTATTGCCATTCTTCAGGTCGATGTCGATGAAGCCCTGGCGCTGCGAGAACGTGCACGGCCCGGACTTGCCTTTCTGGGCTTCGCCGTCCTTGCGCACCTCGCAGTTCGCGGCCGTCGAGTCGGCGAGCGCAGCGCCCGACCAGGCAGCGGTACCCACCGCCAGCAGCGATAGCGAGAGAATCGTCGACGACTTCATTGGAGCCTCCAGGGATTAAACGGCCTTTGTAGCAGCAGGGTGCGGTCGCCACTAGCCAATAAGCGTCGTTGCGGGATCTGCAAGGCCAACCGGGCGATTCCGGCAGTGCTTCGGCTGGCACAGATCTGACGCTTCGCCCGTGACAGGGAAGACGCTCCGCCAGGGCGCCCGCCGCGCCAGCAGCGCGCGGCGGACTGCAATTGTCCGCCTTACTTGGCGGCAGCCTTCTTCTTGGTCGCCTTGCTCTTGGCGGCCTTGGGCTTCACGGTCTTCTTCGCTTTCCTGGTCGTCGTTGCCTCAGCCTTGGAGGTCTTGCGCAGGTCCGCCGAATGAGCGCGCTTGTAGGTCTGGATGTCCTTGAAGGTGCCATCCGCATTGCGCACCGCGTAGAGCTTGGTTCCCTTCGAGCTGCGCAGCGTCGTACGCCGAACAGTTTTCTTTTTCTTTGCCGCCATGCTGGTTCCCCTCTGTGGTGGTTGCGAAAACTTGCAGATTCGCCTGTGCCGTCTCGATCAATACTACAAAGAAAGCGTCGTGTGGGTCACTGTGCCCAGGCTGACTGCACCAGCTCTTGCTCGAGCTGATGCAATTCTGCATCGTGCTGCAGCAGCAGTTCGACGAACGCGCGTGCCGGCGCCGAGAGTGTGCGGCCACGCAGCCACGCCACGCCAAACGTGCCGCGACCCTCGAAATCGAAGTGAGGCGGCAATGCCGCGAGCGTACCTGCGCGCAGTTCATCGGCGATCATGAACAGGTTCATCAGGCAGAGCGCGTCGGAGTTCTGCAGCACCGTCTTGAGGACCGGCAGGCTGTCGCACGTGACCGCCAGGTAGCCGCGGCGACGCAGCTCCGGGAGCGCTGCGGCGGGCGCCAGCTGCAGGATGGCTTCCACGTCCGCGGCAGGCGCGCGGGGTCCGACGAGCGGATAGCGGAACACCGCACTGATGTCGGGTCGATCTTCGCCGAGCAACGGATGCCCCGGCCGGCATGCAACCACGGATGGATGGGACACGAACTCAGTCACCTCGAACTCATCCTTGCCGCGGAGGGTACGTACCTCGGCCACCATGAGGTCGATCTCGCGCGAGCGCAGACGATCCGGAAGCTCTCGCCACGGACCGATCACGACGGTGGTCCGCAGGTTCGGGTGCTTCGCGCACAGCTGGCCGACCGCCTTTGCCGCCAGGGCGGCGCCGCCATAAGGCCCGGCACCGATGCTGAGCTCGCCGGTTTCGAGGCCGCGGGCCAGCGCGAAATCACGTTCGATTTCACGCGCGGCGAGATCGACCTTCCTGGCATGTTCGATCAGCAGCAGTCCGAACGCCGTCGGTTCGACCTTGCGCTTGTCGCGATCGAACAGCGTCACCCCCAGCGTTGCTTCCAGTGCCTGGATGCTGCGGCTGAGTGCCGATTGGCTGAGGTGGAGTGTTTGCGCTGCGCGCAGGTAATTGCGGGCTTCGTCCAGGGCCAGCACGTGACGGAGTTGTCGGAGGTCCACGAGATGAGCTCAGCGCAACACAGTGTTGACCATTATGCATTGGACACATTCCAAAGCCATCTAAATACTGGGTTGCATCAAAACGACCGGTTGCCATTGCGCGACCGGCATAAGGGAGTTCTTTTGAATGTCGATGCCGCGTCGTGTGGTTGCCATGCTCATGCTGCTGGCAGCCAATTTGCTGGTTGCAGGTCCGGCCCTGGCGCAGGGCGATGGTCCGCGTGCGTACCAGGTCGTTCCCAATGGCACCAACCTGCTGTCGGCGTATGGATTATCCCTGCGCGGCAACCAGACCGCGGACCCGAGTTCGATCATTCAGGGCGGTGACATCGATGTCGACCTGCTGCTGGCGCAGGTCACGCACTCGTTCGCGCTGGCGGGGAAGCAGGCAGCGGTATTCGGCGTGCTTCCCTACGGCGAGGTATCCGGCAAGCTCGAGCCTCCGTTCAGCAGAATCAACGGCAGTAGCAGTGGGCTCGGCGATCCCATTCTCGGCGCCATCGTCGGCGTCGTGGGCCCGCCGCCGATGACGGCGCAGGAATTCGTCGCGTACCAGCCGGGCTATGCGCTCGGGGCGCTGGCGAAGATCACGGTGCCAGTCGGGAGCTACGATGAAGAGCAATTCCTCAACGTCGGCAGCAATCGCTGGGCACTCCAGTTGGGCACGCCGATGGCCTGGTACTTCGGCCAGTCGTACCTCGACCCGGCCCTGACGACCATCGAGCTGTTGCCATCCATCCATTTTTTTGGCGACAACGACGATCCGCGCGGCGCGTCTACCACGAGTCAGGACGCCCTGCTGCGGATCGAGGCGCATCTCACGCGCAACGTGCACAAGGCCGTGTGGGTCTCGCTCGACGGGCAATACGTCCATGGCGGCGAAACCAGCACGGATGGCCGCAGCAACGACGATGCCCAGCGCGCGTTCGAACTCGGCGGCACGATCAACGTTTCTTTCAGTCTCCGGGCGTCAGTCAAGCTGAGTTACGGCGAAGTGGTGAGCCGCAACGACGAGGGGCCGGATGGACGAATGGTGCGTCTGATCGGCAACCTCGCCTTCTGACCCGGATCGCGCCTCAGAACACTGGCGCTCGCGACGGCCCGCCTGCATTCCCACCCCCCGCAGGAGGTGTTCGTCGCGAGTGGCCAGCTCCTTGCGGCCTGGCGTGGCTCGCCACTAGGATGCCTGCCCTGGCGATGGTATCGCTACCCGGAGGCAAGAAACTTGAGCCGCAAGACGAAGAGAAACCAACAAGCGGAACCGTCCGCAGCTCCTGGCGCTCCGCCTGCCGTAGCCAGCCGTCTCGCGGCGCGCCCGGGATTGCTCGCGGTCGCCCTTTTTGCATTGATGTTCGCCGCGGTCGGTCTCTTCATATACGTGAGCCAGCAAGCGGCCACCGCGACGGGCTCCGGCGACGGATCGTCCGCAGCGGCACTCGCCAGCGAACATTCGCCGTCGTTGGGCGAAGCGACAGCCAGGGTCCACGTCGTCGAATTCCTGGATCCGGCCTGCGAAACCTGTGCCGCGTTCTTCCCGGTCGTGAAGCAGCTCATGGCGGACCATCCCGGCAAGATCCGCCTCTCCACGCGCCACGTGGCATTGCATGAAGGGTCCGAAGTCCCGATCCGCGTCCTCGAAGCCAGCCGCGCGCAGGACAAGTACTGGGAGACACTCGAGGGGCTGTTTGCCACGCAGGCGCAGTGGGCTGTTCATCACCGGGTCGATCCGGACGTGGTCATGCAGCTGGTCGCCAGCCTGGGTTTGGACATGGAGCGGCTGCAGGCCGACATGAACTCGCCCGCGGTGGCCGAACGCATGGAACGTGACCGCGTTGACGCCCGGGCACTGAAGGTGACTGCGACGCCAGAATATTTCGTCAATGGCAGGCCAATGCCGAGCTTCGGCGAGCAGCAACTGCGCGGCCTGGTCGCCGGCGCACTCAACGAGTCCTATTGAGCGCCCGCCTCGCCGAGCGGCCTGACGTTCCGCTTGGCCGCCTCGCTCTGGCCCTCGGCAATCGGCGCGCCTGACTGCTCCCAGAGCAGGTTCCGCACGCTGTCGGGCGGAACGGGTTGCGGTGCCAGCAGCACGACCAGGCGCATGCCATCGCTGAAGTAAGGATCGTCGGTCAGGTTGAAGCGAGGCGTGGCGGGCGTTGCGGCCACTGCGCCCTTGACGAAACCGAAGCGGTCGACGAAGCCTGCCGCCACCAGGCTGTGCAGCAGGTATTCGCGCGTCGCGTCGACTTCCGGGTCGATGATGTGCGTGGTCAGGGTGGGAGACTTTGGCGTGACCTTCACGCCAATGTCGCGGCTTACCTGGCCGATCCAGACCTGCCTGCCCTCGTGGCGAAAGGGCGCGAGCCACAATCGCATGTGGTTGCGTTGGGAAATCGAGCGTCGCGCGCGCTGCAATGCGACGTCCTGTCGGCGGCCAAAAACGTGCAGGTCGCTCACGGGCGCGACGCCGTAAGGCTTGCCCTCGAGCACCGCGCCGATCTCGCGGCCGACCGTTCGCAGCGTGATCCGGTGCGTGAACGACCAGCCGGCGCGCGTCAGCGAATGCAGCACCTCGGACGAATCGCCGACCAGGGCGATGTTGAGCGGATCTCCCTCCGCGAGACCATCGGCATTGGCCGCGCAGCAGGGCAGCTGTTCCAGTGCGGCGCGAAGTTCGTCAAGCCGCAGGTTCGGCAGTTCGCGACCCGCGTAGGTCCGGGCCGGGTCGAGCCGCTCGTAGTCGAAGTCGCCGTCCGGCAGTGGCAGCGCAAACTCGAAGCGCAGCTCGCGCGGTGCAGGCGCGGCGGAAGGTTGGCCAGAGGCGTGGCCGACGTCCTCCTGGTATGCGTCTGCCTGCAGCCGGATGTCGACGTAGCGACCTCCTTCGACGCGCGGCAGGAACACGAAGCCCTCGGTGATCGTGCGCGGGGCGAGCAGCGACCTGATCGATTCGTCGCGGAAGTCCTGGTGCAGGCGGGCTCGTTCCTGCTTTGGCACGTCGTCCTGCACCAGCAATGCAACTTCCTCGGCCGAATAGAAATCAGGGTCGACGATGCTGCGGATGAGCCACAGCCGCCGGTCCGACTGATTGCGCACGCTGATCCACAGCACCTGCACTTCACGCGCACCCAGGTCGGCATCGAAATGCTGGCGTGCCTGGTCATCGGTCAGGATCGAGACGGATACGGTCACGTCGCCACGCGCCGTCGACTGCACGTCGCGCAGTTCATCAGGCAGCCGCAGCTCGGTGGGCGTGTAGGTCGTTGCGCAACCGGCGAGCATCACGAACAGGACGGCCAATAGCGGCGACAGCAACCGACGATGGATGGCCTGCATGCGCTTCGTTCCAGTCACAGGTGTTCTTCGAAAATCTTGCCGATCGACTGCCGGAAACGCTCGACCACGCTGGCCGGTGCCTCGAACGACGCAGCCTCTGCCGGGGTGATCTCGCGGGCGTACCTGAGATCCTCGTGCATAAGCTTGCGCCGCAACTCGTGCGCCAGCTCTGGCTGCAGGAAGACTACGGCCGTTTCGCTGTTCAACCTTTCGCTGCGCGGGTCCAGATTATAGGAGCCGACCAGCCCACGCCTGCCGTCGAACACGGCGAACTTGGAATGCATGGTGCCCTGTCCACGCTGGGCGTCCTCCGGCGCCTGCCCGACCCATTCCCAGATGCGCAGGCCGGCTTCCCGATCCTTGCAGGCGCGCACCTCCGGCGCATCGTTCACCGCGAGGAGGTCGCGGTAGTAGCCGCGCCCGACGAGGCTGATCTCAGGCAGGTCGTTGGTCTCCGGGCTGTTCGACACCACCCGCACGGCGACGCAGCGGCGCGCCGCGTCATTCAGTGCCTGCAGGAGCGAACGGGTGGGTACGAAGTACGCGTTCGCTATCAGCACTTCGCGCTCGGCGCGTTCGATGAGCTTGACGTAAGCCTGCTGGATGTAGGTTTCGCGCAGTCGTGGCCGGCTCTGGATGAAACGGCATGTCGCGCCGTGAAAGCGGAGCTCCGGTTTGCGCTGCTCGAGCCTGGCGACGTGGGCCACCACGCGCGGGTCCGTCGTGTAACTGATTGGCAGCCGGCCGGTCTTGTCCAGCACTGCACGCGTGGCGCCCCAGTAGCGGTTGGTGTCGAAGATGCCGCGGCTTTCCTTCACGCCGACGAAATAGGCGAAGTTGCGGTCGAAGGCAGTGACCAGGTCGGCGACCACCGCGCCGCGCAGCACCAGGTCCTGGTCGCGCCAGGTCTTGTCCGGGTGCCAGGGGTCCGCGCGGAAATACTCGTTGCCGATGTTGAGTCCGCCGGTCACGGCAATGGCCGCCGGGGTCTCGCCGTCGACGATCCACATCTTCTCGTGGTGCCGCTGGTTCAGGGCGTTCGGGTCGGTGTGGGGCGTGAGCAGTGGCACGGGCACTTCGTTCAGCCATTGCAGCGCGAGCGCCTCGTAGCCTTCAACCTCGATGCCGTGCTGCTTGAGGTCGAACATCATCCACTGCGTCTGCAGTCCCGGATTGGAAAACGCGTCGACGATGACGCGAACGTCGATCCCTTCCGCCTTCTTCTGCTTGAGCAGCTCGGCGATGCGCAGTCCCGCCTCATCGCCCCGGAAAACGAGGGCCTGGATGCGGATCGATCGCTGCGCGTTCCTGAGCGTATGCAACCGAACCGCGAACGAATCTTCGCCGCCCTGCAGCACGGCGACCTCGCAGGCGTCCGGTGTACGGACGGGGAACAAGCCACTCAGGCCGACGTCGGGGTACGAGCTGCCGGTGAACTGGGCATCCGGACCAAGCACGGACGTCGCACTCGTTTCCGCGACGTACTGCACGACGGAACGGGGGTCTGCGGGCGGACTCTGCGACACGCAACCTGCCGTCATTGCAGCGATGCCTGCGAGCGCCAAGCGGATAGAAGCGCGTGTGCGCCGTGCAGGCAACGGTGACCGGCAGTCAGTTGGAGTCAACGCGGGACACCGGGGCCAACGGGCTGGGCAGCAGCGGATCGTTGCTTGGTGTCCTGGTCGTGCATTCGCCCGCGTCGCTGCGAGCCCCTCGCATCGCGCCGCGTCATGCCGACGAGCCGGCTCGCCGATTCAAGGTATCGGACGGCAGTTCGCCGTAGACCGTGCGGTAGTGGGCTGCGAAACGCCCGAGGTGACGGAATCCGCAGTCGAGTGCGACGGCCGCAACCTGCGACCTCGAGGAGGCGCCGTCCAGTAGCCTGTGCGCAGCGGCCAGGCGACGCGAGTTGACGAATTCGACGGGCGTCTGCGCCCGCGCCGCCAGCATGGCCTTCTGCAGTGACCGGGCGCTCATTCCCGCCACGCCACAGAGGCGCTCCAGTGTCAGGTCTTCGGCGAGATGAGCATCGACCCACTGCTGCAAGCGGATGAGCCGAAGCGATGTGTCGTGGGTCGAAGACCGCACTGCGGCCGCATCCAGCACCAGTTCTGCCATCCAGCCCGCCACCGACCGTTCGAATGCCTCTGCCTGTCCGAATGCGCCCCAGGAGCTCCCCGGTTGCGCTGCCGCCCGCAAGGTCTGTTCGAATGCACGCAACGCGTCGCGTCGCTGCGCGTTGAGTGGAATGGGGGTCGGCTGCAGGTTCCAGTGCCGGGACCTGCCGAGCGCGCGGGCCCCGATTTCGGCTTCGAGCAGGCCGGTGTCAACGCGCAGGGCCAGCGCCTGGCCCGGCCCACCGTGGCGCGTGTATTCGTGCCCCGGTGCGGCAATTGCCGCTGAGTTGGCCGCGAGGTGGTATAGACGGCGTCCATAGCGCATTGTCTCGCCCGGCTGCAGGTGGACGAACAGGGTAGGGTGAATCACCGCCGCCCGCAGCGTCTGGCGAAATGTTCGACTGGCCCAGCCGATCACTACACGTCCGCTTGTTACGCTGTCCTCGGTGTACTCGTAGGGGCCCCGGCCATGGGCTACGCGAACGTGGTTGCCGAACTTGGGCGTGACGTGAGCGCGCATCTCGTCCAGGTTGTCCGAACGGAACTGGACGCGGGTCACCGCGTCCGCAGCGTCACTTGCCATGAGTCCCACCCCTCCCGTCGACCTTTGCCAATGCCGGCACGGCTCCGCAGGCACGGCCCTGACAGCCTTGGAATCACAGTATGGCTACCGCCCGGACGGCATACAACGCACGGGCTGGGTCGGCCACCTTCCCGATCGGCCGAACCTATAATGACCATTCGTTGAGTCGATTGGACCGGATGCCCGGTAGGCGTCACACTTCATGCACATGAAATAAGGAGAGTCTCATGGCCAAGAAAGCGTCCAAGCGCCCCAGTCCGGCTGCTGCCAGCATCGACATCGGGATCAGCAAACAAGACCGTGCAGCGATCGCGGCCGGTCTGAGCAAGCTGCTTGCCGACACCTATACGCTCTACCTGACGACCCACAATTTCCACTGGAATGTAACGGGTCCCATGTTCAACAGCCTGCACGACATGTTCATGACGCAGTACACGGAACTGTGGAATGCCGTCGACCCGATCGCTGAACGCATCCGCGCCGTCGGACACGTGGCGCCCGGCTCCTACGCCGAATTCGGCAAGCTGAGCTCGCTGCCCGATGCGCCCACCACGCCGCCGAAGGCCCTCAAGATGGTGCGCATCCTGGTGGAAGGGCATGAGGCCGTAGCACGCACCGCACGCAGCCTGCTGCCTGTGGTCGAAGCCGCCAGCGACGAGCCCACCACGGACATCCTCGTCCAGCGCTTGACGGTCCATGAGCAGACCGCGTGGATGCTGCGTTCGCTGCTTGAGGAATAGTGACCATGCGCCAGGGTTCGATCGCTGTAGTCGTTGCCATGTCGGCTCTGGTCCATGCACTGGGCACCAGCCCGGCGGCGCAGGCCGCCGAAGCCGTGACTGTCGACAATTTCAGGCAGGCCGAGACGGACTTCTACTTCAGCAAGTACGTCGCGCGCGGCTGCCTCGGCAAGCTGTGCAGCGATCGCGGGCCGGTGCCGATCGACAAGCAGGACGTGATCCGCATGAATCGCGACACGCCCTACACCGCGGGCATCTTCGACCTGACGACGCCCTTGACGATCGTCAAACCCGACACCGGTGGTCGCTTCCAGTCGATGCTGGTCATCAACGAGGAGCAGTACAACCCGCTGGTCGCCTACGAGCCCGGCACGTACACGCTCACGCAGGAAAGTGCCGGCACGCGCTACGTCGCGATCGTCTTCCGCACCTTCATGGATCCGAACGATCCCAGGGACGTCAAGGCGGCACACGCGGCGCAGGACGCGATCAAGGTCAGCCAGGCTGATCCAGGCCAGTTCGTGACCCCTGACTGGAACCAGGAGCAGCGCGCGACGCTCAGCAGGACTCTCGCGAGCCTCATGCCATTCACCGGCGACAGCCGGGGCATGTTCGGCACGAAGGAGAAAGTCGACCCCGTGCGGCACCTCATCGGTACCGCGGCGGGCTGGGGCGGCAACCCTTCCGAGGACGCCAAGTACATCATGGGCGCGGTGCCGCTCAATGACGGTCAGACCCCCTACGTGCTCACGGTGAAGGACGTGCCCGTCGATGGTTTCTGGTCCGTGACCGTCTACAACGACAAGGGCTTCTACGAGGCGCCGGAAAGCGCGATCTCGGTCAACAACGTCACGGGCAAACGCAGCAAGGACGGTTCGATGACAATCCGCTTCGGCGGCGACCCGCAGGCCGACAATTACCTGCGCATCATGCCGGGCTGGAACTACATCGTGCGGCTGTACCGCCCCCGTGCCGAAATACTCGACGGCAGTTGGGCCTTCCCGACGCTGCAGCCCGTTCGCTGAGTCATCGCCCCGCTGGCCCCGCGACGGCCATTCCTAAGTACAAAACGCAAGCTGGCGGCTTGCGGCCGCAACACTTCGCAGCGTAATGTCAGCCTAGGTTGACACATAAAAGCGTTCGCAATTCTGGACTCAGTCCGATGATTGCGACAACGTTCGCTGCGAAAGCGCCGGCACGGCGGCAGGGGAACCAAAGATGCGTGTACTCATGATCCAGCCGAACTACCACTGTGGCGGCGCGGAGATCGCCGGCAACTGGCCGCCCGGATGGGTCGCCTACATCGGTGGCGCGTTGAAGCACGTGGGCATCACCAACGTGCGCTTCGTCGACGCGATGACGAACGACATTTCCGACGAAAAGCTCGCGGAACTGATCCGCGCGAATGCGCCGGACGTCGTGCTCGCCACGGCCATCACGCCGATGATCTACCAGGCGCAGAAGACGCTCGAGATCGCGCGGCGCGAGATGCCGGACTGCGTCACCGTGCTCGGTGGCATCCACCCGACGTTCATGTACGCGCAGGTGATGTCCGAAGCGCCGTGGATCGACTACATCGTGCGCGGCGAAGGCGAGGAGATCGCCGTCGAGCTGCTGCAGGCGATCCAGGACGGCACGCACCTTGCGCGGCGGCGCGAGATCAAGGGCGTCGCGTTCCTCGAAGACGGCAAGCTGGTCGCCACGCCCGCACGTCCCGTGATCAAGGACCTGGACGCCCTGACGCCGGACTGGTCGCTGCTCGAATGGGACAAGTACATCTACATCCCGCTCAACTGCCGCGTTGCGGTGCCCAACTTCGCGCGCGGCTGCCCGTTCACTTGCCGCTTCTGCTCGCAGTGGAAGTTCTGGCGCAAGTACCGCACCCGCAATCCCGTCAAGTTCGTCGACGAGATCGAGGTGCTGGTCAAGCAGCACCAGGTCGGCTTCTTCATCCTCGCGGACGAGGAACCGACGATCAACCGCAAGAAATTCATCGCGCTGTGCGAGGAACTGATCAAGCGCGACCTCGGCGTGAAGTGGGGCATCAACACCCGCGTCACCGACATCCTGCGCGACCGCGACCTGCTGCCGATGTACCGCAAGGCCGGGCTCGTGCACGTCTCGCTCGGTACCGAGGCCGCCGCGCAGCTGCAGCTCGACCGCTTCCGCAAGGAAACGACGATCGAGGAGAACAAGCTTGCGATCAAGCTGATCAAGGATGCCGGCATGGTGGCCGAGGCCCAGTTCATCATGGGCCTCGAGAACGAGACCAAGGAGACGATCGAGGAGACCTACAAGCTGGCGCAGGACTGGAAGCCGGACATGGCGAACTGGAACATGTACACGCCGTGGCCTTTCGCAGAGCTCTTCGAGGAACTCGGTGACAAGGTGCAGGTGCGCGACTACGCCAAGTACAACTTCGTCACGCCCATCATCCAGCCCGAGGGCATGACCCGCGACGAGGTGCTGAAGGGCGTGATGAAGAACTATGCGCGCTTCTACATGCTCAAGAGCTTCCTCTCGTACCCGTGGCAGCGCGACTCGTTCAAGCGCAAGTACCTGCTGGGCTGCCTGAAGGCGTTTGCCAAGACCACCTGGACCAAGAAGTTCTACGACCTCGAGCGGCTCAAGTTCAACGGCGTCAACGCGCAATGGGACCTGGGTTTTGACGAGTCGAAGGTGCTCAACGACGAGCAGATCGCGCAGGTCAAGCGCGACCGACCCGACCTTGCCGCCGATGTGGACTACAAGGGCAAGAGCAAGAGCCATGGTCGCAGGCCCGCCGCGGCGCCGGTGAAGGTCATGGCCTGCGGCGGCGGGGATCACGCCATGCTGGAGCAGGAGGCTGCCGTCGCGGAGCACTGACTCGTGGGCGCGACGGTCACCGACTGGTCCGCAGCCGATGCACGACCGTGCATCGGACCCAACGCCATCATTCGCCTGCAGGAGGCGCTGCAGGCAAGCGTCGGCAGTGAGCGCGCGCGCGACATCTTCGAGCGGGCCGGTCAGGGTCGCCACATCGCGACACCCCCGGGACACATGGTCGACGAAGGCGACGTCACCTCGCTTTACACGCTGTTGCCTTTACAGCTGGGGTCACGCCTGGCGGCGGAGGTGTCCGGCCGTGCGGGAGCGCTCACGGGCGACTACCTGCTGGCCCATCGCATTCCACGACCGGTTCAGCACCTGCTCCGCTGGCTGCCTGCCGCTATCGCCGCGCGGGTGCTGATCGCGGCGATCCAGCGTCACGCCTGGACGTTCGTGGGCAGCGGCCACTTCGAGGTCAGCCCGGTGCCGTCTGCGGTGATTCAGCCTGGAGCGGTCCCGGATTCGCATGATCCGGACGACGCCGGGCGCCGCGCACGGCTCCTGCTGCGCGTCGGGCACTGCCCGATCTGCCGTGACAGCGTGCAGTCGTCGCCCGGGTGTACCTACTACGCCGCCACTTTCGAGCAGATCTTCGTCGCGCTCGTGCATCCGCGGACGCGCGTGCGGGAGGCGTGCTGTCAGGCGATGGGCGCGTCGGCGTGCGTGTTCGAGGTCCGCTGGTAGCCCACGCTCTGGAGCGGGCCGACGGTCACCTCATGGTATTGGAGCCCGCCGGCCAGCGAGGTTTGCTGGCTGGGATACGGTGCGTGCACAGGTCAACGTCTGACTGCGATCCGGTCCGCAGTCCGTCGTGCTGCAGGGTCCCGATTCGCTACGGTAGGAGCGTCAGGTCGACTCGCCAACCGCCAGCATCGGAGCTCAAGACATGGCAGGGCAGCCACGGGAAGTTGCAGGCGACGCGCACAGCGCCGCTCCGCTGTACGTCGTGTTGAATGCGGGTTCCGGCAACGAGGACGCGGAGGTGGCCGCGCAGCAGATCAGCGCGATCTTCGAGCAAGCGGGTCGGGTGCACGACATCATCCGTGTCGGCGAATCGATGAGCCTGGAACAGGCGACCAGCCAGGCGCTGGCGTGCGCCGCGCGTTCCGGCGGCATCGTCATCGGCGCCGGAGGCGATGGCACGCTGAATGCCGTGGCACAAGCGGCGCTGCGCAGCGGCTGCATCTTCGGTGTCATCCCGCAGGGTACCTTCAATTACTTCGCCCGTACCCACGGCATTCCCACCGAAACGGACGCGGCGGCTCGGGCATTGCTGGCCGCGACGATTCGTCCGGTGCGGGTCGGGCTCGTGAACGGGCAACTGTTCCTGGTCAATGCCAGCCTGGGTTTGTATCCAGAGACACTCGACACGCGCGAGGAACAGAAGCAGCGTCTCGGGCGTAAGCGCTCCGTCGCGCTCTGGGCGACGTTGCTCACTTTGCTGCGCGACCACCGGCCGATGCGTTTGCGCCTCGAGCTGCCGGGAACGGAGCGCGAACTGGCGACGCTCACGCTGTTCGTCGGTCTCAATCGGCTGCAATTGCAGCAGACGGGACTCGACGACGAGGCGTCCAGGCACGATCAACTGACGGCCGTGGTGCTGCGGCCGGTTTCAACGCTGCAGCTGCTCTGGTTGCTGGTCAAGGGGGCCATGGGCAGTTTGGCGAATGAGCGCGGGGTCGAAACGTTCAGGTTCTCGCGGCTCCTGGTCGCACCCTCGAATCCGCGCATGCGCAGGGTCAAGGTCGCGACCGACGGGGAAACGCGCTGGATGACGGCACCGCTCGAGTTCCGTATTGCACCCGAGCGCCTGCACCTGCTGGTGCCGGCCGCAGTTCCTGCCGCTCGGCGCGTGCCCGAGTGACCGTTCTGCTGCATGTCTCCGATCCGCATTTCGGCACGGAACGCCCCTGGGTCGTCGACGCCTTGCTGCGGCTCGCGACGGAGGTGCAACCGGAGGTATTGATCCTCTCGGGCGACATCACCCAGCGTGCCCGACGCGGACAATTCGCCCGTGCGCGCGCGTTCGTGGATGCGATGGCTCCGGCAGCGACGGTGGCAGTGCCGGGCAATCATGACATTCCACTGTTCAACGTGTTTGCGCGCGTCTTTGCGCCTTACCAGAACTATTCGCGCTGCTTCGGCCGGAACCTCGAGCCCGTGGTCGACCGGCCCGACGTCCTCGTGGTCGCCGTGAACACGACGCGCCCGCGTCGCCACAAGCATGGCGAGGTGTCGGCAAGGCAGGTCGAGCAGGTCGCCAGCCGCCTGCGCCTTGCAGCCGAACGGCAGCTCCGGGTCGTCGTCGTACACCAGCCGGTGCTGGTCACTCGCGGCAGCGACCAGGTCAACCTGCTGCGTGGGGCAAGCGAAGCCGTGCCGGCATGGTCCGCGGCGGGCGCGGATTTGATTCTCGGTGGCCACATTCACCTGCCCTACGTGCGCTCGCTGCGCAGTGCATACCCGTCGCTGCGCCGCGACGCGATCGTCGTACAGGCGGGCACGTCCGTCTCGAGCCGGGTGCGGGACGGGATCCCGAATTCCGTCAACATACTGCGCTCTGGTGCGACGTCGGAACTGCCACGCAGTTGTCGCGTTGAACGCTGGGATTTCAATGACTTGACCGCTCGATTCGAGCTGTACGAGCAGCGTGATGTGCGCTTCGCCGATCCGCAGGGCGGAGTCGAGCACACGACCGGCGAGCAATTGTAGGTTCGGTCCTACCCGCGTCGCCCCCGGCGGACGACAGCGCCGCTGCCCCCTGCGTCGATACGCTGCACATTATTCACGAGGTATCACCCATGCTGACCAGTGCACCCGTCGTTATCGTCGATGATCATCAGGTCTTTCGCGCTGGACTCAAGTCCATCATCGACGCCCAGCCCGACCTCCGGGTAGTCGCTGAAGCAGCGACCGGCAAAGGGGCGCTCGCGGCGATCGAACAGCACAAGCCAAAGCTGGTGCTGCTCGACCTCCAGCTGGGCGAAGGCTCGGGTCTCGACGTGCTGCGTTCCCTGCACACGCACGATTCGCAGGTGCGCGTGCTCGTCCTGAGCGCCTACTCCGAAGCGCAGTATGGGCTCAACGTGTTGCAGGCGGGCGCGGCGGGCTTCATCGCCAAGAGTTCGGAGCCGGCCGAGCTGCTGCGTGCCATGCGCCTGGTGGTTCGCGGCGGCCGCTACCTGGGTCCGGCGTTGGCGGAGCAGTTGGTCGCGCGGGCCAATGGCATGCCTGACGGCCCGCTGCACAGCCGGCTGTCTGCCCGGGAATTCCAGATCTTCTGCAAGATCGCGCAGGGCGAATCCGTGTCGCAGGTGGCTGCCAAGATGTTCCTGAGCGTGAAGACCGTGAGCACGTATCGGCGCCGTGTCCTCGACAAGCTGTCGATGACGAGCAATGCCGACATGACCGCTTACGCGATGCGCAACGAACTGATCCAGTAGCGCCGGTGCCGCCCGGCGCGGCATGGCAGTGTCATCCCACTGCGATCACCTGCCAGCCGCGTTTCAGACGAAGGTCAGCGGCGTTTGGCCTGCGGTGAATTGCCCAGCGACATCTCGCGGCTGGCCTCGGCCTTCGCCGCGCCGATCGCGGTCTGGACCTTCTGCACTTCTTCAGGCGGCGGCAACATGGCCTCCATACCGAGCGACTTGATCCAAAGCTCGCGGCCCCAACCCTTGCTGTGGTACAGGTGCTCGTCTTCCTGATCCTCGACCCTGTCATAGGCTGCCTTCAGCGCATCTGCCTCGCGACCTGACATTTCCCTCGAGCAGCGACCGATGAGCTCCCAGTTCATGTGGTCGCGAGTTTCTGCGTGCACGACGCACTCCGTCGCAACGAGCTGAGCTGCCTCGGGCGGCCCCCCCGTTTCGCCGTGCCAGGGCCATCGCGGCCACCAGTGATTCACCGATGTGTCGCACGACCTGGCGTCCCGGCGTCTCGATCTCTGGATCCAGGCCAAGCACCTGCATCGTCTCGCGCAGTACCTGCTCGTGCTGGCGCGTCTCCTCCAGGTAGTCGGTCCATTCCTCGCGCAGTTGCGGATGGATGGCGCAACCGAGCGCGCTCTCGTACACCTTGATGCCGCCCTGCTCGGTTTCGAGGGCCTGATAAAGCAGTTCCTGCACTTGTCTCGATTCTGTCGACATGATTTGGACTCCTGGTTGATTTAAACCGCGGGCGGGTCGAGTTCGCGTCCGAAATGGCGGTGCCCCGCGATGGCCTCCACGAAATCGTCGAAGGCCTGCTCCGCCATGTCGTCTTCAGCAAGCACCAGCCCCGGGTCGGGTTCGCCCGAAGGCAGGCGCGCAGGCACCCCGCTGTTCTCGACCAGGCTGCGACCCGCTCCCAGGGCCAGGATCGGCTTGCAGTGCCGATAGGCGTTGATGATGGATTCGCTTGCGTGACCCACGTTGGCAAGCGCCTTGGCAGCCATGTCTCCACCCGGTACCGCGATTGCATCGAGGAGCACGGACGGCATCGTTTCGAGGGTGACCTCGACCTGCAGCGAGTCACCGTCCGTTCCCGCGATTGAGCCGAGCGTCGTGCCTATGTATCGCGGTACGGCTCCCAGCTCGGTCAGTCGCGCATGTAGCGCGCTCGCGGACTGCACGTCGCTGCCTGCAGCGACGATGATGCCGATGCGGCGGGCGGCGATGCTGCCGTCGCCGGGCCGCGCCAGCAGCGAAAGGGCGGGCGAATCCGTGATTTCCGGCTTCGCGGGACGCTCGATGACGCGCGGCAGGGGATCCGGCAGCTCGAGTCCGAGATCGGCAGCCACCGCAACAGCGAGCTGCTCGTCGACGTTGCGCAGCATCGCCACGACGCGCTGGCGAATGGCCGGCACCTGTACCTTCGTCAATTCGAAGCGCAGCGCATGCTGGATATGCTGCTGCTCGATAGCCGACTGGCTGCGATAGAACAGGGTGGCCTGCGTGTAATGGTCGGCGAATTTCTCCGGCTTGCCGCGGACCTTGTCCTCCGAGATCCGCTCCGGAAACGACGTGAATCCCTGCGCGCCCGCCTGGAAGGGGCATCCGCCAGCCAGCGAGTTGGGCTCGTAGTTCACGCGGCCGCGGTTGACCGCCTGCCGGTGGAATCCGTCGCGCTGGTTGTTGTGGGCCTGCGCCACCGCCGCGTTGATGGGGATCTCGTGGAAATTGGGCCCGCCTAGACGCGTAATCTGGGTGTCGACGTACGAGTGAATGCGTCCAGCGAGCAGCGGGTCGTTGCTGAAGTCGATGCCTGGCACGATGTGCGCCGTACAGAATGCGACTTGCTCCGTCTCGGCGAAGAAGTTGTCGGGGTTGCGATTCAGGACCAGCCGGCCAATGGGCCGCACCGGCACGAGTTCTTCGGGCACGATCTTGGTCGCGTCCAGCACGTCGAAACTCATGCGTTCCGCATCGTCTTCGGAGAACACCTGCACGCCGAGCTCATACTCGGGGAAGGCGCCCGCTTCAATGGCCTCCCAGAGGTCGCGCCGGTGGAAATCGGGATCTGCGCCCGAGATCTTCACGGCCTCGTCCCAGACGAGGGAATGGGTCCCGAGCACCGGGTTCCAATGGAACTTCACGAAGCGCGACTGGCCTGCGGCATTCACCAAGCGGAAGGTGTGCACGCCGAATCCCTGCATCATCCGGTAGCTGCGCGGAATCGCGCGGTCCGACATCGCCCACATGATCATGTGGGCCGACTCTGGCATCAGCGAGATGAAATCCCAGAACGTGTCATGGGCCGTTGCCGCCTGGGGCATCTGGAAGTGAGGTTCAGGCTTGGCCGCATGGACCAGGTCGGGGAACTTCATGGCATCCTGGATGAAAAACACCGGGATGTTGTTGCCGACAAGGTCCCAGTTTCCCTCGTCGGTATAGAACTTCACCGCGAATCCGCGCGCGTCGCGCGCGGTGTCGGTGGAGCCACGTTCACCGACGACCGTGGAGAAACGCACGAACGCAGGCGTGCGCTTGCCGGCTTCGGCAAAAATCGAGGCGCGCGTCAGGTCAGCGAGGGATTCGTAGCATTCAAAATAGCCGTGGGCCGCCGACCCGCGGGCATGCACGACGCGCTCGGGTATGCGTTCGTGGTCGAAGTGCGTGATTTTCTCTCGCAGGATGAAATCCTCGAGCAGGGCAGGGCCGCGCAGCCCGGCTTTCAGCGAGTTCTGGTTGTCAGCGATCGCGACGCCCTGATTGGTGGTCAGCGCTCGTCCGCTCGAATCGACGCGAACGCGGTCGAGCGGGCTATTGCCCGGGTTGAAGCCGAATGCAGGCTTGCCTTCGCCCACCTTCGATGATGCGGCGGATTCGGTGAGAGTGCTGCCTGTGGCTGCGGAGTTCGCCGGTTCGACGACGACACCGGCGACTGGCGCGCGAGCGCGTTCCCCATGCTCCATCGGCTTGCTGGCGTTATGGCGGTACGGCCGCCGCAAGTTCCTCTGTCGCCAACATCTTGGCCGTACTTGCGTCCAGTCGCTGCATACGGCTGTGGGCCGTGATAGCCGCTGGGCCGCTCCCGGCCTTGCCGCGGTTCGACCTGGCTGCTGCGGATGCCCCGGCCTGACCTTGCGCAGCGCTGCGGTTCGTACCCTCACTCTTGTTCGCTTTATTCGCGGGCTTTCTGGGCGGCATGTGACGGCGACTCCTTGTCCTAAGGTCAGTGGCCTGCCGGCTCGCGTCGGGTCAGGTGTGACCACAGGATCGGCGACGGCGGGCGCGGTCGCGATCAGTGTGTGAGGCACAGGCTTGTAGGGCAGAGCCGATTAACCCCGCCGACTTCGGGCTCCAAGTCAGCGAACCGCTCGCTGCGCCGCCCGCGTAGAATGGCCGCACCCATCAGCAGGTACCCGCCATGACCGACCACGCCTACGTTGCACTGATCGACGCGCCGCAGCAGTTTGACCAGGTAGAGGACTTCATCGCGGCCCTCGTCCGGGAAGGCGCCGGTTACGCCAACGACATCGGTGTCCTCGACGACAGGAATCACTTCGACCGTGGCAGCCTGCTGGTGCTCTTCACCGCAGACCGCGGGCTCGTCGACGCGTGCTTCCACCTCGAGTTCGGTTTCAGCGGCCCCGTTCGCTTCGAGCATCTCGACGCATTCGAGACCGACGGCGACGATGCAGGCGTCGAAATCGTGGGTTTCCGTTCACTGGCCGACGAGGCCGGCGACGCAGCCGACTCGCCCGAGAAAGTCTTCGAGTTCGTTCGCGGAGTAAAGGGCTGGGCCCGTGGCAAGCGCCGGGACGCGCGCGCGAACCCGAAGGCGTATGACGAGGCTGCGGCAGAGTGGAACGAGCGCCTGGCCGAGATGCTGCCGGTCGCGACCATTGCGGGCAGCAAGCCGGCCAGGAAGAAGGCCACCAAGCCAGCCAGGAAGAAAGTGGCCAAGCCGGCGAAGAAAGCACTGACCACGCCAGCCAGGAAGAAAGCCGCGGCCGGCAAGGCCAGCAAGAAAACGGCAGCGAAGAAGAAGGCGACGCGCGGCAAATCGCCAGTCAAGGCCAAGGCGAAGTCCAGGACCAAGGCGCGCCGGGCCCCGGCCCGCAAGGCCGCACCCAAGAAGGCGAAGTCGAAGGCCCGCAAGGCAGCGCGGCGCACGCGCTGAGTCGCGGACCTGCGTCAACGCGATCGTCACTGACCGGGCGGCCCGGATCGATGCCGAACAACGGCATGGACAGCGCGACTCGGTGCCCGTGGCGGCGCCGGGCCTGGATCCTCGCTTGTGCGTTCAGCGTGTTGACAGCGGGCGTGCCGGTAACGCGGGCGGCTGGCGACGAGGCTCCCGCTGGGCGCAGTGATCTGCAGGTTGCACCGGATCGCACGCTGACACGAATCGCCTTCGGTTCGTGCGCCGAGGGCGGCAAGGAACAGCCGATCTGGACTGCCGTGCTGGCCTCCAGGCCCGAGTTGTTCCTGTTCCTGGGCGATAACGTCTACGGCGACACCCGCGACATGGCGCAGTTGCGCGCCAGGTATGCCGAACTCGCGCGACAGCCCGGGTTCACGCAGTTGCGCGCAAGCACCCCCGTGGCGGCGACCTGGGACGACCACGATTTCGGCGAAGACGATGCAGGTGGCGACTATCCGCAGAAAGAGGAGTCGCGCCGGATCTTCCTCGACTTCTGGGGCGAACCCGTCGACTCACCGCGCCGTGACCGCGATGGCGTGTACGCCTCGTACGTGTACGGACCCCCGGGACAGCGAGTGCAGGTGATCCTGCTCGACCTGCGCTACAACCGCACGCCGCTCGTGCGGCAAGAGCCCGGTGCGCGCAACTACCGTTCGTGGGCCTGGGCCCGGCACAAGAAGGGACTCGAGGTGCCCGGCCCGTACGCGCGCAATCCCGACGTCAGTGCGACGATGCTCGGCGAGCGGCAGTGGCAATGGCTCGAGCAGCAACTCGAGCAACCGGCCGACGTGCGCCTGGTCGGCTCCAGCCTGCAGGTGCTGGCCGATTTTCCAGGTTGGGAAGCCTGGTCTGTGTTCGCGCACGACCAGCAGCGGCTGATCGAATTGATCCGGCGCAAGCAGGCGAACGGTGTGATCTTCCTGAGCGGCGACACGCACTACGCCGAGTTGTCCCGGCTAAGCGTCAATGTGCCCTATACGTTCTGGGACCTGACCTCGAGCGGGCTCACCGAGGTCTGGCCGGCCCGCACGCCCAATGCCAACCGTGTGAGCGAAGTGCTGCGCGAACCGAACTTCGGCCTGGTCGAAATCGACTGGCAGGGCGCACAGACGACGGTGACGCTGTCGGTTCTGGACCAGCGCGGCTACGCGCCGCATCGAAAAGCGGCTGCAGGTCAGCGAACTCGCGCCGCCGCGTTAAGCGCGCCAGGTCGAGGTCATCGACGCGGCCAAAGGGCCCACATCTGCAACGGCTGCTTCATGCTGCCGGCCTTGACGGCCGCACTGGCATCCCAACCCCAGAAGTAATCGGCGCGCACGGCTCCACGGATTGCGGTGCCGGTGTCCTGCGCCATGACGATGCGCCGCAACGGCTTTTCAGACAGGGGTTCCGTACTGGCGATCCATACCGGTGTGCCGTAGGGCACGCTTTGCGGATCGACAGCGATCGACCGTCCCGGCGTCAGCGGCACGCCCTGCGCTCCCCGGGGCCCGAGCGCTGGGGTCGCGGCAGCGACTCCTCGCGGAAAAAAACGTAACGCGGATTGACCCAGAGCAGTTCGTTGACGCGGGTCGGGTTACGCTGGGTCCACGCCTTGATCTCTGGCCAGGACGCCTGGCCCGGAGCCAGTTCACCACGATCGATGAGCCAGCGTCCCACCGACTGGTAGGGATGGCCGTTATTGCCCGCATAGGCGAGTCGGACGGTGCGCACCTTGCCGTCGGGCTCCGTGACGATCATTCGACCCGATCCCTGGATGTGCAACACCAGGGCCTCGAGCGGATCTGCGACGTAAGCGAGTCTCGCGCCCGCGCAGCGAGGCCTGCGCCGCAGGCAACGTATCGATCTGCTGGCGCGTCCAGTACGGGCGTCGCTGCGCGAGGTCGGCTGGCACGCCATACAGTGGATAGCGAAACTTCGCGGTGGCCCGTCGGCTCGTCGTCAGGACGGGTTCGTAGTAGCCCGTGAGCAGGCCCGGGCTCGATCCCTGCAACGGCTGGATGCTGTAAGGCTGCAGGTTCTGCTCGAGCCAGCGGCGTACGTCGCGTTCGCTGCGAGGCTGCAGCTTCACTGCATCGGCGCACAGCGCGGCCCAGCCCGTTGCCGGGCGCTGGCAGCTGTGCAGCAACGCGGGCCACGCCTGGTCGACGCGGTCCGCTGTCCATCCCGGCAAGCGAATGCCACTCGACCGGAGTCCAGCGTGCGACTCCCTGCTGGCGGCGGCGAAGGCGGCTCCGCCACGCGGAACGGCGCACATCCCGCCAGCACCAGTGCCAGCGCCGCGACAGGCGCCCATCGAAACAGCGAAATCCTGGACACGAATCCCCTGCAGGTGACGTCACGGCTCACGACGTGTTCCGTGTCGCGCAAATTCTAGCAGCCCGTCGTGCCGCAGGATTTGACGTGCAGACATGTGCACCGGAGACTCGCCGCTTCGCACGACCCGGCTGCGCCGGGCCACCGCCCTGGATCACCATGCAGCGCTTCAAGACCTGGCAACTGTTCGCGATCTGCGTGGGCACGTGGGGCACCACCTGGTATGCGATCACTTTCCAGCTGGGCCACGTGCCGCCCGAGGTGGGAGTGGCTTTGCGCTTTGCGCTCGCCGGCGCCACGATCCTCGGGCTCTGCACGCTGTGGCGGCACAACCTGCGCTTCACGCCGCGCCAGCATGCCATCTTCGCGCTGCAAGGCAGCTTCATGTACGGCGTGTCGTACGTGTGCGTCTACCACGCAGAGCAACACATCGTCTCCGGCCTGGTGGCAGTCGGGTACTCGGCATCGCCCCTCGTGGCCGGGCTCGGTGCGCGCGCGCTGTTCGGAGTACGCATCTCACGGCGGTTCGTGCTGGGCGGTGTGCTCGGCATCCTGGGCGTCGCGCTCATTTTCTGGCCGGAGTTCCGCTCGGCGACGGCTTCCCGCAACGTGCTGCTGGGCGCGACTTTTACCGTCGCCTCCGTCCTGCTGTCGACGGTCGGCAGCCTGACAGCCAGCCGCAATCGGTCGCGCGGCCTGCCGTTCTGGCCGGCGCTCGGTTTCGGCATGCTTTACGGCGCGGCTGTTTGCGTCGTGCTGGCCCTGCTGCAGGGACAAAGCTTCGCGCTGCCGCTGGTGCCGTCCTGGTGGCTGTCGCTGCTGTACCTGGCGCTGGCCGGCTCCGTGCTCACGTTCGCCTGCTTTCTCACGCTGCAGGATCGCATCGGGCCCGGGCCGACGGGCACGATCGGAGTCATGACGCCACTGCTGGCGCTGGCCGTGTCCATGGTATTCGAGGGCTTCCGCCCAGGCGTGCTCACGTTCGTCGGCGCGGGCCTGGCCGTCAGCGGCAACGTGATGATGTTACGGCGCGCCTGACGACAGGCGCACGGTTCAGATCACTGCCTCGATCAACCGCGGACCGCGCTGCTGCAGCGCCGATGCATACTGCGCCGCGAACTCCTCGCACGTCGTCGCACGGCTGGCTTCGATGCCGAGGCCTTCGGCGATCCTGGTCCAGTTCATTGCCGGGTTGCCCAGGTCGAGCATCGACAGGGCGACCGGCCCGCTGCCCGTGGCGCCCACGCGGGCGAGTTCGATGTTGAGGATGGCGTACGAACGATTGGCATAGATGACGACGGTGACGTCCAGTTTCTCGCGCGCCATGGTCCAGAGCGCCTGCATCGTATAGGCCGCGCCGCCGTCACCGTGCGGGCAGATCACCTTGCGGCCGGGTGCCGCGATGGCTGCGCCCACTGCCAGCGGCAAACCCTGGCCAATCGAGCCGCCAGTGAGCGGCAGGTGCGTGTGGGGTCGCGCGCGCGCAAGCATGGAGAGCAACGCGAACGACGCCGTCGCGGATTCGTCGGCGTAGATCACATCCTCCGGGGTCGAGCGCGGCGATGACCTGCGCGACGCCAAGCGCAGTGAGCGCGCCGCTGGGCACGTCAGGCAACAGCAATGGCACGCGCACCGGCGAGCGTGCGGGCGCACCCAGGGCATCGGCGAGCGCGGCCAGTGCCCGCGCACCGTCCTCGTGCTCATGCGCGAGGTAGCCGAGGTGAGCGTCAGGGGGCGCGCACCAACTCGGCTTGCCGGGATAAGCGAAGAACGACACAGGTGGCTTGGCGCCGACGAATACAAGCTGCTCGAAATCCTTGAGGAAATCGACGATCTGTTCGGCGAAGTACGGGATGCGCTCGACGGGAACGCGGCCGGCACCCAGTTCCGCATGGGGTGCAAAGGTATCGCACAGCAGCCGTGCACCGGTCCTGGCCTGCACGCGCCCGGCGGCTTCGAGGCCCTCGCCCAGCAGCGCCGCGCCGCGCAGTATCAGCGCCGTTTTCTTGCCGTTCACGAGCAGCCGGGCAGCTGCTTCCACTGCGGCAGCGCTCACTGGCGCGGGATTCAGGTCCGGCAGTTTCTCCGCGGCGCGTTGCGCGTCGTTCCATGCAGTATCGGCCGGCAATATCAGTGTGGCGATGCCGCCCGGCGCAGCGCGGGCCGCTTGTACCGCCCGCGCCGCATCGGACGCCACTTCTTGCGCGCTCTTCGATGCATGGATCCAGTTCGACACCGGCCGCGCGAAGCCGACGATGTCCGAGGTGAGCGGGGCGTCGTACTGCAGGTGGTAGGTGGCGTGATCGCCGACGACGTTGACGAGTGGCGTCGCGGCGCGGCGCGCGTTGTGCAGGTTGGCCAGGCCGTTGGCGAGGCCGGGACCCAGATGCAGCAGTGTGGCGGCCGGCTTGCCGGCGATACGGCCGTAGCCATCGGCGGCCCCGGTGACCACGCCTTCGAACAGGCACAGCACCGACCGCATCTGCGGCACCGAATCGAGTGCCGCGACGAAATGCATTTCGGAGGTGCCTGGATTGCCGAAGCAGCACCTCGACGTCGCAGTTGACCAGGGTTTGCAGCAGGGACTGGGCGCCGTTCATGGGTGTCTCCGTGACCTGGCGCTACTTTACTCCGATCATCAGCCGGATCAGCCAGGCGACGACACCGAGCGTGGCGACGCTGGCTGCCCAGATTGCGACGAACCACAGCAGCCGGCGCCAGCGTGCAACAGGCCTGCTCAATGGTGGTACCCGGCGCCGCCAGGCTCGATCTTGCCGCGGAAAACCCAATACGAGTACGCGGTGTACAGCAGGATGACGGGAATCAGGAAAGCGGCGCCCGCCAGCAGGAAGGACAGGCTCGCATCGGGCGCAGCCGCCTCCCAGAGTCGTCACCGAGGTGGGCACCAGGTAAGGAAAGAAGCTGATCAGCAAGCCGGCGAAACTGAGCACGAACAGCGCGAGCGATGCCAGGAACGGGCTGAGTTCATGCTTTTGGCGCAAGCCCCTGAACAGCACGAAGGCAGCGCCAGCGACCAGCACGGGGACCGGCGCCACGAACAGCACCTGGGGCCATGCGAACCAGCGCTGCATGAATTCATTGCTGAGGAACGGTGTCCACAGGCTGACCACGCCGATCGCAACCAGCGTGCAGGTGCCCGCGATCGACGCAAACCTGTAGGCCCGCTGCTGCGTATAGCCCTGGGTCTTGTGAATGAGCCACGTCGACCCGAGCAGCGCATAGCCGAACACCAGCGCGATCCCGGTCAGGAGACTGAATGGTGTGAGCCAGTCCCACCATCCACCCGCATACGCCCGCCCCTCCACCGGGATGCCCTGCACCAGCGCACCGAGTGCCACGCCCTGCGCGAAAGCTGCAAGCGTCGACCCGGCGGCGAAAGCCCAGTCCCAGAGAAACTTGCCGCGCTGAGTCTTCCACCGGAATTCGAAGGCGACGCCGCGAAACACCAGCGCCAGCAGCAGCACGATCACCGGCGCATAGAGCGCAGGCATGATGATGGCGTAGGCGAGCGGGAAAACAGCGAACAGCCCGCCACCGCCCAGCACCAGCCAGGTTTCGTTGCCGTCCCACACCGGGGCGACCGAGTTCATCATCTCGTCGCGTTGCCGCTCGCCGGGCAGGAACGGAAACAGGATGCCCACGCCGAGGTCGAAGCCATCGAGTACCACGTAGGCCAGCACGGCGAAGGCAATCAGTCCGGCCCACACCAGCGCGAGGTCGAGGTGCATCATGCGCGTGGCTCCTTTTTCATGGCGGGGCCGGGCATCAAGCCGCTCGCACGCACCGGTTCGCCGGGATCGAGCCCCGGCTCGGCGAGCTTGGGTGGCTTGGCCATCAGTCGCAGCATGTAAAACGCGCCCGCGCCGAAGACTGCGAAATACACGATGACGAAGGCAATCAGCGATGCGCCGACGGCCGCGGCGTCAACGGACGAGACGCTGTCTTCGGTGCGCAGCAGGCCATACACCGTATATGGCTGACGTCCGACCTCGGTCGTGATCCACCCGGCGATCACCGCGATGATTCCGGCGGGGCCCAGCGCGATTGCCGCACGAAAGAGCGACGGCTGATCGAACAGGCGGCCGCGCATCCGCAGGAAGAGGCTCCAGATTCCCAGCGCGAGCATCGCCAGTCCCGCCGCCACCATGATGCGGAAGCTCCAGAACACGATGGCCGCGTTGGGCCGGTCTGCGCGCGGCCATTCCTTCAAGCCCCGCACCGTGCCGTTCCAGTCGTGCGTGAGGATCAGGCTGCCGAGCTTCGGCACCTCGACGGCATACAGCGTCCGCTCCTGCTCCATGTCGGGCCAGCCGAACAGGATCAGCGGCGCGCCCGCACGCGTATCGAAGTGGCCTTCCATCGCCGCCACCTTGGCGGGCTGGTGTTCCAGCGTGTTGAGACCGTGCAGGTCACCCGCGACGATCTGCAGCGGGGCCACGATGGCCGCCATCCACATGGCCATCGAGAACATGATGCGCGAAGCCGGCTGCGTCTTGTCGCGCAGCAGGTGCCACGCGCGCCGTGCCGCCGACCACGAAAGCCGTACTGAGGTAGGCGGCCAGCAGCATGTGCACCAGCCGATAGGGAAACGACGGATTGAAGACGATGGCCCACCAGTCCACCGGCACGAACTGCCCGACGTCGTTCATGGCGTGGCCCGCGGGCGTCTGCATCCAGCTGTTGACGGCAAGGATCCAGAAGGCCGAGATGAACGTGCCGAGTGCCACCATCAGCGTCGCAACGAAATGCAGGCGCGGGCCGACGCGCGTCAATCCGAACAGCATCACGCCGAGAAAGCCGGCCTCGAGGAAGAACGCCGTGAGCACTTCGTAGCCCATCAAGGGCCCGATGACGGGCCCGGCGCTGTCGGAGAACACGCTCCAGTTGGTCCCGAACTGGTAGCTCATCACGATGCCCGACACGACGCCCATGCCGAACGCGATCGCGAACGGCTTCTTCCAGTAATTGAAGAGGTCGAGGAAGACGCTGCGGCCGGTGACCAGCCAGAGGCCCTCGAGCACGGCCAGGTAGCTGGCCAGGCCGATCGAAATCGCCGGGAAGATGATGTGGAACGTGACCGTGAAGGCGAACTGCAGCCGGGCCAGCGTCAATGCGTCGAATTCCATCAGTGTTCCCTTGGGGTCCAGCAGACGCAGGCGGAGATTAACGTTTCCGGCCGGCGCTGTCCCTCGACTTGCGCCTGCCATAAAGTGCCATCAGTGGCGTGACTGAAATGCCATGCAGCACGATGGAGCTGGCCACCAGCGCCAGCGTCAGCCCGGTCAGCTGCCAGGCAATGTCCGGCGCCAGGCCGTGGTTCACCGCGTACATGAGGTAGTAAATCGAGCCGATGCCGCGGATGCCGAACCACGACATCAGCAGGCGCTGGTCGCGCGCAACCGATGCCCCCAGCAGGCCAAGCCACACCGACAGGGGCCGTACGAACAGCAGCATGAACAGCACGAACAGAATGACATCCAGGCTGACGTCGATGAAGGTGAGCAGCGCGCCGACGAGCAGGACCACGGCCACCTCCGCGATGCGCTCGAGCTGGTCGTTGAAGTCGCGGATCTCCCGCATCAGGAAGGCGCCGGCATAGCGCGAGTCCGTCGCGATCGCCTCGTTCGCGCCCTTGTCCGCCAGGCCAATCGCTCGTGGCAGTTCAGTCGCCGCGGCCGAGTGACTGTCCTGGGTTCGCTGCAGGGCGATGCCGGCGGCCAGCACGGCAAGGAATCCGTACGTGTGACTCAGCAGCGCGAGACCGTAGGCGAGCGCGATCAAGCCAAGCGCCAGGAACTCGTCGAGGCCGATCGACAGGCGATGACGGGTGCGCAAGTGCAGCACGAGGCGCCCGATCATTGCGCCGAGGCCCGCGCCGATGGCGAGGCCGCCGACAATCGCCCAAGCGACGTCGACGGCAAGCCAACGCCAACCTGCTGTGCCCAGGTCGTGCAGTCCCAGCAGGCCGAGGCCCAGCATCACGAACGGAAAGGCAGCGCCGTCGTTCAGCCCGCCTTCGGCCGAAAGGCTGAAACGCAGCCGGTCACGGTCATGGGCTTCGACGACCTGCACGTCGGAGGCCAGCACGGGATCCGTCGGCGCCGTGATTGCGCCGAGCAGGACGGCGGCGCCGAGCGGCATGCCGAACGCGACGACGCCCAGCACGGCGACGCACAGGATGGTGACGAGCATGGATACGGTCGCCAGCCGCAACGGCAGTTGCCAGCGGCTGTCGGACAGCGGCAGGCCGAGCTTGAGCCCGACGGCGAACAGGGAAATAAGCACGGCAATTTCCGCCGCGACTTCCAGCAGCTGCGATTGCGCGAGCGGATCCGGCGTCAGCAAGGACCAGCCCGCCGGCCCCAGCACGGCCCCGACCCCGAGATAGAGCATGCCCGTGCTGAGCGGCAGGCCCCGCAACTGCGTGCCGGCCAGCGCCATCGTGGTGAGCAGCACGCCGATGATGAGCGCCCATAGCCCTGGGTTCATGTCGTCCTGTGCCGTCGAATTCCAAGGGGGGGATCTGCGGGTCGAGTGCCGCCCGCAGCCCACGTATAGCAATGGCCAGGCGCGCTGTCGGTAGGCGTCCATGCCAGGGCGGCGCACGCGGCGCGCGTCCTACGCGGTCGTCAGGAATTCCCTTGTGCCGATCTGCCCGTCAGGTGACCATCCGGTGCGTCGTCTGACAGCAATGGAACGATCGCATGAACTTCACGCTCGGAATGATTGGACTGGGCCGGATGGGCGGCAACATGGCTCGCCGCCTCGCCCGCGCGGGCCACGCTGTGCTGGCGTGGGATCAGCTCGGACGAGGCCAGGGCCGCGGCGACCAGTGAGCCAGGTGTGCAGGCCAGCGCCACGCTGGCGAGAAGCTGGTGGACCAGCTCGCTGCACCGCGCGTGGTATGGATGATGCTGCCGGCCGGGCCTGCGGCGACGACACGCTGGCGCAACTTGCTGCCGCGCCTGGCGCCCGGCGACGTGGTCATCGATGGCGGCAATTCGTTCTACAAGGACACCCAGCGGCGCGCCGCAGCGCTTGCACGCGCACGGCCTGCACTACGTCGACGCGGCATCTGTGGCGGCGTGTGGGGCCTGGCGAGGGCTACGGCCTGATGGTCGGGGGCGACGCGGCGGCAGTGGGCGCTTGACGCCGTTGCTGTCGCACGCTGGCGCCGGACGCGGACGTGGCTGGGGTCGAGTGCGGTCCGTCGGGCGCCGGGCATTTCACCAAGATGGTCCACAACGGCATCGAGTACGGAATGATGCAGGCGTATGCGGAAGGCTTCTCCCTCATGCAGCACAAGAGCGGATTTCGCGCTGGACCTGCAGCAGATCACGGAGATCTGGCGGACGGCAGCGTGATCCGTTCCTGGTTGCTCGACCTGACCGCCGGATTTGCTCGCAAGAATCCCGCGATGGAAGGCATTGCGCCGTACGTCGAGGATTCCGGCGAAGGCCGCTGGACGGCCCATGAGTCCATCGAACTCAACGTGCCGACACCGGTGATGACGCTCGCGTTGATGGAGCGTATTCGGCAGCCAGGGCAAGGACGACTATACGAACCGGCTGCTGTCACGCATGCGGCTGGCGTTCGGCGGGCACGCGGTCAAGCAACTCTAGCCTGGCGGGTCGTACCAACCGCCGAAACGTTCGAGCATGCGTGCCGCCGCCGGTGGGCCCCAGCTTCCCGACGCATACGGCTCGGCCTGCGGACCGCTCGCCAGCAGCCGGTCGACGATGTCCCAGGCCACTTCGACGGAATCCTGGCGCGCAAACAACGTGGCGTCGCCGCGCATCGCATCGCCCAGCAATCGCTCGTAGGGCGTCATCTCGTCGGTCTGCGCGTTGCAGGCGTACAGCTCGGTCTCCTCGCCCAGCATTCCTTCGCCCGCATCCTTGATGCGCACGCCGAGCGCGATCGCGATGCGGTCCGGTCCCAGGCGGAAGCGCAGGTAGTTGGCCCGGGCCGGCACTTTCTCGTCGAAGAGTCGCTGCGGGGGCTGGCGGAAAGTCGCCATGACCTCCGTGGCCGTCACCGGCATGCGCTTGCCGCTGCGGATGAAGAACGGCACGTCGGCCCAGCGCCACGAATCGATCTCGAAGCGCAGCGCTGCGAACGTCTCGGCATCTGAACCTGGGCCGACGCCTTCTTCGTCGCGGTATCCGTCGTACTGGCCGCGCACGATGTCGCGCCGTTCAGGATGACGGATGGCACGCAGTACCTTCATCTTCTCGTCGCGCATCGCTTCGGCGCTGGTGCCGACCGGCGGCTCCATCGCCAGGATCGCCAGCACCTGCAGCAGGTGATTCTGCACGACGTCGCGCACGGCGCCGAGTTCCTCGTAGAGCCTGCCGCGGCCTTCCACGCCGAACTTTTCGGCCATGGTGATCTGCACGTGCTCGATGTGGGTGCGGTTCCAGAGCGGTTCGATGATCGAATTGGCGAAGCGGAAATAGACCAGGTTCTGCACCGCTTCCTTGCCAAGGAAATGATCGATGCGGAAAATCGAGCGTTCGTCGACGACCTTCTGCAGCGCCCGGTTGATCGTCTGGCGCGCTCGAAAGATCCCGCCCGAGCGGTTTCTCGACGACGACGCGCGCGTTCGCCGCGCAGCCGGAACTGCCGAGCCTGGCGGCGACCTCCGCGAACAGGCTCGGCGGGATGGCGAGGTAGTGACACGGGCGCCGTGCGCCATCGAGCGCCGCGCGCAGCGCAGCGAAGGTCGCGTCGTCGCGGTAGTCGCCATCGATGATCTGGAGCTTGGCCTCCAGCCGCTGCAGCGCCTGCGAGTCGGTACCGTCGTCGTGCTGCTCGAGACTGGCGCGCACGCGCTCGAGCAGTGCATCGCGCGTCACTCCGCCCCGGGCGACGCCCACCACGATCGGAGGCAGGCGCCCGCGCCGCTCCAGGTTCTCGAGCGCGGGAATGATCTTCTTGAAAGCGAGGTCGCCCGTGATGCCGAACACGACCAGTGCATCGGAGTAATCGCCGTTCATCTGCGGTGGGCTCATGCCGCGGGGCTACGGGCGGTCGGGCAGCTGCAGGTGCTTCAGCACCCGGTTCAGGTTCTTGCGGATTTCCGTCAGCTGCGCCAGCGCAGCCAGCGTCCGTATGGCGTCCTTCAGCGGTTGCAGCGGGTACCCGCCGTAGTGGCCCGGCGCGGGAATGTCGGCGGTCACGGTGGAGCGCCCGGCCAGCACCACGTCGTCGGCCAGCGTCAGGTGCGAGAAACCGACGCTGTTGCCGCCGGTCATGAACCGTCGGCCGATCGTGGTGGAGCCGGCCATCATGAAGCCGGCGGTGTAGAAACCGTCCTCGCCCAGGTCGCAGTTGTGCGCGATGTGGCAGATGTTGTCGACCTTGGTGCCCGAGCGGATGTGCGTCGAGGTGAGCGTTGCGCGGTCGATCGCGCAGTTGCTGCCGATCTCCACCTCGTCACCGATGCAGACGTTGCCCAGGTGCGAGAGCTTCTGCGGCCGGCGGCTCGCGCCCACGGCGTAGCCGAAGCCGTCGCTGCCGATGCTGGTGTGCGGATGCACTTCGCAGTCGCGTCCCAGCACGCAGCCGGCGCCCACGAAGACGTGCGGGTGCAGCAGCGTGTTGGCGCCGAGCCGGACGTCGTTTTCGACGACCGCGTGCGAGCCGATGCAGCACCCGTCGCCGATCATGGCGTTGGCGCCGATCACGCTGTACGGGCCCAGGCACACGTCGTTGCCAATGGTGGCCGACGCGTGCACCACGGCAGTCGGATGCCGCTCGCCCCACTGCGTGAATCGCTCGCGCTTGCGGTCAAAATGCCGCAGCAGCAGCGCCATGCCCATCGAGACGTTCTTGACCGCGAAGCAGCAGCCAAACGCGGGATCGGGGCCAGGCACCTGGTCGCTCATTTCCCGATTGACGATCAGGATGGCCGCCCCGCGTTCGCGCGCCGTGGCGAGTTGCGCGGCGTCGCTGACGAAGACGAGGCTGGCGGGTCCAGCCGCAGCGGGCACGTTGCACTGCGTGGCTGCGGAGTCCAGGCTGCCGTTCAGGTAAGCGAAGACGTCCGCATGCAGGTCATGGATGGTCTGCGCGCAGAGCATCGAACTTGGCTCAGGTGGCCACGTTCGCGAATTCGACCCGCGCGGTCACCTTGCCGTCGAAATCGAGCCACTGGTGGTGGGCAAAGTCGTAGAGCTTGCAGCGCCTGACAACGTCCACGTAGGTGCGGCGATTGATCGAGTAGTCGCAGAGTTCCGGGAACTTGTCGCGCAGCACCTGCTGCGCGGCACGCAACGTGAACATCGGGATGCCCGGGTTCAGGTGATGCGCGTTGTGTTCCATGATGTTGTGCATCAGGCGGTCGAGGCCGAGCGGAAATCGCACGCAGGCGGTCGAGGTGAGGTAGGCGCGATTGCGCTGCCATTCCTGGCGATTCGAGAACCAGGCGATCTGCGGACTCGTGTGATGCAGGAAGACGACGAAGCCGATCACGCCATTCCACAGCAGGAACGGCACGATCACGGCCAGCGTAACCAGCAGCAGGAACGACTGGCCCGTGGTGCTGGCGGCATACGCCACCAGGCCGACCCAGGCCGCTGCGAACGCAGTGACGAGAATGCTGTCGAGCGTGTACTTGCTGCGGCTGGAGCCGATTTCCTTGCGGCTGGCGAAGAACAACTTCTTCCACCACATCTCGACCAGGTAATAGGCGCCCCAGCCAAGCCCCGAGCGATACAGCCGTTCGAGCGATCGCCGCACCGGGGGCAGCGCGTCGAATTCGGACTTGGAATACGGTGCCCAGACCTGGTCACGGCCCTTCAGGTTGTTGAAGCCGTGGTGTGCCGTGTTGTGCCCCATCTCCCACAGGCTGTAAGCCGTGAGCGACGGCAGGAACGCAATGCGGCCGCCGATGGCGTTGAGCCGTGCGTTCGAGAAAAAGCTGCCGTGGCACGCGTCATGCCCGACCAGGAACAGGCGGACGATCGCCACGGTAATGACCGCGGAGCCGAGCAGTTTTGCCCACATGTCGTCGACCATCAGGACCAGGGCCGTGCCGCCGCTGAAGAGCGCAATGTCGAGCAGCAGGACGAGGGCAGGCAGGAAGATCTGCGTCCTCGAAGTCTCGAAGGCGCACAGCAAGGCTTTGCGGTTCCAGGCGGTGGTCGCTTGCATGTCTTGGGGTGTCTAAGCGGTCCGTAGGGAGGGGTGCGAAAGCAGGATGGCCGCGCACAGGAGCGGATCATACCCCATGGTGGCCGCGGTTGAATTGATGCGGTGCAGCGTCGGGGCTGGCGTGATCAGCGCGCTGGGGCCTGCGCGGCGTCCAGCCGGGCATGTCGTCGCAGGATCTGTTGCAGGCGCGCATGATCGATGGCGACCAGCCGGTTGCCGTCGATGCCGGTCATCGTGCGCGCCGCGACCATCGCGTTGACGATGGCCTCCTCGGTCGCGACGACCGTCGCTTCGAACAGGCCGTCGAGTTCGTCGTTCGGCAGGAACGTCGCCTGCTGCAGGCCGGTGGTGGCGTTGGCCGCAGGCGTGTTGGCGGTAGAGAACGCCACGAAAATGTCGCCGGAGCCGTTGCCCGCCATGCCACCCGTGCGCGCGATGCCCATCATCGCGCGGCGCGCGATGCGCTTGAGCTGCGTCGGCAGCAGCGGCGCATCGGTGGCGACCACGACGATGATCGAACCCAGCTCGTTGTTGGGGCCGGCCTCCTGCGTGAACGGCGCATCTTCCGGCCACTCGCGACCGACCGGGATGCCCGCCACCTGCAGCTGCCAGCGCCGGCCGAAGTTCGACTGCACGAGGACGCCTACCGTGTAGTCGGCCACGTCCGCGCACCCGCACGCGACGCGAAGAGGTGCCGGTGCCGCCCTTGAATTCGAAGGTGTGCATGCCGGTGCCGCCCCCGACGTTGCCTTCCGCGATGGCGCCGCCGCGCGCGCCGTCGAGCGCGGCGAACACGTGTTCGGGCTTCACGTGAAATCCGTTGAGATCGTTGAGGTAGCCGTCCCACGTCTCGGCCACGAGCGGCAGGCCCCAGAGTTGCTCCGTGCCGCCGTTGCCGAGCATCCACGCGATCACTGCATCGCGCACCACGCCGACGCTGTGCGTGTTGGTGATCAGGATGGGCGTCCCGACGATGCCGGATTCGTCGACCCAGATCGTGCCGGTCATTTCGCCGTTGCCGTTGCCGACCGCGTAGGCGCCGAACACGCCGGTCGGGTTCTTGCGGCCCCGCGGCAGGACAGCGGTGACGCCGGTGCGTACGGGTCCCTTGCCCACCTGCAGCGGACCCTCGCCCGCGACTATCGTCGTGTAGCCGACTTCCACGCCCGCGACGTCGGTGATGGCATTGAGCGGACCCGGCGTGCCGGGGAAGGGAATGCCGAGATCGCGTGCTCGAGGTTCGGCGCCGGCAGTTCCCATGGCAAGGATCACTCCAAGGCAGGCAGTGGGGAGGAGGGCGCGCTGGCGGAGTCGGTTTGAATGCATGGACATGTGCGTCACCGTCTGGGTCGGCGCGGGGCAAGACCCGTCACCAGGGGAGAAGTGCGCGGCGCCTGCCGTGCAGCCCTCGAAAATACGGCTTTGGCGGGGTTAGTCAAGGCGCAGGAGTGCCCACGGGTCGCGCGCTCCGGGTATGCTCCGAGTCGACCATGTACCGCGCCAGTCCTTGCCACCGTCGTCGTTGCGCTGACGCACATCGCTGCGGCCAGTGCGGCTGACGCACCTCCAGTCTACCCAAGCGCCGCGGACACCGATCCCGTCAAGCTCGGCTGGATGGCCGGATATCCCGTGGCGCCGGACAAGCAGATCCGCTACGACGACGGCAGTTACTACCGTTTTCCGCAATGGCGCTGGAGCTTCTCGCACTGGCGCGAGCTGATGCCGACAGCAGCGATCGCACGGGGCACGGGTCCCGTGGCCCAGTTGGTCCGCGCCGAACGCGATGACCTCGATGCGGTCACCTTCGTGCCGCTCGGGGGCTCCGACGGCACTGACCTGGGCGGAATCACTGGCGGCCAATTACACCGATGGCATCGTCGTGCTGCATCGCGGGCGCATCGTGTACGAACGGTACTTCGGCGCGCTGACGGCAGAACGGCCGCACATCGCGTTCTCGGTGACGAAGTCGTTCACCGGCACGTTGGCGGCGATGCTGGTGGCTGAGGGCAAGCTCGATCCGGCGGCGCCGGTGTCACGCTACCTGCCCGAACTCGCCGGCAGCGGTTTCGGCGATGCGACCGTCGACCAGGTGCTCGACATGACGACCGCGCTCGAATTTTCAGAGAACTATGTCGGCGGTTCGGATTCCTTCCTGGCGTTTGCGCGCGCCGTGGGCGTGTTCCAGCGCCCGGCCGGGTACACGGGCCCGTCGTCGATCATGCAGTTCCTGCCGACGATCGCGCGCCGCGGCAATCACGGCGAGGCCTTCATTTACCGCTCGCCGAACACCGAAGTGCTCGGCTGGTTGATTGCCAGGGTGACGGGCAAACGGCCCGAGGTCGTCCTGCAGGAGCGCATCTGGGACCGCCTCGGCGCCGAAGCCGATGCGTCCATCGCACTGGATCCGGCGGGCGCCGCAGTCGCGTCCGGAGGCCTCAATTGCCGGCTGCGCGACCTCGCGCGCTTCGGCGAGATGATTCGCCTCGACGGCACATACAACGGGCACCGGATCGTGCCCGCGGCGGTCATCGCCGACATTCGCCGGGGCGGGAATCCCGCGGCATTCGTGCCTGCGGGTTACCGACCCTGCCGGGATGGAGCTACCGGAAGCAGTGGTGGATCTCGCACGATGACCACGGCGCTTTCATGGCCCGCGGCATCCACGGGCAGGCGATCTACATCGATCCCAAGGCCGAGATGGTCATCGCCCGGTTCGCGTCGCATCCGCTGGCGGGCAACGTGAACCTCGATCCGACGTCGCTCCCGGCCTACCGGGCGATCGCCGATCAGTTGTTGCGCAAGCCACGCTGAGCGCGCCGCTTCCCCGGTATAGTGCCGGCCTTTCGGCCAAAGGCAGGGAGAGCGCGGGATGACGATGCGGAAAGTTGGCAAGGTGTTCGCGTGGATCGGCGGTCTCGCCGCCATCGCTGTCGCAGGGGCCGCGATGTGGTTCTGGTTCACCCCGGTGGGCCTCAACAACTACGTCAACAAGATCACGCTGCAGCTCACGCTCGACTCGCCGCAGATCCTCACCCAGCTCGGCTTCATCGACAACACGCCGTTCGATTTCCACAGCGGCAAGCTCGATGACCAGACGAAGGCGCACGAAGACGAAGTGCTGGCACGGCTGCGCAAGGCGCGGGCCGGCCTCGATCGCTATGGCCCTGCCGGCCTCGAAGGGCAGGAACTCATCACCTGGAAGACGACGGCCTGGTTCCTTGACGACCTGATCCGGCAGGGTGAGTTCGAGCACAGCGGCTACCGCGTCAACCAGATTTCCGGCGTCACCGTGAACACGCCGCAGTTCCTCACCGATGCGCACGTCATCAAGAACGAACGCAGTGTCGAACGCTACCTGTCGCGCCTCACCGAGTTCGGTCGCGTCCTGCGGGAGACGCAGGTGCGGGTGGAAGAGGATCGCGCCGCGGGCGTCATCCCCCCGGATTTCGTCATCGACCAGTCGCTCGTCGGCATGCGCGCCTTCATTGCCGATGGCGCCACGAAGAATCCGCTCGTCACCACGCTGCCCGCCAAGCTCGAGAAGATCGAGTCGCTCACGGCCGCAGAGCGGCAGGCACTGGTCGAGCGGGCAGGACAGATCGTCGCGACGGAAGTCATCCCCGGCTACGAAGCCATGATTGCGCTGTTCGAGTCCATGCGGCCGCAGGCGAGCCACGACGCCGGCATCTGGCGCATTCCCGCCGGCGACAAGATCTACGAGGCCGCGCTGCAGTCGAACACCACGACCACGATGTCCGCTGAGGAAATCCATGCGCTCGGTGTAGCGGAGGTGGAGCGGATCGAACTCGAGATGACGCAGATCCTCGATGCCCAGTCGATTCCGGGTACGACGCTCGCCGAGCGGATCCAGGCCCTCAATGTCGACCCGGCGCAGAACTTTCCCAATACCGACGCCGGCCGTGCCGAGATGATCGCGTACCTGCACGAGATCAATACCCGGGTCATGGCCGCGGCGCCCAAGTACTTCCAGACGATTCCGCCGCAGCCGCTCGAGATCGTCAGGGTGCCGGAGTATTCGCAGGATTCGTCGCCGGGCGGTTACTACAATCCGCCGGCACTCGACGGCTCGCGGCCCGGCCGCTTCTACATCAACCAGAAGAGCACGGCCGACAACCCGAAGTGGACGCTGCCGACGCTGATGATCCACGAGGGCGCGCCCGGGCATCACTTCCAGCTTTCGGCGCAACAGCTGATCGAGGGCGTGCCGATGCTGCGCAAGGTGCTGCCGTTCAGTGCCTACGCCGAAGGCTGGGCGCTCTACGCCGAGCGTGTCGCCAAGGTCGACATGGGGTTCTACGATGCCGATCCGCTCGGCGACCTGGGCCGGCTGCAGGCCGAAATGTTCCGCGCGGTGCGCCTCGTCGTCGACACCGGCATGCACGCGAAGCAGTGGTCGCGCGAGCAGTCGATCGCGTACATGGTCGAGAAGACCGGCATGACCGAGGCCGAGGTGACGCGCGAGATCGAGCGCTACGTGGTGTGGCCGGGCCAGGCGACGTCGTACAAGGTCGGGCAGCTGGCGATGCTGCGGATGCGCGCCGAGGCCGAGAAGGCGCTGGGGCCCCGCTTCGACCTGGCTGGGTTCCACGAGGTCATCCTGATGAACGGCTCGATGCCGCTCGCGGTGCTCGAGGACGTGGTCCGGGAATGGATCAAGACGCAGCAGGCCGCGCCCGCTGCCTGATCGATAAAACCCTCGCCTATTCATCGGGTTACAACAAGCGCAGCCGGCATTGCGACCCCCTCGCTGCCGGCCGCGCGCGCGTTTTCACCGGGTACCCTCGGCGCGCGTGAAGTGCTAGCTTTTGGGCCATGAACACCATCGCATCCGGCGTCGTCACCGGCGCCAAGTCGGCCGGCCCGCTCACCGACCAGAGCGTCGCCAAGCAGCTTCTCTTCGGCAGCGTCCTGGAAGAAAACCTGTTCCCGTACCCGGCGATCAACGAGCGGGACCGGGAGGTGCTCGGCATGATCGTCGAGTCCATCGACCGCTTCCTCGACGGGAAGGACGCCGATTTCGCGCGCTGGGACCGCGAGGCCAGGCAGCCCGACGAGTTCGTGCAGTCCCTGCGCGAGCTGGGCCTGTTCGGCCTGATCATCCCCGAGGAGTTCGGCGGCCTCGGCCTGTCGAACGCCGCGTACGCGCGCGTGCTGGCGCAGACCAGCAGCTATGACAGCTCGGTGTCGCTCACCATCGGCGCGCACAGCTCCATCGGCATGAAGGGGCTGCTGCTGTTCGGTAACGCCGACCAGAAATCCCGCTACCTGCCGCGGCTCGCCACCGGCGAAATGATCGCGGCGTTCTGCCTCACCGAATCCGGTGCGGGCTCGGATGCAGCCGCCATCCGTACCACGGCGAAGCGCAATGCGGACGGCAGCTTCACGCTCAACGGCGAGAAGCTCTGGATCACCAACGGCGGCATCGCGGATTTCTACACCGTGTTCGCGCGCACGGACGGCCCGGAAGGCAAGGTCACGGCGTTCATCGTCGAGGCCGCGTGGCCCGGCGTCAGTCATGGCGCGCACGAAGACAAGATGGGTATTCGTGCCTCCTGCACGACCACCGTCGCCTTCAACGACGTGCGCGTTCCCGCAGAGAACGTGCTCGGCGACGTCGGCAAGGGCTTCAAGGTCGCGATGGGCATCCTGAACAACGGCCGCACGGGCCTCGGCGGCGGCGCGGTGGGCGGCATGAAGGCGCTCATCCGCCGGTCCGTCGCGCAGGCGCTGGAGCGCAAGCAGTTCGACCGGCCGATTGCGCGAGTACGGTCTCATCCGCGAGAAGATCGCGCAGATGACGGTCGAATGCTTTGCCGCCGAGAGCGCGGTGTGGATGGTGGCGCACTACATCGACAGCGGCTGCGACGACTACTCCGTGGAGGCAGCCATCACCAAGGTCTACGCCAGCGAAGCGATGCAGCGCACGGCCTACGAAAGCCTGCAGATCGCGGGCGGCAACGGCTACATGCGCGAGCTGCCGTACGAGCAGTACACGCGCGATGCGCGCATCCTGCCGATCTTCGAAGGCACCAACGAGATCCTGCGCCTCTATATCGCGCTGGCATCGCTCAAGGACGTCGGCGCGTCGCTGAAGGAACTGCAATCCGCGGTCAGCTCCATCTTCAACGATCCGATCAAGGGCTTCGGCGTCCTCTCGGGCTATGCGGGACGCCGCTTTTCGCGCGCCACCGGCGTGGGCGCGGCGGTCAAGGTCAGCGCGCCGGTCGCCCCGGCGTTGCGTCCGCTCGTCGGCATCTACGAGAACTACGCGCGCGCGACCGGCCCGGGTGGCCGAGACCGTGCTGCGGAAATACGGCAAGGGCATCTCGGAGCGCCAGTACGCGCAGCGGCGGATCGCGGATCTCATGATCGACCTGTTCGTCGGGCTGTGCGTGATTTCACGCGCGGATTCGATCATCAAGAGCGATCCGGAGTCCGCGCAGCAGGTCACCGACATCGCGCGAATCTTCACGCACCAGGCGCGGCGCCGCATGGTCCGCAACGTGCGCGGGCTCAGCCACAACGAAGACGATGCGATCGAAGCGCTGGCCGGTGCGATCATCGACAAGGGCCGGTATCCCTGGGACGTGCTCTGAACCCGCCACCGCGGGTTCAGGAGCCGTCAGCGGCGCACCGTGGTCGACATGCACGGCAGCAGTGCACGCAGGCGAGACGGATTGCATGAATCGCTTGAACTCGCGGGATCCGTCGAGGCTGACGCGCGCCGCCATTGCCAGTGACGCGCGATCGGCACTGGAGATCCGAAAGGCCGTCGGAATCGCCAGTACCTGCGCACGAAGAGCGGGATCTGCGACATCGGCGAGGTCGACCTCGATCTGGAATAGATCGACGTCCGTGCCATCGGCCTGCAGTTCGGTACGCCACTGCTCGATCGCTTCGCTGAATACCAGTTCCGTCTCGCGCGAGTGCCTGCCGAGATTGCCGCTGACCAGCGCACCCAGCACGGCGACTGTGCCCGGGACACTGCCGGACTTTTCCAGTGGTGACGGAGCCTGCCGCTCGGAATTGACCGATATGAACACGATCCTGCGGGGTACCGCCGGCGCGGCGTCATCCACATTCAATAGCTGCAGTACCGCCCGAATGCCGCCGGCCTGCACCACGTAGTCTGCGATCCGCCGCAGGCCAAGGTTGTCCGAAACCGCTCCGTCAACGAGGTGCAGATACCGCCGTCCCGGTTGTGCGAGCGATTCCACTTCAGATTGCACTAGCCTGGCGCGTGCCGTCGAACCGGTCGTCCCCAGATCCGGGCTCGCGGTGCCGGGCGACCGCGGGCAATTGTCCGCATGATTCTGCAGCGTCATCGGACTGAACGACAGCGGGACCGAACTGGAAGACGCCACGGCGAATGACAGAGGTACGTGGTCGATCGACGAGCACAACATCGAGAACTGGTCCGATGCGAAATCGAATTCGGAGCCGTTCGACAGGTCGGTCGCACCAACGATGAGGTACGGCCTGCCTGTCATCCCGGAAAGCTGGCCGAAGGTCGTGCCGTGGAACAGTTGTGCGTCAAACGCGTCCGCCAGCAGGTGGCCGCGGCCTTGCCATTCCGACGTCATCTGATACAGCCTTGACGGAGACATGGCCAAGCCAAGCAGCTGGCCCTGGAAGTCGACGTCCAGGAACTCGGCAGGAAAACCCTGCAGGTGGGCCGTTACGCCATGAAGCGCAATGTGGGCGGCGGCCACACTGCCGCCAGACACACCAGCAACCATGTCGACTTCCTGCGCCAGCGTAGTGGCGCGTCCGTTCCACATGAAAGAATGGGTGTCCAGCTCGGCGATCGTCGCATGTGCGAACGCTGCCGCACGCGAGCCGCCGCCAGAGAAACTGGCAACGACCAGAATGTCGCCCGCGCGCGTCGAGTCCGCAATCTGGCGTCGGCCGTCGTATTGGGCGATCTCGCCTTCTTGCAGCGGCTCGTTCAGCCAGGGACGCGACGTCGAGCAACCCGCGAGCAGCAGCGCAAAGGCGATCGTCGCCAGGCGGACCCCGCGCTGTCCGCGCCACTCGTCCCGAAAGGCGCTCAATCTCGATTGCTGCAACATGCCGATGTTCAGGTGGCGTAGCTGGTCATGGACTGCAGCAGGGCCCCGAGTTGGGCGGGATGCGTCAGCATCGCATCGTGTGGCGAGGCGATCTCGCGGTACAGCCAGCCGTCTTCCTGGCGGGCTTGCGCTGCGAATCTGCCAAACAGTCCGAGCGGAGCCTCCGTGCAATCGATATAGCAGCGCTGCGCCAGTGGCGGATGCACGAGGTAGATGGGCTCGAGGTAGGTAAAGAATGGTTGTGGTGTCAGCTGCGCCATGAAGGCTGCCGATCTGGCGGAATCGAAATCCACGAACTTCTGCGCGTCGTAGATGACGGGAAGATGGGTGCCGCCACCTTTGGTGTGCACGATCGCAAGCGCCTGGGAATTCAATTCAGCCGGGATGAAGTCGGCGGCGCGCTGGCCCGATTCAGGCACGAAAGCATCGAGGTACACGATCGAACGCACCCGTTCGCGCCGCCGATCTGCGACCCCCGTGACGACCATCCCGGCATAGCTATGGCCGACGAGAATCACGTCATGGAGATCATGCGCATCGATGAGTTGCGTAACATCGCGGATGTGGTCAGACAGCCCGATGTTGCGACCCGACTCGCCGAAGCGCTCGGCACTGTCGCTCAAGGTGGGCGTCCAGACTTCGTGACCTGCGTCGCGCAGCCAGGCCGAAGTGGCCTCCCAGCACCATGCTCCATGCCAGGCGCCATGGACGAGTATGAAGGTGGTCATCAACGGGCCTCCGCCGTCAGGGAATCCGATGGTGCTGCGTGCCAGGCGTGCAGGAGAATGAATGCCGCGACTGCGACAAGCCACGCCTCCCAGGCCATGAAAGCAATCGGCGCAACCTCGAGTGAGGGAATGCCGGGCACCACCTGATGCAGCAATTCCGTCTGCCCGACCAACCAGAGAGCCGGAACGATCGCTCCGGCACGGGACAGCCATGCAGGTATGAGCCTGGCGCGCAGCAGGTGTCTCACTGTCATGACGGTCCATCCGGCAAGCAGTAGTTGGCCCACCATTTCACCAATCACCATGCCACCGAAGCGATGGTTGCTTTCGAATGTTGCAACGACGGCTGCTCGTATCGCCTCGCTTGAAGCCGGATCGGCGTAGGTCGTCGCAAGTGCAGGCACGACCAGCACCCACCGCAACAGGCCGGTCGACTGCGCGACAGCGGCGGCGACCCCGAGGATTGACGCGCCCCCATCATCGATGCCTCTCGCTAGCAACAGGTGACGTAAAACAAGCACGACCGGAATGAACAGCAGGGCCCCCGCGGCAAACGCGAGCCACGCCAGCACGAGGGCGTCACCACCCTTGACGAACGTGCGCAGGATCGTCGCCGTCGATTCCCGGAGGATGTCGTCGTAACCGAAGTTCCCGATCAACCAGGCGTAAGGCACGTTCGCCGCTACGATGAAAGCGGCTACGACGGCCGCGAGCAGGGCGGCCTGCGCGTTTGTCACAGCATCGAGCGAGGGGTGGGAAGTCATGTCGGTTGTTCGCATTTGCACGTGAGGTCGCTCGCTCAGCCGGCTCGCGCAGGCGACGGCCACGTCGCGGTGATGGTGGTTCCTGCGCACTGATAGAGCGGAGCGAGTCGACCGACAACGAAGTCTTCCCTCATGCCAGGCTTGTAGTCGGGCGTGACTTCAATCACGACACGACTCGTCCCGTCGGCCTGCGCCTGCAGGTCAATTGACTCGAAGAGGAACCGGCCGGCCCTCAGCCGGTAGACGAAGCTGTCCGACTGTGGGTACGTCGTGACGCTCGAGCCGGGCAGCAGGCTCGCCGAGGATTCGAAGCATCGTGCGATCTCCTCGGCGGTCACTTGACTGGCCAGATCCACGCGCAAGGCGTGACGATGGAAGGCCTCTGGGCCCTCGATCGTGGTCGCTGGCATTGGGCTGCAGCCGCCGAGCAGCGCTGCAACGGCCAGTGCAATGCTGCGTGCCGGGGCAGTGTCACGAGGTTCAACTTGCATGCAAGGACTCCGTTCTGGTTTATGTCACTGACAGGTGACTACATTAGTCACCGTTCGGTGACTTGTCAAGAACATGCGTCCCTACCAGCGCCCGGGGGGGCAGGGCTACGGCTTCACATGGCCGGATGACGGAGGAATCGGGTCAGGTGCTGCCCGTTCCCGAGGCGGCGCGGACCGCGACGGGTTCCCCGTAGGCGCAGTTGAGCAGTTGCTCTGCCGCCTGTTCAAGACGCGTCCATGACACCGGGTCCTTCAGGTCCATGCCAGCAAACGCGCCGATGGACTGTTCGCGCAACACCAGATAATGCATCCCCGCCAGCAGCAGCGTGTTCATGGCCGGAGCATCGACGCCCGCAGGCGGGGCGGTCTGACCGCGAGCCTGTGCAAACCACGCGCTCACGGCCTTGGATCGACTGACATCGAGCTTGCGCAGGATCGGGGTGGCCTCGATCAGTTCCCAGGCGAGGATCTGTCGAAGCGTGGGATTCCCGCGCAGCGAGGCGACGTAATCTCGCAACAGGCGCTGCATTTTCGTCGCGTAATCGCCTTCGGGTGCGACCTGACGGGCTGACTGCCCAACCCACAGGTCCAGTCGTCGCCCGAACACTTCGATCAGACCGTCGAGATCACCGAAGTACCTGTAGATGAGAACCTTGTCGACGCCCGCCTCGCGTGCGATCGAATTGACTCCCAGGCCGCGCACGCCGTCCCGACTCAGGACACGCTCGAGCGCGTCGATCAGGCGAGCCTCTGTCGCTTCACGATCTCGCCGCTTACGCACCGGCTTCGCGTTGGCCATGTCAACACCGTTGAGAGTTGGTCACTATATGGTGACATGAGCTCAATCGAGTTTCAGCCCGGATGCAGCCCAATCCGGATCGCGGTCCCTCCTTGGAACAAGGCTGTCGATTACCTGGAGCCCACGGGCTGGCGTCAGTCGTCCCAGCGGGCGCGCTCGCCGTCGCGATAGCCGTCCTTGTAATCCTGCGGGTGCCGGTACGAGTCGAACTCGTTGCCGCGACGGCCGTCGTTGAAGCCGCGCTTGTATTCCGAACTGCCCCCGCCCCGATTGCCGTTGTAGGCGTAGTTCGAGTAATCGGAATGGCCCGGGTAGCCCGCGCCCACGTACGTGTAGCGGCCGTCGTAGACACGGCCGCTGCGATCGAAGTTGCAGGTGTAGCGCAGCTCGCGGCTGCCGCCGTTGCGGAAGTACACCTCGCCGGTTCCTGACATCACGCGGTCGTGCACGTAAGGGGCCTGCAGGTCGATGCTGGCGACCTTGCCATGGTCGCGATCGATGTGGGCACGAATTTCATGCGAGCACTCGCGCGACAGGTAATTGCGGTCGTCAAATGCATAGTTGTCGCCCCGGTTGTACGAGTCCCGGTTCTTGCGGTGCTTTTCGTCGTCTTCGTGCTTGGCGATGGCGGCAATGGCGGCCAGCCCGATGAGGCCGGCGCCCACCGCCGCAGCCTTGTTGTTGCTCTCGGCGACGGTCGCGTCCGTCACGTTGTAACTCACGACCTCGCCGTACTCGTAACGGCAGTTGTAGCGATGCTCGCGATTGTTCTGGTCACTGACCAGGCCCGAAACCTTGTACACGTCCCGGCTGACCTGTTGCGCGTTCGAGTTGCGCGCATTGCTGAACCGGTAATCGTTCTGCACTGCGGTTTCGCACCCGACCACGGCGCCCGAATTGGCGTAGGCGATGGACGGGGCAGACAAGGTCACGCCCGTGGCGATCAAGGCGAGCAGCGCGCGGTTATTCAGCATTCCAGGACCCCTGCGTTCATTTGCTTCACGATGACCCAGATGCCGCCGGGCGGTCTATCCAGAAAGCGTCAGTGAGCGTGCGCTACCCGCTAGACGGTCCCCAATGCCAGCACCAGTTTGCCGATATGGACACTCGACTCCATGACGCGGTGGGCTTCCGCGGCCTGCGCGAGCGGGAACACCTGGTGAATGACGGGACCGGCTCGCCCGGCGTCGAGCGCCGGCCAGACTTTCGCGAGCAACTCACCCGCGATGACGCCTTTCTGCGCCGTCGTGCGCGGTCGCATCGTCGAGCCGGTGAGCGTCAGCCGGCGGCGCATGATCTCGAACAGGTCGAGTTGCTCGACTCGCGTGCCGCCCTGGGTGGCGACCTGCACCAGCCGGCCGTCCATGGCGAGAGACTTGAGATTGCGCTCGAAGTACGGCGCGCCGACCAGGTCGATGATGACGTCCACGCCGCGGCCGGCCGTGAGCGCGGCAACACGTTCGGCGAAGTCTTCCGTGCGGTAGTTGATGCCCGCTGCGGCGCCCAGCCGCACGCAGGCCGCGCACTTCTCGTCGGTGCCCGCGGTCGCGAAGACGCTGCCGCCGAACTCGCGCGCCAGCTGGATCGCAGTGACGCCGATGCCGCTGCTGCCGCCGTGCACGAGCACCGTTTCACCTGCAGCGAACCGGCCGTGCACGAACAGGTTGGCCCAGACGGTGAAATACGTCTCCGGCAGCGCCGCGGCGCGAACCGCGTCGTAGCCGGTGGGCCAGCGCAGGCACTGGGTGACGGGTGCGACACAGTATTCGGCGTAACCCCCGCCATTCGTGAGCGCGCACACACGGTCGCCGACTTCGCAGCCCTGCACGTCGCGGCCCCTGGCGACCACCTCGCCGGCCACCTCGAGGCCGATGATCGGGCTCGCGCCGGGAGGAGGCGGGTACAGCCCCTTGCGTTGCGCAACGTCGGGACGGTTCACGCCCGCCGCGTGGACGCGGATCAGGACTTCATCGGGTTGCGGTGTCGGCACCGCGGTCGTACCGATCGCCAGGACTTCCGGTCCGCCTGCGGCGGGTGCGGCGACGTAACGCATGGTCGGTGGAGACATCGAGTTATTGTGCCAGCCAGCGCCCGATCTGCGCATACACATCGGCGCGTCCAAGCAGGTCGAGATGACCGAGCTCATGGCCGATCCACTGGCGCGCGGCGGGTATCGCCAGCGTGCGTTCGGGCTGGGGGTGACGGCCGAGCGCGCTGTCGAGCGGCACGAGTCCGTCGCCGATGAGCCGGTCTGCGAGCACGCCGCGACGCCTGGCGAGCGTGGCGGCGAGCGCATAACACTCGACGTCCGTGGGCAGCGGCACGAACTCCTGCTCGTTCGCGGTGATGCTGCCGTAGCGCAGGTCGGTGATGCCCGCGCTGCGGGCTTTCCCCAGTGCCGTGAACGGGGCGACATACGGACTGAGTTCCATGACGTAGTCGAGCCGGTTGCCGCCGCGTTCGAGCGGTGCGCCGTGGTGCGGCGTGCCTAGTGTGAACAGTTGCCGTAACGATCGACGCCAGCGGTGGTCTTCATGGCTGCCCTTGAGCATTGCGCTGCGCGCCACGAGGCCGCCCATGCTGTGGCCGACCAGTGTGAGCCGCGTGACCTGCGCGGGCCAGTGGCGGACGAGCGTTTCGAGCAATGCCGCGAGCGCCTGGCCGTTGGCTTCGATTGAGCGGCCACTGTTGTAGCGCAGGTGCAGCAGCGTGTGTCCCGACTTGCGTGCCAGGTGAACAAGGCGGTCGTGCCCGACCCTGGCCCAGTGCTGTTCATTCAGGCACAGGCCGTGGATCGCGATCATGATCTTCCCCGATGCACGCGGGATCGCGGCGGCGGGAAAAACCGGATCGATCGTTGCGCCGGCGAACAGCAGTGACATCTCGAGTGCGAGGGGATTGGACGTGCGTTCCAGATGGTCGCCATACACGCCATTGACCGCGCTGACCCAGGCATTGCGTGCCGCCGAGGTTTTGCCGGCGGGCAGCAGCGCGCCCAGCGGAGCCAGGCCGGCATCGAGTCCCTTGCCGACGAGCCGGGTGGTGCCGCGGATGCTGCGGTACACCACTCCCGTGAGTCCCGCCCGTCGACGCGGCGCGCGAGGCGCCGAGCGGCGGGTGCACCAGCTGGATGGTGTGGTGCATCTTTTCCACCAGCGTGGTGACGCCGAGCGTGGCGTCGACCGCGAGGCGTGCAGCTCCGCGCAGGTCCGCCAGGTGCGTGCGGTTGATGGTCGTCATGGTGGGCCTCGTGTCAGGTCGTGAGCGCCTGGATGACGGCGACAGGATCGTTGCGAATGGCGCGCAGCAGCGCCCTGGCCGGCCCCGTGGGGTCGCGCCGCCCTTGTTCCCAGTTGCGCAGCGTCGAGACCTCGATCGCCAGCAATTCGGCGAACTTGGCCTGGCTCAGCCCGGTCAACGCGCGGATGGCACGGACGTCGACCGTGGCATCGCGACGCGTGTGGGTTCTGCCGCCCACGGCACGGGCCAGTCGCGACAGCCGGCGCAGGCGCTGCTGCCGCAGCTCGCGGGCCGTATCGAGCATCCTCAGGAAGACTTCGTTGGACACGATGAGCTAAAAAGTACGCCGCTGACGTAGCTACGTCAATGACGTACTTTCCCGGGCAGTGTCCCTGCCTTGTCTACCTGCTCATTCGGCGAGCATCTCGCCCGACCCGCCGAACTCTTTCGGGAAGTCCTTGAACTTCGGCAGGCCGTCGCGCACGGACATGACCTTTTCACCGTAATGCACGTGCACGGTGGGCGTGTATTTGAGGCCTTTGACCGACCCCGACGGCACGTCCGTCATGCCCATGCCGGGGTGACCCACGAGCACGGCGGCGCCGCAGGACTTGCAGAACTGCCGATGGCTGTTGTCCGTGCGCTTGAAGAGCCCGAGATTGTCGGCGCCCTTGCGTGATCTTGACGCTCGGCGTCGGCCAGAGCGCGGCCGCGTGGAGCGGTGCGCTGAGCCAGCCGCGGCACGAACTGCAGTGGCAGATCGCCTGCACGGCGGGTTCGCCCGTGATCTCGAGCTGGACCGCGCCGCAGATGCAGCCGGCTGTGTAGGTCGTCATGGATTCTTCCTGTCCGTTGAATGGCGACCGCGGTCGCGACAGGTGCAAGAGTAATCCGCTTCGGAAGCCATATGCACGCGGCGCCGCAGGTCGGTCCCCGGTCGGGCAGCCTGCAGGATTGCGCCCGGCGCCGGTCGCGTCAGCGAACGGTGACCAGCAGGCTGCTGCAAGTCACGCCGGATTCGGCCTTGGCGAGTTCGGCCTGCGGCACGGTCCGCACGGTGAAGCCGCTGGCTTCCATCCGGGCACGCGTCCGCGAATGGTGCGATGGATGGATGACGCTCCGCCCAGCGCCAGCGCGTTGGCGGCGTGCGGCTCGGCGGGATCGACCGCGAGCGAGCGATGACCGGCGAACGCTGCGGGTGACACCCATGCCGGGTTCAGCAGCATCAGGTCGTCGGCGATCCGCGTCACCGCAGACTTGAGATGCAGGCAGCCACTGAATGCGACCGGCACGACCTGGTAGCCGTAGGGGGCCAACGCAACGCCCAACTGTGCGATGGCGTCGCGGCTGGTCCGTGTTGAAAGCCCGACATAGAGCGTGCGTCCGGCCACCAGCACGTCGCCGCCGTCGAGCGTGCCGGGCCCTGCAATGTGGACCAGCGGACGATGCGCTGCGAGCGCGGCCGCGACGGACGCGGTTTCCGGTTGTCGGGAGAGCGCCCCTGGTCGGGTGATCACCGCCACTTCGTCGAGTACCACGGCGGCGTCCTCGACGAACACGCCATCGGGCAGGTGCGGCGCGGCAGGCAGCCGCCGCACCTCAGCGCCCAGGCTTGCGAGTACCGCTTCGTAGGTCGCGTGCTCGCTGCGGGCGCCCGGCGATGTCGAGGGGTTCACGCACGAGATGAGTCAGCTCGCAGTCCGCGAGTGCCGGACTGATTTCACGCGTGTAAGCGATCAGTGTCATGACGGCGCTGTATGCGGCCATGGCGGACGCGCGCCCAGCGGCGCGTCGTCCGCTGCACGGTTCAGGCCTGGACCTGGATCATTCGGGTGATGTTCGCCGGCGTCGGGGCCGGCCAGCCCGCTTCCTGCGCCACGCGCATGATCGTCTGGTTGGTGTCGAAGTACACCTGCCAGTAGTGGTCGGTGTGGCAGTAGGGTCGCACGGCGATCACGGTGCCCAGCAGGTTGATGTCCAGCAGGCTCACTTCAGGCGCCGGTTGCTGCAGCACGTTGGGGATCCTGGCGACGGCTGCCTGCAGCCGCGCGATCGCGTCGTTATGGTCGACGCCCCCGGCCAGCTGGGCGGTGCGCTCGACGCGACGATGCGGCAGCGACGAGAAGTTCTGGATCGTGTCGCTGAAGATCTTGCCGTTGCCGATCAGCGTGAGGACGTTGTCAGGCGTCACGATCGTGGTGCCGAAGAGGCCCAGTTCATGCACGGTGCCGGTCACCCCGGCGATGCTCACGAAGTCGCCGACCTTGAACGGCCGCAGCACCAGCATGAACGCGCCCGCCGCGAAGTTGCCGAGCATGCCGCTCCAGGCGGCGCCGATCGCGACGCCCGCGCCGGCCAGCATCGCGGCGATCGAGGTCGTCTGGATGCCGAAGTAGCCGAGGATGCCGAGCACCAGCGCGATGTTCAGCGCGACGGTGACGATCGAGCCGAGATAGCGCGTCAGCGTCGGGTCGATCTGGTTGCGGTGCATCGCCGCCTGGATCAGGTGGATGACCCGGCCGATCAGCCAGCGGCCGACGAACCAGAAAACGATTGCGGCTGCCACCTTGACGGCAAGTGCCGCCACCGTGGTGCGCAGGAAGGTCTCGACGGCGGCGATGTCCATGCAGGCTCCCAGTAGTTTTCGGTTCGTGAGGTCGCGGGTGCGGCAGTGTCGGGACAACCGCGCCGCGCGTCAATTGCCCGTGCAACGGCGCCATGGCGTCGCAGAACCGCGCCGCGGACGACTGCGTTAAGCTCCTGCCCGCGGCCAGCCACTGACGGGCGCAGGAGGCGTGCATGGCGGCGGAAACTGCGGGGATGGGTCTGGGGCATGCGGTCGTGCTGCTGGCCGCGGCGGTCATCGCGGTGCCGTTGTTCCGCAAGCTGGGACTCGGCGCAGTGCTGGGCTACCTGTGCGCAGGCCTGCTGATCGGACCTTTCGGGCTGGCCCTGTTCCACGAGCCGCAGGCCATCCTGCACGTGGCCGAACTCGGCATCGTGCTGTTCCTGTTCCTGATCGGCCTCGAGATGCGCCCGACCAAGCTGTGGTCGATGCGCCGGGACATCTTCGGGCTTGGACTCACGCAGGTGCTGGCCTGCGGCGCGTTGCTGACGGGCGTCGGGTACCTGTTCGGCTGGTCCCCGTCGGTTGCCCTGATCGGTGCGATGGGCTTCGTGCTGTCCTCGACCGCGGTGATCATGAAGATGCTCGACGAGCGCGGGCAGACGTCCACGCCCGCCGGGCAGCGGGCGGTCTCGATCCTGCTGCTCGAGGACCTGTCGATCATTCCATTGCTGGCCCTGGTGGCGTTCATCGGGCTTGCCCAGGGCACGGGCGCCGAGTCGACGCGCCCTGCGTGGCAGTCGGCGCTGCTGGCCGCGGGGGCACTCGCCACGCTCATTGCCATCGGCCGCTGGGCCATCAACCCGCTGTTCCGCATCGTCGCGGCGCTGGGCGGACGCGACGTGATGACGGCGGCGGCGTTGCTGGTCGTGCTGGGCGCCGCGCTGTTCATGCAGTGGGGCGGGCTGTCGATGGCGATGGGCGCCTTCATTGCCGGCGTGCTGCTTTCGGAGTCGACATTCCGGCACCAGCTCGAAGCCGACATCGAGCCTTTCCGCGGCATCCTGCTCGGACTGTTTTTCCTCTCCGTGGGCATGTCGCTCGACCTTGGCGTCGTGGTGCGCGAGTGGCGGCTCGTGGCCGGTGGCGTGGCAGCATTCATGATCGTCAAGGCCATCGGCGTCTACGGCGTCGCGCGGGTCTTTGGTGCAGAGCCGCGCGAGTCCCTGCTGCGTTCGGCGCAGTTCGCGCAGGGCGGCGAGTTCGCCTTCGTGCTGTATGCCGCCGCGTTCGGCCGCGGGCGTCTTCGACCAGCGCGCGGGCGCCGTGATGGCGGCGATCGTCATCCTGTCGATGGCGCTCACGCCGGTCGTCATGCTGCTGCTCGACCGCTGGCTGCCCGCCCCGGCGCCCTCGATGCACGGCATCGAGGAGCCGCCGTGCCTCACCGGCCGCGTATTGATCATCGGCTTCGGACGTTTCGGCCAGGTCGTGAGCCAGCCCCTGCTGGCGCGTGACGTGGACATCTCGATCATCGATGCCGACGTCGACATGATCCGCGCGGCCGGCAACTTCGGCTTCAAGGTGTACTACGGCGATGGCTCGCGACTCGACGTGCTGCGTGCATCGGGCGCCGGCAAGGCGGACGCGATCCTGGTCTGCATCGACAAGCCGGAGCTCGCGAACCGCATCGTCGGGCTGGCGAAGCAGGAGTTTCCGCAGGCGCGCCTGTACGTGCGTGCGTTCGATCGCGGGCATGCCCTGCGCCTCATCCAGGCGGGCGTCGATTACCAGGTGCGCGAGACGTTCGAGTCGGCGCTGGTGTTCGGCGACAACGTGCTGCGCGGGCTGGGTTACGACGCAGACGAGAGGGCAGCCACGCTGGCGGACGTGCGCCAGCGCGACGAGGACCGTCTCGGCCTGCAACTGATCGGCGGCATCACGGCTGGCCGGTCACTTATGCGCAACAACCAGTCCACCCCCGAGCCCGCGCCGCTGACCCGGCCGAAGCACGAACCCCGGGGCTTGAACCCGGAGGCAGCAGAGGCGATCGATGCCGCCGGGCAGGACGAACCGCCAGTGACCTGACCGGCGGTCAGCGCTCCTCGTTCTCTTCCGGGTCCTTCTTCGCAGCGAACGGATAGGCCGAGCCCTGCACCCCTTTGCGCGGCGGGATCTTGAGCGACAGGATCATCGTCAGGGCCAGCACCACGACGGTGAAGGCGAGCGACCACGACACCGGGATCTTGTAGATGTCGAGCAGCAGCATCTTGGTGCCGATGAAGACCAGGACGATCGCGAGGCCATAGGAAAGCAGGTGGAATCGCTCGTGCATGCCGGCGAGCAGGAAATACATCGCGCGCAGGCCGAGGATCGCGAAGACGTTCGACGTCAGCACGATGAAAGGGTCCATCGTGATGGCGAAGATGGCCGGGATCGAGTCGACCGCGAAGATCACGTCGACGATGCCGATCAGCAGGATCACGACGAACAGCGGCGTCGCCATCTTCACGCCGTCGTGCAGGGTGAAGAATTTCTCGCCGTCGTAGTGGGGTGCGATCTTGACGTGCTTGCGGACCCACCTCAGTGCCGGATTGGCGCCGAGGTCGGGCTCCTGCCCGGTGGCGAGCCACATCTTGACGCCGGTGAAGACCAGGAACGCGCCGAACAGGTAGAGGATCCAGTGGAACTGCGCGATGAGCCACGCACCGACCAGGATCATCACCGCGCGCAGCACGAGCGCGCCGAGGATGCCGATCATCAGCACGCGCTTCTGGTACTCGGGCGGCACCGCGAAATACGTGAACAGCATCAGGAAGACGAAGATGTTGTCGACGGCCAGCGCTTTCTCGACCAGGTAGCCCGTCACGAACTCGAGCGCCTTCTGGTCGGCGACGGGATCGCCGGCGGACCCGCCGAGGTACCACCACAGCCAGCCGACGAAGACGAACGAGACAGCCACCCAGATCAGCGACCAGATCGTGGCTTCCTTGATCGATACCCGGTGCGCGCCCTGCCGCTCCATCGCGAAGAAATCGACCAGCAGCGCAGCCACGACGAATACGCCGAAGAATGTCCAGAGGAGGGGGGTGCCGGTGGAAACCATTGCCAGTGCGCCTGCCGTTGTAGGGATTGCTGATGGGGCGGGTCAGCCGCCGGTGAGCCCGAGTTGCCGCACGGTGTGCCCGGCGGCCGCAATGAAGGCAAAAGCGACCCCGCTGAACAGAGCCGCGCTGAGACCCACGATCCCCATGGCCGCAAGGGCCATGAGGCCGTCGCGCTCCAGCATCGAAAACCCGAACAGCATGATGCCAGTGGCGGGCACGAGGTTGGCGAAGGGAACGGGGAGGAAGACGAGTACGGACAGCGCGAGGCAGCCGAGACCGATCAACCGCTCTGCCCAGGGGGATGTCAGGAATTCGAGCCGCGGTTGCAGGGCGCGCTCGAGCCGACGGACCGCCGGCCGCGTGCGCTCCAGCATGCGCCGCAGGTCGGAGCGCTTTATCTCCAGGCGCGCCAGCCGCCGCGGCAGCCAGGGCCGCTCGGCGCCGACGACGAGTTGCAGCGAGACCAGCAGCAGGGGCAGGCCGAGCACGATCGACAGCCCGGGGATGAGGCCCGCGACCATGTTTGGAATCGCGAGAATGACCAGCAGCGCCCCGAACGAACGCTCGCCTACTGCTGTCAGCACCTCGGCCAGCGTCACCGAGCCCTCGGCGGGTTCGGCGAGCCGGGCCAGGATCGCCGAAAGCCGGTCGGCGCGGGGACGGTTGCGGCGGAAACGCATGATGTAGATTCGCAGGATGGGTGGGGCTGGATCCATGCGCCGGGCGCATGGACAGCATACGTAAGCGGGATTTGTATCACGAATGTCGGTGTGGCTTCCTTGGCGGACCGGGCGCATCGCGCCCTTGACGGGTGAATCACATGATGACCAGCAGACGCTTCCCCTCGCCGTGGCTGGCCCTGCTAGGCGTCTCGGCTGCTGGCGATGGCCCCGGCCGCGGGTGCCGCGTCTGACCACTTGCCCTCCTGGAGCGATGGCCCCGCGCGCACGCGGATCGTGCAGTTCGTGGAAGCGGTCACCGATCCGCTCGGCCAGTCCTACGTGCCTCCGGCCGATCGGGTGGCGGTGTTCGACAACGACGGCACCCTGTGGTCCGAGCAGCCGCTGTACTTCCAGGCCGTGTTTGCGCTGGACACGGCACGCGCAATGGCGGCGGCGGATCCGGCGATCGCCGCCAGGGCGCCAATCGACGCGGCGTCCAAAGGCGACCTGAAGGCGCTCGCAGAGGTGGTCGCGTTGACCCACGCCGACACGACCAGCGATGAATTCGCCGCTCGTGTCCGCCACTGGACGCGCACGGCGCGGCATCCGACCTTGCAGCGCCCCTACACCGAACTCACGTACCTGCCGATGCGCGAACTGCTCGACTACCTGGCAGCCAACGGGTTCTCGACCTGGATCGTCTCCGGCGGCGGGGTGGAATTCATGCGCGTGTTCTCGCAGGAGATCTACGGCATTCCGCCCGAGCGAGTGATCGGCTCGAGCATCAAGACGCGGTACGAACTGCGCGATGGCAAGCCTGTCATCGTGCGGCTGCCGGAAATCGAGTTCGTCGATGACAAGGACGGCAAGCCGGTCGGCATCCACAAGCAGATCGGCAAGCGGCCGCTCGCGGCGTTCGGCAACTCGGACGGCGACTTCCAGATGCTCGAGTGGACGACCGCCGGACCCGGCGCGAGGCTGGGCATGATCGTTCATCACGACGATGCGGTACGCGAGTTCGCGTACGACCGCGGCAGCCACATCGGCATGCTGGAGCGCGGTCTCGACGAGGCGGCGGCCCGGGGCTGGACCGTCATCAGCATGAAGGATGCCTGGAAGCAGGTCTACGCGCCGGTGCGCTGATTGCGCGCGAGCGCAGTGCCGTCGAGGAGACAATGCCGGGCGATGCGCAGGGTAGCCACGATGTCCCGCTGCAACGCTGTCCGCCTGTTGGTGCTGCTGGCCCCCGTGTGGCTCGCGGGCTGCTCGTCACTCGCGCCCCGGCCTGAACTGCCGCAGCAGATCGCAGTCGCGACCGCGCAGGACACGCGGCTCGACCAGTTGATCGGCGCGGCCGAGGCGGAGCATCCGGGACAATCAGGGTTCCGCCTCGTGCGCGAAGGACCCGAGGCCTTCGCGATCCGATCGCGCACCGCCCTCGCCGCGGGCCGCAGCCTGGATATCCAGACCTACATCTGGCACGACGATGTCACCGGCGGCTACCTCGCCTATCGCGCGCTCGAGGCGGCCGATCGCGGCGTCAAGGTGCGGCTGCTGGTCGACGACATGGATGCGCGCGGCAAGAACTACACCTTCGCCGCACTCGATGCGCATCCGAACATCGAAGTGCGCATGTTCAACCCGTTTGGATCGCGCACCGGCTCCCTGCGTTTCGTTTTCGAGGCCATGGGCAGCTTCAGTCGCATCAATCGGCGAATGCACAACAAGAGCTGGATCGTCGATAACCGCATCGCAATCGTGGGTGGTCGCAACCTGGGCGACGAATACTTCGGGGCGAGCGACGAGATCAATTTCGTCGACCTGGATTTCGCCATGGTGGGCCCGATCGTGCGTGACGCGTCGGCGGCGTTCGATCGCTACTGGAATTCCCCAGCTGCGTATCCCCTGTCCTTGCTCGCACCCGAAGCCACCACCGCTGCGGCGCTCAGCGGCCTGCGCGAGCGAATCGCGTCGCGGGTAGTCGCGGCGGAAAGGGAGCGATTCGCGGCGGAACTGCGCCAGGACGATGCAGTGCAACGCCTTTTGCGCGGCGACTGGACCATGCAATGGACCAGCGACTATCGCTTTGTGGCCGACGATCCGGCCAAGGCGATGGGACGGGACTCCGGGCTGGGCGGCTCGGACGTGCTCGCGGTCCTGGCACCGATGATGCAAGACTCCAGGGTCCGGATCACCGTGATCTCACCCTACTTCGTTCCCGGCAAGGACGGCACGAAGTTCATGCTCGAACAGGTGGCACGAGGTGCGGAAGTGCGCGTGCTGACCAACTCGCTGGCGGCGAACGACGTCCCGATGGTTTACGGCGGCTACGCGAAAACGCGGCCCGAGCTGCTGGCAGGCGGCGTGAAGCTCTGGGAGTTGAAGCCGCTGCCAGGCTCGACGCCGAAGAAGGGCGCCTTCGGCTCGTCCGGGGCGAGCCTGCACACCAAGGCGTTGGCCACGGACTCCAGGCGCGGCTTCGTCGGCAGCTACAACCTCGATCCGCGCTCGACCTCGCTCAATTGCGAGCAAGGCGTTTTCGTCGAGGACGCCACGATCGCGAGCCAACTCGAAACCCTGTTCGACCGGGAGACCTCGACCGAGCGCGCCTGGTCGGTCACCCGCGAGGATGGTGGTGCGCTGCGCTGGAGCGATGGCGTCAAGACCTACGAGAGTTCGCCGGAGGCGAGCGGCGGCCAGAAATTCCAGGCATGGATTGCCAAGGTGTTGCCGCTCGACTCGCAGCTCTAGGTGTGAAGCCCTGCACAGGTCCGCAAGTGACGCGTTGCGTGCGTTCGATCCGGTGCCTGTCACCGAGCTTGGAAAGGCAGACACGCGCTCTGTGACAGGCACCGGATCGAGCGCTCTGGCAGCATCGCAGGCTGTCATGTCGCAAGCGTCCGACCCGGGACCGTTCCCAGAGCGCGTGTCTGCCTTTCCAAGCTCGGGGAACGGTCCCGGGTCGGACGCGCCAGCGATGGGTCACCCTCGCGTGTTCGACGCGCGGTGCCGAATTGGAAACCGGCGCGCCTGGCACCGCCGCCGGGCGCAGTCCGATGGCAATCGAGCGCAGCATGCGCGACCATTGGGCGCATGACTCAGGGCACGTCGTCCCAGCCGTTCGATTACTCCCGGATCCCCGCGATGCCGGCATCCGTGTATGTCGCTCCGCTGCGCAAGCCGGCGGGCCTCGGCGACGACTGGCTCGAGCCGGCGCAACGCAAGTACGGCACCGCCGAACACCGGATCTGGGACGAGCTCTACGCGCGGCAGATCGCATTGATGCCCGGCCATGCCTGCAGCGAGTTCATGCGCGGCCTGGAGCGGCTCGACCTGGGCCGCGGCGGTGTGCCCGACTTCGCACAGATGAGCGAGGAGTTGCAGGGCCTGACCGGATGGAGCGTCGTGCCGGTGCCGATGCTGATTCCCGACCATGTCTTCTACTACCACCTCGCGAACCGGCGTTTCCCGGCCGGCAACTTCATCCGGTCACGCGAGCAGTTCGACTACATCCAGGAGCCTGACGTCTTCCACGACGTCTTCGGGCACGTGCCGCTGCTCACCGACCCGATCTACGCCAGCTACATGGAGGCGTACGGGCGCGCGGGCTGGAAGGCGCTCAAGTACAACCGGCTCAAGGCGCTGAGCGCGCTGTACTGGTACACGGTCGAATTCGGCCTGATCCTCGAGGACGACCAGTTGCGCATCTACGGCGCAGGCATCCTGTCGGGCCCGACCGAGACGGTGTTCGCCCTCCAGGGGCAATCGCCGAACCGCATCCACCTGAACGTCGACCGGGTCATGCGCACCGACTACACGATCTCCGACCTGCAGGCGACGTACTTCGTGATCGAGTCGTTCCGCGAGTTGTTTCACCTGACGGAACAGCGCGGGTTCGAGCCGATCTACGATTCGCTCGCGCCGGCTTTCCAATACGCGAAGACCGCGGCGCTCGACACCGACCACATCTACCACCGCGGCACGCAGGAATACGAGCTGCGGGGCGGGCGCGGTTCAGGGGCCCGCCCGGTCTAGTTCAGCCAATCGGTCGCGAGACGAAGGAAATCGCGAGCAGCAAGGCGATTGCAAGCAGCACGGCCTGCGCCGCGTGCACCCGCGGATTGAGCGTCAGCAGCCCGGGCAACAGGATCGCCGCGATGGCGAGGCGAGCACCACGCACGCCTGTCAGCGCAAACGCGTCTTCGATCACGATGTGGATCAGGGCACCCGCCACGACGACCCCCAGCATCAGTCCCTGGCTCCACCGCGCCTGGCGAAAGTAGTACTCGCGCATGTCGTGGATCCGGTCGTCCTCGAGGTCCGGCACGGCGAGATGGCTGATCAGGTACAGCAGGATCGGTGCCGCGAGCAGCAGCAGCGCCTCCAGCACGGTCCAGCCCGCGTGGTCGCGAAAACTCCAGATCGAGAACCAGCTCATTACATGCGCCACGAATACCAGCGCGATCCAGCAGCCGTGCACCCAGAAAAGGCGGACGCGATCACGCGCCTCGATCATCTGGCCGATGCTCGTCACCAGCAGTGAGATGCCAAGGCCTGCGACGATCGCGTACAGGGCCAGCAGGAACTCGAAGACCGTCATGGATGACATCGTAACGCCGAACGCATCCTCCGCGGGGGTGCGTCGCGTCGAGCGGGTCCGCATACCGTTGGCAACGGCGTGCGGACCCACGTATCGTCGCTGCCATCGTCACTGTCCACTGAGCCTGCCTTGCCCAAGACCGCAGATGTGATTGTCCTTGGCGCGGGCATGGCTGGCGCATCGCTCGCAGCAGCGCTGGCCCCGACGCTGCGAGTGGTGCTGCTGGAGCAGGAAGACCAGCCGGGGCTGCACGCCACCGGACGTTCGGCGGCGATGTTCTTCGAGACCTACGGCAACGCGACCGTGCGCGCCCTGACGCGGGCCAGCCGTTCATTCCTGCAGGCGCCCCCGCGTGGTTTTGCCGCGCATCCATTGCTGCAGCCGCGCGCCGCGCTGTTCGTTGCCGACGAGCCACGGCTGTTTGCGCTCGACGCGATGGTTGCGGAATACGCGGGCGCGAGCGCATGCGTGGAACTCGACGCCACGGGTGCGCTGCAGCACTGCCCGGTGTTGCGTGAGGACTGGATCGCCGGCGCCTTGCTCGACCCGACCGGCCACGACATGGACGTCGCGGCGATCCATCTCGGCTATCTCCGCAGCGCCCGCCAGGCCGGCCTGCAGCTGGTCACCGGCACGGGCGCTGCGGTGCTCGAACGCAGCGGCGGCTTGTGGCATGCCCGTACGCAGGCCGGTGAGTTTGCCGCACCGGTGCTGGTCAATGCGGGCGGCGCCTGGGCGGATCGCATCGCGATCGCGGCCGGCGTGCAGCCGATCGGCCTGCAACCGCTGCGACGTACGGTCGTGCTGTTGCCGGCGCCGGCGGGCTACGACGTCACGGCGTGGCCGATGGTCATCGACGTCGAGGAAGAGTTCTACTTCAAGCCCGATGCCGGCAGGTTGCTGCTGTCGCCGGCGAACGAAGACCCGATGGAGCCCTGCGATGCGATGCCCGACGACATCGACGTCGCGATCGCCGTCGACCGCTTCGAGCACGCGACGACGGTACAAGTGACGCGCGTCGGCCACAGCTGGGCCGGGCTGCGTAGTTTCGTGCCCGACCGCTCGCCTGTCGTCGGCTTTGCCGCTGATGCGGAGGGCTTTTTCTGGCTCGCCGGCCAGGGCGGCTATGGCATCCAGATGGCCCCGGCGCTCGCGCGCGTCGCGGCCGCCCTGGTGACAGGCGCAGCCCTGCCGGAAGACATCCTCGAGCAGGGGATCACGGAGCAGGCGCTCTCGCCCCGACGATTGCAGCCGCGTCTGGCTGAGATTCGTCACGGGACCCGGCGCGGTCCGGCCCGTCCGAACCGTCAGTCCGTGAGGTGCAGCACCACCTGGCGAGCGTGCGCGCCGTCGCGATGCTCGAACAGGTAGATACCCTGCCACTGGCCGAGCGCCAGCCGCGCATCGACGACCGGAATCGACAGTGACGTCGCTGTCAGCGCCGCCTTGATGTGACCCGGCATGTCGTCCGGGCCTTCGGCGCCATGCCGCACCCATTGCATGGACGCGTCGTCACTGCGCGGCACCAGCCGGCGGAAGAATTCGTCGAGATCGGCGCGCACGTCGGGGTCAGCATTTTCCTGCACCAGCAGCGAACAGGAGGTGTGCCTGACGAACAGCGTCAGCACGCCCTGTTCGCAGCGACACTCGCGCACGAAGCGCGCGACGTCGGTGGTGAACTCGTGCAGCCCTGCACCCGGCGTATGCACGGTCAATATGTTCTGGCGACTCATGCGTCGGGATCCTCGCGGTGGTCTATCCCGGTGCACCGGGCCGCGTCAATGGCTCGTGAATCAATTTGCGCGCACTCACGTTCAGCTCCGCGCTTTCCTGGGCGAGCCGTCCCGCCGGGAGCGAGCTGTGCTCTTCGCCCGCGCTGGCGGGCTCGCCTGGTGTCTGGCCATCCCGAAACGCTTCTCAGGACTGTGCCGGGCCAGCAGTTCGCGGGACCGTTCGATCGTTTCCTGTTCAGCCTGCAGCACGAACTCCCGCAGCCTGGCCGCGGTCTGGGTCCAGGGCCGCCCGGCGAGACTGACGATTCCGTATTGCAGGGACAGCCACAACTCCGTGCCCAGCAGCACGAACCTGCCGGACTCCAGTTCGTCGTCGATGCATGGCAGGATCGAACCACTGACGGCGTTTGAGTGCGCGACGATGCGCTTCATGGCCGACAGCCCGTTGCACTGGATGGCAGGCAAAGGTCGCGCCGCCTGCTGCCGTGCCGAGCCCTCGCGGTGCGCGGCAATGCAGCGGATCGAGCACTCGCGGCGGAATGCGCGACGGCGTCACGAACGGCCAGGCGAACACGTCCGCAGCACGCACGTCGCGCTGGCTGGCGAGCGGATGTTCCGCGCGCGCAAAAAAGTACAGGGCGTGCTGCACGGGCAGCGGCACGACGTCCAGGTCCGGCTCGCGGGCCAGCACGCTCGTCTCGGCGACGAAGAAATCGAGCGCGCGGGCGCGCAGTCGCTGCACGAGTTCATCCCAGTTGCCGGAATGGAGCTGTACGGTCACCCGCGGAAACGCCTCGACGAACCGGGCGCAGGCGGGACTCAGCAACGAGTCGGTCGGGTACGGACCGCCACCGACGTCGACACGCCCCGACCGCAATTGCGAGTGGCCCACGGCTTCGGCTTCGAGTTCGTCGGCCATGCGCAGCAGGTCGCGCGAGCGCTCGATGTACAGGCGCCCCAGGTCCGTGGGTACGACCCCGCCGCTCGAGCGCACGAACAGGGCACTGCCGAAACGCTGCTCGACGTGCTGGATGGAGCGCGACAGCGCGGGCTGGCTGATGTGCAGCGCAGCGGCGGCACGCACGAAGCTGCGGTGCTCGGCGAGTGCCACCACCTGCCGCAGTTGCTGAAGCTCCAGCGCCATGCGTCCATGTTATACCGATCATGTAGAAGATGCATTGGACACATGCCGTCGATTGCGGCAATTTTCGTCCCGGGTGTGCAGCGTGCGCTCGGGGCGCCTGCACCCGATAAGAACAGTATTTACTTTCAAAAGGGGTGGGAAAAATGCACAAGAGATTCGCAGGAGTGTTCGGCGCCGCGTTGGTCGCGGTGCTCGGCGCATTGAGCGGTGCCGCCCAGGCACAGACGCAGAAGCCCAATATCCTCGTCATCTGGGGCGACGACATCGGCGGCTTCAACATCAGCGCCTACAACCGCGGCATGATGGGCTACCGCACGCCCAACATCGACAGCATCGCCGCCGAGGGCGCACTGTTCACCGACTGGTACGGCCAGCAGAGCTGCACCGCCGGTCGCGCCGCCTTCGTCACCGGCCAGTCGCCGATCCGCACCGGTCTCACCAAGGTCGGCCTGCCCGGCGCGCCGGAGGGCATGATGGCCGCCGACCCGACCATCGCCACCTTCCTGCGGGCGCAGGGTTACGCCACCGGCCAGTTCGGCAAGAACCACCTCGGCGACCGTGACTCGATGCTGCCGACGGCGCACGGCTTCGACGAGTTCTTCGGCAACCTCTACCACCTCAACGCCGAGGAAGAGCCCGAGAACGTCGACTACCCGAAGGACCCGGAGTTCAAGAAGAAGTTCGGCCCGCGCGGCGTGATCCACAGCTTCGCCGACGGCCGCATCACCGACACCGGGCCGCTGACCAAGAAGCGCATGGAGACGATCGATCGCGAAGTCACGGAGAAGGCGCTCGACTTCATGGAGCGCGCGGTCAGGGCCAACAAGCCGTTCTTCATCTGGTGGAACTCCACCCGCATGCACATCTTCACCCACCTGCACGCGGACGCGGAGGGCAAGACCGGCCTTGGCATCTACGCCGACGGCATGGTCGAGCACGACGGGCACGTCGGCCAGGTGCTGGCCAAGCTCAAGGCGCTCGGCGTCGACCAGAACACCATCGTGATGTACTCGACCGACAACGGCGCCGAGACGTTCACGTGGCCGGACGGCGGCACGACCATGTTCCGCGGCGAGAAGAACACGCAGTGGGAAGGCGGCTACCGCGTGCCGACGATGATCAAGTGGCCGGGCGTGATCAAGCCGGGCACGGTCATCAACGACATCGGCGCGCACGAGGACATGCTGCCGACGCTGGTCGCCGCGGCCGGCAACACGACGGTCATCGCGGACGCGCTCAAGGGCTGGAAGGTCGGCAAGACCACCTACAAGGTGCACCTCGACGGCTACGACCTCGGCCCCGCGCTGCGCGGCGAAGCCGCCTGGCCGCGCAAGGACTTCATCTACTGGACCGACGACGGCAGCGTCGCGGCGCTGCGCTACGGCGACATCAAGGTCACCTTCCTCGAGCAGCAGGCCGAGGGCCTGAAGGTCTGGCAGGAGCCGTTCGTCGTGCTGCGCGCGCCCAAGCTGACCAACCTGCGCATGGATCCGTTCGAACGCGCCGAGGAAGAGAACGCCATGGGCTACCAGCGCTGGTACATGGAGCGCATGTTCGCGATCGCGCCGGCCGGCGCCTACGTCGGCCGGTGGCTGCAGAGCTTCAAGGAGTTCCCGCCGCGGCAGAAGCCGGGCAGCTTCAACCTTGAGCGCGTCATGGAAGCCGTGATGGCCGGCTCCAACAAGTAACGCGGCAGCGAACCGGAAACTCCACGGCGCCCGTGAGGGAGCCGCCTGCAATCCCACCCCCGCAGGCGGTCACCCAAGCGGCGCGCCGTGGTTTCATTTGAGGCCCCGGAGAGCGCTCCATGAACGTCATCCTGGCCTGGCTCACGACGCGCGTCGCGGCCTGCTGCTGGCAGGACTCATGGCGGCGTGCGCTCCCGGACTCGTCGCTGCGCAGTCAGTCGAATCAGACGTGACGCCCGAGAGCGCGGCCCTGGTCAAGAGCGACGGCGACTTCGTCATGTCGAGCATCGTTCCGGACAAGACGCTCGAAGCCGCGCAGTACGAGGACGAGCACGACCGCTTTTCGGTCAAGTTCGGCTTCGTCGTCATGCCGATGGACTACACGAGCTTCGACCAGGATGCCGCCAGCAAGGCAGCAGGTCGGCAACCAGCAGGACGAACTCGAGGCGCGCTCGCTGCGGCTCTCGGCGCGCGGGCACTTCGAGCTGTTCCGGACCTGGAACTACATGCTGAGCTACGAGTACAAGGGGTTCGACCAGACTTCCGCCGACGACTGGAACACCACCGATTTCCGCATCGCAACGGTCCTCGGGCCGCAACCTGGGCACGTTGACGCTCGGCAAGATCAAGGAACCGTTCTCCTACGAAATGGTCGGCGACGCCGCGAACCTGCCGCATCACGAGCGCCTGTTGAGTCCGTTCTTCCGCTCGCGCAACGACGGCGTGATGCTCGGCAATACCGTGCTTGGCCAGCGCGCGACCTGGGCCGTGGGCTGGTACAACGACTGGTGGACCCAGGGCGATTCCTGGTCCGATTCCGGCAACGACTTTGCCGCGCGCGTCACCTCGCTGCCGGTCTGGTCAGGCGAGGGCGAGAACTACCTGCATCTCGGCGCCAGCATGCGCTACGCCGGCGCGGACGACGACGTGCTCCGCTACAAGGGCAAGCCTGCTTCCAATGTCGCGGACGACTTCGTCGACACCGGCAAGCTGGCCGGCGACCACGCGTGGCACACGGGTGTCGAAGCGCTCTGGAACCGCGGCGGCTACTCCGTGCTGGCGGAATACGTGCGCGCCGACCTGAGCACACGCGACGGCAGCGATCCGACGCTCGACGGCTGGTACGTGACAGGCAGCTGGGTGCTCACCGGCGAGCATCGCCCCTACGACCGCAAGGCCGGCTATGCACGACGAATCCTGCCGCAGGGGCGCTGGGGCGCGGTCGAACTCATCGGCCGCTACGGCAAAGTCGATCTCGATGACGGCACGGTGCGCGGCGGCACGATGGACGGCTGGTGGGCCGGCGTGAACTGGTGGGCCAACAATCGCTGGAAGGCGAGCGTAGGCTACGGGACGATCGACCTCGATCGCTTCGGCATCGAAGGCAACACGCAGACGTTGCTCACGCGCCTGCAGTGGATCTACTGACTCGCAGCTGACAAGGCCGTCACGGATGGCGTGCCTGCCCGTTTTCGATCACTATTTCCCGGCCATGCCCGGGACGATCCCCGTCCCGGCGGCGACCTCCCCCTGGGGCGCGCCGCTGTTCGCCCGGAGAAATCGCGTTGTCGTCTCCACGCAAGCCTCGCAACGTAGCGGCAACCCTGGCCGCGGCCATCGGCGCAGTGGCCCTGGTAGCGTTGGGCGCATGGTATGTCCTCGAGCGGCGCGAGGCTTCGCAGCCGCAACCGTCGGTTACGGCTGGGCCGTCGGCCGCACCGGGCTCGACTCCCGTCGAGTACGCCGGTTCGGCTGCATGTGCGCAATGCCACGCCGCCGAGTCGCAAGCCTGGCAACAGTCGCAGCACGCCGTCGCGATGCAGCATGCGAGCAGCCAGACGGTACTCGGTGACTTCAACGACGCGACCTACACCTTCCAGGGCGTCACGACGACGTTCACGCAGCGCGACGGCAAGTGGGTGGTCCGCACCGACGGGCCCGACGGCGCAACTTGCGGACTTCGAGGTCAAGTACACCTTTGGCGTGGCACCCCTGCAGCAGTACCTGGTCGAGCTGCCGGGTGGTCGCCTGCAGGCGCTCGCCGTGACCTGGGACGCGCGACCGCGGGAGCAGGGCGGCCAGCGCTGGTTCCGCCAGTACCCGGCAGAGGACATCGATCACGCCGACGAACTGCACTGGACGCGGCGCTCGCAGAACTGGAACTTCATGTGCGCCGACTGTCATTCGACGCAGGTGCGGAAAGGCTACGACGCCAGCAACGATACGTTCGCGACCACGTTCACCGAGATTGCCGTGGGCTGCGAGGCATGCCACGGGCCGGGGGCCGCGCATGTGCGCTGGGCGCAGCGCAAGGACCGCGCAGGCGACGACGGCCTGACCGTCAGGTTTGACGAGCGCAACGGCGTCACATGGAACCGCGACGCCGCCGGCAAGCCCGTGCGCAGCACGCCGCGCACCACCGAGCGCGAGATCGAAGTCTGCGCGCAGTGTCACTCGCGCCGCGCGCAGATCGCCGAGGGCTACGTGCCCGGGCGACCCTTCATGGATCACTACCTGCCGTCGCTGCTCGCGCCGACCCTGTATCACGACGATGGCCAGCAGCAGGACGAGGTGTTCATCTGGGGTTCGTGGCAGCAGAGCCGCATGCATGCCGCCGGTGTCACGTGCAGCGACTGCCATGATCCGCACACGCAGAAGCTCCGCGCGCCCGGCAATGCCGTCTGCGCCCAGTGCCACGAACCGGCCCGGTACGACGCGGCCGCGCATCATCGCCATGAGGCGCAGTCCACGGGTGCGCAGTGCGTGAGCTGCCACATGCCGCAGAACACGTACATGGTCGTCGATCCGCGCCGCGATCACAGCATGCGCGTGCCCCGGCCGGACGAAAGCGTGCAGCTCGGCGTGCCAAACGCCTGCAACGGCTGCCACACCGACCGCGATGCGCAATGGGCCGCGCGGGCCGTGCGCGGCTGGCTCGGCCGCGATGCCGCGGGCTACCAGACGTTTGCTGCAGCGTTTCGCGACGCCGCGACCGGCGAGCCGGCGGCGCTCGAGCGTCTGGGTGGCATTGCCGGTGACAAGTCGCAGCCGCCGCTGGTGCGCGCATCGGCGTTGGCGCGCCTGGCGGGCAGCGGTCAATTCACGCGCGATTTCGCGCAGGAACTGATCGACGACCCGAGCCCGCTGGTGCGCCTGGCCACCCTGCAACTCGCCGATGCGATGCCACCCGAGATACGCGCCGACGTGGCCGGGCCGCTGCTGGGCGACGCAACCCGCGCGGTGCGGATCGAGGCCGCGCGCTCGCTCGCGGGCGGCGAAGACAGGTTGCCGCAGGAGATGCTGCCGCGCTGGCAGGGCGCGGCGCAGGAATACGTGGCTACGCTGCAATACACGTCCGATCGGCCCGAGTCGCGCGTGGCGCTCGGCAGCTTCAAGGCCGCTACGGGCGATGCCGATCGCCGCACAGGGCCTGTTCATGCAGGCGATCGAACTCGATCCCGATTTCGTCCCGGCGTACGTGAACGGGGCGGACCTGCTGCGCACACTGGGGCGCGACCAGGAGGCTGCCGACCTGCTGCAGCAAGGCCTGCAGCGCGTGCCGATGAGCGCGACCCTGCATCACGCACTCGGCCTGGCCCGGGTACGGCTGCAGCAGCAGGATCTCGCGCTGGGCTCGCTCAGGCGTGCCGTCGAACTCGATCCGGACACCGCTCGCTATGCGTACGTCCATGCGGTGGCGCTGCATTCGAGCGGCGCGGTCGACGAGTCGATTCGCAGTCTCGCGCAGGCCGCCCGACGGTGGCCGTATGATCGGGAGCTGCTGATGGCACTGACGTCGTTCCAGCTCGAAGCAGGCCGCCGCCAGGAGTCGCAAGCCACGGCCCGCAGGTTGGCGGCGGCTTATCCGGACGATCCGCAGGTGGCGGTGCTCGTCGCCCGGGCGCTGGGCGGCGACGCGCCCTGATCAGCCGGGCGCGCTCGCGCCGAGCGAGACACCGCTCAGGCTCGCCGCCGAGCCGATGCCGAGGCGTTTGACCAGCACCATCGCCTCGCGCATCGAAATCGGCAGTGCCTGTACGCGCGCGCCTTCGACGTAGATCACGTTGCCCGACATCGGCGTGGGCGAGGCGGGCAGGAACACCACGCGCCAGTCGTCCGGCAAGACCTCCACCTGGTAGCCGAGCATCCAGCCTTCGTCGCCGCGCATCAGCACCGGATGCAATCCTTCGCCGCTTTCGATCTGCGAGAGACCTTCGGCCATCGACTTGACCATCCGGTACTGCGGCAGGCCGCCAAGCAACGACTCCTCGAACCAGTTGGTCAAGCGGCGGCCGGGCGCCGTATTGGCGGCCATGCCCGCCAGCAGGGCGACGAGCACGAGGACGCAGGCGGCGAGCAGCGTCGTCACCGCCACGCCCCCCAGGTGGCTGACCGGCAGCAACTTGGCGAGCGGCACGGCGATCTTGTTGGCGTACTGCAGGCCCTTGCCGAGCACGACCAACAGCAGCAGGACGGGCACCAGGAACATGAGCCCGCCCACGAGCGTGGCCTTGAGGAACGTCTTGATGCTTTGCATGCGGACTCCGCGGGCGATGAGCATCCAGTCTACACTGCGGTCTATTGCTCGGTCCGGACCCGGATATGCCCTCCACGCGACGTCGACCTGCTGCACCGGCCCTCGCCAGGCCCCGCGTCGCAATCGTCGGTGCCAATTTCGCGGGCCTGCGCGCCGCCCAGCGGCTGGGTGTCGAATTCGACGTCACGGTTTTCGATCCGTCGCCGTGGTTCGAGTGGCTGCCCAACATCCACGAACTGATCTCAGGGACCAAGCGGCCAACGGAACTGCGGCTGTCGCGACGGCGGCTGGTGACGCGTGCCGGCCACCGCTTCGTGCAGGCAGCCGTCACTAGCATCGACGCGAAGCACGGCCGACTCGGGACCGCAGCGGGGGTCGAGCATCGCTTCGATTACTGCATCGTGGCGATCGGCGGATGCAACGAGACCCATGGTGTCCAGGGCGCGGAGCGCCATGCGCTGCCCTTCAAGAGCGTCGACGACTGCGAACTGATTCGCCGCCGGCTGGCTGCGCTCGGCCGTGCCCGCCGACCCAGTTCGGTCGTCATCGTCGGCGGCGGCTTTGAGGGCGTCGAGGCGCTCGGCGAGATCCTGCGGCGCTACCGCACCCGGACCCAGATGCTCGTGCACCTCGTCGAAGCCGGACCGCGGCTGATGGCGGGCACGTCCGCGCGCATCGATGCGGCCGTACGGCAGCATTGCGCCGGCCTCAACGTGCGCATTCACACTGGGATTCCGGTGGCCAAGGTGACGCCGGGCGCCGTCCATCTGCGTGGCGGGGACAGGCTGCGATCCGATCTCACCATCTGGACGGGCGGTGTCGTGGCGCCGCCGTTGCTCGTTGCAGCGCGACTCGCTACCGGCCCACGCCAGTGGGCGGCCGTCGAGTGGACGCTGCGCAGTCGTCGCTTCGATAACGTGTTCGTGATCGGCGACGCGGCGGGCTTGCCGCGCCCGCTCGCCAAGCAGGCGTTCCATGCACTCGAGATGGGCGATTGCGCCGCCGGGAACGTCGAGCGCGCGGCGGCAGGTCGCGCGCTGCGCCCATTCCGGCCTGCGCGAACGCCGCTGCTGGTGGCGTTCGGCGACCTCGATACGTTCCTGATCGCAGGACGCACGGTCGTGGCCATTCCGGCGTTCGCGGCTGGCAAGGAAGCGGTTTACCAGCTCACGATGGCGCAGATCGATCCTCCTTCCAACACCCAGGCGTTGGGCCCGCTGGTCGCGCGCGCAGCAGGATTGCGCCGCAGGCTTGGGTAACGTGCGCGGCATGGCAACGTTGGTCGCAGCCGAGGTGCCGTCGCCCGGTCCGCTGCTGACGGCAGAGCTCAATGCACGGCTGCTCGACGCGCGACGCCACGAGCAACGGAGCGTGGCCTGTTCGCTGGACCTCGAGCGATCACAGACGGTCGTGGCCGTCACGCCAACGCATTGGCACTGGCAGGGGCACGCCTATCCGTACCTCGAGCGCTGCAGGGACCGGACCATCTATTACTGGACGGGCACAGCGTTCGAGCCCGTCGCCCGCTTCGGCACGTCGCTGCTCAAGCTGGTGCCGACCGAGTGGGGCGCGCCGACGTTCGAGATCGACGGCGTCAAGATGTTGCCGACACGGCATGTATCACCCTACGAAGATGCACGGCGCAAGGTCGAGCTGGTCGGCCCGCAAGACCGTCGCGTGCTCGACACGTGCGCCGGTCTCGGCTACTTCGCTGCGTGGTGCCTGGCCGGTGGCGTGGCGCAGGTGCAGTCGTTCGAGATCAATCACGACGTGCTGTGGTTGCGCAGCCTGAATCCGTGGTCCCCGCCGTCTGACCCCCGGCTGGTACTCACCCAGGGTGACATCAGCGAGTCCATCGCAGCGCTGCCCGACCGTGCGTTTGGGGCGATCCTGCACGACCCGCCGCGATTCGGACTGGCCGGCGAACTGTATTCGCAGGCTTTCTATGACCACCTCGCGCGCGTGCTGCAGCCCAAAGGCCGCCTGTTTCATTACACCGGCGAGCCCAACCGTCTCACCAGCGGCCGCGACGTGCCGCAGGAAGTGGCGAAGCGCCTGCGTCACGCGGGCTTCTCGACGCAGTTCGAGGGTGACGGGGTGCTGGGCGAGCTGGCGCCTCGGCGTCGTCGATGACTCGTCCATGCAACTGATCGCAACCTGCCCCGAGGAGACGAAGCCCGCGCTGCTGGCCGAGCTGACGGCGCTGGGCGCCACGGACCTGAAGCCCACCTTTCGCGCGGTGCTGTTCGAGGCCACCCCGGCGCAGTTCTACGAGCTGCATCTGCGCGTGCGCACTGCGAGCCGGATACTGCAGGTGCTGCGTGAGGTGCCGGCGCACACGCCCGCGATGCTGCGCTCGCAGGTGCGCCGCCTGCACTGGCCCGAATGGTTCGACGCACGCCACGGCTTCATGGTGGAGAGCACGGGCGACGAAGGGGGTGGGCTGACGCCGAAGCAGGTCATCACGCAGGTGCGCGAAGGCATCCGGGAGGCTTTCGGTCGCGGTGACGGGCCCGTGCCTCCCGTCGATACCGACGCGCCCAAGGTGGTGGTGGTCGCGCACGTCGCGCGCGGGCGCTGCATGTTGAGTTTCGACACCTCGGGCAAGTCGCTGCACAAGCGCGGTTACCGTGAGCAGGGCCACCCCGCGCCGCTGAAGGAAACGCTGGCTGCCGCCATCCTGCAATTCGCGGGCTACGACGGCAGCCAGCCATTCCTGGATCCGATGTGCGGCAGCGGTACGCTCGCCATCGAGGCGGCGATGATCGCCGTGCGCAAGGCGCCGCAGATCCATCGCAGGAAAGGCGAGTTCCACTTCGAGTGGCTCACGGACTTCGACCGCGCGCTATGGCGCGAAACGCAGGACCGGATCCGGGCCGAGAAACTCGAGGCGCCGCCCGCTCTCGTCGTCGCCTCCGATATCCGTGGAGACTTCGTCGACATGGCCCGCAAGAGCGCGCTCAAGGCGCGCGTCGAGAAGTACGTGCAGTTCGAGGTGGCCCGCGTGCAGGACGTGGCGCCGCCAGCCGACTCGGGTCTGCTGGTCACCAACCTTCCCTACGGCGATCGTATCGGCGGCACCGACGCGGACGTGCGTCAACTGTACGAGGAAGTGGGCGATACGCTGAAGCAGCGCTTTGCCGGCTGGCGCGCCGCGATCCTGGCCGCGGCAGCGTCGCCTTACAAGGCGATCGGGCTCAGGCCGTCGCGCACGATCACGCTGATGAACGGCAGCATTCCATGCAAGCTGCTGCTGTTCGACCTGTATGCGGGAAGCCGTCGCTGAGCGGGTGCCGCGGGAGCGCGCAGCTCGTGCGGAGGGTGGCTCGAGGGTGAAGGTGAGACTGGAAGTTCGCCCCGCCGCGCTGGTGGACTGAACCCGCAAGATTGTGACTTGGTGGCAACAGCGCGGCGGAGCGATCGCGCAGAGAAAAAAATCTACGCGCGCACCGTCATTGTGCGTGTTGCCGCGGCGCGCGTCCAGTCGCTCGATGGTCGCTCGCTGGTATTCGCGTTCAGGCGAGCGCGAGTTGCTCGATGTGTGCCACTGCACTCGCGGCCAGTGATCCGAGGTCGTAACCGCCTTCGAGCGTCGAGACGATGCGGCCCTGCGCATGGCGGTCGGCGACGCCACACGCTGCTGCCGTGACCCACGCATAGTCCGCCGTCGTGAGCCGCAGATGCGACATGTCGTCTGCCGCGTGCGCGTCGAAGCCCGCGGAGATCAGTATCAGCTGCGGCGCGAAGACCTCGAGCGCCGGCAACCAGTGCTGCTGCACTGCCGCGCGAAAGACTTCGCTGCCGCTGCCGGGCGGCAGCGGGCAGTTGATGATCCGCCCCGGTAGCGTCGGCGGGTTCATGTCGGGCCATAGCGGGTACTGATAAGACGAGCAAAGCAGTACGCGGTGGTCGTCACGCAGGATGTCCTCGGTGCCGTTGCCAAGGTGGACGTCGAAGTCGAGGATTGCGACCCGCTCGAGCCCGTGCTGCTCCAGCGCGTGCCGCGCCGCCACGGCCACATTGTTGAAAAAGCAGAATCCCATCGCGGTCGCGCGTTCCGCATGGTGACCGGGCGGCCGCACGTTGCAGAACGCGCGTGCCACCTGTCCCTCGAGCACCAGGTCGGTGGCGAGGATGTTGGCCCCGGCCGCTCGCAGCGCCGCCTCGAAGGTGTCAGGACACATCCAGGTATCGGGGTCGATGTGGGCGAGCCCCGCCGCGGGCGAGCGGTTGGCCAGGTCTTCGACGTAGGCGAGCGGATGCACCCGCGTGAGCTGCTCGACCGTGGCGCGCGGGGCCTCGTGGTGCTGCAGCAGGTCGTAGAGGCCGCGCGCGTGCAGCGCGTCCTCGATGGCGTTCAGGCGCGCCGGTCGTTCCGGATGCTCGTCGCCCATCCGGTGCAGGTGGCAATGCGGGTGAGTCACGAAGGCGACAGCCATGGGCAGCTCCGTTTGCGGTGAGCCGCAATGATCCTGCAAATGGCGCCCGCTAGCATGCGCGAGTTCCCCCTACCTGCAGGCGTACACTCGACCCATGACCGCGCAACGCATCGAGGCCATGCTGCGGCCCGGATCCGTCGCCATCGTCGGCGCGAGCGATGCGCCGGGTACGATCGGCGACGTCCTGCGCCGCAACCTGCTGGACAGCGGGTTCCGCGGTCCGGTTTACCTCGTCAATCCCCGTCACCCGTCGATCGGGGACGTCGCCACGTTTCCGGATGTGCGCTCGCTGCCAGACGCCGTCGATCTGGCCCTGATTGCCTCCCCACTGGCCAGCATTCCGCAGGTGCTGGAGCACTGTGGCGAGCGCGGCGTGCGCGGGGCGGTGATCGTGGCGGCAGGCTTCCGTGAAGGCGGCGAGCGGGGCGCGACGCTCGAGCGCGAGGTGATGGCGGTGTCCCGGCGTTTCGGTCTGCGCCTGCTCGGGCCCAATTCCTTCGGCGTGATCCGGACCGACATCGGCCTGAACGCGGCCTGCGGTGGCGGCTTGCCCCTGCCGGGCCGGCTTGCCCTCGTTTCGCAGTCGAGCGCCTTGTGCGCGGCGACCCTGGACTGGGCTCGCTCACGCCACGTCGGGTTCTCGACCGTCATCTCGACCGGCATCGGCGCGGACATCAGCTGCGCGGAGGTGCTCGACTTCCTCGTCCGCGACGGCTCGACGGACGGGATCATGCTGTACCTGGAGAGTGTCGGCGGTGCCCGGCGCTTCATGAGCGCGTTGCGTGCGGCGGCGCGGGTCAAGCCCGTCGTGGTGATGAAGGCGGGCCGGTCACTCGAATCGCGCGGCAGCCTGGCGTTCCACACCGGGTCGCTCGTCGGTGGCGACGACGTGTTCGACGCGGCGATGCGGCGCGCCGGCGTGCTCCGGATCCGCGACCTGTCGCAGCTCTTCAGCGCCGCCAGCACGCTCGGGGCGGGCGCACGTCTGCGGGGTCGCCGGCTCGGTATCGTCACGAACGCAGGCGGGCCCGGGCAACTGGCGGCGGATCGCTCGGCCGTGCGCGCGCTGGAACTGGCCGCGCTCGAAGGCACGACACTGGCAGGGCTGCGCACGCTGCTGCCGCCCAGTGCACGGGACGGCAACCCGGTGTATGTCCGGGGCGATGCCTCCGCCACGCAATACGCGGAAGCCGCGCGGCTGTGCCTGCAGGATGGGCAAGTCGACGCGCTACTCGCGATCCTGACACCCTATGCGTTGACCGATGCCGACCAGTTCGCGCTCGACCTGATCGAAGTCGCGCGTGTCCAGCGCAAGCCCGTCTTCACCTGCTGGATGGGGGGCGAGGCCGTGACGCGCGCACGCCAGCGCTTCGCCGAGAGTCGCATCCCGACGTTTCCGACGCCCGAAGCTGCCGTGGATGCCATCGCTGCGCTGGCGCTGTTCACGGCGAACCAGGAGCAGTTGCTGCAAGTGCCGGCGCCCCTCGCCGCCGCAACGTCACCTGACCTCGCCACGGCGCAGTCGCTGCTGGTTGCCGCGCGTGCGGCGGGCAACGAGTGGCTCGACCCGGCAGCGTCGAAGTCCCTGCTCGCCGCTTTCGGCATTCCGGTGATCCAAAGCCGGCCGGCGTACTCGGCCGCAGAGGCCGTCCGCATCGCGGACGAGATCGGGTACCCCGTTGCGATGAAGATCCTGTCGCCCGACATCGCGCACAAGACCGACGTGGGCGGCGTGCGGCTCGGGCGGACGGACGCGCGCAGCGTGCGCGACGGCTACGTCAACATGCTGCGCGACGTCGCCAGTGCGCGGCCCGATGCGCGGCTCGAGGGCGCGCTGATCGAGGCGATGTACGTCGAGCGCCACGGTCGCGAGCTCATGATCGGCGCGGTGCGCGATCCCGTGTTCGGCCCGGCGATCAGCTTCGGCCTCGGCGGAACGATGGTCGAGGTGATCCGCGACCGCGCCGTCGCCTTGCCGCCCCTCAACCAGTACCTGGCGCGCGACCTCATCCGGCGGACGCGCGCCCAACTCGCGCTGCAGCCCCTGCGTGGCGCGCCGGCCGCAGCGCAATCTGCCATCGAAGACATCCTGCTGCGCGTCTCCGACATCGTCTGTGAGCTGCCGGACGTCGGCGCGATCGACATCAACCCGGTGATCGTCACTGCCGGGGGCGCCGTGGCAGTGGACGCGCGCATCGGCGTGCTGCGCGAACCCCAGGTGCAGCGGTTGTACCGGCACATGGCGATTCATCCGTACCCCGCCGCCCTGCAGCAGCCTCTGCCGCTGCCGGATGGCCGGGTCGCAACGCTGCGGGCAATCCGTCCCGAGGACGCTGGCATCGAGCGTGATTTCGTCCAGCGGCTCTCCGAGCAGTCGCGCTTCCTGCGCTTCATGTTCGGCCTGCAGGACCTGTCGCCGACCATGCTCTCGAAGTTCACGCAAGTGGACTACGACCGCGAGCTCGCGCTCGTCGTGGTCTTGCAGACCGCGCAAGAGGACGAACAGCAGATCGGCGTGGCGCGCTACATCGTCCTGCCCGACGAGGAGACATGCGAGTTCGCGATCGTCGTGAGCGACGAATGGCAGGGCAGGGGCGTCGCGCGCCCGCTGTTCGTGCGACTCATCGACGTCGCGCGCGAGCGGGGCCTGCAGCAGATGACGGGCATCACACTGCGCGAGAACACGCGCATGATCGACCTTTCGCGCTCGCTTGGTTTCGCCACTCGCGCTGACGCCGACGAACCCGAGCTGGTGCGCATGAACCTCGTGCTCTAGCGGCCGCCCAATGCCGCTCGCACCTGGTCGCGCAGCCAGCGGTTGGCTGCGTCATGGTCGGCATTCGCCGGCCAGTACATGTAGGTTTCCAGGGTGATGTCGTCGAGCGGCAGCGTCACCAGCTGGTTGGATTCCGGGTCGAGCACCTGGCGGGCGTAGGACTCGGGAATCGTCGCCACCAGGTCCGTGCCGGCGACAGCGCGGCAGGCGGCGGCATGGCTCTGGCAGCGCAACCGGATGCGGCGCCTTTTGCCGGCAGCCTGCAGCGCAAGGTCTTCGAGCGAGGGCCCGCGCCGGCGCGATGAAACCTGCACGTGGTCGAGCGCGAGGTAGGCGTCCACGTTCCACCCGCGACGCTTGAGACGCCGCAGCACCGGGTGGTGCTTGCGCGCGACGATGACCAGCCGGTCGACCAGCACACGTTCGTGCGGAGTACGCTCTGCGATGGCGGGCAGGCGCACGTCGAACGCGACGTCGAACTCGCCCACGGCCAGGTCGGACTCGAGCCGCGGACGGTCGTGGCGCGCGCAGGCGAGACCGAGGCCCGGCCCGCCACCGCAGACAGCTCGTGCGAGCGGCGGCAGCACGCTCGGCTCGAGCGCCTCGCGCAATCCGATGCGGAAGGTGCGCTCGGCCTGCGTGGGCTCGAACCGTGTCGCCAGTTGCAGGGTCCGCTCCATTGCACCGAGCGCGTCACGGATCGGCCCCGCGATCGAGCGGGCAAAGGGCGTGGGTGCGATGCCGCGTCCTTGTCGTTCGAACAGAGGGTCGCCCAGGAGTTCGCGCAGGCGGGCGAGTGCGTGGCTGACCGCCGGCTGCGACAGGTTGAGCCGACGGCTGGCCGCAGTGATGCTGCCGGCCGCGTGAACGGTGTCGAAGACCAGCAGCAGGTTCAGGTCGATTCGCGACAAATGCATGATGTGCATGAGTATTCATCAAAACATTGCACATGGTAAATACCGCGGTTGACCTAGACTGGCGGCCTGTCCCGACCCGGAGAGAGTGGCCATGGATTTCGAGTACAGCGCCCGGACCCGCGACTACATGCAGCGCGTCGACGCCTTCATGCAGGAGCACATCTTCCCGGCCGAGGCCGAGTACGAGGACTTCGTGCAGGATCCGGCGCGCCGCTGGGTGGTCCCGCCACTGGTCGAGGGGCTCAAGGCGCGGGCCCGCGCTGCCGGGTTGTGGAACCTGTTCCTGCCGCACGAATACCAGCCTTGGTCGCCGGGGCTGACCAACCTCGAGTACGCGCCGCTCGCCGAACTGATGGGGCGGGTCGACTGGGCGTCGACCATCTTCAACTGCGGCGCCCCCGACACCGGCAACATGGAGGTGCTGGCGCGCTATGGCAACGAGGAGCAGCAGTCGCGCTGGCTGACGCCGCTGCTCGAAGGGCGCATCCGCTCCGCGTTCCTGATGACCGAGCCGGCCGTGGCTTCGTCCGATGCGACCAACATTGAATGCTCGATCGTGCGCGACGGCGACGACTATGTCGTCACCGGCCGCAAGTGGTGGTCGAGCAACATCTACCACCCTGAATGCGAACTGCTGATCGTCATGGGCAAGACGCGCTTCGACGGACCCAAGCACTCGCAGCAGTCGATGATCCTGGTGCCGCGCGGCGCACCGGGCGTCAGGCTCATCCGCCCGCTGAAGGTGTTTGGCGAGGTGCACTCCCCGAGCGGTCACGGCGAGGTCGCGCTCGAAGGCGTGCGGGTTCCCGCGAGCAGCCTGCTGCTCGGCGAGGGGCGAGGTTTCGAGATCGCGCAGGGCCGCCTGGGTCCCGGCCGCATCCATCACTGCATGCGCCTGATCGGCGCCGCGCAGCGTGCACTGGAGCTGATGTGCCGGCGCGCCGATGCGCGCGTCGCCTTCGGCCGCAAGCTGAGCGAACAGGGCAGCCTGCGCGAGGCGATTGCCCGTTCACGCTGCGAGATCGAGCAGGCGCGCCTGCTCACGCTGGCGGCGGCTGACAAGATGGATCGCGAGGGCAACGTCGGCGCGGCGGACCTGATCTCGATGATCAAGATCGTGGCGCCGCGGATGTGCCAGGACGTTTGCGACCGTGCGATCCAGGCGCATGGGGGCATGGGACTGTGCCAGGACACCCCGCTTCCCAGCGCCTTCGCCTACGGGCGTTACATCCGGCTCGCCGACGGGCCCGACGAGGTGCACATGGCGCAGCTCGCGAAATGGACGATCGCGAAAGCATTGCGGAGCGGCAGCGGCGCCTGAATTCGGCCGCAGAAAGGCGGCATAATGCGGCGCCTTTCGAAGCGCCGCCGCGGGCGACGCAGCACCGTGGATCCGATCATGCCAGCGCCCGGTCATCACCACGTCCACGTCTTCGACACCAGCAATCCGGTGGCCGAGCGCCGCACGCGCCAGGTGATGTGGCTCACCCTGGCGATGATGGTCGTCGAGATCGCCGCGGGCACCGTGCTGGGGTCGATGGCGCTGCTGGCCGATGGCTGGCACATGAGCTCGCACGCGCTGGCGCTCGGAGTGTCGGCGTTCGCGTACGCCCTCGCACGGCGACACGCGCATGACCCCCGCTTCGCGTTCGGGACCTGGAAAATCGAGGTGCTCGGTGGCTACACCAGCGCGGTGTTCCTGCTCGGCGTCGCGGCCTACATGGGCATCGAATCGGTATCGCGGCTGCTGCAGCCCGCGCCCATCCGCTTCGATGAGGCCATTCCTGTCGCGATCCTGGGATTGGGAGTCAACCTGCTGTCCGCCTGGCTGCTCGCGGGCGGACACGACCACGGCCATGCTCATGGCCATGAACACGGCCACGAACGCAGTCATGCCCACCACGACCTGAACCTCCGGTCAGCCTATCTGCACGTCGTGGCGGACGCGGCGACGTCGGTGCTGGCGATCATTGCGCTGGTCGGCGGCAAGTATCTCGGGGCCGCACTGGCTCGACCCCGTCATGGGAATCGTCGGTACGGTGCTGGTCGGGCGCTGGGCCATCGGCCTGCTGCGCGATACGGGTCGCGTGCTGCTCGATGCGGAGATGGACGCGCCGGTGGTGCAGGAGGTGCGTGACGTGATCGCCACGCTGCCCGGCACGCCGCAATTGCGCGACCTGCACGTGTGGCGCGTGGGTCGCGGCAAGTATGCCTGCATCGTGCACCTGGCCGGCACGCAGGCCCTGCACGCCGCCGAAGTGCGCGACGCGCTCGCGATTCACGACGAACTCGTGCACGTCACGGTCGAGTTCGAGCGCTGACGAACGCGGGCGGCGGCCTGAGGCAGCCCCGCTTGCCGGGTGCGATGCCCTGAGTCAGCGTCGGCGCGCGGGCTTGCGCGCGAGCGCAGGCGCCGCGTACCAGAGGTACAGGACGCGGGCCACCACGAGGCCGGTGCCTATCAGGATAAGTTCGTTCATGCCCATCGTCGCCGCTCCGGTCATGCGCGGCGTGCAAAGCGCCGCGTCCAGACGAGACTAGCGCAGCGCCACTCGCTGCCTGCGGTCGTTGGCTCCGACGTGGTTACTTCTGTCGACTCAGCGCGCTGCGGGGAGCCCAGGCGCGCTTCGCTCCACCGGTCCACGCGAGCCTCGAGCACGTCGAGCGGCATCGGGCCTGCGCCGAGCAGCAGGTCGTGGAACTCGCGCAGGTCGAACTTCGCGCCGAGGCGCTGGGCTGCGCGCTTGCGCAGCTCGATGATCTTGAGTTCGCCCACCTTGTACGCCAGCGCCTGTCCCGGCCAGGCGATGTAGCGATCCACTTCGAATTCGATTTCCTGCGGCGCGAGGGCGCTGTTCTCCTGCAGGCAAGCCATCGCGCGCTCACGTGACCAGCCCATCACGTGCATGCCGGTGTCGATCACGAGCCGGCACGCGCGCCAGATCTCGAGCGACAGGCGGCCGAACTGCTCGTACGGATCGCGATAGATGCCCATCTCCTCGCCGAGGTACTCGGAGTAAAGTCCCCAGCCTTCGACGTACGCAGTGACGTCGTCGGCGCGACGGAACTCCGGCAGGTCGGTCAACTCCTGGCTCAGCGAGATCTGGTGATGATGGCCGGGCACGCCTTCGTGCAGCACCCAGGCGGCAATGCCGAACGTGGGCATCTTCTCCGCCATCCACGGCTTGTAGACGACCATGCCCGCGACGCCCTGTTCCGGAGTGCCGGGGAGGTAACCGTTGGCGCTGCTCTCGAGGCCCGCGGGCATCGGCATCACGCCGTAGGACAGCCGTGGCAGGCGGCCGAAGTACTTCGGCATCGCGAAGTCGGCGCGCTTCGCCACCTCGGCGCAGCGGCGGCCGTACTCGTCGGCGTCGACGTAGAAGCGCGAATCCTTGCGGACGGCGGCGAGGAAATCCTGGAGGGAACCCTCGAAGCCCGCCTGGGCGATCGTTTGCTCCATGCGCGCGCGAATGCGCTGCACCTCGCGCTCGCCGAGTGCGTGAATCTCGGCGGGCGTCATCGTCGTCGAGGTGTGCCTGCGCGCGAGGTACGCGTAGTAGGCCTCGCCCTGCGCCACGGTGCCGATGCCGATGTCCGGTCGCGCGGCAGGCAGGTAAGCGCGCTCCAGGAACTCGAGCAGGGACTGCTGCGCCGGCTTCACCTGCGTCGCGACGACATTGCGCGCGCGGGTCTCGAGCGCTGCGACCTCCGCGGCCGGCAGCGACTTCGATACATTGCGCAACGGGGCGAGCAGGGGCGTGGTTGCGGCAGGCTGGGCAACCTGCCCGCGCACGTCGGCGATCGCGCGTTCGACCGTGCGGCGCGGCTGCGTGAAACCGGTGTCGATGCCGCGCTGCAGGTTGGCCGTCTCGCGGGCGTAGTAGGCCGGCAGCGCCTCGAGTCGCGCCAGCCACGCTTCGCCATCGGCGACCGAGTCGATCGGCGTGTTCAGCGCAGCGTAATCGGCCGTCGTGTAGAAGCCGTCACCGCTGATGAAGGCCAGACGCTCCTCGTCGAACTGGAAGCCGTCCAGGGCGAGGCCGACGCGGCCAAGCAACAATTCCCGGTTCAGCGCGTCTTCGGCGGCGAGGCCGGCGGCCGGCGCTGCACGCAAGCGCTGCTCGAACTGCTGCAGTGACGCCTTGCGGGCGGCAATCGCTGCCGGTGAATTGTCGGGCCAGGTACGTGCGGCGGCGGCATCCCCGCGCTGCGCGGCGCGGACCGGATCCTGCGCGCGGCTGTAGGCGTCGAAATCCGTGACGATGGTCTTGATGTCGTCGGCGCCCACGGCGCGGGCAGGGTGAAAGGTCACGAAGGTCCCCAGGATCAGGATGGACAGAAGTCGTTGCATGCGCAGTCTCCGGTTGCGTTGCGTCAGTTCGCGTTCATGGTGCGAGCTGGCGTCGCGTCTGCAGTGGCAGTCGGGTCGTCGTCGTCCTCGCCGAGGAACCCACCGCTCTGGTGTGCCCAGAGCCGGGCGTACAGGCCACCCTGTGCGAGCAGCTCGCGGTGGTTGCCTTGCTCGACGATGCGGCCCTTGTCCATGACGATCAGGCGGTCCATCGCGGCGATGGTCGAGAGCCGGTGCGCAATGGCGACGACCGTCTTGCCTTCCATGAGGCGGTACAGGCTCTGCTGGATCGCGTTCTCGACCTCGCTGTCGAGCGCGCTGGTGGCCTCGTCCAGCAGCAGGATCGGCGCGTCCTTCAGCATCACCCGGGCGATCGCGATGCGCTGGCGCTGGCCACCGCTCAACTTGACGCCGCGCTCACCGACGTGGGCGTCATAGCCGCGACGGCCCTTGGCGTCGACCAGGCGCTCGATGAAATCGTGCGCCTCCGCACGCTTCGCCGCTGCGATCATGGCGCCGTCGTCGGCGTCGGGTCGTCCGTAGACGACATTGTCCCGCACGGAGCGGTGCAACAGCGACGTGTCCTGCGTGACCATGCCGATCTGCGCCCGCAGGCTGTCCTGGGTGACATGCGCGATGTCCTGGCCGTCGATCCGGATCGCGCCGCGTTCGACGTCGTAGAAGCGCAGGAGCAGGTTCACCACGGTGCTCTTGCCCGCGCCGGAGCGTCCGACGAGGCCGATCTTTTCGCCCGGCCGGATGTGCAGGTTCAGGTCATCGATGACCGCGCGGTCGCCGCCATAGGCGAAGGTGACGTGTTCGAAGCGCACCTCGCCACGGGTGACGCGCAGCGGCTGGGCGGCCGGTTCGTCGACGACCGCATGCGCCCGCGACAGGGTGCGCATGCCATCCTCGACGGTGCCGACGTGCTCGAACAGCGACGCGACCTCCCACATGATCCAGTGCGCGATGCCGTTCAGGCGCAACGCCATCGCGCTGGCGGCCGCGACCGCGCCGACGCCCACCTCGCCCTGTATCCACAGCCACAGCGCCACACCCGCGGTGGCCGCGATGAGCAGCATGCTCAGCACGTGATTGGCGATCTCGAAGCCGCTGACCAGGCGGCCCTGGGCGTAGGCCGTGACCATGAACTCCTGCATCGATGCGCGCGCAAAACCCGCCTCGCGACTGGCGTGCGAGAACAGCTTGACCGTCGCGATGTTGGTGTAGGCATCGGTCACGCGTCCGGTCATCAGCGAGCGCGCGTCGGCCTGCTCGGCGGCCACCTTGCCGAGCCGGGGGACGAAGTACACGAGCGCCGCCGTGTACAACAGCAGCCAGCCGCCAAACGGCAGCAGCAGGCGCAGGTCGAACGTGCCCACGATGGCGAGCATGGTCAGGAAATAGATGACGATGAACGCGAGGATGTCCGTCGCGGTGAGCCAGGCGTCGCGCACCGCCAGTGCCGTCTGCATCACCTTGGTTGCGACGCGGCCGGCGAACTCGTCCTGGTAGAAGCTCATGCTCTGCCCGAGCATCAGCCGGTGGAAGTTCCAGCGCAGCCGCATGGGAAAATTGGCGAACAGCACCTGGTACTTGAGCAGGGCGAAAGCCCAGACCACCAGCGGGCTGGCGGCAAGTACCCCGCCCAGCAGCAGCAGTTGCTGGCGGTGGGTGGCCCACAGTTGGGAAGGTTCGGTCGTGGCAAGCCAGTCGACCAGCTGGCCGAGCATGGCGAACAGCAGCGCTTCGAAGGCCGCGATCAGCGCCGTGCAGAGCGTCATCGTGAAGATGTACGGTCGCAGTCCGGCCGTGCTTTGCCAGAGGAAAGCGAAAAACGAGCGCGGTGGCGTCACCGGCTTCGTGTCGGGGTAGGTTTCGACCAGTTTCTCGAATCGGCGGAACACGGCGGGACTCCCTCGGCCGCGCAAAATACCATGGCGCTCGCGGGCGTGACGGTCTTGCTAGACTGCGGGTGCTCGCAAGTCCACCGAATAACGCCAAGCCTGGACTGAATGAACGCGAACGCGCTGCGATCGATCCTGCTGGTCAAGAACGTCGAGGAGCAAGACCCCGACGGCGCCGTGCTGCCACTGGCCGAGCGCGCAGCGGCGACGCGGGACGCATTGCGCACCCGCACGCCGCAACAGGACGACGCCCAGGCACACGCGTGGGCCGTGCTTGCCGACCGGGCGAGCCTGCTGCAGGCCCGGCTCGCCGAACGCCATCCCGTGGTCACGAAGGCACTCGAGCTCGAGTCCGGGCTGGCCGTCGCCGGCTGGCTCATGCTGCCGGCCGCGGTCGTGCTGGGACTGGTGCTCTCGCTGTACGACAGTCGCGTCCGCATCGAGATCCTGGCATTTCCGCTGCTGGGCGTGGTGGTCTGGAATCTCGTCGTGTACGCGTTGCTGCTCGTGTCCGCGGTGAGCGCGCGGCGAACCTCGGTGCCTGGCGTGAGCGGGCTGGTTCCCCCGTGGCTGCTGTGGCCCGCCCGTTGGGGCTGGCAGCGCGCGGCGCGCCTGATCAAGCAGTCGGGGTTCTATCACCGCCCCTTGTCGGCCGCCTTGCGCAAGTTCTCCGGGGAATGGTGGCCGCTGGCGCAGCCATTGCTCGCGCTGCAGGGGCAGCGACTGTTTCACCTCGGTTCGGCCGCGGTCGCGACCGGCTTGATCGCAGGGTTCTATCTCCGTGGCATCGCCCTCGAGTATCGCGCCGGCTGGGAGAGCACTTTCCTCGGGGCGGAGCAGGTGCGCACGCTGCTCGGCTGGATTTACGGGCCCGCGGCGGTCGCTACAGGGATCGGCTTGCCGGCAGACACCGCGGCGACGTCGGCGCTGCACTGGAGGAACGGGCTGGGTGGCGGGCCCGCGGCGCCCTGGATTCACCTGATGTCGGCTACGGCGATGCTGTACGTCGTCGTGCCGCGGCTGCTGCTGGCAGTGCTTGCTACCGTACGGCTCGGTCGAGCCGCAGCGAACCTCACGCCGCCCGAAGCCCTCCTCACCTATGCGCGTGGAATCCTCGGCGGCAGCAACGCGGCCTTGCCGGCACAGGTCGCTCGGTTGACGGCATTTTCCTACGAGCCGGGCGCGGCGTCCGAGCGAGGCGTGCAGAACCTGCTGCGTGCCGCGTTCGGTGGCGATACGCGCATCGAGTTTGCGCCGACGCTCAAATACGGTGACGAGGCGGCGCTGGCCACGTCCGCGGGCGGTGTGGCCGCCGACGTCGAGGTCTGGCTGTTCAACATGGCCGCCACGCCCGAGGTGGAAAATCATGGCGAGGTGTTGCGCCTGGCCGGCACTCGCGCCGCGCCGACGGCTGCACCTGCGCGTGTCGTGGTGCTGGTGGACGAGACGCCCTATCTCGCGCGACTGGGTGGCGATGCCTCGTTGTCCGGCCAGATCGAACAACGGCGCGCCGCATGGCGCGAATTCGTCCGCGCCCATGGCTTCGAGGCGTGCCTGGTCGATCTGGCGGCAGCTGCAGTCGACGCCAACGTCGCACCAGCCGACGTCGAGTGCGTGCAGCGCGCCTGCCGGACCCGCTACTCGTGACGACAATCAGCCTCGCGCTGTTGTCGCATACGAACGTCGGCAAGACCACGCTCGCTCGTACGCTGCTGCGCCGTGACATCGGGGCCGTGATGGACCGTGCTCACGTCACCGAAGTGGCCGAGTCCCATGTGCTGTTGCGCAGCGCCACGGGTGACGAACTCGTGCTCTGGGACACGCCGGGGTTCGGCGACAGCGTGCGCCTGCAGCGCCGGCTTGCTGCAAGCGGCCAGCCCATCGGCTGGTTCCTGTCGCAGGTGTGGGACCGGCTCGCCGATCGCGCGTTCTGGTGCAGCCAGCAGGCGATGCGCGCGGCGCGCGAATCGGCCGACGTGATCCTGTACGTCGTGAACGCGAGCGAAGACCCTGCGGCCGGGTATGTCGAGCCCGAGCTGCAGATCCTCGACTGGCTCGACAAGCCAGCGCTCGTGCTGCTCAACCAGATCGGCACGCGGACCGACGCCGCGCAGGAACGCAGTCTCGTCGAACGCTGGGAATCGGCGCTGCGCCAGCATGATCCACGCCGTCCGCGACGCGTGCTGCCCTTCGACGCCTTTGCCCGCTGCTGGCTGCACGAGCACGCGCTGCTCGACGCCATCGCGGAATGCGTTCCGGAGGCGGCACGCACCGCATTCAGCGGCATCACGCTCGCGTGGCGGGAGCGCGATCTCGACACGCTGGGTCGCAGCGCGGACGTCCTCGCTCGCGCAGCTGGCGGCGATGGCGCGGGACGAGGCGCACATTCCATCCGCCTCGCTCAAGGAGAAAGTGGGCCGCGTCATGCAGGGCGGCGGGAACGGCGCGCTGAGCGAGGCCGAGGCAAGCGCGCGCGCCGCGATGCTCGAGCGGCTGGACGGTGCGGTGCGCGAGAGTACGGCGGCACTGGTGGCGCTGCATGGGCTCACCGGTTCTGCAAGCGACGAGATCCTGCGCCAGGTGGGTGCCGCCTTCGCGACGAATCGTGCGCCCGATGCGGACAAGGCCGGCTTGTGGGGCGGCCTCGTCTCCGGCGCGCTCGGCGGCCTGGCGGCCGACGTCGCAGCGGGCGGGCTCACGTTCGGAGCGGGCGCGCTCATCGGCGGCATCGCCGGCGCGCTGGGTGCACGCAAACTGACGCAGCGCTACAACGCAGAACGGGGCCAGCCCGGCGATACGGTCCGCTGGTCCGATGAGTTCCTCGAGGCCCGGTCTGGCTGCAGCGCTGGTGCGATACCTGGCGGTCGCGCACTTCGGTCGCGGCCGGGGCGAGTTCCAGCTGAGCGAGCCCGCGCCGCGCTGGGAAGCTGCGGTCACGGCTGCGATGGCCCGCAGGGACCGGAGCGAATTGTGGGGCGCCGTGCGCACGGCCGGCGCGGTGGATACGACGCTGCGTGACGAAGTCAGCGACCTGCTGGTCGCAACGCTCAGGCAGCTTTACCCGGAACAGTCGGCGGCGCTGTTGCCGGCGTCCCGCTGACCTCGGCACGACAGTGCTCCGCGATCATGACGGCCAGGCCGCGCATGAGTCGCGGTGGAAAATCATGGCCCATGCCGGGCACGATCTTGAGACGTGCGCCCCTGATATGTCGGGCCGTGTCGCGGCCCGCGGCAACGCGCACCAACGGATCGTCCGCGCCGTGGATCACCAGCGTCGGCGCTGCGATCCTGTGCAGTAGCTCACGCCGGTCGCCCGACGCGAGGATCGCCGCGAGCTGTCGCGCAGTCCCCGCCGGATAAAGCCCGCGACGGGCCGCGCGCTCGAACAGCATCCGCCGCTCGGCATCGTCCTGGCGGAAGCCCGGGCTGCCGATCACTCCGAACAGGAATTGCAGGTGAGCAACGGCTTGCTCGAGCGTCGGGATCTCTTGGTGGCCGCCGCAGCAACGCGCGCAAGGCCCGCGTCTTCCCGAGCGCGACGCTCGGCTGCGGGTTGCCGGTGGACGACATGATCGAAGTCAGCGTGAACACGCGCTGCGGATGCCGCGCCGCGATCACCTGCGCGATCATGCCGCCCATCGACACTCCCGCGACGTGCGCGCGGGCGACGCCGGCTGCGTCGAGCACAGCGACCGCATCCTCCGCCATGTCGTCGAGCGTGTAGGGAGCGGTTACCGGACGCCGCAGCAATGCGCGCGCCATCGCACGCGGGATGTTCGGTACCGCTGCCGTCGCCAGCCGCGACGAGCCGCCGCAGTCGCGGTTGTCGAACGTGAGCACGCGCAGGCCCTCGCGCACCAGCGTCTCGATGAACGCATCGGGCCACATCGCGGCAGGCATGCCCAGGCCCTGCACCAGCAACAACGGCGGCGCGCCCACGTCGCCGAACGTGTCGTACTCGAAGCGCAGCTCGTTGCGTGCCGCGATCGCCATGGTGGGCGCGTCGTCCGTTACTTGGTGCCCGACTCGGTCGTGATCGGTGCCGTCGCGCCGAGCAGCTCGACGTCGAAGAGCAGCACCTGGTTGGCCAGCGGACCGTTGGCGCCGTAGGCGAGCTCAGGCGGGATCGCGAGTTCGACCTTTGCGCCGACCTTGAGCAGCTGCAGCGCTTCGGTCCACCCGGGAATGACGCCATTCACCGGGAACGATGCCGGTTCGCCGCGCTTGTAGGAACTGTCGAATTCCGTGCCGTCCACCAGCGTGCCCTTGTAGTGCACGGTGACCGTGTCGGTAGCAACCGGGGTCTTGCCGGTGCCTGGCGTGACGATGCGGTACTGCAGGCCGCTCGCCGTCGTGGTCACGCCCGGCTTTTTTGCATTGGCGGCCAGGTAAGCCTTGCCGGCAGCCATGGCCTTCTCGCCGGCTGCCGCCTGCTCCTGTGCCCGCTGTGCGCCGACCTTCTGCTGCAGCGCCGTCAGGGCAGCGGCCAGTTCCGAGTCGGTCAACTTTGCCTTGGCACCCGTGCGCCCGTCGGTCAGGCCCTGCAGCATGTCCTGCGGGCGTGCCTCGATGCCGGCCAGGTCGCGGCCCAGCTGATATCCCAGCGCGTATTGCATGCGGGCGGCTTCATCCATCGCGGCCGGCGCGGCCGGTGTGGCAGCCAGCACGGCGGGAGCAAACGACGACGAAAGGGTCAGCGCCGCCAGCGCCGCGCAAGTGGGAATCAGTCGCATGTATAGCCTCGACGCAAGTTGGGTGAGCGCGCGATCTTACTTGGCGTCGCCTGCGGTTGTCCCCGATTTCGGCGGCCGCCGAGGGGCCGACACTGGCGACATGGAGGCAAGGGCCACGCCACGATCCGACGCCTGGAGCCAGGTGCCGAACGCGTTGAGCGCGACGCGGATCGCCTGTGCACCCCTGCTGTTGCTGCTGGCGTTGGCCGGAGCGCAGACGGCCTACACGTGGGTGCTCGTGCCGGCCTTGCTGACCGATGCAGCCGATGGCTGGATCGCGCGTTCGCTCGGGGTTCAGTCCAGGCTGGGAGCCCGGCTCGATTCGCTCGGCGACTCTTTGATATGGCTGGCCGGCCTGGCCGGCCTGCTCGCTTTCCATCGCGATGTCCTGTGGGAGCACCGCTGGGTGATTGGTGTCGCGGCGGCTTGCTGGACGCTGGAGAACGGACTCGCGTGGGTCCGCTACGGGCGTCTGTCGAGTTTTCATACGCACCTGTCCAAGGTGGCCGGTGTACTGCTCAGCGTGTATGTCGTCGTACTGTTCGTGCTGGGACAGCACGACTGGCTGTTGTATGTCGCGACCCTGGCCAGCGTGGCCGCGAGCCTCGAGGAATTGTGGCTGCTTGCGCTGCTGCCCACGTGGCGCGCAGACGTGCCCGGCGTCTGGTCGCTGCGGCGCACGGGCTGACCGCGACCGTTCCGCGGCCAGTTGCGCCTCCCACGCGCGTCGCGAAGCGCTCGTGGGCACCGTGGACCTGGCGCTCGCTCTGCTTGGCCCTCGGCGGCGGCCCCGCCTTGCCTTAGCGTAAAATGGCGGACAGTCAGCAGATGACTGAGACCTACCGCCATGGCCACCAAGACCCCCACGCAGCGCCGACGCCCGCCACCCAAGACCCCGCGACGACTGGTGCAGGGCGACATCGCGCCGCGCCTGACCGACCAGGGCATCGCCGACTTCTCGGTGCGCGAGGCCGTGTCGGCGGCGCACGAGTCCAAGGCCTACGCGGTCGGCGACATCCTGCAGAAGGCGCTGCGCACCGATGGTGTCAACGCTGCCCGTGACTCGCTCGCGGCGATCCTCAAGGGCGCGTCGCCCGACGACGTGGCGCAGCTGCGCAAGGTGCTGTTGCACCACGAGGACGCCGACCGCGCCCTGCGCCGCGAGCACGACGATGCCGAGCTCGCCGCCGGCTGGCGCGACGGCGGCTATCCGTACAACAACCTGCTGTCGCGCAAGACCTACGAACGGCAGAAGTACCGGCTGCAGGTCGAGCTGCTGAAGCTGCAGGCCTGGGTCAAGGACACCGGCGCAGCGGGTCGTGATCCTGTTCGAGGGCCGCGACGCGGCCGGCAAGGGCGGCACGATCAAGCGCTTCATGGAGCACCTCAACCCGCGCGGCGCGCGCGTGGTGGCGCTGGAGAAGCCGAGCGAGGTCGAGCGCGGGCAGTGGTACTTCCAGCGCTACGTGCAGCACCTGCCGACCGCGGGCGAGATCGTGCTGTTCGACCGCTCCTGGTACAACCGCGCCGGCGTCGAGCGCGTGATGGGCTTCTGCACCGACGCCGAGTACGAGGAGTTCATGCGCCAGGCCCGGAGTTCGAGCGCAACCTGGTGCGCAGCGGCATCCACCTGATCAAGTTCTGGTTCTCGGTCAGCCGCGAGGAGCAGCGCCGCCGCTTCAAGGAGCGCCAGGTCGCATCCGCTGAAGCAGTGGAAGCTGTGCCCGATCGACCTGGCCTCGCTCGACAAGTGGGACGACTACACGCGGGCCAAGGAGTCGATGTTCTTCCACACCGACACCGCCGACTCGCCGTGGACGGTGATCAAGTCCGACTGCAAGAAGCGCGCGCGGCTCAACGCGATGCGCTACGTGCTGCACCGGCTGCCGTACACCAACAAGGACGTCGAGCTGATCGGGCAGGTCGACCCGCTGCTGGTCGGGCGCGCCAACGTCGTCTACGAGCGCGGCGAAAAGCACGAGCTGCCCATGGGCTGAACGGCGCCGGCCGCTCAGCCACACGCTATGGGTAAGACTACCTGCCCTGCAGGTAGCGGTCGCACACCGCGGCCGCGCCGCGGCCTTCGTTGATCGCCCACACGACGAGGCTCTGGCCGCGCCGGCAATCGCCTGCAGCGAAGACGCCCTTGATGCTCGTCTCGTAGCGGCCATACTCGGCCTGCACGTTGCTGCGGCTATCGCGTTCGACGCCGATATCCGCCAGCAGGGGCTGTTCCGGTCCGAGGAAGCCCATCGCCAGCAGCACGAGCTGCGCGGGCCGCACCTGCTCGGTGCCTGGCACTTCCACCGGCACCATGGCGCCCTTGTCGTTGCGCTGCCAGCGCACCTCGACCGTGACGACCGACTCGAGGTTGCCGTCCGCACCGCCGACGAACTTCTTCACCGTCGTCAGGTAGACGCGCGGATCGTCGCCGAACCTGGCCGCGGCCTCTTCCTGCCCGTAGTCCATCTTGTAGACCTTGGGCCACTCCGGCCACGGGTTGTCGTTGGCGCGCTCGAGCGGCGGACGCGCCATGATCTCGATCTGCGTCACGCTCTTGCAGCCCTGGCGCAGCGACGTGCCGACGCAATCGGTGCCGGTGTCGCCACCGCCGATCACGATCACGTCCTTGCCGCGGGCATGGATGGGCGAATGATCGGCGCCGCCGTTCAACAGCGCCCGCGTGCTGGCCGTGAGGAACTCCATCGCGAAGTGCACGCCGCGCAGGTTGCGCCCTTCGAGCGGGAGGTCCCGCGGCTGTGTCGCGCCCGTGCAGATCACGGTCGCGTCGAAATCGCGCAACAGCAGCAGCGGCTCGACGTTCTCGCCGACGTTCGCGTTGCAGAGGAACTTGATGCCCTCGGCCTCGAGCAGCCGGATGCGCCGCTCGACGACTTCCTTCTTGTCGAGCTTCATGTTCGGGATGCCGTACATCAGCAGGCCGCCCGGACGATCCTCGCGCTCGAGTACCGTGACCAGGTGGCCGGCGCGGTTCAGTTGCTGGGCAGCCGTCAGTCCCGCCGGGCCGGAACCGATCACGGCGACCTTCTTGCCCGTGCGCGTCGCCGGTGGTTCGGGCAGCACCCAGCCCTCGTCCCAGCCGCGGTCGATGATCTCGTTCTCGATGTTCTTGATCGTCACCGGCGGCTCGTTGATGCCGAGGACGCAGGATCCTTCGCAGGGCGCCGGGCAGACGCGACCCGTGAACTCCGGGAAGTTGTTGGTCATGTGCAGCCGGTCGAGCGCTTCGCGCCACAGCCCGCGATACACGAGATCGTTCCACTCGGGGATGACGTTGTTGATCGGGCAGCCTGCGGCCATGCCGCTGATGAGCTTGCCGGTATGACAGAACGGCACGCCGCAATCCATGCAGCGAGCGCCCTGCTGCCGCAGGCGACGTTCCTCCAGGTGCGGATGGAATTCGTTCCAGTCGTCGATCCGCTGGAGTGGGGCGCGATCAACGGGTAGTTCGCGCAGGTACTCGATGAAACCGGTTGGCTTGCCCATCGTCGTGTTCCGCTCAGTTGCCGCCGACACGCGCAAGGTCGCGCGCATTCTGCTCGAAGGCGACCATGATCGCCTCGTCGCCCACCAGGCCCTGTTCCTCGGCCCGCGCGATGCACGCGAGCATGCGCTGGTAGTCCTTCGGAATGACCCGCACGAACTGCGGGACCATCGCATCCCACGCTCCGAGCACGGCCCGGGCCCGGTCGCTCGACGTGTGTGCCAGGTGGCGCTCGATCATGCGCCGCACCTCGGTGATCTCCTCCGCGTCGGTGAGCCGCTCCAGGTTGACCATCTGTGAATTCACGTGCGCGCCGAAGGTGCCGTGTTCGTCCAGCACGTAGGCGATGCCGCCGGACATGCCCGCGCCGAAATTGCGGCCGGTCGCGCCGAGCACGACGACGCGTCCACCCGTCATGTACTCGCAGCCATGGTCGCCCACGGCCTCCACGACCGCGCTCGCGCCGCTGTTGCGCACGGCGAAGCGCTCGCCGGCCATGCCGCGGATGTACGCCTCGCCGCCGGTTGCGCCATACAGCGCGACGTTGCCGACGATGATGTTGTCCTCCGCGGCGAACTTCGAGCCGGCCGGCGGGAACACGGCGATCTTGCCGCCCGACAACCCCTTGCCCACGTAATCGTTGGCGTCGCCCTCCAGCGAAAGGCTCATGCCCGGCGGGATGAACGCGCCGAAACTCTGGCCCGCCGACCCGCGGAAGTGCAGGCGGATGGTGTCCTCGGGCAGGCCCTTCGCGCCGTGCTGCAGCGTGATCTCACTGCCGACGATCGTGCCGACGACGCGGTTGACGTTGCGGATCGGCAGTTCGGCCACGACGTCCTCGCCGCGCTTGATCGCGGGCTCGCAGAGCGCCATCAGCACGGTCATGTCGAGCGAACGCTCGATGCCGTGGTCCTGCTCGTCCTGCTTGTAACGGCCCCAGTCCGGGTCGACCTCGGGCGAGTAGAGCAGGGTGGACAGGTCGATGCCCCTGGCCTTCCAGTGGTTCACCGCCTTGCGCGGTTCGAGCTTGTCGACGCGGCCCACCATATCCTCGAGCGTGCGGAAACCGAGCTGCGCCATGATCTCGCGCAGCTCCTGCGCAATGAACTGCATGAAGTTCACGACGTGCTCAGGTCTGCCCTTGAACTTCTCGCGCAGGCGCGGATCCTGCGTGGCCACGCCCGCCGGGCACGTGTTGAGGTGACAGACACGCATCATGATGCAGCCGGTCGCCACCAGCGGCGCAGTGGCGAAGCCGAACTCCTCGGCCCCGAGCAGCGCCGCGATGGCGACGTCGCGCCCCGTCTTGAGCTGGCCGTCCGTCTCGACCGCGATGCGGCTGCGCAGGTTGTTCAGCACCAGCGTCTGGTGCGCCTCGGCGAGGCCGAGTTCCCACGGCAGCCCTGCGTGCGTGATCGAGGTCTGCGGCGACGCGCCCGTGCCCCCGTCGTAACCGCTGATCAGCACCACGTCGGCATGCGCCTTGGCGACGCCCGCGGCAATCGTGCCCACGCCCACTTCTGCGACCAGCTTCACGCTGATGCGCGCGCGACGGTTCGCGTTCTTGAGGTCGTGGATGAGCTCCGCGAGGTCCTCGATCGAATAGATGTCGTGATGCGGCGGCGGCGAAATCAGCCCGACGCCGGCCGTCGTGTGCCGCGTCTTGGCGATCGACGGATACACCTTGCTGCCGGGCAGCTGGCCGCCTTCGCCCGGCTTGGCGCCCTGCGCCATCTTGATCTGGATTTCCTTCGCGCTGACGAGGTACTCGCTCGTTACGCCAAACCGCCCCGACGCGACCTGCTTGATTGCGGAATTCTTCGAGTCTCCGTTCGGCAGCGGGACGCGCCGCTCGGGGTCTTCGCCGCCTTCGCCCGTGTTGCTCTTGCCGCCGATGCGGTTCATCGCGATCGCGAGCGTCTCGTGCGCTTCCTTGCTGATCGACCCGTACGACATCGCGCCCGTCTTGAAGCGCTGCATCAGGCTCTCGACCGGTTCGACCTGCTCGAGCGGGATGGGCTCGGCCGACTTGAACTCGAGCAGGCCGCGCAGCGTGGCGAGGTTGGTCGCCTGGTCGTTGACCAGCGCCGAGTACGCCTTGAACGTTTCGTAGCTGCCGGTGCGCACGGCCTTCTGCAGGCGGTGGATGCTCTCGGGATTGAACAGGTGATACTCGCCCTCGGCCCGCCACTGGTACTGGCCGCCGACCGGCAGGGTGTGGCGGTCGGCCGCGGGTCGGTCGGGGAACGCGGCGTTGTGTCGCAGCAGTACTTCCTGTGCAATGACGTCCGTGCCGATGCCGCCGACGCGCGAGGCCGTCCACGAGAAGTACTCGTCGATGACGTCCTGGCGCAGGCCAAGCGCCTCGAACACCTGCGCGCCGCGATAGCTCTGCAGCGAAGAGATGCCCATCTTCGACGCGACCTTGATCACGCCTTTCGAGGCCGCCTTGACGAAGTTCTTGCACGCGGTCTTGTGGTCGACGTTGGTCAGCAGGCCGTCGTGGATCATGCGATCGATCGTCTCGAAGGCGAGGTACGGGTTGATGGCGCTCACGCCGTAGCCGATCAGCAGCGAGAAGTGATGCACCTCGCGCGCCTCGCCGGTCTCGAGCACGAGACTCGCGCGCGTGCGCAGGCCTTCGCGGATCAGGTAGTGATGCAGCCCGGCCACGGCCATCAGCGCCGGGATCGGCGCGAAGTCCTTGTTGACGCCGCGGTCGCTCAGGATGATGACGTTGACTTCCTCTTCCTCGATCAGGCGCCGCGCCATCAGGCGCAGTTCTTCCATCGACTTCACCAGGCCCTTCTCGCCGCGGCTCACGCGGAACAGGATCGGCAGCACGCCCACGCGCAGGCCCGGCAGGTCCATGCGGCGGACGCGCGCGAACTCTTCGTTGGTGATGATCGGGAATTTCAGTTCGAGGCGACGGCAATCCGACGGCTGCGGGTTGAGCAGGTTGCCCTCGGAGCCGAGGCGCGTTTCGGCCGAGGTCACGATCTCTTCGCGGATGCAGTCGATCGGCGGGTTCGTGACCTGCGCGAACAGCTGCTTGAAATAGTCGTACAACAGCCGGGGCCGCGCCGACAGCACGGCGAGCGGCGTGTCGTTGCCCATCGAGCCCACGGCCTCGATGCCGTCGCGCGCCATCGGCGTGAGGACGATGCGCTGATCCTCGAACGTGTAGCCGAACGCGACCTGACGTTGCAGCAGCGTGTCGTGATCGGGCTGCGGCAGCTCAGGTGGCTGCGGCAGGTCGTCGACGTGGATCTGGTACTCGTCGAGCCACTCGCGATAGGGGCGAGCAGTGGCCAGCGTGCGCTTGATCTCCTCGTCCTCGACGATGCGCCCCTGTGCGGTGTCGACCAGGAACATCTTGCCGGGCTGCAAACGGCCCTTGCGCACCACGTTGTCGGGCGGCACGTCGAGCACGCCGGCCTCCGAGGCCAGGATGACGAGATCGTCCGTGGTCACGTAGTAGCGGCCGGGCCGCAAGCCGTTGCGGTCGAGCACGGCGCCGATCTGCGTGCCGTCGGTGAACGAGATCGATGCGGGGCCGTCCCACGGCTCCATCAGGCTCGAGTGGTACTGGTAGAACGCGCGCTTCTCGTCGTCCATCGACTCGTGGTTGGACCACGGCTCGGGGATCATCATCATGACGGCGTGCGGCAGCGAGCGGCCGGAGAGATAGAGCAGCTCGAGCGTGTTGTCGAACATGCCTGAGTCGCTGCCGTTCGGGTTGATGATCGGGCGAATCTTGCGGATGTCGTCGCCGAACGCATCGGCCTCGAAGCGCGCCTCGCGCGCGTGCATCCAGTTGGCGTTGCCGCGCACCGTGTTGATCTCGCCGTTGTGCGCGATGTAGCGGTAAGGGTGCGCGCGGTCCCAGCTCGGGAAGGTATTGGTGCTGAAGCGCGAATGGACCAGCGCCAGCGCGGTCTCCATCAGCGGGCTGTGCAGGTCGGGGAAGTACTGGTCGAGCTGCGTCGTGAGCAGCATGCCCTTGTAGACGATCGTGCGGGCCGAGAGGCTGACGATGTACCAGTACTCGGCGCCGGACAGCGTCGAGGTGCGGATTTCGCTGTAGGCGCGCTTGCGGACGACGTACAGCTTGCGCTCGAACGACAGGTCGTCGGCGATGTCGGGGCTGCGGGCGATGAACACCTGGCGCATGAACGGCTCGCACGAGCGCGCGGTCTCGCCGAGCATGCCGTTGTGGGTGGGCACGGTGCGCCAGCCGAGCACGGTCATGCCCTCGGACTGCACGACCTGTTCGAACCTCTGCTCGACCTGGCGCCGCACCGTGGGGTTGCGCGGCAGGAAGATGATGCCACTGCCGTACTGGCCGGCAGCGGGGAGGGGGATGCGTGCCTTCTTGCAGACGTCCTCGTTGAAGGCGTGGGGCATCTGCAGCAGCACGCCCGCGCCGTCGCCGGTGTTGACCTCGCAGCCGCAGGCGCCGCGGTGGTCCAGGTTCTTGAGCACCTGGATCGCCTGCTCCAGCACCCGGTGGGACTTGTGACCCTTGATGTTGACCACGAATCCCTGGCCGCAGGCGTCGTGCTCGTTGCGCGGGTCGTACAGGCCCTGCTTGGCCGGAGCGCCCAGCTGCACGGCGGGATCGGCATGGACGGCGTCAGCCGGCGGGGACGTGATCGTGTGCTCTGCGCTCATCGTGGGGCCCTGCCTGTGGTCTCGGGCGGCGCGCAGGGGCATGAAACGGCGTCAGCTCTCGCTGCCACCGGGGCTCCGCTCCGCGCAACGTCGTGGATGCGTTACTCATATGACATGGGATCCGGATCGCGTCAATGCACTGCAACAAAGTGGTCTAAGGCCCTTCCCGCAGGGCGGGAAGCCGGGCCGTTCCCGGTGGCGCGAGGGCCACGGTTGCTGTTAATTTCACGCGCCGGGGCTGGACTAAAACCAAAGGAGATTCAGATGGATGCATCGACCGCCGCGGGCACGCTCGGGACCGGACTCGGGATCTTCCTCCTGGTCATGGTCGTCGTCGGCGCGGTAATGGGCCTGATCATCGGTGCCATCGCCCGCTTCGTGCTGCCCGGCCCCGATCCCATGAGCTGGTTGCGCACCATCCTTTACGGCATCGGCGGGTCGTTCCTCGGCGGTATCGTTGGCCGGGTGCTGCACGTCCCTCAGTACCTGGGGTTCGTGCTTTCGGTCGCCTGCGCCGCGGGCCTGATCTGGTTCTTCACGCGCCGCGCCAAGGCACCCACACCCTGAGCAACGGCCTGGACTCAGTCCAGACAAAATTTTACAACTATCTGATTTTAAAAGATTTATCGGATCCGTGCGGGCAGAAACCGGTGGAATCCGGTATCGTCGCCGGAACTTGTCGACGGCCAGGCCGTCCTAACCGGACCGCAACGAGCCGTGAGCTCGAGCGTCGGCGCAGGTCGCCACGCCCGAGCAGGGTGCAACGTGATGTGTGTCACTGCATGACCCGTCGGCTTTGACCGGGCGGGGTGCAACCCGTACACCGGACACCGTCGGCAAACCCAGCCTGAGGAGCCAGCCATCGCAACCATCCATCACCGCAGCGTCCGCAAAGTCGCGCAGCCGAGCCTGGTGGCCAAGGCCTTGCTCGCGGTCCTGGCGCTGGCCATGCCTTTTGGCAGCGCACAGGCGGACGACCATGCGTCCTCGCCTGGCGTCGCTGACATCACCGCGGCGATCGGTCGCGGCATCGTGACCGTGCAGGAAGGCGTCGTCTCCTGGTACGGCGCGCAGTTTCACAACCGCAAGACCGCGAGCGGCGAACGTTTCGACGTGGCCGCCCTGACCATGGCCCACCCGAGCCTGCCCTTCGGCACCGTCGCGCGCGTGACCAACCTGCGCAATGGCCGCAGCGTCGTCGTGCGGGTCAACGACCGCGGGCCGTTCGTGGGTAAACGCATCGCCGACCTTTCCGAGGCGGCAGCGACTGAAATCGGCATGCTGCGCAAGGGGCTCGCCAAGGTCCGGATCGAAGTGCTCGGCGACGATGAAGCCGAGACCAGCCCCAAAGCGGTGGCCTCATCCAACGTCGAGCCCGCCCCGTCGGGCCCACCGCCGTTCAGTTCCGCAACGTGAGCTGATTCCGCTGCGTTATCGTGTGCGCCGGATCGAGACGACGCACGCAACGCAGTGACTGAGCGAGACACCGCAACTCCCTGGCAAAGAATCGTGGCCTTCGCCTTGCGCGAAGTGCTGCGCGGCACCTTGCGGCCGACGTTTCGCGCCGACCGGCCGATCCCGCACCAGCGTCGTCGGCTCGCACGTATCGCGCGGCTGACGTGGCCGGCCCGCGGCGTGCGGCTGAAGCCGTGCACTTTCGGCGGCGTGCCGGGCGAACTGGTGCGACCGCCGGGTGACGCTGCACCCCACGTGCTCTACCTGCACGGCGGCGCCTATTGCGTCGGCTCACCCGCGACGCATCGATCCATCACCACTCATCTCGCACGGTTCGCCTCTGCGCAGGTCTTTGCCGCGGACTACCGGCTCGCCCCGGAGTACCCGTTTCCGGCTGCGGTCGACGACGCGGTTGCAGCCTACCGGGGCGTGCTGGCCGTCGGCATCGCGCCAGATCAACTGGCGCTGGCGGGTGATTCCGCGGGCGGTGGCTTGGCGCTCGCCACGGCGCTGCGACTGCGCGAACTGGGCGAGCCCGAGCCGGCCGCGCTCGTGCTGTTCTCGCCGTGGGTGGACCTGGGCCGGCCCGACCGCGGCCCGCCGCCGCGTGGCGAAGTCATGGTGTCGCTGCCGTGGATCGAGCAGTGCGCACGGCTCTACCTGGCGGGGCGCGATGCCGGCGATAGCCTTGCTTCGCCAATCAACGGCGACTTGCGGGGCTTGCCGCCGGTGCTGGTGCAGGTGGGTAGCGACGAGCTCCTGCTGCAGGACTCGCGTCGCCTGCAGGCTGCACTGCGGGCCGCGGGCGTCGAGGTGACGCTGCAGGAGTTCCCGCGCCGCTGGCACGTGTTTCAGTCGAACGCAGGCGTGCTCGCGGATGCCGATCGCGCCCTGCGCTCGGCGGCGAAGTTCATGCGGGAACGTTGGGAGCGCTGACTGGCGCGGCCACTTCCGCTCTGGGGCGCGCGTGCTCCCCGATGAAGCGCACGATGTCACCCAGGGCCTGTTTCGCTTCCGGCAGCATCGTGAACAGTGGAAACACGTGCGGCATGTGGGGCCAGACGTCGATCTGCGCGGGCGTGCCGGCCTGCAGCGCGCGGTCGTACGCACGCACGGAATCGTCGAGCAGTATTTCGCTCGACCCCGCCAGGAAATACAGCGGCGGCAAACCGGCCCACTGGCCGAACAGCGGTGACAGCAGCGGGTCGCTGCGGTCCGTCGTGGGGCAGTACAGCGGTGCCACCAGGTCCTTCAGGCCCGCCCCGAACATCGGGTCGGCGTCCACGTTGTAGCGCATCGACGGGCTGTTCAGGGTGAGATCCGTCGCCGGCGAGAGCAGCACCGCACTGCATGGCAACGGCAGTTGCGCGTCGCGCGCGCGCATCAACGTGATCAGCGTGAGATTGCCGCCCGCCGAGTCGCCCGCGATCGCGCGAGGCGTGATGCCGGCGTCCACCAGCGCGCGATACACGGCGAGGCAGTCGTCCACCGCGGCCGGAAACGGGTGCTCCGGCGCGAGGCGGTAATCGACCAGCAGTACGCGCAAGCCGGTCGCTGCCGACAACTGTGCTGCGAACGTCGCATACAGCGCGGGCAGGTGGACGCACCATGCGCCTCCGTGCAGGTAAAGGAGCACGCCGCGCTGCGTCGCGAGCTCAGGCGATCCGTACCACGTCGCCGCTACGCCGCCCAGCGTCACGGGCTCCGTCGCGTAGTCGACCGCACGGCGTGCGAGGCGGCGGTCGGTCTTCGCGGTGTGCGCGCGGATGGCTTCGATGGTGATGCCGGGCCGCCACATGCGCTTGACGAAGCGACGCAGCAGGAAGTTGATCAGGCGCGCACGGAAACTGGGCATGGTGTCGCTCGGCGTGAACGGTGGGGTTGGGCGTCAGCGCCCGGCGGCTGGCGCCATGAGACGTTCGACCTGCCTGCGCTGTGGCGGCTTGAGCAGCGGGCTGAACAGGGCGACCAGGTGGCGGATGCCTTCGCGGATGTCGGACGACTGGATGGTACGCCTGCGCTCGATGACCTGGCGGTGGGTAAACCACTGCGTCAGTACGATCCATGCGTTGGTGGTCAGCAACTCGAGTTGCTCGGACGATGCGTCCATCCAGCCCGCAGCGACCATCGAATCGAAGATCGCGCGCGAGCGGGCGCTGACGCGCTCGGCGAGATCGCGATAGCGCTCCTTCAGCCCCGGCACTTCACGCAGCAGCGCGTTGACGTCGCAATAGAAAAAACGGAACGCCCACAGGTGGCCGAAGATGTCGTCGAGGTATTGCAGGATTGACTCGAAGGACTGCGGCCGGTCGGCGCGCGGCGCAAGCGTTGCCATGAGTTCGGCTTCGATGCGCTCGTACAGGCAGAGGACGATCTCTTCCTTGTTGGCAAAGTGATAGTAGAGGTTGCCCGGGCTGATCTCGAGCTGCGCGGCGATGTGGCGCGTCGAGACGGCATGGGACCCGTCGGCGTTGAACAGCGCCAGTGCCGCGTCGAGGATGCGATCGCGCGTGTCGGTGCTGTCGGCGGTGGAACGCTTCTTGCGGGGCATGGGTTCGAGGCCAGTTTTGCAGCGCAAAGTATACGCACTGCGGCAGGGTCATTGACATGCGCCGCCGGGTCCGGCATCTTATTAGAACAAATGTTCTAATCGGTCTGCCGGACCGGAGCCGCAAACATGTTCAAGTACCTTCGCTTCCTCGGCGTCTATGCCTTCGCCGTCGCCACCATTGCCGGCCTGCTGCTCGGCGGCGCCTGGATGTGGCTCGGGTTCGCCGTCATCTACGGCGGCACGATCCTGGGCGATGCGTTCCTCGGCGACACGCTCGATGAGCCCGCTTACCAGCATCCGCGGCTGCTGAACTCGTTGCTGTACCTGGCGGTGCCGGCCCTGCTGGCGGTCGGCGTCGCGATGGCATGGATGGCCGGATCGGGTGACCTGCTCGGCCTGGGCGCCTGGGCGCAATCGAGCCTCGGGTTCGACCTGTTTGCCCGCCGCGAGGCGACGTCGGCCTGGCATTGGATCGGCGGCATCCTGTCCAGCGCAGTGACCTTCGCGGCGCTCGCCACCAACGTCGGCCACGAACTGACGCATCGCACGTCCGATCCCGCGGCCATGACCGTCGGCCGCTGGCTGCTCGCGGTCACGTTCGATGCGGAATTTTCCATCGAGCACGTCTACGGCCACCACCGCCGACTTGCGACGACGGCTGATCCTGCCTCAGCCCGGCGCGGCGAAGCCTTTTACGGCTTTCTCGTGCGCTCCGTGCTGGGGCAGACGCGCAGTGCGGCCGCGCTCGAAACGCAGCGGTTGCAGACGCTGGGCCATGGGTTCTGGAGCGTCCACAACCGTTACCTGCGCGGCTGGTTGATGTCCGCGGCGATCGTCGGCGCTTTTGCGGCTGCAGGTGGCGCCGGCGCGGCGATCGTCTTCGTGCTGTCGGCACTCGCGGGGCGGTCGGTGCTGGAGGCCGTCAACTACTTCGAGCACTACGGTCTCGTCCGCGATCCCGGCCAGCCGGTCGAGCCGCGCCACTCCTGGAACTCGAACAAGCGTCTCAGCAATGCCGTGCTGTTCAACCTCGCGCGCCATTCGCATCATCATGCCGAAGGGGATGCGCAGTTCTGGCAGCTGCGCTCGTACCCCGAAGCGCCGACCTTGCCGTACGGCTACCTCACCTCGATGCTGCTCGTGTACCTGCTGCCCGGCTGGTATCGCAACCGCATGACGCCGCTGCTGCTCGAATGGGACCGCAACCATGCCAGCCCGGCCGAGCGGCGGCTCGCTGCTGCAGCCAACCGCCAGAGCGGCGTGCCGGCCCTGCAGTTCGCGGCACAGGGGCACTGAAGTGCTGCAGGCCCTCTTCAAGCGACGCGCGCCCGAGCCCGCGAAGGTCACCGTCGAGCCTTTCGGCTGGGAATTCGAGGTGGCGCCGGGCCAGACGATCCTGCAGGCGGCGCTGGCGCAAGGGCTGCCGTGGCCGTCGCGGTGCCGCGTGGGCAGCTGCACGACGTGCCGGTGCCGGCTGGTCGAAGGCGACGTGCGGTCGCTCACGGACACGTCGTATGTGCTGACGCGCGAGCAGTTGGAACAGCGCTACGTGCTCGCGTGCCAGTCGCAGCCGAAGGGTCCGGTGCGCGTGCATCTCGACCGCATCAAGGCTACGCTCGCCGCGAATGGCAACGGGCAACCTGTCACTCCTGTCGACTGAACCGCTGCAGCTGGAACTGCCTGACGCCGACGTGCGCCTGTGGCCGCAGGCGCTGGCTCCCGCCGCAGCCGACTCGCTGTTTGCCGCACTGCGGACCGGCATCCAGTGGCAGGCTCGAGGATATCGTGATCTTCGGTCAGCGCCGCCGCGTTCCCCGGCTCGTCGCGTGGCACGGCGATCCCGGCACCGGTTACACGTATTCCGGCACGATGCATGAGCCGCAGCCGTGGACGCCCGAGCTGCGGCGCCTGCTGGACCACGTCCAGGCTTTGACTGGCCACCGGTACAACAGTGTCCTGTTGAATCTCTACCGTGACGGCAACGACGGCATGGGCTGGCACGCCGACGACGAACCCGAACTCGGACACAATCCAGCCATCGCTTCTGTCTCGCTCGGCGCGACACGGCGCTTCAAGCTCCGGCACCGGCGCCAACGCGACGTGGCCGCAACGCTCGAACTCGGGCACGGCGACGTGCTGTTGATGGCAGGCACGACGCAACATACGTATGTTCACGCCGTGCCTAAGACCGCACGTGTCGTAGGCGAACGCATCAATCTCACGCTGCGCCATATCGCGCGATAATGTGAAAGGGCGGTGGTTGCGCCCCGAGATTGCCGAGTCCGTGCTGGCCGTGACCCAAATGACGATGCATCAAGCATGAAACGTTTCCGTGTGACCCCGCCGACCTGCGAGCCGGGCGAACTGACGCGCGCCATCGCGGCCGTTCTGGCATTGCACGCGCTCGCCGCGTGGGTGCCGGTCCACGCGCAAGGGGTGACGCCCGCCGTGACCACCCTGCTCGAGGAAGTGGTGGTCACCGCGCAGCGGCGCGACCAGGTGCTGCAGGAAGTGCCGATCACTATCCAGGTCGTCGGCGATGACCTGCTCAACGACATCGCCGCGGCAGACATCGGTGACCTGAGCGGGTTCGTGCCGGGCCTCGTCATCTCGAGCGACAGCCCCACGCAGCCGCGCTTCGCGATCCGCGGCATCGAGACCGGCGATTTCGGCGTCGGCACCGATTCTGCCGTGGGTGTGTACGTCGACGGTGTCTACAGTTCGCGGAACGGTTCGTCGCTGCTCGCCTTGAACGACATCGAGCGGATCGAGGTGCTCAAGGGCCCGCAGGGCACCTTGTTCGGCCGCAATGCGTCCGCCGGGGCGATTGCGATCATCACGCGCGAGCCCGTCGACGAGTTCGACGCGAACCTGCGCCTGCGCGTCGCCGAATACAACACGACGCGCCTCGATGGCATGCTCAACCTGCCCCTGGCGGAAGACCTGGCCCTGCGCGTCAATGGCGTCTGGAACCGCAGCGACGGCTGGATCGAAGACGCGGCGACGGGCAAGGACCTCTGGCCCGAGGAGAACTGGGCGACTCGGGCAACGCTGAAGTGGGACATCACGGGTGCCACCTCGGCGACGCTGTCGTGGGAGCACGACGAACTCGACCAGCTCGCGCGCCCTGCCATCGGCCTCGTGGCGCTGGCGGACGGCCAGCTGCGCACGCCGTTCCCCGCCGATCCGGATACGTACCTGAATCCGTTCAGGGCGCCGGTCTTCAACGACGTCGTCGGCAACGAGGAATCGCGCAGCTTCGATGGGCTCACGCTCTTCGTCGACCATTCCTTCAGGGCGGCTGATTTCAAGTCGACGACTGCCTGGCGTACGTTCAATACCGTCAACCGCGAGGACGAGGACGGCACCAACCGGCTGCCGCTGTATTTCGACACGGCCAACATCGAGGACAACGACAGCCTGTACCAGGAGTTCAAGTTCTCGGGCCAGACGGAGTCGTTCGACTGGGTCGCCGGAGCCAGCTACTACAAGGAAGATGCCGACCAGACGAGCGACACGCATGCGTTCACCGACAGCATCGACACCGTGCTGCTCAATCTCGGCCGGGCGCCGACGCCGGACGGCACGCTCTTCGGCTACACCAGCGACGTGCTGGCGGCGGATGGCATTCCGGCCACGATGCTGGGCTTCGGCTGGCGCGAAACAATGTTCAACGAAGGCAACTACGAGGCCATTGCGGTGTTCGGTGACGTGATCTGGCACGCGACCGACCGGTTGAACGTCACTTTCGGCCTGCGCTACACCCATGACGAGAAGGAATTCAGCTGGTTCAACGGGCCACGCGAGGCGCCTGAACTCGACGACACCGTGGCCGCGTTGCAGGCCGGCGGGTTCTTCGACGTCTTCCCCATTCCGCCCGCGGCCTACCAGTTCGACGTCGTCTTCGACCTGAGCGCGCTCGGCCTCGAGGGGAAGAAGGTCAGGCTGGACGATTCCTGGGACGACGTGAGTCCGCGCTTCGTCGTCGATTACGCGATCGCCGAGGGCGTGATGGTGTTCGGGTCGCTCGCCAAGGGCTACAAGGCGGGCGGTTACAACAGCGTCGAAGTGGGATCGCGATTCGACAACGAAGACGTCTGGAACCTCGAAGGCGGCGTGAAGAGCCTCTTTGCCGATATCGGCCTGCTCGTCAACGCCTCCGTCTTCTACTACGAGTACATGGACAAGCAGGCGGTCTCGCTGGTGACCGGAGTGAATGGTTCAGGCATTCCGCAATACATCGTCGACAGCAGCGACGAGGAAGCGTTTGGCCTCGATGCCGACCTGCGCTGGCAGCCGACCGACGCATTGACGCTCGCGGCCAACGTTGCCTTGATCGACGCAACCTACAAGAAGAAGCGAGTCGACGACGGCAGCGGTGGCACCACGAATCTGGCCGGGGAGCCGACTGGCGAGCCGTATGTGTCGGCGGCCCTGAGCGTGAGCTATGTCTGGCAACTCGGTACCTACGGACTGGTCGACGCCTCTGCGATACACGCCTACCGCGGCGAATCGCGCTGCAACTCCGATTCGCGATTCCAGGGAACCTGCCAGGTCAGCCCCAACTTCGAGGTGGGCGAGGCGACCAATCGCACCGACCTGCGGCTCGCCTGGTCGAGCGCGGGAGATCGCTGGGGCGTGGCGGCCTACCTGACCAACGCGTTCGACGAACGGTATGTCACCGGCGTGAACAACCTCACGACCGGCACTCTGGGCACTCCTTTCGCGACGATCTCGCAGCCGCGCATGTGGGGACTCGAGTTCCGTACGAACTTCTGAGGCACCGCTCCCGCACCCGTGGGGGAGAGCGACGCCGGGCAACCCGGCGGGCGTAGTTCAGTCCAAGAACTTCCCGGTCCTGGCCCCATCAAATCTACGGATTCGAGTTGTCTCCATGGCCGACGGATCGAAGTTGCGGAAATTCACCCCCATCCGTTTCCCGTCCCGCGCGACAGGCAGCCAGTGCGTTACGCAGCCACACGTTGTGCACCTAAACAGCGAAAGACACTTGTCGCCCCATACATAGCGGTCGAGGGCGCCCTTGCGCGCGGTGATCTTCACCTGGCCCGGCTCGTAGTAACCCCAAATGCCCGCCTGGCGGCGACAAATGGAGCAGTTGCAGCTCGTGAGCCGCCGGGGCTTTCTTGGAACCTGAATCTTGACTGCACCGCAATGGCAAGAACCTGTAAGCATGGCCGTGTCCCCTTGTGCAGCCAGATTACTCGTGAAGCGCGTTGTTATACGGCAATGTGCGGCATGCGGCGACTGCCCGCTCCTGGACGATGATCGACGTTTCAGCTGAAACGTTAAATCCCACTTTTCAATCAATCCCCGAGGGGCAGCTGACGACCCCATGCGGCCCTTCGCCCAGACGATCCCCGCGCCTGTTAAGCGGACGCGAAGCTCTGGCTCAGCGGCGGGTCGCTCAACGGACGGTCCGCTGCAAGAGATTGTTAGCCGCTCGCGCGCCGGTAGTGCATAGCGACCGCGCCGTTGCTGAGCGGCTTCGCTGAGACGAGCTCAAGCCGTCGCGTGTTGGGCAGCCCGCTCTGGTGAAGAGTCGGGCCGTGGCCGGCGATCCTTGGGTGAACGAGAAACTTGTACTCGTCGATCAGATCCAGCCGGTCCAGCTCAGCCGCAAGCTTGCCGCTACCGAGGAGCACGCCGGTCGGGGTCGCGTCCTTGAGTTTTTGCACACCTGAGCGCAGGTCGCCGGCGATGTGGTGGCTGTTGAACCATGGGAAGTCCATTCGAGTCGACGACACGACATACTTTGGCTTGATCTCCAGCTTGACCGCCCATTCGCGGACCGTAGGCGGTGCCTCCAAGTCGCCGCGGGCGACCGCCGGCCAGTAACTCTCCATCATCTCGTAGGTAGCGCGGCCCCACAGCATCGCTCCCCCCTCGTCCATGAGGCGGGTGAAGAAGGCGTGCGTCTCGTCGTCGACGATTCCCTCCCGGTGATCGACGCAGCCGTCCAAGGTGACATTGAGACTGAAGCTTAGAAGTCCCATACGAGTCTCCTTTCAGCTGGGAGGTCCGCTGGACTGACCGATTCTACCGATACGCTACCGGCGGCTCCCGAACCAAAGCGGAAATCCGTTGTCACGGCAAGATTGAGACAGACGAGATCTGCGCATGCCCATTCAGTTCGCATCCGCCGGTGACGAAGACTCGCACGCGTTTGCCGGACCCTGCTGCTTCCAGCAATGTCGCAAACATCTTGTCTGCACCGCGGTCCGAGTAATCCTGGAAAAACGACTGCTTGTCGCGACACCCACTGGGATTCTGGTTCACCGCAATTTTCGCAACATACCTCCCTGCGATCGTGGCCGTCAGTTCTTGAACGAAGCCGACGTCGGTCCATCCCGCGTCAGCCAATGCAGGTCCACAAGCGAGAGCAAAAGCCATTCCGACACCTACTGCCGTTCTAATCACAATGCGGCCCCCTTCTTCTTGCAAGCCCTATCGTATAGTTGGATGTCATTGATTATTCATTGCGACGAGCATACGGAGGCATGGTCGGGGTCGTCCCGCGTGTCCACAGTCCTTCCGTCCCAGCCACGCCCGGGATGTCGCTCCCCAAAGCGGACAGCGTAGGGGGAAAGTCGACCCGTTTCAGTCAGTCAGTCGTCGCGCAGCAAGTAGCCTCTCTGTGCGTACGGGAACGCAGCCAGCTCGGCGTTGGCGGCTGAATCTGCGATGAAGTACGCCCGGACCTCGGCGATGCGGCCGTCTCGCATGACGTACCACTCGGTGCCTCGCGCCATTAGACGGAGCTTGCTTCCCGGAGGCGTCCAGAGGCAACTCCATTCGTTGACGACTTCGTCGCCCATGGCAATGATGCGATCGATAGACCAGAGCGGATCCAGCGCAAGTTTGTACTTTCGCCAATACCGGGCGAGGTGCTCCGCGCCCGTGATGGGTGGAAACGATGTCGGCAAGAAGTAATGACAGACGTCTGGCGCGAGCGTACTCCGAAGATCATCGAGATCGCCCGTGTTGCACCCGTCAAAGTACTTGCGGACGACTGCGATGTTGGTCGCTTCGATGTCTTTCATGACTGCCTCACAACGTACAAGACGTGACTGTGCAGCTGGTGCTTGGATTGAACACTCGAAATGCATCGAGACCAGTGCTACCGAACAGGACGACCGACCGCTCCTGGCCGACAACCGCCGGTCGCAGGTATTCTAATCATGAGTTTATTTTGCAATGCGGCAATCCGGCCGTAGTCGGCCAATAGCGGCCACTCCCGGCAGCAGCTATTCTCGGCACATGAGCGAGAACAGCGCCAGATTTCCAACTGGGTGCAGCAGAGGAACCAGACTCGTACTCGGCTTCGTTAGTGCGCTTCTGCTTGTCGCGGCCGTGAATGACGCGTTTGCGCTGGGCTGGGTCGGCCACTACAGCCGGGTAGTAACGGGCGCGCTCGCGATTATCGCGGCTGTACTACTCCATAGGGCCGGCGCGTTTCAGCAACCAGTCGAAGAGGTCGTCGATGAGCCGTTCACGGTACGGCCGAAGCCAAGAGAACGAGCTTTCCAAATCGCTGCAGGGTGGGGCCTCTCCATCGCGCTTGTCCTAATGCTTACCTTGGGACCTGCTATCGCCCGTGGCGAACCGATAGTTGCACGAGATGTCCTCATGGTTGTCGCCATGCTCGCGGCCGCGCTATGGATATGGCGACGGGACCGCTCCCGGCGATCGAAGTAGGACCGCTTCGGGTCGGTTGCAGGCGTATAGGGCTGATTTTCTGGAACAGTGAGATTGGTCGTTTAAGTCGCAATGCCAACTTCTCCGAAGGTATCAGTAAGTCCTAGCTCCGTGATGGCGGACTACTTCGACTACGTTGAGCAGTATCGCTCCGCTTCATCTCTGTTGAACGAAGGGGGCCACATTTTCTGGCCGCGAATCCAAACTCGGGGACTGTTGGTTGAGCTGGCTCTAAAAGCATACCTTTGTTCTACGGGTGCTCTAGTCGAAGGACATGACCTGGTTGCCCTTGCGAAGGATGCTGTTAAGAACGGTCTAGTGCTCAGCACTGAAGATTGGGAGCATCGCATTGAAAGGATCAATGAAATCTACTTCAAGCACATAGCCTGGAATGCGAAGTACTTGTCTCGCTACCCCACGCCTGATCGCGGTCTTGGGGCTTGGATCACACCCGGACACGCGATACTCGACGAAATGATCGATCGTATCGTCCAGCAGGCAAGAGTGCAGTGGAAGGCCCATGAAGGCGCCGCCTAACAATTCGCTGGACCCAGCTCTGGTCGGGTAATGTGCAAAGCTCATACATGGGTGCTTGCGTCGGTAGGCTCAGCCGCAGATCGGGTGACCGCTCCGGGTCGTTCTTTCGCCTACGACGTCCGCTTTCGGGAACGGGGTTTGGGACGTTGCGACGGACCGAGGGATTGCGGACACTCCCGCAGAAGAACAACCGGCCAACTGCGGACGGTCAAGTACCGTGAGCTGATGCTCCGCGACCAGGCTCCAAGCTTCTCGGTGACCTGCAGACCCTGGAGATCTTCTGGTCCTGGGGCGGTATGCGTGTCGGAGGTCGCAGCAAAGCCTGGCCCGAGCGAGCCTTGGCGAGCACCAACTTCTGCTAAAGCAGTGATTAAGGTCTTGACCCACCCTCGAAGCCGCGGGTAATCGATTGCAGTGCCTCGAGCATCGCGGGCGATCCAGCGCCTTTGCAGACGTAAGCGGCTGCACCCGCCTGCAGAAGCAAGGGGCCAAAGGTCTTTGTCGGATAACTGCTGAACACGAGAACTCGTAAAAGCGGACGGCTGCGCAGCACTCTCCGTAAGACCTCGAACCCGCTGATGTCCGGCAGATCAAGGTCCAGTACCAGAACTTCCGCAGCTGTACCATCAACGCATTGCACCCCGCCCACGCCGGTGGCTGCTTCACCGACCACGGACAAGCCCGGTTGGGCGTCGATCAAGCGCCGAAGTTGCTGTCGGACGACCTTCTGGTCATCCACGATTACTACCGCAGTTCTCGTCGACACGTTGTACCACCATCGTTGCTGCCTAACGATGCGCGGCACGGTCACGATCCATCGTCATCAGGCGCGCCTCTGCGTTGTCGGCGCTTGCCGCGCCGAAACACAGCGGACCGCTGGAAATCAGGCACGTCGCTGCGACGTAGTCGAGCGCACCTGCAATCGGCAAGGCCACGTCGAGGTCCCAGACGAGCAGCCGATGACCACCGGCGACCAGCGCTCCTTTGTCTTTCCACCAAACGGCGCATGGGAGTTTCGCCTACAGCCCGGCACTGGACAACGCAACCGTCCGTAAGGCAACGTAACGCGCAACGGGAAGCTCGGATCCGGGCTAAGTCGCGGCCAGGATTCCAATCACCTTTGGGCGGAGCGCACCCATGCGGTTGGCCGATTTCCTAGAGTCCTCCCTGCACGAAATCCTCGCAGACTGGGAAGCATTTGCCTCGACGCGATTGCCATCGGCCGCGAAAATGGATGCGCTTGCGCTGCGAGACCACGCGCCCCAGATCCTTCGCGCCATTGCCGCCGATCTGCGACAGCCTCAATCCGATGCCGAGCAAGCTACCAAGTCACGCGGATTAGTTGCCAGAGTCCAAGGCGCACCGCACACCGCCGCAGAAGCGCATGGCGCGTTGCGGGCCGATGACGGCTTTTCGATGACGCAGCTTTTCAGTGAATACCGAGCCTTGCGCGCCAGCGTGCTGCGGCTTTGGGCGAGTGCACGCGGCACCTTTGATGAAGTGACGGCGGCCGACGACGTGATGCGCTTCAACGAGGCCGTCGATCAAGCCGTTTCCGAATCGGTCAGCTTTTTCAGCCAGCAACTCTCGGAAGAGCGTGTCGCCCACGCAGCGGCGGATCGAGCGCTGACGCAGAATCACTCGCGCCTTGAGTACGCGAGTCGCCTTTCGCGTGTGGGCTTCTGGTACTGCGACCTGCCGTTCGACGTCCTCGAGTGGGACGACCAGGTCAAGGAGCACTTCTTTTTCGAGCCGGCGGCGAGAATCACCATCGAGGATTTCTACGACCGGATTCACCCCGAGGATCGCGAATCAACCCGGTCGGCAATCGAGGCGGCGATCAGCGAACGCACTGCGTACGACGTCGGTTATCGCACCAGGCATCCCGCCACCGGCGAGGTAAAGTGGATCCGCGCGCTGGGCGGAACGGATTACGCGGGCGACGGCACCCCTATCCATTTTGACGGGATCACGGTGGACGTCTCGGCTCAAAAGAGAGAAGAGGAACGCATCACTGAGAGCGAAGCTCGCCATCGCGGTGTGCTCGCGAACATGGACGAAGCGTTTACGCTCTTCGATCAGGACTTCAACATCATCGACGTCAATGACGCAGCCTGTCGACTCATTGGCGCCTCGCGCACGGAGCTCATCGGCGCAAGCCACTGGCAGCTGTTCCCGGGTACATACGATTCCGAACTCGGACGGATGTATCGACAGATCCAGCTGGACGGGGAGCCAAGATACCTCGAGCATCATTACGTGTTTGCAGACGGCCGCCAGTGCTGGTTTGAAGCGCGAGCCTTCACGGTCGGACTCTGCGTCGCGGTGCTCTTTCGCGATGTGACTGATAAGCGTGAGATGATCGAAACCTTGAAGGGGGTCGACCGACGCAAGGACGAGTTCATCGCCATCCTGGCCCATGAGCTGCGCAATCCACTGGCGCCGATCCGAACCGCTGCGCGTGTGCTCGGCGCGGTCGACGCGTCGGCCACTGACCTCAAGCAAAGTCGCGAAGTCATTGACCGCCAGGTAAAGACCATGGCGCGACTGCTGGATGACCTGCTCGACGTCTCCCGCATCAAGCAACGCAAGCTCGAGCTGCGCAAGGAGACGGTCCTGTTATGGACCGTGCTGGGCAACGCCATTGAGACCAGTCGACCCCTGATCGACGCGCACCAGCACAAGTTGAACGTGTCACTGCCCGACGAGCCGATACCCATGCGAGTGGACCCTGTACGGCTGGGCCAGGTGGTCACGAACCTATTGAACAACTCCGCGAAGTACAGTCCGCCAGGGTCGCAGATCGATCTGGCCGTGGCGGCCGATCCGACCACGGTGCGAATTTCGGTGAAGGATTCCGGTGTGGGCATGACGAGCGAGTCGCTGGCGCACATCTTTGAACTCTTCTCTCAAGTCGAGACGAGCCTTCCCGTCGCGGAAGGGGGATTAGGTATCGGTTTGTCCCTCGCTAAAGGCCTGGTCGAACTTCACGGCGGGCAACTTGCGGCGAGTAGTGACGGGCTTGGCACCGGGTGTACGTTCACGATCACCTTGCCACGTGAGCGGATATCGATGGTCACATCGTCGAACGAGGAGACGAACCGGGCCCCGCTGCGTCGACGCCGTGTGCTGGTTGCCGACGACAACCGCGACGGCGCAGATTCACTCGGTTTGCTGCTCTCGCTGGAGGACCACGAGGTTCACGTTGCATACACGGGAGGGGAGGCCCTCGCGCTCGCCGTGGCCCACCCGCCCGAAATCGCTTTCCTTGACGTTGGCATGCCCGACATAGACGGCTATGAACTCGCGCGTAGGTTGCGCTCGGTTCCGTTCAACCACCGTCCGACGCTGGTCGCGGTCACGGGCTGGGGACGACCCGATGACGTACGAAGGGCCTTGGAGGCGGGGTTCGACCACCACGTGACGAAGCCGCTCGATCCCGATGTGCTACCGGCGCTCTTTCGCCAAGCAACAAATCCGTAGGATTGCCTGCTCCGCTTGCGCAACGCTCGACGGTCCGCAAAAAGTCGTCAGCTGCCCCTCGAAGAGTCATTGAAAACTAGAATTTGACGTTTCAGCTGCCGATTCAACTGGTCGACGCAACACAGGCCTGAAACCGTTCAGCCGGCGACGCATAGCCTAGCGTTTTGCGCGGCCGCTCGTTGAGTTCCCTCGCAACCTGATTCAGTCGAGCCTGGCTGTGCACCGAGAGGTCCGTGCCTCGCGGAAAGTATTGCCGCAGCAGTCGGTTGGTGTTCTCGTTCGAGCCGCGCTGCCAGGGACTCTGCGGGTCACAGAAGTACACCGCAACGTCAGTCGCCAGCGTGAAGCGCTTGTGGTCCGTGAGTTCCTTGCCGCGATCCCAGGTCAACGACTTGTACAACTCGTTGGGCAGCTGCTTTGACTGCTTGATCAGTGCCGCAACGACTGTTCGCGTATCGCAGCTCGGAACCTTGGCGAGCATCACGTATCGCGTCTGCCGCTCAACCAGGGTGACCATGTGACTGTTCGCCGATCCGCTCAGCAGGTCGCCTTACCAGTGGCCTGGTACTGCGCGGTCCTCAATGGCGGCGGGCCGTGCGCGAATCGACACCATGTCGGGAATCTGACCGCGCATATCCTTGACGGTACCGTGGCGTGATCTCCGTATCGGCCGGCGCGTGCGCAAGTGCTCAATTAGCGACCTCTTCAGGGCGCCGCGAGCCTGAACGAATAAACTTCGATAGATCGTCTCGTGCGACACGCAATGCGCCTCGTCATCGGGATGATTACACCGCAGCCAGCCGGCGATCTGTTGCGGCGACCAGTTGCGTCTGAGCAGCCTGGCCACGACTCGACGAAGTTGCGGGGTCGTCGCGAGCTTACACGCCTTAGGCCGCAGTGCCCGAAGCCACGCCTGCCAATCGTCTCGAGACCTTCACCCTTCTGCCATCGATCCCAAACTTCCGCGCTCTCTGCCGCCGTGAAGGGACGCATCTTCCTTCGTTTGTGCATTGCACCTCACCTCCGCCTAAAAGGTAAAGTGTTGCGTTGACGGGTTGAACGCGCCGCTGAAACGTCAAAGCTCGGCGAGAAGCGGTCAGTCGCTCACAGTGCCGACAGCAGTCCTCGACAGACTATCTCCGATCGTCGAAACAGCGTGCGCAAGCGCGAGGCTGACATGACTCAACCGGCGGCGTCGTAAGCTCGCTTCAACCAGCCCTTGAGCAGGGCGTCGACTTCGGACGCACTCGTGATGCGTGTCGTTGCTTGACACATGCTGCCCGGGGCCTCCACTTTCAGGCGTGAATGAGACGGCAGATCTTTCGCGTTCAGGCCAATCTCGAGGCTTTCCTTGGTGGCCGGACCCACGGTCGCAAACTGCTTCTTGCGGCGAAGGCTGACATAGGCCTTTTTCGGGGCTCGCTCAAATACGCCGAACGCGCTGATCGCCGCAATCACGGCATCGTGCAGGGGCCGCAGGCCAGCCTTGGCGCCAGAGTAAATGGCGTCGAGCGGGTCATTCTCACGGTCGTCGACGGGGACAGTGTTGGCAGGTCGCTTCCCGTCGCCGAGGTCTGGTAGCGGCTTGTCGATGAAGTTCACAACGGCGTTGGCGTCGCCGTAACCGAGCTTGAACCGTTCCATCAACCAACTGCGCTTCTCGCCGTGCTTCGCTGCTCCGCTGGAGGCCACAGCCGCGTGCAATTCGGCAATGCTCTTGCCGGTCTTGACCTGGATGTTCTTCAGCTGTGTGATCGTGGCGGCAACTGGATCGGCCATGGAGCGCTCCTTTCACTGGATCGATCGTATCCTGCATCGCACCCGCCAGGGCTTCAATCCCGGCTTTGCCGGGAGACTCTACTTCTGGGCTGCAACTGACGCCGCAGCCGCTGCCGCCCGGTCCTGGCTCGCGCGCTCGACGATGTACGCCTGGATGTCGTGCACGTCCTGCTCGGTCACCAGGTCGCCCATGCGCGGCATGCCGGCGCCGTGAATGATCCCGTCATAGACGATCTGCTTGAACAGCGCGTGTTTCTCGGCCGGCAGCCGGCGCAGGTCCGGCACCACGCCGCCGGAAATCACCAGCGGTCCATGGCACACCATGCACGTGGACGCGAACTTGTTCTTGCCGTTCTCAAGCTGCGCTGGCGTGGCTGCGATGGCCGGCGGTTCGGGGATGTCCAGGTTGCGTTCCGCGATCTTCGGCATCGGCACCGTGCCGCCGAGCTTGAACGCGAGCACGTGCCCTTCGTTGAAGTACTTGCCTGACGCCATCGTGCGCGGGTCGCCTGCGGTGACGGCCCCGGCGCCGCCGTAACCGGCCATTACGGCGACATACTGCTCGCCGTCGACCGAATACGTGACGGGCGGCGCCACGATGCCCACCATCGTCGGCACGGCCCAAAGGATTTTGCCTTCGTCGGCGCTGTACGCGACCAGCCGGCCGTCGCCCGTGCCCTGGAACAGCAGGTTGCCGGCGGTCGTGAGCAGCCCGCCGTTCCAGAAGGACGGATGTTCGATCTCCCAGCGCGTCTTCTTCGCGACCGGGTCCCACGCCTTGAGGTAACCGTGGTCCTGCGGCAGCGAGCCGCCCATCTGCGCGGCCAGCGCGTAGATCGTGTTGGCGTAATTGTTCCAGTCGACGCCGGGATTCCAGAACATGTCGCGGCGCGTGTACTTGCCGGTCTGCTGGAACTCGGTCGACGGCGGGAAGATGCCCGCCGGCTGCATGGCCGGGAATGTAGACCAGGCCCGTCCGCGGGTTGAACGCCATCGGATGCCAGTTGTGTCCACCCAGCTGCGCCGGGATCAGGATCCGCGTCTCCTTGCTCCAGTCCGCTTCGGGCGTTTCGACGGGACGGCCCGTCTTCATGTCGACGTGGGTCGCCCACGTGGCCGGAATGTACTTGTCGGCCGAGAGCAGTTCGCCGGTGACGCGGTCGAGCACGTAGAAGAAACCGTTCTTCGGCGCCTGCATCAGCACCTTGCGCGGTTTGCCGTCGATAGCTCAGGTCCGCAAGGATGATGTGCTGGGTGGCCGTGTAGTCCCAGTTCTCCTTCGGCGTCGTCTGGTAATGCCACTTCAGGTGCCCGTCGTCCGGATCGAGCGCAAGGATGGACGACAGGTAGAGATTGTCGCCGCCGCCCGGCGAGCGGATCGCGCGCGCCCACGGTGAACCATTGCCGGTGCCGACGTACAGCGTGTCGAGCTGCGGGTCGTAGGCCATCGAGTCCCACACCGTGCCGCCGCCACCACCGAGCCACCATTCGCCGGTCCACGTCTTGGCGGCGGCCTCCATCTCGGGGCGTTCGAAGCCGTCTTTCGGGTTGCCCGGCACCGTGTAGAAACGCCAGACCAGCCTGCCGGTGTCGGCGTCGTAAGCGGAAAAGTAACCGCGCACGCCATACTCGGCCCCGCCGTTGCCGATCAGCACCTTGCCCTTCACGACGCGCGGCGCCCCCGTGATGGTGTAAGGCTTGGTGCGGTCGATGGTGTTCACTTCCCAGCGCTTCTTGCCCGTGCGCGCGTCGAGCGACACCAGGCGGCCGTCGAGCGTGCCTACGTAGATCGCGCCCTGCCACACCGCCACGCCGCGATTCACGGCATCGCAACAGGCATTGCGACCCCACGCACGCGGCACCTGGGGGTCGTAAGTCCAGAGCGGCTTGCCGGTCTTCGCGTCGAGTGCGTACACCACGCTCCATACGCCCGTCGTGTACATGCGGCCATCGACGACAATCGGCGTCGCCTGCAGTCCGCGCGTGGTGCCGGTCGCATATACCCAAGCGAGTCCGAGCTTGCCCACGTTACCCGCGTTGATCTGGTCGAGCGGGCTGTAACGCTGCTCGTCGTACGTGCGCCCGTGTGCGAGCCAGTTCTGCGGTTCGCGGTCGGCGGCGATGATGCGTTCTGCCGTGACCGGCTTCGCGAGTGCCGCGGCGAAAGGCAGCACGGTGGCCGCCAGCAGGGCCAGCAGGCGGGTGTGACTATGCGAGCTGTGCATGGATTTCATGACTGCAGTGGAACAAAAGTTCTAGGGAACGGCCAGTGTCCGCGCCGCGGCCGCGGATGGCAAGGGAGGGCCGAAAAGACGATGATGGCGCAGCGAGTAAGAGCGGGGGACGACAGTGGCATTCGCGGAATACGGTCGGTACGACGCCCTGGGCCTGGCGGAGCTCGTGCGTACCGGACAGGTGAGCGCCACCGAGCTGCTCGACGAGGCACTCGACCGCGTGGCCCGCGTCAATCCGCAACTCAACGCGGTCATCCACCTCATGGAAAGCCGCGCGCGGGATGCGATTGCGGCAGGGCTGCCTGCCGGGCCGCTCGCCGGCGTGCCCTTCCTGCTCAAGGACCTGATGACGGCGTACGCGGGCGAGCCGATGCGCTGCGGCTCGCGTCTCTTCCGCGACTATGTGCCCCAGGCGGACGAGGAACTGACGCGGCGGTATCGTGCGGCCGGGCTGGTGATCTTCGGCAAGACCAACACGCCGGAACTCGGCGTCTCGAACGTGACCGAGCCTGAGCTCTTCGGTCCCACCCGCAATCCATGGAACCTCGAGCGCACGTCGAGCGGCTCGAGCGGCGGGTCCGCTGCTGCAGTGGCGGCGCGCATCGTGCCCGCGGCGAATGCCAACGACGGTGGCGGCTCGATCCGCACGCCCGCGTCCAATTGCGGGCTCGTCGGCTTGAAGCCGAGCCGGGGTCGCAATCCCACGGGGCCGGTCGCGCCCGACGTCTGGTGGGGCTATATCGGGGAACATGCCGTCACGCGCACCGTGCGCGATTGCGCAGCGTTGCTCGACGCGACCTGCGGTGACTATCCGCAGCAGCTCATGAAGCTGGCACCGCCCCCCAGCTCATACCTCGACGAGATTCGCCGTCCGCCGCAGGCATTGCGTGTCGGATTCTCGTTCGATCCCGGCCTGGGGAAAACCCTGCACCCAGAGAACGCCGTGGCACTGGCGCGAACGGCCCGCCTGCTCGAAGGACTGGGACACCAGCTGGTCGAAGTGAAGTTGCCGCTGCCGCCCGCGACCTTCATTGCAAGTTATGCCGCGCTGATCGCGGCCGACGTGGCCGCGACGCTGCGCCTGGCGCCGCAGCTCGTAGGGCGCGAGGCCCGCAGCGAAGACGTGGAACTGGCCACCTGGGTGCTGGCGCGCATGGGCGAGGCGCAGTCGGGCGGCGAAGTGACCACCGCGCTGTGGACGATGCAGGCCTTCTCGCGCCAATGGCTCGAGTGGTCGAACGCGTTCGACGTGCTGCTCACGCCCACCGTGGGCGTGCCCCCGCTGCCCATCGGCGCACACCAGTTGCCCGCCATGCAGCGCAGGGCGCTGCGCCTGCTCACCTCGCTGCCGGGAGCCGCGTTGCTCAGCCAGCGCGACAAGATCATTGCCGCCTTCGAGCCGGTGTTCGAATCTTCGCCGTATACGATGGTCGCGAACGTGACTGGGCAGCCGTCGCTTTCGCTGCCGTTGCACTGGACCGCCGACGGCCTGCCGATGGGCATGCTGTTCACGGCGCGCATCGGCGACGAGGCCACCTTGCTGCAACTGGCTGCGCAGATCGAGTCGGCGCAACCCTGGTTCGATCGCGTCGCGCCCCACGCCATTCCCTGACAGCAGGTTCACGCCATGGATTTCGAGCAGATCGTGCGTTGGTACTTCGCCGGTGAGAAGGCCGAGGCGTTCTGGATCCTGGCCGCAGGCATCGCCAGTCTCGTGGCAGCCCTGCTGTTCTGGTTCTGGGCGCGCGATCCCTTTGCCCGCGGACTGGCCATGGCACTGCTGATCGTCGCGGGTCTCGGCCTCAGCGTGGGCGGCACCGTGTACTTTCGCAGCGACGCGCAGGCGGCACAGTTGCTCGAGCAGCAACGTGCCGCTCCTGCGCAGTTTGCAGCGGAGGAGGGCCCACGGATCCGGCAGGTGGTGCGCAGCTTTGCGCAGTACCGCGTCGGCTACGCAGTCGCGGTGCTGCTCGCCTTGTTCTTCGTGTTCGTCACGGGCAAGCCATCGCAGCACGGCTTTGCCGTCGGGCTGCTGCTGCTGGCCGCACTCGGTCTCACGATCGATTTCCATGCCGAGCGTCGGGCGACCCAGTACGAATCCGCGCTGCAAGCCGTGGGTGCATTGCCGTCCTGACGGCCGCTGGCGTGAGCAAAGGCTGGCGGTAATCCCGACTTGGCAGCCGGCACGGTTCGTTTCATGATGCGGCGCATCAATATCCGCGATTGAGGCTGTCCGTCATGTCTTCGCTGTTCGCGCTGCGTCTGTTTGCGCACCGCCTGCTCAAGCCGCTGACCTGGCCGGTGTCGCGTGCCGTCGCCGTGCCACGGCCCACGCTGTTCGTCGGGGCCGACGCCTCGCTGCGCCTGTGCGCGAGCATCGGCCAGTTTGGCTACCGGCGCGTCATGATCGTCACCGATGCCGTGCTCGTGAAGCTCGGCCTGGTCGAACCGCTGCGCCTCGCGCTGCAGTCGCAGGGCATCGACGTGGCCGTGCATGACGGCATCACGCCCGACCCGACGTATCCCGTGCTGCAGGCAGGCTACGAAGCTGTTCGTGTGCATCGCAGCGACGCGATCCTCGCGGTCGGCGGCGGCTCCGCCATCGACGCGGCGAAGGTCATTGGCGCAATGGCGGTTTCGGGCAAGACCCCTGCGCAGCTCGTCGGCATGCTCAAGGTGGGCAAGCCGATGCTGCCGCTGTTCGCCATCCCGACGACGGCAGGCACGGGCTCCGAGGTGACCGTGGCTGCAGTGGTGACCGATCCCGTCGCGCATTCGAAAGCAGCGGTGATCGATCCGAAGCTGGTGCCGCTCGCGGCGGCGCTCGATCCGTTGCTGATGCGCGGCATGCCGAAACCCATCACGGCGGCCACCGGCATGGATGCGCTGACGCACGCGGTCGAGGCGTACCTGAACCGCTGGCCGCACGCGGATACCGAACAGCACTGTGTCGCGGCCGTGCGCATGGTCTTCGGCAACCTGCAGCGCGCGTACGACGACGGCAACGACATGGCAGCGCGCGAGGCCATGGCGCTGGCATCGTTCTATGCGGGCCTCGCCTTCACCAAGGCGTACGTGGGCTACGTGCATGCGTTCTCGCACAAGCTGGGCGGCATGTACGGCGTGCCGCACGGGCTGGCCAACGCGATCACGCTGCCGTACGTGCTGGACTTCAACAAGGACGCGCCATTGGCCCGCGAACGGCTGGCGAAACTGGCGGTGGTGATCGGAGCGGGCAAGGAGGGCGAGCCGCAGGACATGCTCGCGCAGCGCTTCATCGACCGGGTGCGCGAACTCAATCGCGCCATCGGGATTCCGGAGAAGGTCGCCGCGCTCAAGCCGGCCGACATTCCCGTGGTGGCCCGCGCCGCGATGATCGAGGGTGCGCGCGATTACCCGGTGCCGAAGAACATGTCCCTCGGCGAGGCCGAGGCCCTGTTGGGGCGCATGCAGGCGTAAGCGCGACGCGGCCCGGGCTGCGCGCCCTCGTTACGATCCCGCTGACTGGGCCTGCAGCCGCGCCCGGACCGAGGTTATGAACGCCGCCATGCCCGCATCGCGCCTGGTGGCGATCGCCTTGGCGTGCGGATGTTCGTTGAGTTGCAGCCACAGCGCCTGTGCGGCTGGATTTTCGCCGAGCAGGTCCAGCCCGAACAGCTGCTTGCTGACCGCGGCCGCAAGGTCGACGCTGTATAGAAACACGATGTCCGCCAGCGTGAACGTTGCGCCGGCTACGTACGGCGTGAATTTTCCGTGTCGCTTGAGTGCGGCGAAGCCCGCGACCAGCTCGTCGCGCGCCTTGTCCTTGATCGCGGCGGGCAGCGTCCCGCCGAAGAAGGCCTCGGCGAAGCAGCTGCGCGCCGGCAACTCGATGTAGAGCTCGATCTCCTTGATCAAGGCGCGAACGGTTGCGCGTGCATACGGGTCGACCGGCAACAGCGGCTTGCCTTGTCCTCGGTCCTCGAGATACTCGAGGATGACGCTGGCCTCGCTCAAGTCGCCGTGTGGCGTGGCGAGAAAAGGCACTTTGCCGCGCGGGCTCCTGCCCAGGAAGCCGGGCGTCTGCTCTGGAAACGTCAGCACGTACTCGTAGGGGATTCCTTTCTCGAGCAACGCCAGTTCCACCATGTTGGTGTAGTTGCTGACAGGAAAGCCATGCAGCTTGAACATCGGTTGCTCCTCGCGCCGGAATTACTTTTGCGCTGCGTCGAGCAATGTCTGCCCGTATGCGTCGCGCAATGAACGCTTGTTGATCTTGCCGGTCGCGGTGAGCGGCAGGGCGTCGGTGAACACGACCGCGTCTGGCAACTGCCACTTGGCAAAGTGCTGCGCCAGATGCGCCAGGATCGACTCCGGCTGCGGCTGGCAGCCCGGCCGCGGCACCACCAGCAGGATGGGCCGTTCGTCCCACTTGGGGTGCCGCACGCCGATCGCTGCAGCCATCAGCACTTCCGCGTGACCGCAGGCGCAGTTCTCGAGGTCGACTGAGCTGATCCACTCGCCGCCGGACTTGATCACGTCTTTCGCTCGGTCGGTGATCTGCAGGAATCCGTCCGGATGGATCACGGCCACGTCGCCCGTCGCGAACCAGCCCGGCTCCGCGTGCGCCGGCGACACGTCGAGACGGAAGTAACGGCTGCACACCCAGGGCCCGCGCACCTTCAGCTCGCCGGAGCTCACGCCGTCCCAAGGCAATTCCTGGCCCTCGTCGTCGACGATCTTCATCTCGACGCCGAAGATGCCGTGCCCGGCCTTCGCCCGCAGTTGCGCCTGGTCCTCGGACGGCAACGCCAGCTGTTCCGCGCGCAGTGTGCTCACCGTGCCGAGCGGACTCAGTTCCGTCATGCCCCAGCCCTGGATCACGGTCACGCCATGCTTGTCGCGGAAATCGCGGATCATCTGGATTGGTACCGCCGACCCGCCGATCACCGTCCGCTGCAGCGACGTGAGCTTGCCACCGGTCTGCGCCAGGTGATTCAGCAGCAGCATCCACACCGTGGGCACTGCGGCGGCCAGCGTCACCTGCTCTTCGTTGAGCAACTGCGTGATGGTCGCCGCATCTCCCATCCTGGGCCCGGGGAAGACGAGCTTCGCCCCGACCATCGGTGCGTTGTACGGCAACCCCCAGGCATTCGCGTGGAACATCGGGACCACCGCGAGAATCGTGTCCCCGGACGACACGCCCATCGAATCCACCAGCGAGCCGCCGTAAGCGTGCAGTACGGTCGACCGGTGGCTGTACAGGACGCCTTTCGGGTCCCCGGTGGTCCCTGAGGTGTAACAGAGCGCGCTGGCGGTCTTTTCGTCGAGCGCGGGCCAGTCGAACGTATCCGCGTGCCCGTCGATGAACGATTCGTAGTCGGGCAGGGTGCCCGTCACGGCCGGGGGCATGGCCGCCGCGGACGTCATCACGATCGTCCGTTCCACCGTGGGGATCTTGCCCTGCAGTGGCGCGAGCGCTGGCAACAACGTGGGATCGATGAACAGCAGCTTGTCTGCGGCGTGATTGATGATGAACTCGAGCTGTTCCGGGAACAGCCGCGGATTGACCGTGTGCAGCACGGCCCCCATGCACGAAACCGCGTAATACAGCTCGAGGTGGCGATAGTCGTTCCACGCCAGCGTCGCGATGCGGTCGCCCGGCCGCACGCCCGCTGCCTGCAGGGCGTTGGCCAGCTTGCGCGCCCGGCGGAAGATTTCACCCCAGGTCGTGCGGTGCCGCGGATTGTCGAAGGTGACCGAGACGACTTCGCGTGCGGCGAAATTGCGTTCGGCAAACCGCATGATCTCCGTGATCAGGAGCGGCGTATCCATCATCAGTCCATGCATGGTCATCATTCCCCCCGCGACGAGCGCGGGGTGCATGATCACACTGACGACGGCCGCCTTGGAAGGGGTGCGCGGCGGGTCGACCCGGAGTTCTTGCGCCCTTTGCGGGCGCGGACGCCAGCGCGGCGCGGAGGTCGCAGCGATTGCCCGAGTTCCACGAGGGCGCGCTGGGTTGCGTCCGCCAGCCGCTGCACGTCGGGAACGGCCTCGCGCAAGGCGATGAACGTGACGTGCAGCTCGTCGGCGTAGTTGCTGATCGTGATGTTCAGGACCTGGTGGTGCGCGACGACGGACACCGGCAGCGCCAGTTCGACCGGCAAGCCGTTGCAGTAGACCTTGCCGTCGAGGCCTGCGGGATTGGAAATCACTGCGTTCGCGAGCATGGGCAGCTCACCCAGGTTCAGCGACTCGATGGCGCTCGCGACGGCGTGCTCGACGATCGAGTACATGAACAGCGCGTCGGGGCTGATCGAGCGGACCTCGGCCTTGATCTGCCGCGTCTCGGCGACGATGTCGGCGAGTCGCTGCGCCGGGGTCGCGCCGGGCCGCCCCAGGGGCACCTGCAGGATGGTGATTCGATTGCCGGCACCATCGCCGTCGTGCAAGGCCACCGGCATGTCGGCGACCAGCGGCCGCTGCACCTGCAATCCGCGCTCGGCCAGGTAGTGGTTCAGCGCCACGTCCAGCGTCGCCAGCAGCACGTCGTTCACCTTGGCGTCGGCCTTGCGCGCAATCGTCCGTACCTGCTCGAGCGGCAGGGAGCAATGTCCGAGCACCCGGTTGGGCGAGGGTGGAGCCTTGAGCACGTCCGGAGTCGCCACGAACGGCGTCGTCATGCCACGGCCCAGACCAAGGTCGCGCCGGCCGAGATGCCACGCGAGACGCGCGAGATCGCGAGCCGTGCGACTCGCCTGCCAGCCCGCCTGTACCAGCCGGAAAGGTTTAGCCGACACGGGTCCATCTGCGGTCCGAGCCTTGGGCGGGGTGGGCAGGCCCTGCCAGAGCGCCTGCGGCTTGCGGCTTCCCGCTGCCTTGGACACGGTGTTCAGCACGACACGGATGAAGCCGATGCCGTCGATGAGGCCGTGGTGGGTCTTGAAATACAGGCCGATCCGGTCATTCGCGAGCCCGTCGAACACATGCATTTCCCACAGCGGGCGGCTGCGGTCGAGGCGATGTGAATGAATCTGGCAGACCCGGTCGAACAGAGCCTGTAACTCACTGCCCGCGGGCAGACGGTGGCGGAACACCTGCTGGGCCGGGTCGATCGAGTCGTCCTGTACCAATGTGGGCCAACCGGCCACAGGGCTCGGGGCGAGCCGCTGGTTGAAAGGTGCGCCGACCGGGCAGCGCAGCATGCGGCGGACCAGTGCATCCGCGGGGAGGCCCCTCGCAGTCTTGCGTCCGGCAACCACCACGAGCACACCCACGTTCATCGGGCGCTGCTCGGTTTCGAGCAGAAAGAAAGCCCGGTCCATTGCCGACATGCTGGCCATGCTGGGAGATTACGCCCGGCTGGGACGAGCTTGTATTTCGCTTCTGGCTAGATGCGCCGCAGCAAAAACGCTGCAGCAGCGGACCGGGCGACGGACTAGACCGAAGCTTTCAGGACCTTGAACTCGTCCTCGAGGTTCTGCTTGAGCTCGTCCCCGGCGAATGACGCGATCACGCTGCCCAGCAGCGGGATACCGCTGGTGACGTCGAACGTCCACTGCACGGAACTGCCGCCTTTTTCGGGCTGCAGGGCCTTGGTGCCGACGATCTTCACCGGCACGCCCTTGATCTCGACCACGATGTCGGCCGCATACCCGTCACCAGCGGCGGCCCATTTCTCGACGTGGGACACGTCATTGGTGGCGGGCACCAGCCGCTTGATGGCAGCCGGCGGGTTGGCGGGCATCTTGCGGGAAATGCGCAGGATCACGTTGGGCGCACGGCCCTCGCGCTTGATCTTGAGATCGGAGCCGCCGAGCCTGGCGTAGACCGCCTCCTGGGCCTTCTGCTCGGTGCAAAGCTTGAAGGCTGCTGCGACGTCCGTCTTGAGCGAATGCTTGACCTGGATCTTCATCGTTGTCTTTCCCCTGTTGACGCGCTGACGCTAGATGCCCAGCCAGTGGCGGACGAGCAAGGATACCGCCTTCACGATCGCCAGGATCACCCCCCACGCGAGGACCAGGGCGGCGACCGAGATGCCGAAGCCGGTGACTGTCGCCTTGCCGTCGCGTTCGAGCAGTGCGAACGCAAGTATGCAGATCGCGATGCCGGGCCCCATGTTGCCGAAAGGCACCGGCAGGATCAGCACGACGCTCAGGAAGGCGCACCACAGGCCGATCAGCCGTTCCGCCAGGCCGGCCGCGAACAGCGGCCACCGCGGTCGCGAGAACTTCTCGGCGCGACGCACCCACGGCACGACGTACTGCATTACGCGCGCGAACCGTGGGCGCGAGACGGCGCGCTGCACGAGGGCACGGGGCAGCCACGGCACGGCGAGGCCGGCCACCAGTTGCAGTGACAGGAACAGCAGTGGAATGCCGAGCACGACCGAAACGCCCGGGGCGTTGACCGGCAGCGTGTTGGGCGCGGCGAAGACGAACATCAGGGCGCCGAAAGCCCGGTCGCCCATGGCGTCGCGAATGTCCGCGATCGTGATTGTTTCGCGCGCAGGGTCGTTGGCGATGTCGGCCAGGATCGTCGATAAACGCCTGGGTTCCGCGCCGGCGGTTACCGCCGGTTCGGCCACGCTCACGGCATCATCTCGTCACGCAGCCGTCGCGCCATGATCCGCTCGTACAGCGCGGGTGCGCAGCGGCTCAGCCACCACGCGGCGCGCGCAGTGCGCCCGATCAGCACCAGTCGCTCACTGCGTTCGCACGCCCTGAATATGCGCGCGGCCACGTCATCCGGTTGCAGCGGCTGGCCCACGACCACTTGCGGATGCGATGCGGCACCACCCAGCGCACCAAGCGCATTGCGATCGATGCGCGTCGCAATGAATGAAGGGCACGCCAGCAGCACGTCGACCCCGTCCGCGGCGACCTCGGTGCGCAGGCTCTCGAACAAGCCGTGCAGCGCGTGCTTGCTGGCCGCATAGCCGGTGCGGGCAATCAGGGGAGTGAAGCCTGCCACGCTCGAAATCGCAACGATCAGCCCGCGCGAGCGGCGCAACGCAGGCAGCGCGGGGTGGGTCAGGTGGATGGCGCCGAACAGGTTCACGTCCATCACGCGTCGCAACACCGCCGGATCGGTGTCGGCGAACGGACTGCGGTGCGACAGGCCGGCGTTGTTGACGACTACGTCGATGCGGCCGAATCGCTCGAACGCCGCATCGATCGCGGCGCGGCATGCGTCCTGGTCGGTGACATCGCAGGGCAGCGCAAGGACGTCCGCACCCGTCTGCGTCAATTCGGCGGCCAGCGACTGGATCGCGGCGGCATCGCGATCCAGGCCCACGATGCGGGCGCCTGCCTGCGCGAAGCGCCGTGCCAGCGCGCGGCCGAGGCCGCCGCCCGCCCCGCTGATGACGACCGTGGCCCCGGCAAAGGAGCGTCGCCGGCCAGTCATCGTGCGCCCGGGCCGAGGCCGTGCGCGCGGCAGTAGAAATCAAAAACCTCGGCGGACGTCTTGCGCGGCACGTAACCCAATTCGGTCTTGAGGCGATGGTTGTCCAGCACCGGGCGATACCGCAGGAAATCCACCTGCTCCGGGCCGTACTGCACCCAGCCCAATCGGTGCAGCACGGCAAGTGCACCACGCAGGAGGGGCGCCGGCAGCGTCACGCAGCGCTTGCCGAGCCGCTGCGCGATCTCCTGGATGCTGAGCGCGCCGTCACCGGCCACGTTGAAGATGCCTGCGGCATCGATCGCGATCGCGTGCGCGATCACGCCGACAACGTCCTGGTCCCAGATGAATACGAATGGACTGCGCGACCCGCGGATCGCGATGAGTCGCGGGCGGTCGAACAATGCGGTGATCTGGTTACGGGTCGTCTCGCCGAGGATGGTGCCGACGCGCAGCACCACCTGGCGCAGCGCGGGGTGCCGCTCGCGGTATTCGGCGAGCATTTCCTCGACCAGCCGCTTGTGGTACGCGTAGGCAAAGGACTCGTTGCCGCGGATGGGGTCGGTTTCCTGCAGCCACTCGGGGTTGTCTGCGTGATAGCCATACGCAGCGCCGCTCGAGGTGACGATGACCTGGCGCACGCCGCTCGCCACGCAGGCCTCGAGTACATTGCGAGTTCCGGTGACATCGACCTCGTACTCCAGGGCCCGATTGGATTTCGCGCCGGGCGTGACGATAGCGGCGAGGTGCACGACCGCGTCGATTCGATGCGCAGTGAGCGCCTGCTCCAGGCCGGACGCGCGCACGTCGTGCTGCAGGTATTCGACCTGCGGCAATCGCGCCGACGACGGCAGCAGGCGCACGTCGCTCGCCACGATGCAGTCGAGTTCGCCTGCCTGCAGTCGTGGCGCAAGCGCCTGCAGCAACGTGCTGCCGAGGTAGCCTGCACCCCCGGTGACGAAAATGCGGCGACCGCTCATGGCGCGCTCACGTGGCTGCCCGAGCAGCGAGTTCCGGCGGCGGATGCCTGCGCCAGTACGCGGCCAGCGTGGTGCCCACCAGGATGTGCCAGATGCCCCACCAGGCCGCGACGATCGCCATGCCGCCGAGACCGTCGAAGAAGTTGAAGACCAGCACCAGCCCGAAACCGGAGTTCTGGATGCCGACCTCGAGCGCCACGGCGCGCCGGTCCGCTTCGGGCAGCAGCGCCGCCTTGGCCGTGAAGTAGCCGGTGAGCAGCGCGAACGCATTCAGCAGGAACACGAACAGCACCACGCGCTCGACGTACTTCATGAAGAAATCCCAGTTCGCGACCAGCGCGCCCAGCACGAACAGCACGAAGAACGCCAGCGAGAGGACGCGAAACGAGCCGCGGATGCGGCGGGCCAGCGTGGGCCAATGATGTGCGGTCAGCATGCCGAGGGTCGTCGGGATCGCCAGCAGCACCACGATCGTGCCGAAAACCTCCCAGGGACTCAGCGTCACCGCGTGCAGGATCGGTCGCGTGTGGGGGTTCAGCTCGCCCCAGAACGAGAGGTTGAACGGCGTGAATACGATCGAGCTCAGCATCGAGAATGCAGCGATCGTGACCGACAGCGCGGTGTTGCCCCGGCCGAAATTGACCAGGAAGGTCGAGATGTTGCCGCTGGGGCAGGAGGCGACCAGGATCATGCCGAGCGCGATGCTCGGCGTCGGCTGCAGGATCATGGTGAGCGCGAAGGCCACGGCGGGCAGCAGCACCGAATGCGCCAGCAGACCGATCACGGTGCCGCGTGGCGACGTCAGGATGCCCTTGAAGTCGGCAACGCGCATGTCCAGCGCCACGCCGAACAGCACGAACGCGAGAATGACGTCGAGCGCGATCAGCGATTCCGGGCTGAAGTTCAGCCGGACCGCATCGAGTTCGTTCATTTGCCCTTGGGCTCGAGATGCATGTCCTTGAAATGCATGAGACCGGGAGCCCACATGTGCTTGACCGGGTCGACGTCGACGTGGATTACGGCAGGGCCGCCCGTGGCCAGTGCGCGCTCGAGCGCCGGGCGCAACTCACGCGGATCGGCCACGCGCTCGCCATGCGCGCCCATCGCTTCCGCGAGCTTGTCGAAGCGGATCTCGCCCAGGTCGGCCTTGATCGTCTCGTCGGGTCCCAGCGATTTCCTGATGAGCGTCTTCAGCGGCTTGAGCGCGAACTGCTGGTTCATCTTAACCATGCCCCACTGCTTGTCGCAGAGCACGAGGAACACGACCTGCAGGCCATTGCGCACCGCCGTCTCGACTTCCTGCGGGTGGAAGCCCATGGCGCCGTCGCCGATGATGCAGCACACCGGCGTGCCGGGCCGTGCCACGGCGGCGCCCAGCGCCTGCGCCACGCCGGCGCCGAGCATGCCGAACTTGAAGGTCGAGAGCAGCGTGTTCGGCACGCGCATCTCGTGGAAGAACATGGCCCACACCGCCGTGTTGCCGCCGTCGGCCACCAGCGTCGTGCCTTCAGGAAACACTTGCTGGCACACGTGCGCGACGTGCGCCGGGTTCATCGGCACGGCCATGTCGCTCAACTTCTCGTCGAGCTTCGCGCGTTCGCTGCGGATCGTCGCGCGATACTTCGCGACCTGCCGGCGACGGGCGTCGAGGTTCATGCGGGCCTGGCGACTCTCCAGTTCCACCGCCAGTGCGGCCAGGAACAGTTTCACGTCGGCCAGCACGGCGAGAGTCACGGGCTTGTTGGCGCCGAGGATGTGGCCGTCGATGTCCACCTGGATCATCTGCTGCTCGGAAGGGTGGCGCCAGTTGGGTGCCTTCCCCCACCAGTCGGTCTCGCCGAGCCGCGAGCCGAGGCACAACACCATGTCGGCGTCGTTGCGTACCTCGTTGTTGAGCTTGATCAGGGCCATCGGCATCGCCAGTTCGTGCGTCTCGGGCAGTACGCCGCGGCCGGCCCAGCTCGTCGTCACTGGCGCATGCAGCGCTGTGGCCACCCGCCGCAACTCGTCGTAGGCAGCCGCGTGTATGACGCCGCTGCCCGCATGGATGATGGGCAGTTGCGCAGCAGCCAGCAGGTCGGCGGCCTGCGCGACCTGGTCCGGGGCGGGCGTGATGGCGTGGGTGCGGCGGAATTGCGCAGGCTTCCAGATGGCGACTTCGGTCTTTACCTTGCCGTTGATGACCGTCTCCGGCACGTCGAGATGCACGACGCCGGGGCGGCCTTCCCAGCAGTGACGCAACGCGGTGCGCGCCAGTTCGGCGACGCGGTCGAATGAGACAACCGCGTGGCTCCACTTCGAGAACTTCTGGATCGCGCCCACCTGGTCGAACGCCTGGTAGGTGCCACCGCGGTCGGGATACACGATCTGCGGCCGGCGGCAGCTGGTGATGGCCAGCACGCGGTTGCCTTCGGCATTCTCGACGACGAGGCCGGGCAACAGGTTGGCGACGCCGGGACCGTTGCTCGCCATGCAGACGCCCAGCTTGCCAGTGAGCCGGGCGTAGGCGCCCGCCATGTGGGCCGCGCAGGTCTCGTGGCGCGGCGTGACGATCTCGATGCCCAGCTTATGCAGGCTCGAGTAGAAGCCGAAATACGTCCCGTCGATGATGCCGAAGACTTTCTCGACACCTTCCGCCTGCAGCATCCGCGCAAGCACTTCACCGCCGCTGGTTTCACTCATGGCCTGTCCTGTCCCCGCAGTTGGGCCGGTCGAGGGTGCCGGCCCGTTGTTTTCAGGCACTATACCGCGCCACGACGGCAGGGAGTTCAAGGCGTCCCGGCCCCGGAATCACTGTGGTTTTCCACGATGAAGAGACACGGATGGAAGCGTACGCAAGCTGGCTGCCGGTGATCGTCGCTCTGGTCGCGGCCGGTGCGGCGGGCGGGCTGATGGCTGGGCTGCTGGGGGTGGGCGGCGGCATCGTCATCGTGCCGGCGCTCGACTTCGCGTTGCAGGCCGCCGGCATTTCGCCGGCAGTGGCGCTCCATGTCGCGGTTGCCACATCGATGGCCACGATCGTGCCCACGGCCATTTCGTCGTCGCGTTCGCATGCCAGGCGAGGAGCTGTCGACGCTGCCGTCGTGCGGCGCTGGTCCGTGCCGATCGTCGTCGGCGCATTGACCGGCTCGTTGCTGGCTGCGCGGCTCGAGCCCGCCGTGCTCGCCATCGTCTTCGGGGTCGTCGCGCTGGCGGCCGCGCTCAAGATGCTGCTGCCCATCGACCACGTGGTGCTGCGGCAGGGGTTGCCCGAGGGCGTCGGCGGCGCGCTGATCCCGGCAGCGATCGGTGCGGTGTCCGCGATGATGGGGATCGGCGGCGGTACCCTCAGTGTTCCCACGATGACCTTGCTCGGCGAGCCGGTGCACAAGGCAGTGGGCACGGCAGCCCTGCTGGGGTTGTGGATCGCCGTGCCGGCCACGCTGGGCTACCTGCTGGCGCAGCCGCAGGATGCGGCAGGGCTGCCGCCGTGGACGGTCGGCTATGTCAGCCTGCCGGGTTTCGCGCTCATCGCCCCGATCACGTGGGCCGTGGCGCCACTCGGCGCGCGACTGGCGCATTCACTGGACCGCCGGAAGCTCACGGCTGCATTCGGCGTGTTCCTCTTCGTCGTCGCCCTGCGCATGGCCCAGCGCGCTTGCGGTTGAATTTCCGTGCGCGGCCAGCAAGCGCTCGACGAACTGGGTGTGCCAGGCCGTGATGTCGTTGGCGCGCAGGATCTCGATCATCTGCCGGTGACGTTCGCTCCGCTCGGGCAGACGCATCTGCAGCGCCTGCTGGATGGCGCGGGCGACGCCTCCGATATCGCGAGGATTCACCAGCAACGCTGACGTGAGTTCGCTCGCCGCGCCCGCGAGCGTCGACCAGTATCAGGACGCCGGGATCGTCCGGGTCCTGCGCCGCGACGAACTCCTTCGCCACCAGGTTCAAGCACACCGTTCGGACCGCTCGCCATGCCAGTGGTTCACTCTGGCGTGTCGAGCGGTCGGCCCGTCGCATCGGGCTGGCATTGCGCCCGTGCCGACGTAACATTGCGGCTCACGTCGAGGAACCTGCATGAAACTGTTCACCGGTCTGTTGTCCGTCATTGCCCTTACCATTGCCCTTGCGGGTGCCGTATCCGCTGACATCGAAGCCCCCGCGAAAGTCCGCGATCTCGTGGCGATCGACGCGGCGATTGCCAGCCCGGACCGTCCCAAGGCCGATGTCGAGCGCGACCCCGTCGCCAAGCCGCGCGAGCTGCTCGTGTTCCTGGGCGTGACGCCCGGCATGCGCGTCATCGACATGTTTGCCGCGGGCGGCTACTACACGGAATTGCTGGCCCGCACCGTTGGCGTGAAGGGCCAGGTGATCGCCTACAACAACCCGCCCTACGCCAGGTTCGCCGAGAAGGGCATTGCGCAGCGCTATGCCGACGGCCGCCTCGGCAACGTGCGGCAGGTCACCGCAGAAGTGGACGAGCTGCAGCTCGCACCGGCATCGCTCGACGCCGCGTTGTTCGTCATGAGCTTTCATGACGCGTACTGGCGGCCCGCCGACGGCTCGTGGAACCGGACCGACCCGGACGAGTTGCTGCGTCGGTTGCACCGCGCGCTCAAGCCCGGCGCAGTGGTCGTCGTGCAGGATCACGTGGCCACCCCGGGCGGCGACACCGCGAAGGTGGTGGACCAGTTGCACCGCATCGATCCCGCAGTCGTCCGCGCCGCATTCGAGCGGGCCGGCTTCGTCTTTGACAAGGCCAGCGTGATCCTGGCCCGGCCGGACGACGATCACTCGAAGCTCGTGTTCGACGAATCGATCCGCGGCCGCACCGACCAGTTCGTCTATCGCTTCCGCAAGCCGACGCCGTAATATGCGCGCGCGGCAGCGGCCGCGGCTGGCAGAAGGGCAGGAATGGCGGCCACGATGGGTGACGGCGTGCTGCGGCTAGCGATGTGGTCGGGACCGCGCAACGTCTCGACGGCTTTCATGCGCTCGTGGGGCAACCGCGAAGACACGCTCGTCGTCGACGAGCCGTTCTATGCGCATTACCTGCAGGTCACGGGGCTCGAGCATCCCGGCCGTGACGAAATCATCGCTACGCACGAAGCGGACTGGCGTCGCGTGACTGAGTCGCTCGTCGCGCCAATGCCCGCTCACGTGCGGATCTTCTACCAGAAGCAGATGTCCCATCACCTGCTGCCGGGCATGGGCCGCGACTGGCTCGATTCGGTGACGCACGCGTTCCTGATCCGCGAGCCATCGGCGATGCTGGCCTCTCTCGGCGAAAAGCTGGCGGAGTTCGACCTGCTCGCGACGGGGCTGCCGCAACAGGTGGAGATCTTCGAGCACGTGATCGCCCGCACGGGCCGCCCGCCGCCCGTGCTTGATTCAGCCGACCTGCTGCAGCGCCCCGAGCCCATGCTGCGGGCGCTCTGTGATGCGCTCGGCGTGCCGTTCTCGAATCGCATGCTGTCCTGGCCCGCCGGGCGGCGCGCGACGGATGGCGTCTGGGCCAGGCACTGGTACGACCGCGTCGAGCAGTCGACGGGTTTCGAGACGCCGACGCCGCAGCCGCTGCAGGGCGCCGATCGCGCAGCGCCGACGCTGCCACCGGCAGTTGCGGCGATCGAAGCGCAGTGCCGTCCGTTGTACGAAAAGCTGCGCGCACATCGCCTGCGCGCCTGAGGTGCTTCCTTGCTGCAGAAATTCGACGAACGCAACCGCAACCTGATCGTCAACGTCAGCGGCGAACTGGTGCACCGTGACCAGGCGCGCATCAGCCCGTTCGACTCGTGCGTGCAGGGCGGCGACGCCGTGTGGGAAGGATTGCGCCTCTACAGCGGGCGCATCTTCCGGCTCGAGCAGCACCTCGACCGGCTCACGCGTTCGGCCAGGGCGCTTGCCTTCGCGCAGATTCCCTCGCGCGAGCACATCACCAACGAGATCCGGCGTACCCTCGCAGCGAACGGGATGTTCGACGGCGTGCACATCCGCCTCACGCTCACGCGCGGCGTGAAGATCACGTCGGGCATGGATCCCCGTCTCAACACGCAGGGTCCGACGCTGATCGTGCTCGCGGAACACAAGGCACCAGTCTACGGGCGCGGCGGGCTCGCGCTCGTCACGAGCAGCGTGCGACGCTTTCCGCCCGACTGCATGGACCCCAAGATCCATCACAACAACCTGATCCAGTCGATCATGGCGAAGATCGAAGCCAACGTCGCCGGCGCGGACGACGCGCTGATGCTCGACCAGCGCGGCTTCATCGCCGAGACCAATGCGACGCACGTCTTCCTCGTCGAGGGCGAGCGTGTGCGCACGCCGCGACTGGTGGCCTGTCCCGAGGGCATCACGCGCTCGACGGTGCTGGAGCTGTGCCGCACGCACGGCATCGAACACGAGGAGACCGACCTGACGCTAACGCAGGCCTATTGCGCGGACGAGGTCTTTTGCACCGGTACGATGGGTGAGCTGGCGGCGGTCACGACAGTCGACGGGCGTACGATCGGCGACGGCCAGCCTGGCGCGATGACGCAGCGCTTGTCGGTCCTGTTTCGCGAACTGACTGCGCGCGAGGGCACGGTGGTGGCCGCAGCCTGAATCTGGCTGACTTACGACGCCGGCTTGACCTCGGCCATGAACCACTTCGAGTACGTCGCGGCGAACTCCGGCAGCGCCTCGCACTGCGAGTTGTGCGCGCGCAGTAACGGGTAGCGCACGGGTGCCTCGAAGATGGCCATCGATTCAGCCAGGTACGTGCACATCGCGGCCGTGGTGATGTCGGCCTGCGTCAGGCGGTCGTCCACCAGCCAGCCCGACGGCCCACGTCGCTCGCACGCCTGCTCGAGCAGGCCAAGCGCACCGTGCATCTGGTCACGACAGCGCGCAACCCAGGGTTCGTGAAACTTCTCCGGCGGGCGCACCATGCGCTCGTGCACCACCTCGCGTGCCTTCTCGGCGGCCGCGACCGCGAGCGACTGCAGGCGCAGCGCCTCGCGCCGCGACGTTCCCGTGGCGGGCAGCAGCGCACGCGAGGGCCCCGCGAGGTCGTCGAGCGCATCGAGAATGGCTGCCGATTCGACGAGGGAGGTGCCGTCCTCGAGCACCAGCACGGGTACGCGTCCCAGGGGGCTGTGTGCCCGAATGCGGTCGAAGTCCGCTCCGATCGACCAGTTGCGGTGCTCGAAAGGCAACCCCAGCCGTCGCATCGAGATCGCCACGCGACGCACGTACGGTGAATCGAACATCCCGATCAGCAGCATCGCAACCTCCTTCCGCGTCAGCCTGCCTGCAATGCCCGCGCGTGCCACGCAATGTGCTCGGACATGAAGGTCTGGATGAAGAAATAGCCGTGGTCATAGCCCGCGTGCCGGCGCAATTGCAGCTTCTGGCCAGAGTCCGCGCAGGCCACTGCGAAAAGATCGGGCCGCAATTGCTCGGCGAGGAATTTATCGGCCAGGCCCTGGTCGATCAAGATCTCGTCCGGCCGCGGTGCCCGGCGCACGAGGTGGGTTGCGTCGTATTCCAGCCAATCCCGAGTGTCGGGCCCGAGGTAGTTGCCGAAAGCCTTGTGACCCCAGGGCACCTGCGCGGGCGCGACGATCGGCGCGAACGCCGAGACCGAGCGGTACTGCCGTGGATTGCGCAGTGCGCAGACCAGCGCGCCGTGGCCGCCCATCGAGTGGCCCATGATCGACTGCCGGGCTGGATCCGCACTCGCGAAGTGCGTCGCGATGAACGCCGGAAGTTCGCCCGTGACGTAGCTGTACATCCGGTAGTGCGCCGACCATGGCGCCACGGTGGCATCGACGTAGAAGCCGGCCGCGAGGCCGAAGTCCCAGCTCGCGTCGTCGCCCGGCAGGCGGACGCGCGGGCTCGTGTCGGGCGCGACCAGCATGAGTCCGTGCTCTGCCGCGAGCCGCTGGGCCCCGGCCTTGATCGCGAAGGTCTCCTCGGTGCAGGTGAGGCCTGCCAGGTAATACAGCACCGGGACGCGACCGTGCTTCGCCTGCGGTGGCTGGTACACCGAGAATCGCATCTCGGCCGCGCACTCGAGCGAGTCGTGCGCGACGAAAGACTGCGTGCCGCCGTGGCAGGCGTGTTCTGCAAGAATCTTCATGCAGCGGTTCTCCGTTGCCGGGAAGGGGTTAGGGGCTAGGGGTTAGGGGCTAGTCGGAAGTACTGATGCACCTGACGCCACAACATCACCTCCGACTAGCCCCTAGTCCCTAGCCCCTTCCCCGTCAGAAGGTCACCACCGAACGGATCGACTCGCCCGAATGCATGAGGTCGAACGCGTCGTTGATCCGGTCGAGCGGCATCACGTGCGTGATCAGCGGGTCGATCGCGATCTTGCCATCCATGTACCAGTCGACGATCTTCGGCACGTCGGTGCGACCGCGCGCGCCGCCAAACGCCGTGCCCTTCCACACGCGGCCGGTGACGAGCTGGAAAGGCCGCGTGCTGATCTCCTGGCCCGCGCCTGCCACCCCGATGATGATCGATTCGCCCCAGCCGCGATGGCAGCATTCGAGCGCCTGCCGCATGAGCGTGGTGCTGCCCACGCATTCGAAGCTGTAGTCGGCGCCGCCATCGGTCAGCGCGACGAGGTACGGCACCAGGTCGCCCTCGACTTCCTTCGGGTTGACGAAGTGGGTCATGCCGAACTTCTCGGCGAGGCGCTTGCGCGCCGGGTTGATGTCGACGCCGATGATCTTGTTCGCACCGGCCAGGCGGGCGCCCTGGATCACGTTGAGGCCAATGCCGCCGAGCCCGAACACGACCACGTTCGCGCCCGGCTCCACCTTGGCTGTGTTGATGACCGCACCGATGCCTGTGGTCACGCCGCAGCCGATGTAGCAGATCTTGTCGAACGGCGCGTCCTCGCGGACCTTGGCCACGGCGATTTCCGGCAGGACCGTGAAATTCGAGAACGTCGAGCAGCCCATGTAGTGGTGGATCTTGTCCCCGCCGAGCGAGAAACGGCTGGTGCCGTCGGGCATCACGCCCTGGCCCTGCGTGGCACGGATGGCAGTGCAGAGGTTCGTCTTGTGCGAGGTGCAACTCTTGCATTCGCGGCACTCGGGTGTGTACAGCGGGATGACGTGGTCGCCTTTCTTCACCGAGCGCACGCCCGGCCCCACGTCCACGACGATGCCCGCGCCTTCGTGGCCGAAGATGACCGGAAACAGCCCCTCGGGGTCGCCGCCGGAACGGGTGAATTCGTCCGTGTGGCACACGCCCGTGGCCTTGATCTCGATCAGCACCTCGCCGGCACGCGGCCCTTCGAGGTCGACGGTCTCGATGACGAGGGGCTTGCCTGCCTGGTGGCAGACGGCGGCGCGGGTCTTCATGGAAAACACTCCGGTCGTGCAGCGGATCAATCCCGAGCGTAGCGTATCGAACGACCGCATGCAGCGTCCGGCCGGGGCCGTTGCAACCTTTGGCCGGCCTGGCGCATCGAACTCCACACTGGAAACGCCTTGGGTCCGGAGATCCGCCATGAATTACGTCACTCGTTGCCTCCTCACGCTCGGCTTTGCCTTCGGTGCCGTCCTCGCAGGCGATGCCGCGCACGCGGCCAATGACATCAGCAAGGTCAATGGCAGCGTCAAGGTCGAGCCGGGTGAGCAGGCCGGCGACGTCAGTACGGTCAATGGATCAGTCACGATCGGCGCCGGCGCCAGGGCGCTGGACGTCGAGACCGTCAACGGCTCGCTGAAAATCGAAGATCGTGCCGTAGTGCGCTCCGCCGGTACCGTCAACGGTTCGATCTCCGTCGGTGCAGCCGCTGAGGTGCAGGAGGGAATCGAGGCGGTGAACGGCAGCATGACCCTGCGCAAGGATGCACGGGTGCAAGGAGGGCTGGAGAACGTAAACGGCGCGATGCTGCTCGAAGGCGCCCAGGTGGCGGGCGGCATCGAGACGGTCAACGGCGACATCCGACTGCTGGCCGGCTCGAAGCTCACGGGAGGAATTCACGTCGAGCAGAACAAGTCGAAGTGGAATTGGGGCGGCGATTCGCGCAACCCGCGGATCACGATCGAGCAGGGCGCCGTCGTCGAGGGCCCGCTGCACTTTGAGCGCGAGGTCGACCTGTACGTGGCGCCCGGCGTGAACCTGCCGCCGGTCGAGGGCGTGCAGCCGCAGCGCCACACACTGCAGTGATTCAGTCGTAAAGCCGCGCGGCTGCCTGCAGTCTCGCGGCGACGGTCGCGCGCAGCGATGCCGGTGCGAGCACCTGCACGTCGGCGCCGTACTTCATGATGTCCATGACCAGTTCCGGTTCCTGCGCAAAGGGGAACTTCAGGATGTAGGTGCCGTCTAGTTGCGGCGTACCCACCTGGTCGGGATGCCAGGTCTCGCGTGACACCCAGCGTGCGCTGCCGGCGCCGAACTGCAGCACTGCTTCCTGCGTCACCGCGCCGGCAAAGATGCCGTAGCCGCTGGCGTAATGGCGCTCCAGCACGTCCTCCGCGACTTCCCTGGCCTCCTTGTCGAGCACCGTCGCGGTTTCGATCGCGTCGAGGCCGAACGTGCGCAGCGCCTGGCGCTTGTGGCAGAACGCGTCCAGGTACCAGTTGTCACGATAGTGCACGAGCCGCTGCGGGGAGACGTCGCGCTCGAGCACCTCGCCGTCCTGCCGCCGCTGGTGACGCAAGTGCAGGCGCCTGCGAGTCAGTACGGCGGTCGCCAGCGTGCGAAAGTGCGCCGGCACCACGCGGCGTGAGCCCATCGACAGGATCCTGATGCGTCGCGCGATGTCCTCGGCCGAATGCTCGCCGCTCTCGAGCAAGCCCTTGAGCCGCTTGCGCAGCGGCGCGATCATTTCGCTGAGCACGCCGGGCTGCAGGTCGCCGAGCAGGCGATCCATCGTGAGCAGCGCCTGCAACTCATCGGCAGAGAACCAGAGGCCTGGCAACTGCCACAACTGGCTGTCGGCAACCTTGGGGTCGAATCCGTACGCCTCCTGCTCCCGGTCGAAGACGATCGGGGCGTGCATGCGGTCGCGCAGGTATTCGAGGTCGCGCTTGAACGTGGCGCGCGACACGCCGAGTTCGGCCATGAAATCCTGCGTGCTTACGTAGCGGCGGCTGCGCAGCAGGTTCTGGATCTTGTAGAAGCGCTCGGTGCGTTCCATGACCAATCGCTCTAGCGGGCGGTGGCGTTGGGCGCTGCGGCGGCGGTCGCGCGCCCGGCCTGCGTCGTCAGGTACACGGCGAAGGTGCCGAGCCAGTGGCCGCCCGCGTAATGTTCGCCGGTCACGGCAGGCAGGGCCGCCTGTGCGTGCGTGCCGGCTGCGGCCTGCAGCGCCGGGATGCGGCGGTCCCCGGACGGCAGGCCGGAGGCGATGCCGAGCAGCATCCAGCTGCGACTCAGGTTGAGCCCATCGATGTGCGCGAGCTTGGGATCGGCTCGGTCCGTCACGACGCCGGGCACCAGCCACGGCGTTGCCTGTACGCGCGCAGGGATGCCCGGAAGAAAGCGCTGCAGCCAGGCGGCGAATTCGCGCGGGGACAGGATGCGCCGCATCAGGTCGGCCTCGGCCAGGCACGGCGACAGGAAGTCCTCGCCCGACGGCTCGTAGGCCAGCGGGCACTGGACATCGGCCAGGTAAAACGCCCGCGACCTCGCGTTGATCAGCTCCAGCATGGCTGCGTCCTGCGTGACCCGGGCCCAGTCGTGCACCAACCCGAAGGCGAAGGCGGTCTGGCTGTGTTCGCCCACGCGGATGGGGTACTGCAGCTTCGGCAGCCAGCTGCGCAGTCGACGTGCGGCTTCATCTTCCAGCGGGGCGAGTGCCTGCGCCCATGCGCGCGCCTGCGGGTCGTCCCAGGTCCGCAATTCGGCTGCGAGCTGCAGCAGCCACGCGAGCCCGTAAGGGCGCTCGAACGACGCGCGACCTGGCGCCTGGAAGTACGCGACCTCGCCGGCGATGTTCGCTGGCGTGAGGGATCGGGCGAGTGCCGCACGCGCGGTCGCAGCGAAAGGCGCGGCCGGGAACTGCCTGGCGAGCCGCGCCAGCAACCAGTGCCCATGGACCGAGGAGTGCCAGTCGTAGCAGCCGAAGAATGCCGGCGCCAGCTCACGCGGCGGCCTGGCGTCGGCATCGCTCGCCAGCGTGTGCGAAAGCTTGTTGGGGTACTCAAGGTGCACGCAGTGCAGCGCGAGTTCGGCGAAGCGACTGGCCGCAGCTTCGTCGAGCGCGGTGACGGCGCCGACCCTGCCTGGGGCCGTCAACAGCACGGCGAGCGTCAGCGCGGGCACGACTGCGCGCACGGCACGCGCGAACGGCGCACGGAACGGATGCATCAGCGACTCTCCAACCGGGGAACCGTTCCCCGGCGCGTGATGATAGCCCGTATCAGCGCACCGGCTTGCCGTCCGCATCGAGCACCTGCACCGAGCTCCAGGGCAACTGCCTGATCTGGGTTTCGATCTTCGCGAGGTCGCCCACGATCACCCAGGTCAGCGTGTCGGGGCGGAACGCCTGCGCCGCCGCTGCACGCACACCGGACTCGGTCTGTGCCTCGAGCCGGCCGCGCAGGGTGCGGACGTAGTCGTCTGGACGCCCGAACCGCACGATGTCCGCGATCGCGCCGCTCACCGCGGCGTTGGTTTCGAACTGGCCGGAGAGCGCGCGCACGTCGCGATCGCGGACCTTGGCGAGCTCAGCTGCGGTGACCGGCTTCGTGCCGACGAATTCGGCGATCTCACGCCGCAGCTCGCCGATCGCCTCCACGGTCTTGTCCGTCTGCACCGGAGCCGACAGCAGCCACGGCCGCGGCCCCAGCGTTTCCGGCAGGGCCGAACGCGAGCCGTACGACCAGTGCTTGTCCTCGCGCAGGTTCATGTTGATGCGCGACGTGAACGTGCCGCCGAGAACATCGTTGGCCGAGTTCAGCTCGATGCGATCGGCCGCGCGGCTCGAGGGCATGAGCTGGCCGGCCAGGATCGTCGTCTGCTGCGCGCCCGGACGATCGAGCAGGAACAGGCGGGCGCCCGTGGGTGCAGGTGCAGGCGGCATCTCGCGCAAGTCCGGCCTGGGTGCGGGCGGCGGCAGCCAGTCGCCGAAGTGCTTCTCGAGCAACGGCAGCAGCGTGGCGGGCGTCACCGCGCCGGTGACGATGATCGTGGCGTTGTCGGGTCGCAGGACGTCGCGCTGGTAGGCGAGCAGGTCCGCGCGCTCCAGCGCGGCGACCGATGCCTCGGTGCCGGAGCCCGAGAACGGAATGCCGTACGGATGGCCCTCGCCATACAGCAGTGGCGGCAGCACGCGCATGGCCAGCGCATCGGGGCTCAATTTTTCGCGCGCGATGCCGGCGATCCATTCCTTGCGCACGCGCTCGATCTCCGGCGCCGGGAAAGCCGGGCGGCGCACGATGTCCGCGAGCAGGGCGAGCGAGGGGTCGAGTTGCTCGGTCAAGGCAGCGACGGCAGCGAAGGAGGTGTCGAGGCTCGAGCCGGCGGCCAGTTGTGCGCCGAGCCGCTCGGCGCGGTCGGCGATCGCGAGCGCATCGAGCTTGCCGGCGCCTTCGTCGAGCAGGCTCATCGTGAAAGCTCGCGGTGCCCGGTTTGCGGCCCTGGTCGGCCGTGTAGCCGCCCTTGAACAGCACCGAGACGCGGGCCACCGGCACTTCGGGTCGCGCGGCCACGATCACGGGCAGGCCATTGGCGAGCTGCAGCCGCTGCAGTTGCGGAAAGACGGTGTCCGGAAACTCCTGCGTGACCGGCGGACCCTGCTTGCGATCGGCGACGCCCGCCGCCGAATTCGCTGTGAATGCAGGCTGCGGCAGTACCTCGAGCGTGTAATCACCCCGCGTGAGCCACTGGCGCGCGACGCGTTGCAGGTCGGCCGGCTGCGCGGCGTCGATCCACTCGAGCGACTGCCGGTAGCACGCCGGATCGCCGGTGTAGACCTCGCAGGCCGCGAGCACGTCGGCCTTGCCGCCGAACCCGCCGATGCGTTCGAGCCCGCGGATGAAGCCGGCCCGGATCGCGATGCGCGCGCGCTCGAGTTCCGCCGGCGTCGGGCCCTTGTCGATGAAGCGCTGCAGTTCTTCCATCATCGCCGCTTCGACGCGTTCGATCGGCACGCCTTGCTTGACGTCTGCCGAGAGCGTGAAGAGGCCGGCGATCTCGAGCGGCGATTGCCCGGCGGCGGCACTGTCGGCCAGTCGATCGCGGTACACCAGACGCTCGTAGAGGCGCGACGTCTTGCCGCCGCCCAGTATTTCGCCGACCAGTCCCAGGTATTCGGAATCGCGGGTGTTGTCGGGCGGCGTGTTCCAGAAGCGCTGCCAGCGCGGCTGCGCGACCTGGTCGTACATCGTCTCGCGGCGGCTTTCGCTGCGCGCGGCGATCCAGACCCCGGGTCGCGTGAGGGCGGGGCCCGGCGCGATGTGGCCGAAGTACTGCTCTGCCTTCGCGCGCGCCGTCGCCACGTCGATGTCGCCGGCCAGCACCAGGACGGCGTTGGCGGCGCCGTAATACGTGCTGAACCATTCGCGCACGTCGTCGAGCGACGCCGCGTCGAGGTCTGCCATCGAACCGATCGGCAGGCTGCGATACGGATGTCCCGCGGGGAAGCTCGCGCGGTAGATGGTCTCCGCGACCTTGCCGTACGGGCGGTTCTCGTTCTGGCGCTTTTCGTTCTTGACCACGCCGCGTTGCTCGTCGAGCCGCGGCTGCGTCACGGCGCCGAGCAGGTGGCCCATGCGATCCGATTCCATCCACAGCGCGAGATCGAGCGCCGTGGTCGGGACGTTCTGGAAATAGTTGGTGCGGTCGAAACTCGTGGTGCCGTTCATCGAGGTCGCACCGACCTGTTCCAGCGGCTTGAAATATTCGTCGTCGTAGTTTTCCGAGCCCTGGAACATCAGGTGTTCGAACAGATGCGCGAATCCGCTCTTGCCGGCAGGCTCGTTTTTCGAGCCGACGTGGTACCAGACGTTGACCGCGACGATCGGCGCCTTGCGGTCCGTGTGGACGATGACGGTCAGGCCGTTGTCGAGCTGGAATTTCTCGTACGGGATCAGGTTGCCGGTCACCGGACGGGTGGGCGGAGGGGTCGATGGACAGCCGGAGGCCCCTCCGTTTTGCGCAAACAGGGCCGCGCCGACGGCCAGCAGCAGCCCGCCGAGCCGCGCGCGGCGGGCAGGCAATTGTCCGGAATACGACCTGTTGTTGCCAAAAAGCATCAAATTCTCCGGTGAAACGACGTTCGCGTACCCTAAAGCAGGGGCGCGGCAGGGCCCTGACAGCGGCTCCCAATTTACCGCACTGGACTTTGGACCACGTTTACGCCGAAAATTGGGCAGCTGAGCTCATAGCGTCCGTCTTGGGTGTGGTGACGGGCTGGTGGTCAAGGGCCGCCGACGAATTTATATTGCATGGCATAAAAGCCACAAGGAGAACGCCTCAATGTCATCTCGTTATCTCATTCCTTTGGCTGTCGCTGCCGCGCTCGCGGCTCCGGTCGCCGCCCAGGCCCAGGATGCGGGCACCTACGATCCGGGCAAGTGGTTGTTCCGCGTCGGTATCTCGCAGATCAATCCTGACTCCTACAATCTCGCGCTTGATCGCTCGACGGCTGTCGTCGTCGACAGCGACCTCACGCCGACCGGCACGATCGAATACATGATCACCCCGCACATCGGCACCGAGCTGCTGGTGGCGTGGCCGGCCACGCATGGTCTCGATCTCGACACGGGCAGCCGTCCGTTGGACCGCGTCGGGCAAGTCGACGTGATGCCGCCGACGCTGAGCCTCAACTGGCACTTCAACCCGAACGGCATGTTCCGCCCCTACATCGGTGCGGGCGTCAACTACACGCTGTTCTCGGGTGAAGAAGCCCGCGGCGCGCTCTCGGGTTCGAGCATCAAGCTCGACGACTCGATCGGCGCTGCCGGTCAGGTCGGCGTCGACATCGGCCAGCGCAACTGGTTCTTCAACGCCAACGTGCGTTACATCGACATGTCGTCGGACGTCGAACTGAACGGCGCTGACGTCGGCACGGCCGACATCAACCCGTGGGTCTACGGCCTGCACGTCGGCTACCGCTTCGGTCGCATGATCCCGGCTGCCGTCGCTGCTCCGGTCGTTGCTCCCCCGCCCCCGCCCCCGCCCCCGCCCGCCAAGTGCGTGGATACGGACGGCGACGGCGTCTGCGACGAAGCCGACAAGTGCCCGGGCACCCCGGCTGGCGCGAAGGTCGACTCGGTCGGCTGCCCGCTCGAGCAGACCCTCAAGCTCCTGTTCGACTTCGACAGCGCCGAGCTGCGCCCTGAGTCGATCACGGAACTCGAGCGCGTCGTGACGTTCATGAACGACGTGCCGTTCGCCAAGGCCACGGTCGAAGGCCATACCGACAGCGTCGGTACGGAAACCTACAACCAGGCCCTGTCGGATCGTCGTGCCAAGGCCGTGTTCGACTACCTGTCTTCGCGCGGCGTTGACCCGGCTCGCCTGAGCTCGGTCGGCTTCGGCGAACTCAAGCCGATCGCGGACAACACGACGGCCGAAGGCCGCCAGCTGAACCGTCGCGTCATGCTGATCCGCACGGATTCGGGCATGTAATCGACGACGCAACCGCCCGCGGGTTGCAAACGAGGCCCCGTCGCGCAAGCGCCGGGGCCTTCGTTTTTTTGGGCCGCATTGAATCTGCCCGAGGTCTCCCGCCTAATGGGCGATGAGTCGCATCCAGAGGAGTGGAACCATGTCGTCGTCTTCGATCCAAGCGTTGTTGATTGCCACCATCGCCGTGCTGCAGGTCGGAACGTCGTTGGCGGCCTCTCCGCCGGGCCCCGCAGCGGCCAAGGCTGTCGATGACAGCGGTCGTGCGATGACCGACGACAAGGCGCTGCATGCGTCCGTGTACAGCGAGTGGCGCAGCGACGAGGCGAAGTCGCGCGACGCAGTCGCGCCATCCGGTCGAATCACTGACGTTCTGGGGCCTGCGCCCGAAAATGAACATCCTCGAGATCCAGCCCGGCTCGAACCCCTACTGGACCGACATCCTTGCGCCGTACGCGCACCTCACGAGCGGCGCGTACTACGTGACCGGGCGCCGACCTCGCCAACCCGAAGTTGTCCGAGAACTCACGCAAGGCCCGCGCGGACTTCACGGCGAAGTACACGACCCGGCCGGACGTCTATGGCGACGTGCGCATCCTCAACTGGGGCGCGGTGTCGAAGACGCTGCCGGCCGACCTGTTCGATTTCATCCTGACCGCGCGCTCGATCCATGGCTGGATGCAGTCCGAGCCGGGGACGGTCGAGGCGACGTTCAAGGAGTTCTACAAGGCGTTGAAGCCAGGCGGCATCCTGGCCGTGGAGCAGCATCGCGCGGCGCCGTCCGCTTACGGCAAGGAAGACCCCGCGAGCGGTTACGTCAGCGAGCGTTACGTCATCGAGCAGGCGGAGAAAGCGGGATTCGTGCTGGCGGGCAAGTCGGAGATCAACGCCAACCCGAAGGACACGAAGGACCATCCATTCGGCGTGTGGACGCTGCCGCCCAACCTGCGTTCGACGGCGTATGGCTCCGGCAAGGAAGAGGATCCGGCCTTCGACAAGAGCAAGTACCTCGCGATCGGCGAGTCCGATCGCATGACGCTCAAGTTCATCAAGAAGTGAAGGAAGGGGCTAGGGGCTAGGGGCCGACGAGAATGCGCTCATGCGCTGCAAGATCCCTCACCCGGCCTGCGACCGGCCTCTCCCGCGACGCGGGAGAGGTGAGGACTTTCCGAATAGCCCCTAGTCCCTAGTCCCTAATCCCTTCCTAGATCTCCTCCGCCTGCGTCCTGATCGCCCCGCACGGGCACTCCGACACGCACAGCCCGCAACCCTTGCAGTAGTCGTAGTTGAACGCGTAGCGGTTGCCGGCGCCGAGCTTGATGACCGCGTTGTCGGGGCACACGCCGTAGCAATTGTCGCATTCGAAGCAGTTGCCGCAGCTCAGGCATCGGCGTGCCTCGAACTGCGCCGTCGCCGGATCGAAGCCGCCGACGACTTCCTCGAACGTCGACTGCCGCCGCACCATGTCCAGCACGGGGCGCTGGGCCTTGGGCGCATCCGAGTAGTACCACGTGTTGAGCTTGTCGAAGGTGGCGAGTTCGTGACGGGGCGGATGCGACCACGCCTCGCCGCGCAACCAGGCATCGATGTTGCGCGCCGCGAGCTTGCCGTGGCCGATGCCTACCGTCACGGTGCGCTCGCCGGGCACCATGTCGCCCCCCGCGAAAATGCCGGGCGCGCCCGTCATCATGTGCGCGTCGACCTTGACCACGCCGCCGTCGATCTCGAGGCCCGGCACTCCGTCGAGCAGCGACAGGTCGACGTCCTGGCCCAGCGCCAGTACCACCGAGTCCGCTGCCAGCGTTTCGAACTCACCGGTCGGTTGCGCCATGCCCTTGTCGTCGAGCGTCATCTTCTCGACCGTGATCGACGACTCGCCGGCTTCGCGGATCGTCGACAGCCACTTCACCAGCACGCCTTCCTGCAAGGCTTCCTCGAGCTCTGTCTCGTGGGCCGGCATTTTTTCACGCGTGCGGCGATACACGATCACCGACTCCTCCGCCCCAAGACGCTTGGCGGTGCGCGCCACGTCGAGCGCAGTGTTGCCGCCGCCATAAACGACGACACGCCGTCCGAGCAGCGGCCGCTCCTCGCCCTCCATGCTGCGCAGCACCGCGACCGCATCGAGCATCTTGCCGGCGCTGCCAGCCGGCAGGTACGCGCGCTTCGCGATGTGCGCGCCGACTGCGAGGAAGACGGCGTCGAAGCGACCGTCCCGCTTGGCGGCGGGCACGTCGGTCACCTTGGTATTCAGTTCGATCGTTACGCCCAGTGCGACGATGCGTGCGATCTCGGCGTCGAGCACTTCCCGCGGCAAACGGTATTTGGGGATGCCGAAGCGCATCATGCCGCCCGCGAGCGGGCCGGCTTCCCGGATCGTCACGCTGTGGCCCGCGCGAGCCAGCTGGTACGCGGCCGACAGCCCCGAAGGGCCGGCGCCCACCACCAGCACGCGCATGCCGGTCGAATGCGCGGGTGGCGTGAAGCTCCAGCCGTGCTTCAACGCTTCGTCGCCGATGAAACGCTCGATCGCGTTGACGCCGACGCATTCGTCGAGCTGGGCGCGATTGCAGGCGGTCTCGCACGGGTGATAGCACACGCGACCCATGCACGCGGGCAGCGGGTTGGCCTCGGTCAGCAAGCGCCAGGCGCTTTCGTAGTCGCCAGACTCCGCGTGGAACAACCAGCCCTGGATGTTCTCGCCGGACGGGCAGGCGTCGTTGCAGGGCGGCAGGCGATCGACGTAGACCGGGCGCACGGTGCGCCAGGATCCCGTGTGATTCGCCAGGCTCGAGCCGGGATCGAGCGTGATGGCAAATGGCTTTTTCATGCTGCGTCCTCCGCCTCGTCGACCAGCCCGTAGCGCTGCACGTTGCGATCGGCGAGCGCCTGGATGCGGGCAACGAGGTCGGCGTGTCCCGGTGGCCTGAACAGATGGGCAAAGCGCGTTTGCGGCTTCAGGTAATCCTCGACCGGCAGTTGCCTGCGGATCTTCGAGACGCCCGTGACCTCACCGTGCTCTGCCTCGAACACCGGGAACAGTCCGGTCTCCTTGGCGAGACGCGCCATCTTGATCGTCTCGGCCGAGCCGTGGCCCCAGCCCAGCGGGCACGGCACCAGCACGTGGATGTAGCGCGCGCCGCGAAACTCCATGGCCCTGCGCACCTTGGCTTCGAGGTCCCGCAGTTCCGCGACCGTCGCCGTCGCGACGTACGGTATCTCGTGCGCCATGGCGATCCGCGGCAGGTTCTTGCCCTGGCCGAAGCGGGCGCCTGTCGCGTCGCCGACGGGCAGGGTCGTGTTGGTGCGCGCGGCCGGTGGCGTGGCCGACGAGCGCTGCACGCCGGTGTTCATGTACGCCTCGTTGTCGTAGCAGATGTAGAGCACGTCGTCGTTGCGCTCGAACATGCCCGACAGGCAACCGAAGCCGATGTCGGTCGTGCCGCCGTCGCCGCCCTGCGCGACGACACGGATGTCGCGCTTGCCCTGCACGCGCAGCGCCGCGGCGATGCCGGTGCCGACCGCGGCCGCATTGCCGAACAGCGAATGGATCCACGGAATCTGCCAGGACGTTTCCGGGTAGGGCGTCGAAAAAACTTCGAGGCAGCCGGTGGCGTTGGCAGCCACGAGCTGGCGGTTCGTCGCGGCCATCGCCGCGTCGATCGCGTAGCGCGCGCCCAGGGCCTCGCCGCAGCCCTGGCAGGCGCGGTGCCCTGAATTGAGTGAATTGGTGCGTTCCTGGCCGGACTGCACTGAACGCTGCGCCTCGGGCAGCAGGCGGTTGCCGACCGTGAACGTGCCGGTCTGGTAAAAGCGGACGGGTTGGTAACTCATGCGTTGCGCCTCAGCCAGTCTTCGCGGCGACGACGCCGATGTCCTTGAGGATGCCTTCCGCGATCGGCCCGGAACGCCGCTGGCTGCGTTCGCGCTCGAGCACGCGGTTGACGAGGGCATGATCGAGGTCCAGGAACGTCAGGGGGTTGAGCGTGCCGGCCAGCGCCTGCTCGAACACGCCCTGCAGTGAGCTGCGTGTGATCGAGCGCCCGCCGAGGCCGGCAATTACGGCGTGCACGCGGTCGGGCGAGCCGGCGAACGCGGCCGAGACATTGTTGGCCACGATGCCGCCCATGCCGACGGCCAGGCTCTTCTCCAGCACGACCACGCGCTGTGCGTGCGCGAGCGCCGCACAGACCGCGGCCGCTGGCCATGGCCGAAAGCAGGTGATGCCGAGCACGCCGATCCTGCGGCCCTGCTCGCGCATGGCGTCGACGGTGTCCTTGATCGTGCCGAGCACCGAACCCAGCGCGACCACGATGACGTCCGCGTCCTCGGTGCGGTATTCATGCACGAGGCCACCGCTCGGCCGGCCGAATACACGGCGAAACTCGTCGGCCCACGCGGGAATCAGCTCCAGCGCCTGCTGCTGCTTGACGTGCGCGAGGTAGCGCACCTCCATGAACGCCTCGGGCCCGACCATTGCGCCGATCGAGACCGGATCGGCTGGGTCGAGCACCTGGCGCGGCACATAGGGCGGCAGGTACGCGTCCACCTGCGCCTGCGTTGGCATGTCGACGCGCTCGTAGGCGTGCGTCAGGATGAAGCCGTCCATGCAGACCATCACCGGCAGCGACAGCTCCTCGGCCAGGCGGAAGGCCTGGATGTGCAGGTCGAGCGCTTCCTGGTTGTCCTCGGCGAACAACTGCAGCCAGCCGCAGTCACGCTGGCTCAAGGCGTCCGTATGGTCGTTCCAGATGTTGATCGGGGCGCCGATGGCGCGGTTGGCGACGGTCATGACGATCGGCAGGCCGAGACCCGCCGCGTTGTAGACCGCTTCCGCCATGAACAGCAGGCCCTGGCTCGCTGTTGCGGTGTAAGCGCGGGCGCCGGTGGCCGACGCGCCGATCGCGACGGACATCGCCGCGAACTCCGACTCGACGTTCACGAATTCGCAGGGCGCCAGACTTCCCGCATCGACACGCTGGCCGAGCGCCTCGACGATGTGGGTCTGCGGCGAGATCGGGTAGGCGCAGATGACCTGCGGTCGGCACAGTGCGATCGCCTCGGCCACTGCCTGCGAACCTTCAACCTGCTTCAGCACCGGCGGACTCCTTGCGCATGGCGCGCAGCACGAACTCATACGACTCTGTGGCGGCTGCAGCGTTCGCGGCCGCGATCTTCGGCGCAAACTTTTCGCCGATCGCCGCCACCACGGCCGCCAGCGACACGCGGCCGGCCAGCGCGGCGAAACCGCCCAGCAGCGAGGCGTTGGGCAGCGGGCGGCCCACGTGCCGCAAGGCGATCTCCGTCGCCGGCACGGTGCAGAGACGCGCCGCGTCAAACTGCTGCACGAACTCGGCGAGCCCGAGCTCGGCGAACGTCCGCGCCGTGTTGATGAGGATGTAGCCATCTGGCTGCAACCCGCCGAACACGTCCACCTGGTGCAGCAGGGTGGGGTCCTGCACGATCAGCGCGTCCGGCGCGAGAATGGGTTCCCGCAGGCGGATCGGCCGGTCGTCGATGCGGCAGTAGGCGACGACCGGTGCGCCGGTCCGCTCCGACCCGAAGCTGGGGAAGGCCTGCGCGTGGCGGCCCTCGCGGAATGCCGCCACCGACAACAGCTCGGCCGCCGTCACGACGCCCTGGCCGCCGCGGCCGTGGATCCTGATCTGGAACATGGTTCTCCTGCCCTGCGGGGTCTCGCCCGGACCTTGCCTCGGAATGCAGTGCTTGGGCATCCGGTATGTCACGGATGGGGTGGCCGGCATCCCGCGAACTTGCGAAACTCCCCCACCCAACGGCGCGAACCGGCCACACCCGGATCGCCTTTGTCCCGACCCACCTACGGAATACCCATGACCCAACCGTCCCGGCTCGTCCTGCTCGCTTCCTCCCTGCTCATGGCTGGCTGGGTTGTGGTGCCGGCCAGCGTGTCTGCAGCGCCCGCCGCGGCGGGGTCGGAGGACAGGGGCCACGCCGAGTCACAGAAGCTGCACGCCGTCTTCGACGAGTACTTCGAGGCCTACCTGCAGCAGAACCCGATCCTCGCCACGTCCATCGGCGATACCCGCTACAACGCGCTGTTCGTCGTGGACATCGCGCCGGACGCGATCGCGGCCGAGCAGAAGCTGCAGCGCGATGCGCTGGCCCGCATCAAGACGATCGACCGCTCAGTGCTGCCGCCGCAGGACCAGTTGTCGTACGACATCTTCAAGTCCGCGCGCGAACGTGACATCGCGGGCTTTGCGTTTCCCGACGAACTGATTCCCCTCAACCAGTTCTATTCGACGCCGAACAGCTTCGTGCAACTGGGCTCGGGCAACGGCATGCAGCCGTTCAAGACCGTGCAGGACTACGACAACTTCCTGCAGCGGCTCGACGGGTTCGTGCAATGGAGCGACCAGGCCATCGTCAACATGCGCGAAGGCGTAAAGCGCGGCTACACGCTGCCCAAGCTGCTCGCCGAGCGCACGTTGCCGCAGCTGCAGGCGCAGGTCGTCGCCAGGCCCGAGGACTCGCTCTTCTGGGGGCCGATCAAGAACCTGCCTGCGAGCTTCACGCCGGCCGAGCGCGAGCGCATCACGCAGGCGTACCGCGCCGCGATCGAGACCAAGGTGGTGCCGACCTATCGCAAGCTGCACGATTTCATGCGGGACGAGTACATCCCGCACGCACGCCTGAGCCATGGCATGGAAGGCCTGCCCGGCGGCAAGGACTGGTATGCCTACAACGTCCGGCGCATCACCACGACCGACTACACGCCGGCGCAGATCCACCAGATCGGACTGGACGAGGTCGCGCGCATCCAAGGCGAGATGCGGCACGTCATGCAACAGGTGGGCTTCAAGGGCACGCTCAGCGAGTTCTTCCAGTACATGAACACCGATCCGCAGTTTTTCTTCGACAAGCGCGAAGACCTGATCGCCGGTTACGAGGCGCTCAGGAGCAAGGTCAATCCGCAGTTGCCCAAGCTGTTCGAGATCCTGCCCAAGGCCGATTACGAGGTGCGTGCCGTCGAGCCCTTCCGCGAGAAGAGCGCCGCCGGCGGCCAGTACCAGGCGGCCAGCGAGGATGGATCGCGCCCCGGCATCTTCTACGCCAATGCGTATGACCTGCGCGCGCGGCAGAAGTGGGCCATGGAAGCGCTCTCGCTGCACGAGGCGAATCCGGGCCATCACTTCCAGATCTCGATCCAGCGCGAGCAGAAGAACCTGCCGCGATTCCGTCGCTTCGGCGGCTACACCGCCTACAGCGAAGGCTGGGGCCTGTACGCCGAGTCGCTCGGACCCGAGCTCGGCATGTACACCGACCCCTACCAGTACTTCGGCCGCCTCGAGGCCGAACTCTGGCGCGCCATCCGCCTGGTCGTCGACACCGGCCTGCACTCGAAAGGCTGGACGCGCGAGCAGGTGCTCGAATACATGGACGCCAACAGCTCTGCAGCCGAGGCGCGTCGCGTCTCCGAGGCCGAACGCTACATGGCCATCCCGGGCCAGGCGCTCGCCTACAAGATCGGTCAGCTCAAGATCACCGAACTGCGTGCGCGGGCTGAAAAGGCCCTTGGCCCGAAGTTCGACGTGCGCAAGTTCCACACCGCCGTGCTGGCGGATGGCGCACTGCCCCTCGACGTGCTCGAGGCCAAGGTCGATCGCTGGATCGCGAGCCAACGCTGACGTGCGGGAGAATACGGCGTGCGAGTGACAAAGAATGACGACGTCGATGTCCGCGGCACGTTGACCGTGGTGTGCAGGGCTGCTGTTGCAGTCGCCGGCCTGGCATGGGCCGTCGCCGTGCAGGCGGCGCCGCCCGCGGTGCCGGGGATGGACCAGATCGTCACGCGCACGCTGTCGAACGGCATGAAGCTGGTGGTTTGGCCCGACCGGGACATCCCCAACGTCGCGATGTACACGTGGTACCGCGTGGGCAGCCGCAACGAGCGGCCCGGCATCACGGGCATCTCGCACTTCTTCGAGCACATGATGTTCAACGGCACGAAGACGCGGGCACCCGGGGAGTTCGACCGCGTCATGGAAGGCAGTGGCGGCAGCAACAACGCCTACACCAGTTCCGACGTCACCGTGTACCAGAACTGGTTCCCGAGTTCGGCGACCGGGCTCATCTTCGACCTCGAATCCGATCGCATGCGCAATCTCGACTTCGCGCCGGAGAAAGTCACGAGCGAACGGGGCGTCGTGTACTCCGAGCGCCGCGCGGGCGTCGACAACGACAATTTCGGCACGCTGATCGAGCAGATGCAGGCCACCGCGTACGTGGCGCACCCGTACCAGATCCCGGTCATCGGCTGGCCATCGGACATCGAGGGCTGGACGATTGCCGACCTGCAGCGTTACTACCAGCAGTACTACGCGCCGAACAACGCCGTGATGTTCATCGTCGGTGACGTCGACCCCGAGGCGGTGTTCAAGCTGGCCGAGCAGTATCTCGCGACCTTGCCCGCGCAGCCTGCGCCGCCGGCGGTCACGACGAAAGAGCCGCCGCAACTCGGCGAACGCCGCATCCGTATCGAGCGCGACGCGCAGACGCCGCTCATCGCGATGGCCTGGCACACCGCCGCGGCGGCAGACCGCGAGGCGCGTGTCATGGAGGTCCTGCTGTCGATCCTTGGCGGCGGTGACTCGTCGCGCCTGTACCAGCGACTCGTCGCGCGCGAGCAGGCGGCCGTCGACGTCGGCACCCAGTTCGATGCCGGGTTCGATCCGGGCCTCGCCTGGGTCTACGCCGTGGTGCCGCCGGGAGGCGATGTAGCCCGCACCGAGCGGCTCATCGACGAGGAAATTGCCCGGCTGGCAAAGGAAGGTCCCACGGCCACCGAGATCGCCAAGGCCCGCAACCAGGCGCTGGCCGGGTTCTGGCACGGACTCGAGACCATCAGCGGCAAGGCGCAGGCGCTCGGCGAATACGAGGTGTTCCACGGCGACTACCGCAAACTCTTTGGTGCCCCGGCGGAGTACGAAAGCATCACGGCCGCGGAAGTGCAGCAGGCGGCCGCGACCATCTTGCGGCGTGAGAACCGCACGGTCGGCATTCTCGAATCCAGGCCCGCGCCCACCGAGTCCGCTGCAGCGCAGGGCGGTGCCCGATGAACCGCCGTCTCATGCTGGGCGCGCTGGCTCTCGCGTCCGTACTGCACTCGCTGTCTGCGTTCGCTGCCGCGGGCGTGCAGCTGCCACGTTTCGTAGCATCGACCTTGCCGAACGGTGCCGTCGTCGCCCTGGTGGAAAAGCGCGACACGCCGCTGCTGTCGCTGAACGTCACCGTGCGCGGCGGCGCGCTCGGCGACGCGCCTGGCAGGGATGGCACGGCGTCGCTGTTCGCCGACCTGATCCAGAAGGGCGCCGGGACGCGGGATGCCGCGCAGTTCGCTGAGGCCATCGAGAACGTCGGTGGATCGTTGTCGGTGGGAGCAGGCTCCGAGGCACTGACGATCCGGGCGTCGTTCCTGGCGCGCGACACCGACCTGATGCTCGAACTGGTCACCGACGCGCTGCAGCGGCCTCGGCTCGAGGCAGCGGAATTCGACCAGGTGCGCACCCTCGCGGTGCAGTCGATCGCGGCTGCGAAGGATTCCGACCCGCGGGCGCTGCTCGGCAGCTACGGCGATGCCTGGCTGCTTCGCGGCCATCCGTACGGTCGCGCCGTGGGCGGCAACGAGTCGACGCTCGCGGCGATCGAACTCGGCGACGTCCAGCATTTCTACCGCGACCAGGTCGGGGGCGACCGGCTCATCATCACGATCGTGGGCGACTTTGACGCGGCCGCGATGGCGCAAAAGCTGGCAGGCAAGTTCGGCTCCTGGCGTAAAGCAGCGCTGCCGCTGCCGGCCGCCGCGGCTCCGGCCAGGGCCACGGGTCGCACCGTGCTGCTGGTCGACAAGCCCGGCGCCACGCAGACGTATTTCTGGCTCGGCAACGTGGGCGCCTCACGCACCGACCCCGCCCGGACCGCGCAGTCGGTCGTCAATACCGTATTCGGGGGGCGCTTCACGTCGATGCTCAACACCGAGCTGCGCATCAAGAGCGGTCTCACCTACGGCGCCAGTGCAGGATTCGAGCGCGGCGCACAGCCCGGAGCGTTCAGCATCAGCTCGTTCACCGAGACGAGCAAGACGGTCGAGGCCATCGACCTGGCGCTCGCCACGCTTGCCCGGCTGCATCAGGACGGCCTGAGCGCCGAGCAGCTGCAGTCTGCGCGCAGCTACATCCTCGGCCAGTTTCCGCCGACGCTCGAGACCAACGGGCAGATCGCGGCACGGCTCGCCGACATGCTGTTCTACGGCCTCGGCCCCGACGACGTGAACGAATACGCCACCCGGGTTGCGCAGGTCGACGCGGAGGCTGCGCGCAAGGCAATCGAGCAATCGTTCCCGCGGCCCGAAAATCTCGCCATCGTGCTGATCGGCGACGCGGGAAAAATCCGCGACGCGGTAAAGAAATACGGCCCGGTCACGGAAATGAAGCTCACCGACCCGCGCTTCGCGCCGGCAACGAAGTGATGCAACGCACGGCGCTGCTTGCCGGTGCCACGGGGCTGGTGGGCGGCGAGTGCCTGCGGTTGCTGCTGTCGTCGCCGGCCTATTCGCAGGTGATCGTCGTCACGCGCCGGCCAGTGGACTCGCTGGCGCGGCAGCCCAAGGCGCGCCAGGTCGTCGTCGATTTTGCTGCGCTGGCCAGCGTGCAAGCGGACTTGCGGGCCGATCATGTCTTCTGTGCGCTCGGCACGACGATCAAGAAGGCGGGTTCGCAGCCGAAGTTCCGCGAGATCGACTTCGACTACCCACTGCAGCTGGCAACGCTGTCCTTTGCGCAAGGCGCGACGCACTTCTCGCTGGTGAGCGCGCTGGGCGCGAACGCGAAGTCGGGTGTGTTCTATTCGCGCGTCAAGGGTGAGCTCGAGGATGCCGTGCGGGCGATGGGTTGGCCGAGCCTGTGCCTGCTGCGGCCCTCCGTGATCGCTGGCGAGCGGCCCGAGTCCCGCCCGATCGAACGCTTGACGGAGCACGTCCTGCGCTTTGCGCCACGCGCATGGCGGCCGGTGCCGGCGGCGACGATCGCAGCGGCCATGGTGGCCACGGCGCTGCGGGCCCCGGCGGGCGTGACGGTCATCGAGTCGGCTGACATTCCCCGCGCAGCCGCAGTCCGCTGAGCCCCGCGCTTCGTAGCTACGATGCGTCGGGCGACGACGTGTTCGCCGGTGCGGAGGAGCCGGCGTCGGCCACTCGCGCCGGCGCCTGGAACCATTGTTCCTTCGGCACGAACTTCTTGGATTCAGGATCGGCTTCGTAGTTGGGCGACATGATCTGCACGCCATACTCGTTGAACACGTCCTGGATGTGCGCGTGCAGTTCGTCGAGCACGGTCAACTTGAACTTCGGGTCGGCCACGCAGACCACCAGCGTGTATTCGACGTAGAAATCCTGCAGCGCGGTCTGCACGACGCGCGGCGCCGGCTCCCGCGCCACGAGCTGCGTGCGTTCGGCCGCGATCTGCAGCATCGCCTGCACCTGGCGCCACGGTGTGTCGTAGCCGATGGTGACCGAGGTCGTCAGGCGTACTCCGCCATTGGCCGCCAGCCTTGAATAATTCCGGGTCACGTTGCCGACCAGGAAGGCGTTGGGCAAGGTGACTTCCACGTTGCGCAGCGTCTCGATGCGCGTCGTCAGGAAGCCCACGGACGTCACGGTGCCCTCGGTCTCGCCCACCTGCACGAATTCACCAGGGCGCAAGGCCTTGGTGTACATGAGCATCAGGCCGCTCACGGCCTGGTTGACGACACCCGACGCCCCGATCGAGAGCATCAGGCCAACGAACACGCCGATGCCTTTGAAGGCCTCGCTGTCGCTGCCGGGAATGTACGGGTAGGCGGCAACCAGCGAGAACAGCCAGACGATGGCGATCAGCAGGCGCCCCGTGGGACGTGCAGTCGTCTCGTCGACCCAAGCGACGCGGATGCGGCCCGCCTGCACGCCGTCGAAGAAGGCGCGGATCACCCGCACGACGAAGCGGGTGAGGAAGAAGATCAGCGCCACGAACAGCAGCCCAGGAATCGCCTGCAGGATGCTGCTGGCAAAGCGGCCCAGGCCGCCGAGCAGGTTGTCGAACAGCGCCTCGCCCCACGGCCGGGTGTAGGGGAAGAACTCGAGCACCAGTGCCGCCCACTGATAAACGAGGAGCAGCGCGACCGCCCAGGCGAGGAGCCTGACGGGCACGATGGAGAGGCCGGCGAGGCCGGACCGTCCGACGACTTGCTGGCTCCAGCTCGGCGCGAGTGTCGCGGCGCGGCGCTGTACCACGGCTCGCACACGGCGCGCGCAGTATCCGTAGGCGCGGACGATCAGCCAGAGCAATGCCGCCAGCGCGAGGGTCGCCAGCAAGGCGTAGCCGCTCGCACGCAGCATCGTGGCCGAGTCGCTGCTTTCGCGGATTTCTTCGAGCGCGCGCTGCAGGTTGCGTGCTGCAGCGTCCGCCGCCGCCTGCGTGCTTTCGCCCGCCTCGCGGTTCACGTCGTCATGCAGGATCCGGAACACGAGGTGGCCATCTACCTGCAGTGCAATGCCCTCGGGAATGGCGTGCGTCGAGACGACGAGGGGGCCGCCGCGCTCCAGCGCCGCGTCGAGGCCGCGCACGATGGTTGCCACGCGTTCGGCGGGCGTGGCGCCAAAGACCTGGGCGCGCAGCGTCGTGATGGGCCGGTTGAACACGACCAGGTCCGCGGGTGCGGCGACGACCGTTGACGCCACGGCGGCTTCCGGCGCAGGGGCCGGTGCCTGGGCAGGGTCCGCGGCCCGGGCGGACGGTGCCGGCGCTGCAACCAGCGCGAGCAGCGTGGCTGCCGCGATGGCGGGCCAAGGTCTGGGCGAGCGACGCTGCGGAGCTGTGATCATGCCTTCCCCTGGGTCTTGTTGGCGTCCGGTTCCGGTCATTGTAGACCGGTCCGGTGCCACGCGACTCAGTGCGGCAGGGCGGCCACCAGCGCCGCGAGCTTGCGCGCGTCCGCATCGAACGCACGAATGCCCTCGGCCAGTTTCTCGGTGGCCATCGCGTCCTCGTTGTGCTGCCAGCGGAACGCAGGCTCGTCCATCGGCACGCGCTCGGCGGGGCTCGCCTTCGCAGCCGCAAGTGTCAATTGCGGGCTGACCTCGCCGGAAGCAGCGGCCAGCTGCTGCAGCAGGTCGGGGCTGATGGTGAGCAGGTCGCAACCGGCCAGGTCGATGATCTGGGTCGTCTTGCGGAAGCTCGCGCCCATGACCTGAGTGCGGTAGTCGAACTTCTTGTAGTAATCGTAGATGCGCCTGACCGAGGCCACGCCGGGGTCCTCGGCGGGCGCGATGTCGTCGACGCCGCGAGCCTTCCGGTACCAGTCGTAAATGCGGCCCACGAAGGGCGAGATGAGGGTGACTCCCGCATCGGCGCAGGCCACCGCCTGGGCAAAGGAGAAGAGCAGCGTCAGGTTGCAGTGGATGCCGTCGCGCTCCAGTCGCCCTGCCGCACGGATCCCTTCCCACGTGCCCGCGATCTTTACCAGCACGCGTTCGCGGCCGACGCCAGCGGCGTCGTACAGCTCGATGAAGCGGCGCGCCCGGCGCTCCGTCGCGTCCATATCGAAGCTGTAGCGCGCGTCGACTTCCGTCGAGACCCGCCCCGGTACCAGTCCCAGGATTTCGCGACCGAAGCCGACGAAGAGGTGCTCCATCGCGGCATCGGTCCAGCCCGCCGCGGCGCGTGACCCCGCGGCTGCCACCGCTCCCTGCAGGATGTGGCCGTAGCGCGCGTCCTGCGCCGCCTTCAGGATCAGGCTCGGGTTGGTGGTGGCGTCCTGCGGACGGAAGCGCGCGATCGATTCGATGTCGCCCGTGTCGGCGACGATGGTCGAGTGGCGGCGCAGGGATTCGAGCTGGTTCGTCATGGGGTTTGCCGTCACGGAGGAGGTCATGGCTGCCACTTCCAGTCGCGCTCGGCCGGCCGGTCGATGCCGTGCTCGTGCGCGTAGTTGCGGCACTCGATCTGCAGGTTGCGCATCTTTTCCTTCACGTGCGCGCCGGCCACCTGCAGGTGCGGCACGCGGTCGATCGCATCGATCACCAGGCTGAAGCGGTCGACCTCGTTGTTGATCGCAAGCTCCAGCGGCGTGTTGATGTTGCCTTTCTCCTTGTAGCCGCGCACGTGCAGGTTGGCGTGGTTGGCGCGCCGGTAAGCCAGGCGGTGGATGAGCCACGGATACCCGTGGAAATTGAAGATGACCGGCCGATCGAGCGTGAACAGCGAGTCGAAATCGCGATCGGGCAGCCCGTGCGGATGCTCGCGCGGGGGCGTAAGCGTGAACAGGTCCACGACGTTCACGAAGCGGATCTTCAGGCCGGGGAAGTGCTGGCGCAGCAGCGCGGTAGCCGCGAGCGCTTCCTGCGTCGCGATGTCGCCGCATGCGGCCATCACCACGTCCGGCACGTGCCCGGCGTCGTTGCTCGCCCAGTCCCAGAGCCCGATGCCCTTGCTGCAGTGGCTGATGGCGGCTGCCATGTCCAGGAACTGCAGGTGGTTCTGCTTGTCGCACACGATGACGTTGATGCGGTCGGTGCTGCGCAGGCACTGGTCGGCGACGGCCAGCAGGCAGTTCGAGTCCGGCGGCAGGTAAATCCGCGTCACGGACGGGCTCTTGTTGCAGACGACGTCGAGGAAGCCCGGGTCCTGGTGGGTGAACCCGTTGTGATCCTGGCGCCAGACGGTCGAGGTGATCAGCAGGTTGAGCGAGGCGACCGGCGCACGCCAGGGCAACTCTTCGCAGATGTCCAGCCATTTCGCGTGCTGGTTGAACATCGAGTCGATCACGTGGACGAAGGCTTCGTAGGTCGAGAAGAAGCCGTGCCGGCCCGTGAGCAGGTAGCCTTCGAGCCAGCCCTCGAGCGTGTGCTCCGACAGCATCTCCATCACGCGCCCGTCGACCGCAAGCTCGCCGCCTTCGGCGTCCACCGGCAGGGTGTCCGCGAGCCACGTCTTGCCGCTGGCCTGGTACACGGCGTCGAGCTTGTTCGACGACGTCTCGTCCGGCCCGAACACGCGGAAGTTGTCGGTGTTCAGCCGCAGGATGTCGCGCAGGAACTCGCCCAGCTTGCGGGTGTTGCCGGCTTCCGTGGCGCCCGGCTTCTTCACCGGGACGCCATACTCGCGGAAATCCGGCAGGCGCAGCGCCCGCCGCAGCTGGCCGCCATTGGCATGCGGGTTCGCGCTCATGCGCTGGCGCCCCTGCGGCGCGAGCGTCCTCAATTCCGGAACGAGCCGTCCTGCAGCATCGAACAGTTCCTGCGGACGGTAGCTGCGCAGCCACTGCTCCAGGGCCTTGAGGTTCGCCGGATTCTCGCGCACGTCCGCGAGCGGCACCTGGTGCGAACGCCACGAGCCCTCGATGGTCTTGCCGCCGACCTTGCGCGGCCCGGTCCAGCCCTTGGGGCTGCGCAGGACGATCATCGGCCAGCGTGCGCGGACCGCCTTGCCCGTGCGGCGAGCTTCCGTCTGGATGCGCCGGATCTCGAGCACGCAGCGCTCCATCGTCGCGGCCATCGCCGCGTGCATCGTCAGCGGGTCGTCGCCCTCGACGAAGTGCGGGGTCCAGCCGTAGCCGCGAAACAGCGCCTCGAGTTCTTCGTGCGAGATGCGGGCGAGCAGCGTCGGGTTGTTGATCTTGTAGCCGTTCAGGTGCAGCACGGGCAGGACAGCGCCGTCGCGCACCGGATTCAGGAACTTGTTCGAGTGCCACGCCGTGGCGAGCGGCCCCGTTTCCGCCTCACCGTCGCCCACGACCACGGTTACCAGCAGGTCGGGATTGTCGAAGGCTGCGCCGAATGCGTGCGACACGCTGTAGCCGAGTTCGCCGCCCTCGTGGATCGATCCGGGCGTCTCGGGCGTGCAATGGCTGCCGATGCCGCCGGGGAACGAGAACTCCTTGAAGAACTGCCGCAGCCCTTCGACATCCTCGCCCTTGTTCGGGTAGATCTCGGCGTACGTGCCCTCGAGGTAGACCGGTGCCAGCACGCCGGGGGCGCCGTGTCCCGGACCCGCGAGAAAGATTGCGTCGAGCCCGTACTTGATGATCAGCCGGTTGAGGTGCACGTACGTGAAGCTCAAGCCGGGGCTCGAGCCCCAGTGGCCCAGCAGCCGGTTCTTGATATGGTCCGGTTGCAGCGGTTCGCGCAGCAGGGGATTGTCGCGCAGGTAGATCATGCCGGCCGCGAGGTAGTTGCACGCCCGCCAGTACGCGTCGATCTGCCGCAACTCCGCGGCCGTCAGTCCACCTTTGGAGCCCGCGGTTCGTCCTGCCCGTTTCGCCATGAGAATGAGTCCTTGCCTGTGTGTTGTCAGCGCAGGCAAGCATCCAACACTGCGGCGTACGATGCCAGCGTCATGCAACAGTCACGAAGGCGCAGCGCGCGGTAACATTCAGTGCAATCGAATTCAGGGAGCGCCAGAGGATGATTGACACGCTGCAGGCATCGCGCCCACCGCGGCAAAACCCGGCGGCAGCAGCGCCACGCGCGCGGCTCCTGCTGCTGCTCGTCGTGCTGGCTGCTTTCTGCCAGCCGCTGGCCGCGGCGCCGAAAACAGACGTCGTCATTTTAAAGAACGGCGACCACATCACCGGCGAGGTGAAGTCGCTGGAGTACAACCAGCTCAAGCTCAGCACCGAGCACATGGGGACGATCTACATCGAGTGGGACAAGATCGCGCGCCTGGAGAGCAACCAGTACCTGCTGCTCGAGCGGACCGACGGCACCCGGTACTACGGGCAGCTGGTCGCGGCCGAGCAGGGCGATTCGACGTTGCGGGTAAAGCGCAGCGCGGAACAGCCGCTGGAGTCGGTCGAGATGGCCTACATCGTGCGCGCCCAGCCGATCGAGGGGGGCGCGGTAATCGACCGCCTCGACGGCTATGTCAGCGCGGGCTTCGACCTCGCCAAGGCAAGCAACCGGACCAGCGTCGATCTGGCCGGTGGCCTGTCGTCACGCACGCGGGTGCGCGCCTGGGCGCTCGACGCCTCGGTCAATCTCACCGACGACAGCGTTGGCGACACCAGCGAGCGCTATCAACTGCAGGGAAACTACCGGCAGTTCGTGCGCGCCAGGGACTTCTACCTGGGTTTCACCGGCTTCGAGCGCAACTCCGAGCTGGACCTCAACCTGCGCGCGATGTTCGGCGGCGGCTATGGCCGCTACTTCGTGCAGAACAACCATTCCGAGTGGCTGGGCGGGCTCGGCCTCGCGTACTCCCACGAAAACTACACGGGCGGCGAGACGTTCGACAGCGTCGAAGGCGTGCTGACGACGTCGTTCAAGCTGTTCCGCTACGACTTCCCCGAAACCGACGTCGGCGGGTCGCTCTCGCTGCTGCCGAGCCTGACGAAATCGGGTCGCTACCGTGCCGAGGGCGACCTGCGCGCGAAGTATGAATTCGTCGACGACCTGTATTTCGAGTTGAAGGTGTACGGCAGCTACGACAGCCAACCGCCGCTCGGGGATACGCAACAGAGCGACTACGGCGTCACTACCTCGCTCGGCTATTCGTTCTGACGCGCCCCGCATGCGCATGACCCGCCTGTCTTCCTGGCGTCTCGCTGCCCATGCGAGCGGGGCCGCATTGCTCGCGCTCGGCCTGCTGGCGAATGCGGTCGTCACGGCCGAGACACTGCTGGTCGTGCGCAAGACCGACAACGCGGTCGACTTCATCGATCCGGGCTCAGGGCTGCGACTCGCCACCGTCGCGACCGGCTTCGCGCCGCACGAAATCAGTGTATCGCCGGACGGCAGGCAGGCGGTCGTGAGCAACTACGGCACGCGCGATAGGCCCGGGTCGAGCATCAGCGTCATCGACCTGGAGCAGCCCGGGGAGCTGCGGCGCATCGATCTTGCGCCGCACAGCCGACCGCACGGCGTGGCCTGGTACGCCCCCGACCGGGTCGCGGTGACCACCGAGGGCTCGCGCAGCCTGCTGCTGGTCGATCCCGTGGCGGGTCGCATCGTGCAGGCCATCGCGACGGAGCAGGAGACGTCGCACATGGTCGCGGTGAGCGCCGACGCCAAGCGCGCCTACGTCACCAACCTGGGATCGGGATCGACAACCGCGATCGACCTCGTGGCGGGGCGCAAGCTTGCCGACGTGCCGACGGGAGCCGGCTCCGAAGCCCTGGCGCTCAGTCCCGATGGTCGCGAGCTCTGGGTTGCCGCGCGTGCAGAGGGACACGTCGCCATCGTCGATACCGCCAGTTTAGAGATCACCGCGAAGGTACCGGTGTCCGGCATGCCGATCCGCATTGCCATGACGCCTGATGGCCAGAGCGCGCTGGTGAGCTGCGCGCAAAGCAGCGACCTCGTGCTCGTCGACGTCGCCGGGCGGGCGGAGCGAGCCAGGCGCCACATCCAGGTGCCGCCGGCTCCAGGCGCTGCCTTACGGCCCTTTGCGCAGCTGGCGCCGGGCAGCGCGCTGCCGGTGGGCCTGCTGGTCTCCGGCACCGGCAGCAGTGTGTACGTGGCAGCCACGATGGGTGACCGCGTGATCCAGTTCGACCGCCGTACGCTCACCACCGTGCGCACCATCGCCGTCGCCGGCGAACCCGATGGCCTGGCACGCACGGACGTCCAGCCCAGGGCCGTTTGCCACGGGTGCCGGCCCCTGCCGGGCGAACCATGAAGCCGCGGCTGTTATCAAGTTGCAGCGCAGCAAGTTCCGCCGTTAAGTACATCTACGATTGAGGCTTCGGCGGCCTGAGTCGGACCATCCGCCCTGTCGAATCTGGAGGGGGGCCGCATGTACTGCGACTACGCGCTCCCCCGCCTGATGCGCCAGCCGGCGGTCCTTGGTGGAAATAAAGAGCCCGGGTAGCCGCGCTGGCGAAACGCCTAAACCAATCGGGAGCACGAGATGGGTCGTCAAGAAACTTTCTACGAGTTGATTCGCCGGCAGGGTATTTCGCGGCGCAACTTCCTGAAGTTCTGCTCGCTGAGCGCGGCATCGCTCGGGCTCGCACCACACTTCGCAGGCAAGATCGCGCATGCGATGGAAACCAAGCCGCGGGTGCCGGTGCTCTGGCTGCATGGCCTCGAGTGCACGTGCTGCACCGAGAGCTTCATCCGCTCGGCGCATCCGCTCGCGAAGGACGTCATCCTCTCGATGGTGTCGCTCGACTACGACGACACGATCATGGCTGCCGCCGGCCACCAGGCCGAGGCGATCGTCGAGGAGATCATGCGCGACTACAAGGGCCAGTACATCCTTGCGGTCGAAGGCAATCCGCCGCTCGGCAACGACGGCACGTTCTGCATCCCGGGCGGCCGCCCGTTCGTCGAGAAACTGCAGGAAGTCGCGAAGGACGCCGCAGCGGTGATTGCCTGGGGCTCCTGCGCCTCCTGGGGTTGCGTGCAGGCCGCCAAGCCGAACCCGACGACGGCCGTGCCGATCCACAAGGTCATCACCGACAAACCCATCGTCAAGGTGCCGGGTTGCCCGCCGATCGCCGAAGTCATGACCGGCGTCATCACCTACTACGTCACCTTCGGCAAGCTGCCGGAACTCGACCGCCAGGGACGTCCGCTGATGTTCTACGGCCAGCGCGTGCACGACAAGTGCTACCGCCGTGGACATTTCGACGCGGGCCAGTTCTCGGAACGGTTCGACGACGAAGGCGCGCGCGCGGGCTACTGCCTGTACAAGGTGGGTTGCCGCGGGCCGACAACCTACAACGCCTGCTCCACGACGCGCTGGAATGAAGGCGTGTCGTTCCCGATCGCGTCGGGCCACGGCTGCCTCGGCTGCTCCGAACCGGACTTCTGGGACAACGGACCGTTCTACGAGCGGCTCGAGACGTTCCCGCAGTTCGGCGCCGAAGCCAACGCCGACAGGGTGGGACTCGCGGCTGCAGCAATCGTCGGCGTCGGCATCGCGGCGCACGCGGGCCTCACGGCCCTGCGCCAGGCCAAGGTGAAAACGAACGCCCCGGTCGCCTCGACCGAACGCGTCGACTGAGCGCGGAGTAACTGAACATGAGCATTGCAACACCCAACGGCTTCCAGCTCGACAACTCGGGCAAGCGTGTCGTCGTCGACCCGATCACCCGCATCGAAGGTCACCTTCGCATCGAGGTGAACGTCGACGAAAACAACATCATCCGCAACGCCGTGTCCACGGGCACGATGTGGCGCGGACTCGAGGTCATCCTCCGCGGCCGTGACCCGCGCGACGCATGGGCGTTCGTGCAGCGCATCTGCGGTGTCTGCACCGGCGTGCATGCGTTGGCGTCGGTCCGGGCGGTCGAAAACGCGCTGAAGATCGAGATCCCCGAGAACGCGAACACGATCCGCAACATCATGCACCTGACCCTGTATTCGCAGGATCACCTGGTGCACTTCTACCACCTGCACGCCCTCGACTGGGTGGACGTGGTGAGCGCTCTGTCCGCGGATCCGAAAGCAACGTCTGAACTGGCGCAGTCGATCTCGAGCTGGCCGCTGTCGTCGCCGGGATACTTCCGCGACCTGCAGAACCGCCTGAAGAAGTTCGTCGAGTCGGGACAGCTCGGGCCCTTCCGCAACGGCTACTGGGGCCACCCGGCGTACAAGCTGCCGCCCGAAGCGAACCTGATGGCAGTCGCGCATTACCTCGAGGCGCTCGATTTCCAGAAGGAAATCGTCAAGATCCAGGCGATCTTCGGCGGCCGCAACCCGCACCCGAACTGGCTGGTGGGCGGCGTGCCGTCGCCGATCAACATGGACGCGGCAGGCGCGGTCGGCGCGATCAACATGGAACGGCTGAACATGGTCGGCCGGATCATCGACCGTACCATCGAGTTCATCGACCAGGTTTATATCCCCGACTTGATCGCGATTGCCGGCTTCTACAAGGACTGGGCAGCGATCGGCGGCGGCCTGTCGTCGAAGTACCTGATGTCGTACGGCGACCTGCCGATCAAGGCCAACGATTACAGTCCGGCCAACATGATGATGCCGCGCGGCGCCATCATCGACGGCAACCTGAACGAGATCCAGGACATCGACCTCGATGCGCTCGACCAGGTGCAGGAGTACGTCACGCACTCCTGGTACAAGTACGGCGACGAGCAGCAGGGCCTGCACCCGTACCAGGGCGAGACCATCCCGAACTTCGACATCGGCGGCGCCAAGGGCACCAAGACGCGCATCGAAGCAGTCGACGAATCCTCGAAGTACTCGTGGGTCAAGTCGCCGCGCTGGAAGGGTCACGCGATGGAAGTCGGCCCGCTCGCGCGCTACGTGATCGGCTACGTCAAGGGTATCCCCGAGTTCAAGGAGCCCACCGACATGGTGCTCGCCAAGCTCGGCGGCGTGCCGGTGACGGCGCTGTTCTCGACGCTTGGCCGTACGGCGGCCCGCGGCCTGGAATGCAGCTGGGCGGCGCACAAGCTGAAGGACGAGTTCAACAAGCTCCTCGCCAACATCAAGGCTGGCGACACGGCAACCGCGAACATGGCCAACTTCGAGCCGTCAACCTGGCCTAAGGCGGCCAAGGGTCACGGCTTCGTCGAGGCCCCGCGCGGCGCGCTCTGCCACTGGATCGACATCGAAGACAAGAAGATCAAGAACTACCAGTGCGTCGTGCCGACCACCTGGAACGCGAGCCCGCGTGACCCGGCCGGCAAGATCGGCGCGTACGAGGCTGCGCTGCTCGATACGCCGATGCACGATCCCGAGCAGCCGCTCGAGATTCTGCGCACGATCCACAGCTTCGATCCGTGCCTGGCGTGCGCGACGCACGTGCTTGATATGGAAGGCAACGAGGTCACGAGCGTCAAGGTCCGGTAAGGAGTGATGCCATGAGCAAGATGTATCACCCACTGACCCCGGTCGCGAGCAGGGTCCGTGAAGGGCACTTCGGCGAGGCGATCCTGCCGCCTGCCGGTGTGCAACCGGGTCCTATCTACGTGTACGACGCGGCCATCCGCATCTGGCACTGGGTGACCATGCTGGCCATCATCGTGCTGTGCGTGACGGGGTACTTCATCGCCTCTCCGCTGCCCTCGGTCGGCGGCGAGGCGCACGAATCGTACCTGTTCGGCTGGATCCGCTTCACGCACTTCGCGGCGGGGATGATCCTCGGCGTGGCGTTCGTGTTGCGGTTGTACCGGGTACTGGTCGGCGGCAAGCATGCCCGGCAGATCTTCTGGATTCCGTTCTGGAGTCTCGCCTGGTGGAAGGAGATCTTCGACGAAGTGCGCTGGTACCTGTTCATCGGCAAGCCGAAAGAGTACGTGGGCCACAACCCACTCGCGCACATCGCGATGTTCTTCATGTTCCTGTTGCCGACGCTGGTGTTGCTCTTCACGGGGTTCGCCCTCTACGCTGAGCAAGCGGGCGTGCAGACTGCCTGGTTCACCTGGTTCGGCTGGGTATTCACGTTACTGGGCGATTCCATGACCGTGCGCACGTGGCACCACGTCGCGATGTGGGTCGTCATCATCTTCTCGATCGTCCACATGTACATGGCGATCCGCGAAGACATGACGCACCGGCAGACGACGGTCAGCTCGATGATCAGTGGCTGGAGGTTCTACCGCTGAACCGGGGCGCAAGCCCTTCGACAGCTCGCTAACGGGACCGCGGGACGAGGGCGATCGTCGCCCGGAATCCTTCGGTCCCGTTATACTTTTAGACACTATCCAAGTGTCCCGGCAGGTGCGCCGGCCAGTGCACCGACGCGAGGCGCGGGAGAGACGATGACTGATGCTGCCGCGGCGCCAGAGCGCCGCATCGTGGTCCTCGGGGTGGGCAACCTGCTGTGGGCCGATGAAGGCTTCGGCGTGCGCTGCGTCGAGGCGCTCGGCGAAGGCTGGGACCTGCCCGCGGACGTCGGCCTGATGGACGGCGGCACGCTCGGCCTGGCGCTCGTGCCGCTGCTGCTCGACACCACCCACGTGCTGCTGTTCGACGCCGTCGCGCACCGCGGCGAGCCGGGCACGCTGATCGTGGCGCGCGACGACGAGATTCCCGCGCTGATGGGCGGCAACAAGATGAGCCTGCACCAGGTGGGGATGAACGACATCCTGGCGAGCCTCGAACTTCTCAACCACAAGCCCGCCCATTTCACCGTGGTCGGCATCAAGCCAGTCGAGCTCGCGGATTACGGGGGCAGCCTGACCGAACGGGTGCAGTCGCAGATTCCAGACGCGTTGCAGCTCGGCATCGACGAGTTGCGCCGCTGGGGCGTCGAGGTCCGTGAGCGGACCAGCGAACCCGAACGCGATGTCGTGATCAGCGCACTGCGGCAGGGCCTGTACGAGTCCGGGCGTCCCGCGCCGGACGTTGCGTGCCGGCAGGGCGACGAGCGCTTCCTGGCGATCCGCGCGGCCGCCGAGGCGCGCGGCGACAAGGAAAGCGGAGGGTCTGGCACATGAGCGGCGTGATCGACGCACTGGCCACGCATCCGTCGTGCGATGTGTTGCGCAAGACGGAACTCGATGACTGGCTTGCGCGCAATCCGCGTGGGCTGCTGTTTTTCATCGGCGACCGCTCCGAGGGTCTCGACGTCGCGGTGGTCGTGCGAGAGCTCGCCACCAGCTACCAGGGACGGCTGCGCGTCGGCTTCGTCGACCAGCGTGACGAGGCCGCGTTGATGACGCGTTTTGGCGTCGTGGTGATGCCCGCTGTCGTCTACATGCGCGACGGCCAACCTGCCGAGCTCGTGGCGCGCATGCGCGACTGGCCGGTTTTCTCGCAAGCGGCCGATCGCCTGCTCGGCGCCGAAGCGCCCCCGCCCATCACTGGAGGCAACGCATGACCGAACACGTACTCGTCTGGCACCCGAAAGGCACGGGGGAAGCCCCGGTTGCGGGTGAGGAGCCGCTGCGCCTGATCGGCATGCCCACCGGACTGGTGCGTGCGGCCCGGCAGACCCCGGCAAACGAAGAGCTGACAGCCGCTGCGCGCGCCGTCATGAATGAGGTGATTGCGGACCTGCAGCGCCGCGTCACCGAGCCGGACGCACCGCCGACGCGAGTCAGCCTGCACGGACTCAGCGACGCCGAGAAGGCGACGATCGCTGACCTGCTCGGCGAAGGCGACGTCTGGGCGAAGGTCGGCCTGGACAATGCGTACTGGCGCGTGGTTGAGTCCGTGATGGCTGGCATCTGGCGCATCGAAAGCAGCACGGCAGACGGGCCGCAGGGCGAGTGGATCGAGACGGGGCCGGTGCCCACGCCGATTCTGCGCGCTGCGGCCGAGTTGCCGCGCGCCGAGATCCAGGTGCCCGAACAGATGCCGCAGGGTGCAATGAATGCGCCAGCCTTGCTGCACGAACTGCAGCAGCGTGCGCGGGATTACCGTCCGGGCGCCGAGAATCACGTCATCAACTTCACGTTGCTGCCGCTCACCGACGTCGATGCTCAAGTGCTGACGGCCGTGCTCGGGCAGGTCCCGCTGGTGATCCGCTCCGGCGGCTTCGGCAGTTCGCGCGTGTTCGCGACGGGCCTGCGGCACGTCTGGGCCGTGCAGTTCGTCAACGGCATGGGCAACGTTATCCTCGACACGCTCGAGGTCGGCAATGTGCCGCTTTCGGTGCAGGCCGCCCGCGAGGATTTCGAGGATTCGGCCGGACGTCTCGGCGAAATCCTGCAGGCGTTCAACTGATGAGCCGCCCCTTCGAAGGCAGCTACGGTGGCGACGGCTCGAAGATCGCCGACGACACCCGGCTCGAGTGCGGCATCTGCTGGTGGGTCTATGACCCGGCGCTCGGCGACGAAGTGACGCAGACCCCGCCGGGCACGCCGTTCCGGCTGCTGTCGGACACCTGGGAATGTCCGAACTGCGCCGCGAACAAGAGCAAGTTCATGGTGATCGACAGCGCGCAGCTCGCGGATCACGACATCGTGAACAACCTGGCGAACGCATATCGACGTGCGGCCCTCAAGGTCAAGGGCATGCCGATCTATAACCCCACGCTGGCCATCGAAGCCGTGGGCTTTCGGGAGCACGAAGGGCGTCACGTTGGCGTAATGCTCACGCCCTGGTTCATGAACCTGACGGTGTTGCCAACCGCCGCCGACCTCGGGCTGTGGACAGCTGGCGCATCCACGCGCATCGCGTTTCCGTCGGGGGCTTACGACTTCGTCGTCAGCAACCTGCCCGATGTCGGCCTGATCGGCACGTGCCCGCTGTTCTCGACCATGACGGATTTCACGGACCACGAAGCCGCGCAACTTGCCGCCGTGTCGGTGGCCAATGCGCTGTTCGAGCCCGAGGCGCCAGCGCCCGCACCGACCGTATCGCGCCGGCAATTGCTCGGCGGCTGAGCTTCGCAGGGCGCAGCACAGGACCGCAGGGTTCGCTGCGCTGGTTTGGTAGGCTAGCGCCATGACCAACACCGCGCTCCTCGCGTTCTCGGCGCTGCTCGTGCTCGCGTACCTGCTCGACGTCGTCGGGCGGCGCACGCGGCTGCCGCCCGTGGTGCTGCTCATCGTCGCCGGCATCGTGGCGCGACAGTTCCTCGATCGCCTCGAACTGCACCTGGGCTGGGTGGATCCGCTGGTGCCGATCGTCGGCACGCTCGGGCTGATCCTGATCGTGCTCGAAGGCGCGCTCGACCTGTCCCTGCGCCGCGAACGCCTGCCGCTGATCGCACGCGCTTCGTTCGTGATGATCATGGGGTTCATCGTCTGCGTGGCCGGGTTCACCGCCCTGTTCCAGCAGGCGCTCGGCCTCGAATTCGTGGCGGCGGCGCTGGCGGCGATGTCCGTTGCGGTCATTTCCAGCGCGGTCGCGATCCCGAGCGTCGCCGGGCTGGCCGCACCCACGCGAGAATTCGTCGTCTACGAAAGCTCGCTGTCCGACATCGTCGGTGTACTGGTGTTCTATGCGTGGCTCGAGTCCGCCGGTCAAGCCGGCGCGTTCATGCAGGCGCTCTTCGGCGGCATGGCGCTGTCACTGCTGGCCGCGGTCGCCGCCGGCATCGGCATCCTCTACCTCATCAACCGGGTCGAGGGGCACGTCCGCTTCCTGCCGTTGCTGGCCGGCCTCACGCTGCTGTATGCGCTGGGCAAGCAGGTTCACCTGTCGCCCCTGGTGCTGATCCTGGTCTGCGGCCTCCTGCTCAACAACACGCACCTGCTCGCGCCGTTCCGGCGGCTGCGTCCGCTGCTGCGCCCCGGCTATGACGCCACCCTGCGCGACTTCAAGGGGCTCGTGGTCGAGCTCACCTTCGCGGTCAAGAGCTTCTTCTTCCTGATGCTCGGCTACTGGACCGACCTCTCCGCGATGACGGACTGGCGCGCATGGGCCGTCATGGTGGCGGCGCTCGGCTTCATCTATCCGGTGCGCTACGCGCTGTTGCGGCTGGTGGGCGAGGCGGACGCCTCGAAGCTCGTCTGGGTGGCGCCACGCGGCCTCATCACGGTGCTGCTGTTCCTGACGGCTGCGACGACTCCCGGGCTCGCCACCTTTCCCTTCGGGGCGATCATGCTGCTGGTGCTGTCCACGGCCGCCCTGACCGCGCTTTCGCACCATGGACGGAGTGCTCGCTACAGTCCAGGCGGAGGCCGCAGCAGCGACCGCAGGCGCGCCCGTGGCACAGGTCGAGGAAGAGAAAGCCTGAGAAGGCCCTGCCCAGGTCCGCAGCGACCGCCACGGTCACCCGTCGCTGGCGCGTCCAACCCGGGACCGTTCCCCGAGCTTGGAAAGGCAGACACGCGCTCTGGGAACGGTCCCGGATCGGACGCTTGCGACATGCCAGCCTGCGACGCTGCCAGAGCGCTCGATCCGGTGCCTGTCACAGAGCGCGTGTCTGCCTTTCCAAGCTCGGTGACAGGCACCGGATCGAGCGCACGCAATGTGTCACTTGCGGACCTGTGCAGAGCTTCCCTAGCGCGAACGCAGGCCGGTCCGGAGGTCGGCCAGGCTCGCGCGCTGCAGGCCGGACGCGTCGAAGTTGCCGGGCTCGAGCCAGCGCTCGAATGCCTCCCGCAGCAGCGGCCACTCCGTGTCGATGATCGAATACCAGGCGGTGTCGCGGCTGCGACCCTTGTAGACGATGGCCTGACGGAACAGGCCCTCGAACGTGAAGCCCAGGCGCTCGGCGGCCCGGCGCGACTTCTCGTTCAGCGAGTCGCATTTCCACTCGTAGCGCCGATACCCGAGCTCGAAGGCGTGCCGCATCATCAGGTACATGGCCTCGGTGGCGGCCGGCGAGCGTTGCAGCAGCGGCGACATTGCGATGTGGCCCACCTCGATCGAACCCGCGGCCGGGTCGATGCGCATGAACGCCCCGAGTCCCGCGGCCCGCCCTGTTGCGCGGCTCACGAACGCCTGGAACAGCGGGTCGGTGCTGGGCGCGCGTTCGGCCAGCCAGCGCTCGTACTCGTCGAACGTCGCGAAGGGACCTGAAAACAGGTAGGTCCACATGCGCTGCTCGTGGTCGCGACTGTTCGCCTCGTGCAGGTCGCGCGCGTGCCTTGCGACGTCGAGCGGTTCGACGCTGCAGAAGCGTCCCACCAGCGCTTGCTGCTGCGGACGGGGCGGTGGCCGCCAGTCTGGCAATGCCGGACCGATCGGCTGGCCCAGGGCGTTGCGCCGCGCGCCGTCGTCGCTCACACGACCACCTCCGCCTCCGGCGCGCCCGGGCCCGTCCCATCCGCGAACTGCAGGGCGGCGAGCCGCGCATAAAGGTCGTTGCTGCGCACGAGCTCGGCGTGCGTGCCCTGGTCGACGATGCGACCGTGGTCCATGACGACGATGCGATCCGCCTGCAGCACGGTCGCCAGGCGGTGCGCGATGATGATCGTGGTGCGGCCCTGCATGAGCCGGTCGAGCGCGCCCTGCACCAGCCGTTCGCTCTCGGCATCGAGTGCGCTGGTGGCCTCGTCGAGCAGCAGGATCGGCGGGTCGCGCAGGATCGCGCGCGCGATCGCGATGCGCTGGCGCTGTCCGCCCGACAGCCGCGCGCCGCGCTCGCCGAGGAAGGTGTCGTAGCCCTCCGGCAGTCGCCGCAGGAATTCGTCGGCCGCCGCTGCCCGCGCGGCAGCCTCGACCTCCGCATCCGTGGCGCCCGGGCGCCCGTAGCGGATGTTCTCGCGCGCGCTCGCCGCGAACAGCACCGTGTCCTGCGGCACCAGCCCGATGCGGCTGCGCACCGCGAGCGGATCGGCGCTCGCGATGTCGACGCCATCCATCACGATGCGGCCCTCGGCCGGGTCGTAGAAGCGCAGCAACAGCTGGAAGGTCGTGGTCTTGCCGGCGCCCGAGGGGCCCACGAATGCCACCGTCTCGCCCGGTCGAACGGCCAGGTCGAAATCGTCGAGCGCGCGCGACTCGGGCCGCGACGGATAGCGGAACGTGACGTGCTCGAAACGGATCTCGCCGCGACCGGGAACAGGCAAGGCGACGGGTTGCAGCGGCGCCTGGATCATCGGTTGCGCGTTCTCCAGTTCGATCAGGCGCTCCATCGCGCCCGCGGCACGCTGCACCTCGCCCCACATCTCGCTGAGGCTCGCCGCGGCGACGCCGACGTAACCCGCGTAGAGCAGGAACTGGCCAAGCTGCCCGCCGGTCATCTCACCGCGCACCACGGCATGCGCGCCCATCCACAGCACGAACGTGATGGCGCCGAACACCAGCATCGTGGCGAGCGCAGTCAGGGTGGAGCGCGACTTGGTGCGTCGCACCGCGGCGCCGAACGAGTCCTCGACGGCGGCGTCGAAGCGATCGGTGTTGATCTTCTCGAGCGTGAAGGCCTGCACGGTCTGGATCGCATTGAGCGTCTCGTCCGCGATGCCGCTGGTATCGGCGATGCGGTCCTGCGACTTGCGCGAGAGCTTGCGCACGCGGCGGCCGAGGATGATCAGCGGCGCGACGATCAGCGGAATCAACACGATCAGCACGCTGGTGAGCTTGAGGCTCGTGACGCCCAGCATCACCAGGCTGCCGATCACGGTGATCGTGGAGCGCAGCATGATCGAGAGGTTCACGCCCGCGATCGACTGCACCAGCGTGGTGTCGGCCGTGAGCCGCGACAGCACCTCGCCGACGCGCGTCACCTCGAAGAACGCCGGGTCCATGCGGATCACGCGGGCGTAGACGGCGGAACGCATGTCGGCGACGACGCGCTCGCCGAGCCACGTCACCAGGTAGAAGCGCAGCGCGGCAAACACGCCGAAGGCTCCGGCGGCCGCCAGGAACGCAACGAAGTACTGGTTGATCGTGTCCGTGCTCTTCGACGACAACCCGTTGTCGATCAGGAAGCGCAGGGCGATCGGCAGCGACAGCATCGCGGCCGATGCCACCAGCAGCGCCACCAGGGCCAGGGCCAGCACCCCGCGGTACGGGCTCAGGTACGGCAGCAGTGCCCGCAGCGGACCGAGCGACTTGGCCTTGGGCCGCTCTGGCGGAACGCTGCTCACTGCGGTGCCACGTCGCGGCTGCGCACGCTGCCGTCCGTCATCTGCCAGCTCACGGCGAGCGTGGCGGGCGGCTCATTGCGCTCGACCCACGCTTCCAGCGCGGGCAGCGGATCGAAACTCACTGTCTTCGCGCCCGGGCCCGCCTGGATGCCGCAATGGTCCATGCCCGGCACCATGAACAGGCGGACGAACTGTGCGGTCGGTTCAGGGCCACCCATCCGCTCGCGCACCGCCGCGTGGTAATCGAGCGTGCGCTGCGGCGTGACGATGGCGTCCGCCCAGCCGTGATACATGAGCAGCTTGCCGCCGCGCTCGCGGAAGGCGGTCAGGTCCGGGTTCGTCGCGTCGTAGATGCGCGACATCGAGGCGAGGCGTGGCGGGTCGCGGTCGAAGTCGTACTGGCGCGCGTCGAATGCGGCGCCCGCATCCGGCACGAACGCCATGTAGCGCAGGAAGTCGGTGCCGAACCGCTCCATCAGTGCCGGCTGCTTGGCGCCCGGGATGCCCGACAGCCACACGGGCCAGAACGGCTCCGAACCTTTCGGCACGCCGCCCGGATACAGGATGCGACCATCACCGCCCGTCACCGGCATGTACCAGTGATCGAGCACGCCGATCTCGCGCGCGGTCAGGCACGTCGCGCTTGCGGCGCCCTTGCACTGCAGTCGGGACGGCTGCCAGTCGCAGCGTCGCGGATCGTCGATGAGCCCGTCGCGCTGACCGTCGATGCCGTCGCAGGCTTCCAGCACGGCCTGTGCAATCAGTGGCACCTTCGCGCGATCGAGGAGCTCGCTGCCATCCGGGTGCGTGTTCGCCTGCACGATCCATGCGGCCTGCGTTGCCACCAGGCCGGTGTAGTCGAGCGCGGGCGCGCCGGCGACGATACCGTCGAAATCGTGGGGAAAGCGCTGCGCTGCCATGAGCCCCATGCGGCCACCGGTCGAGCACCCCATGAAGTAAGAGCGCACAGCGGGGGCGCCGTAATAGGCCCGGACCAGGTCGCGTGACACGCGCGTCGTCTCGGTGACGGAGCGCCAGCCCCAATCGGCCTCGGCCCGCGGGTTGTCGAGTGCCCAGCGACCGTCGGTGACGTTCGCGCCGGAGTGTCCCGAATCGGACGTGGCTGCGGCATAGCCGCGACGCAGTCCGTGATTGAGCGCGTTGACCACGCCGGGCTGGTCGGCGAGGAGCGAGCCGCAGAAGCCGCCGCAACCGGCCATGTAAAACTTGCCGTTCCACCCGTCGAGCGGCAGCCGCAGTTCGAACTGGATCGCCTGCGGAATGGTCCCCTGCACGCGGCAATACGCGGGCAGATCGCCTGCGGCTGCGACCGGAGCCGCCAGGGTGATCTGCGCGCCCGGCACGGACGCTTGCGCCAGCGCCGCACAGGGATCGTCGGCTGCGTGCGCGGAAGCCGCGCAGCAAAGGAAAGCGAGCGCCGCGGTGACGGCGGCGAGCGAAGCACGGGTCGGGTCAGGCATCCGTGCAGGATAGGGGCCGGGGGCAGCGGCCACAACCGCCGCGACTACTCCGGCGCCGGTCCCGGGAACTGCTCGCGCAACATACGCTTCAGGATCTTGCCCGATGGATTGCGGGGCAGGGCAGGTATGAAGACGTAGGATTTCGGCTGCTTGAACCGCGCGAGCCGCGCGTGGGCCAGTGCGCGCAGTTCCTGCACCAGCAGGTCGTCGTCGCCCTTCCAGCCGTCCCCACGCACGACGACCGCGCAGACGCTCTCGCCCCACTTGGCCGAAGGTTGGCCGATCACGCCGACCTCGCGCACGCCCGCGTGCCCGCTCAGCACGTCTTCGACTTCGGCCGGATACACGTTCTCGCCGCCCGAGATCACCATGTCCTTGGAGCGGTCCTTGATGTAGATGAAGCCGTCCGCATCGACTTCGGCGATGTCGCCGGTGTGGAACCAGCCCTCGCGGATCGCTTCCTCCGTCGCATCCGGGCGGTTCCAGTAACTGCTGATCAGGTGCGGGCCGCGCGTCACGACTTCGCCGGGCAGGCCCGGCGGCACCGGGTTGCCGGCTTTGTCGACCACGCGCACGTCGATGCCGAAGTAAGGCATGCCGGTGGAGCCGACTTTCTTGCGCGCGTGCTCCGGGGACATCAGGCAGATGCCGCCATGCGTTTCCGTCAGGCCGTACACCTGCAGCACCTCGATTCCCATCTGCAGGTACGACTCGATCAGCGTCACCGGCACGGGTGCCGCGCCGCAGATCACCCAGCGCAGCCGGGGCCGGGCGGCAGTCGCGCGCTTGGGATGCTGGTGCATGAACGCCAGCATTGCGGGCACGCCGAAGAAGCCCGTGATGTTCTCGGCGTCGACCAGGTCCCACATGGCCCCCGGATCGAACTGCTTGAGCAGCACGCTGGTCATGCCGCGGTACACGGCCGTCACCAGCAGGCCGAGTCCCGCGATGTGGAACAGCGGCGCCACGATGATCTGGCGCTCGCCGTGGTGCAGGTCGGAGGTTGCGAGCATGCTCGCGAGCCACGCGATGTTGCCGCGGTGGGACATCAGCGCGCCCTTGGGCCGCCCGGTCGTGCCGCTGGTGTACATCATGAACAACGGGTCTTCGCCCGTGGCGCCGATCGGCGGCTCGGTCGTGGGGGCCGCGTCGACGGCGGCGGCGTAGGCGCCACTGTCGGCCTGCAGCCAGCGCACTTGCGGAAACTGCTCCCGCAGCGGGTCGACCAGCGCCTGCTGGTCGGCTCCGTAGATGACCGCCGTCGCGCCGCAGTCCATGACCTGGTAGGAAAGCTCGGGCACGGTGAGCCGCCAGTTCAGCGCGACGAAGACGAAGCCCGACTTGGCGCAGGCGTAGAACGATTCCACGAACTGCGTCTGGTTCGACATCAGGCAGGCAATGCGTTCGCCCGGGCTGAAATCCAGCCCCAGCAGCGTGTTGGCCGACTGGTTGGCGCGCTCGTTGAGCTGGCGGAACGTCAGGCGCGCACCCGTCGCGGTATCGACCACCGCTTCGGCGAGCGGGGCGATCTTCGCCCGTTCCGTCAGGACCTGGCCGGAATTCAGCAGCATGCCTCGTCTCCCCCGTGGCACGGCCCGGAGCGGGCCGCCGGCAACGCTAACTGCCTCTGGACAAGAACACCAGTTTCCTTTGTCATCGCGCTCCCCCTGCGAGGTGTTCCCGATGCACGCTTACCGTTCCGCCTGGCTCGATGACGAGCTGGACCTCTTTCGCGACGCCGTGCGGCGATTCGTCGGGCAGGAAATCGTGCCCCATGACGCGCGCTGGCGCGAGCAGCATCACGTCGACCGCGAGCTCTGGAGCAAGGCGGGCGCGGTCGGCCTGCTCTGCACCGACATCCCCGCGGAATACGGGGGCGTCGGCGGCGACGTGCGGCACGAAGCCGTCGTGGCCGAAGAAATGGGCCGGCACGGCATCACGAGCCTGGGCCATGCGGTGCACAGCATCGTCGCGCACTACGTCCTGAACTACGGCACCGAGGAGCAGAAGCGCGACTGGCTGCCGCGCATGGCGTCAGGCGAACTCGTCGGCGCGATCGCGATGACCGAGCCTGGCGCCGGCTCCGACCTGCAGGCGATCCGCACACGGGCTGTGCGCGACGGCGATCACTACGTCATCAACGGCTCCAAGACCTTCATCTCGAACGGGTTCCACGCCGGGCTGGTCGGCGTCGTCGTGAAGACGGATCCGGCGCAGGGCGCGCGCGGCATCTCCATCCTGATGGTCGAGACGAAGGACCTCGCTGGCTATCGCGTGGGCCGTGTGCTCGACAAGATCGGCCAGAACGGCTGGGACACGGCCGAGCTGTTCTTCGACGACTGCCGCGTGCCGGCCTCGTGCCTGCTGGGGCCAGGCGAGGGCCAGGGCTTCGTGCAGATGATGCGCGACCTGCCGTACGAGCGGACGCTGCTGGCCATCGGCGGCCTCGGTGCGATGGAGTACGCACTGCAGCTGACCGCCGACTACACGCGTGAGCGCAAGGTGTTCGGCAAGCCGCTGCTCGAGCTGCAGAACACGCGCTTCAAGCTCGCCGAAGTGAAGACCAACGTGCACATCGCCCGGGTCTTCCTCGACGACTGCATCGTGAAGCTGCGCGACGGCAAGCTCGATACCGTCACCGCGTCGATGGCCAAGTACTGGGTCACCGACATGCAGAACAAGGTGATGGACGAGTGCCTGCAGCTCTTCGGCGGCTACGGCTACACGCTCGAGTATCCGATCTCGCAAGCTCTACGTCGACTCGCGCGTGCAGCGCATCTACGGTGGCGCGAACGAGATCATGAAGGAAATCATCGCGCGGTCGATCTAGCGCCGTCCGAGGTCCTTGAACATCGCGTTGCCGATGCGATACGACTGCCAGTCGCGGTAGTCGAAGTGCCACCATTCGCGGTCGTAGACCGTGAAGCCCTCGGCCTCCATCGTGCGGCGCAGCAGGTCGCGCGCTGCGCGCTGCTCCGGCGTGCCCCCGGCGAAATCGGGGTGGGCGCGCTCCGAAAAATCGTCATACCCGCTCGGCATCGGCACCTCGAGGCCGGTCTGCAGGTCGTACAGCGTGAGATCGACGGCGGCGCCGCGATTGTGGCGCGAGCCCTGCGACGGGTCCGCCACGAAGTCGCGCTTCTCGGACGGCGTCGCGTCCCAGAACATCTGGGTCACGTACCAGGGCCGGTACCCGTCGAACAACCTGAGACCGTAACCGTGTGCGCGGAGGGCGGCGTTCGCGCGGACCACGGCCTCGGCCGCGGGCCGCTGCAGGAAAACGCGCGCTTCCGGGTAGATCGGGGCGCGCATGAAATTGTCGGCGCTGGCGTAGCGCACGTCGAGCTGCAGCGTGGGGTCGAGCGTCACCACTTCCACCAGATCGTCGGCGCGAAACTCGCCGGTTTCTTCCGGCGGCATCGCCCGCAGCGCATCCGAGCGCAACTGCTCGAGCTTTGCGGGCGACAGGGCGGGTGCCGAGCGGCGTCGCGCACGCGACCAGCAGTGCGATGCATGCGCCGAGTGCCGCGCAACGCAGGAGCGGTCGGCGGTGAGCATCCAGCCAGCGTCTCATGCCGGAATCACGGCGAATTCACCCTCGAGTTCTCCGACGCGCGTGCCGGAACACTCGAGCACGCTACGCACGACGATGCGCCCCATGCGGCCGCGCCGCAATGTGGAAAGCAACCTGGCCCAGGCGGCAGCATCCGGAGGAGAGGCGCTTGCGGTGAATCCAGCCGTGATCGGTTGCTCGAAATCCATCGCGCTGCGACGGATCACGATGCGGCCAGGTTGCGCCGCGGCCTGCAGCCTCACCTCTACCAGCGACCAGGCCGCCAGCACCGCAACTGCGGCAGCGCTGCCGCCAAACACCGTGCCGCTGTGATTGACGTTGGGCATGAGCGGCGCGCCGAGCACGACATCTGCCGGCTCGGCCCGCAACACCGTCACCCCCATGGCGCGCGCAAGTGGAATCCGTTCATGCAGTGAATCCTGCAGTGTCTGCGTCATCGTCATCGTCCTAAGGGCCCGGATGCGGCGGCGGCCGGTCCCGCGACGGTATGCGATACATCCAGAGCGCGAGCCCCAGTGCGACGACCGCCAGCAGGGCCTGCAGCCAGCGCGGCTGCACGACGAAGTAGATCGACGACCCGAACGAAAGCAGCATCGTGACGATGGCGACCATCTTCGTGCGGTACGGGATGCTGCGGTGGTGGTGCCATTCACGCAGCATCGGGCCGATCAGGCGGTGCGCGAGCATCCATTCGTGGAAGGGCCGATACGCCCGCGCAAAACACGCGGCAGCGAGGATGAAGAACGGTGTCGCGGGCAGCAGTGGCAGGAAGATGCCGGCCGCACCGGCCACGAACGCGCAGGCGCCCACGACAAAAAACAGCGGCCCGCACGATGGGCGAGCCGTGCTCGCGGGGCTGTCCCGGGCAGATTCCGGGAGCGATGTGTCTGGGGCGTCCACGGCCCGAGCGTACAGCACGGGCGGGGGACGCAACACGCGACGCTCAAGTCGGATAGTCGCTGCCGATGAAGGACTTGAGGCTGGTGATCGTCTCTGCCTGCTGCGCCACGACCGCACGCACCAGGTCGCCGATGCTCAGCACCCCGATGACCCTGTCGCCGTCGACCACCGGCAGGTGCCGGATGCCGTGGTTGGTCACCAGCTGCAGGCATTCGCCGAGACCAGTCTGCGACCGCACGACGATCACCTGCGCCGTCATGATCTCGGACACGCGCGTGTCGCGCGAGGCGCGGCCCAGCAGGATCACCTTGCGGGTGTAGTCGCGCTCGGAAAGGATGCCGACCAGCTTGTCGCCCTGCATCACGAGCAACGCGCCGACGCGCTTCGAGTCCATCTGGGCGATGGCCTCGAGCACGGTGGTGTCCGGCGGCACGGCGTGCACGACGCTGCTTTTCTGCGCGAGCATGTCGGCGACCGTGCCGCGCAGGGGCGGGATGTCGACCTGTCCAATGTGCCATGAGCTTCTCCCCTCTGTGCTTCTAGACGGCGGCCCGCTCGCGTGCGTTCACCGCAGCTTGCGGGAGCTCCGTGGCCGGCGCCGGTGACGGAGCGGGTTGGAACAATCGCATCACGATGCCGGCGTAGTACGCCAGGCCGAGGAAGCTGCCGACGAAGGCAGCCACCGCGGGCACCAGGTGTCCCGAGGCGATGACCGACTTGAACACGAACAGCTTGGCAAAGAAACCGGGCAGCGGCGGCAGGCCCGCCAGCGACAGCATCGCAACCGCCAGCAGCGTCGCAGCGACGGGCTGCGTGGCGAATTTGCCGTCCAGGCCGCGCAGGTCGTCGTCGTCGCCCGGGCAGAGCGCGGCGAAGCTGGCGCAGGCCAGCACGGTCGCGAGACCGTAGAACGCCGCATACCAGAGCAGGTCCGAGCCGCGGCTGCCGGTGCCGTCGAGCAGCGCGAAGATCATGTAGCCCGCGTGGGCGACCGAGGAATAGGCGAGCAGGCGCTTGAAGCGCGTCTGGCCCAGGGCGGCGAGGTTGCCGAAGACGATCGACACGATGGCCAGCACGGTGACGACCAGGCCGGTTGCCGGGTCGAGCGGCATCGCAGCGACGATGCGCGCCAGCGCCAGGATGACGGCCGCCTTCACCAGCGAGGCCATCAGCGCCGTGACGGGCAGCCGGGCGGCCGCGTAGGCATCCGGCGCCCAGGCGTGGAACGGGAAGACCGCGGCTTTCAGGAACAAGCCCGACAGCACCATGAGGCCGGCGGCCTGGCCCTGCAGCCCGGCGTGTTCGAACGCATGGGCCCACGCGGCGATCGACAGCGTGCCGGTCAGGCCATAGGCGAGCGACACGCCGAACAGCAGCACGGCGCTGGCAACCGACGACAGCACGAGGTACTTGAACGCGCCTTCGGCCGCAGCGCCCTGGCCCTGGCCCTGCACGATCAGTGCGAAGGCTGGCAGCGACAGCAACTCGATGCCGACGAACAGTGGCGCGAATCCTTCCGCACCGAGCATCAGCATGCCGCCGAGCGTGGACGCCGTCGCGAGCAGCCAGAACTTGTAGCCCCTCGCAGCGGCGAAACTCACGGCGACCCCGAGGGTGCAGAACAGCAGCACGAGCTTGCCGAGCTGCGCGAAGCGATCCGTCGCCAGCTCGCCAGGCACCACGGCCGCTGCGTAGCCGGTGACCAGTTGCTGGCCGAGCACCGCCAGGCCGGCCACGGCCCCGGCGACGAACACGACGCGGGCCCAGCGGGCATCGGCCCGCGACATCTCGAGCAGCATCAGCATGACGATCACGCCGAGCAGGAGCAGGTCGGGCGCCAGCGCGTAAATGAACTCATTCGCCATGGCGGGCTCCCATGAGCGCGATCACGGGCGGACGCGCCAGTTGTGCGACCGTCGCGTCGACCTTGTCCATCCACACCGCGGGCCGCACGCCGATCCATACGATCAGCAACAGCAGCGGCGCGAGCGCGAGGATTTCGCGCGGCCGCAGGTCGGGCAGCGGATCGACGACGGTGGAGTCGTCGAACACGAGGCTGCGCGCGAACTGCAGCATGTAGGTCGCACCCAGCACGACGCCGGTGGCCGCCAGCAGCGCAGCGATCAGCATCGCCGGCCCTGCGCCCGCCAGCCAGTGCGCATAGCCCGTGGTGAAGGCCCCCAGCAGGACGAGGAACTCGGCGGTGAAACCGCTGGTGAGCGGCAGGGCGAGCGAGGCCAGCACGAACAGCATCAGCACCACGGCGAAGCGGGGCGCGCGGGTTGCCAGGCCATGAACCTGCAGCCAGGCCGGGCCGCGACGCTGCTCCAGCAAGCCGAGCAGCAGGAACAACCCGGCGACCGCCAGGCCGTGGCTGAGCACTTGCACCATCGCGCCATGCACGCCGGTGCGTTGCAGGCTGAACAAGCCAAGCACGATGTAACCCATGTGGCTCAACGAGGCGTAGGCCACGAGCATCTTGTAGTTCTGCTGCCGCAGCGCGAGCACGGCGCCATAAACGATGCTGACAGCCGCCAGCAGCATCAGCACGGGGGCCCATTGCGGCGCCACGTCGGGGCACAGCGGCACGGCGAAGCGGATGAAGCCATACGCGCCCATCTTGGACAGCACGCCCGCCATCAGCGCGGTGCCCGAAGCGGAAGCCTCGCCGTAAGCGAGCGGCAGCCACGAATGAAACGGGAACAGCGGGCTCTTCACCGCGCAGGCCAGGCCCACGGCGACGAAGACGAACAGCTGCTGGCCGCTGCTCAGTTGCAGACTTTGCAGGGCGGCGTAGTCGAAGGTCCAGGCTCCGGTCTGGCGCGCAGCCTCGGCGCCGAGCCAGATCACGGCCGCCAGCAGCAGCACGCTGCCTGCCATCGTGTAGAGGAAAAACGTCATGGCCGCCCTTCGTCGCTGCGCGCCACCGAACACGAGGATGAGCAGCACCATCGGGATCAGCACGGCTTCCCAGAGTACGAAGAACACCAGCATGTCCTGCGCCAGGAAGGTGCCCAGCAAGCCTGCCTGCAGTGCCAGCAGCAACCCGAGGTACAGCGGGCTGCGGCCCTCGCGGGTCTGCCACACACACGCCAGCACCGCGGGAAACAGCAGTGCCGTCAGCAGCACGAAGTAGATGTTGTAGCCATCGACGGCGAACCGGAGGCTGATCCCTAGAGCAGGCATCCACGGCACGTCGACGCCGGCCGGTGCGGCCCCCGCTGTGCCGTCGAACCCGATGAACAGCGACGCAGTGAGCCACAGCACCGTCAGCATCGCTGCCATCGCGACGCTGCGTCCGGCGTGCGATGCCCTGCCCAGCAGCGGCGCGACGATGGCGGCGAGCCAGGGCAGCACGAGGATCGCCGTGAGCGCCGCGGGTTGGGTCACGAGACGGCTCCCAGGCCGAGCACGAGTGCCAGGCCGATCAGCGCATAGATCACGTACACCTGCAGTTCGCCGGTCTGCAGGCGCGCGAACAGGCGTGTCGCGCGGGCACCCGCAGCGGCTGTCTGGACGAGACTCGTGCGGCTGAGCGGCGTTTCGACGCCGCGCGCAAGGAACGTGGCGGACAGCCAGCCCATGGAGCGCACCACGACGCGGTCATAGAAGGCGTCGAAGTAATAACCTTCGCTCACCAGCTGGTGCAGCGGCTGGGTCACCTTCGCGGACGTGGGCGGCGAGCTGCGACGCCCGTAACGCAGCCAGGCGAGGGCGATGCCCAACAGCGCGACCAGCACGGCTACGCCCATGAGCAGCCCTTCCGCCGAGTGTGCGACCCCCGACCGTACCTGCTCGGCCGCCAGCACTGGCGCGAGGAATTCGAAGAATGGAGCGCCCACGCCCAGCAGTTCGCGCAACGGCGGCGGCAGCCCGATCCAGCCGGCGACGACCGCGCCCAGCGCGAGCAGCGCGAGCACTGCAGACATCGAAAGCGGCGGCTGGTGGATGTGGGTTGCCACCTTGGGCTCGACGCGACTCGCGCCGAAGAACGTGAGGAATACTGCGCGGAACATGTAGAACGCCGTCAGGAACGACGCAGCCGTACCGACGAGCCAGAGGGCCAGCGAGCCGTGGGTCGAGGCATAGGCCGACCAGAGGATGGCGTCCTTGGAGAAGAAGCCGGCGAACGGCGGCAGGCCGCACAGGGCAAGCGTCGCGAGCAGGAACACGCCGCAGGTGAAGGGCAGGCGCCGCGCAAGGCCGCCCATGCGACGCATGTCTTCCTCGCCCGCCAGTGCGTGCAGCACTGCGCCTGCGCCAAGGAACAGGCAGGCCTTGAAGAACGCATGCGTGTACAGGTGGAACATGCCGGCCTGGAACGCACCGACGCCGCAGGCCATCACCATCAGGCCGATCTGCGACATCGTCGAGTAGGCGAGCACTTTCTTGAGGTTGTATTGCGTCACGCCCATCGTGGCGCCGACCAGCGCCGTGGCCGCGCCGACCCACGCCACGATCGTCATCGCGTCCGGCGCGGCGAGGTACAGGCCGCTCAGTCGCGAGAGCAGGTACACGCCGGCCGTCACCATCGTGGCAGCGTGGATCAAGGCCGAGACCGGCGTGGGACCAGCCATGGCGTCGGGCAGCCACACGTGCAGCGGAATCTGGGCGGACTTGCCGCAGGCGCCCACCAGCAGCAGCACGCCGATCGCAGTCATCACGCCGTTCGCGGGCGGCGTCGAGCCGAAGTAGGCATTGACGGCCTGGAAGTCGAGCGTGCCGGCGTAGTACCAGATCAGGAACATCGCCAGCAGGAAGCCGGTGTCGCCGACGCGATTCACGACGAACGCCTTGAGGCCGGCCGCGGTCTTCGCCGGATCCTGGAACCAGAAGCCGATCAGCAGGTACGAAGCGAGGCCGACGCCTTCCCAGCCGATGAACATCATGGGGAGGTTCTTGCCGAGCACCAGCACCAGCATGAAGAACAGGAAGAGGTTGAGGTAGGCAAAGTAGCGCGCGTAGCCCGCGTCGCCGTGCATGTACCCGATCGAGTACACGTGGATCAGCGTGCCGATGCCGGTCACGACCAGGCACATCACCGCCGTCACCTGGTCGAAATAGAGTGCGGCCTCGACCTTGAATGCCCCGGTGGACGCCCAGGTGAACAGCGTCTCCGCGAGTGGCGCCCCGGTGGCGTTCAGCGTGCTCAATGTGCCCAGCGTGAGCAGGAACGCAACGGCCGGCAAGGCGCAGGCAATCAGCGACACGAGGGCGTGCGGCAGGCGTCGGCCCAGCAGGCCGTTGACCAGGAAGCCGAGCAGGGGCAGCGCGGGGATGAGGGAAAGCGACGTCATGATGGCCTAGCCCCTCAGTTCCTGGCCCGCCGCGAGGTCCAGCGTACCCCGACGGCGCACGAGCAGGACGAGGAGCGCCATCGCCAGCGCGATCTCGCACGTCGCGGCCACATAGATGAAGAACGTCATGGCGACGCCGTGCAGCGTCTGCGTGTGCGCGGCGGCGGCGACGAAGCTCAGTACCACGGCGTTCAGCATCAGTTCCAGGCTCATGATCACGACCAGCAGGTTGCGGCGGACCATCACGCCGAGCAGGCCCATTGCAAACAGGGCGACTGCCAGTGCGAGCAGCAGTTCATAGCGGGCGATCATGGCGCCTCCCGGATCACGGTCCAGGCCGCGACGACGCCCACCAGCAGCAGCACGGTCGCCAGCTCGAAGTGCAGCCAGTACTGCTGCATGAAGGCGGTGGCAAAGGCGGTGAAGCCGAAGTCGACGGTGCCCGGTCCCGCCGGCATGCCGGGGGCCGCCGGACCCAGCAGGCGCCACAACAACAGCGCGACCGCCGTCGCGACCAGCACGCCCGGCACCAGCGTGGCGGAGAACCGCTGTCGATACGACTTGTCGCGGTCGTCGAGCAGCATGATCGTGTAGACCATGAAGACCATCACGGCGCCGACGTAGATCAGCACCTGGAACAGGGCGATCACGTGCACGGCAAGACAGGCATAGATGGCGGCGAGGCAGATCATGTGCGCGACCAGGGCCAGCGCAGCCCGCATCGGTTGGCGCAGCAGCAGGACGAGCGCGGCAAAGACCAGCGACAGCACGCCGAAGAAGACGATGAAGGCGTCGGTCATGGCGTGCCTCCGTCCGGGTCCGGCGCAGGCGCCGGCGGGTACGGCTTGCGGGGATCCTTGATGGGGTGCCACTGCAGCAGCAGGTCCTTGCGCCCCCACATCACGTCCCGGTCGAACCCCGGCAGGTCCGGCGTGTCCTTCACCATGCGGATCGCGTCTTCCGGGCAGGCCTCGACGCAGAAGCCGCAGAAAATACAGCGTGAGTAATCGATCTCGAACCGCAGCGGCGACTTCGGGTGGGCGGTGTCGGCGAAGTCCGCAGTCGCCTCGATCTCGATGCAGTACGCGGGGCAGGCCGTTGCGCACATGTTGCAGGCAACGCACTGCACCTTGCCGTCGGCGCGCTGCGTGAGCACGTGCCGGCCGCGGTTGTTGGGTGAGTAGTCGGCGCGCGTCTCTTCGGGGTAATAGGCGGTGAGCGCGCCCTTGCGGCCCGTGACCCACTTCCACATGTTCGCGAAGAATACGCGCCCGGTGATCGACAGGCCGCGCACGATCTCGAAGATGTACAGCTTTTCCCAGAGGCCGAGCGTCGGCTCGTTCCAGTACTGCTTGCGCGGACGGCGTTGGGTCACAGCGTCCACCAGCGCACCACGGCGGTAACGACCAGGTTCAGGGCAGCGAGCGGCAGCAGGAACTTCCAGCCGAGGTCCATCAACTGGTCGTAACGGAAGCGCGGCAGGGTCCAGCGCACCTGGATCTGGAAGCAGCCGACGATGAAGACCTTGAACGAGAACATCAGCACCTGCAGCAGCGCCACGCCCAGGGCGCCGATCTCCCAGGTGACGCCACCGGGGAAGGAGAAGCCCCCGGCCGCCAGGAACGGCACGCTGAAGCCGCCGAGGAACAGCGTGACCACCAGCGCCGAGATGACGACGATCTCGATGAACTCGCTCAGCAGGAACAGGCCCATCTTCATCGACGTGTACTCGGTGAAATAGCCCGAGATCAGCTCGGATTCGCACTCGGGCAGGTCGAACGGCACGCGCTTGTTCTCGGCGATCGACGCCGTGAGGAACAGCAGGAATGCGAGCGGCTGCACGACGATGCCCCACACGTTCTGCTGCTGCCACGTGACCATCTCGAACAGGTCGACGGTGCCGTACGTGACCACCATCGCAATGAGCGCGAGGCCCATCGAGATCTCGTACGAGATCATCTGCGAAGCCGCGCGTGCCGCACCCAGCATCGAGAACTTGTTGTTCGATGACCAGCCGGCGAGCATGGTGCCGAGGATGCCTATGCCGGACACTGCCAGCACGAACAGGACGCCGGCATCGAGCGAGGCGATCTGCATGCGGTAGGTGCGCTCGCCGAAGAACTCTGCGGCGCCAGAGCCCGGTTCGAAGAACAGGCCGGGCTGCACCTCGCCGCCAAACGGCACCACCGCGAATACGAGCAGCACGGGCACCGCCGCGAGCCACGGCGCGAGGTTGTAGCAGAAGCGGTCGTAGGTGGCCGGGGTGAAGTTCTCCTTGAGGATCATCTTCAGGCCGTCGGCAGCGCCGTGGAACAGGCCCCACGCGACGATCTTGACCTGCGTGAACGGGATGCGCAGGTAGGCGCGGTTGGCGCCGATGCGGTCCGACATCACGGCCGACTGCTTGCGCTCGACCCAGGTGAAGATCGTGGCGAGGCCCAGCAGGAAGGCGAGGATGTAGGCGATGTAGACGCCATGCACGACGAGGTCCGGCATCATGACGCGAGACTCCGGAAGACGTCGGCGGCGTGCTGCACGTGTGCCGGCTTCTCGAACAGCGGCTCGAACGCGTTCAGGGTTCCCTCGAAATTGGTGAACGTGCCCTGGCGCTCGTAGGTGTTGGAGATGGGCAGCACCACCGTCGCCGGCCGTGCCGTCGGGGTGCCGAACGGGGTCAGGTGGATCCAGCGCGTCGCGCCGATCGACAGGGGCGCCGAGACCTCGCCCCAGACCAGCACCATGTCATGCCCTGCCGCCGGGTCGAACTCGCGGTCGCCGAAGCGCTCCACGACGCCGCGCCGGTTCGGGTTCTTGTCGGCACGGATGAGGATGTTGTCTTCGACCACCTCGCCCGACACCGGCAACCAGTCGCGATGTGGATAAGCCGGCATTGCTCCAAGCAGTGCCTGCAATACGTCCAGTTCCTCGTTCGATGCGTGCGTCGACACCAGCACGGCGGGATTCTGCGCCGTCGACAGCAGGCGCTTCGCTGCGGCCATCGCCTCGCCGATCGTGGTCGTGGTGCCGTCGACCAGCGGGTGCGGCACGCGCTCGCGCGCCATCCACGCGTGCTGGTCGTAGCCCTTGTTGCAGAGCCATGGGCCGTTGATCGCCGGGTTCTCGCGCGCCGTCGTGCGGTAGGCGGCATTGCCCGTCGCGGCGCCGGGCATGTGTTGCTGGCGCACGTTCATGCGCTTCCAGCTCTTGATGCTGCAGCCGCGCGCGCATCCGGTGCAGACCGAACGCACCGGCTGCAGGAACCAGACGCGGCACTTGTACAGAAACTCGCGCGAGAGCAGGGCCCCGGTCGGGCACAGGTCGATCACGTTGTCGGAATACGGGTCGTCGAACTGCCCCGGGACCTGGGCCTCGACATAGGAATGGTTGCCACGCTCGACGATGCCGAGGGCATTGGTGCCGGAGATCTCGCGCGTGAAACGCACGCAGCGACTGCAGAGGATGCAGCGCTCGTTGTCGAGCGTGATGCGCGGCCCCAGGTCGTGCAGCTTGCGCTTGTGGTGCTTCGGATCGCGCGAAATCGACTGCGCCGGGCCCGTACTTGTGCTGGTAGTCCTGCAGCCGGCACTCGCCGGCCTTGTCGCAGATGCCGCAGTCGAGCGGGTGGTTGACGAGCAGGAACTGCAGCACGTCCTCGCGCGCCTTCTGCACCTGCTCGATGTTCGTCTCGACGATCATGTTCGGCGCGACTGCCAGGTTGCATGCGGGCTGCAGCTTGGGCAGGTTGTTGACCTTGACCAGGCAGATGCGGCAGCTGCCGGCGATCGACAGCTTGTCGTGGTAGCAGAAGTGGGGGATGTCGACGCCATTGCGTCGCGCCGCCTGCAGCACGGTCTCGCCCGGCCGCGCTTCGATCTCGCGCTGGTCGATGGTGAGCTTGATGCCGGTCGTGCTCATGGCGCGAGCCTGCCGTCGTGCAGCGAGCGGCCATGCGTCACGAAGTGTTCGAACTCGTGGCCGAATTTCCTGATGAAGCTGACGACGGGCATGGAGGCTGCGTCGCCGAGCGCGCAGACCGTGTTGCCCATGATCCCCGTCGGCAGGCGGCGCAGCGTCGCGAGGTCCGCGGCCGTGCCGTGGCCCGCCACGATGCGTTCGAGGATGCGGTTCATCCAGTCCGTGCCCTCGCGGCAGGGCGTGCACTGCCCGCACGATTCATGCGCGTAGAAGCGCGACAGCACCTGCAGCAGCCGCACCATGCACGTTCCTTCCGCGATCACGATCACCGCGCCCGAGCCGACCATGCTGCCCGCCCTGGTCATGCTCTCCGGATCGAGCGTGAGGCCCTCGATCTCGGCTGCGGTCAGGATCGGCGTGGAGCTGCCGCCCGGGATGACGGCTTTCAGCTTGCGTCCGCCGAGCATGCCGCCAGCGTCTTCCATGATCAGTTGCGCGAGCGGATAGCCCGTCGGCCGCTCGAACAGGCCCGGCCGCTCGACGTGGCCGGAAACGCCGAACAGGCGCGTGCCCGGCGTCTTCCTGACGCCCATCTCCGCGTATGCGGCCGCGCCGTGCGTCATGATCCACGGCACGGTCGCGAGCGTCTCGACGTTGTTCACGACGGTGGGCTTCTGGTACAGGCCGCGCACGGCGGGAAACGGCGGCTTGTTGCGCGGAAAGCCTTTCTTGCCTTCCAGTGAGTTGATCAGGCTCGATTCCTCGCCGCAGACGTAAGCGCCGGCGCCCCGGTGCAGGACGATGTCGCAGGAGAAGCCGCTGCCGCAGATGTTTTCGCCCACCAGTCCGGCCGCCCGCGCTTCATCGAGTGCGCCCTGCAGGCGGCGCAATGGCAGGTCGAACTCGCCGCGGATGTAGGCGAACGCGTGCCGCACGCGCAGCGCGTAGGCGGCGAACAGCATGCCTTCGAGCAACTGGTGCGGGGAGTGCTCGAGGATCCAGCGGTCCTTGAACGTGCCGGGTTCGCCTTCGTCGATGTTGCAGCACAGGTAGACGACGGGGGCGTCCTTCGAGACGAACTCCCACTTGAGGCCCGTCTGGAAGCCCGCACCACCGCGGCCCTGCAGCCCCGACGCCTTGGCCTGTTCGCCGACCTGCGTCGGGGTCATCTCGCGCAGCGCCCGCTCGAGCGCAGCGTAGCCGCCGCGCGCGCGGTATTCGGCGAGCGTATGGGACGTCGCTGTAATCGGGAAGCTCGTGAACACCGGGCCGCTCATGGCAGCGACTCCAGGATGCGATCGAGCTTCGCCGCGTCGAGCTGCTCGTGGTACGTGCGGTTGACCTGCATCGCGGGCGCCGTGCCGCACGAGGCCAGGCACTCGACCGTCTTCAGCGTGAAGCGGCCGTCGGCGGTGGTTTCACCGACGCCGATGCCGAGCTTCTGCTGCAGGTGCGCCAGTACGCTTTCCGAGCCGCGCAGCGAGCAGGCGATGTTGCGGCACACCTTGATCACGTACCGGCCCTGCGGCTCGCGGTCGAACATGGTGTACCACGTGAGCGCCTCGATCACCTGGATCGCGGGCATGCCGATGTATCCGGCGATGCCTGCGGCATCGGCCTCGGTCACGAAGCCCTGTTCGTCCTGCACGCAATGCAGCAGCGGCAGCACCAGCGAAGTCTTCATTTCGGGCGGGTACTGGCTGCGCAGCGCGTCGAATCGGGCCAGCAAGGCGGGCGTGAACGCGGCGCTCATCGGTCGCACTCCCCGCCGACCATGTTCATCGAGCCGAACGTGGGCACGATGTCGGACACCTGGTGGCCCTCGAGCAACGTGTGCATGCCGCCCATGTGCACGAAACTCGGGGCGCGCACGTGCAGTTTGTACGGGCGACCCGAGCCGTCGCTCACGAGGTAGAAGCCCAGTTCGCCGTTCGGGGCTTCATGTGCCGTGTAAACCTCGCCTGCAGGCACTTGCACGCCGTCCATGACCAGCTTGAAGTGGTGGATCAACGACTCGATCTGGTTGTAGACGAGCTCTTTCTCGGGCAGGACGACGCGCGGATCGTCGATATTGATCGGTCCGCCGGGCAGTCGCTCGATGCACTGGCGCACCATCGCGATCGACTCGTCGATCTCGCGCATGCGCACGTAGTAGCGGTCGTAGTTGTCGCCCTTGATGCCCACTGGCACTTCGAAGTCGAGCTCGGGGTACGCCAGGTACGGATTGTCCTTGCGCAGGTCCAGCGCCAGTCCGGTCGACCGCAGGATCGGGCCCGTATAGCCCCAGTTGAGCGCGTGCTCCGGCGTCATCGCCGCCACGTCGCGCGTGCGGCCGATGAAGATGCGGTTGCGGTCGAGCATGCCGTGGATGCGCTCGAGGTAGCCCTCGGTGAAGGTCAGGATTTCCTCGAGGCGCACGAGCCAGCCGTCCGGCAGGTCGCGCGCGAGGCCGCCGATGCGCACGTACGAGTACGTGAGCCGGGCGCCCGACAGGTGGTTCATGTGCTCGAAGATGTAGTCGCGCACCGTCATCAGGTACAGGAAGGCGGTCATGCCGCCCATTTCCATGACCGAGGCCGCGATGCACGTGCAGTGGTCGGCGATGCGGTTGTATTCGGCCAGCAGCGTGCGCAGCCAGATGCAGCGCGGCGTGAGTTCGATACCCAGCGCTTTCTCGACGGCCTCGGCGTAGGCGAAGTTGTTGTTCATCGCCGAGCAGTAATTGAGCCGGTCGGTGTACGGAATGATGTTGTGGTACGTGTGGTGCTCGGCTTCCTTCTCGAAGCCGCGGTGCAGGTAGCCGCAATGCACGTCTGCGTGCACGACCTTCTCGCCGTCGATCTCCGCGACGATCTGAATGGTGCCGTGCGTGGCCGGGTGCGACGGCCCGATGTTCACCACGACGTGGTTCGGGTCGGCCGTGTGCTCGAGCGGGCTGCTGACGGGAGGGCGGTACTGCATGAGCCGTCTACTTCCGGTACGGCACGATGGGCTGTTCGTGTTCCATCGCGTAGTCCTTGCGCAACGGATGCCCCTCGAAGCCTTCGTACAGCAGGATCGGCCGCAGGTCGGCGTTGCCCGCGAAGCGGATCCCGTACATGTCGTGCACCTCGCGCTCCATGTAGCGCGCGGCGCCGTAGCTGCCGGTGAGCGTTGGCAGCTCCGCCGCGTGTTCCTCCACGCCCAGCTTGAGCCGGATGCGCTGCATCTGCGCGGGGCACAGGAAGTGATAGACGACCTCGAAACGCGGCGTGCGTTGCGGGTAATCGATGGCCGTCACGTCCAGGAACAGCGCGCAGCCGTAGTCGTCCTTGAGCCGGGCCACGACCGGCGTGAGGTTGCGCCGGCACCAGGTCGAGCACGAGCATGCCGTGGCTTTCCCACGCGCGCTCGTACAGCCCCTGCAATCCCCCGGTGATCGATTCGTAGAATGGCGACAAGAGGGTCGTGCTCAGGTCCGCACGGGCGGCGGCTGCTCCGACGGCAGGACCGGGTGCTTGTCGTTCGCGATCTTGTCCTGCAGCATCATGATCGCGTCGATGACCATCTCTGGCCGCGGCGGGCAGCCGGGCACGTAGATGTCGACCGGGATGATCTTGTCCACGCCCTGCACGACCGAGTAATTGCGATAGAAGCCGCCGCTGGTCGCGCAGGCGCCGAAGGCCATCACCCACTTCGGTTCGCACATCTGGTCGTAGATCTTGCGGATGACCTGGGCCTGCTTGTGGCTCACCGTGCCCACCACCATCAGCAGGTCGGACTGGCGCGGCGTGAAGCGCGGCAGCGCGGCCCCGAAGCGGTCGGTGTCGTACAGCGTCGAACTCACCGACATGAACTCCATGCCGCAGCACGCCGTGACGAACGGGTACGGAAACAGGCTGAACTTGCGCACCCAGCCGACGAGGTCGTCCTTGCGCGTCGTCAGGTAGTCCATCATCGCCATTCGAGGGCTCCGTCGCGCCACAGGTACGCGAACACCAGGCCCAGCAGGGCCATGAACACGAGGAACGACACCAGGGCGAGGGTGGCGATCTGCGCCTGCCCGGCCGCCGCGGCCCAGATGAAGAGCAGCACGGTCTCGAGGTCGAACAGCAGGAAAAAGATCGCGATCGGGTAGTACTTGATCGACAGCGGCCGGACGTTGCGATGCTGGATCGGTTCAGCGCCGCACTCGAAGGGTTCGAGTTTTGCGGCGGACGCGATCGGGCGCGGGCCGAAGAACGCGTTCATCGCCAGGATCAGCCCCACGAGGCCGACCGAGGCGAGCAGATACATCAGGAATGTGGCGTAGGGATTCATGCGCGTCTGGAATCAGTCCGCGGCGACTATAGACAGGCTGGCGAGGCAAAACTTCCCGCGGAAAACGCGTATGGCTCAGGCAGGTTGCATCGCTCTCAATCCCGTCACGCAAACCAGCCCGAGAAACCCGTGGATGCGATGAAACGCCCGCTGACGACTGCTGCCCCGGTGGCCGCATCGCTGTCACTGCGCCGCTGGCCGGCGCGCCTCGATTTCCTGCAGAGCGCGTCCGGCATCGCGCTGGGCCTGTTCATGTGGGTGCACATGTTCTTCGTCTCGTCGATCCTGCTCGGCCAGGACGCGATGTGGACCGTGGCCAGGATGTTCGAGGGCTATTTCATCTTTGGCCGGCCGCTGTACTGGCTGGTCTCGCTGCTGGTGGCCGTCATCGCCGGGTTGTTCGTCCTGCATGCGGCTTTGGCGCTTCGGAAGTTCCCCGCCAATTACCGCCAATACCGAGTATATCGCGACCATTTGACGCAGATGAAGCACGAAGACACCACCCTCTGGTACTGGCAGGTGGTGACGGGCTTCGCCCTGTTCTTCCTCGCTTCCGTGCACCTGTACATCATGCTGACCCACCCGGACCGCATCGGCCCGGTCGAATCGGCCGACCGCGTCTGGTCCGACCTGATGTGGCCGCTGTACCTGGTCCTGCTGTTCGCCGTGGAGTTCCACGGCGGCGTGGGCCTCTACCGGGTCGCGCTCAAGTGGGGCTGGTTCGAGAACGGCGACCCGGTCGCGACGCGCAGGAAGCTGCGGTTCTACAAGTGGGCCTTGACCGCCTTCTTCCTGGTGCTGGGCCTGGCGACGCTGGCGGCGTACATGAAGATCGGCATCGATCACGCACCTTTTTACGGCCAGCCCTACGTCCCCGGCGTTGCGGCTGCCACGGGGGTGGCGCCATGAAAGTCGTCTACACCGACGTGCTGGTCATCGGCGGCGGGCTCGCGGGCCTGCGCGTGGCCATCGGCGCGCGCCGCCGGGGTCACGACGCGATCGTGCTGTCGCTGGTCCCGCCGAAGCGCTCGCACTCTGCCGCCGCGCAGGGCGGCATGCAGGCGAGCCTGGGCAACGTGACCAAGGGCCAGGGCGACAACGAGGACGTCCACTTCGAGGACACCGTCAAGGGCAGCGACTGGGGCGCCGACCAGCGCGTCGTGCGCATGTTCGTCAACACGGCGCCCAAGGCCGTGCGCGAGCTCGCGGCGTGGGGCGTGCCGTGGAGCCGCGTCAGGCAGGGCGACCGGACAGTCATCATCAATGGCGAAAAAGTCGTCATCACCGAGCGCGATGCGGCGCACGGGCTGGTGGCGCAGCGCGATTTCGGCGGCACCAAGAAGTGGCGCACCTGCTACGTCTCCGACGGCACGGGACACGCCATGCTGTTTGCCGTGGGCGATCGCGCCATCGCGGAAGGCATCCCCGTGCACGAACGCACGGAAGCGCTCGCGCTGATCCAGGACGGCAAGCGCTGCTATGGCGCCATCGTGCGCGACCTGATCACCGGCGAGCTCACCGCTTACGTGGCGAAGGCCACTGCGATCGCGACCGGCGGGGCCGGGCGCGTCTATCGCGTCACGACCAACGCGGTGATCTGCGAAGGCATCGGCGCGGCGCTCGCACTCGAGACCGGCATCGTGCCGCTTGGCAACATGGAGGCCGTGCAGTTCCACCCGACCGGCATCTTCCCGGCAGGCATCCTGGTGACGGAAGGCTGCCGCGGCGACGGCGGCCTGCTGCGCGACGCGAGCGGCCATCGCTTCATGCCGGATTACGAGCCCGAGAAGAAGGAGCTCGCCTCGCGCGACGTCGTCTCGCGCCGCATGGAAGAGCACATCCGCAAGGGCAACGCGGCCAAGTCACGCTTCGGCGAGCACCTGTGGCTCGACATCACGCTGCTCGGCCGCAAGCACATCGAGCACAACCTGCGCGAGGTAAAGGACATCTGCCAGTACTTCCTCGGCGTCGATCCCGCGGAACAGTGGATTCCGGTGCGACCAGCGCAGCACTACACGATGGGTGGCGTGCGTACCGACCACACCGGGCAGACGCCGACCCTGCGCGGCCTGTTTGCCGCCGGCGAAGCGGCCTGCTGGGACATGCACGGGTTCAATCGCCTCGGCGGCAACTCGGTTGCCGAGACCGTCGTCGCCGGCATGATCGTCAGCGAGTTCATTGCTGATTTCGTCGAGAGCCCCGAGGGCGAGATCGACATTCCGACCGCGCTGCTGCGGGAGACGCTCGCGGCCGAGCGCGGCAAGATCGAGCATCTGCTGCACCACGGCGGGCGCGAGCAGGCCGACACGCTGAAGGCCGAGATGCAGCAGACCATGACCGACAACGTCGGCATCTTCCGCCGCGGCGCCGACCTGCAGCAGGCCGTCGACAAGCTGCAGGAGCTGCTGGTGCGCAGCCGCGACATCGGCCTGCGTTCGCGCCGCGACGGCCCGAACCCCGAACTCGTCACGGCGTATCGCGTGCAGAAGATGCTCAAGGTGGCGCTGTGCGTCGCGCAGGGCGCGCTCACGCGCACCGAAAGCCGCGGCGCGCACTTCCGCGAAGACTTCCCGCGGCGCAACGACGCGCAATGGCTGCAGCGCACGCTGGCCACCTGGCCCGATGCGAATGCGACGCTGCCGACGCTGGATTACGAAGCGCTCGACGTGGGCGGCATGGAACTGCCACCCGGCTGGCGTGGATATGGCAACAAGGACTACGTGGACCATCCCGACACACCGCAGCGCGCGGCCGCAGTGGCACGCCTGCGTGAGGCGGCTCAGGGCGAGGGCCGGCACGCGGTGCAGGCCGCGCTCATGCCGTACGAGCACCTGCTGCCGTCCGGTCTGCGCGGACGCAACGAGCGCATCGACGAGATGCTGCCCACGACCAGCCCGCCGCAGCGCGGCGACCGCACCGAACGCAGCGACGAGAAAGTGCCGACATGAGCGCCCCAGTAGCCAACCAAGCATCCAGGCACAAGAACGTCGGTTCGGCGCCGGCCCAGACGCTGCCCGTCGCCGACGGGCCCCGGCGCATGCTCCACTTCCACATCCTGCGCCACGACCCGCAGGATCCCGCGAGCGTGCCGCACTTCGACGTGTTCGAGCTCGAGGAAGCGCCAGGCATGACGTTGTTCATCGCGTTGAACGAGATCCGCGAGAAGCTCGATCCGTCCGTCGCGTTCGACTTCGTCTGCCGTGCGGGCATCTGTGGCAGCTGTGGCATGGTGGTCAACGGTCGCCCGGGGCTGGCGTGCCGCACACTGACGCAGGACCTGCCCGCCGACATTTCACTGGCGCCGCTGCCGGCGTTCGAGCTCATCGCCGACCTGTCCGTGAACACGGGCAAGTGGATGCGCGGCATGAGCGAGCGACTCGAGACCTGGGTGCACTCGCTGGGCGCAGAGGCCGATCTCACGCGCCTCGAGGAGCGCATGGACCCCGAACTCGCGGACAAGATCTACGAGCTCGACCGCTGCATCGAGTGCGGCTGCTGCGTTGCGGCTTGCGGCACGGCGCGCATGCGCGAGGATTTCGTGGGCGCGGTCGGTCTCAACAAGATCGCACGCTTCGCGCTCGACCCGCGCGACCAGCGGACGGATGCCGACTTCTACGAGCTCGTCGGCAACGACGATGGCGTATTCGGCTGCATGACGCTGCTCGGCTGCCACGACGTCTGCCCGAAAGAGCTGCCACTGCAGACGCAGATCGCATTCCTGCGCCGGAAAATGGTCAAGGCCGGCTTGTAGGTTCCTGGCGCCCTGATCCGCGTCCGTCGGAGCGGGCGGGGGCGAGGGTCAGTCCGGCTTTCACCAGGCCCTCGACGCAGTGCTCGGCCAGTTCGGGCTGCGGTATGACCCGTGCAATGATCTCGCGCGCCTTCGACGCCAGGTCCGGGCGAATAGTCAGGCAGCGCTCCAGCGCCGCGTGCGCGTCCGCCTTCGTGCCGAGTTGCCCGTGGATCATGGCCAGGTACAGTGATTCCCAGAAGAACTCGGGCATCGTGAGCCGGTTGGCGCAGGCGAGAGCCCGCGAGTAGTCCCGGCGCCGATAGGCGTCGAGCAAGTACGGGAACCAGTACCAGGACGGATGGAGCGGATTCAACGCGCGCGCGCGGTCCAGCAGCGCGAGGCCCTGCTCCCAGTCGCCGCCGTTAGCCAGGTGCAGTCCCAGGCCCGCCATGATCTCGATCCGGTTCGGGGCGAGGTCGAGAATTTCCCCGGTCATGGCCCGGAAAAGCGTCATCTCGCCGCGATAGAAATGTCCTGTCGCCAGCGCATAGCGGGCGAGCAGGTTGCCCGGCTCCAGCGCGAGCGCGCGCTTCGCAGCGCCGGCGCCGCGAGTCAATGGGTCCTCGTCACCGTCGCGCCGGTTGAAATCGAAGATGTATTCGTTGATGTGAATGCCGGACAGGCAGCCCCAGGCCTCGGCATAGGCCGGTTCGATCCGCACTGCCTGCTCCAGTGCTTCGCGTACCGCCGCGTGCATCTGCGGTGAATACGTCTCCTGGTATTCGTAGAAACGCAGCACGGCCTCGTAGGCGGAAAACGCCGGGCTGTGCTTGCGTCGCTGCGCCAGGTCGATCACGCCGCCCATGCTGACCAGCGTGGCGCAGACGCTGGCCGCGAGTTCATCCTGCACTTCGAGGATGGCGGCATGGTCCAGCGCGATCGGGTAGCGCTGCGCCCACACCTGCCGCCGCTCGAGCACGTCGGTCAGCGTGGCGGTGATCACAAGCGACGCGGCGTCCGTGCGGAGCGTCCCGCTCAGCACGTAATCCACCTCGAGTTCCGTGCCCGCCACGACAGGTTCGATGTCCCGGTCCCGGTAGCGGAACACCGTGTCGGCGCCGAGCACGCGAATCTGCCGGGTTTGCGACAGCAGGTTCAGCATCTCGTGCGAGAGGCCGGTGCAGAGTAGTCGCTGCCGTTCGTCGCCGCTCAGGTTGCTGAGCGGCAGGATCGCGATCGACGGCTGCAACGCTTCGACGTGACCGTCGGCGCCAGCGTCAACCAGTTCGAGCCGGTAACTGCCCGCAGGCAGACGCAACGCATGACCGGACTCGCGTCCTTCCTCGGCGGCGTGGCGGGAGAGCAGTGTTCGCAGGCGCGTGATGTAGACGCGGACCATGGCATTCGACTGCGGGTCGAATTCCGTCGGCTGGTCCAGCGCGTCGGTCGCGATGCTGTAAGCGTTGAGCCGTCCGGCGGCAGCGAGGTCCTGGTGGGCTGCGAGGTAGCGGAGCAGGCGCGAGAGCGTCGGTGACGCCTTCAACCTGGCGGAATCGAGCACGTGGTCGACCGTTGCCTGCAGCGACTGAGCGGGAGTCGGCGTGCTCACGTGTTGCGTCCCCGCAGTCGTTCAATTTCGACCTGGTCTAAATCGGGCTTTGCGGTGCATGGGCGACTTCCCTCCTGTGTAACACGTTACATGAGTCCTGCCCGGCGACGCAGAGAGCGCCGGGCTCGCGCCGATTGAGTTGCCGAAAAGCGCTGCTTCTGCCGTGTTTTCGCCGCACTGATCGCTGCGCTGTCGGCGCACGCGATGGCCGGTGCCGCCGCCACAGACATATCCAATTCGAATTCTAGTGCACGGAATCCCGGTGTGGACGTCACTAGATTAACCGCAGCAAGAAATCACCAGGCCCGAGCGCCGCGCAGCGACACCCCTGCGGCACGGCCCGGCGGTTCCCGGTAGCAGGTTCATGGAGTGACACTGATGAGTCGACAGCATACGACCCATTTCGCCCTGGCTCTCCTGGTCGCCCTCGGGTTGACCGCGTGCGGGGATGATCATCATTCCGGATCTGGCAGTGCCGGTGGCAGCGGGTCCGGCGGCACCAACGGGACAGGAGGCACGACGACTCCGCCCCCTCCCAGCACGATCGCGACGACCCACCACGAGGACGGCACCACCTCGACCGTCGACCACAGCGTCACGACGACGCCGTCAGCTGCAGGCACCACCGTGGCGCCGCCGGTCGCGCCCGTCGTGCCGAACGCGCCGCTGCCGGTCGTCCCGACGACCACTCTGTTGCTGTCCGGCATGGGCGGCGGCGTCAACCAGCTCGGCGAGATCTACCAGCTCAGCGCGGACAGCAGTGCCACGAAAGTACTGAAGACCTTCACCGGACGGCCGTACATCCGGACCGCTCGGAACGAGGCATACAGCCTGGTCTTCAATCCGGCCGACAACAAGTTCTACGGCATCCTCGACGAAGCCGTTTATGCCGGCTCGGGCGTCGTGTACAGCTTCGATCCCTACAACGACAAGTTCGAGGTCCTGAAGACGCTGTCGCGGGAAGGCAGCGGCAAGACCGCAGGCCTGAACGGAGACGTGCTGACGGACGAACCCCGTTCGGACTTCTGGCGCAGGCCGCTGCTGAGTGGCGATGGCAAGTCGATGCTGCTGCTGGCGGAAGGTGGCGGTCGCGACGGTCGCGGCCTGCTCGATCCACGTGAACCTGGACAAGTCCAGCGCGAACTACCTCAAGGAAACGGTCGTCTACGACTTCTTCGAGTTCGAGCTGGCGCAGGGCGATTACTGCAAATCACTGAGCGGTCGTGCGTCGGAGATGGCCTGGGGCAAGGACGACTTGGGCGGCACCGTCGTCTATCTCGGCCGCAATGGCGAGGACTACACGCTGTCGAACCCCGTCAAGCCGACGGAGCCAGCGACGTGCCCGACCGGCCCGATCGCGGACGGTAAGCAGACCTACCGCAAGTGGGGGCGCATGTTCGCGCTGAAGCCGTCGAACGTCGCCGACCTGGCGCAGCCCTGGACGTTCGTGTCGCTGGGCAACTTCGACACGGGCGAGTACCGCATCGATCCACTGAACCGGTTGGGTCGGCACATCTTCTATGACGAGACGCGCAGCAAGGTGCGTTGGACCACCGAGACCGTCGGTGGCGGCATGATGAATCTATGGAGCGGCTCCGACTCTCCGGGTGGCAACATCTATTGGGGCACCCGTCAGGAGTGCTACCGGATGCAGGGCTTGCTGAACCTGAAACCGTCCGACGAGGGCATCCTGCTGTGCTCCGGCCTCAACGGCTCCGACCCCGCCTACGCAGGGATTACGGACGCGCCGCCGATGATCTTCACTCACACCAACGGCAACGGCCAGCTGGTGCTGCAGAACCGCTTCGACGACCTGTACACGCAGCAGAAAATGCTGATGGGCGCGACGTACTCGGACAAGTCGCGCCTGCTGTTCGTGACTACGAACGACATCGGCGAAGACTGCGCGAATGGCGCTTATGAATGCGTGACGCCAGGATCGATCGAAGAGATCAACCCCGGCCGTGGCTTCGTGCGCCGGCCGGTCGTGCTGGGCGACGCGAAGACGACCGGCCGTGCATTCGTCGGCGACCCTGCCGTGGGTGGCGCCGCGACCGAACCGCTGGTGGACCGCTACGTCGTCTGGCTGGGCTTCATCGCGTCCAACGCCTCGATGGTCATCAACAAGTACGACCGGGTGACGGACAAGACGACGACCGTGCGGCTGGACACGGACGCCGGTGCGTACCCGTTCGGCAAGCTGCTCGACCTTGGCAATGGCACTGCCATGGGACGCATCGGCGAGACCCCGCCGCAATACGACATGACGGCCAACCCCGACAAGGTCGGAGGGTACAAGGGTGCCGCCATCCCGTTCCGAAACTTCGGCGCCAAGGCAGGGGTGTACATCGTCGACGTCAAGACCGGCAACATCGCGAGTTTTGCCGCGCAGGCCGGCGACAGCTTCTCGCCGGAACTCGCGCGAACCGCGGACGGCAGCGTGTGGGGGACGCGTTACCTGTTCACGGACATCTTGCACCGGAACCAGGAAGAGATCCTCGCCAGGATCGACCCGGCGACCGGCAAGTACCAGAAGTGGGTCGAGAATACGAACGGCTACAACGACGGCGTCGAACAGCAGGTGTACATCCCTGCTGCGCGCGGCATGGCCGTCTACTTTGCCGGGCTCGATTCGATCGTCTACACGGGGCTCAGGCAATTCAATACCAGGCTCACGTGCGTGCGCGCGGAAGACAAGAACGTCCGCTCGGAATCGGGGCTCTTCGGACCAGCGACACAGTCGAATCCTGCAAAGGCGCCGATCTCGAGTGATGCGCACGCACCGCTTTGGGGCCCGACGTATGCGGCGGGCCAGCAAGCCCTGTACATGGCGACGACCCGTACCGGCACCAGCGATCTCGGTGCGATCTTCGAAATCGACCAGGGCGTCGCCGACGCGGACTTATGCCGGCAGCCGATCACGGTCACCCAGGTGGTCGCCAACCTGGCCGACGTGCCGTCCACGAAATTCCTGGTCACGAAGGCTGGCCAGATCTTCTACGGCACCGCGAACGGCAAGCTGATGCGGTTCGACCCGGTAGCGAAGACTGTCACGCAGGTGGCCGATCTCAAGGCGTCCGCCGTCGCGTCCTCGCAGGTACGTGGCTTCCTGACGGAAGTCGCTGACGACGTGATCGGTGCCGTGGTGTTCGATTACGACACCGGCGGCAGGAACGTGGGCCGCCGCCTGGCGGGCGTTGCAGCCAATGGCACGACGAGCGGCAGCCACGACCTGACCCACCTCATGCCGGAGGACGAGCCGTACCCGGGCGTCAACCGATTCAATTGATCCAGCGGATTGCAGGGAGACATCGATGATGAAGAAGATGCTGATTGTTGCGGCCGGCGCAATGGCGCTGGTTCCCACGTTCGCAATGGCCTACGACATCTACTCGCCCGACGAAGGCGTGCTGTGCGACAAGGCCTCCGGCTTCTGCGCGGATGAGCAGGGCATTTCGATGGGCCTTACGCGCGAGTACCTGGGGCCTGCGGCCGAGCAGAAGCTGGCTGCGATGACCAGTGGCGGCAGCTTCGACGGGTCCGAGTACACGCTGAGCGACGGTACGCACTGCGTGTCGCAGCGCCGGGTCTGCACGAAGTCGAAGACCAACGACACGGTGTCGACGCAGTACACGCCGGTGCTCTTCGGCACGACGCCCGCGGCCGGCACGGGATCGGCGTCGAAGCCAACCGGCACCGCCAGGCCGAGCGCAGCGATCACGTTTCCCGAGCAGGGCGTGATCTGCGACAAGGCGTCGGGCTTCTGTGTCGACGACCAGGGCATATCGGCTGCGTACACCAGGATGTACCTGGGCGCTGCGGCGGAGGCGAAGATCGTCAGGCTCATGTCCGACAACCCGGACATGGACACCGCCAGCTACGTTCTCTCGAACGGCGTCGACTGCCGGTCTGGCGAGCGTGCCTGCATGGCCGAGCGCCGTGGCGACGCGGTCGAGCCGCGCTACACGAAGCAGCTGTTTGGCAATTGATCATCGCGACCATTCAGTCGCGCATGCCTGCGAATACAACCACGACGAGGAGAGTCACATGTCGATTCGAACAATTGAGGGAATGACGCGTGGCGCGTTGCTCTCGGCGCTATGCGCCTTGGCACCGATGGCCGCGATGGCTGGCGACGCGGAAAAGGAATTCGGCAACGGCGTGTACTCGCCGGCCAAGGGCGTCATCTGCGACCGACAAGCCGGCTTCTGTGCCGATGGCACCGGCATCTCGATGTCCTTCACCGAGCAGTACCTTGGCGCCGACGCGGTGCGGAAGTTCACCAAGATGCATTCGGATGGAAATTTCGACGACCAGGAATACACCCTCATGAACGGCATGCACTGCTCGACGCAGAAGCAGAAGTGCTTCAAGTCGAAGAACGGCAACGAGCTTGCCGAGCACCTGACCCGGCGTCTGTTCAAGTAACCCTCCACACACCCTCGCTCCTGCCTGTGTCCTGCACCTGCGAGACAGGGCGGGAGTGAGGGTTCTCATCGTCGCGCTCGCCTGCCGGCGTCGGCCCCGGCCACGCCTGGTCGTGTCGGCAGAACCGCTCGCCGCTTTCAGCCACCTTCCTACTTCCGCGCGCGCCATCGTTCCGCGAGACTCCCGCCCATTCGCAGTCCGGTCGCTGGCCGGCTCGAATGCAGGGCGCAAAGGGGTTGCGTCCACACGCACGGGAGAAAATCATGCACAAGAATTCGTGGCGCGATCTCGTCGCAGCATTTGCCATTGCAATGACCGTCACCTCGGCCAATGCCGCCGATTCCTCGCTGGTCGCCCGCGGCCGCTACGTCGCGATGATCGGCGGCTGCAACGACTGCCACACCGCAGGGTTCATGGAAAAGAACCTGGCCATCCCGGAAAAGGACTGGCTCAAAGGCAGCGCCGTTGGATTCCAGGGCCCCTGGGGCACGACGTATGCGGCCAATCTGCGGCTCGTCATGAGCAGGATGACGGAGGCGCAGTGGCTCGAGCATGCGGCCAAGGACCGGCTGCCGCCGATGCCGGCCTATGCGCTGCAGCAGATGACGCGGGACGACCTCAAGGCAATCTACGCTTACGTGCGCAGCCTGGGCGATCCAGGTGAGCCGGCACCTGCGTATGTCGCGCCGGGAGGCAAGGTGACCACGCCGTATTTCGTGTTCGTGCCGCAGACCGACGTGCCGCAGAAGACCGCCAGCGCCGCGACCCGATAGCGCGCTGGCTGGTGCGCAGCGACGCGCTCTAGGCCGGTCGTGCCTTGAGCGCGTCGAGTTCGGCGCGCAGGTCTGCCACTACGGCTTCCAGAGCTTCGACGCGGGCCGGGAGCGATGGGTCGCCCGCTCCGCGCTGCAGCCATGGACGGCATCGCTGCCTGCGCAGCCTCCATCGCGGCGACATCGATCGGCCCCGTGAACAGCTGCGCGTAACGCGACTCGCGCCGGCCCGGTTCACGCGGCAACTTCACGACGAACGGGCCCTCCGGTCGCGTCTCCAGGTCTTCCAGCGCATTCTCCACCTCGTCGAGCCCACTCACGGTGGCGAGGCGGCCGGCGTGGGTTCGCAATTCGCCGGGGGTCTGCGGGCCGCGCAACAGCAGCTCGCAGACGATGGCAGTCTGCGCCGGCGAAAACTTCAGTGACCCGAACTGCGTATTGCAGAACAGCTGGTGATACTTCGGGACGCGGCTGCCGAAGCCCGATTTCTCGAGGATGACCTGCCGGCGGATGAGGCCGTCGACCACCGCCTGGACCTCGCGCTCGTCCAGGTTCAGCACCGGATCGCGGTTGCTCTTCTGGTTGCAGGCATTGACCAGCGCGTTGAGCGAGAGCGGGTACTGGTCCGGCGTGGCGATCTGCTTCTCGATCAGGCAACCGACGACCCGGGCTTCGAGGGTGGACAACTCGTGCGGCATCGAATGCTCCAGGGGCGCGACCCGGGCATAATCTCACACCCGGCCCTGGAGGTTTGCCCGACCGTGCAGTCGCGACGTGGTTCGACGCTGAAGGGAATCGTCACGCTCCTGCTGATGGGCGTGAACGTGGTGTTCTGGGTGCCGATCCTGCTGGTCGTCGCGCTGGCGAAGTTGCTCGTCCCGCTCGCCGCGTGGCGGCGCTGGACGAGCGCCCTCATGATCTGGATTGCGCAGGCCTGGATCAGCTGCAACGGCGCGATCTTCCAGCTGATGGGCGTCCTGCGACTCGAGGTGGACGGCGTCGACGGGCTCGACCCGCGCAGCTGGTACCTCGTGCTGTCCAACCATCGCTCGTGGGTCGACATCCTGGTGCTGCAGAAAGCGTTCAACCGCCGCATCCCGTTCCTGAAGTTCTTCCTCAAGCAGGAGCTGATCTGGGTGCCGTTCCTCGGTCTCGCCTGGTGGGCGCTCGACTTTCCGTTCATGAAGCGCCATTCAGCCACTTACCTGCAGCAGCACCCTGAAGCGCGCGGCGAAGACCTCGCTGCCACGCGCAAGGCCTGCGAACGGTTCGCGCTGATGCCGACGTCGGTCATGAACTTCGTCGAAGGCACGCGCTTCACCGCAGCCAAGCACCGCGCTTCCAAGTCGCCCTACCGCAACCTGCTGCGCCCGCGCCCGGGCGGCGTCGCGTTCGTGCTCTCCGCGATGGGGGGCATGATGCATTCGGTGCTCGACGTGACGCTCGCCTACGCGGAGCCCAGTCCCACGCTCTGGGACTTCTGCTGCGGCCGTATCGGCACCGTGCGCATGCACGTGCTGCGCCGTCCGATCGAGCCGTGGAGCGCCACCGGCGGCGACTACGGCACCGATTCGAAACTGCGTGCGCGCTACAAGGAATGGCTCGCGACGCTGTGGTCCGGGAAAGACGTGCGTCTCGACGCAATGCTCGGCAAGGCGCCGGCGCAGGATGCAGCACCGTGAGCTGGGACCTGCCGTCGCCCTTCATCCACGAACGCATCGCCGTGCACACCGAGATCGACGGCTACGGTCACGTGAACAACGCCGTGTACGTGGCCTGGCTCGACGATTGTGCCTGGGCCCACTCGATCTCGCGCGGCATCAGCCCGGAACTGTGCCGGTCGCTCAATCGCGGCATGGCGGTGTGGCGCACGCAGATCAATTACCTGCGGGCCGCGGTCGAAGGCGACGCGATCCAGGTGGCGACCTGGCCCGTGCGCAACGACTGCAAGCTGCGCATCGAGCGCCGGTTCCAGGTCCGCCGCAAAGCCGATGGCGAAACGCTGCTGCGCGCGCTGCTGCACTACGTCTGCATCGACCTGCAGACGGGTCGGGCGAAACGAATGCCCGACGACTTCACGCGCTATGCCGTGCTGCCCGAGGTCGCCGCAGCCGTGGCAGCCGAAGCACAGCCGTACCAGCCGGGCGTCGAACCCGGCTGACCTGTCGCAACGATTCAGGAGGAAAACCCACCATGCACGACCAATGGACCGGCCCCGAACTCGACTCCCTGCTCGGCTCCCGCACGCTGACGCGGCGGCAGATGCTCGTCACCTCGCTCGCGACGGGTTTCGCGCTCGCCGCCCACCCTGTCGCGGCTGACGCCATCAGCACCAGCGCGGAAGGGCTCGAGGCCGGCGAAGTGCGTATTCCCGTGACGGACGGTGAAATCCCGGCGTATCGCGCAATGCCCGCCAAGGGCAACGATTTCCCGGTCGTGCTCGTCGTGCAGGAGATCTTCGGCGTGCACGAGCACATCAAGGACGTGTGTCGCCGGTTTGCGCGCGAGGGCTACCTGGCGGTCGCGCCGGAGCTCTACGCGCGCCAGGGCGACGTCTCCAAGATGACCGACTGGAAGCAGATCTTTGCGGAAGTCGTGAGCAAGGTCCCCGACGCGCAGGTGATGTCCGATCTCGACGCGACCGTCACGTGGGCGCGCAAGTCGAGCCGCGGCGACGGCAAGCAGCTCGCGATCACCGGCTTCTGCTGGGGCGGGCGCATCACCTGGCTGTATGCGGCGCACAACCCCGGCCTGCGGGCGGGCGTCGCCTGGTACGGCCGGCTGAAAGGGGAGGCGACTGCGCTGCAGCCGAAGTATCCGTTCGACGTCGTCGCGAGCATCAACGCGCCGGTGCTGGGCCTGTACGGCGGCAAGGACCAGGGCATCCCGCTCGCGGACGTCGATGCGATGAGTGCGGCGCTCAAGGCGGCCGGCAAGCCGTCGGAGATCACCGTGTTTCCGGAGGCGGGCCATGCGTTCTTCGCCGATTACCGCCCGAGCTATCGTGCGGACGACGCGGCCGCCGGCTGGGCTGCATGCCTCGCCTGGTTCCGCCAGCACGGCGTCGGCTGACGCGAGGTCAGAACTTCCAGAGCACGCCGATCGAAGGCACCAGCGGCAGCCAGTGCCGCAGATCGCGATCGAGCGTCGAGGTTGCGCCGTCCGTCCGGTACGTGATGTCGGTGCAGCAGGGGTTGCGGCGATCGAGCGCGTTGGTGATCTCGCCGTGCAGCGTCAGCGTGCCGCGTGGCAGGGTCCACTGGCGGCTCACGCGCGCGTCCACCGATCCGAAGTAGCTGTAGCGCGCGTCGTTGCGGGTGCCCTGCACGACGTTGCCCTGGGCGTCGAGACCGATGGGAGTGACGGGCCAGCCCGTGTGGTATTGCGTGGCGAGCGTGGCCTGCCAGGGGCCGCTCGACCACAGCAGCCCGGCGTTCACGGTATGCGTCTGGTCCCAGCTGCGGCGCACCCGTGAACCGCTCTCCTGGTCGGTGACGCGCGCCAGGCTGTAGCCCAGCCAGCCGCTCCACGCGTCGACGGGCCGGCGCGTGAGCAGCAGCTCGGCACCGGTCGCGAGCGCCGACGAGGGCGAGATCGCGACGCGGTCCCAGCGCAGTTCGGGCGCCAGCGACAGCGGGTCGTACAGGCTCTCGAAGCGTGTGCGCAGGTCGGTGTAGTCCTTGCGATACGCCTCGATGCGCAACGCATAAGCGGGGGCGAGGTCATGCTCGAGCCCGAGGATCAGGTGATCGGCGCTCTGCGCGGGCGAAAACTCGTCGATGCCATCCTCGACCGGCAATTCCTCGATGCCCTGGAACTGCTGGAAGCGGCCCCAGCTCGCGAGCAGGCGGGTGTCCTCGCTGGCGCGCCACGCCAGGTTGAACCGCGGCGCGAGCTGGTCGTCCGCATCGTCGCCGTAGGTTTCCTCGTCCCAGCGCAATCCTGCCTCGACCGTGAGCGAATCCGTGATCCTGCCACGCACCGTGTAGTACAAGGCCAGGTGCTCACCGCTGGGCTCCGGCGTCAGCGCGCGCGAAAAGCTCTGCGCCTGCACGCCCGGAAAAGGGTAGCCCACGGCGAAATCGACTGCGCTCTCGTAATCGTAAGTCGCAGCGAGCCAGCGCACGTCCACGCCGGCGCGCTGCAGCCAGCGGTCGGTCGCGTAGCTGGCATCGAACTTCAGTCCCAGCACGTCGTAATCGCGCTCGTCATTCACGAAGCCGACGCGCTGGCCGGGCTCCAGCACGCGTGCCTCGCGTTGCGCGCCCACGTCCGTGAAGGAGACCAGCGCGGTTCCCGACCACTGCTCCGACCACTCGTGCGTGAGCGTGCCCCACAGGTACGTGTTGGAGTAGCTCGCATCCGCGTGTTCGGTCTCCTCCGAGTTATTGATCTCGGCCTCGTCGTTGGCCAGCAGTGCATGGAAGCTGCCGCGGGTGGCGGGGGACCACTCGTAGTCGACCCGCACGAATCCGTCGAGGTACGTCGGCTCGCCGATTTCCGACCGCAGGATGTCCGCGACCTCGTCCAGGTTGCTGCGGCGAATCGAGGCGAGCCACTGGCCGCGGCCCTCGGCAAAGCGCTGCGACGCGAGCGCCGTCGAATGCATGAGACTCAGCCCCAGTTCGTAGTACTCGTCCGCTGCCGGGCGCAACGAGCGTGCATCGATGATCGCGCTCATGCGATCCCCGTACTCGGCCGTGAATCCGCCCGCGTACACGTCGAGGCTGTCGACGATGCGCTCGTCGAGCACGCTCGACGGACTCTGCAGCAGCCGCAGGTGAAAGGGCTCGTAGAGGGGCAGGCCGTCGAACATGACCAGCGTCTCGTTGGTATCGCCGCCCCGGATGTGCGCGAGCCCGGAGAGCCCATTGCTCGCGGCGCCCGGCAGGCGATGCACCGCCTTGAGCGCGTCCTCCGCGAGGCGCGGCAGCGCCTCCAGTTCCTGTTGCGACAGGAAGGCGTGCACTTCCGGGACGTCGGTTGCGAGCGAGTAGCGGCTGGCCGTGACGACGATCTCGACGATGTCCGTCGTCGGCATGCGGCGCAGGCGGCACGGCCCGGGCCGCGGCCGTCGGTCGCTCGGACTGCGGCACGATCGAATAGATGTTGCCCTCGATGCGCTGCAGCTGCAGGCCCAGCGGAGCCAGCACCTGCGTGATCGCCTCGAGCGCGGGGCCTGCGGTCGGCTCGTCGGCCAGCAAGGCAGTGCGCGGCACGACGGCAGAGGTGTAGACCAGCTGGAGGTTGCCCGCGGCGGCCAGTTCGTCGAGCACCGACTGCACCGGCCGGCCACGGAACGGTGCAGCCGCGTAAGCGCCGCTGGCGAGTGTCACGGCACCGCAAGCGGCCAGCACAGTGAGTGTGACGCCCTTGATCGAGGCGCGGCGCAGGAGTCGTGGCTTGCAGGTGGGCATGGGTGCGCCCGAGCCATCGCGACGGCCGGACCGCACGATGGTAGCGGACTGTCGCCCACGCGACTATTGCGACGTCGCACTCAGCGGTCGGCGCGCTCCACGCGGATCTGCCCACCCGCGATGTGGTGCTGCAGTCCCGGCTCGGAGGCCAGCACGGCTGCCACCGCTGCTTCGGGCGCCAGCCCGGCGATCGAACCCTTGAGCTGCGTGAGCTCGGCCTCGCGTGCCGCGTCGGCCGACGCATAGACCAATTTGCGGCCGGTCTCGCGCGCAGCCCAGGTCAGGAACTCGTCGAGCGAGCGTCCCTCGATGGCGAACCCTGTGGCGAGTGCCTCGGCCCACCGCCAGGTCTCGCCATAGGAGGGCACGGCAGCCCGCGTCACGGTCCCGTTGTTGAGCAGAGTAAGCGCTTCGCCGGCACGGGCGGTCAACGGCCTCCCGGCACGCTGAATCGACACCGAGCCCTCGCGTACCTTGACCTGCACGCCGCCGTCGACAAGGGCAGCGGAGTACTGCGTGCCGAGGTGACGCACGTCGCCCTGCGGCGTGCCGATCACGAAAGCAGTCGCTGCCAGAGCCGCCGCGTCCTGCGTCCACATACACCTGGCCGCCTATCAGCGACGCGCGCGCAGCGCCCGTGAACGCCAGCTGCGTGGCGGCGTCCATGCGCAACTCGAGGCCATCTGGATGACGCAGCGCGATGCGGCCGGCGCTCGTGGTCCGGATCTCGTCGCTGGCGGCGACCTGCGCGCCCGCCGACAAGGGTTGCCAGCCTGCCGACTGCGCATGGCGCACCTCCGCCGTGCCGGTGATGCTGGCAACGGTCGCGACCGGCGCCCCGGATCCGCTCCAGCGCGGCACGGCGATCCCTACCCCGATTGCGACCGCGGCGACTGACGCCGCGAGTGCCAGCCAGGGTTGGACGATCCGCCGGCGCGCCGGCGCCTGTCGCGCCACCGTCGCGCGCCATTCAGCGGCGACCGCCGCGCGCACTGCCGCCGCCGCGTCCGCGGGCGGCTGCGGTCGTGCGCCCACTGCGCGCAGCAAGGCGGCCAGGTCGGCATCGCCGTCGGTGCCGTCGTCCGCGGTGTCGCGCCGCATGTCTTCGTGTTCTGTCATGTTTTCTTTCTCATGTTCCGAGGCTGGCCAGCACGTCGTTTGCCGACGCGCCGAAGACAGCCTCCACCCCTTCCCGGAATGCGATGCGCGCGCGCGCCAGCAATGACTGCGCCGCGGTCTGCCCGATGCCGAGCCGTTCGCCGATCTCCTCGACCGAGCGGCCTTCGACGTACTTCCACTCGAGTGCTTCGCCGTAGCGATTCGGCAGGCGGTCGAGCACGGCGTGGACCAGGCGCCCGAGTTCGGCGCGATCGGCGCCATGCAGCGGATCGTCCGTCACGGGCGCTTCGAGCGACTCGAGCGCGGCACGAACTTCGTCGCTGTCGTCGATCAGCACCACTTTCGACGTGTGCCGGCGCTGGCTGCGCACGTGATCGGCAATCTGGCGCCGGCAGATCTGGCACAGCCAGGTGAACAGCGTCGCCTCGCCGCGCCAGTCGCCGATCGCGCGCATCGCCTTGATCAGCGTGGACTGCACGACGTCCTTGGCGGCGTCCGCATTGCGGTTCATGCGTGGCAGCGCAAAACGGTAGACGCGCGGGAAGTACGTTTCGAAGAACGTAGTGAATGCCCGCTCGTCGCCGGCGAGCATCGCGGTCACGAGGGCGCGGTCGTCCTTCACGTCTGTTTCCATGGTTGCACGCGAGTAAGACGTTGCAGCCCGCGCAAATCAACCGCCGGCGTCGCCGAGGGCCTTGCAGCCGCTGGTGAGTTGGATATAAACCATTGAATTAATAAGAGTTATTAGGATCTTGTAGGTCGACCGATTGATTTGCATCGCGGCCGCCGTCTTACCGCGGACCGCCCCGCAAACGGAGCGGACCTGAGGAACCGACTTGGAAGCCACCGAAATCATGCGTGTAGCCCCCCGCCCGACACTGCAGCAGCGCGCAGCCAGCGAACTGCGCGCCCTGGGGCAAGACCTGCAACTGCAACCGGTGCGGGCCGGTGAGCCCAGTCGAGTCGAACTCGAGGCCTACGTGCAGGCTCGCTTCGCGGCGAAGCACGGCGCCGAGGTACGCACCTTCATGCCGACGCTGATCTCGTTCCGCAACCGCCAGGGCGAACTGCGCGGCGTGGCGGGCATTCGCAGCGCCGGTGAGAGCACGCTTTACCTGGAGCAGTATCTCGACCAGCCGATCGAGGCCCGCCTGCAGGCCGGCGTCCAGCGGCACTCCATCGACCGCGGCGGTGCTCGTGCGATTCGTCGCGATGAAATCGTGGAGGTCGGCAATCTCGCCGGGGCCAGCTGCCGCGCTGCGGTGCGCATGGTGGCGCAGCTGCCGGTGTTCCTCATGCAGCGCAGGTATTCGTGGATCGTGTTCACCGCCACGAGCGCCGTGCGGCAGATCCTCGAGGGCTTCGGTGCGCCCCTCATCGAACTGGGCCGTGCGGACGCCACGAACGTGGCCGGTACGGCCGACTCCTGGGGCCGGTACTACGAGACCGATCCCCGCGTCTTCGCGGGCTACCTGCCGGATGCCGACCGGCTCGCAGGATTCGCGCACCGGACGTCGGGTCACTGATGCTGCTGCAGGCCCTGCAGCAGGCGCCTCCGGGCGCCATAGCGCTCGTCGACGACCAGCGCACGGTGTCGTATGGCGCACTGCCCGCGCTGCTCGAGCAGGAGTTGCTGTGGCTGCGCGCCAGTGGCGCGGAGCGTCACGCATTGCTGGCCGAGAATGGCGTGCCCTGGGCACTCGCGGACCTGGCGCTGCATGTCGGCGAGTTGTTTGCCGTGCCGCTGCCGGGCTCCTTCACTCCCGCGCAGATGATGCACGCACTGGACGATGCAGGGATCGACGCGGTCCTCACCGATGATCCGTCCCACGGGCAGGGATTGTTGGCAGGCTGGGTAGACGACGGCCCTGCACCCGTGTCGGGCCTGCAGCGGTTCCGCCGCCAGTTGGACGGACGTGCGCGTCCTGTCGCGCCAGCCGGCACCCGCAAGGTCACCTACACGTCCGGCAGCACCTCGAACCCGAAAGGCGTGTGCCTCTCCGGCGCTGCGCTCGAAGCCATTGCCGGAGCTGTTGCGGATGCCACGCGCGTGCTGCCCATCGCACGCCACCTCTGCGTCCTGCCCTTGGCGACGCTGCTCGAAAACGTGGCCGGCCTCTATGCGCCCTTGCTGCGCGGAGCAACCTGCGTACTGCTGCCGTCACGCGTCACCGGCATGAGCTATCGCGGTCTCGACGTGGCCCGACTGCTGGCGACATTGACGCGCGAGCGTCCCCAGAGCCTGATCCTCGTGCCCGAATTGCTGCAGGTGCTAGTGACCGCGGTCGAGCAGGGTTGGACCTGCCCGGACTCGCTGCGCTTCGTCGCCGTCGGCGGCGCGAAAGTGGCGCAGTCGTTGCTGGCGCGTGCCGACGCAGTGGGCATTCCCGTTTACGAAGGCTATGGCCTCAGTGAATGCGCGTCGGTGGTTTGCCTGAACACGCCGGCGGCGCGCCGTGCAGGCACCGTAGGACGACCCTTGCCGCACGTCCGGATCCGCATCGACGACGCGGGCCAGGTCCACGTTGCGGGCAACGCGATGCTGGGCTACCTCGGCGACGGCGCCGCTGGACGGCAATCGCCTGTTGCCGAGGTCGCAACCGGCGACCTCGGCGCGTTCGACGCCGACGGCTTCCTGCAGCTGCAGGGCCGGATCGGCAATCGCTTCATCACGAGCTTCGGCCGCAACGTGTCGCCCGAATGGGTCGAATGCGAGGTCGCTCAACGCCTCGGCAGCCGTCCCGTGCTCGCCTACGGCGAGGCGCGACCCTACGTCGTGTTGCTGGTGGGAGCCACGGTCCAGGACGTGCCCGACGCGGCCGTCGAGACCGCGATCGATGCAGCGAACGCCTCCCTGCCCAACTATGCGCAGGTGCGCCGCTGGGCGCGCGCGCCGAGCCCTTTCTGTTTTGCCGACGGCACGCTGACGGCCAACGGTCGCCTGCGTCGCCCTGAAATCCACGCCCGCTCGGCGAGCCTGCTCGATGGCCTCTACCGGGCCGAGCTCGCCTCCTGACCCATGGAATCCCCGATGCATCTCTACCAACGATTGCGCAACGAGACCGCCAATGAGCGCGACTACCTGCTGGCCGCCCCAGCCATCCAGCGTGCGCTGGCAGGCGACATCGATCGCAACCTCTATCTCGAGTTCCTCACCCAGGCCTACCACCACGTCCGGCACACGGTGCCGCTGCTGATGGCGGTGGGCTCGCGCATTTCGCCGCGGCATGAATGGCTGAGCGAGCCGATCCTGCACTACCTGGACGAGGAGCGTGGTCACGAGCAGTGGATCCTGAACGACATCGCGCACGCTGGCGGTGACCGTGCAGCCGCTGCGGCGTCGCAGCCGTCCATCGCCACCGAATGCATGGTCGCGTACGCCTATGACACGGTGCAAAGGCGCAACCCGCTCGGCTTCTTCGGCATGGTGTTCGTGCTGGAAGGTACCAGCGTGGCGCTCGCGCTCAACGCAGCGGATCGCATCCAGTCACAGCTGCAACTGCCGACGAACGCGTTCAGTTACCTGCGCAGCCACGGGCAACTCGACCAGGAGCACGTGGGCGACCTCGAATCGATCCTCGGCCAGCTCGTCGCCGAAGACGACTGCGAAGCGGTCATCCGCTGCGCCAAGGGCGTGTTCTGGCTCTACGGCAACATGTTCCGCAGCCTCGAGACCGACGCTGCGCGACGGCAGGAGCCCGCGACGATGAGGCTCAGCGCATGAAGGCGGCAGCCATGCGGGTACTGATCACGGGCGCCAGCGGCGGCATTGGCCGTGCCCTGGCGCTCGAACTGCACGCACGTGGCGCCAGCGTGCTGCTGGTGGGCCGCGATCCGGCCACGCTCGAGCGGACCGCGGCGCAGCTCGGTGGCGGCAGCGCGACTGTCGCCTGGCACGCCGCGGATCTCGCGACGGCCGCTGGCCGCGCCACAGTGGCTGCCGCGGCGAGCACGTGGGGTGGAACCGGGTGCAACGTGCTGGTCAACAATGCCGGCCTTGGCGACTTCCGCATGTTCGACGAGCTGGACGATGCCGCGGTGGAGCGCCTGTTCGCGATCAACGCGGTTGCGCCCATCCAGTTGACCCGTGCGCTGCTGGGCCACTTGCGTGCCCAGCCCGAGGCCGCGATCCTGAACGTAGGCTCCGTGTTCGGCAGCCTCGGCTATCCGGGCTTCGCTGCCTACTCCGCCACCAAGTTTGCGCTGCGCGGCTTCACCGAGGCCCTGCGCCGCGAGCTCGCGGATTCGCGCATCGGCGTGCACTACTTCGCGCCGCGTGCGACGCAGACCGACATGAACGCGGCCGCCGTCACGGCGATGAACACCGAACTGGGTGTCGCAATGGACCCGCCGGCAAAGGTGGCCATCGCAGCCTGCAACCTGCTCGAGGCCGGCGGCCGCAGCGCCGTGTTCGGCTGGCCGGAACGCCTGTTCGTCCGCATCAACGCGCTGCTGCCCGGAGTCGTCGACGGCTCGCTGCGCAAGCAACTGCCCGTCATCCGTCGCCACGCGGCTGCTGCCGCCGTCGCGGCGGGTGTCACCCATCCCTGAGGTATCGCCCGTGAAAATGAATCTGCACTGCATCTTCGTTGCCTGCGCCAGCCTGCTCGCCGGCCCACTGCTGGCGGCTGCCCCGGCAACCCCGGCCTTCGAGGCCGAACTCGCGGCCATCCAGCAAGCCTGGGCACAGGTCAATTACGAGACGCCTGCCGGCGATCAGCGCAACGAAGCCTTCGAGGCGCTGGAGCAACGGGCCGAGAAGTTTTCCCACCAGAACCCGGCCCGGGCCGAGTCGCTGATCTGGGAAGCGATCATCGAGAGCAGCTATGCCGGCGCCAAGGGCGGCCTCGGTGCGCTGTCCCTGTGCAAGGAAGCGCGCGGCAACCTGGAGGCCGCATTGAAACTCGATCCGACTGCGTTGAACGGTTCGGCGTACACGAGCCTCGGCGCCCTCTACTACAAGGTGCCCGGCTTCCCGGTGGGCTTCGGCAACGACGACAAGGCAGCCGAGCTGCTGCAGAAGGCCCTGCAGATCAACCCGAACGGCATCGACTCCAACTTCTTCTATGCCGAGTTCCTCTACGAGCAGGGCAAGTACGCCGAAGCTCTGCAGCATCTCGAGCGTGCCAGCAAGGCGCCGCCGCGACCCGGTCGCGAAATCGCGGACAAGGGCCGGCGCGGTGAGATCGCGGCCCTGACGGCGAAGGTCAAGGCGAAGATGGGCTGAGCGGATGCGCTGCGTGCCCGGCGCCGAGGCGATCGAGCAACGCAACGAACTCCGCCGCGAGCGGCGCTTCGATACGCAGCGCCGTGCCTGGCGCAAGCGCGGGAAACTCGAGGCGAGTACACGCGAGCAGCATCCGCTGCACACCGAACAGTTCACGGAACAGGCGGTTGTGCCGGCCCTTGCCATACGTGGAGTCGCCGACGATGGGGTGCGACGCGCCGGCAAGGTGGCGGCGCAACTGGTGCCGGCGGCCGGTGTGCGGCGTGAGTTCGACCAGTGCGTAGCGTGAGGTCGGGTACCGGTCGACGCGCACAGGCAATTCGAACGTCGCGATGCGCCGGAAGCCGGTCAGCGATTCCCGCGGTTCCGCGACCTGTGAGCCGATGCGCTCGTCCTCGACGGCGGTGAGCGGCCGCTCGATCAGGCCCTCGCTCGCGGGCCAGCCGCGTACCAGTGCAACGTACGTCTTGCCGACGACACGTCGCGCGAAGAGCGCCGCGTAGTCGCGCGCCGTCGCCGGGTCGAGCCCGAAAGCGAGCACGCCTGAGGTGCCCTTGTCGAGCCGGTGAATCGTGTAGACCCGTTGTCCCAGCTGGTCGCGCAGGAGCTGCAGCGCGAAGCGTGTCTCGTGACGATCGATCGGCGAGCGGTGCACCAGCAGGCCCGACGGCTTGTCGACCACGACGAGGCGTTCGTCGCGATACAGGATGGGCAGTGTTTCGGGCGCAGCGGCGGCCGCTTCCACGCTCATGCCCTCGGTCCCGTCGTCACCATGGAATGCGCTCGCCGTCCCACGCGAAGAACTGGCCCGTGTCCTGCGGTTGCAGGCGATCGATCACGCGCAGCAGTTCGGCGACGGCGTGTTCCGTGGTGAACAGCTTGTGCGCCGGCACATTGGCCTGGAAGGGACGGGACAGCTCGGTATCGGTCGTGCCCGGGTGCAGCGCCACGCAGATCACGTTGCGACGGCTGCGCGCCCATTCGATCGCGAGCGTGCGGGTGTACATGTTCTGCGCGGCCTTGGAGCCGCGATAGGCGTACCAGCCGCCGAGCCGGTTGTCCTCGATGCTGCCGACCCGCGCCGAAAGGCTCGCGAAGACGGCGCGGTCTGCGTGCGCCAGCAAGGGTTCGCAGTGACGCGCCAGCAGCAGGGGCCCGATCGCGTTGACGGCGAAAGCGCGGGCGAGGGCGGCCGGTTGCACGTCGGCGAGCCGCTTCTCGGGCCGCAGGTGCAACGCTGCATCGTGCAGCACGCCTGCGCAATTGACGACCAGGTGCAGACGTGGGACCGTCTGCGCCGTCGTCGTGACCGCGGCAGCGATCGACGCTTCGTCGGTGACGTCGAGCGGCAACACCGTCAGGCGACCGGCGCTCGCGGCTGCCAGCGCGGCCAGTTCGGTGGCGCCGCCAGGCGAGCGGCACGTGGCGACGACGTGCCCGACCCGTGGTGCTGGCGAGGCACTGCCGCACGAACTCGAGGCCGATGCCGCGGCTGGCGCCCTGGAGCAGGACGTTGCCGCCCGCTGGAAAGGATTCGAACATGGGCTCCATTCTGCAGGATTCCTGATGGACCATTCGCGCGAGCTCGACGCCTGGATCAATGCGGGCCGCCGCGAGTCGCTGTGCGGCTACGACATTTTCTGCCGCGTGCAGGCGACGCCAGGCAAGGAGCCGCTGCTGCTGATCCACGGCTTTCCGACGGCGAGCTACGACTGGCACCCGCTGTGGGACGCGCTCGCTGCACGGTACTCGCTCTATGCCTTCGACATGCTGGGCTTCGGCCTCTCGGCGAAGCCGCGTGGCCACGCCTACCCGATCACGATCCAGGCCGACCTGTGCGAGGCGCTGCTCGCCCGCTGCGGCGTGCAGCGACCGCACGTGCTGGCGCACGATTACGGCGTGACCGTCGCGCAGGAACTGCTCGCCCGCGAACTGGACGGACGGCTGCAACTCGGCAGCCTGTGTTTCCTGAACGGTGGCCTGTTCCCGGAGACGCACCGCGCGCGTCCGATCCAGAAGCTTCTCGCCAACGACTGGCTCGGCCCGATCCTTGCGCGTGCAATCACCTACGGCACGTTCAGCCGCACCATGCGTCGCATCGGCGGCCTCCATCCGCCCTCCGAGCGCGACCTGCAGGACCTCTGGGCCCTGCAAATCCGTGACGACGGACGGCAGGCACTCGCGCGCTGCATCAACTACATGGAGCAGCGCCGGCAGAATCGTGCGCGCTGGGTGGGGGCGCTCGTCGAATCGAAGGTGCCGCGGCGCCTGCTGTGTGGCGCGCTCGACCCCGTCTCAGGGCGCCACCTCGCCGAACGTTACCGCGAACTGGTGCCGCAACCCGACGTGGTGCTGTTCGATGAGCTCGGGCACTACCCGCACCTCGAGGCACCCGAGCTGGTGCTGGCGGCCTACCTCGAATTTCGTGCGACGCTCAAGCCGACAGGTTGAATGCAGCCCACCATGCGGCCGCGATGCCGGCGAGCGCGCTGACCCCCGCCAGCCACTGGATGCGCGGTCCGGGAATGCGCGACAAGCGACCGAGCCACCAACCTGCGACTCCGCCCACGGCGAACCCCGTGAGATGGGCCAGCACGTCCGTGTTCTCGCCTCCGACGCCCGTGAATCCCAGCAGGAACACGCCCGCAATCAACGGCGCCCAGCGATAGGCCCAGCGTTCGCCGGAATCGGCGCGGCGCCGCCAGGCATAGGCGGCCAGCAAGCCCAGCATCGCGAACACCACGGTCGAAGCGCCGGCCGACACGTGATTCGCCGGCTGGATCGTCGAGTTGAACGCATTGGCGAGCGTCGCTGCTGCCACGGCGCCGCCGAAAGCCACGCCGGGACCGAGCAGCTGCGATGCGAGCCAGCCGAAGAACGCGCCGAACCCCAGGTTGCTGAGCAGGTGGGCGACGTCGAAGTGCAGCGTCAGCGCCGTGACGGTGCGCCACGCTTCGCCGCCGCGGACCGCCAGCGTGTCGAGCACCCCGGCGGCGAGCCAGTTCTCGGCAAACGTCCGGTGACCGGCCAGCCACGCGACCGCGACCAGGACGAGGACGTACACCGCCGGTCCAATCCACGCGTGGGGGTGGATCTGCTCGGGTCGTGCCAGCATGCGCCGCTGCGGCGGATTCTCGCGGTCGTAGCCCCGCAGATGGGCCACTGCGGCCATGGCGTGTTCCTGCAGCACCACGAGGCTCCACAACTCGCCGTTCGGCACCACCTGCGAACCGATGCCGACGGCGTGCAGCATGAAGGCACGCTCTTCGCAGGCGGGACGCCAATGCGAGCGGTAAACCTCCACGGGCAGGGCCGAGGGCGACGGGACTGCGGGCGGGAGGTTCACGTCGGAGTGATATCGGTCAGGGCTGCAGGGCGCGATAGAGGAAGGGCAGGCTCACATCCATCCGGTAATCGATGTCGGAATGGGTGTCGTCGAATTCCTCGTAGTGGTGCGCGATCCGTGCCTTTTCAAGTGCCCGCGACAACTGCCTCGACCCGTAGTGGATGTGGTACTGGTCGCGCCACCCGCAGTCGACATAGAGGCCCTTGAGGCGGCGCAGGCTGGTCGCGTACTTGTCGACGAGGCGCACCGGATCGTGTTGCAGCCAGCGCTTCCAGCGCGCGGGCAGCAATTCACCCGTTTCCATGTGGAAGGGCAGGCGGAACCCATTGGGCGCGGTCGGGTCGGGGTCGTAGGTTGCGGCCATGCAGACGTTCATCAGCGCGTGGCCCTCGCCGGTCGTGAGCTTCTGCTTCTTCCACATCGCGTCGAGGAAGCGCCGCACCCGGCCATCGTCGATACCCTGCGCCATTGCGCGGTCACCGGCGGAGTCGGCGTGCTGCTGATACTTCCCTTCCTTGCGCGGCGGCCGGCGGAAGTGCCCCAGCTCGTTCAGGGTGTTGGGCCAGTCCGCGCGGTAGATGAAATCGAAGTACGCGTCGCCCGAATGGTTGGCGATCGCGCCCCAGTGCGAGGCGTACTTCATGCCGTGGATCATCGCGCCGTACCCGCCGGAGGATTTGCCGAAGCAGCCGCGGTGTTCGCGCGAGGCGAGCGTGCGGAACTCGCGGTCGACCAGCGGGATCACTTCGTCGAGCAGGAAGTCGGCATAATTGCCGATCGCCGACGAATTCACGTACTGGTTGCCGCCCAGCGCCGTGAAGCAATCCGGGAACACGATGATCGCGGGCCCCATGCGCTTGTCGCGCACCAGGCGCGCGGCCCGCTCCGCGACGTTCTCGCTGAACGGCTTCCAGTTCAGGTGCGCGATGCCCGTCCCGGTGAAACCGACGAGGTCGTACAGGACGGGAAAGCGCCGGCCGCGTCCATGCGTGGCGCCATGGTCGTATTCGTGCGGCAGCCAGACGCCGAGCGTGCGCTCGACCGGGTCGCCCAGCGGGTTGTCCGCGAGGACCTGCGAGCGATGCTGCAACGTGACGACGGTGCCGCTGGTGCGTGACGGGCGTTTGCGGGCCATGCGAACTCCTGCGTTGGACTGAACACGGGACAGCAGTGTCGCGTATTCGCTAGGATCACGCGACCCGCGCCAACCGTCGCGCAGCCCGGCCAGAACACCATGCACAGTCCCGCGTCCCTGGATCGCCATTTCGTGCTCGGCGCCTGCGCATGCACTGGCGGCGCAGCCGCGGCCGACCTGCCACAGGACCGCTTCGGGCCCGCCGACCTCGCTCGCCTCGCCGACGTGGCCGAGCCCGCAGTTCAGGCCCGACGGCAAGGTCATCGTCTACAGCGTGACGGTGACGAACGAGGCCGAAGACAAGCGCCAGTCGGACCTGTGGCGGGTGAATTACGACGGCAGCGACCGGACGCAGCTCACGCAGACGCCGCTGCACGACGAGTGGTCGCCCGCCTGGTCCCCCGACGGACGCTGGCTCGCGTTTCTCTCCGACCGTGGCGGCGAGGACGCCGAGACCCAGGTCTGGGCCATTCCGGCCGGTGGCGGGGAAGCGCGTGCGCTCACGTCGCTGCCGGGTGGCGTCGACGACTTTTCGTGGGCTCCGGACGGCCAGCGGCTGGCGCTGGTGGCCGACGACCCGGAGCGTCCGGCCGGTGCACCGCAGCCGAAGAACCCGCCGCCCATCGTCACCGGGCGCTGGCAATCCAAGAAGGACATCGACGGCTATCTCGACGCGCGTCGCGCACATCTCTACGTCCAGGAGATCGCGCAGCGGCGCGGCGTGGCAGCTCACCTCCGGCGACCATGACGAGGCCCAGCCCGCGTGGTCGCCGGACGGCAAGCACATCGCCTTCGTGTCGCGCCGCGGCACCGACTCCGATCGGCATTCGAACTTCGACCTCTACCTGATCGAACCACGCGCCGGAGCGACCGAGCGCAGGCTCACGCAGTTCGACGGTGCCGATAACGAACCCGACCTGGGGTCGCGGCTGGCCTGGTCCCCCGATGGCAGTCGCATCGCCTACGTGCGCGGCGCCGAGGACAAATGGATCTATTACGCCCCGAGCCTGCTCGCGATCGTCGACGTGGCGACCGGCGAGACTCGAGTGCCGGCGCCGATCGACCGCTGGTTCTCGCAACCGCGCTGGAGCCCCGACGGCAAGAGCGTGCTGGCGCTGATCGAGCACAGCCGTGTCATGCACCTTTCCCGCGTCGATGTCGCGTCGGGCAAAGTCACGCCGCTGACGAGTGGGTCGCGTTTCGATGCCGGATTCGCGGTTTCACCGCAGGGCCGCCTCGTCGTGCTGGGGGGCGACGACGTGACCCCGTTCGAACTCGCGGCGGTCGAGCGCGGCACGCTGCGCACCGTGGCGGCGCACAACGAATGGCTCGCGCAGAAGCAGCTCGCGCGCTTCGAGGACATCACGTTCAAGAGCGCGGACGGCACCGCGATCGACGGCTTCGTCGTGAAGCCGGTCGACTATCGTCCCGGGGCGACGTTATCCCACGATCCTGCGCCTCCATGGCGGTCCGGTGTACCAGTTCAGTCACGAATTCATGGCGGACTGGCAGGCTTACGCCGCGCGCGGTTTCGTCGTCGTCGCCGCCAATCCGCGCGGCAGTTCTGGCCGCGGATTCGACTTTGCGCGGGCCATCTATGCGGACTGGGGCCACAAGGACGTGCAGGACGTGCTCGCCGCGGTCGATCACGTCGTCGCAGCCGGCATCGCCGACCCGGCGCGGCTCGGCGTGGGCGGTCGCAGCTACGGCGGCATCCTGACCAACTACGTGATCGCCAGCGACACGCGCTTCAAGGCTGCCGTAAGCGGGGCGGGCGCGTCGAACTTTGCCGCCCTGTACGGTCACGACATGTACGCGCGAGAGTACGAGCTGGAACTCGGCACGCCCTGGGCGAACCGCGGCGTGTGGGATCGCCTCAGTTATCCGTTCCTGCATGCGTACCGGATCAAGACACCTACGCTGTTCTATTGCGCGGAGCAGGACTTCAACGTGCCCTGCAACGGCAGCGAGCAGATGTACCAGGCGTTGCGGTCGCTCGGCGTGCCGACGCAGCTCGTGATCTATCCCGGCGAGAACCATGCGCTCACGGTGCCGAGCTACCTGCAGGATCGAATGGAGCGACTGATCGAGTGGAATGAGCGTCACCTGGTGGGTCCGGCGGCCACGGCGGAATAGCTGCGCCGTGAGACGGGCGCGGCGCGGGAGTTGGTCATGACGATTCCGGAAGGGCTGGAGCGCGCGCACGCCCTCGATCGCGGCTCGCTACTTCGGCGAGGCCACGCTCGAGCTGGAGCGGCGGGCGGTTTTTGGCGCGTCGTGGCAGATGGTCGCGCATCGCGCCCAGCTGGCGGAGCCCGGCGACCACGTGCTGATCGACATCGCCGGCACGCCCGTCGTGCTGTTGCGCGCCGCAGACGGCGTCCTGCGCGCCTTTCCCAACGTCTGCAGGCATCGTGCAGGACCGCTGGTCCTCGGCAGCGGCAAGGGGCTCAGGAACCTGCGCTGCAAGTACCACGGCTGGCTCTACAGCGCCCAGGGCCAACTGCTTGCCGCGCCGGAAATGCAGGACGCCGTGCAGTTCAAGGTCGACGACGTGCGGCTGCCGCAGTTCGCGGTGCGCGAGTGGCAGGGCCTGGTCTTCGTTGCGCCCGGCCCGGCAGCGCCTGCGTTCGACATCGTGTATGCCGGCATCGTCGACCGCATCGCGCCGGTCGACCTGGCTGCGATGCAGTTCGTGCGGCACGAAGCGTGGGACGTCGCCTGCAACTGGAAGGTGTACGTCGACAACTTTCTCGAGGGCTACCACGTACCCATGGTGCATCCGGGCCTCGCAGACGTCGTCGACTACCGCAACTACGAGGTCGAACTGTTCGACTGGTACTCACTGCAGCATTCGCCGCTGCAGGCCGGCGACGACATCTATGGCGCGGGCACCGCCTACTACTACTTCGTCTATCCGAACGTGATGCTCAACGTGATGCCAGGGCGGCTGCAGACCAATCGCGTGCTGCCGCTGGGTCCCGGCCGATGCCGGGTGGAGTTCGAGTGGTTCTATGCGCCGACCGCTGCGGCGTTCGCGCGCATCGACAACGACCGCACGTTCACGAATGCGATCCAGGAGGAGGACGTCGGGATCTGCGAGCGGGTGCAGCTTGGCCTCGCGTCGGGCCACTACGAGGCGGGCCGGCTCTGCCCGCGGCGCGAGGCGGCCGTGTGGCACTTTCACGAAAGGCTGCGGGCTGCCTACGCGACGGGTTCAGAGACTGGCGAGGCCGTCCTGCAACGTTGCCGGATGAGCTGACGACCAGCCCTTGACCTTGCCGAACCACGCCAGCTTGGCCGGCCGCGGCAGCCTCTTGAGGCGCGCTTCCATCGATGCGGCAGCGCTGCGATTCTCGAACCATGCGATGGCAGCGAGCGCCTGGGGCGGGTTGGCGCGAGTGAAGGCTGCCCCTTTCCCCGACTGGTGCCTTGCGAAACGCTGCTGCGGCGCAGGACTGATGCCGATGTAGCTCTTGCCGCCCGCGCAGTGCAGCAGGTAAACGGCCCACGGCGCCGACGCGGCGCTCGTTCGAGGGCTCGCCGGCGGCCTTGCTGGGCACGCGAGTGCTGCGCGCAGGCCAGCTCAGCTTTTGAGGATCGCCCGCGCCGCATTGCGGCCCGGATGGCCGCTGATGCCGCCGCCGCCGTGCACACCGGAGCCGCACAGGTGCAGGCCGTCGACGGGTGTCCGGTGGTTCGACCAGCCTGGCAGCGGACGCATGAAGAAGATCTGGTCGAGGATCAACTGGCCGTGGTTGAGGTCGCCCTCGGTCAGGCCCCAGGCCTGCTCCAGGTCCACCGGCGTCACGGATTGCAGTGACTGCACCGAACCCGTGAACCGCGGGTAGTAGAGCGCAAGGGTTGCGAGCGCCCGCCGCTCGAGTTCGGGTCGCGCAGCATCCCAATCGCCACCGCGCAGCGCATACGGCGCGCACTGGCAGTGGATCGCAACCTGCGTGCCGGACGTCGTGATCTCCAGGTACGGATCCTGCGACATCTCGCCGTACTTGGCGGCGTCGTAGGCGCGTTCGAGATAGCGCAGCGTGGGCGCGACGGCGACCGTGCCGTCGGGCAGGCCGTGGCGGCCATCGGTCTGCACGAACAGCTTTGCCACGGACCCGCGCATGCGGATCGACTGTGTCTGCCACACGAACTCCGGCGGCAGTTCGGGTGCGCCGACCAGTCCGAGCAGGGTGCGGCGCGGATCCGCCGACGAGACGATCGTGCCGGCCTTGATCACTTCGCCCGACGCCAGGCGCACGCCCGTCGCGCGCTGGTTCTCGACGAGGATCTGTTCGACGGCGGCTCCGGTCCGAACCACGCCTCCCTTCGCGTGCACGGCCGCGACGAGCGCATCCGCGATCGCCTGCGGTCCGCCCGTGGCGCCGCGGTGCGCCAGGCCGCCGCGATTGAGCCAGTTGTGGATCAGGGTGAAGCCCGTGCCGGCCGACATCGAGCCGAGCGTCACGCCGTGGATGGCGACGCCCGCGATCGCGGCCTTGAGCGCCTCGGACTCGAAGAACTCCTCGGTGAGTTCGATCGAGGACATCGAGAGGCTGCGGATCACCCGGAACATGTCCTTGCCGCCGAGACGCCGCAGCTTGAGCGCGAGCGCTGCGAGCGGCAGGCCTTCCTGCAGCAGGTCGAAATGCGGCAGGCGCGGCATTGCCGTGGCGTACGCGGCGTCGAGGAACGTCGCGGCCGAGTTCATGAACGCAACGAACTCGGGCCAGCGCGCCGCGTCACGCGCGGAGTGGTGGCGGATCGCGTCGATCGTCGCGGCGTCCGTCGCGTTTGAAAGCAGGCGCAGGGAACCGCCGTCCGGCGCCGCGGCGACGTAGGCCGCAGCGCTGCTGTCGACGTTGAGGCCGTGTTGCGCCAGGCCGAGTTCCTGCACGATGGCCGGGCGCAAATGACCCGCAGGATGCAGGCCCGGCACCGTCGCGCCGGACGCGAGCCGGCTGCCGGCCAGTTGTCCGCCGCAGCGGTCACGCTGCTCGAGCACCAGCACGCTCCTGCCGGCCTGCGCCAGGTAGGCAGCCGCGACCAGGCCGTTGTGGCCCGCGCCGACGATCAGGATGTCGGGGTTCGTCATCGTGCTACTGCCAGTCCTTGAGAATCTCGGTCGCGGCCATCTTGCCTGCGGCGCCCATCACGCCGCCGCCCGGGTGCGCGCCGGCTGCGCCGAAGTAATAGCCCGCGAGCGGCGTGCGGAAATCGGCCCATTGCGGCGCCGGTCGCAGGAAGAACAGCTGGTGCAGCAGCAGTTCGCCGTGGAAGATGTTGCCGCCCGTGATGCCCGCGATGCGTTCGATGTCGTGCGGCGTGATCACCTGCTTGCCGACGATCACCTGGCGGATGTTCGGCGCGTACTTCTCGATCGTCGAGATCACCGTCTCGCCGAACGCTTCCTTCCTGGCGTCGGTCCAGCCACCTTCGATGTCGTACGGTGCGTACTGCACGAAGCACGACATGACGTGGTGTCCCGGAGGCGCCATGTCGCGGTCGATCATCGACGGGATGATCATGTCCATGTACGGCTGGCTCGAGTACTGCCCGTACTTGGCCTCGTCGTAGGCGCGCTCGATGTAATCGATGCTCGGGCTGATCGATATCGCGCCCCGGTGCAGCGGGCCCTCGCCCGGCAGGCACGTGAAGTCGGGCAGGCCCGACAACGCGATGTTGACCTTGCCCGACGAGCCACGGACGCGGAAGTTGCGGATCGCCTGCACGAACTCGTCCGGGAAATGTTGCTGGTCGACGAATTGCAGGAAGCTGCGCTTCGGGTCGGCCGCGGACATGACCACCTTGGCGTGGAATTCGTCGCCGTTGTCCAGCGCGACGCCGACGGCGCGTCCACCCTTGACGATGACCTTGTTCACGGCGGCGTTGGTGCGGATCTCGACTCCGAGCGCGCGTGCCGACGCGGCAATGGCCGCCGTCACGCCGCCCGTGCCGTTCTTGGCGAAACCCCAGGCACGGAACGCGCCGTCGATCTCGCCCATGTAATGATGCAGCAGCACATAGGCCGTGCCCGGCGAACGCGGACCGAGGTAGGTGCCGATGATGCCGCTCGCGGCCTTCGTGCCTTTGAGCGGGTCGAGCTCGAACCATTCCTCGAGCAGGTCGGCCGACGATTGCGTCACCAGCTTGGCGATGCGGTAGATCTCGTTCTCGCTCAAGGAGCGGCCGTACTGGCCGAGCTTGAGCAGGCCCTTCAGGTCGCGCCAGCTGAGCGAAGACGGGTCGGGCGGCACCAGTCCGATGATCGGCTTGATCGCCTTGGCCGCACGCGCCATCACGCGCGAGTACTCGTCGTAGGCCTCCGCATCCCGGGGCGAATGACGGTAGATCTCGCGGCGGGTCAGGTCGTGGTCGTCCCAGCCGGCGAGGTAATCGCCGTTTTCGAGCGGGGTGACCGTGCTCGGCAACGGCAGGATCTTCAGGCCGTGCCGCGGCAACTGCAGGTCGCGGATGATCTCGGGCCGCAGCAGGCTCACCACGTACGAGAACTCGGTGAAGCGGTAGCCGGGGAAGATTTCCTCCGTCACGGCGGCGCCGCCGACGATTTCACGCCGCTCCAGCACGCAGACCTTCTTGCCGGCGCGCGCGAGGTAGGCTGCGGCGATCATGCCGTTGTGGCCGGCGCCGATGACGAGGGCGTCGTAGGTATTGCTGGCCACGTTACTTCTTCTTCCACTCGGGTTCGTAGAACGGCAGCGCGACCACGGTCGCAGGCGACCGCCGCCGGTGGTGCTCCACGGTGACTTCGATCTCGACCTTCGAGCCCGGCTCGAAGTGCGGCCGCTGCAGGTGCACGAGCGCGATGTACTTCTTCAGCACCGGCGACCACGTGCTGGTGGAGGCGTAGCCCACCTGCCGCGGGCCCGCGTAAATGGGAATGCTGCCGCGCACGGCGGAGGCCGGAATCTGCGGCGGCATGCCGACCGCGGCGTACTCGCGCTCGAGCCCCTCCCAGTCGATCTCGAGGCCGACCATCTTCCAGCTCGAACCTTCGCGGTGCTCGCGTTCCAGTGCGCGGCGGCCGACGAAGTAGCCCTGCTTGTCGAGGCTCACGGTCCAGCCGAGGCCCATTTCATAGGGCGACGACCGCTGGCCCGGGATCCAGGCGTGACTCGCCGGGGTGTAATCGACGTCGAGCATGAACAGGCCGGCTTCGACGCGCGCCATGTCCATCGCCAGGATGCCGGTGGGTGCGATACCGTAGTCGTGGCCCGCGACCATCAGCGCGTCCCAGACGACGAGCGCATCGGCGGCGTCCATCCAGATCTCGTAGCCCAGGTCGCCGGTGTAGCCGGTGCGCGAAACGGACACCCGTTTGCCGGCAATCGAGTTGAACGCCATGCGGAAGTACTTGAGCGGGTCGACCGCTTGCTCGCACGCGTGATTCAGGATGGTGCGCGACTTGGGTCCCTGCAGGCTGAGCGCCGCCATCTGCTCGGTGACTTCGACGATGGCCACGTCCATGCCGACGGCGTTCATGTGCAGCCAGCGCAACTGCGGCTCGGCGGCAGTCAGGCGGTAGGCCTGCTCGTCGACGCGCGTCACGGTGCCGTCGTCGAGCAGCTTGCCGTCGTCGTCGCACCAGCCGGTGTAGTAGACCTGCCCGACCTGCAGCTTGTGGATGTCGCGCGGGGTCAGGCGGTGCAGCAGGCGCGCCGCGTCACGGCCCGTGATCTCGTATTTGATCAGCGGCGAGATGTCGATCAGCGCCGCGTGGTTGCGGATCGCCCAGTACTCGCGGTCGAGCCCGAGGTCGTACGAGCCCACGGCGAGGCAGCCGCCCCAGCGGCGCCAGTTGTGTGGCAGGCACAGTTCGGACGTGCGCGGGTGAAACGGGGTCCGGCGCAGCTGGTACAGCGGATGGTGAACGGTGGAAAGTGCAGGCACGAGACGCTCCCGGCGCTCCGTCGTCGTGGCGCCGGGGCTCCGGTGCCGACCCGGTCGCGACGGTTGGATCCGTGCCGGGCGCGACAATATGCCGCAGTGGCTGCTTCCCGGCCAGTCTTGCGCGGAATCCGCGTTTGGTGTGGCGCCGGCTCAGCGGCGGTCGCGGATGTCGATGAACGTCAGGAACTCGTTGCGGGTGCGGGCATCCGACCGGAACGAGCCGAGCATCTTCGAGGTGATCATCGACACGCCGCGCTTGTGGATGCCCCGGGTGGTCATGCACTCGTGCGCCGCCTCGATCACCACGCCCACTCCCTGCGGCATCAGCACGTCGTTGATGCAGCGGGCAATTTCGGCGGTCATCTTTTCCTGCACCTGGAAGCGGCGCGCGAACACGTCAACCACGCGGGCGAGCTTGCTGATGCCGACGACCTTGCCCGTGGGCAGGTAGCCCACGTGCGCCCGCCCGATGATGGGCGCCATGTGGTGCTCGCAGTGCGACTCGAACTCGATGTCGCGCAGCACGACCATCTCGTCGTAGCCGGAGGTTTCTTCGAAGGTGCGCAGCAGGTAGTCGCGCGGGTCGATGGCGTAGCCCGAGAACCAGTCGGTATAGGCATCGACGACGCGCTTCGGCGTATCGAGCAGGCCTTCGCGGGCTGGGTCTTCACCGGCCCACCGCAGCAGCGTGCGTATCGCGGCCTCAGCCTCGGTGCGGCTGACCTGGTTGCGCTCCATGATGGGCGCGGCGTCTTTCCTGGCGGTTTCCATACCGGGACGACTTCGACGGGTCTTCGATTTCGGATGCACGGCCATGACAGCAGGTCTCCGGGGTCAGAGCGCGCGCCGCTCGCCCCGCCAGCGCAGCAACAGGATGAATCCAGCCACCATGCCGCCAAGGTGCGCGAAATGCGCGACACCCTGTCCTGAGCCGGTGACGCCAAGGTACAGCTCGAGCAAGCCGTACAGGGTGACGAACAGCCACGCCGGCATCGGGATCGGCGGGAACAGCAGCATGATGCGTCGCTGCGGGAACGCCATGCCGAAGGCCAGCAGCAGGCCGAACACGCCGCCCGACGCGCCCACGGTGGGGACGGGCCGCGAGTCGATGTTGCTGATGACCACCAGTTGGGCAAGCGCCGCGCCGACCACGCAGACCAGGTAGTAGGTGACGATACCGCCGGGTGCCGAACAGTCGCTCGATCTCGCCGCCGAACATGTACAGCGCGAACATGTTGAAGAACAGGTGGGTGAGTCCGCCGTGCAGGAAGCCGTACGTGAGCAGTTGCCACACTTCGAACCCTGGCGCACCCGGAAACTGAGTCGAGGCCGGCGGCCAGAGCGCGAACCAGCGCAGGAGGAACGGACCCATGACGAACTGCAGGGCGAAAATCGCCACGTTCAGGACCAGCAGGGTCCGGGTGGCCGGGGGCATCGATGAGTGCATCGTCGCATCGTAGCCCAATCCGCTGGCGAACACCTTCGGGCCCGTGTACGTTGCGCGCGCCGGTCGTGCGGAAGGATCCGATGCATTTCTTACAGGTCATTCGCGCTCTCGTCTGTCCCGTCCTGGCCCTCGCGGGAGGGCTGGCTGTCGCCGGGCAGGAGCTGCCCGCGGTCACGACGACCTACGGCAGCCTCACGTTCAGCCCCTGCACGCTGGCGCAGTCCGGACAGGCACAGACCGTCGCCGCCCGTTGCGCGACGATGCGGGTCCCGGAGAACCGCGTCGCTCGCCGGCGGACGCCAGATCGATCTCGCCATCGCCTGGGTGCCGAGCGTCGCGAAGAACCCCGCGCCGGATCCCGTCGTCTTCCTGGCCGGAGGCCCCGGCCAGTCGGCGCTGCAGGCATTTCCCACGGTGCACCCGGCCTTCCGCGACGTGTTGCGGCAGCGATCCGTGCTGCTGGTGGACCAGCGGGGCACGGGCAGGTCGCGTCCCCTCGAATGCCCGCGCACGCTCGACCCGTCGGCGCTGCGCACACTGGACACCAGCAGTGTCGACGAGGCCCGGCGGCTGACGGTCGCGTGCCGCGACGAGATCGGTCCGGACGTCGACCTGCGCGCGTATACCACCAACGATTACGTGGCGGACCTGGAGGACGTGCGTCGCGCGCTCGACGTCGCGCAGTTCAACCTGGTCGGCGGTTCCTACGGCACGCGCGTCGGACTCGAGTATCTGCGACGCCATCCGGCGTCCGTGCGCTCACTGGTGCTCGATGCCGTAGTGCCGCCGACTTTGATCCTCGGCGCCGAACACGCCCGCAACCTCGAGGACGCGGTCAACGCGCAGTTCGCGCGCTGCGACGCCGACGCCGAGTGCAAGCGCCGCTTTGGCTCGCCGCGCGCCAGGCTGGACGAACTGCGCCAGCGCCTGCGGGACCAGCCGCAGCGCGTGTCGTACCGCGACCCGCTCAGCAACGAAACCCGCGAGGATGAGCTGAACGAGGCGGCAGTCACGGCCGTGGTGCGCTTCTACTCCTACGCGCCGCAGTTGTTCGGCATGGTGCCGATGCTGCTGGCCGAAGCCGTCGGTGGCCGTTACGACACGCTGATGGCGCAGTCGCGCATGATGGAGCAGCTGATCGGCGAGCAGATCTACATCCCGCTGCAGCTCTCCGTGAGCTGTGCCGAGGATGCGCCGTGGATGCGTGTCAACCCGGCGGATGCCGACACCCTTCTCGGCGTCGAGTTCGTCGCCTTCACGCAGGCGCAGTGTGGTGTGTGGCCGCGGGGTCCGGTGCCTGCCGACTTCCACCAGCCCGTGCAATCAGACCGGCCCGTGCTGCTGCTTTCAGGTGAACTCGACCCGGTCACGCCGCCGCGTTACGGCACCGAGGTGCAAGCCACGCTGCCGAATGCCCGCCACTTCGTGCTGCGCGGCCAGGGTCACACGGTCATGGGCATCGGCTGCGCTCCACGGCTGGTAGCCGACTTCATCGCGCGGGCAGACGCACGCGCGCTCGATGGCGCGTGCCTCGAGCAGCTGCAGTACTCGCCACCGTTCACCGGTGCCTACGGCTGGGGGCCCTGATGCTGCGGAGAGCGCGATGATCCAGGTCGAGGACTTGCACAAGAGCTTTGCCTCGCCCACCGGGCGCGTGCAGGCCGTCGCAGGCGTCAGCTTCACCGCGCGCGACGGACAGGTCACCGGCCTGCTGGGACCGAACGGCGCCGGCAAGACGACCACCTTGCGCATGCTCTACACGCTGATGCGGCCGGAGTCCGGACGCGTGCTCGTCGACGGTGTCGATCCTGCCCTCGAGCCCGCGCACGTGCGCGCGCGGCTCGGCGTGCTGCCCGATGCCCGCGGCATCTACAAGCGCCTCACGGCGCGCGAGAACATCGAATACTTCGGCCAGCTGCAGGGGATGGACGCCAGCCTGATCGCGCAACGCACCGGGCGGCTCGTCGACGCGCTGGGGATGCACGACTTCATCGAGCGCCGCGCCGAGGGCTTTCTCGCAGGGCCAGCGCACCAAGACCGCGATTGCGCGTGCACTCGTGCACGACCCGCGCAACGTGCTGCTGGACGAGCCCACCAACGGTCTCGACGTCATGACCACCCGGTCGCTGCGCGGGTTCCTGCTGGCGCTGCGCGACGAGGGTCGGTGCGTGCTGCTGTCGAGCCACATCATGCAGGAGGTGGCGCAGCTCTGTGACCGGATCGTCGTCATCGCGCGGGGCCGCGTCGCGGCGGATGGAACCCCGGACGAACTGCGTGCGGCGACGGGTTGCGCGAACCTCGAGGACGCCTTCGTCAAGGCGATCGGCACCGACGAAGGGCTCTTCGCATGAGGGCGCTGTGGACGATCCTGCGCAAGGAGTTGCTCGACGCGTTTCGCGACCGCCGCATGGTGCTGGTTGCGTTCGTGGTGATGCCGCTCGCGATCCCGCTCGTCCTCGCGGGCACCAATGCGCTCAGTGCGCGCAAGCAGGCGCAGCAGCTCGAGGGGCCGCTGCGCCTGCCCATCGTCGGCGCGGAGCATGCCCCCAACCTGGTGACGTGGCTCGGTACCCACAACGTCGAGGTGCTGGCGCCGCCCGCGGACGTCGATGCCGCCGTGCGCCGCCAGGAGCACGAGGTCGTGCTCAGGATCGGCGAGCAGTATGGCGCCGACTGGCGGGCAGGCCGGCCGGCGCACGTCGAGATGGTGTTCGACAGCTCGCGGCCGCTCGATTCGGGCATGGCCGTGGCGCGCACCCGCGGCCTGCTCGACGGCTACAGCGATACCGTGGGCACCCTGCGGCTCGTGGCGCGCGGCATCCACCCGTCGGTGGCGAGTCCGCTGCAGGTGGGCGCGCGCGACGTGGCCTCTCCCGCGGCCCGGTTCGATCTTTCGCAGCAGATCCTGCCGTACCTGTTGCTGCTGCTCGCGTTCATCGGCGGCATGCAGCTCGCGATCGATTCGACCGCGGGTGAACGGGAGCGGCAGTCGCTCGAGCCGCTGCTGGCGACGCCAGTCGCACGCGAAACCATCATCAGCGCCAAGATCCTGGCGACCTCGGCGTTCTCGCTGCTGTCGCTCGCCGTCACCCTCATTGCCTACCGCCTGGCATTCGCGGTCGTGCCGAGCGGGGGCATTGATACGTCCTTCGCGGTCGGGCCGGGCGGCTTGCTGCAGTTGTTCGTGACGATCCTGCCCATCGTGCTGCTCGGCGCCACGTTGCTGACGGCGCTGGCCGCGTTCGCGCGCAGCTATCGCGAGGCGCAGGGCTACCTGCCGCTGCTGATGTTCCTGCCGATGATCCCGACGCTGGTGCTGATGGTGGCGCCTGTGCGCACCCAGCTGTGGATGCTGGCGGTGCCGTTCCTCGGGCAGAACCAGCTGATCCTGCGCGTGCTGCGCGCGGAGCCGATAACCGCGCTCGAGTGGGCGGTGAACCTTGGCGCGGCCTTCGCAGTGGTCGGCGTCGTGTGGTTCGTCGCAGCCCGGCTGTATCACCGCGAGCAACTGGCCACGTCGGGCTGACGCGGCTCAGTGCGCCGGCGGCCAGAGCTCCAGCAGCCCTTCGGCCCAGCGCTCGCAGGCGACCTCCGCCGGGTGGAAACCGTCGCTGGCGAACTGCTCCGCGGGCATGGTCGGCGGAAAGTCGAAGCACCACACGCGCTCGTGGCGCGCGGCGACCACGGTCGCCGCCTGCTGCAGTTCGCGGGCGCGTTGCGCGAGAATCGACCGGAGCGGCCAGGGCAGGGCGGGGACGCAGTCGAGCGGGGGCAGCCCCCCGAAGAGGATCGTGGCCCGCGGTGCCTTGCGTCGCAACAATCGCACCAGTGCCTCGAGGTTGCGCGTGAACCTGTCGGCCTCGACACCCCATGTCACGTCGTTGACCCCGACCGACAGCAGGTACACGTGCGCGGACGGCACGGCGGGCGCGACTTTATGCAGCACCGATGCGGAGGTGGCCCCGTTGTGGCCGTGCACCCGCCATTCGACGTCGCGCTGCATGCGATATTGCAGCAAGCGAGCGTAACAGGCGGTGAGTGAGTGGCGCTGCTCGCGCACGCCGGTTCCGGCCATGATCGAATCGCCGAGACCGACGACGCGCAGCGGCACACCGAGGCCGAGGCCGATGCGGCCGGCGCGCCCGCTCGGCGCGGCCAGGCGCTGGGTGCGCTGCAGGACCCAGAGACCCTGCAGCATTGCGATCGGCATCAGTAGCTTGCTGTCCATGCGGCTGCCAGAGTACCGAGCCAAGCGCGCGGCACCTTCGGCGCAGCGCGCTTGGCGGCGGTTCGTTTCGCCACCACTCCCTGGCGGACTTGTCCGAAACTGCTGTCGGACAAACGCCGACGCGTGCTCACCAGCCGATGCCGTAATCCTCGCCGTGGTTGCTCGAGCCGCCCCAGAACGAGCCGTTCCCGGGGTCGACCATGATCGCGTTGATCGGGCCCGACGTGCGGGCCTCGAACTCCGGCTTGTAGCCGCGCGCGATGAGTTCGCGGGTCACCCATTGCGGCATCGACGCGTGCAGCACGATGCGACCCGGCTGCGATTCATGCTGGTCGAACGACGCCCGCATCTGGTAGCTGTTGAAGTTGGCGGCTTCGGCGGCTTCCTGCGGCGTCATCCCGAAGTCGTGCACGTTGAGGAAGAACTGCAGCAGATTCTGGTCCTGTGAATCGCCGCCCTGCACGGCAAAGGCGAGCCACGGCTTGCCGTCCTTGAGCGCGAGGCTCGGGGTCAGCGTCACGCGCGGACGCTTGCCGGGTGCGACGACGTTGAACGGGTTCAGTTCCGGATCGAGCACGAAGGACTGCATGCGCTGGCTCAGCCCGATGCCGGTCCGGCCCGCGATGGTGGCGGGCACCCAGCCACCGCTCGGCGTCACGGCGACGAGCCAGCCCTTGTCGTCGGCGGCGATCACGGTCGTGGTCCCGCTCTTGAAGCCGGCTTCGAAATCCGCGAGTTGCTGCGCCGTGAGTTCGGTCCGGTCGAGTGCGTCGAGTGCGGCCTTGCGCTGCTGCTGCAGCTGGGCCGCGAACGGATTCTTCCCGCCCTGGAAGGGATAGGGGTCGCCCGGGCCCGCGGCTACGTCGTTGCGGTCGGGCTTGATCGTTCCGGCGCGCTGCTTGGCATATTCCTTCGACAGCAGGCCCTGCGTCGGTTCTGCGGGCGGGAAGTACGGGTCGCCGTAATAGAAATCACGGTCGGCGAAGGCGAGGTTCATCGCCTGGTACACCGTGTGGATGTAGTTCGCGCTGTTGTAGCCCAGCGAGCGCAGCGGGAAGTTCTCCAGGATGTTGAGCGACTGCAGCAGGGCCGGACCCTGCGTCCACACGTCGAGCTTGTAGACGTCGGTGCCGTGGTACTTCGTCGCGAGCGGCTGCTCGATCAGCGGCCGCCAGTTGGCGAGGTCGGCGAGGGTGATCAGGCCGCCCTGTTCCTGCGTGCCACGCACGAATTCCTGCGCGATGTCGCCACGATAGAAGCGATCGTAGGCGGCCTGCAGCGCCTCCTGGCGCGACTTGCCGGCAGCCAGAGCCTGCTGCTCGGCCTCCACCATCTTGCGCAGGGTGGCGGCGAGATCGGGCTGGCGGAAGATTTCGCCCGCACGCGGGGCTTCGCGTTCCGCGCCCGCGTGCGGCAGCATGACCTGCTTCGAGTACGGCCACTCCTTGAGCTTGGTCTTCCAGCGCTCGATGAGGTCGGCCGTCTCGCCGTCGATCGGGTAGCCATCGGCCAGCTCGATCGCGGGTTGCAGCACCTCGGCGAGTGACAGCGTGCCGAACTCCTGCAGCATCAGGATCAGGCCGCCCGGCGTGCCCGGCGTCACCGCCGCGAGCGGGCCATAGGCGGGCGGAAACTTGAACCCCTTGGACTTGTAGAACTCCGCTGTCGCGCCGGTGGGCGCGACGCCGAGCCCGTTGATGGCGATCACCTGCTTGCTGCGCGGGTCATACACCAGCGCCTGGGTTTCGCCGCCCCAGTGCAGCACGTCCCACATCGTCGAGGTCGCGGCGATCATCGCGCACGCGGCATCGACGGCGTTGCCGCCGCGCTGGAACATCATCGCGCCCGCCGTCGCGCCGAGCGGCTTGCCGGTGATCGCCATCCAGTGCTGGCCGTGCAGCGGCGGCTTCTGCGTCTTGGCGATCGAGCGGGCGATCGCGGGTGAGTAGGACTGGCCCTGGGCCGGCGGCATGCTGGTGCTCATGAGGATCAGGCTCGCTGCGGCAAGGGCCGCAATCGACGTGCGTCGTGGGGTCATCGCGGTCTCACTGTCGATGCGGTGCGTGCAGTATGCTGCGGCACTTCGTTCCTTGCTACCCGGGCCGGCACCATGAATCAACGCGTCGTCGTGACTTCGTCCTTGCTGTGGCTCTTGACCGTGGCGAGCCCCGCCGGGGCCGCTGTCAGCGACGCCAGCCTGCAGGCTGCGGCAACCGCTGCCATGCCGCAGGTCCTCGCCTGGCGCCGCGATTTCCATCAGCACCCTGAACTCAGCAACCGCGAAGTCCGCACCTCGAAGATCGTGGCCGAAGAACTGCGCGCGCTGGGGCTCGAAGTGCGGACCGGCATCGCACACACCGGCGTGGTCGGCATCCTGCGCGGCGGCAAGCCCGGCCCGACGATCGCATTGCGCGCCGACATGGACGCGCTGCCCGTCACCGAGCAGGTGGACGTGCCGTTCAAGTCGGTGGCAACGGCCGAATATCGCGGCGAGAAAGTGGGCGTGATGCATGCCTGCGGCCACGACGGGCACACGGCTGTCCTGCTGGGAGCGGCCAAAGTCCTGGCGGGCATGAGGGCCGAGTTGCCCGGCACGGTGATGTTCGTGTTCCAGCCGGCCGAAGAAGGCGCGCCCGACGGCGAGCGCGGCGGCGCGAGCCTGATGCTGGACGAAGGCCTGTTCGCCACCACCAAGCCCGATGCCATGCTCGGGCTGCACCTGTGGTCGGCGTTGAATACGGGCATGATCGGCTACCGCGAAGGCTCGCTGATGGCGGCTTCGGACCGTTTCAAGATGGTCGTGAAGGGCCGGCAGACCCACGGCTCGCGGCCCTGGAACGGCGTCGATCCGATCGTCACGGCGGCGCAGATCGTGGGCGCGATGCAGACGATCGTGAGCCGCCAGGTCGACATCACGCGCTACCCCGCGGTGGTCTCGGTGGGCGCGATCAAGGGCGGCATCCGCAACAACATCATTCCCGACTCGGTTGAAATGGTGGGCACCTTCCGCACCTTCGACCCGGCTGTCCGGACGCAGATCATCGACAGCATCAGGCGCACCGCAGAAGGCGTCGCCGCGGCGCAGGGCGCCACTGTCGAATTCGAGCTGGGCGACGATCCCAATCCGGTGGTCGTGAACGATCCGGCGCTCACCGCGCGCGCGGTTGCCTCGCTGCAGCGAGTGGCCGGCCGCGACAAAGTGACGGTGATGCCGTTCGTCACGGGTTCCGAGGACTACGCCTACTACGGCAGCGTGGTGCCGGCGTTCTTCTATTTCGTCGGCGTCACGCCGGCAGGCCGGGATGCGGCCACGGCGCCGAGCAACCACTCGCCGCAATTCTTCATCGACGAGGGCTCGCTGCCCGTCGCGCTCAAGACGCTGCTCGGCGCCACCGTCGACTTCCTGCAGGGAGCTCAGGGGCGCTGAGCCTCGCCGGCGGGCGTGCGGTCACGGCTCGCCCCGGCGAGCCGCATAAACCTTTTGCGCCGGTGCCGCATCTGACTGGACATAGCGGCACGACCGGGCCACCGGGTGGCGTGTGTCGGGCCGGACCCGCCTGCAAGGTGCGACGGGGATCAGCGAGGTGACTCTTGTTGCAGCCGGGGGCTGTCGTGGACGAGTTGCAGCGTGCGCGCGATGCCGCCACCGAGCGGCAACTGGTCGCGTCCGCCGCGGGCGGCTCCACGCCGGCGTTCGAGCAGCTCTATCGGCGTCACGCGCCGCGTGTGCATGCCCTGTGCCTGCGCATGACGGGCAATGCGGCGACCGCCGAGGACTGCGTACAGGAAGCCTTCGTGCAGGCCTGGCGCAATCTTGGCCGGTTCGAGACCCGCAGCACGTTTGCAACCTGGCTGCACCGCATCGCCGTCAACACGGTGTTGCAGCAGGTGCGGCGCCGCCAGGAGCTGCTGGGCGAGGGCGATTCGATCGAGCGCGAGGTCGCCGACAGGTTGGCCGATCCGCTGGGCGAGGATCCAGGCCGCAGCCGCGACGTGGAAGCGGCGATCGCGGGACTGCCCACGGGCGCCCGGCACGTGCTGGTGCTGGTTGGATTGTACGGCCACTCGCACGAGGAAGCCGCGCAGCTGCTCGGCGTCGCTGTCGGGACCTGCAAGGCGCAGCTGCACCGGGCGCGCTCCTTGCTGCAGGCACGACTCGGATACGGAGAAGGAGCATGACGCACGACGAACGCCAGCCGCCGGACCCCGTAACAAGGTTCGACACACGACCTGACCTGCAGCTCGACACGCAACTCGACGCACAACTGCGGGCATTGCCCGCCGAGGTGGAACCCGGCCGCGACCTGTGGCCGGGAATCGCCGTCCGCATCGAGCAGGCCGCAGTTCCGCTGCAGCCCGTGCCGCGACGGCCCGCCTGGGCGTGGCAAGCCGCCGCGGCGCTGGTGCTGGTCGCAGGCTCGTCGCTGCTTACCGCAGGCTTGCTCGACCGGAGCCCGCAGACCAGCCAGTCTGCCAGCCAGACGGCCATTCAGACGTCCAGCCAGGAGGCCAGCGCAGCTGCGGCGGCCGCTCCCGCGCCGAAGGATTCCGGCGCATTGCCCGGTACGGCGCAGGGCGGCGCAATCGTCCTGCCTGCCGCGTTCGGTCCGACGGGCAGGCTGGATGGCGAGTACCTCGTGGCCCGGGAGCGGCTCACGCGCATGCTCGAAGAACGCATCGCAGTCATGCCGCCGGCCGCGCGCGCGAAGCTCGAGTTCAACCTCGGCGAGATGCGCCGTGCCGCCGACGAGATCAATGTCGCGCTCGCGGCGCAGCCGGGCGACCCGCTGCTCGAGGAGTTGCTGCTCAAGACCTACCAGGACGAACTGGCTGTCCTGTCGAACGTGAACCAGTTGACCGAGAGCCTCCAGCGCGCACCAGCGCCAGCGGGCGAGAAAAGGATGCAGCTATGAAGACCACGATCACCACCCGCAACCTCCATGCCTGCAGGCTCATGTCCTGCGCGCTCACGCTCGGCCTCGCACTGCCGCTGGCCGCCGCCGCCGGCACGCCGATCAACAAGCGCACGGCGGCCGCCGCGGCCGGTCTGGTCGAGATCTCGAACACCGCGGGCAGCGTGATCGTCACGGGCTGGGACCGCAACGAGGTCGAGGTCACGGGCGAACTCGGCAAGGGCACCGAGCGCCTCGATTTCACCAAGGGCGACAACGTCACCCGCATCAAGGTGGTCCTGCCGTCACGGTCCAACGACCTGGACGACACCGACCTGATCGTCAAGGTGCCGGCAGGATCCACGCTGTCCGTCAACACGGTGAGCGCCGATGTAGCGGCCCAGGGCGTGGCGGGCATGCAGCGACTGCAGTCCGTGAGCGGCAACGTGCGCACCGAGGCGAGCGGCGAGGACATCGAATGCCGGACGGTGAGCGGTGACGTCGAGATCACGGGTTCGGCCAGGAAGGGGCTGGTGTCGATCACGACGGTCAGCGGGGACGTGCGCGCGAGCCGGGTGGCGGGCGAGGTGAACGGCAGCACGGTCAGCGGCGATTTCACGCTGGGCGTGGGCGAGATCACACGGTCGCGGCTGCGATCCACGAGCGGTGACCTGGCAGTGACCGGCCAACTGGCAGCGGATGCGCGCGTGGACATCGAGAGCATCAGCGGCGACGTCCGGCTTGACCTGACCGGCCCGCTGGGTGCGGAATTCGAAGTCTCGAGCTTCAACGGCGAAATCCGCAACTGCTTCGGCCCCAAGGCCGTGCGCACCAGCGAATACGCGCCGGGCCGCGAGTGGCGCCACCGCGAAGGCGCCGGCACCGCGCGCGTGCGGATCAAGACGCTGAATGGCGACGTGGGCGTCTGCCGGAAGTAGCTTGCCGGGATTCGATCGCGTCGCGGATTGAGCGACAATGTCGCCGTCTGACCCAGGGTGGGAATGACGATACAGGCAGCGCATGGCTTTCCTCGCTGAAATCAGGCGCCGTCGCGTCGGCAAGGTGGCCGTCGCGTACGGCGCAGTCGCATGGGCGGTGACGGAGTCCGCTTCCGTCGTGCTGCCCGCGCTGGGCGTGCCGGGATGGGCAATGACCTTCCTGGTCGTGTTCCTGCTGGTCGGCTTCCCGATCGCCATGGTGCTGGCCTGGATCTTCGACGTCAGCCCGACGGGCATCCAGCGCACCGAGCCGCTGCCTGCGGACGAGAGCCGCCCGCAGATGCAGTTTCGCACCCGTGCCGCCTTTGGCGTCGCGGTGCTGCTGGCCATGGCCGGGCTGGGTTACCTGCTCTACGAGCGCGGCCTGGGACGCGCTGAAGCGTCCGGCAAGCACGGCTCGATCGCGGTGCTGCCGTTCACCAACCTGAGTGGCGACGCGAGCAAGGATTACTTCAGCGACGGCATGTCGGAAGAACTGCTCAACCTCCTGGCTCGCGTGCCCGGGCTGAAGGTTGCGGCGCGCACGTCGGCATTCGCGTTCAAGGGACGCAACGTCGACATCCGCGAAGTCGGCAAGGAGCTCGGCGTCGAGACCGTGCTCGAGGGCAGCGTGCGCCAGTCCGGCGAACAGGTGCGGGTCACGGCGCAGCTGATCGACACGGAGACCGGCTTCCACCTCTGGTCCGAAACCTACGATCGCAAGCTGCAGGACATCTTCGCGGTGCAGGACGAGATCGCGAAGGCAATCGTCGCCAAGCTCCGGATCGAGCTGGCGCCCAACGAGCAGGCGCTCGCGCAGCGCGACCAGGCGCCGACGCAGAACGTCGAGGCGTATGAGCTCTACCTGCAGGGGCGGGCCATCTGGAAGCGCCGCGGCGAGGACAACCTGATGCGTGCGATCGACATGTACCAGGCGGCACTCGCCCGTGACCCTGCGTTTGCCCGGGCGCATGCGGCGCTTGCGTCGGCCTACGTCGTGCTGCCCGGCTACACCAAGGACAAGGGGGACGAGCCGAAATTCTCGAGCCTGGCGGAGCAGTCGGCGCTGCAGGCGCTCGCGCTCGATCCCAACATCGGCGAGGCGCACGCGGTGCTCGCGCAGAGCAATTCCGACCAGGGCAACCTGCTGGACGCCGAGTCCGGCTTCTTCTTCGCCATTTCGCTCGAACCGAACGAACCCACGCCGCATCACTGGTACTCGATCCTGCTCGGCAAGGTGGGCCGCCTCGACGCCGCCCTGGAGCAGGCGCGGCGCGCGTATGAACTCGATCCGACCTCGCCGGTGCTCGCGTCGAACCTGAGCGGGATGTACCTGATGCGCGGCGAGGACGACGCTGCGCTGCGCTACGCGAAGCTCGCGCGCGAACTGGGCCTCCAGCAGCGGCAGTGATGGCGTAGGCGCGACGGTGGCCATGCGCCGCGGCCAGTGGGAGGAGGCGAAGCGCCTGCTGCTCGCCCAGGGCGAGGTGCCCGACGAATTGAAGCCCGAGCTGGGCCCGTACGTCGACGCCATCGCCGACCCTGCGCAGCGGCCGGCGATGGTTGCCAAGCTGCGCGCAGTCGATCCCAAGGTTGCGCGCCAGGTCGACCTGGTACAGCCCTATCTGCAACTGGGCCAGACGGACCTCGTCTACCAGATCATCGACGACACCCTCGATGAAGATCGCCTGGCCTGGGTGCACACGCTGAACCTGCTGCACCTCTGGTCGCCTGATGCGCGCCGATTCCGCAGCGACCCGCGATTCGCCGAGCTCGCGCAACGGATCGGCCTCGTCGACTACTGGAAGCAGTACGGCTACCCGGACGGCTGCCGCGCCGGTACCGGCGACCGCGCGCTCGTCTGCGCTTCGTGACTGCCGCAGATCTGGCTCCGGCGCTCCTGCGGTGGCACGCGACCGACGGGCGCAAGGACCTGCCCTGGCAGCGCGACCGCACGCCGTACCGGGTGTGGGTCTCCGAGATCATGTTGCAGCAGACCCAGGTCGGCACCGTCATCGGGTACTACGAACGCTTCATGGCGCGCTTTCCCACCGTGCAGGACCTGGCCCACGCGCAGCCCGACGAGGTGCTGCACCTGTGGTCGGGCCTGGGGTACTACGCACGGGCCCGCAACCTGCAGCGGACCGCGCAGATCCTGGTGCAGCGTTACGCCGGCGATTTCCCGGCGTCGATCGACGAAGTCGTGCAGTTGCCGGGAATCGGGCGATCCACGGCCGGTGCGATCCTCGCGCTTGCACGCGGCGAGCGGCATTCGATCCTGGACGGCAACGTGCGGCGCGTGCTGGCGCGTTACTTCGCCGTCGCGGGTTACCCGGGCGACGCGGCGGTGGAGCGCCAGCTCTGGGCGCTGGCCGAAGCCTGCACGCCGCACGCTGGCATCGATGACTACACGCAAGCGATCATGGACCTGGGCGCGACGGTCTGCACGCGCGCAAACCCCGCGTGCCTGCTGTGTCCGCTGACGGCAGCGTGCATTGCGCGCCGCAACGACACGCAGCACCTGTTCCCTGCGCCCAGGCCGCGCAAGGCGCGGCCGAGTCGCGCGGCGTGGGTGCTGCTGGCGCAACGCGGCACCAGCGTGCTGCTCGAGCGGCGGCCGCCGACCGGCATCTGGGGCGGACTGTGGGGACTGCCCGAGTTTCCGACGCGCGAGCACGCAGAGCAGTGGTGCCGCGAGCACCTTGCACGCCCGTCGGCCGCGCAAGCGGACGCGCCGCTCGACCATGCGTTCAGTCACTTCGACTATGAGTTGAAGCCGCTGCGGGTGCAGTGTGCCGGCAAGTCGTCGTCACTGCGCGACGATGATCGCTACCGCTGGTACGACGTCGCGGCCCCGGCTGCGGTCGGCCTGCCGAAGCCCATCGCCACGCTGCTCGGGAGAATTCCGCGTTAGGGAAGCTCTGCCCAGGTCCGCAAGTGACGCGTTGCGTGCGCTCGATCCGGAGCCTGTCACCGAGCACTCAAGGTCAGCCGCGCCGGATTCCAAGTCGACACCGCGCGCCGAACCGCGAGGGCGACCGGTCGCTGGCGCGTCCGACCCGGGACCGTTCCCCGAGCTTGGAAAGGCAGACACGCGCTCTGGGAACGGTCCCGGGTCGGACGCTTGCGACATGCCAGCCTGCGCCGCTGCCAGAGCGCTCGATCCGGTGCCTGTCACAGAGCGCGTGTCTGCCTTTCCAAGCTCGGTGACAGGCACCGGATCGAGCGCACGCAACGCGTCACTGGCGGACCTGTGCTGCGCCCCGGGCGCGGAGGGCGTGAGTCGCGATCGCGGCCCAGCCGAGCATGAAGCTGGTGCCGCCCACCGGGGCGACCATCCCCAACCACCGCGGTGCGCCGAACGTCATGGCGTAGATCGAGCCCGAGAACAGCGCGATGCCGACCAGGAACAGGATCGCAGCGCGTCGGAGCCAGGGTGACGGGGGCGTCACGCTGGCGATCACGCCGATCAGCACCAGGCCCAGCGAGTGCAGTTGCTGGTACGTGACGCCGGTGACGTAACTGGCGAGTTGCTTCGGCGTCAGCACCGATTGCAAGCCGTGCGCGCCGAATGCGCCGAGGATCACCGCGACCAGCATCAGGGCCGCGCCGCCGGCGATGCAGCGCCGCGCCAGCGCGACGCCGTTCATTCCCGCGGCTCGGGCGCGACGAACTCGGCGGGCTTGGCGCTGCCGCCGCCGAACAGGAATTTTTCCATCTCCTCGGCCAGGAACTTGCGTGCCTTGGGCTCGATGGTCGACAGACGGTACTCGTTGATGAGCATCGTCTGGTGGCCCACCCATGCGCGCCACGCCTCCGCGGAAATGTTGTCGAAGATGCGCTTGCCGAGTTCGCCCGGATAGGGCTGCCGGTCGAGGCCCGGGGCTTCGCGCTTGAGATAGAGGCAGTGGACGGTGCGTGACATGTTGGGTTTCTGTCCGGGCGTTCAGGAAAGCGGGGCGGCCGCGACGATGATGCCGTCTTCGTCGACGTAGACGAACTCGCCCGGGCGGAAGGTGACGCCCGCGAAGCGCACCGGCACGTCGCGTTCACCGGCGCCTTTCTTCTCGCTGCGCAGCGGCACGGTGCCGAGCGCGCGCACGCCGAGGTCCATGCGGGCGAGTTCCGCGGAGTCGCGGATGCAACCGTGGATGATGATCCCGGCCCAGCCGTTGTTGACGGCGGCCAGGCCGAGCTTGTCGCCGAGCAGCGCACGCCGGCGCGAGCCGCCGCCATCCACCACCAGCACCCGCCCGTCGCCGCGGCTCTCGACCGCTTCCTTGACGCGCGAATTGTCCTCGAAGCAGAACACCGTGCTGATCGGGCCGTGGAATGCCCGGCGTCCGCCGTAGGCGTGGAATGCAGGCTCGCAGACCTGCACGTGGTCGCCGTGATCGTCGCAGAGGTCCGCCGTGCCTTTGGTCAGCGTGGGGTTCGTCATCGTCGCGTTGCCTCGCCGCCGATCGGGATGATCGACGCGGGCGGATTATAAGGCGCGCGCGACGCAGTCCGTGCTGCGACCTGCCATAGGCACGAGGGAGGGCGCCTCGCGGCGCCCTCCCGACGGCTCGCACCCGTCGGTTGCTGGCTGCCGGCTGCGGCGGCAGGTCGCGGCAAACTCAGTGGATCTCGATCTGGCGCGGCTGCTGCTCCTGCAGGCGCTGCTTCGGGATACGGATGAGGATCACGCCGTCGCGGCATTCCGCGCTGATGCCCTGCTCGTTGGCGTTCTCCGGGAGCGCGAAGCGGCGCGCGAACGAACCATAGAAGCGTTCGATGCGATGAACCTTCTCGTGCTCATCGCGCTTCTCCTGCCTGCGCTCGCCCGCGAGCGTCAGCACGCCGTCCTGCACCGTGACGCTCACATCTTCCTTGCGCACCTCGGGCACCTCGGCCTTGATGAGGTATTCGCCTTCGGTTTCGCTGATGTCGGCCGCAGGCGCCCACTCACGGGGCTGCAGTTCCCGGCCCTGCGCCTGGCCCTGCGCCTGGCGTGGCCAGCGCCGCACCGTCTCGGCGAATACGCGGTCGAACATGTCGTCGACGTCCCGGAACGGTTCCCACTTGATGACTCGCATGACTGCTACCTCCTGACCGGGACCGCACCTGCAGTCCCCATGTGCCGCCTAGATGTGCTCCGGCGGGCGCGTTTCAAGGGGCGGGTTCGCTGTGCGCTGCAATCGGCGCGCCACAAAAAAAGAACGGCGCGAGCGGTGGCCCGCTCGCGCCGTTCGTCGATCGAAGAAGCTGGAAGAGTTACGGCTTCTTGACGTAGACCTTGCACCAGCCCTTCGCGGCCACCGGGCGGCCAGCGAAAATGTTGCAGGGCACTTCGGTCATGCCGGGCTTGGCCGTCGGTGCCTGCAGGCAGTTGATGCACATCTGGCCGGGCTTGAAGTTCGGATTCGCCTTCGCATCGACTTTCGACGCGTCCTCGACAAAGCCGAGCGCCACCGCCTGCGGCTCCGTCGGGCTGACCCTGGCGCCGGCTGCATCGGCCGTGCGGCTGATCAGGGCGGACACGGGCACTGCCGCGACGCCGAGCAATGCACCCTTCAGCAGCGTGCGACGCGGAAATTTCTGTTCGGACATTTGGATACTTCTCCTCGAGGGGGGACAATCGATCAACGGCGGAATTCTACGCAGCCTGTGCCTCGCTGTGGGTTCGACCACATTCGACCTGATAGGTTTCGTCGTGCACTGCCTGGCAGTTGCAAACATTATTGAGAATCACTCGCAATTGCGGGTGCGTGCCGTGGGTTCGTTCCCCGCGGGCGAACTACAGCGAGAGACCTGATGCCTGACCCGCGTCGCAGCCGCCTCAAGACCTATGCCGGTGTCGCGGTCAGCATGCTGCTGGCCGCGCTCGCCGGCTGGGTGCTGTGGCGCACGTTCCAGCGCATCAGCTTCGCGGACGTCGTGGCGCAGATGCTGGCGATGCCTGCAGCGACGCTTGCCCTGGCCGCGTTCTGCGTCGCCAGCGCGTTCACGTTGCTCGCGTTTTATGAAGTGGTCGTCGTGCGTTACGTGAAAGGCAGCGTGGGTCGTGCCAAACCGATGCTGACCGCCTACATCGCTTTTCCCCTCGGGCATGCGGTAGGGCAGGCCATGCTGAGCGGCGGCGCCTTGCGCTACCGCATGTACACGCCGGCGGGTTTCTCCGCGACTGAGGTCGGCGCGACCGTGCTGCTCGCCAACATGCCCTACGCGCTGGGGTTCGGGCTCCTGCTCGACATCTCGCTGGTGTTCGCCGCCGACCTGCTGGCGCCCATGTTCCGCGTTTCCAGCCAATGGTTGTTCCTGCTGGGCTGCATCGGCCTGTGCAAGGACGCCGGCTACGTCCTGCTGATCCTGTTCCGCAAGCAGCCGATCAGGCTCGGTGGCTGGTCCGTGAACCTGCCGACTCCGGCGATGACGGCCCTGCAGCTCGTCGTCGGGCTCGCCGATATTTTCCTGGTGTCGTCGGTGCTGTACCTGTTGTTGCCCGACGCGGTCGGCATCGGCTACCTCGCATTCCTGGGCGCGTACCTCGCGAGCGTGCTGGTCGGCGTGCTGAGCCACGTGCCGGCCGGGCTCGGCGTGCTCGAGTCGATGCTGCTGCTGCTGCTGCCGGGCGTGCCGCCCGAGCAATTGCTGGCTGCCGTGCTGATGTACCGCATGATCTACGAGATCGTCCCGGCGCTGGGTTCGCTCGCATTGTGGTTCGCCTTCGAAGGCTTCTCGCGGGACGGCGCGCTGCTGCGCGCGATGGGCCGTCAGGCGCCGATCATCCGTCCCGACAGCCCCACCATCGACAGGAGCGAGTGAGCCAGGCTGCGGCCGCTCTCGAACGCCGCTTCGACCCGCGGCGCGATGCACCAGTCGCCGCAGGCGCCGGCACTCATTTCCTCGTCCACGATGCACGACAATCCGAGCGGTTCCTCGACCAGCGCGTGACGCCAGCGGTGCGCGTCCCGGTGCACGGGACGGTGGCAGGGCACGGCCCACGGATTCGGCGAAAGCCGTGAACAACAGTTGCGCGGCCTCCGTCGCGTCGACGTTCAGGTGCTCACGCGACCACGCGGAGGTGGCATGCACCACCCAGCACTGCGCGCCGGGCGGGCGCTCGCTCTTGCTCGAGTTGCAGGCGGCCCAGGCAATCGGACCTTGCGTCCAGCGGCGAGCCTCGGCGCCCAGGTCGAGCGGCGGATCGAAGGCGAACATGCCGGTCCAGCAGGGCGCCATGCGCACGTCGGCCACATGGCGGAACGCGCGTCCGTGGGCTCCCAGCAAGGCGTAGGCCTGCGGTGCGGGCACTGCCACGGCCACTGCGCGGAACGTGACGTTCTGGCGGCCGGAATCCGTCTGCAATTCCCAGCCGCGCTGGCTCGGGATGAGTTCATGCACCGAGATGCCACCTTGCACTTCGATGTTGCGGGCGAGCGGCCGCACCAGCGCGCTCATGCCGGGCTGGCCGATCCACCAGTCCTCGATCGGCGCGGGCCAGGCACGATCGTCCTCCATGATGCGGGGCCGCCAGGCGTCGAGCATGCCGGCGCGCAGCGCGGTCTCGGCATAACGCCCGAAAGGCCGGCTGCGGGCCGTGACGAACTGCGCACCATGGTCGAAGGCGAGCGGGCCGACGCGACGCGTCGCCAGGCGGCCGCCCACGCTACGGGACCGCTCGAACACCGTGACCTTCGCGTCCGCTCGCGCCAATTCATGCGCACAGGCCAAGCCAGCCATGCCTGCGCCAATTACAGCAAATCGCACGTCATCCATCGCCGCGAGCTGGCCTTTCGTCGTTCGGTCGACGCAGGATGGTGTTCAGGTGCAGCGCGGTCAAGGCCAATGGTTCGCTTTGGGTCGTGGGCCTACAATCGGTGCCTGCGAACTCGCCCGCGCCCGGAAAATACAGGCAAGCCCGCCATGAGCCGAACCGCCGCCGCCATGCTTCGCCAGGCCCTCGAGGGCGTCGGCGTCAGATTCACCTTTGGCATCCCCGGCGTGCACAACACGGAGATCTACGACGAACTCGCCCGGTCGGCATCCATCACGCCGATCCTGGTGACGCACGAGGGCTGTGGCGCCTTCATGGCCGACGCGGTCAGCCGCAGTGGCACGAGCCTGGGCACCCTCGTCATCGTGCCCGCGGCAGGCGTGACGCATGCGGCCAGCGGCATCGGCGAGGCGTTCCTCGACGGCATCCCGCTGCTGGTCATCGCGGGCGGCGTGCGGCGCGACACGGGGCGCAAGTACCAGCTGCACGACGTCGACCAGCATGCGCTGCTGCGTCCGATCACCAAGGGCACGTGGCTGGTCGAGAAGCACGAGGACGTCATCGCGACGATCCACGAGGCAGTGCGCGTTGCAACCAGCGGCGAGCCCGGTCCGGTGTTCGTGGAGATCCCGGTGAACCTGCAGTTGTTCACCGGACCGGAGGGCGCGCCGTCGACGGCACCGGCGATCGCGACACCCGCGGCTCGATGCGCAGCGGCGCAGGTCGCTGCCGCAGCGGCGCTGTTGCGGCAGGCCACGTCGCCCACGCTGTTCGTCGGCTGGGGCGCCGTCGATGCCAGCGCCGAAGTGGCGCGGCTCGCCGAACTGCTCGGCGCGCCTGTCTCGACCACGCTGCAGGGCCTGAGCTCGTTTCCCGCCAATCATCCGCTGCACGCAGGCTTCTGCCTCGGCCGCGCAGCGACGCCCGCCGTCGAGAAATCGTTCGCGGACACGGATTGCATGCTGGCCATCGGCACGCGCTTCGGCGAAATCGCGACCGGCAGTTTCGGCTGGACGCCGCCCGCCGATCTCATCCACATCGACATCAACCCGCAGGTCTTCAGCGCCAACTATCCCGCGCGGATCGCATTGGAAGGCGACGCCAGGGCGGTCCTGCAGCTGTTGCTGCAGGCGCTGGGCGATGCGCCGCCCGCCGGTGCGAGTGAGCGTCGCGGACGCGTCGAGGCAATCATCCGCGAGCAGAAAGCGGCTTACCGCGACGAATGGCTGCGGCACGACACCCGGGGCCGCGTCAGCCCCGCGCGCTTCTTTGCCAGCTTGCGCCGGCAGCTGGCCGACGACTCGACCGTCGTGCTCGACGACGGCAACCATACTTTCCTGGCGGCCGAGCTGATGCCGATCCATCGCGCGCGCGGGCTCATCTCGCCGACCGATTTCAACTGCATGGGGTACTGCGTGCCCGCGACGATCGGCGCGAAGCTCGCGCGGCCCGACGCGCCGGTGGTCGGCATCGTCGGCGATGGCGCGTTTCGCATGACCGCGCTCGAACTGGCGACGGCCACGGCGCAACGGCTCGGCGTCGTCGTGTTCGTGTTCAACGACGGTGAACTCGCGCAGATCGCGCAGGCCCAGGAGATTCCGTACAACCGCAAGACCTGCACCGTGCTGGGCCCGCTGGACGTAGCCGGCGTTGCGCAGGCCACCGGCGCCAAGTTCCTGCGCATCGCCAGCGACGGCGACATCGACGGCGTCATCGACGCAGCGCTTGGCGCAGCCGGGCGCGAGCAGCGACCCGTGCTGGTGGATGTGGCCATCGACTATTCGAAACGGACACGCTTCACCGAGGGTATCGTCAAGACGAATCTCGAGCGCTTCGACCTCGGGACCAAGGCGCGTCTGGTGGGACGCGCCCTGTGGCGGCGCGTGAGCGGCTAGGGAAGCTCTGCACAGGTCCGCAAGTGACGCGTTGCGTGCGCTCGATCCGGTGCCTGTCACCGAGCTTGGAAAGGCAGACACGCGCTCTGTGACAGGCACCGGATCGAGCGCTCTGGCAGCGTCGCAGGCTGGCATGTCGCAAGCGTCCGATCCGGGACCGTTCCCAGAGCGCGTGTCTGCCTTTCCAAGCTCGGGGAACGGTCCTGGGTCGGACGCGCCAGCGACGGGGCGGCCGCTGCGGACCTGTGCAGAGCTTCCCTAAACGACGATGGGCAGCACCGTCGTTTCCTTGATCACCGTGACGGTGACCGAGGAGTTGATCGACTGCACGTTCGGCAGCTTGGAGAGGTGGTCGAGGTAGAACGCCTCGTACGCCTTGATGTCGCGCGTCACGACTCGCAGCATGAAGTCCCACTCGCCCATGGTCGTGTAGCAGTCGAGCACCTCGGGCCGCTCGCGGATCGCCTCCGCGAAGGCGGCGATGGCATCGCGCCCCTGGGTCGACAGCTTCACGTGCGCGAAAATCGTGACGTCCAGTCCCAGTGCGGCCCGGTTGAGCAGCGCAACACGGCCTTTGATGACACCCGAGTGCTCCAGGCTCTGGATGCGACGCCAGCACGTCGTCGTCGACAGTCCGGTGCGGGAAGCGACTTCCGCGACCGACAGCGCGCCCTCCCGCTGCAGCAGGTCCAGGATCCTGTGGTCGACTTTGTCGATACGAGACTGAACAGTCTCTTCCATGAAAGTGCGCTCCCTGAAATAAATATTTCTCATTGCTGCAACGCAATGCAACAATGCCCGCACCCCCCATCAACGACCAGTAATCTACCGCGCCACAAGCCTCACCGCATCTGTAATCAGCGAGGAAGCGATGCCCCGCCGCTCACGCCTGCACATCCCGCAGCACCATTCCCGCCCCGGTGAAGAGCCGGATTTCAGCTACCTCGAGACCTCGCCCGCCGGCGCGGTGCCGCGTCCGGACGTGAACGCGCGCGTCCGCGACATCGGCAACCTCGCGATCGAGATGGTGCGTGTGCTCGACGACAGCCACGTCGCGATCGGCCCGTGGAACCCGCACCTCGAAGTGCACGACCTGCAGATCGGCCTGCGCCACATGCTGCTCACGCGCATTTTCGACGAGCGCATGCAGCGCGCACAGCGCCAGGGCAAGACGTCGTTCTACATGCGCTGCCTCGGCGAGGAAGCCGTGTCGGTCGCGCAGGGGATGGCGCTGCGGCCCAAGGACATGCTGTTTCCGGCCTACCGCAACCAGGGCCTGTACATGGTCCGCGGCCGGCCGCTGGTCGACCTGATGTGCCAGCTGCTCTCCAATACGCGTGACATGTGCAAGGGGCGCCAGCTGCCCGTGATGTATCACTGGGCCGAGGGCCGCATCTTCTCGATCTCAGGCAACCTCACGACGCAGTTTCCGCAGGCCGTGGGCTGGGCAATGGCGGCCGCCATCAAGGGCGAGGATGACATCGCGGCCTCGTGGATCGGCGAAGGCTCGAGCGCCGAGGCCGACTTTCACCACGCGATGCTGTTCGCCTCCGTGTACATGGCGCCGGTGATCCTGAACGTCGTCAACAACCAGTGGGCGATCTCGACCTTCCAGGGCTTCGCGGGCGGCGAGCAGCGCTCGTTCGCGGCGCGAGGCCCCGGCTACGGCATGGCGGGCATCCGCGTCGACGGCAATGACTTCCTCGCCGTGTACGCCGTGACGCAGTGGGCCGCCGAGCGCGCGCGCACCGGTGCCGGTCCCACGCTGATCGAGCACGTCACGTACCGTGGCGCGGCACATTCGACCAGCGACGATCCCGCCCGCTACCGTCCGAAGGACGACTACGAGAAGTGGCCGCTGGGCGATCCGGTGATCCGCCTGAAGAACCACCTGATCGCGCTGGGCGAGTGGTCGGAAGAGCGCCACAAGACGCTGGCCGAGGAACTCGAGACGCACGTGACCGAGAGCTGGAAGGAAGCCGTGCAGTACGGGACGCTCACGGACGGGCCGCGCCTCAATCGCGACCTCATGTTCCAGGACGTCTTCAAGGAAATGCCCGAGCAGCTGCGCAAGCAGCGCGAGCAGCTCCGCACGGAACAGGGAGTATAGGAACCCATGGCACAGATGAACATGATCCAGGCGCTCAACTCCGCCATGGACATCATGCTGGCGCGTGACCCGAACGTGGTCATGCTGGGCGAGGACATCGGGTACTTCGGCGGCGTGTTCCGCGTCACCGACGGCTTGCAGCGCAAGTACGGCGAGCATCGCGTGCTCGATACGCCGATCGCCGAAGGGGCGATCGTGGGCGCTGCGATCGGCATGGGCGTGAACGGGTTGCGACCCGTCGCGGAAGTGCAGTTCGCCGATTACATCTACCCTGCGTGCGACCAGATCTTCTCCGAACTCGCGCGCCTGCGCTATCGCAGCGCGGGTGACTTCTGGGCGCCCGTCACCATCCGCACCCCATGCGGCGGCGGTATCCGCGGCGGCCAGACGCACTCGCAGAGCCCGGAGGGCATCTTCACGCACGTCTGCGGCATCAAGGTCGTGATGCCCTCGACGCCTTACGACGCGAAGGGCCTGCTCATCGCCTCGATCGAGGACGACGATCCGGTGGTGTTCTTCGAGCCCAAGCGCCTGTACAACGGCCCGTTCGACGGCGACGCGAACAAGCCCGCGGTGCCGTGGAGCACGCACCCGAAGGGCGAGGTGCCCGACGGCTATTACACCGTGCCGATCGGCAAGGCCGAGGTGGTGCGCAAGGGCAGTGCCGTGACGATGGTCGCCTACGGCACGATGGTGTACGTCTGCGAAGCGGCGGCGAAGGCGCTCGGTGTGGACGCGGAGATCATCGACGTGCGCTCGATGGTGCCGCTCGACACCGACACGATCTGCACGTCGGTGAAAAAGACCGGGCGCTGCCTGATCGCGCACGAGGCGACGCGCTTCTCGGGCTTCGGCGCCGAACTCTCCGCCACCATCCAGGAGGAGTGCTTCTGGGATCTCGAGGCACCCATCGGCCGCGTTGCGGGCTGGGACACGCCTTACCCGCACGCATTCGAGTGGGAGTACTTCCCGGGGCCGCTGCGCGTGGGCGCGGCGCTCAAGGCCGTGATGGAGGCTGCATGACGCGCTACGTCTTCAAGATGCCTGACCTCGGTGAAGGCACGGTCGAAGCCGAAGTCGTGGCGTGGCACATCCGCGTGGGCGACATGGTCAACGAAGACCAGGTCATGGCCGAAGTCATGACCGACAAGGCGGCGGTCGAAGTACCGGCGCCGGTCAGTGGCAAGGTCGTGGCGATCAACGGCCAGCCCGGCGACATGGTGCGAGTGGGCTCCGAACTCGTCGTGTTCGAGACCGCAGCCGCCGACGATGACGTGACCGCTCCGCCTCCTGCTCCCTCTCCCGCGGCAGCGGGAGAGGGCCGGGGTGAGGGTCTTGCTCCGTCTCCGGCTCCCTCTCCCGCGCCAGCGGGAGAGGGCAGGGGTGAGGGTCCTGCTCCCTCCACCCGCGCCGCGCGCGACCCCTCCCACTCCCGTGGGAGAGGCGCAGGGCGCGGGTGAAGCGGGTCGCGTAAAGGCCTCGCCCGCAACGCGCCGCAAGGCACGCGAGGCCGGCATCGACCTGCGCCAGGTCGCGGGTTCCGGGCCCAGCGGGCGGATCATGCCGAAGGACTTCGTCGCAGCGGTCAGCGGCGCCGCACCCGCCGGCAGGAATGGCGCTGGCGGCGCTGCGCCTTCGTTGCTGCGTCCCAGGACCGGCAGCGACGAGGTCAAGGTCATCGGCGTGCGGCGCGTGATCGCGCAACGCATGACCGACGCCGCGCGCACGATCCCGCATTTCTCCTACGTCGAGGAAGTGGACGTCACCGAACTCGAGTCGCTGCGCACGCACCTCAATGCGCGCGCGCCCAAGGGCACGCCCGCGCTCACGTACCTGCCGTTCCTCGCCGCCGCGCTCGCGCGCGTGCTCGAGGAATTTCCACAGTGCAACGCGCACTACGATGCCGAAAGAAACGTGCTGATCCGGCATCGTCCGGTGCACCTGGGCGTGGCGACGCAGACACCCGACGGCCTCAAGGTGCCCGTGGTGCGGCACGCTGAGGCGCGCACGCTCTGGGACCTCTCCGACGAAATCCGGCGCGTGTCGGAGGCCGCCAAGAGCAACAAGGCCTCGCGCGAGGAACTGAGCGGCTCGACGATCACCATCACCAGCCTCGGCCGGATGGGCGGCATCGTCTCGACGCCGATCATCAACGCGCCCGAGATGGGCATCATCGGGGTCAACAAGGCCATCGACCGGCCCGTGGTCCTCGACGGCGCGGTCGCGATCCGCCGCATCATGAATCTCTCGTCGTCGTTCGATCACCGTTTCGTGGACGGTTACGACGCCGCTGCGATGATCCTGGCGCTCAAGGACCTGCTCGAGCACCCCGCGACGATCTTCATCCCCGGTTAAACTGGCGCCCTCCAGTGTGCCGATCCGTTCCAGAGAACAGCCATGACAACGACTCCCGCCGCGCGTCCCGCCTTTGGCACCGTCCTCGCCGACCAGATGAGCGTCGCCACCTACGCCGCCGGCGCGTGGCAGGCCGACAAGCTCGCGCCGGTTGCGCCGATCCCGATGCACCCCTCAGCGCACGTGCTGCATTACGCCAGCACCTGTTTTGAAGGCTTCAAGGCCTATCGCTATGCAGACGGCAGCATCCACGTGTTTCGCATGGATCGGCACATCGCCCGGCTGCGCCAGAGCGCGAGGCTGCTGATGCTGCCGGTGCCCGACGCGGCGCAACTCGAACGCATGATCCTGCAGACGATCGATGCCAACCGTGCGCAGGTCCCCGAGCCGCCCGGCGCGCTGTACATGCGCCCGGTGCTCTTCGGCACGATGCCCAACATCGGCGCGGCGTCGCAGCCGTCGAACGAAGCGACGCTGATCGTGCTGGCAAGCCCGGTGTGGGATTACTTCGCGGGCGGCATGAAGCCGCTGCGCATCTATGTCGAGGACCAGAAGCACCGCACAGCCGAGCATCTCGGCATGGTCAAGACCGGCGGCAACTACGCCGCGGCCATGGGCCCGACGCTCGCGGCGAAGGAAAAGTACAAGATCGACCAGGTCCTGTTCTGCCCCGAAGGCTCGGTGCAGGAAACCGGCGCCGCCAACTTCCTGCTGATCCGCGAGGGTCACATCCTCACGCGCAGCCTCGACACGACGTTCCTGCACGGCGTCACGCGTGACTCGCTGCTCACGATGGCGAAGCAGCAGGGCTTCAAGGTCGAGGAGCGTGTGTTCGACGTTGCCGAGATGATGGAGTGGGTCAAGACCGGCGAAGCAGCGCTTTCCGGCACGGCTGCCGTGCTCGCGGGCGTCGGCACGCTGGTGCGCAGCGACGGCACCGACGTGCCGGTCGGCAACGGCGAAGTCGGCCCGGTGACGCAGAAGCTGCGCGCCGCCCTGGTCGCGATCCAGAACGGCACTGCGCCCGACACCTTCGGCTGGACGCGCAAGGTCTGAGCGCGACGCCCGTGGCCGCGCGCCCAGTCGCCGTCGTCACGGGTGCAGGCAGCCCCACCGGCATCGGCTTCGCCACCGCGCGGGCGCTGGCCCGCGCGCGACACTGCGTCCTGATCGTCTCGACCACCGACCGCATCGGTGACCGCGCGGCCGAGCTGCGCGCCGAGGGTCATGCCGCGCATGGCGTCGTCGCAGACCTCACGGTCGAGGCAGACATCGAGCGCCTGCGCGAGCACGCGGAGGCGCACGGCGACGTCGGCGTCCTCGTCAACAACGCCGGCATGGCGATCCTTGGCGAGATGGATGCTCCGGATGAGCTCGAACGGCTCGACCGCACGGACTGGCAGCGCTCGCTCGATCGCAGCCTCACCAGGCGTTCCCGGTCACCCGCGCGTTCCTGCACGGGATGAAGGCTCGCGGCTACGGCCGCGTGATCAACGTGTCCTCGACCGCTGGCACCGTCTCGGCGGTGGCGGGCGATACGGCCTACGCCGCCGCGAAAGCCGGCATGGTCGGGTTCACGCGCGCCGTGGCGCTCGAGGCCGCACCTTACGGCGTGACGATCAATGCGGTCGCGCCGGGCTGGATCGCGACGGGATCGCAGACAGGGCGCGAGGCTGCTGCCGGCTTGCGGACACCCGTGCGACGCTCGGGAACGCCCGCCGAAATCGCGGCGCTGATCGCCTTCCTCGCCTCACGCGAGGCGTCGTACGTCACGGGTCAGTTGATCGTGGCCGACGGGGGCAACTCGATCGTCGAAGATCACAACGCCTGCGCGCCGGTGGCTGAACGCCAGCCCGCACGCCACCGCAGCCACGCCCAGCAGCGTCGCGAACGTCGTGGACGCGCTGAAGCCGGCGGGCACCAGGCCGTACGCCTGCAGCAACTGCGGCGCGAACGAATCGAGCGCCAGCACGACACCCCCGGCCACCGAGCCGAGCGCCGCGGCATTCAGCCAGGTCCGCCAGCCGACACCGCGCCCCAGCGCGCGCAGCAGCTGCTCGTGCTCGCGCTGCGCAGCGGCGAGGGCCCCGATCCGATCGGGCGCACGCTGCAGGCCGGCGATTCGCGCCGCGAGGCGTTCGTCGAACCCAGGCGACAGCGCGGGCCGCGGCAGGTCATCGGCCAGCGCGGCGTCGAGCTGGACCAGCCCGGCGGCATACGCGCGGCAGCGCGCGCAGTGTGCAAGGTGCTGTTGCAGGCGCGCCGCCAGTTCTGGCGCGACGGCGCCCTCGCTCTGCTCGACGAGGTCGAACTCGTAATCGGCGCAGGGGCCGAGCGAGAGTGCGTGTTCGTGGCTGGTCTGGTTCATGCGGCATGGACCTCGGCAGGGCGGGCAAGCTCCATCAAGCGTTTGCGTGCCCGGAATAACAGGTTCTTGACCGTCCCGAGCGGCATGCCGAGCGCAGCGGCGACGGCGTCGTAGGAACGGTCCTCGAGATAAAACAAGCGCACGGCCTGCTGCTGGTTGGCGGGCAGCGTCTCCAGCAGCCGCAGCAGGTTGTCGCGTTCCGGATCCTCGGCGGGCCCGGTCGCGACCAGTGCGGCGGCATGCTGCGCCTCGGCCGAGTCGGGGTCGTCGAACGAGACCGTCGGACGGCGCTTGCGCAATTCCATCAGGCAGGTATTGCGCGCGATCGCGTAGATCCACGTGCCCAGCGCCGCGCGGCCGTCGAAACCCGGCAGCGCCTTCCAGACCCGGACCAGTGTTTCCTGCGTGGCGTCCTCGGCCGCCGCGCGCTCCCGCAGGATCGAGAACGACAGCCGGAAAACGCGGTCCCGGAACTCGGGCACGATCAAGTCGAAGGCGCGGGCATGGCGGCCCGCAGCCAGGTGAGCTTGAATTGCCGCGTCCATGCGCCTTTATATGCCCCCGGGCGGGCAAAGGTTGCAACTGCAGCCGTGCAACCTTCCGGGCGGCTGGCGCATACAAACGTCAACTGCCCAGGAGACCCGGACCATGAACACTGACACCGTTGCCGTATTCATCCCCATCACCGCGATCGTCATGTCGCTGGCCATCCCCATCGTCTACGCGATCACCGATTATCGCCGCCGCCGCGACATCGTCGAGGCGCACCACAAGGAGCGCCTGGCCGGGATCGAGCGTGGCATGGAGATTCCCCCCCTGCCCGAGGCGTTTTTCAAGCCGCTGGGCCGGGTCGAGCGCCCGCGTCACCTGCTGACGGGCATGATCTGGCTTTTCGTCGGCATCGCCGTGTTCCTGTTCCTGGGCGCGGTGGCCGACTCGAGCGTGGCCTACCTCGGGCTGATCCCCGCAGGCGTCGGCGCTGCGTTCCTGATCTATTACTTCGTCGAAGGACGCAACGAACTGGCCGAATTCAAGGCGCGGGAAGCTGCCGCGAATGCCGCGACGAGCACGGCCCTGGAGCAGAAGAAGTTCTGACCGGGCGCGACGGGCAGCCCGCCGCAAGGCGGGCCGCACCGCGGCGCTTGTCGGACCCGGACGACTGGCTCCGACCGCCCGTTCACTGCGAAGATGGCGGGCAATCGACAAACCGGGAAGTGCCATGCCAAGGTTGATTTCTGCCCCATTCCTGCGCTCAGCGCGCCCCGTGCACGCGGGCTTGATCCCCGCGCTGCTGCTCGTCTCCGCGCCGGTGCTGGCGCTGGTGGGCACGCCGCAGACGGTCAAGACGGACCTGGCGTCGGTGCAGCTGACCGTGGTCGCGGCAGGCCTCGAGAACCCATGGGGGATCGCATTCCTGCCGGATGGCAGCGCCCTGGTGACCGAGCGACCGGGCCGGCTGCGGCTGATCGATCGCAGCGGCAAGGTCAGCGCGCCGCTCGCGGGCGTGCCCAAGGTGGATGCAATCAACCAGGGCGGCCTGCTCGACGTCGTGCTCGACCCCGATTTCGCGCGCAACAAGCGCATTTACCTGTCGTTCGCGGAAGTGCGCGGCGATGGCCTGAACGGCACGAGCGTCGCCCGCGCCACGCTCGGGGACAAGGGCCTGAGCGACGTCGTCGTGATCTTCAGGCAACAGCCGGCGATGTCCGGCGGGCACCACTTCGGCTCGCGGCTGGTCTTCGGCCGTGACGGCAACCTCTTCGTGACGCTGGGTGATCGCAACAAGGGTCGCGACCGCGTGCAGTCGCTCGACAACCACATCGGCAAGGTCGTGCGCATCGATCGTGACGGCAAGGCGCCCGCCGACAATCCCTATCTGAAGCAGGCCGGTGCGCTGCCGGAGATCTGGTCGCTCGGCCACCGCAACATCCAGGGCGCCGCGCTGCACCCGCAAACCGGTGAGCTGTGGACCAACGAGCATGGCGCCAAGGGCGGCGACGAACTCAATCGCACGCTCGCCGGGCGCAATTACGGCTGGCCGCTGGTGACCTATGGCACGGAGTATTCGGGCGCCAGCGATCAGCGACCGTACCGAGGCCCCGGGGCTCGAGTCGCCCGTGCATTACTGGGTGCCGTCGATTGCGACGAGCGGCCTTGCGTTCTACACCGGCGACGCGATTCCGCAGTGGAAGGGCAATGTGTTCGTCGGCGGATTGAAGGCGATGGAGCTTGCGCGGCTGGAACTGCGCGACGGCAAGGTCGTGCGTGAGGAGCGCCTGTTCGGTGAGGCGCTGAAGAAGCGCATCCGCGCGGTGGTCAACGGGCCGGACGGCGCCTTGTACCTGCTCACCGATGACAGCCAGGGCCAGTTGCTGCGGGTGACGGCGGCGAAGTAGCGCTGACAGTCAGCCTAAACTCCAGTTTATGAACGAACCTGGGTTGTGGTGCTCCGCGTGGCAATTGGAACACAAGAGGACGCATTTTCTTGCCTCCCTCTCGACCTCGGCCCGGTTTCGGTTGGCAAGCGATCTCATGTCCAGCTGAAAGAGCTTTGACCGTGGATCGACATGGTGAAACTCGAGCGCCGCAAGGTTCCGGGCATAACCGCAGACCACGCACTGACCGCCCAATTTCATCAGCAGCTTGATCTTCCGGGTTCTGCCTCGCTCCAACTGTTTTCCGTAGCTCTGGTGATGGTAATTCGTGTTCTTGTTTTTGCAGAGCCGTGAGCAGAATGCCGTCTGTTCGCCGCTTAGCGGCTGGCCGCAAATCGAGCAACTTGGCGTTGTGGGGGGATGCATCGGTCTACATTGCGGGTCTCATGTCATCGTTTCCATGCCATTAATTCCCGTGTTCTGTAGAATCACGCAGGGGCCTGTAGCACAGCGGTTAGTGCAGGGGACTCATCGAAAGGTGCCTTCGCGGAGTAATCCACGGAGTGGACGGGATGAATTCAGGGAAACCTAATGACGGCAGCGTCGATGGCAACCCTGAGCCAAGCCGGCGGTACACCGCCGGAAGGTGCAGAGACTACCTGAGGGCTGCAGTGCCCTTGATAACAGGTTCAGCGTCCCGCACCCGACCGGCATGAGGCCGAGGGTGAAGAGATAGTCCACGCCCGAAGGAAACTTCGGGGTCACGTGAATCCCTCGGTCCTGGGTTCGAATCCCAGCGGGCCCACCATCATCTCGTCCGCGCGGCGGCGCGCGGGCATGAGGACCGCGCGCGGCTGCAGGTTCCAGGAACATGACGCGATGACAGTCCACCGCCGATGAATTCATCGCCCCGCATTGGCTGGCTGTTCGCGTACGACTGGGATCGCGCCGCGATGCGGCGACTCGGCGCGCCCGGCGGCCCGGTGCGCTGCGAGCATGCCGGCTTCGACCTGTTCGCGTTCCCGAGCCGGCTCCGCTGGGGTTCGACCTCGAACACTTCGCGGCGCAGCAGGCGGCGCGCGGGCGGCGGCGCGGCTGGCGCGCCGTGCTGTCCCATCACGAGCAATACGGCGCGCTTGCCGCGGCGCTGGTGGCCGAGCAGCTCGGGCTGCCCGGCGCGACGCCGGCAAGCATTCTCGCTGCCCAACACAAGCTGCATGCACGGCGCGTGCTGCAGCAGGTTGCGCCTGAATCCAACCTCAAGTTCACAGCCCTCGACGCGGGCGATGACGGCTCCTCTCACAGTACGCTCGAGTTCCCCCTGTTCGTGAAGCCGGTGAAGGGCGCCTTCTCGGTGCTTGCCCGGCGCGCCGAGGATCCGGGTCAGCTGCGTGCGCACACGCAGTTCAGCTGGCGCGAGCGTTGGCTCATCCGCCAGCTGACGGAGCCCTTCGAACGCGTCTGCCTTGAACGGCTGCCACAGGCGGGCAGTGCCTACCGGATGTTGCTCGAGGAAGCCGTCCCGCCGCAGACCCCGCAGTACAACCTCGACGGCTGGGTGCAGGATGGCCGCGTGCATGCGCTGGGCGTAGTGGACGCGATCATGTACCCGGGCACGCAGGCGTTCATGCGCTGGGAACACCCGAGCCGTCTCGCCGCCGCGGTGCAGCGCCGCGCACTCGACGTGGCGCAACGTTTCCTCGGCGCCATCGGTTACACGCACGGCTTCTTCAATCTCGAATTCTTCTACGACGAACATGCCGACCGCCTGTGCGTGATCGAATGCAATCCGCGGCTGGCCGCGCAGTTTTCCGACCTGTACGAGCGCGTGCATGGCATCGACGCGCACGGCATGGCACTGGCGCTCGCGCTGGGGGCGAACCCGCAATCGCGGCCGCGACTGCGGCCCACCGCCGGCGTGGCCGCCAGTCTCGTATACCGGGCCTTCGACCCGAGTGGTGCCGTGCCGCCAGCTCCGGCAGCAACGCAGCGTGAAGCTTTGGCTCGCGCATTCCCGGATGCGCTCCTGCTCAGTTTTGCCAAGCGCGGGCGCGCGCTGGCGCGCGACTATCGCTGGACCGGCAGTCATCGCTACGGGATCGTGCACCTGGGCGGCCACGACCGCGAGCACTTGCGCCAGCGCTGCGAGGACGCCAGCGCGCTGCTCGGCTGGCCCGCCCCTTATCTCGACCACGCGCCATTGCCGGCGCGCACGCATGCTGCAACGCCAGGCATCGCCTCGTGCACGGCGTCGGCCGAGGCCTCGGCGGTATGAGCGGCGGGCCCCACGGCAGATGCAGGATGCGGGGGTGCTGCCCGATGCAGAGGTCCGCACGCGCTCGAGTGCTGAAGTACCGGCAGCGGGCGGCTGGGTACGACGCCACGTGCGGTCCGACCTGGCCCATCCGCGAACGCACGGTGGCGGCGCTGCGACTGCAGCCGGGGCAGCGCGTACTCGACGTCGGTTGCGGCACCGGCCTGAGCCTGCCTTTGTTGCGCGCCGGAGTCGGCGAGAGCGGGCGGGTATTCGGCTTCGACCAGAGTCACGAGATGCACGCGCGCGCCTGCGCGCGAGTCGCCGCGGCCGCGTGGAACAACGTGCAGTTGTACGAAACACCCGCGCAGGGGCTGCGGTTGCCGGAACCGGTCGACGCGCTGTTCTTCCACTACACGCACGACATCCTGCGCTCGGCGTCCGCAGTGGACGCGTTGCTCGCTTGCGCGCGTCCTGGAGCCACGGTGGCGATCGCGGGCGTCAAGTACTTTCCATGGTGGCTCGCGCCGCTGAATCCGTGGGTCTATCTCAAGAACCGCGCCTACAACGGGGACGCCGGCGGCCTGCGCACGCCGTGGGACCGCATCGCGCCGCGGCTGCACGACTGGCACGTCATGCCGGTGCAGGGCGGCATGGGCTACATCGGCGTCGGCCGTGTTGCTGACCACAGGTGCCGCGACTTCACCTGCAGGCGACGGCCCATGACGACTGCGCAGCGCCGAACCGTGGTGGCCGTGCTCGCGCTGGTGTTTCTCAACTGCGTGCTGAGCTTCCGCAACTGGTGGCCCACGCCGGGCATCCTTCCCGATGCGCGGCTGGCGCCCGGCTTCGTCTGGTTGTGGCTACTGCTGCTGCTCGTGGTCGCGTGGCGCGGTGCGTTGTCCCGCCGCGCGGCAGGAGTGCTGGCCGGCGTCTACCTGCTGCTCGTCGTGCTGCGCTATGCCGACGTGACCGTGCCCGCGCTGTTCGGTCGTGCCCTCAGTCTTTACTGGGATGTGCCGCAGCTGCCGCGCTTCCTCTGGGTCGCGGTCACCGGCGGGGCGTGGCCGCAGGCGATCGCTGGCCTCACGGTGCTGGCGCTGCTCGGCTGGGGACTGCACCGCTTGCTGCGCCTGTCCATCGAGGTGGTCGCGCGCGACGCCGTGCCCTACGCGCTGCGTGCCCGCTGGACCTGGCCGGTGACGGCCGCCGCACTGGCACTGGTGCTGGCCAACTACGCCGGGGTGCCTGCCACCTGGCCGCTGGTGTCGAAGCCCGTGCTGCCGATCTATTTGCACCAGCTCCGCCTGCTCGCCGCCGCGGCTTCACCGGAGCACATGGCCCGTGCCCTGCCGGCGACCTCGGTCGTGGACGGCGCGCTGGCGAGCGCGGATCCGCGCGCGCTCGACGGGCTGCACGGCCGTGACGTCTACCTCGTGCTGCTGGAGTCCGTCGGTGCCGTCGTCTATGACGACGCGCGCGCCACTCCGCGTGCTCAGGCCGGCGCGCGAGCGCCTGGCCGCGGACATCGCCGCCGCAGGCCTGCAGGTGGTGTCGGCATTCGTGCGCTCGCCCACGATCGGCGGCGGCTCCGATCTCGCGCACGTATCGCTGCTCGCGGGCATCGACCTCTCGGACCCGCGTCGCCACGACCTGCTGCTCACCACCACCCGCCCGACGCTGATCAGCGTCTTCCGCTCGCACGGCTACGAGACGTTCGGGTTCTATCCGTCGGTCTCGTGGGACTGGCCGGAACGCGCCTGGTACGGCTACGACCAGTACGTCGAGGGGCGTCCGCTCGACTACCGCGGGCCGACGTTCGACAACTGGTGGAAGATTCCCGACCAGTTCAGTTTTGCCCGCTTCGAGCAGCTGTATCCGCGCGATGCCCGGACACCGCCGCGTTTCGTGTTCGCGGCGACGATCAGCACGCACGTGCCGTTCATCCGGGTGCCGCCGTACCAGCCGGACTGGCAACGCGTGCTGGGCGAGCAGCCGTTCGATGAGGCCGATGTGACACGCGAAATGGCCCGTCCCGTCGACTGGATCGACATGTTGCCGGTCTATGTGCGACTGGTGGACTACACCTACCGCTGGATCGGCGGCTACCTGCGTCAACCCAGGCCACGCGACACGGTGTACCTGCTGGTCGGCGACCATCAGCCGACGGCGAACGTCAGTGGCGAGGGCGCGTCGTGGGACGTTCCGGTGCACGTGATCTCGTCGGATCCGCAACTGCTGCAGCGCTTCGTCGAACAGGGATTCGTCGCCGGGCTGGAGCCGCCACGTGCGCCGCTCGGCGGCATGCACGAGCTGACCGGGATGATGCTGCGGGCGTTCGGGCCCGCCGATCCGCCTTGATCCTCCTCGACGGGTTTCTTCGCGTGCTTGACCGTGCTCGCCTGCCTGGTCTGCTCTTGCGACGAGCCGTTGGCCGGGCGTGACAGGGCGCGGGCCCACGCGCCCTGACGTGCAGCCGTTCCACTAGAATGCGGCATGAACTTCGACCCCGCAGCGGCCACGGCCGCCTACATTGATTCCCTCGGTGCCGACGCACTGGCCAAAGCCGCTGCCTACACCGCCGGCAACCACTGGTTGCTGCTCTGGAACCTGCTGGTCTCGGCCGTCGTGGCCTGGCTCCTGGTGCGCACGGGTGTGCTCGACCGCCTCAACGCGAAACTCGCACGACGCGGCCCGAACCTCCGCGCGTGGGTCGATCGCTGCGGCCTATTTCGTGGTCGCCAACCTGGTCACGTTGCCGTGGACGTTGTACGAGGAATGGTGGCGCGAGCGTGACTACGGCCGCACCAGCCAGCCGCTCGCCGACTTCCTCAGCCAGGCCGCGCTGTCGACGGCGATCTTCGCGGTCCTCGTCGGCCTGTTCATGGTCGGTGTGTACGCACTCATGCGGCGTGCAGGCAAGTACTGGTGGGTCTGGTCGGGTGCACTGACGACAGTCGCACTGTCGTTCATCCTGCTGGCGGGTCCGGTCGTCATCGATCCGCTCTTCAACGAATACGAGCCGGTGCCCGCCGGCGAAGTGCGCGACGCGCTCGTCGGCGATGGCTGCGCAAGCAGGGGTACCGGCGGATCGCATCTTCGTCTACGACGGTTCGCGGCAGTCCAACAACTTCACGGCCAACGTATCGGGGATCGCTGGTTCGGCGCGTATCGCCATCTCGGACGTGGCGTTCAAGGGCGCATCGCTCGACGAGGTCAAGGCCGTCACCGGCCACGAGATCGGCCACTACGTGCTCGGCCACATCTGGCGCACGGTGATCCTGATGTCGGCGCTCGCCGTGGTGTTCTTCTTCCTGGCCGACCGGCTGTTCCCGCGAGTCGCGCGCGTGTTCGGCAGCACGGCAAGCATCACCGACCCGACCGGGCTGCCCGTGCTGGCCTTCCTGGTGTCGCTGTTCTTCCTGTTCGCGCAGCCGGCGATCAACGCCTCGATCCGGCTCGGCGAGAACGAAGCAGACCAGTACTCGCTCGAGCACGTGAACCTGCCGGACGCACTCGCTTCGGCACTGGTGAAGACGGCGGAGTACCGCTATCCCCGACCCGGCGCGCTGCAGGAAGCACTGTTCTACACCCACCCGTCAGTCGAGCGCCGGGTGCGGCGTGCGATGGAGTGGAAAGCCAGCCACCCGGAGTAGGAGCGGCCAGCCCGGGTTGCTTTCACGACGAACAAAGATCATAATAAGAATCATTCGCATCTACGGATGATCCTCTCATGACCTTCGATGCGTCGCGCCCGTCCGGTCCAGTTACCTCAACCGAATCAACAGCTTGCGGCGGTGTCAGCGTATGCAGCCTGGGCGGCGCGGAGCGCTTCCTGGTCTGGGCCCTGCGCTGGGAGGCTTCGCTGCACGACGACCCTGCTTTCGCGCGTGAGTGCCTGCAGGAATCCTTCGAGCGTGCGGGGATGCTGCACGCACTGCCGGTGTTCCGCAGCTACGTCGCAGCGGTGCATGGCATGCCGTCGCCGTGCGCACCGGCGGCGCGACTTGGCTGCTGGAAGGTCAACGACTTCGAGGCGGCGACCCTGCACGCGGTGGCGTGCCTGCAGGACGGGCTCTTCGGCGAGGCGTGGCGCCAGGTGTCGCGACTCGCCGCGGCGAATCGGGGCGCGACGGGGGCGATGCTCGCGCTGGGCGAAGTGGCTGAAGCATTGCTGCGTGAAGGCGGCCGCATCCGCCGCTGGCCTGAACTCGCAGGGCGGGCGTCATCGACCTAGGGCAGCTCTGCACAGGTCCGCAAGTGACGCGTTGGGCGCGCGCTCGATCCGGTGCCTGTCACCGAGCTTGGAAAGGCAGACACGCGCTCTGTGACAGGCACCGGATCGAGCGCTCTGGCAGCGTCGCAGGCTGGCATGTCGCAAGCCGTCCGACCCGGGACCGTTCCCAGAGCGCGTGTCTGCCTTTCCAAGCTCGGGGAACGGTCCCGGGTCGGACGCGCCAGCGACTGGTCGCCCTCGCGTGTTCGACACGCGGTGCCGAAATGGAAACCGGCGCGGCTGACCTTGAGTGCTCGGTGACAGGCACCGGATCGAGCGCACGCAACGCGTCACTTGCGGACCGGTGCAGAGCTTCCCTGGCGGTTGGCGTCGAAGTCAGCCTGCGCGTGCCTGCAGGATCTCCAGCATGCGGGTGCGCGCTGCACCCGAGTGAATCAGCAGCACGAGCGCGTCTCCAGGCCGCGCCCAATCGAGCGCATACAGCGCGGCATCGATCTCCGAAGGACGGATCGGCACCGCTGACTCGGGCATGCCGGTCTTGAGCAGCGCGTTCCGGATGATCGACGGCACTTCGCCCGGCTCGCGCCCGCGCAGGTGGCCCTCGTCTTCCTTCACGACGACCAGGTCGGGTGCGAACTCCGTCGCGACCAGCGACAGTTCTTCGATGTCGGCGTTCAGTCGATTGCCGGCATGACCGAGCAGCATGCCGATGCGCCCATCGGCCGCGCGCAGTTTTTGCGCGACACGCATGACCCCGCGCAGCCCGTCCGGGTTGTGCGCGTAATCCACGACGACCTGCACGCCGCCGATGTCGAAGCGCATCAGCCGGCCGAGGTTGTCGGCCACGTCCGAGCCGAAGGTGGCGAACACCGCCGCAATCGTGGCGGGCGCGATCCCGAGCCGGCTCGCCACCAGTGCAGCGCCGGCCAGGTTCTCGATGTTGTAGGTCGCGCCACCGGCGACAGTGATGGGCATCGCGTCGATGGCGCCCAGGTCGTGCTCGACGCCGTCGCAGGACAGGCGCAGGCGGCCCTCGGTCACGCCGCACGTGGGCCCCTGCACCGCGCGATGCTGCACCAGCAAGCGGTGCGAATAGTCGCGCGCGAACCAGCCGAGCGGCGGCTGCCGGCCCAGTCGTCGCTGCAATGACTCGCTCTTCTGGCGCAGCAGCGCGTCGTCGGCGTTCAGCACCAGCAGGCCCTGCGCATCGAGCAGGTGCGCGATGCTGAGCTTGGTGTCGGCGAGGCCGTCGAGGTCGTCGATACCGTACTCGCCGAAATGATCGGGACTGATGTTCGTGACGATGGCGACGTCCGCGTGGCCCGCGGCCAGTCCGCGGCGCAGGATGCCGCCGCGCGCGGTCTCGATGACGGCGGCTTCGACGCTGCGATCGCGCAGGACCAGGCGCGTGCCGGCGGGGCCCGAATAGTCACCGCTCGCGACGGTATCGCGGCCTATGAATACGCCGTCAGTGCAGTTGAAGCCGTCGCGCCAGCCATGGGCGCGGGCGCAGGTGGCCACCAGCCGTACGGTCGTGGTCTTGCCGTTCGAACCCGTCACGGCGGCCGTTGGAATCGTGCGCAGCGCGGGCCAGGGCACGGCGTCCGGTTGCGGCAGGTCATCGAGCGGCCACGTCTGGCCCCCCGTGCCGGCGCCGAGCGTCATCGCCGTTTCGTCGAGCAGGTGACATACGCCGCGCGCGCTGGCTGCTGCGATGAGTGCAACGATGTCCGGACGTCGTTCGCTGGCGGCACGGACGCCCAGGCGTGCCAAAGCCCGGGTTTCCTCGAGCACGGGGGGAATGACCTGCGCGGGATCGGCAGCGTCCGCGAGATAGTCCTCGAGCAACGCGTCCATGACGTTCGCCCAGCGGGCCGGGTCGCGCTCGTGCAGCGTGGCGCACCAGGCCCACTCGTTGAGTTCCGTCGCGGTGAACAACTGGTCGACGGGGGCCTGCAGCGCGAGCGACGCGCCCTGAGCATGGCGGCGCGTCACGACGACCGGCCCGGCAGCCGCGCGGGTCGGACCTGCATCCCACCCGAGGTGACGACGTGCGCGTTCGACACGGCTGCGCCAGCCGGACAGCAGTGCGTCGTCGATCTCGACGCCGACCGTTTCGAGCACCACGCCGGTGCCGGCGAAGAACAGGTTCCCGCCCAGCAGACGACGCGAGTCGTCGAGGGGCAGGGTGGGTTCGGCGTTCAGTCTTCGGTCTCCGGGGCAATCCACACGCCGCGCTCGTCGCGAACCAGGCCCGGCATCAACTGGTCCGTGCTTTCGCCCGCGCCGTGCGTACCTACGGGCTCGATCGGCTCCACCGGAGCGGGCGGGGCCGGCGCCCTACGCGCAACGCCGCCGCCGCCGCTGCCGGCACGCGGCAGGTCGGCCACGGGAGTGGGCGCGATGGTGGCGGGGGCGGGTCCGTCAGCCATGAAGCCGCCGATGCCGGAATTCGCGTCGTTGCCGTCCGGCACGCCCTCGCCCGCGGCCATGCCCGGCGAGGTGGCGGACCTGAACTTGGTGATCTGCTTCCATGAGCGGATCAGCGCGTCCGCGAACACGAGCAGCAGGTCGCCCGCCTGGCCCATGTTGAGCGCGGCCTCGATCGCCTCCTCTTCGTCCGGGATGACGGAGATGGCCGCTGCTGGCACGCCACGCAGCTGCAGCTGCGCGGCCTGCAGCTTCGGCACCTCGTCCGGACCGCGATCGCGCAGGCTGTCGTCACGGCGACAGATGTAGTGGTCGAAGCGACCGGCCACCGCGTCGGCGATGGCGCGCAGGTCGTCGTCGCGACGGTCGCCCGGGCCCGCGAGCACGACGATGCGCCGGCCCGTGACTTCGAGCCGCTGCGCGAGGTCGGCCATGGCGGCCACCGCGTGCGCGTTGTGGCCGTAGTCGAACAGCACCTTGAACGGGTGCTCGTTGAACACGTTCATGCGTCCCGGCGCCTGGAAGAACGTCGAGTCGAACGTGCGCAAGCCTTGGCGGATCGCGTCGAGCTTGATGCCCAGCGAATAAGCCATTGCCGCGGCAAACATCGCGTTCTGCACGTTGTGCAGCGCACGGCCCTCGAGCGTGGCGGGGATCAGGTGCGTCCACACCAGCGGGATGTGGCTGCTGCGGTCGTAGAGCGTGATCATCTGGCCGTTCACGCCCGCCTCCAGCGCGCAGGCACGGCCGCCGGCCCGGATGTGCTCGCGCACCAGGCCATGCTGCGGATTCATCGTGACGTAGCAGATGCTCTTGGCTTCGGTGTAACCGGACATCTTGAGGACGAGCGGGTCGTCCGCATTGAGCACGGCACAATCCTTCGCCACCTCGATCACGACCCGCTTCACCTCGGCGAGCTGCTCGAGCGTGTCGATGCCCTTGAGCCCCAGGTGATCGGACTGCACGTTGAGTACCGCGCCCACGTTGACCTCGGGCACGCCCATGCCGGCACGCACCAGGCCGCCGCGCGCGGTCTCGAGCACGGCAATGTCGATCTGCGGGTCGGCCAGCACCATGCGCGCGGACACGGGCCCGGTCATGTCGCCCTGCACGGTGCGCTGGCCGTCGATATAGACGCCGTCGGTCGTGGTCAGGCCCGGGGTAAAGCCAGCCATCTTGGTGATGTGCGCCAGCATGCGCGCCGTCGTGGTCTTGCCGTTGGTGCCGGTGAGCGCGGCGATCGGCACGCGCGTGGGTGCGCCCGCCGGGAACAGCATGTCGATCACGGGGCCCGCGACGTCGCGCGGCGTGCCTTCACTGGGCGCCACGTGCATGCGGAAGCCAGGCGCGGCGTTCACCTCGCAGATGCCGCCGCCGATCTTGCGATAGCTTTCGGTGATGTCGGTGGACAGGAAGTCGACGCCGCCGACGTCGAGTCCCACGGCCTGGACGGCCCGCACAGCCATCTCGCGGTTGTCGGGGTGGATCACGTCAGTGACGTCCGTCGCCGTGCCGCCGGTCGACAGGTTCGCGGTGGAGCGCAGGTACACGATTTGTCCCGGCGCCGGCACCGACTCGGCCGTCATCCCGGCTTTCTCGAGCATCTTCAGCGCCTGCGCGTCGAGCTCGAGCCGCGTGAGGACCTTCTCGTGACCGACGCCGCGGCGCGGATCCTGGTTCACGACGTCGATGAGCTCGACGATGTTCTTGGTGCCGTCGCCCACGACGTGGCCCGGCGTGCGCCGGGTTGCCGCGACCAGCTGGCCGTTGACGACCAGCAGGCGATGGTCGTCGCCCTCGAGGTACGTCTCGACGATGACCGAACGCGAATGCTCCCGCGCGACGCGGTAGCCCTGCACGACCTCTTCCTCGCTGGTGAGCTTGATCGAGATGCCACGGCCGTGATTGCCGTTGTACGGCTTGGTGACGACCGGAAAGCCGATGCGGCGCGCAGCGCGTGCGGCCTGCGTTTCGGATTGCACGAGCTCCTGCAGCGGAACCGGCAGGCCCAGCGTCGCGAGGATCTTGTTCGTCTCTTCCTTGTCGCTCGCGAGTTCGACGGCAATGTGCGAAGTGCGGCCCGTGACGGTCGCCTGGATGCGCTGCTGGTAGCGGCCGTGGCCGAGCTGCACCAGCGACTGGTCGTTGAGCCGCAGCCACGGGATGCCGCGCGCTTCGGCCGCGCGCACGATCGACGCGGTGGAGGGCCCCAGCGCCCGGCGCTGTGCGAAACGAATGAACTCGTCGCGCGCCTCGGGCCAGTTCCAGCCCTCGGGCACGGTGTCGACGGGGCGCAGCGCCTCGGGCAGCAGCGAACACAGCAGGCGCAAGGCGAGTTCGCCCGCCGCGATGCCTTCGTCGCGCTGCACGTATTCGTAGACCACGGTGTAGACGCCAGGCGTGTCGGTGCCGCGGGTCTTGCCGAAAGTGACGCTTTCGCCAGCGATGTTCTGCAGCTCGATCGCGACGTGCTCGAGCACGTGACCGAGCCAGGTGCCTTCGTCCTCGCGCATGCGGCGGAAGAAGCCGCCGGGCTCGCGGTACGAGCAGCCGTGCTCGGTGAGACCGGGCAGCGCGGCCGCCAGGCCGTCGACGAAGACAGCACCGAGACGGCCGGTCGGCCATTGCTCGAGTTCGCCCAGGTCGAGTTCGAGGCGGATGACGGGGAAATGGGCGTAGAGCGAAGGTCCAACGTAAACGGACCGATCCAGGATGCGCATCCCCGGCTTCCTCCCCTGACTATGGAATTTTATTCTTTCGGGACCGACAGCGAGCCGGCCAGGGCCAGCCGCGTATGCAGGTTGAACGTCGCGCCCGCGACGAGCATGTGCAGCTTGAGGCCCAGCAGGCAGACCGCCTGGCCCTCGCTCACGGTGTCCATCGAAGTGAACGACACGTCGCTGGCATCGACGATCATCACGCCGCCGCTGCCCTCGACCTCGACCGTTTCATCGGGACCGATGAACGCAGCCGTGTCCTCGTCGAGGCCGATGCCGACCGCGAACGGATTGTAGGCCAGCGCCGTGAGCAGGCGACCGAGGCGGTCACGCTGGCGGAAGTGCTGGTCGATGATGAAGCGATTGGTGAGCCCGAGCCCGGGCGCGAGGCGCACGCTGCCGGAGATCACGGACGAGCCTTCGTCGCCGAAGGCGATCATGTGCTCGCTGAGGATGCTGGCGCCGGCGCTGGTGCCGCCCACGGTGACGCCATTGGCGTTGCGCGAGCGGATCATCTTGGCGACCGGCGTGCCGCCGAGCAGCGTCGAGATGCGCAACTGGTTGCCGCCGGTGAAGAAGATGCCGGTGGCCTGCTCGAGGCGCTGCAGCCGCCCGGATTCCTGGCAGTCGCGCCGCGTGTCGAAGTCCATCGCCGTGACGCGGGCCGCGCCGATGTCGCGGAACAGCTTCTCGTAGCGCGGGCCGGTTTCCGTGAGCCGGCTCGCGGTCGGGATCACGACGATGTCGGCGTCCTCGCCGCCCGAGACGCGCACGAAGCGCTCGAGGATGTGGCGATCGTTTTCTTTGTTCTCGGCACCGCCGATTGGGATGATCCAACCGCGCGTGCCACCTTCGGGGACGATGCTCGGCAACGTGCTGCTCCTAACGACTCTCGAACGTGCCCCGCCGGACGGCCTCGCCGTCGCGGACGTGGATCTGCCCCCCGATGATGACGGTCTGAACGGCTCCTGTCGCGTCCAATGCGACCAGGTCGGCATCAGCCCCGGTCTCGACCCGCCCTTTGCCGGCCAGGCGCAACAAGCGGGCCGGGTTGGAGGTGAAGGCGGGCAGCGCCACCGCCAGTGGCGTGCCATCGGCCACCAGCGCCTGCAGGGTTTCCAGCAGGGCGCCCGAGGAGCCCACCTCCATGCTGCAGACACGGCCCTCGCCGTCAAAACAGGGCAGGCAGCCGCCGGCATCCGAGCTGACCGTGATGCGGTCCGCCGGCGCCCCGCTCGCAAGGTAGCGCTGCAGGGCTGCGGCGGCCGTGTACGCGTCCTCGCCTTCAGCGACCGGAAAGGCCGTCAGGTCGATCGTGCATCCGGCGCGAGCCAGTTCAACGGCTTCCTCGAACAGGGCCTTGCGCCGGTTCACGTGCGTGGGGTTGAACACACGCGCCGGGATTTCGCACTCGCGCAGGGCGCGCCGCACGAACTCGAGCCCGCGCGGGCCATCGCCCAGGTGCAGGTGCAGGATGCCGGCCTTGCCCGTCATGAGGCCCGCGACGTGGGCATCCGCGGCGAGTCGCAGGATCTCGTCGAACGTGGGCTGGCTGGAGCGGTGATCGCTGATGGCGACTTCGCCGATTCCGAGCAACGGCTCGAGCAGGACCAGGTCCGTACGGACGTTGGCGGTGAGTGTGGCGAGCGGCACGTGGTAGCCGCCGGCATAACCGTAGGCGTTGAGGCCTTGCTCGCGCAGTGCGTAAACCTGGGCGAGCAGGTCGCGCGGGCCGCGGGTGACGTCGTCGGTGCCGAGCAGGCCGACGACCGTCGTCACGCCGGCGAGCGTGTAGCGAGTGAGCGGCACCGCAGGCACGCGCGTGCTGAATCCGGCTTCGCCGCCACCGCCGGTGACGTGCACGTGGCCATCGATGAGGCCGGGTATCAGCCGCAGGCCGGCAAGGTCGATTGCTGTCGTGCAGTCGGCCAGTGCGGCAGGCAGTGCGGGCAGGTCGCGGTCCGGACCCATCCAGAGGATCTGGCCACCGCCGATGAGGAGGGACTGCAGGCCCAGCGGGCGCGGCGCATGGACGTCGGCGTGGCGGAGGAGAAGCACGCTGGGCAGATTAGCAGAGACGGCGCGATGCGGTGGAGCGGGGAGAAGCGTACCCCTGATGTGGAAAGGGCGCCGGTTGCCCGGCGCCCTCTCGCTTACTTCTTCTTGGCCGCGGCCTTCTTCTTCGCCGGGGCCTTCTTTGCAACCGACTTCTTCGGTGCGGCCTTCGCGGCGACGGACTTCTTCTTCGCGGCCTTCTTCTTTGCTGCCATGGTCTTCAGTTTCCTTTATAGATGAACAGTCAGTCGGGTCAGTCGGCGCGCACGCTAACCGCAACTTGCTGAGAGGTCAATGTCCGCGTGCGCCGACACCATCGCGCCGAGCGCGCCTGTGTGGCCTGGTCCGGTCGTCGTCAGCGCTCTCGAGAGCCCCTTGCTAGACTCCGCGAATCGTTCGTCGAGGGTGAGCGCCAATGGACAAGTTGCCCGAACTGTTCGTCAACAACCGGCGCTGGGCGGCACGGACCGAGGAGCGGCATCCCGGCTTCTTCGGCGAGCTTTCAGCGCAGCAATCGCCGCGCCATCTGTGGATCGGCTGCTCCGACAGCCGCGTGCCCGCGAACGAGATCGTCGGCCTCGCGCCGGGCGAGCTGTTCGTGCATCGCAACGTCGCAAACCTCGTGTTTCATAACGATTTCAGCTGCCTCTCGGTGCTGCAGTACGCCATCGACGTGCTCGGCATCGAGCACGTGATCGTGTGCGGCCACTACGGCTGCGGCGGCGTCATCGCCGCCTTCGAGCAGCGGCCGCTCGGCCTCGTCGACAACTGGCTGCTGCCGATTCGCGACATCGCGCGCAGCTTCGCAGCGCAGCTCGCCGAGCTGCCGACCGACGCCGAGCGCGCCGACCGCCTGTGCGAACTGAACGTGCTGCACCAGGCGCGTCGCGTGTGCCGCACGACGATCGTCCAGCAGGCCTGGGAGCGCGGCCGCTCGCTGACCGTCCACGCCTGGGTCTACCGGCTCAACGACGGCCTCTTGCGCGACCTCGGCTTCTGCGCGAGCGACCTGGCGAGCGCCGACGCGGATTTTGAGCGCACGGCGGCAGCCGGTACGATCGGGCGCTGAACCCGCTCCAGGCGCGCGCTCCAGTGACGATCAACCTGAACCTGTTCGCGACGCTCGCGCTGTCGACGGCGCTGTTCTTCGTCGGCCAGTTGCTCGTGCGGCAGTCGGCGCTGCTGCAGCGCTACAGCATCCCGGTACCGGTCGTCGGCGGTTTCCTGTTCGCGCTGGTGCTGGCCCTCGTGGGACTCGCCGTGCCGGTCGAGTTCACCATGGATGACGCGCTCAAGGATCCGCTGCTGCTCGCGTTCTTCGCCACGCTCGGCCTCGGCGCCGATGTGCGGTCGCTGGCGCGCGGCGGCCGCAAGCTGGTCATCCTGCTGCTGCTGTTCGTGCTGCTGATGACACTGCAGAACGCCGTGGGCCTGGCCATGGCGCGCCTGCTCGACCTGCACCCGCTGGTGGGGCTGCTGGGCGGCTCCATCGCATTGACGGGCGGCCACGGCACCGCGGCGGCCTATGCCGCGAGCTTCGGCGAGACCCGCAACCTGCAGGGTGCCATGGAACTCGGCATGGCAGCCGCAACGGCGGGCCTGATCCTCGGCAGCCTGCTGTCCGGACCGGTGGCCGAGCGGTTGATGCGGCGCGCGCGGGCGCGCACGCAGCAGGCGACAGGCCAGGCGCCCGCCAGCGCAACGCCGCTCGAGAACCCGTTGTTCATGCCCATCACCACCGAGCAGTTGCTGTTCGTGCTGCTCGTGTGCCTGCTCTGCATCGGTGTGGCTTCCCTGGTGCACGGGCTCATGCGGGGGACGGGCATCCTGCTGCCCGATTTCCTGTGGGCACTGCTGGTCGGCATGGTCGTGCGTAACGTCGCCACTCTTTTTCGCATCGAAGGCATCAACGATCGGGCGGCGCAGGCGGTGGGAGGGGTATCGCTCTCGCTGTTCCTGATCATGGCGCTGATGTCGATGCGCATCCTTGACCTGGCCACGCTCGCCGGGCCGCTGCTGCTGATCGTCGTCGTCAACGCGCTGCTGACGGCAGCCTTCGCCTATTTCATCACCAGCCGCGCGCTGGGCAACGACTACGACGCGGCGGTGGTGGCGGGCGGGCAGGTGGCGGCAGGTCTCGCGACCACTGCGGTGGCGATGTCGGTCATGCAGACCCTGACGCAGCGACACGGTGCCGCGCCGCTCGCGTTCCTGCTGATTCCCATCGTCGGGGCGTTCTTTGCGGACATCGCCAATGCGCTGGTGCTGCAGGCGTACTTCGCCCTGCCGGCGCTGGGTTTCTGACATGACGGGCACGCTGCGCGGCTGCCTGGGCTGGCTGATCCTCGCGCTGGCGCTGGCGCTGGCTGGCTGCACGCGCGGCCCCGATGATGCCGGCCTGCAGCGTGACGTGCAGCAACAGCTCGACACGCTGTTCGGCAGTCGCATGCTCGAGGTCCGGTCGATCAAGCGGCAGGGCAGCGCGCCGTTCGCGGCAAGCGCGGACGGCCGGTCGCAGGCCATCGTCTATTACAACGCCGTGCTGGCCTTCACCGCGCCCTACGACCCCTCGGACTGGAGCGGCCTGAGCCCGGAGTTGATTGCGAATGCGCTCGGCGCGACGGACGAAGGCGTGATCGGCCTGGCGGGCGGGCGCAGCGGCAAGGACCGGGAGCTGCGGGTGTATGGGTCGATGATCTACAGCAAGGTGGACGCTGCGTGGGTGGCGTCGCTGCTGCCTCCCGCAGTCGCCGCGCCGGCAGTTGCAGGCGCCGGGTCCGCAGTGAAGGCGACCGAGCTGATCGAGCGCCTCGCCGGCATCGTCAACACGACGCCCGGCCTGCACGACGCCGACGACGCGATCGTGGCGCAGGAACTGGGCGAGGCGTTGCGGGACATCAGGCTGCGGCTGAACCGCGGCGACGAGGGCTGGCTCGTCGCCAGCGGACCCGCTGGCGGCGAGTACATGCGCTTCGTCGAGTCACTGCGCCCGCGCAGCGAGCAATGGTCCGTCGCGCAGGTCAATACCGCCGGCAGCGTCGCCAACGCCTTGATGCTCGATGCGGGCGAGGCGCGCTTCGGCCTGGTGCAGAGCGACGTCGCCGCTGCGGCCGTGACCGGGCAGGGGGCATTCGCCGTGCACGGCCCACTGCGGCACCTGCGCGCCGTGACCGCGCTGTTTCCCGAGCCTGTTCACGTCGTCGTGCGCGAGGCCGACAACTTCGGCTCGATCGCGGCGCTGCGCGGCGCGCGGATCGCCGTCGGCAACCGCGGCTCGGGCACGCGCCATACCGCGCTGCAGGTGCTGCGCGCGCACGGGCTCAATCCGGGTGACTATGTCCTGGTCGACTCGAGCCAACCGGCGGCAGCCCTGCAATTGCTCACTGCCGGGCACCTCGATGCGGTCATCGAGGTGGTCTCGGCCCCCTGGGCGCAGCTCGCGAGCGCTGCGGCGCAGACGCCGTTGCAACTGCTGCCGCTCGACCCGACTGCGATGTCTGGCCTGGCCGAGGCCGTCCCCGGGCTGGTGCCGTTGTCCATCCCCGAGCGCACCTATGCGTGGCAGCACGGCAGCGTGCCTACGCTCGCAGCCACCGCGCTGCTGGTGGCAAATGCCGGGGTGGCCGATGCCTCGATCCACAAGGTGCTCGAATTTCTCTACGCGAGCGGTCCCGAGATCGAGCGGGGCGTCAGCGCATCGCGCCTGTCGCGCGCTCGCGCGCTCACTGGCGTAACGATTCCACTGCACGATGGAGCAGCCGCGTTCTTCGCGGCGGACAAGGCTGCACACCCACCTGGGGTGGCGACGGCACCGTCCATCGTGCCCGTTGAACGGAGTTCAGCCGGACCCGCGCCGTGACGACGTTGTCGCCGGCGCAGCGCCTGAAGAACATCCTCGGCGGCTCGGCGGGAAACTTCGTCGAGTGGTTCGACTGGTTCGCCTACTCGGCGTTCGCACTCTATTTCTCGCGTGCATTCTTCCCCGCGGGCGACCAGACCGCGCAGTTGCTGGCCACCGCGGCGATCTTTGCCGTGGGCTTCGTCGCGCGACCCGTGGGCGCGCTCGTCTTCGGCACGTATGCAGATCGCGCGGGACGCCGCGCCGCCCTGACGCTGTCCGTGGCGATGATGTGCGTCGGTTCGCTGTTGATCGCCGTGATTCCCACCGGTCTCGGGCTGCTGTCGCCGGCGCTGCTGCTGCTGGCCCGCGTGCTGCAGGGTCTGTCGGTTGGCGGCGAATACGGCGCCTCGGCGACCTACATCACCGAAATGGCGGAGCGCACGCGTCGCGGGTTCTGGTCCGGCTTTCTCTACGTGACGCTCACCGGAGGTCAGCTCGCCGCGTTGCTGTTGCTGGTGCTGCTGCAGAACGTGCTGACCGAGGCCGAGCTCTACGCCTGGGGGTGGCGCGTACCTTTCGTGGTCGGGGCGCTGCTGGCGATCGTCGTCTGGTGGATGCGTCGCGGCATCCATGAGACCCGGGCGTTCACGCAGGCAGCGGCAGGGGTGCAGGAGCGCGGGCGGGCGTGGACCGTGTTCGTGCAGTACCCGCGGGAGACGATCACCGTGATGGCGCTGACCGCGGCGGGCGGCCTCGGTTTTTACACGTACACGGCCTACATGCAGAAACTGCTGGTGAACAGCGCGGGGTTCGACAAGGCGACGGCGTCAGGGGTGGTGACGTTGCTGCTCGCCACGTTCATGTTCCTGCCGCCGCTGGCGGGATGGCTGGCAGATCGTGTCGGCCACCGGCGCACGCTGCTGGCTTCCTTCGGCGGCCTTGCCCTGGTGAGCGTGCCGGTGCTCTCGGCGCTCGCGACTGCCACGAGCCCCGTCGCCGCGTTCTTCCTCGGCCTCGTGCCGTTGCTGCTGCTGTCCGGTTACTGCGGACTCAGCGCCGTGTTCAAGGCTGAGCTGTACCCGGCGCATGTCCGTGCACTCGGCGTCGCGGTGCCTTATGCGATCGCACAGGCCATCTTCGGCGGCAACGCGGAAACCGCTGCCCTGTACCTGAAGAAAATCGGCCACGAGCCGGCGTTCTTCTGGATCGTGGCGGGCATGATGGTGGTCGGGCTCGTGGCGACCCTGCGCCTGCGCGAAACGCGCGACCACAGCCTGATCCACGACGAGCACGAGCGTCCCGCCTGACGCACGCACCGCGCCCGCGGGCGGCGGCATTCCTGACGCAGAACGGGACGTGCGTCACGCTTTGCGCAAGTCGGCGCACCTGTCACAAAAACCTAGACGTGTTGACGCGCCGCAGCAATGCACTTGGGTGATCCTGCTCGGACGCCAAACGGGCAGTCATCGTCGAACGGAGTGACTCATGGAAATCTCAGGCATCGTGATCATCGCGTCGGTGGTGTTGTACATGCTGCAGCAGATCGAGGAAGCGCTGCACTAGGCATTCCGCGCCCAGCGGGCGCGCGAGTCCACCAATGAAAAAGGCCCCCTTCCTGCGAAGAGGGCCTTTTCGTTTGCGCCGGACTCAGTCCTCGAGGAAGCTGCGCAGCTGCTCGGAGCGCGAGGGGTGACGCAGCTTGCGCAGTGCCTTCGCCTCGATCTGGCGGATGCGCTCGCGCGTGACGTCGAACTGCTTGCCCACTTCTTCGAGCGTGTGGTCCGTCGTCATGTCGATGCCGAAGCGCATGCGCAGCACCTTGGCTTCGCGCGGCGTGAGGCCGGCGAGCACCGAGTGCGTCGTCTCGCGCAGCGACTCGGTCGTGGCGGAGTCGATCGGCGATTCGACCGAGGTGTCTTCGATGAAGTCGCCGAGGTGTGAATCCTCGTCGTCGCCGATCGGAGTCTCCATCGAGATGGGCTCCTTGGCGATCTTGAGGACCTTGCGCACCTTGTCTTCGGGCATTTCCATGCGCACGGCCAGTTCTTCCGGCGTCGGCTCGCGGCCCATCTCCTGCAGCATCTGCCGCGAGATGCGGTTCAGCTTGTTGATGGTCTCGATCATGTGCACGGGAATGCGGATGGTGCGCGCCTGGTCGGCGATCGAACGCGTGATCGCCTGGCGGATCCACCACGTGGCGTACGTCGAGAACTTGTAGCCGCGACGGTACTCGAACTTGTCCACGGCCTTCATCAGGCCGATGTTGCCTTCCTGGATGAGGTCCAGGAACTGCAGGCCGCGGTTGGTGTACTTCTTGGCGATCGAGATCACGAGACGCAGGTTGGCCTCGACCATCTCCTTCTTCGCGCGGCGGGCCTGGGCCTCGCCCACGGCGATCTCGCGGTTGATTTCCTTGATCTCGACGATCGACAGGCACGCGCGCTTCTCGCTCAGCGCCAGGCGCGTCTGCTCACGCTCGATTTCCTCGCGGAAACTGCCGAGCTTGGCCGAGTGCTTGCGCTTCGCGCGGATGTGCTTGTCGAGCCAGGTCAGGTTGGTCTCGTTGCGCGGGAAGGTCTCGATGAAGTCGGAGCGCGGCATGCCGGCGTCGCGGACGCAGCGCTGCATGATCGCCTTCTCGATCGAGCGGATTTCGTTCAGGTGGCCGCGCAGGTGGGTGATCAGCTGCTCGAACATCTTCGGCGACAGCTTGAGCTCCATGAATTCTTCGCCGAGCTTCTTGCGCAGCTTGATCGTCTTCGGGTCCTTGCTGCCCTTTTCCTCGAGCGCCTTCATGACCTGCGCATACACCTTGCCCAGCGAGGCAAAGCGGCGCGCGGCTTCTTCCGGATCCGGGCCGGTCTCGAGTGCTTCTTCCTCTTCGCCCTCGGCGCCTTCAGCAGCGTCGTCGTCGCCCTCGGCTTCCGGTGCTTCCTTGGCGGCCAGCTTCGGATTGATGGGCTCGGCGATGACGTCGGGCGCGTTCGGATCGACGAAGCCGACGATGATGTCGACCAGGCGGCCCTGGCCCGACTTGAGCGGCTCGTAGGCGCGCAGGATGTATTCGAAGGTGGGCGGGTAGTGCGAAAGCGCGCGGCGCACGGAATCGAGGCCTTCCTCGATGCGCTTCGCAATGGCGATTTCGCCTTCGCGCGTCAGCAGTTCGACCGTGCCCATCTCGCGCATGTACATGCGCACCGGGTCGGTGGTGCGGCCGAACTCGGCGTCGACCGTGGTGGCGAGCGCCTGCGCAGCCTCCTCGGCGGCCTCGTCGTCGGCGACGACCGGCTCGCGCATCAGCAGCGCTTCGGCGTCCGGCGCCTTTTCGTACACCGGGATGCCCATGTCGTTGATCATCTGCACGATGTCTTCGATCTGCTCCGGATCGACGATCTCGGACGGCAGGTGGTCGTTGACTTCGGCGTAGGTCAGGAAGCTCTGTTCCTTGCCGCGCGCGATCAGCAGCTTGAGCTGCGACTGGCGGTCTTCCGGCGTGCTGGCCGTAAGCTTGATCTCGATCTTCTCGGCCTTTTCCTTGCCCGCCTTGCGGCCGGCTTTTTCGGGCTTCGCCGTGACGACGGCCTGCTCGGCCACGGCGGGCTTGGCCAGCACGGCGGTCGCGGGTTTGGCAGCAGCGGCAGGCGCCACGCCGTGGGCGCGCCCAGCAGTCTTGCCCTTGGTGACCTGAGGGGCGGGCGCAACGTGCTTGGCAGGCGCCACGACCGGCTTCGCCACGGGCGCCGTCGCCTTCGCCGGCACGTGCTTCGCCGCGGGAGCCGCAGCCTTGTGCCCAGCCTTGGTTGCCACAGCGCCCTTGCGCTTGATCGACACCGGCGTCAGGACCTTGGGTGCGGGCTTCGCTGCGTGCTTGGGTGCGTGCTTGGCCAAGGGCTTCGGTGCGCTCTTCGTCACCGGCCTGGCCTTGACCGGCGCCGCAGCCTTGCGGGCCAGCGGTGCCTTGGTCTTGGCCGCCGGAGCGGACTTGCGGGCGGAGGGCTTCTTGACCGGTTTGCGTGCCGTCGTCTTGCTCAAGATGGACGCCTCAAGAGGGGTCTAAAAAAGAGCGGAATTGTACCATGCAGCCGGCCCGCCAGTCGTCCCGATTATCCAGCGGCGGGTGGCCTGCGGGAGGTGGGGCTGCGCAACTGCAAAAGTGCCTGCAGCTCCTGCTTTTCGGCCTCGTCCAGCGCCGAATCGCGGGCTTTGGCCATCAATTCGTCCAGCCGCCGAACCGGCGACTCGTCGCTGATCAGACGGTTGAGCGCGGACCGGAGTTCCGCGGCCGCCCCGGCTGCATCGGGTGCCAGGCAGACAGCCGTCGCCAGTTTGGCCAGCGAGCCTTGTTCCGGCCGGTCCCGCCAGCGTTCGAGCACCGCGGCCGTGTTGGCGGGCGGGTCTTCACGCAGCTGGGTCAGTAACTCGGCCAGCAAGGGGATGCCGGGCCGGTCGATGGCCGCGACCGCATCGATCTGCTGGCCGCTGACCGTTGCTGCCGCGCCAGGATGGTGCACCAGCAGCGTGACGGCCTGACGGACCAGATTGCCGCGGCCCGGAGCGGACGCGTGGGAGGCGCCGAAGCGCGCTCCGCCCAGTCCGCTTGGCCGCTCGTAACCACTTGAATTTCTTTCGGAAAATGAACTTCTGGTGGATTCTGGCGAGCGCGCCGTTGCGGTACCGGGGGGCGCACCATCGGCCCCCTCGTTGCCGCCCAGCAGCGCCTGCAGGCGGGTGGCCGGCATGCCCACGACCTCGGCCAGCTGGTTGACCAGAAGCTCGCGGTAGACGTCGGACGGAATCTTGCGCACCAGGGGGCGGGCAAGTTCGACGAGCTTGGCGCGGCCGTCGACGCTGCCGGTTTCGACGCGCGCGGACAGTTCACGAATGAGGTATTCGGACAACGGGATGGCGTCGGCCAGCCGCTGTTCGAAGCCGGCCCGGCCTTCCTCGCGCACCAGCGAGTCGGGATCATGTCCGTCCGGCAGGAACAGGAAACGCACCTGGCGGCCCTGCTTCACTTCGGCCACCGCATTCTCGAGCGCGCGCCAGGCGGCGGCCCGTCCCGCGCGGTCGCCGTCGAAACAGAACACCACTTCGCCGACGAGCCGGAAGATCCGCTGCAGGTGGTCCGGCGTCGTCGACGTGCCGAGTGTGGCCACCGCATACGTGACGCCGGCCTGATGCAGGCTCACCACGTCCATGTAGCCTTCGACGACCAGCAGCCGCTGCAGGCTGCGTGTCGCCTGGCGTGCCTCGTACAGTCCGTAGAGCTCGCGGCCCTTGTGGAACAACTCGGTCTCGGGCGAGTTCAGGTACTTCGGTTCGCCCTGGTCGAGCACGCGACCGCCGAAGCCGATGGTACGACCACGGTTATCGCGAATCGGGAACATGACACGATCACGGAAGCGGTCGTAGAAACCGCGTTCGCGCGTGTGGCTGCCGCCGCCCGCGCCCTGCGCAATGCCAGATTCGGCAGCGTCCTGCTGCGGCTGGCGCTCGATGATCAGACCGGCACGCTGCAGCACGTGACGTTCGTCTTCGGTGCTGCCGTAGCGCTCGAGCAGCCCGTCCCAGCGCGCGGCGGCGTACCCGATCCCGAATTTCTGCACGGCATCGGCCTCGATGCCACGGCGCTTGACGTAGTCGCGTGCGCGCGCGTCGCTGCTCAGGCACTGCCGGAAGTAGAGCGCGGCTCGCTCCATCGCCACGTACAGCTCGTCGTGCGGATTGACGGGGCCCGCCGCGGCGCCGCCCTCGCGCGGCACCTCAAGCCCGGCTCGAGCAGCCAAATCCTCGACCGCTTCGACGAAGCCGAGGTGGTCGTACTCCATGAGGAAGCCGAGTACCGTGCCGTGCGCGCCGCAGCCGAAGCAGTGATAGAACTGCTTGTCCACGCTCACCCAGAACGAAGGCGATTTCTCGTCGTGGAACGGGCAGCACGCCTTGTACTCGCGCCCGGCTTTCTTGAGCTGCACGCGACTGCCGATCACCTCGATGATGTCGGTGCGGGCGACGAGCTCGTCGATGAAATGCTGGGGGATGCGGGCCACGGGTGCGAGGGCTTCGGCGTCGGGTCGGGTAGCGATAGTGGGGGTGCGGGTGGGTGCTAGCAAGGGTGGGTTTTCGGGGTGCGGCATCGTCGGACAGGCTTCGATCCCTGGCGGGGGATTCCGTGCTTCTTCCGGCGGGCGGAAAGGCAGACACGCCCGCCGGAAGAAGCACGGAATCCCCCGCTTGATCGGCGGCACCTGAGCGAGTTTTCGGCGGAACCCGAAAACTCGCACGGTGCAAGCAACGGCCACTACGCACCTTCCCCCCCCCCCCCCCGTCGTTCGCTGCCCGGCCGACCCAGAAACCCTCGGCACTGGGCCGATTCCGGCCGGCGCGCCGTATCGGCGCCTGACTCAGACGGCCACCCCAATCCATCGTCAGGCCCCCGAATCAATTTGGCCGTCGGGGACTGTTCAGGTTAAAAAGCGGACACTGGCCAATGCGTAAAACCGGCCATCTGCGGACATTCAATTTCAGGGAGAGAGCGGGTGCTCTGGCGACTATCGGTAATCGCAGCTTTCATGATTGCGATGGTCGCGCCGGCCTACGCAGGTAGGGACGACGGGCGTCCATTCGGCCCCATGAACGACGGCGAGGTTCAGGTCTTCACCAGTTATGCGGCAACTCATGGTGTCGATCTGGAAGCCGAGATGATGAAGGCCTATTCCGGCAATCCGGAGGGGCTGGCCCGAGTATTTGGATTGGCGTCGGACTTCCGGACTTTCGATGCCAATGTAAAGGTCTTCGGCAACATTCTCTATTCGACGCTCCTAAATATGGGTGAACAACGGGGTGTCGACATCATTGTCGACGCGATCGATTTGATTCCTCAATCCGAGCGACAACGAATTCGTGACTTTCTATTTTTCCCCGTGATGTCATCGCCAAAGGCGTACAGAGCCGAAGCCGAACGCGACGCGCGCGAGTCGTTTCCGAAACTCTTTCCGCCCGACTATCAGTTTTCGCAGGGTGATGCTCTGCTACTGAAATGACGGCTTCGGGTCGGAAGCCGTCGAAAAGGAATGCATTTCTGGCACCTCCAATCGAACGATTAGAACTCCCACGAGGAGTGAGATTTCCGCGGAACGACGAAGTGCCCGCGGATCAGTGGGGCGAGGTCACTGCAAAAGTGGCTGCCGCTCGACTCACGACGGGGTATGTAGCAACCGCATCGGACGATGCTCGTTTTTCAACATACTTCGAGGTCAATACCCACGCGCGTCATGTCTGGAATCTGTTCGTGACCTTGGCCAAGGCCAATCTTCCGGATGTCTCGGCAGCCTGCATCGGCTTGAAAGACGACGAGCCGGTATTCGGGCCATATGCCAAGACGGATCGAAGCCTTGCAGTCTTCAACGACTACTCAGACCAGTTGGCCCACGATGGATTTCTGCAGTTTGGGGTTCTCCTTGAGGCTGACGGCCGAACCGAAGAGATCCTGGTCAGCCCGGCCAAGTACCTGAAGATTTGGACCAGCAGACCAGACGTTATTCGCTCGGTGCTTCACACCCATGCGCTTGAGGAAGCACCAGATCTCCGCTTTATTGATGAGTACCCAAACGTTACCGAGCATTTGGCGGACGATGGCCCGGCTGCCCACGATGTTTTCGCGGCGATCACGTCAAGATTCGAGGAGCTTGCGACACCGTAGTCTTGCGTGTCGCGAGTGACCGTAGTGGGTCGAGGCTGTGTGAAAACGATCGCCTGATTTGTGCGAATATCATCGTGCCACACGAAGGGGTGCACGATGAAGCGGTTCATCGAAGGTGAGTGCCGAGCGCAGTCCACGCTGCTGCCAGAGCGGCTGGACGACTGGATCGCCGAGGACAACCCGGTGCGCGCCGTCGACGCCTTCGTCGACGAATTGGACCTGACGAGGCTGGGCTTCGAGGGCGCCGAACCCGCCGCGACAGGTCGTCCGGCCTATCACCCCGCGACGCTGCTCAAGATCTACGTTTACGGCTACTTGAACCGCCTGCCCTCGAGCCGGCGCCTGGAGCGCGAGAGTCAGCGCAATCTCGAGCTGATCTGGCTCACCGGGCGCCTGGCGCCGGACTTCAAGACGATCGCCGACTTCCGCCGCGACAACGGCCCTGCGATCCGCATGGCGTGCCGGCAGTTCGTGCTGCTGTGCCGCGAGCTCGGGCTGTTCGAGCAGGCGCTGGTCGCGATCGACGGCAGCAAGTTCAAGGCCGTGAACAACCGCGACAAGAACTTCACGCCCCACAAGCTCAAGGCCCGCCAGCAGCAACTCGATCACAGCATCGCCCGCTACCTGTCGGAGCTCGATCGAGCGGACCGCGACCCGTCTCTTGTGCCCGAAGCGCGGGTCGAGCGGCTCAAGGAGAAGATCGCGACGGTGCGCGAGCAGATGAAGAAGCTGGAATCGATCGGCCGGCAACTCGCCGTCGCGCCGGATCAGCAGGTGTCGCTGACCGATCCCGATGCGCGCTCGATGGCGACCAGCGGCCGCGGCACGGGCATGGTGGGTTACAACGTGCAGGCCTCGGTCGACACCGAGCATCACCTGATCGTGGCGCACGAGGTGATCAACGAGGGTCACGATCGCAGCCAGCTCACGGCGATGGCGCAACAGACCAAGGAGACGCTGCAGACGGACGATCTGAAGGTACTTGCGGACCGGGGGTACTTCAGCGGCGAGGAGATCATGAAGTGCGAGCAGGCCGGTGTGACACCGCTCGTGCCGAAGCCGCTGACCAACAACGCAGCGACGACCGGGCGCTTCGACAAGCGCGACTTCCACTACGACGCGAAGCGCGACCGCTATATCTGCCCGGCAGGTGAACACGCCATCTGGCGGTTCACATCGATCCAGAACGGCATGGCGATCCGCAAGTACTGGTCATCCGCCTGCCCCAAATGCGCGATCCGCAGCGACTGCACGACGAGTAAGTATCGGCGGCTGATGCGCTGGGAGCACGAAGCGGTGATCGAACGCATGCAGCAGCGACTCGATCGCATGCCCCAGGCCGGGAGGCTGCGTCGGCAGACCGTCGAGCACACGTTCGGCACGCTCAAATCGTGGATGGGAGCGACGCACTTCCTGACGAAGCGACTACCTGGCGTGCGAACGGAGATGAGCTTGCAGGTCCTGGCGTACAACCTGAAGCGAGTGATGCAGATCATGGGCGTTCAACCGCTGATCGCGGCGATGCGGGCGTGACGCCCTCTTATGCTTCGTCGTCGGTTCGCGCTATAAGCGCGTTAGCGTCGGCGTTTTCACACGGCCTCGGTCGATAGTCCCCATTCAGCGTCCGCTTTCGGGACGAGTTTTCAGCACGACCTGCGCGAATGGGTGAAGCAGTAAAACTCGTGACTTGATTCAGGCTCAGAGCTTGGCCGCGAGCTTCAACCCTCGGGTTCCCGCAAAACAGTCGGCGATCTTCGCCTCGATCCGTCTGCTGCGCCGTGCGTCTCGCCGGGCGTGGATTTCAATCTGAATTCCTGCGCACACGTCGCGCGCCCGGCGAGCGCTCAGGCGCCGTCGATCAGGTCTGGGTTCAGGTCTTCCTTCCCGCGCCCGTGTCTGCCTTTCCGGGCGCGGGAAGGAAGACCTGAACCCAGACCCTGATTAATGGCTTCCCCGCGCTCACGGGACACGAAGGAAATGCAGGATTCATTGGCAACGCGCCAGGACGAGGCGCACCGGCACGCAGCAGCCGGATCAGGCGGAGAGCGCCGCCTTGATGCGGGCGCTGACCGCGCCCATGTCAGTCTTCCCGGCAGCCTTCGCCTTCACCACGCCCATCACCTTGCCCATGTCCTTGACGGACACGGCGCCGGTGGACGCAATGGCTTCCTGGATCAGGGCATCGACTTCGGCGTCGGTGAGTTGCGCCGGGAGGTACACCACGAGCAGTTCGATCTCGGCCTGTTCCTTGGCGGCGAGGTCGGGACGATTGCCCTGTTCGAACTGGGCGATCGATTCCTTGCGCTGCTTGAGCATTTTCTCGACGACGGCGAGAACCTGCGCATCGTCGAGCAGCACGCGCTCGTCCACTTCGCGCTGCTTGATTGCCGCCTGCAGCATGCGGATCGTGCCGAGGCGCTCTTTTTCGCCGGCACGCATCGCGGACTTCATGTCCTCGGTGATCCGCTCCTTGAGGGAAGCAGTGGTCATCGTGAGGGTGCTCAATCGGGCTCGAACAACCCCAGCGGTGCCGCTGGCGGTTGGGCGGGCAACCGGATCATCAGAAGTTGCGGACGCGCGGCGCCGAAGTGAAGTCGCGGGTGCTGCGCTTCTGGTGGCGCTTCACGGCAGCCGCCTTCTTGCGCTTACGCTCCTGCGTCGGCTTCTCGTAGAATTCACGGCGACGAAGTTCCGTCAGCACGCCGGCCTTTTCACACGCACGCTTGAAGCGGCGCAGGGCGGCATCGAAATACTCGTTTTCACGGATGCGGACGCTGGGCATCGAAACCTCGGTCAATACAACTGGCCGGCCGGTGGCCTGGACGCCAGTCATCGAAACGTTGTTGGACAGCAGCCGACCGCGCCTCGATAAAAAGGGGTACGGTCGGCAAGGGACCGCGAATTCTAGAGATCGCGGCTGGGAATTGCAAAAAAAGTACGGTGCACATGCGCGTTCTGGGCATCGAAACCTCCTGTGACGAAACCGCGGCCGCCGTCTACGACGGGGACGCCGGCCTGCTCACGCACGAACTGCACAGCCAGGTCGCGTTGCACGCGACTTACGGCGGCGTGGTGCCCGAGCTCGCCTCCCGCGACCACTTGCGTAAGTTATTGCCCCTGCTGGAAAAATCGGTTGAAGCGAGCGGCGGTCGTGCTGCCATCGACGGCATTGCCTATACCAGCGGTCCGGGGCTGGTCGGTGCCTTGCTGGTCGGGGCGGCGGTCGCCCGCAGCCTCGCCTATGCCTGGGGGGTACCCTGCATCGGCGTGCACCACATGGAAGGCCACCTGCTCGCCCCGTTGCTCGAGCCGGAGCCCCCCCGCTTTCCGTTCGTCGCGCTGCTGGTGTCCGGCGGTCACACCCTGCTGGCCCGGGTCGAGGGGGTGGGGCGGTACGAGCTGCTCGGCAGCTCACTCGACGACGCCGCGGGCGAGGCGTTCGACAAGACCGCCAAGCTGCTGGGTCTGGGCTACCCCGGCGGTCCGCAATTGGCGCAACTGGCCGAGCAGGGCCGCCCGGATGTATTCAAGTTTCCACGGCCGCTGCTCGATCGCCCCGGGCTCGATTTCTCGTTCAGCGGGCTCAAGACCGCGGTGGTCGTGGCGCTGCGCAGCCACGGCGAGCTCACTCCGCAAGCGCGTGCCGATGCAGCGCGCGGCTTTGAGGAAGCGGTGGTCGATACCCTGGTCGTCAAGTGCCAGCGCGCGCTCGACGCCACCGGCGCCGACACGCTGGTGGTCGCCGGCGGGGTGGGCGCCAATCGGCGATTGCGCGCCCGCATGCTCGCGATGGGCGAGCGGCGAGGGGTCCGGGTCGTCTATCCTCGCGCCGAGTTCTGCACCGACAACGCGGCCATGATTGCGCTGCTGGGGCACCTGCGGCTCGCCGCGGGCGAGCGCGACGACTTTTCGATCCGTGCGCGGGCACGGTGGCCGATGACCGATCTGGTGCCGCCAGCGCCTGCCGCGTGACGCGCCATTGCACGAATCAACCTGCGATCCGACTTCTTCTCCCGAGCGAACAGACGGCAACGATGGACACCATTTTCCTCACCGGCCTCACGGCCGAATGCATCATCGGCATCTGGGACTGGGAGCGGAAGATCAAGCAGAAGGTCGTGATCGACCTCGAGATGGGCACGGACATCCGCAAGGCCGCGGCCAGCGACCACATCGACGACACGCTCGACTACAAGAAGGTCTCCAAGCGGCTGCTGCAGTTCGTCAGCGAGTCCGAATTCCAGCTGGTCGAAACCCTCATCGATCGCATCGCGCAGATCATCCTCACCGAGTTCAACGTGCCGGTCGTCAAGGTGAGGCTCAACAAGCAGGGGGCGCTGCGCGGCTCGCGCGACGTCGGCATCGTCATCGAGCGCCGCCGCGAAGACTACGCCGCCTCGTGAGCGCCACAACGCCCGTGTACGTTGCGGCGGGCAGCAACGTCGCGCCGCTGGCTAACCTGCGCCTCGCGCTCGACGTCCTCGATCGTCATTTCGCGCCGCTCGAGGTATCGCGCGCCTACGCCAACGCGGCCGTCGGCTTCGAGGGCGATGACTTCGTCAATCTCGTCGTGGGATTCCGCACCGCGCTCCCGGTGCAGCAGGTCATCGAGCGACTGCACGAGGCCGAGGCTGCCTGCGGCCGCGAACGCGACGCGCCCAAGTGGGCGCCGCGCGCAATGGATCTCGACATCCTGCTGTACGGCGCCATGACGTGCGACGAGCCCGGCCTGCGGCTGCCGCGACCCGACCTGGTCAAACGGCCGTACATGCTGGGCCCCGCGGCAGAAATCGCGCCGGCGCTGGTGCATCCGACGGCCGGCCGCACGCTGGATGCACTGTGGCGGGAGATGCAGGCGACGCAGCCGGCGCACTCGATGCGGGAGGTCGAACTGGGGTGGAGCGCAGGGCCGCGGTGAGCGAGCTAGATGCTGCGTCCGCCGTCCACGGCGAGCACCTGTCCGGTGACGTAGGGGGCCTCGACCGCGAAAAAGTACGCGGCACGGGCGATGTCGTCGGCCGAGCCCGGCCGCTTCAGTGCCGTCTTGCCGACGATCTCGGCCTGCAGGTCTGGGTCGATGCCGCCTTCGGGCCAGAGCACGGGACCGGGCGCGATGGCGTTCACGCGCACGTCGGGGCCGAGTTCGCGCGCGAGCGACTTCGTCAGCATGATCAGCCCCGCCTTGGCTGCCGAGTAGACGGGATGCGCCTTCAACGGGCGCATGCCATGAATATCCGCCAGGTTGATGATCAGGCCGCGGCTCTCGCGCAGGGCCGGGGCGGCCGCCTGCGCCAGGAACAGCGGGGCCCGCAGGTTGGTGCCGACGAGGTCGTCGAACTGCGCTGCCGTGATCGTGCCGACCGGGGTGGGCATGAAGCTCGACGCGTTGTTGACCAGGATGTCGAGCCGGCCGAACTGCGCCAGCGTGCGGTCGACGAGCGCCTGCAGGTGGTCGATGACGAGCAGATCGCACGCGAAGGCGGCTGCCGAGTCCGCGCGGACGGCGTTGAGTTCGGTGATGAGCGTGTCGGCCTCGTCCCCCGAGGTGCGGTGGTGCACCGCTACGAACGCGCCGCCGGCATGCAGCTTGCGCACGATGGCTTCGCCCAGCCTGCGCGCGCCGCCCGTGACGAGCGCGCAGCGTCCAGACAGTGGGCCGGCAGGGTCGGACTCGGTCATGTCGATGGCGTGCGATTCACGGGTGTGTGGTGGAGGGCGCGCTGCGAAAGTCGCGGTCGCTCGCCCCATGGGCGAAGATACCTGAGCCTGTTCGGCCTGTCCGCGTGAAAGGTTTCCACGACGCATGACCGTTCCCCTCGACCTGCCCGAGCTGACCGCCGACGAGTCCGCCCACAGCGCGGCGCTCGCCGCCCACGTGCATGCAGCCATCGCGAAAGCCGGCGGCTGGATCGATTTCGCCCAGTTCATGCAGCTGGCCCTGTACACGCCGGGGCTGGGCTACTACTGCGCCGGTGCGCGCAAGTTCGGTGCCGCGGGCGATTTCGTGACGGCGCCCGAAGTGGCCCCGGTCTTCAGTCGCTGCCTTGCCGTGCAATGCGCGGAGGTGCTGCGCAACCTCGGGTCGGACGACGCGTGCATCCTCGAACTCGGCGCCGGTTCCGGCGTAATGGCCGCGGAGCTGCTCGCCGAACTCGAGCGCCAGGGCGCGCTGCCTGCGCAATACCTCATCCTCGACCTGAGTGCCGACCTGCGCGAGCGCCAGCAGGCGACTCTCGCGCAGGCGGTGCCGCACCTGCTCGACCGCGTGCGCTGGCTCGACGAGCTGCCCGACGCGCCCTTCGCCGGCATGGTCATCGCCAACGAGGTGCTCGATGCGCTGACCGTGCAACGGTTCGCGATTCGCGCGGGTGAAGTCAACGCGCTGGGCGTGAGCGTCGAGTTCGGGCAGCTCGTACTGGCGGAGGTGCGTGGCGGCGAACGGCTGGTCGGTGCCGTGCGCCAGATCGAGCGCGAGACGGGTATCGCGCTGCCCGACGGCTACGAGTCCGAGGTCTGCATCGGCCTGCCGCAGTGGCTGGCCGCGATCGGCGCGAGTCTCGAGCGCGGCGTCATGCTGTTCGTCGACTACGGCCTGCCGCGGCGCGAGTACTACACGGCCGAGCGCACGCGCGGCACGTTGCTGTGCCACTTCCGGCACCGCTTCCACGAGGACGCGCTCACGCGCGTGGGTTTGCAGGACATCACCGCGTGGGTCGACTTCACGGCCGTGGCCGATGCGGCACAGGCGTCGGGGTTCGAAGTGGCGGGCTACACGACGCAGGCGCACTTCCTGATCGGCGCGGGCCTCGGTGATTTCGTCGCCCACGTCGAAGGTCTCGACCTGGTGCAGCGTCTCAACCTGTCGCGGCAGGCCATGATGTTGACGCTGCCCGGCGAAATGGGCGAGCGCTTCAAGGTCATCGCACTGACGCGTGGCTACGATGCGCCGCTGCGTGGATTCAGCACACGGGATCTGCGGCACACGTTGTGACGGCGGCCTGCGCTGCAGCGCAGGCCGCCGGCGATCGCAACGCCGATCAGCGGCCGCGCGCCGCCGTGATCGCCGCGACGCGTGCAGTGCGCAGCGCCTGGCCAATGGCCGGGCCGCGCAACTGCGACATGACCTCGGGTTCGAGCTTCACCGCGGCGGCGGCGCGCAGGCATTCGCGAAACACAGCGGCCTGCGGATACGGTTGCGCGCGCAATTCGGGCCCGCGCCCGCGCGCGTCCGCTTCGCATGCCAGCAGCAGCTTTTCGAAGCGGTCGGGACGCCGGAACGCATCAGTCGCGTCCAGCACTTCGAGCACGGTCGCGTCACGCAACTCGCCGGCGCGGTGGATGCGCTGATGCTCGCGCGAGACGACCTGCGCGAGTTCGCGGTGTTCGGTGGGCACTTTCAGTCGCTCGCACAAGCCGGTGATCACCTGCACGCCCGCCTGCTCGTGGCCGATGTGGCTGGGCCATTGCTCGGGCGGGGTGACGCCCTTGCCCAGGTCGTGCACGAGTGCTGCGAACCGTACGGCTGTGTCCCGCGACAGCTCGCAGGCGACGTCCAGTACCTGCAGGGTGTGGATGCCGGTGTCGATCTCCGGGTGCCACCTGGGCGGCTGCGGCACGCCAAACAGCCGGTCGATCTCGGGGAACAGCACGGCCAGGGCGCCGCATTCGCGCAGCACCTCGAAGTAGACCGTGGCTTGCGCTTCACCGAGCGCGCGCTCCGTTTCGACCCACACGCGTTCGGCCACCAGGGCCTGCAGTTCGCCGCTGCGGACGATGTCCTGCATCAGCGCCATCGTCTCGGGCGCGATCGTGAAGCCGAGCGGCGCGAAGCGCGCGGCGAAGCGTGCCACGCGCAGGACGCGCAGCGGGTCCTCGACAAAGGCAGGCGAGACGTGCCGCAGGATGCGCGCTTCGAGATCACGCCGGCCACCGTAGGGGTCGACGACATCCCGTGAGCCGCTGTCGGTGGCAGTGGACTGCGCCATCGCGTTGATGGTCAGGTCGCGTCGTGCCAGGTCTTCTTCCAGCGTGACGTCCGGCGAGAACCGGGTGGCGAAGCCGTAATAGCCCGCGCCGGTCTTGCGCTCGGTACGCGCCAGCGCGTACTGGTCGCCGGTCTGTGGGTGCAGGAAAACCGGGAAATCCTTGCCGACTGGACGATAGCCGAGTGCCAGCAGGTCGTCGGGCCGGGCGCCGACCACGACATAGTCGCGCTCCGTGTATGGGCGCCCGAGCAGCGTGTCGCGGACGGCGCCTCCCACCAGGTAGGTCTTCATGCGTGAATCGTAGCTCAAGTCCTGCGCGCAAGGCTGCGTTGCGGAAGTGCCCACGACTCTCGTGCCAGCAGTGGTTGCCAGTCGTTAAGCTTCGCGCATGGAACCTGCGTGGTTACGAATCGCGACCCTGCTCGCCAGCACGCTGTGTCTCAGCGGCTGCTACGTGATGCAGGCGGCGACCGGCCAGGCCGCGGTGATGTACCGCAGTGAACCGATCACCGGCGTCGTCGCGGATCCTGCCACGCCCCCGCGCACGCGCGAGCGCCTGCAACTGGTCGAGGACGCGCGTGCCTTCGCAGTCGAGCAACTGGCGCTGCCCGACGGCCGCAGCTACCGCAAGTACGCGGACATGGGGCGCCCCAGCGTCGTGCACAACGTGGTGGCCACGCCCGAGTTCTCGGTGGAGCCCCGACGCTGGTGTTTTCCCGTCAGCGGCTGCATCACGTACCGTGGCTATTTCAACGAGGATGCCGCGCGCCGCTATGGCCTGCGGCTCGCCATGCAGGGCGACGACGTCAGTGTCAGCGGGGTGCCGACGTACTCGACCCTTGGGTACCTGCCGGACCCGGTGTTCGGAGCGATGCTCGCGTGGCGCGACACGCGCCTCGTCGGCACCATCTTCCACGAACTCGCGCACGAGCGACTGTACCTTGCGGGTGACAGCGCGCTGAACGAAGCGTTCGCGAGCGTGGTGGAAGACGAGGGCGTACGGCTGTGGCTGCAGCAGCATGGCCGGTCAGCGGAAATCGCGGCGTACGAGGCGGCGGGCGCGCGGCAGCAGGAGTTCGCGGGGCTGCTGCGGGATGCGCGCGCGCGACTGGCCCGGCTCTACGCGACGGACCTGGCACCGGAGCAGAAGCGCAGCGAGAAGCAGCGCGAGTTCGGCCGGCTGAAATACCGCTACGAGGTGCTGCGGCGCGAGCGCTGGGCGGGGTACGCGGGCTACGACGCGTGGTTCGCGCGCTCGCTCAACAACGCGCACCTGGCGGCTGTCGCCACCTACGAGGACTGCGTGCCTGGGCTGCAGCGGCTGCTGCAGGCCTCCGGATCGCTAGCGATCTTCTATGAGCGGGTCGCGGCAACGCGCAACCTGACCGTCAAGGAGCGACGTGCGGCGCTGTGCGAATCCGGCAGCGCCCCCGGCCCGTGACCCGACCGGGTGGCGCCCCTACTTGCGGAGGTAGCTGGGCAGCACGCTGCGCATCGAGGTGCGCGTGAGGCCCAGCGCGGCGAGGCCGTCGCTGGTGCAGGTCGAGTCGAGCGTGGCGGAGAGGAAGTTGTCGGTCGAGAACGGCTTGCCGGGGACGTAATCCATCACTGCAGCCTGCACCCGTGAAACGGATCGCGGCAGCGACAGCACGAAACGCTTCAACCCCAGGAAGCTCGCCGTCATGCGCACGATGTCACCGAGCGTCATCACGTCGGGACCGCAGAGCTCGAACGTGCGGCCGGCGACATCGCGCCGTTCGAGGCACGCGATGAAGGCATCGGCGACGTCGCCGACGTACACCGGGGCGAACCTGGCGTCGGCGCAGGCGAGCGGCAAAACGCCCGGCGTGAGCTTGAGGATGCCGGCAAAATTGTTGATGAACGCGTCGCCGGGCCCGAACACCACGGACGGCTGGAAGATCACGTACTCGGGCGCGCCCGCCGCGCAGTGCTCGCGAACGTAGTCTTCGGCGAGGCCCTTGGACTTCAGGTAATGACTGGGGCCCCGCTGCGAGTCGGCCTTGAGTCCGCTCATGTGCAGGTAGCGCCGCACGCCTGCGGCACGGCACGCACGCACGCATTTCTGCGGCAGCTCCGTGTGCACCCGCCGGAACTGTTCGCCATTGCCACGCCCGAGTCCGGTCTCGTTGAGGATGCCGACGAGGTTGATGACGACGTCGCAACCTTCGAACGCATCTTCGAGCCGTGTTTCGTCATGCACGTCGGCGCGTATGAACCGCACCGACGGCAGGACCTTCAGTTCGCGATGCTGGGCAGGATTGCGCGTCAGCACTTTCACGCCGTGGCCGGCGGCGGCCAGGCGCGAGACGATCTCCCGGCCGATGAAGCCCGTCCCGCCGAGAACGCAAACCTGCAATGTCATGGTGGCTGCGTCCTCGGCCGGTGGGGCCGTCGTGTCAGCGGATCGGGATGACGAGCATCGCGCTGCCGCGACGAATCTGGACCACGAAGGCCGCCTGGCCTTCGGTCGCGCGCCGGAAGTCGGCAACGCTTGCGACGCGAGTGCGGCCGACCGCCAGGATCACGTCGTTCGCGCGCAAGCCGCGCTGCGCTGCCGGGCTGCCTTCGGCCACCGCGCGGATCAGCACGCCGTTCTGGCCGTCGATGATGTCGGCGCCTTCGAGGCCCGGGTGCGTCCCGGCCGCCTTCGCTTCGGCGGTGGCATCGCGCTCGCTCACTACCGCGGTCACACGGCGCGGCTTGCCTTCACGCAGCAGCGCGAGGTCGACCTTCTCGCCGATGCTGATCAGCCCGATGGAATTGCGCAGGCTGCCTGCATCCTTGACCGGACGGCCATTGACCGCCGTGATCACGTCGCCGGCTTTCACGCCCGCTTTTTCCGCAGCCGAGCCCTCGACCACCTGCGAAACCAGCGCGCCCTGGGTGCCTTCGGGCAGGTCCATGCTCGAGGCGATCTCGGGGACCAGCGTCTGGATGTTCACGCCCAGCACGCCACGTTTCACCGTGCCGAACTTGATGAGCTGGTTCATCACCGTCTTCATCATGTTCGACGGGATCGCGAAGCCGATGCCGATGTTGCCGCCGGTGCGCGAGAGGATCGCGGAATTCACGCCGACGAGCTGGCCGCTGAGATTGACCAGCGCACCGCCGGAGTTGCCCGGGTTGATCGAAGCGTCGGTCTGGATGAAGTCCTCGTAGCCTTCAGGGTTGATGCCGGAGCGGCCGAGCGCGCTCACGATGCCCGAGGTCACGGTGTGGCCGAGGCCGAACGGATTGCCGATGGCGACGACGAAATCACCCACTTCCGCGCGATCGGAATCGGCGATGGGCAGGTCGACGAGGTTGCCGGCCTGCACCTTGAGCACCGCGACGTCGGAGCCGGGATCCGTGCCGATGACCTTCGCCTTGAGTGAGCGGTTGTCGAGCAGTTGCACGGTGATGTCCGTGGCGTTTTCGACGACGTGCGCGTTGGTGATGATGTAGCCGTTCTTGGCGTCGACGATGACGCCCGAGCCGGCGCTCTGGAATTCACGCTGGCGCGGCTGCTGGCTCGGGCCCTCGAAGAAGCGGCGGAAGAACGGGTCGTTGAGCAGCGGGTTCTGCTCCTGCACGGTGCCGCGGGTCGCGATGTTCACGACCGCAGGCGAGACGCGCTTCAGCATCGGCGCGAGGGACGGCACCGGCGTCTCGCCCACGGCGGCGGGGAGTTGCGCGCCGGCGACGGGCGTCCAGGCGGCGAGCAGGAAAGTGGCGAGGCTCAGGGAGAACTTCATTTGCTGTCTTTTCCTAGGAACGGACGGGGTGTTGCCGGCCGGCGCGCAGTTTATCAGGGGGTGTGTCCCGCCCCTGGCGCACCAGTGGGTCACGCTTCGGACTGTCGCGCCGGTGCCGAGTTCCGCAAACGCAGCAGGTCCGCCGGCGGTACGCCAGTGCGCAAAGCTGTGGATAACGTGTGCGGGGGCGGTGTGTTGGCGGTGCAACGGCCCGGACACAAGATGTTGTGGTCGGGCTACAAATACCACTTGACGCGCGAGGCGTTTCGGGCGTCCAGTCAAAAACTGGAGCCAGTCTCGTAAGTGACTGAATTACAGATGAAAAATCTTCACCCGCCACCCGCTTCGGCGGGCTGAAACAGCAGTTGACGGCTGTCCGGACGGTGCATAGTCTTGCGCCCCTGACCCTAGATGTTGTGTCCGGCACGAGCGTCCCCTCAGGGGGTTTCCAGGGCGCTCCGAGCAGACCGCACACCGGGGCCGGTCGGGTTTTCTGTTGTTTCTGCGTCAAACGTGGAGCAGCGACCCGGTTAGGGGGACGTATTTCCATTCAATCTGCAGCCACCGAGATCCGGGAGCCGTGTTGCCGCAATGAGCACCGCCGTGAAATTGCATTCCACTGATGCGCGCAGCATCCCGTTCCAAGAAGCGTCGCTGGACATCTGGGACAAGAAATACCGCCTGTCTGCCAAGGACGGGACGCCCATCGACCGCTCGATGGACGACACCTACAAGCGTGTCGCCCGCGCGCTGGCCGACGTCGAGGCGCCCGAACTGCGCGAGACACTGGTACGAGCGCTTCCTCTGGGCGTTGCGCCGTGGGCGGCATCCCGGCCGGCCGCGTCACGTCCAACGCGGGCGCGCAGGAGCACAAGCCCGCCACCTCGACCATCAATTGCACGGTGTCCGGCACCATCCGCGATTCGATGGACGACATCCTGGGCAAGGTGCACGAGGCCGGCCTCACGCTGAAGGCCGGCTGCGGCATCGGCTACGAATTCTCGACGCTGCGCCCGCGGGCGCGTACGTCTCGGGTGCGGGCGCCTACACCTCGGGCCCGCTGTCGTTCATGGATATCTACGACAAGATGTGCTTCACCGTGTCGTCGGCCGGCGGTCGCCGCGGCGCGCAGATGGGCACCTTCGACGTCGGCCATCCCGATGCGATGGAATTCATCCGCGCCAAGCGCGAAGCGGGCCGGCTGCGTCAGTTCAACCTGTCGCTGCTCATCACCGACGAATTCATGCAGCGCCGTGCGCGAAGACCGCGACTGGAAGCTGGCCTTCCCGGTGCGTGAAACCGAGAGTCGATCGGCGAGAACATCGGCCGACCGCGGCCAAGTTCCTGTGGCGCGAATGGCCGGATGCGCCAAGGCTACGTCCGCAACGACGAAGGCCTGGTGTGCTGCAAGATCTACAAGACGCTGCCGGCCAAGCGCATGTGGGACGTCATCATGTCGTCCACGTACGACTTCGCCGAACCGGGCTTCGTGCTGATCGACCGCGTCAACGAGATGAACAACAACTGGTGGTGCGAATCCATTCGCGCCACCAACCCGTGCGGCGAGCAGCCGCTGCCGCCGTATGGCTCGTGCCTGCTGGGTTCCGTCAACCTCACCAACTTCGTGCGTCGATCCGTTCACCGACGAAGCGCGCTTCGACTGGGAAGAATACCGCGAGGTCGTGCAGGTGTTCACCCGCATGCTCGACAACGTGGTCGAGATCAACGGTCTGCCGCTCGGCAGCAGCGCGACGAGATCACGCGCAAGCGCCGTCACGGCATGGGCTTCCTGGGGCTGGGTTCGACCATCACCATGCTGTGCATGAAGTACGGCTCGAACAAGTCGGTCGGCTTCACCCAGAACGTGTCCGCGAGATGGCGATCGGCCGGCTGGGAAGCCGGCCTCGAGCTGGCCGAGAAAAAGGTCCGGCGCCCATCATGAGCGAAGAGTTCGACGTCACGCCCGAGATGCTGCGCAAGCGTCCGGAGATGGTGCGCGACGGCTAGCGGTCGGCGACAGGCTGCCGGGCCGCGTGCTGCACGCGCGCTACAGCCGCTACATGCAGCGCGTGGCCGAAGCCGCGCCCGAACTCGTCGACGAACTGGCGCAGAAGTCGGCGCGCGCTTCACGCATCACAGCTCGATCGCGCCCACCGGCACGATCTCGCTGTCGCTGGCCAACAATGCCTCCAATGGCATCGAGCCCTCGTTCGCGCATCACTACTTCCGCAACGTGATCCGCGAAGGCAAGAAGTCGAAGGAGAAAGATCGACGTCTTCTCGTTCGAGCTGCTGGCCTATCGCGAGCTGATCAATCCCGAAGGCGCATGCCGAGCTCGACGATGCCTGCCGAGAGGCTGCCCGAGTACTTCACCACGGCCGACGACGTCACGCCGCGCGAACATGTCGACATTCAGGCGGCCTCGCAGTTGTGGGTCGATTCGTCCATCTCCAAGACCGCCAACGTGCCCACGGACTACAAGTACGAAGACTTCAAGGACATCTATCTCTACGCCCACGAGCAGGGTCTGAAGGGCTGCACCACCTTCCGCTTCAACCCCGAAGCCTTCCAGGGCGTGCTGGTGAAAGAGGAGGACCTCAAGAACACCACCTACGTGTTCACGCTCGAAGACGGCACCGAGGTCGAGGTCAAGGGCGACGAAGAAGTTGGAGTACGACGGTGAAATGCACACCGCCGCCAACCTGTTCGACGCCTTGAAAGAAGGCTACTACGGCAAGTTCTGAGTGAGATGTAAGCACCGAATGAGCGCGCACAAGATCGACAAGAAGATCACCAAGATCGCGTGGTAACGCCCGCCGACAGGGAAAAGGCCGAGGCCGAGGCAGCTGCCAAGGCCAGGGATCCCGTGGTCGACCCGCGGTACCCCAACGTCATCTGGATGCACGAAAAGCTCGAGCGTCCCGACATGCTCATCGGCTCCACCTACAAGATCAAGACGCCGGTGTCCGATCACGCCATGTACGTGACCATCAACGACATGCTGCTGAACGAAGGCACGCCGCACGAACAGCGTCGCCCGTTCGAGATCTTCATCAACACCAAGAACCTCGATCACTTCCAGTGGATCGTGGCGCTGACGCGCATCATCTCCGCCGTGTTCCGCAAGGGCGGCGACGTCACGTTCCTGGTGGATGAACTGAAAGCCGTGTTCGATCCGCGCGGTGGTTACTGGCAGACCGGCGGCCGCTTCATGCCGTCGATCATCGCCGAACTCGGCCACGTCATCGAACGGCACCTGCAGTCCATCGGCCTGCTCAAGACCGAGATGGACGAGCACCGCAAGACGCTCATCGACAGAAAAGAAAGCGAATTCGAAGCGCGCAGCAAGCAGACCGACGCCTTCGCCAAGGCCTATTCCCCGAAGGGGCGCAGATGTGCGTCAAGTGCAGCACCACTGCCGTGGTCATGATGGACGGGTGCATGACTTGTTTGAATTGCGGCGATAGTAAGTGCGGCTGACCGGATTCAAGAGTTGAGCTGAGAGAC
>CAVVBC010000023.1:0-177856 GCA_963746325.1 uncultured Gammaproteobacteria bacterium | reverse complement strand
GTGTTCGACGGGCGAATAGAGTTCATCGCTCATGTCTGAACCCCCTCCGCCCGGAACCGGAACGGCAATCCCAGCCGCTGCGCGGCCGCGTTCGCATCCGCCAGCTCGTTGCGCAGCTCCGCCGCGTAGTAGCTGCTGCCCGGATGATCACCCTCGACAATCGCTACACCGAGCGCGTAAAGAGCATCGCGATCCAGGCGGTGGAAGAACTCGAGCGCCGTGCCCTGGCCGCTCCAGTCCCTCGGGAACCACTCCTGCTCGTCCCAGTCGATCGGCTCCTTGAGCCAGCGTTCGATGAATTCCCAGTACCGATCGATGCCCGCTTGTCCCTCCCGGCGGACCAGTGCTTTCCAGCCATCGTCCTCGTCGGCAATCTCCGCGATCAGTCGCTCGAGTCTCGCGCCCTCGACGAGCGACGGCGCGCGCAGTTCCTCCTCGTCGAAATCATCGAGCATCGACAACTCGTACTCGAGGTCCTCTCTTTCGTCGGCGGCGAGCTGCTGAAACGCCGACACAAGGGGCCCGATACTCTCGACTTCACCGATCAGGTGCTCCGGATCGCGCGGCTGCCGATCCCACACGTCGAACACATCGGCGCGAATGCGGGGCATGGCCACGCCCGGATCGACGATCGTGCCGTAGTCGTTCACCTCGAAATACCACGGGTCCTCGAGCGCCTTCGCCCAGGCCTCATCGACCTGCGCCGCACTGGCGGACTGCAGCACGACGGGAATCGAGATACTCGCCCCGAGCGACGCCAGGGCCTGCAGGAACTGCCGGCGGTTCATGACGCTGCCCCATCGCGGCCGGCATTCGGCGCGAACACCTCGCGCTCCAGCCACGCCCGCTGCCCGACCGACACGGCTTCCGCCCGCTCGATCAGTGCCCGGGCCTGCGCCTCCGTCTGCGCCGTCGCCACCAGCATCCGTGTCGACACCGCCCTTCGCGAGCTCCTCGTCCGAGTTGAGCTGGTAGAACACCCGCCGCGTGGCAGACGCGTCCATCCACGCGACCGATCGGCCCTGCAGCTCGATCGCGCCCGACCCGACGAACGCATCGAACTCGATGCCGGCATCGACCTCAGACGCGCAGTCGCCCTCATGAGCACGCCGCCGGATCAGCCCCCGCTCCGCCAGTCGCTCCACCACGAACTCGACACCCGCGAACGGCACGCCGATCGACGCCAGGTACACCCACCTCTGTACGGTCCACGCACTCGTCCCGTCCTGGCCGTGCTCGAGTTGCGGCCACCCGAGTGGCAGCAGATCGCCCGCGTCGAACGTGGCGGCAAAGAGTCGGCTGGGATCCTGCGTCCACGCCGGGCTCTTGCCCACGACGTAGTTGACGGTGCCGAACCGCAGCTCGAGCCGCGCTGACAACGGCGTCATGAGCCGCGGGTCGTCGCGCATCTCATCAAAGCACCGATACAGGTCGGCGAGCCGACCCACCGGCACCGGCACGCAGAGCGTCTTCAGTCCACCGTCCGGGATACCCGTGAAGCCGACCTCATTCGCGCCTTGCGCGAAGTACTTGAGGCCGTAGGCCGCCTCGAGTCGTGCGCCCATCGCCGCGTCCCAGGTTTCGGGAAACGGGATGTACAGGTACTGGATCGCGCGCCCGAAGTCGTCGCCGGCCGTGAAGCTGGTTCCACCCTCGATGCCGCGCCACACCTGGCGCAGAGTCAGGCGTCGCTCGGCTCGAGCGTACTTCGCCTCGACGTATGTTTCCGGCACGTCACCGATCCAGCGCGCCGACCAGTCCGCCTCCCTGGATTGGAACGTGCTGCGATCGAGACGCCCGAGCAGCAGGTACGGCGGCAACTCGTCGGGCACGAGTACCTCGCCCAGCACCGTCTTCGTGTACGCCGCCCGCTGTGGGCAGGCACCGCGGCAGACCAATGACGGGCGGCAGACCCTTGGACAGGTCCTCGGGCGAAATGGATTGAACGGCCATGCGATGCTCCTTCGTTGCCCGGATCCGGGCCGCATCCGCCGAAATGGCGATCCACCTTGCCGAGCTGGCAGGTTGGCCGGAGCACGCGCTCCGTTCTTGATGCTGGGTAGATTCTACGCGCGGGGGAGGCTCAGGAGGTGAGCCACTGGCGTGGCGGCCGGGCTACGGCGCCGGTGCGATCGACAGTCGAAGTCCCATGGCCTCGAGTAACGCCCGCAGCGTCCGTAATTCCGGATTGCCGTTCCCCGACAGTGTTCGATAGAGCGTGGTCGCGTTCAGGCCGGACTGCTGCGCCAATCCCGGCACGCCGCCGAATGCTTCCGACAGCCGGCGCAGCGCCAGCATGAGCTCCTGCTGGTCTCCATCGGCGAGCACCTGGTCCAGGTAGGCCGCCGCATACTTCCGATCGCGTCGGAAACTCTCGACGGTCGAGTCTTCGTGGCTGCGCGACGCCGGCTTCCTGCTTGTTTTGGCTTTGCTCATCGCCGTTCCTTATAGTCAGCCCACTGTGCCGCAGCGGTCGCAATGTCCGCCGACTGACCGCGCTTGGATCCACCGCCGAGCAGCACAAACCGATCCGCGCTTGCTCGTGCGAAATAGACACGGTAGCCCGGTCCACAATCGACGCGAAGCTCCCAGATGCCGTCACGGCAGAACCGGTGATCGCCGGGATTGCCGTCGGCCATTCGATCGACACGTCGCAGTACCGCCACTCGGCACCGGAGATCGCTCAGCCCATCGAGCCACTGCTGAAACGGGTCGCGGCCCGCAGGCGACAAGTAGTGCTCTACGTCGTACCGCATTTTCGCTTTTAAGCGAACCCGTGTCAAACGCTGATGGCCGCCCGACGATCGGGGACAGCCGGATTGGATCGCATGACGATGCCCTGCGAGGCAGGGCGATCCAACTCAAGAACGCGCTGGAAATGACAAGAAATCGCCGCGACAAACTGCGTATCCTATGGGATACGATGCTCACGCCATGGAGTCCAGGCAATGAACCGATCCAGCCGCACGAAACCCGTACGCACTACCCCCTTCGACGCCGCCGAGTATCTTGTCGACGATGAGACGCAACTGGCGTACCTCAATGCCGCGCTCGCTGAAGGGGATGCACAAGCGATGGTGACGGCGCTCGGAACCGTGGCCCGTGCCCGGGGCATGTCGCGAGTGGCGAAGCGTTGTGGCCTCGGTCGCGAGAGCCTCTACAAGGCGCTGAGCGAGAGCGGCAACCCTGCCTTTACGACGATCGTCGGAGTCGCATCTGCGTTGGGCTACACATTCGAGATGCGAGCGGCCCCGGCAAAGCGAGCGGGATAATGGCAATAGAACCCGGAGATCTCGTCTGAGGACTACCTGTACCCGGCGAAGAACTTTCAAAAGGTCGAGTTGCCGGCCGCGGTTCGTCGGGCCGTGTTTCACGCGGCGTGATTGTCAGCGCCGAATCGAGCGATCAGGCGCCAGGCGTCGTCAAGCGACGCGACGCACGTGAGCAATCTCGTTGTCACCGACAGGGCGAACCGAATTCGCCGGGACGGTCACGACTGCCAGGGTTTCACCCGCAAGCGTAGCGAATTCCACCTCGAATCCGGCGCCTTCCCCGTGCACGAGTACGACGGTACCGACGTCGCCCTGCTTGAGGCTCTCGGCAGGGATGTCGGCCATCAGCACTACCAACTCGTGTTCTCGGATTGTCATTTCTGCACGCCTCGCAATGGGTACGCCGTGATGAGCCTTGGGCCGCGCGCTCCTACCTCGATGAACCAGATGCTTCGAATCGACGCCGCTCTTCCGGTCGGCCCGAAAATGCGACCGTCAATCACGTACTTGGCTCCGAAGTTCGTCTGCCGAACTGAGCTTACCTCATTGTCTGCAGCATGTTGAAGCAAGGCACGACGCAGCGCGGCGGGCTGGTCTTTCCGGAATTCCAGGCTAGTGAAAAACAGCGCTTTGTGTGGAAGCCGCATGGAGCTCGGTCACGGTGAGTCTCCACGACACTACGGCTACACCGCCACATCAGCTGATGCAAATCTGCCCGGAACAGTGACATTCGAGATTGGCCAGCGGTTTTCAAATCGAGATTGAGAGTTTCAGCTGAAACGTCAGTAACGGTGCCAGGGCGCCCATGACCGCGAAGGCAAGACGCGGCCCCTCACTTCACGACCGGATAAACCGCATCTCCCCACAACGTGCCGGGGTGATCCATCATCACCTCGATTACCAGGGGCACCAGCTTCCCCATCAGGTTGACGCAGTCCCGCAGCTGCTCGCGATTGACCGACCCGTTCCAGGTGGCCCCGCCGTGAATCAGCTGGTTGCGCAGCGTGTAGATGCGCGACAGCACGATCGACAGCACCGTCACCGTGTCCTGCCGGCCCAGCGCGACGTGCGCCGCCTTGTTGGCGGCCGCGAAGCTCGCTTTCCATGCCGGCTCCGGCAGCGACCCGTTCTGGAACTTCCAGAAATCCGCGAACACGTACGGGTTGTCGAGCAGTACCCGGATGCTTTTCGGAAACTCGGTCCAGGCCAGCGCGTCGAAGCGCTTTTTCCCGGCGTCGAGTTGTGTCAGCTTGTCGAGAAACCCGCGAAACGTCTGCTGCTCCGAATCGCGATACTTCTCATCGATATCCGTCGCATACGCCGCGTTGAACGCAATCCACAGCAGGACGAACTGCCCGTCCGCATCGTGCTGCAGCCCGAGCTGCTCGGCCCGGTCGAGCCACGACAGCGCCCGGTGCACCCGCAAGCTCAGGTTCGGGTGCCAGGCACCCCGCTCCGCTCGATGCCGTTCCTTGAGTTGCGCGTAAGCCATCAAACCCGCTTGGCGGCCGGACCTGCCGCAACGAGTGCCTGGGTCGCAGCCTTCGCCCTCTCGAGCCCCTGCAGCATGACGGCGGTCGCTTCGATCACCATCACGAACGATCGCTCGTTGGTCTCATCGAGCTCAGCGGCTTTCTCCAGTTCGTCCGCGACGTCAGCCATGGCCGCCACAGCGTCCATCATCAATGCGTCCATTCCGGCCAGGATCCGCACAGCGGATGCGGCCTCCGCCTTGCCCTCACCCAGTTCGGTTTGCAGCAACGCCAGCTCGAACGTCACACGCCCGGACGCATCATTGAGCCCGGCGCTCAGTTTCAGTGCGCTCGCCCGCAATGCGTCATCCATCGGCATCTTCGGCAGCGCCGCCAGCAGACCCACCGCTTGAGCCTCCATCGTGCTCGCGCAGTCACGTACAGCGGCCATGGCCGCCTGCAGTAAGTTGTCGCTACTTTTTTTCATGGGCCAACTCATCCATAAATTGCGCGAATCGAGACCGCGAAGCGATGCCGCGACCGTATCCCCACCCTCGACATTGGGCAATCGGGCTTTCCGCGACAGCAAGCTGAATTAGTGCGTTCAGGGCAAATTCTCAGGTACCCCGATGGTTGGCGCGAACCCACGATCGAAGCCACCAACAGGCCTTGGCTCGCCGAGCCGGGACGTCATCATGTACTTTACGATCGTCGGTGTCGTATCGTCCGCACAGACGATTGCTGCAGGGTCCGGCATTCGCGAGAGGGCGCGACTGCGTAGAGTCTACGGACGCGGACGCTGGCTGAAGCGCAAGGGCGTCGCCCAGGTGCGGCTTGCATCGGGTGAGGTCGCCGTGGCAGAAATTCACTGGTACGAGTGTGCCGGCATCGGCAAGCGCGAGTTCAAGATCAAGCGGTTTCTCTGAGGCGACCTTTCATGGCAAAAGAACCCAGCGATCTCGTCGTTTGCGTCGATAACTCGGGCTACGAGGCGGCCTTGGAGCGTCGCAAGCTGTATGCGCTGCTCCCAGATACCGATGCCGAAGAGCGGGGACTACTCCGAGTCGTCGATGAATCAGGTGAGGATTACCTGTACCCGGCGAAGAACTTTCACAAAGTCGAGTTGCCGGCCGCGGTTCGTCGGGCGGTATTTCACGCGGCGTGACGAGCTACGCTGAGTCTTATGCAGCAGCGGTCTCGACCGTTGACGGCAACTGGCTCAGCACCAACTTGTCCATCTGCACGCGCTTGCTGGCTTCGTCGATGTCGATGCCCACGAGTCGCCCCGCGGCGTTGTAGTCCAGCACGACGCCCTCGGAGATCTCGCGGCTTTCAACGCCTGGTTCTTCCGAAAGGTCGATGTAGAGCGAGTCGGTGTGGGCGAAGTAACTGAGTTTCACGGTTTGAACCCCCGGTCGGGGAAAGCGTTCAGGATCGTGACCTTATACAGCCACTCGGTGAAGGAATTCACCCCCGCGGCGCCCGCCACCCCGCCTTCCGCGCCTCCTCCTCCGTGCAGAACCAGCGCTCCCCGCGACTCGTGCTGATGCCGGTACGCTCGTACGCGTCGCTGCCGGGCACGTGGTAGATGCGCTCGCCTTTGTCGTTGATGTTGCCCTTGATCCGGCACGAGCCGTCGGGCTTCGATGGAACAACCACCGTCGTATTCGTCACGGGGCCTCGATCGTTCATGGCGTCCACGCACGCCTTCTCGGTTTCGACGGTGCTGCCCATGACGATCTGTCGCTGCTCGCGCTCGGCCTGGCGGAACTCCCACGGCGCGACACGCTTTGTCGGCGGCAGCGACCACACCCCTGAGCCGGACGCCCGCGCCTGCTGCTCCCAGGCGCAGTACTGCGCATCGTCCAGGTACTGGCGATAGGCCCAGGCGTGGCCTTGCTGCACCATCCAGGCGTTGACGTTCTCGTCACCCAGGTAGACCACCGCCACCAGGCGGTCGTACTTGTCCTGCGTGATCGGCTGCAGCGTCACCTGCGTGCCTTTCTTCAGGCGCCGCTCGAGCGCAGTGGTCGCCTGCCGCCCCCACGGCTGTGAGCGCTCGGGCGTGTCGATGGAATGCAGTCGAACGATGATCGGCCCGGAGGCCAGCGCGACGTGGATCGTGTCGCCGTCGGTCACCTCGGTGACCCGGCCGACCAGGACGGGGGACTGGGCCCCGGCCCCTGCGCTCGCCAACAGGACGCAGGCAGCGACGACCCGCAGGCTTGCCAAGAACCTCGTACCCAATCGCCCGCTCCCACCGCGATGAACTCACCGCCAGTGTGACGGCTACGCCCGCGGCAGAACAGCAGGTGCCTCCCTGGGGAGGCGGTCGGGTCCCGGCGGGTCCGTCAGGTGCTGACGAGATCCGGCGGGCTATGCAGCGTGTGATGCATCCCGGCGTCGGCGGGCGGTGTCTCGAGTGCCTCGCTCGCAGGGCAACCGGGATGGCCTTCGGGCAGCGCCGGTGCCGCGTGGAACCCCGGAACGGGTGGGTGACCTTCCGGCAGCGTCGACGGCACAGAGTAGCCCGGCACGGGCGGATGTCCGTGCGGCAGCGTCTTCAGCTCGACGACAAGCTGGGGTGCGCCGACGGTCGCGCGCGCCCCGTTCGTGTCAGGGGAGCTCACGCCACAGGCGCTGAGTGCCCAGGTGGCGGCGACGATGGCGAGAACGGCGGCTCGGTGCGTCATGGGTGGGCCTCGATCGTGGAAAGGGGTCGGGTCCAGATCAAAATCGCAGGCCCGGGGTGCGTGGATTCAGCCGCAGCGGACGCCGAGCCGCGGCCTGCGCCACCCGTAAGCTTATGCGGCGCTTCGCCGTCGCGTCGCCTCGGCCAGGTCGTAGGTCGACTGCAGGTTCATCCACAGGCGCGGCGAGGTCTTGAGCACTTCCGCCAGGTCCAGGGCGGCGTCCGCGGTGACGCCACGCTTGCCCTTGATGAACTCATTGAGCCGGGCCCTGGTCCAGCCGATTTCGCGCGCGAACGCGGCCTGCGACTTGTCAGCCGGCTGCAGGAACTCCTCGAGCAGCATCGCGCCCGGGTGAATCGGGTTGGCTGGCTGCAGTGCGCGCTTTCTTGCCATCGTCCAGTCCTCCGCAGGCTCGCTCAGTGGTAATCGACCACCGTCACATTCTGCGCATGGCCCTGCTCCCACCGGAACACCAGCCGCCACTGGTCATTGATCCGGATCGAGTAATACCCCTTCCAGCGACCCTTGAGCAGTTCCAGGCGATTTCCTGGCGGCACTCGCAGATCATCCAGTTCGGCGGCATCGTGCAGGTACAGCACCTTGCGTCGTGCCACGCGCAGCAAGTCAGGTGGGAAGGCCCGCGTCGTCCGCGGACCTTCGATCGAAGAACAGGTCTTCGGCGAGCCGATTCCCGAAGCTTTCGATCATATTTCCATGTTATCGGAACACGATAATGATGGCAAGGACCACGATGCAGGGCGAGCGCAGATCGTCACTTGCCAGGACTGGACGGACAGCTGGATATTGTTCGGTACCCTTCGAAGACTCTCAATGCAGATCAGCCACTACAGGTGCTACATGTCGCTCACGCTCTACTCCCATCCCTTCTCGTCGTACTGCCAGAAGGTCCTGGTGGCCCTGTACGAGAACGACGTCGCGTTCGAATACCGAACGCTCGAAGACCCAACGGCGATGACGGAACTGAAAGCCCGCTGGCCGTTCGCGCGCTTCCCCGTCCTCGTCGACGACGGGCGCACGGTCGTCGAGTCGACCATCATCATCGAGCACCTGATGCTGGAGCACGGCGGCCGGGTTCGCTGGCTGCCCGAAGACCCGCGCGCAGCGCTCGAGGTTCGGTTCCTCGACCGGTTCTTCGACAACGACGTGTTTGCGGCGATGCAGAAGCCGGTCTATCGCGGCACTGAAGCACGACGACGCCCGCAAGGACGAAGCGATGGTCGAAGCCCGGCGGGCGCTCGACCTCGCCTATGGCTGGCTGGAGCACAGGCTCGATGGACGTACCTGGGCCGCCGGCGAGCGTTTGAGCCTCGCGGATTGCGCGGCCGCCCCGTCGCTCTTCTATGCCGACTGGGTCCATCCCATCGGCGACGCCTTTCCCCGCGTGCGGGCGTACCGGTCGCGTCTCCTGGCCTGGCCTGCATTCGCACGAGCCGTCGATGAGGCCAGGCCGTATCGAAGCTACTTTCCGCTGGGCGCGCCGAACCGCGACTGAGCGCGTCATGCGGCTCTTGTCGAGGAGGCGGGCTTTTCCCGCAGGAACGACAACAGCGCCTCGTTGAACGCCTGCGCATGCGACACGTTGAGCCCATGCGGTGCACCACTCATCGTCACCATCTTGCTGTGGGCGATGGCGCGGTGGGTGCGCTGACCGGAGCCTGCGATGGGCACGATCGCGTCCGCGTCGCCATGGATCACCAGCGTGGGCACCGTCACCATCTTCAAGTCGCTGCGGAAATCTGCTGTGGCGAACGAGTCCATGCAGGCCAGCGCCGCATGCGGCGCCGACTGCAGGCACAGCTCGATCGCCGCCTGGCGCTGCGACTCGGTCACCATCAGCTTTCCGTGGGCCGAGAAGAAGTCGTGGGTGAAGTTATCGAAGTAGGCGCCGCGGTCCTGCTCGAACGCAGCCTTCTTCTGTTGCGCTTTCTCGGGCGTCAACGGCCCGTCGGGGTTGTCGGGCGACTTCATCAGGCATGGCGGCACGGCCGCGGCAAACACCACGCTGTGCAGGCGTGATTCGCCGTGCCGTCCGACGTAGCGCGCCACTTCGCCGCCGCCCATCGAGAACCCGACCAGCGTCACGTCCTGCAGGCCGCACTGGTCCATCACGCGCTGCAGGTCATCCGCCAGCGTGTCGTAGCCGTAGCCCGACTGCGGCTTGTCCGAGCGGCCGAAGCCGCGGCGGTCATAGGCCACCACGCGAAAGCCTGCCTCGCGCAGCACCGCCACCTGCGGCTCCCAGGCCTGGGCCGACAGCGGCCAGCCATGGATCAGCACCACCGGTCGGCCCGTGCCGCCGCTGTCTTCGATGTGCAGCCGTACGGTGTCGTTGTCGACGGATGTGGGGGTGGGCGATGTGATGACGGAAGAGTTCATCGGTAGGTGCTCCTGCTTGAACGGGACAGGCCGACATGCGCGCGACCCGCGCTGCGAACGGATGAGCCACTACTAGCCCACTCGGCCGTCGTGCGGTATCGGACGGGCACGACTTCGGCAGGATTGCTCGCTGATCTCCTGCTGGCTTCGCGTGTAAAACGTACAATCACCGCAACGAACAATGCTCAGGCATGAGCGGGGGCCGGGATGATCCTTCGTCGCATCGCGCACGCCGTGAAGCAACAGCAATGGACCGCGGTCCTGATCGAGCTGGTGATCGTGATCCTGGGCGTGTTTCTCGGCTTCCAGGTCTCGGACTGGGCCAACGAGCGCGCCAACCGCTCCGCCGAGATGCGGCACCTGGAAGAAATCGCCGAGGACTTGCGTGCGGACGCCGCGATCTTCGATCAGATCCGGTCATCAGCCGAGATGCGCATCAGCGGCATCGACTACATCCTGGGCGAAACCCGCGGCGTGAATCGACCGATGACGTCTCGTCACACCGAACGGCGATGCCTTCGACACGCCGGCCGGTCCGCCCGTCGCTGCCGCGGATCGCACGAAGCTGCTGAGCCGCGTCAACCTGCTTCGCTCCACCAAGGGTAATCGAACCGGCTTCGAGGCGCTGCTCGGCGCGGGCGGCATGCAGAAGATTCGAGATCGCCAGATCAGCCGCCAGTTGCAGGTGTACTACGCGCAATTGGACGACATGAACGAACTGACGGACATCGTCAAGCAGCTTCGCGCCGAGGGCGTTGCCATCGGCCACACGCTCGGGCTGTCCGCATTCGGCGAAATGGACGCCGACAAACTCATTCCCATCGTGCGCGGCAGCACTGCGTATTCCGCCTACCTGCGCACGAGTCGCGAATGGGCAGCCATCTATCTGGGCACCGTCAATCAGCAGCAGCAACGGGCCCTGCAATTGCTCGCCGACATCGATGCGTACCTGGGCAAGCGCGCAAAATAGGTAAAATCGAGCCATGCTCAAATCAACGATCCGTGATCTGCGCTCCCTGTTCACCGAGCAACGCGTCCTCAGCCTGGCGCTGACGCTGCCGCCCGACGGCGCCGCCTACGCCGGCCTGCTGCCGTTCCTGATGGATACCGGTCGCACGGCTTTTCTCGTCCGCGCTTCCAAGCTCGCGCGCCACTCGAAGGGACTCATCGCGGGCGCACGCGTGTGCGTGCTGATCCATGAAAAGGACGACGAATCCAAGGACCCGCTGCAACTGAAGCGCGTCACCTTCGAATGCACGGTCGAGCCGCTTGCGCGTGATACGCCCGAGTGGACCGCGGGCCGCGAGCGCTACCTGGCGCGGTTTCCCAGTGCCGAGCTCACGCTGGGCCTCACCGACTTCCAGATGTACCGGCTGGTCCCCGAGTCGGGGATGTATGTCGCGGGCTTTGGCCGCGCCATCGCGCTGCCGCCCGAGGACATCGCGCGCCTGGGCGAGTAGGACTGCGCGTTATTGAATCCACCCGGCCCTTGCGCACGAAGCGCTGGGCCCAGACCCCTGTTGAGTGACGTACCTCCGATGAACAGCCTCTTTGAACCGACCACGCTCGCCGGCCACCGGCTGCAGAACCGCATCGTCATGGCGCCGCTCACGCGCAGCCGGTCCGACGCGATGGGCGTGCCCCGGCCGTTCGTGCGCGACTACTACGCCCAGCGCGCCAGCGCCGGGCTCATCATCTCCGAGGGCACGCAGACGAGCTTCGCCGGACAGGGTTACGCGCGCACGCCGGGCATTCACACCCCGGAGCAGATCGCCGCCTGGAAGCAGCGTGACGGACGCCGTCCACGCCCGCGGCGCGAAGATGTTCATGCAGTTCATGCACTGCGGTCGCATCGCCCACCCGCTCAATCGCCAGATCGCGGAGGCCCCCGTGGCGCCTTCAGCGGTGAAGCCGGCCGGCCAGATGTGGACCGACCAGCAGCAGATGCAGGACTACCCCACTCCGCGCGCGTTCGAGACCGCGGAGCTGCCGGCATTGATCGAGGAATTCGTCACTGCCGCGCGCAACGCGATCGCGGCCGGCTTCGACGGCGTCGAGCTGCACGCCGCCAACGGCTACCTGCTGAACCAGTTCCTGGCCTCCAACACCAACCTGCGCACCGACGGCTACGGCACCACGCTCCAGGGCCGCATCCGCTTCGTGGTCGAGGTCGTCAAGGCGGTCGCCGCTGCCATCGGCGCGAACCGCACCGCCATCCGCATCTCGCCCGGACACATGTTCAACGACATCGTCGACGCCAACCCGCTCGAGACGCACATCGCGCTGCTCGATGCGCTGCCGACGGCGGACATGGCCTACGTGCACGTGATGCTCGCCGACGCCTTCAGCCCGCAGCTGAACAACGCCGGCGACCCGCTCACGGTGCTGGGCACGCTGCGCAGGCACGTCAAGGGCGCGCTGATCGCGGCCGGCAACCTGACGCTCGAAAGCGCACAGGCCCACCTGGACTCGGGCGTGCTGCAGCTCGCGGTGTTCGGGCGGCCGTTCATCGCCAACCCGGACGTGGTCGAGCGCATGAAGAAGGGCGCCGCGCTGGCGGCACCGAACGCCGACCTGTTCTACACGCCGGACGCGGCGGGCTACAGCGACTACCCGGCGCTGGTGGGGTAAGCGACGCCAGCGAGCGGGGCCTGCTCCTCGGCCATACCGAGGCGCAGGCTGCGACTAGACCAGTCGCACCGGCCGAACCTTCTTCCCCGCCTTGGCGAGGGCACGATCGAAGGTGACGAACTCGGCCCCGGCAGGCAAGCGGGACAGGTGCAAGGCATCTGCCAGGTCGAGCCCCTTGTCGGCGGCGTCCAGGGCAGACGCGACGTTGGCCGCATCCTCGACCCGAACGTTGGCCAGCCCGAACAATGCGCGCAGGGCTTTGGCCACTTCGCCGCGGCCCAGGCCGTAGACGGATTCGAGCACCCATGCCGACTCGAGCAGCACGGTGACGCTGATGAAGATCTCGTCAGATTCGAACAGACGACGCGCAATCGCTCCCTGGCGCGGGTCGTCATCGACCAGCAGTCGAACGACGATGTTGGTATCGACCGCCAGCATTTCGTGTCAGCGCTTGACCGCGCGACGGTACCGCCGCGCGACCGCGGCGCGAATCCCCTCGTCCATCATTTCCAGCGATTTCGCGGGGCCGGAATGGCGAACCGAGCCGTGCACCTGGTCGATGCTCGGTCTGGGCGAACGGCGCCTTGGCGCGCAAGCGCACACCATCCGGCGTCGACTCGACGACGAACTCGGTCCCCGGCCCCCAGCCGTGCTGCTCCCGCACCGACTTGGGCAACACGACCTGGCCCTTCGACGACAGCTTGGTGGTCTCCATGGCCGCATCGTAAGACGCAGTAAGACGGTGGTCAATTTCTGCACTGCGCATCGCGCCAGCATCACCGGGGCTGCCCCGGCCTCGCCAGCCGATAAACCGCCGCGCAGTTATCCAAATCCACATTGCGGCGCACTAGACTTGGCGCATTGATCGCACCTGGAGTTGCTTTGATCCCGCCCTGCCCGTTCTGCTCGCTGGCCGCCGAGCGAATCCTCCTGCAGAGCGAACTCGCGGTCGTCATTCGCGACGGCTTCCCTGTCTCGCCCGGCCACACGCTGATCATCCCGAAGCGACACGTCGGATCGTTCTTCGAGATCACGGACGCAGAGCGTGCGGACTTGATGGCGCTGCTGGCCCGGGCGCGTGACGAACTGGAGCGCGAATTCCACCCGGCCGGTTACAACGTCGGCATCAACGACGGCGCCGCAGCGGGACAGACCGTGCCGCACCTGCACATCCACCTGATCCCACGGTACGACGGTGATCAGGAAGACCCGCGCGGCGGCGTGCGCTGGGTGATCCCGTCGAAGGCCGCGTACTGGACCCAGGGCTGAGAGTCCCGCAGCGTCTACTTCTCCGCACCGCTCGGCAGCGTCCACTCGCCCGTCGTGGCGTTCAACTTGTGGCAGCTCGTGCAATCGCTCTTGTGGCGCGTGACGAATTCGTTCTTGGCGCCCGTGAGGTGCACGGTGTGCATCAATTGTGCGAACGGCGGCGCCTTCTTCGAGCCCGCGTCGTGGCAATCGAGGCACGCGTTCGGGATGTCCTCGAGCGAATCGGTGGCTGCCGGGTGCTTGCCCTTCAGGGCGACGCCCGCCGGCATGGCGGCCTTGCTCTTGGCCAGCAGGTCCGGCGAGACCTGGCCCGCGGACCACGCCTTGAGCAGCGTGCTGAGGCGCTGGTCCTTGTTGGTTGCCTTGTCGACCACGTGACAGCTGACGCAGCCTTGCGGGTACGCATCCGCAGCTGCGAGTGAAGGCGCCGGCAAGCCTGCAAGCAGTGCGAAGCCTGCGCCGGCCAGCAGGGCAGAACCAAGACGGGTGTGCATGGCGGGATCCTCCAGCCACCGATGATCTGCCTGCAGGGCGAGCGGCACCATCCCAAGCGACGACACTGTGAACGTAAGCCGATGGCGCGTCGAATGTGGATCGAGTCCAGACGGCTGTCCGTGTATCGTTGCGGCCATGCAATACCTGCAGGACGAGAACGAGCTGGAGATCACGCTGACGCCGCAGGCGCCGCCCGTGGCCACCGTGATCCTGTTGCACGGACTGGGCGCCGACGGCAGCGATTTCGTCCCGATCGTGGGCGAACTGGGCCTGCCCGAGACGCTGCCAGTGCGCTTCGTGTTTCCGCACGCGCCGCTGCGGCCGGTGACGGTCAACAACGGCTACGTGATGCGCGCCTGGTACGACATCAAGTCGTTCACGCCCGCGGGCCGCGCCGATGTCGCAGGCACCACGGAATCGGCGCAACGCATCGCGGCCTGCATCGACCGCGAGCGCGCACGCGGCGTGCCGTCGACACGGGTGGTGCTCTCGGGCTTTTCACAGGGCGGCGCGGTCGCCCTGTTTGCGGGCCTGCGCTACCCCGAACGGCTCGCGGGCATCCTGGCGATGTCGTGCTACCTGCCGTTTCCGGAGCGGCTCGCGGCAGAGAAAGCCGCGGCCAATGCCGACGTGCCGATCCTGCTGTGCCATGGGCGCCGTGATCCGGTGGTGCCGATCGCGATGGGGATCGAGGCGCGCGACGAGCTGGTGGCGCACGGCTACGCGCCGGAGTGGCGCGACTACCCCATGGAGCACTCGGTGTGCATGGAAGAGATTGCGGACGTGTCGCGGTGGCTGCAGGCGCGGCTGGTGTCGCGCTCAGGCTGACACGTGCAGGACGATTATTTGAGCAGCCGGGGCGACGGCTCGGATTCGCGCTGCTCACGCCATCGTTCACCCCGCTTGGCCCGGATGATCGCCAGGTGCTGCGCCACCCGTTCATCCGCGACCGCGGTCCACGCGGGCACCGTCGCCTTCTGCGCCGCGGGGCGTGACAGCACACCGCTGGCGGCGATCGCATCGCCATTCACGCGGTCCGCAAACACGTCCGTGCGATTTGCCGTGTCGCCGGTGTTGGTGCGGGCATACAGCGCCACGAAGGTCGAGCCCGTACCGACGAGTCCGTGGTAGTCACCGACGAACAGGCCGCCGGCGTTCGGGGCGTCGAGCAGGTCGAAGGTGCCCGCCAGGCGCGTCTCGCGCCACGTCGCGCCATCGCGAGTCACGGCCAGCCACAGGTCGGTGGGCTGGAAGGTCGTCGTCGCGGCCTGCCGGAAGTCGTAGTACGTCACGCCGACCAGTCCGCTCGGCAGCACCGCCAGCGTGGGCGTGAACGCCGGCACGGTCGCATCGGCGTTGACGCGCACCGGCGCGCTCCAGGTGCGGCCCCCGTCGGTGGAACCCGCGAGCGCGATCGAGTCGCGCGCCCCGCCCGTGAAGCGCGAATCCTGCCACGCAGCGTACAGGGTGCCGTCCGTCGGGTGCGCGGCAAACGTGCCCAGGATTTCACCGGCCCGCACGGTGATCGTGGTCTGCGACGGCAGGCGCGTGCCGACCGTGAGCAACTGCGCGATGCGTGTCGGCGCCGACCACGTCACGCCTTTGTCGCCGGAGCGCATGACGTTGAGACTGCCCTCGGTCACGGCCGGGTTGCCCGCGGCGGGACCGAGCTCGGTAAAGAACACGTGGACCGTGCCATCGGGCGTCGTGAGCGCCACGTTGCCGATGGTCTGGCGCCCGGCGCCCGGATCGTAGATCGGCACGGCCGGCTCCCAGCTCACCCCGCCGTTCGTGGAGCGTGCGAGCAGCGTGATACCGCGCTCGTTCGCGTCAAGCCGGTCCCACACCGCGTACACGTAGCGCGGGTCGGTCGAATCGACGGTCAGGCTTTCCTTGTCGTTGAAGAACCGCGTGCCGTCGTCGTCGATGAGCGGCACGGCCGCGCCCCACGTATTGCCGCCATCGACCGAACGGCTCACCAGCACGGCGCTGCGTGCGCCCACGGCGTTGGCGGCCCCGGTGAAGGCGATGCCAATCTGCATGACCGACGTCGGTGAGATCGCCACCCACGGGTCGGAGGCGCGCGCAAACGCGCCGCCTGCGCATTGCGAGAAAGGCGCGGGCTGCGGCCGGCTCCAGCTGGCGCCGCCGTCGACCGAGACCGACGTCGCGAGCCCGCGCGCACCGCCGTCCGACAGGCGGTCCTGCTGCCACGCGGCGACGAGGTGGTTCGCATTCGACGGATCGATGGCCAGGTGCGGCTCCACCTCGGCATTCGTGTACGCGGTTGCGCCGGCAGGCAAGGCCAAGCATCCGGCGGTGAACGGCGTCGCCTGCGTGACGCGCACGGCGGTGGGTGTCGTGAACACCGGCGGCTCGGGCACGGGCGGCGGAATTCCGCCGCCCCCACCTCCATTTGAGCCGCCGCCTCCCCCCGCCTCCACCGCCGCCGCAACTGCCGGCAAGCAATGCGGCGCAGAGCACGAGTGTTGCTCGCCTCGCTTGACGGATCGGTTGCGCAGGGCGGGTGTGCACGGTCTCCTCGCTAAGTCGCCGAGTGTCAGCTCGCGTCCGTGATCTTATGCGCCGTCGCCTCCAATTGCTGGCCCTTGCGTCCACCACGGACCAGGGCTCCCTCGCCCAGCGAGCTTGCGATCATGACCTGGGCCATCTCGACGCAACGCCCGGCCAGCCTGGCGGCGCCCTCGTGCAATGACGCCGAGTTCTGCACGAACTTCTCGTTGTTCTCCATGTCCTCCGCGCTCCAGCCGCGGCTGTGCGCGACGTACGGGAACTGCGGGAACTGGCAGCCGACTTCGGCAAAGAAGCCGAGCAACTGTCCCGCCACGCCCTGCACGTTGTCCTGCCCGCCGGTGATGATGAAACCAGCCACCTTGTTGCGCAGCAGGTGCTTGCCGGCGATGGTTTCCTGGTTCTGGATGCAGTTCATGCGCTCGACCATCTTGTAATACAGGCTGCTCGCCCCGCCCCAGCGGATCGGCGTCGCCACCAGGATCACGTCGGCCCAGTGCACGACGCCTTCGTACACGCGGTCCATCTGGTCGCTCGAGTCCATCTGCGTGATCGAGCACGGCCACGTGCAGGCCCGCGAAGACTTCGAGTAGAAGCCTTCGCACTCGCGGAAGCTCAGGTCGCGGATGCGCAGCAGTTGCGATTCGCATCCCTGGTTGTCGGCCGCGCGCTGCAATGCATGGGACAGCAGGTCCTCGGACGTGCTGTAGCGCGGGTGCGCAGCCGTCATCGCCGTGGTCGAGAGACCCAGCACACGGATCGGGCCCGGCTCGCGCTGCGGCGTCCGCGCCAGCGGATGCGGCGCGTGCGGCTTGCGGCCGCGCTTCGAACGCGCCTCCGGGTTGACCAGCACCCGGCCGTTCTCGACGCGCACGTCGTGTGCCGGCACGCGGTCCTCCTCGTAGCCGGGCTCGCCCTCGCCGGTGCGGCAGTGGAACTTCCAGTAGTGCCAGGGACAGACCACGTAGTCACCGTCGAGCGTGCCTTCGCCCAAGGGACCGCCGGCGTGGTTGCAGACGCCGGAGATCGCGCTGAACTCACCATCCTTGAACGCCAGCGCGATTTTCTTGCGGCCGAGCAGCACCTGCTGCAATGACTTGGTTGCCAGCTCGGCGGCGGCGCCGACGTCGATCCATGCAGTGGCCGGCTGATCGATGCTCATGATCTGTGCAGCGCTCCTCGGTCGTGCGGCGCACTGTCAACGGGCAACGTCATGAACTGCGCTCCCAGGTGCCCGACCTTGACGTAGATGATCGCACCCTCGGCACCCGTATAGGGCGTGTGGCGGCTGTAGCGCGGACTGCGCAGCCACGAGCCGGCCGGGTACGCGCCGAACTCGTCACGGAACAGGCCTTCGAGCACGAAGATCTCTTCGCCGCCGGGGTGCGTGTGCGGATTGAACTGCGTGTGCGGCGCCCACCGCACGAGTGCCGTGCTGACGCCGTCGAACTCGTGCAGCGGCATCACGGACAGCCCCGGCACCAGGCCCGGTCGCCACTGCGCCGTGCGCGTGTCGATGCGCACGGGCTGCGAGTCGTGCGCAGCAAATTGCCACAGCTTCACGAACAGCGTGCAGCCGTCGCGGGAATGGGGCGCGTGCCCCGTGCCGGGCGGATTGCGCAGGTAGGTACCCGCGGGGTAATCGCCCTGCTCGTCCGCGAACACGCCGTCGAGGACGAGGATCTCTTCCCCGCCGCCGTGCGTGTGGCGCTTGAACTGCGAACCGGGCGCGTAGCGCACCAGGCTGGTGGCACGCGCCACCTCGTCGCCCACCCGGTCGAGCGGCCGGCGCAGCACGCCGGCCATGGGCGACGTCACCCAGTCGTCGGGCGTGGGCGGTGGCAGCACGACGCGCTGCTCGAAGTCGGCGTTGATGAGTGACGTGCTCACTGCAACGCGACCTCGCGCCCGCCCAGCATGACGAACGACACCCTTTCGAGCACCGCGAGGTTCTGCAGCGGATCACCTTTCACCGCGATGATGTCGGCAAGCTTGCCGGGTTCGATCGTGCCCACGCTGTCCTGCCAGCCGAGCAACTCGGAATTGACGCGCGTAGCCGCCTGGATGGCCTGCATCGGTGTCATGCCGGCCTCGACCAGCAGGCCCAGTTCGCGCACGCCCTGCTTCACCGGGAAGCCGACGTAATCCGTACCGACGGTGACATTCACGCCGGCCTTCAGCGCCTTGCCCACCGCCGTCATCTGCTGTGCACGGTACTTGCGCGTGAGCTCGTTCATCTTGGCCTGCGCCTCGCTGCCCGGTTGCTCGTTCAGGTAGTAGTCGCCGACGTAGAGCGTGGGCACGAGGTACACGCCCTTCTCCTGCATGAGCTTGATGCTTTCGTCGCTGATGAACGTGCCGTGCTCGATGGTGCGCGCTCCGGCGAGGATCGATGCCCGCACGCCCGCGTCCGAATGAGCATGCGCCGCGACTGGAACGCCGAGTCGCGAAGCCTCGTCGACGATTGCGGCGAGCTCTTCGGGACTGAAGTGCGCGCGGTTGGGGTCGTTGCCGGCCGACATCATCGCGCCGCTCGCCAGCACCTTGATCCAGTCGCTGCCGTGCTTGATCTCCTCGCGCACGGCCTTGCGCACGGCATCGACACCGTCGACGACCAGGCCATCGGCCACGACCCGGTGCTCGGGGCCGAGGAAGTTGAGGTCCCCGCCGCCGCCGGTGATCGAGAAATAGTGCCCGGCGCCGGTGAGGCGCGGACCGACGAACAGGCCTTCCTGGATCGCCGTGCGCACGTCGAGGTGCGCGTAGGCCACGTCGGCGTCGCCCAGGATGCGTACCGTCGTCCATCCCGACCGCAGCATCTGCTGCACCACGTCAAGACCACGCAATGCCTTGTAGCCGGACGAGCGTCGCAGGTGATCGACCTGGTAGTCGTCGGTCTTGATCAGGATGTGCGCGTGCGCATCGATCAGGCCCGGCAGGCAGGTGTCCTGCGAGCGGTCGATCACGGTGCCGCTCACCCCAGGCGTGAACGCCCCCACGGCAACGATGCGACCGTTCTCGATGCGGACGGCGACATCGCGCTTCACCGCGGTCGAGCGGCCGTCGATCAGCGCGCCGCAGCGCAGTGTCGTCACGCCGGTGGCAGACGGCGCCAAAGTCGCGGGGGCCGGGCCCGCCTGGACGGACGTGGCAAGCGCCACGCACACCAGCGCCAGCCATGAGGGAGTTGCACGTCGTTTCATCGTCACTTCGCCTTTCCTCATCAGGTCTCCGGATAGCGCACGGTTCAATCGCACTTGAAGTCCTTCGCGCCGACCGGACGACACATCGGCGGAAATCCCTTCTGACGCCAGTACACCGGTACACCCATGCCGTTCAGTAACTTCTTGAGGGTCACGGAGTTGCGGAACTCTGCCAGCGCTGGCGGCGAGTGTAGACGAAGCGAACGCTCCGCTAGCGGGGTCTCGGCGGGGAAACACTGACCCCCGCAACATTCTCCGGGGCTGCAACCTCCCGCGGGGGTTCCCTGAACCATGGATAGCCGCCCCGGGCCATCTCGTAGCCGCGCTCAAACAGCGCCCGCATGAAGTCGCGGTCGAGGAACTCGTCCGAATCGTGCTCGAAATCGGCCGGAATGCGCGCCAGGTTCAGTGCCAGCGCATTGCCCTGGGCGGCATTGAACACGCGCACGGGGTCTTCCAGGCCGCGCGTCAGGAACAGCGACCACAGCGAGCGCCACAGCACTGGCGAGACGCGGGGATCCACCTGCTCCCACTCCGGCAGGCCGCTTTCGTCGCGCGCCATCGACGACGCGGAGCGCTCGAGCAGCGGCGAGATGCCCTCGCGGAACGCCTCCAGGTAAGGTCGTTCGCGCGCGTTGCGAATCACGTACACCTGCGGCTTGCCCTGGACGCGCAGGTGCTCGACGACGCGCTGCCAGTCGAATCCCACTGGACCGAGAAACAGCATCGACGTGACGCCGCCGTCGACGTGCAGTTCGTCGTACCGGGCGCCATTGGCTTCCACGTCGATGCGCACGGGCGGAAAGACGCCCGGCAGCGTCGATGAGGCGAGGATCAGGTCGCCGATGACCTGGCGCGAGTTCGGCGCCCCGCTCGCCGCGATCTTCGTCAGGTCCCAGACCACCGGGCGGGCCGCATCGAGGTGCGTCGTGCCGATCAGGAGCTTGCGGCCCTTGCGCGCTTCGGCCGCGATCCGCGCCACTTCCTCGTCGCCGAGGTACTGGTCGATCAGCCGGCGGAAGCGTGCCGTGTCCATGGCGGCATCGCCCGTCAGCGTCTGCTTGAAACTGCGTCGTTCGACGAAGTCCGCGGTCGAATAGCTCGAGTACACCTGGCGCAGGCTGTCGTCGTACTCGGGCCCCAGGAACGCGAGCGTCGCGATGGTGGCTCCCGTGCTGACCCCGGTGACGATCTGGAATTCCGGCCTGGTACCTGCCGCAGTCCAGCCGACCAGCAGACCGGCGCCGAACGCACCATCGACGCCGCCGCTCGAGACCACCAGGTAGTTGTGCGGCGTCTCGAGGATCGCCGCACAACAGGCGCGCAGACGGTCGTCGGTGGGATCGAGCCAGTCGCGCAGTGCCGCGGACGCGTCGTCGCCCCAGTAGCGCACGTCGGCCGGCATGCCTGGCAAGTGAGCCTGGTCGGCGAATTCCGGGGGCAGTGGGTGACGCAAAGGCGCTGCGGCACAGCCGACCAGCGACACGCCGAGCACCAGCGTGAGCGCCACGCGATGGATCGATGGGTGAAGAATACGGGCGGGCAATCCAGTCCCTGAGAACGTTCTCCGAAGGCGTCGAGTGTAGAGCAAACGAACCACGCGGGCCGCAGAGACGACAGGCTCACGGGATGGGCACACATCCCGGCCTGTCGACTATGCTGCTCCGGTCGGCACCCTGCCACACTCGCGTTCCAGCACCCACCTCAAACGAGAACCCCATGACCACACTGCTCCAACTCGTCGCCGGCATGACCGTGCTCACCTGGGTCTCGATCATGGCCGCTGCATTCCTGCGCAACCGCGAATGGACGCTGGACGGAATGAAGTTCGGTCTGAGCAATCGCGATAATCCGCCGGAGCCAACCCCGCTCGGCGGACGGGCCGTCCGTGCCGGGGCGAATACCCTCGAAAACTTCGTGCTGTTCGTGGCGCTGGCACTGACCGCCCATGCGGCCGGCAAGGGCGACGAGGCCACGCTCGGGGCACAGCTTTTCTTCTGGGCGCGCCTCGCATACCTGCCCGTTTACTGGGCGGGCATCACCTACGTGCGCAGCGCGATCTGGGCCGTCGGCACCGCGGGCCTCGCCATGATGCTGTTTGCGATTCTCTGAGTAATGCAACGCACACGGCCAGGGAGACGCAGGGTGGCGAGGTGGCTGCCGGGACGCTAGGCTCGCAAGATGAGCACACATCCCTGGTTTGATTCGGCCACTGCAGTCCAGTCGCGCCGCTCAAGGCCCGCCACCGCCTTCATGGCGCAGGCGATCCTGGCACTCGTGGCCGGCACCACTGCCGCGCAGGCGGAGGCACCCGCGTTCTCCGAGGCAGCCTACCGCAAGCACATCGAAGTGCTGTCGTCCGACGCGTTCGAAGGCCGCGCGCCGGGTACGGCGGGCGAGCAGAAGACGCTCGCCTACATCGAAGCGCAGTTCAAGGCGGCGGGATTGCAGCCCGGCAACGGCAAGAGCTTCCTGCAAGCGGTACCCGTGATGGAGATCAAGCCGCACGCGGATGAGGTGATGCAACTGACGGGCGACGGCGGCAAGGCGCTGTCATTGCGCAGCCTCGACGATCTCGTCGTGTGGACCAAGCGGCCCGTGCCCACGTCGGGCATCGCCAATGCCGAAGTGGTGTATGCCGGGTACGGCATCGTGGCGCCCGAGTACGGCTGGAACGACTACGCCGGCCTCGACGTGCGCGGCAAGCTCGTGCTCGCGCTCGTCAACGATCCGGGCTTCGCGACGCAGGACCCGAAGCTGTTCACCGGCAACGCGATGACGTACTACGGCCGCTGGGATTACAAGTTCGCCGAGGCCGTGCGCCACGGCGCCGCCGGGCTGCTGGTCATCCACGAGCCGAAGGCCGCGGGCTACCCGTGGGACGTGCCGCGCAACGGCGCAACGAAGCCGCAGTTCGATTTGAAGATCGACGACCCTGCATCGAAGCGCCTGGCGCTCGAAGGCTGGATCACGGAGGACGCCGCGGCGCGCGTGCTGGCGGCGGCCGGCAAGGACTTTGCTGCGCTCAAGCAGGCTTCGTCCGTGCGCGGCTTCAAGGGCGTGTCCACGGGTCTGCAGGCGAGCATGTCGGTGCGCAACGACGTGCGCCAGGCAACCTCGTACAACGTGGTCGGCCGGGTGCCCGGAGCAAAGCGACCGGACGAGGCCTTCGTCTACACCGCGCACTGGGATCACTTGGGCAGGAACGCGAATGCGAAGCCCGGCGAGGACGCGATCTTCAACGGCGCGCAGGACAACGCGACGGGCATCTCGGCGCTGATCGAACTGGCGCGTGCGTTTGCGACGACGAAGCCCCGGCCCGAGCGCTCGCTGCTGTTCGTGGCCGTGACGGCCGAAGAATCCGGATTGCTCGGCAGCGAATACTTTGCGGCGCACCCGCCGCTCCCGGTGTCGCAGATGGTTGCCGGCATCAACATGGATAATCTCTACAGCGTCGGGATAACCCGCGACATGACGGTGATTGGCGCGGGCAAGTCCGAACTGGAAGATGACCTGGTGCGCGCCACCGCAAAGCAGGGCCGCGTGCCGAAGCCGGAGCCCGCACCCGAAAAAGGTTTCTACTACCGCTCGGATCACTTCAACCTGGCCAAGGTCGGCGTGCCGATGCTGTACACGAAGTCAGGTATAGACAGCCCGGAGCACGGCCCGGACTTCGGCAAGCGCTGGCTCGCAGACTACACGGCGCAGCGCTATCACCAGCCGTCGGACGAGTACTCGCCGGACTGGGACGTGCGCGGCACGCTGCAGGACCTGGAGGTGTACTACGACTTAGGTTTAGGCATCGTGAACTCATCGCGCTGGCCCAACTGGCGGCCCGAGAGCGAGTTCAGGGCGATCCGGGACCAGAGCAGGAAGTAAGGGCCCGCAGAGCCCTCACCCCAACCCTCTCCCGCCTTGCGGGAGAGGGAGCACAAGCCCGTTCGACACGGTCGAACCCACGGGCACCTTGTTGAAGTGGTTGCCAGCCGGACGCGAGACCGCAGGCACCGAATGACGCGACGAGTGCAGGTGGTTGATCCCAATCCTTTTCCCGAGCGCGTGTCTGCCTTTCCAAGCGAGGGGAAAGGATTGGGATCAACCACCGGACAGACAGTGCCTCGCGCGGAGGCGCATATCGGCTCTAGGCTATCGCAAGGTCTGACACGACCAGCTCCGCGATCTGCGCCGGCTCGTCGCCACGATCCATGTCGGCAACGACATCGAACACCGAGTCGCTTTCTGGCCGCACCTCGATGCCTTCCAGCTTGAGGTGCGTCGGACGTCCCCCCGCATCGACCACCGGCGTCATGACTGCGGCCTGGTCATCCGCCTCCAGCCACCCGAACCGGCAACCCAGCACGGGGCCGTCATCGATCGCGTCCGCCGTGTCCTCGGCGCAGGCGATGAACGCCATGCGGCCGTCGGACAGCACGGCTGCGTCGGTGAAGCCGAACGGCACGCCGTCGATATCGCCGAGGTGCACTTCGATAATGCGGCTAACCGCAGGAACCGCGGCGCGGCCGTCGAGCCAGCCGACGAACCTGTCCAGCGGCAGGTCGAGAATCGCATTCCAGGGTTGGTAATCACGCTTGCCGTTGCCCCGTTGCAACAGCCGCAACCAGGGCCCCTGCACCACCGCCCCCTCGATGTTGAGTCGCGCACCGCGTGCACTGGCGTGCGCTCGCAGGCCGGCGTACAAGGCGCTGCCCACGAGTTGCTGCGCGAGCGCGCCTGCCCCGGCACCCACCGTGACGATCTTCTCGCGCTGCGGACTGGAGCCGGACCCCAGCGCGACGAAGCGCCCATCCGGCAGCACCATGCTCGCCTCGAGATCGAGCTTGAGCTTCTTGTTGCCGCGCCTCTCGTCGAAGATCCGCGCTCCGTCCGGGCCCGTGGGCAACAGGATGGGTCGAGTCACGCCGGTGGCCAGGTCGAGCGTTGCGAGCGCGTTTACGTCGTCCTGCGCAATGACGAGCCGCTCACCCTGCCGGCGGATGGACGATGCGGCCCGCACGTGTGCCGGCAGGTCCTCGACGGGATGGGCGCCATGGTCGTACAGCAATGGCTGCGGCGAGCCGAGGGTTGCGGTCAGCCGCGGCGACAGCGCGGCCTGGAGTGTTGCGAACTGGGTGGATCGGGCCATGCGCGCAATTGAGCGGGGCCCGCCACCGGAGGTCAAGCGATATCCGTCCTGCGTAGTCGAACTCAGACCTGCATGTTCCCTCGCCCGCTGCAGCGGGCGAGGGAGCCGCGAGACCGGTTACGCGGCCTTTCCTGCTGCGAGCGCCTTGACGTCCGACGTCTTGAGCGCCTGGCCGCCGATAGCCCAGTCGCCGCTCTGGTACTCGCTGATGCGCACCGTGGTGACGCCGCGCATGTTTTCACCCTCCACTTCGATCATCGCCGCGGTGACCTTGGCGATCATGTCGGCCTTCTGCCGCGGGGTGAACACGTCCTTGATGACGTCGATGGTTACGAGAGGCATGTCATTTCTCCTTGCGTTGGTTGAGCTCGGTCTTACTCATGGGCGATTAAGCCCTCGAACGGCAGCGCGTCCACCGCGCTGTTGAACGCGATGAACAACGTGCAGGACTCCACGCCGTTGCAGCGCGCGGTGTGCGGCAGCGCGGCCGGCCCGTACGCGTAGTCGCCGCGCTTCAGGCTGGCCGTGGGATGTCCGGCGTAGGTGACGTCGAGCTGGCCGGACACGAGCACCATGCGCTCGGCCGACGTGTGCGAATGGGCCGGAATCGCATAGCCCGCCGGCACTCGCAAGAACACGTCGGCACCGGGCGCGGCTGGATTGCCGTGCAGAAACGCGATCTTGCAGCCGGGCGGAAAGATGGCCGGGCAATCACCCCATTGCAGGTCGGTGCCCGCTTCGGCGTAGGCCAGGGGACGATCCGACCCTGGCGCCACGGGCGTTTCGGCGTTCAATGCACCCGCGGCGCCGACCAGGACGAAACACACGGTGACCGGCAGGGCCAGGTGGCGGACTGGACGGATCATGGCGTTACTCCTTGGAGCGCATGTGGTGTGGATGCAGGTTGGCATCCCGCGCCCGCCGAAGCTTGCAGAAGGCATGGAGATCTCATGGAGATTGGCGCGAGCTTGGTGGGCGATCGCGTCGGCTGGCGGTATCCTCGCGCCCATGCTCTACCGGTTCGGCACCTTCGAACTCGACACGGCCAAGGCAGAGTTGCGTGCCGCAGATGCCCATTGTCCGGTGGAACCGCAGGTTCTTGCACTGCTCACGCTGCTGGTCGAGAACCGCGAGCGGCTGGTCTCACGGGATGAACTCCTCGACAAGGTCTGGCACGGGCGAATCGTGTCCGATGCGGCACTGGCGAGCCGCATCAAGTCGGCACGGCAGGCGCTCGGCGACGACGGCCAGTCGCAGCGGTTCATCCGCACGATCCACGGCCAGGGCTTCCGCTTCGTCGCCGAAGTCAAAGTTGCGCGAGCGGTACCACTCGCCGAGCCGCCGCCCGTGGCGCTTCCGGCGGGACAGGACACCGTGCCACCCGCGCGGCCCTCGATCGCGGTGCTGCCGTTCCGGCTCGTCGGCGACGCCACCGGGCCGTATTCAGCCGTTGCCGACGCCCTGCCCCACGAGCTGATTACCGAGCTCGCGCGACTGCGCTGGCTGTTCGTCACGGCGCGCGGGTCCTCGTTCCGCTTGCGCGACGGGGACGCTGACATGGTCGAAATCGGCCGTGTACTCGGGGTGCGCTACTGCCTCGCCGGCACGGTGGAAGTCGCCGGCACCGCCCTCTCCGTCACCGTCGACCTGGTCGATACCCGCAGCGGCGGCGTGGTCTGGGCCGAGCGCTTTGCCGGCAGGATCGACGACGTGCACGCGATCCGCGAGGACATCCGCGCGCGGATCCTGACGGCACTCGAACTGCAGATTCCGTTGCACGAAGCGAACCTTGCGCGCCTGACGGTGACCGAGAATCTCGACGCGTGGTCGGCCTACCACCTCGGGCTGCAACACATGTACCGCTTCAACCGGACGGACAACGCCGTGGCCACCGCGCTGTTCCAGCAGGCCGTCAGCAGGGATCCCGGATTCGCGCGTGCGCACGCCGGGCTGTCGTTCATGCACTTTCAAACGGCGTTCATGCGGCACACGGACGATATCGCCGGCGAGTCCAGCCTGGCTCGCCAGTTTGCGCAGCGTGGCCTCGAACTCGACCCGCTCGACCCGTTCGTGAACTTCACGATGGGTCGCAGCTTCTGGCTCTCGGGCGACCTCGAAGGCGGCCTGGCGTGGCTCGAGCGCGCGACCACCATCAGTCCGAACTATGCCCAGGGCATTTATGCGCAGGCCTGGACCGAGACGCTGGCGGGGCGCGGCCTGCAAGGCCGAGCGCACGTCGACCTCTCGATGCGGCTGAGCCCGCTCGATCCCCTCTATTACGCGATGCTCGGCACGCGCGCTTTCACTCACATGGTCGTCGGCGAGGACCTCGCCGCGGCCGAGTGGGCCGAACGAGCTGCGCGCTCACCGGGCGCCCATGCGTTGATTGCGATGATCGCGTCGGCCGCGCAAGCCATGATCGGCGACGAGGCGAAAGCCGGACAGTGGGCTGCGATGGTGCGATCGGCCAACCCGGCACTCACGCGCGAGCACTTCTTCCGCGCTTTCCCGATACAGTCCGCCCTGACACGCGCGCGAGTCGGCAACGCACTCGCCCGTTGCGGGTTCTGAAGGCAGGGTGGCGGATACCGCCATCGAATCGAAACAGGTGCGCAGGGATTTCCAATGGCCAATCCGATCGACTCGTTGCTCGAGACGCCCGATGTGCTGACGCAGCTGGCCGTGCAGTACGGCCCGCGCGTGCTCGCCGCGACCCTGGTGCTGGCGGCCGGCTTCTTCGTGATGCACTGGGTCGCCAAGCTCGCGGCGCGCGGACTGAGCGGACTGTCGCTCGAGCAACCGGTGCGCAACCTGTTGCTGCGCGTCATCCGCATCATCGTGTTCTTCCTGTTCCTGTTGCTCGCGCTGCAGAACTTAGGGATCGACCTGCTGCCGCTGCTGGCGGGCCTGGGGATCGCGGGTGCGGGCATTGCGCTGGCGCTGCAGGGCGTGCTCGGCAACGTCGCAGCGGGGCTCACGATCATCTTCACGCGACCGTTTCGCATCGGCGAGTACATCTCGATCGCAGGAGTCGAAGGCGTGGTCCACGAGATCTCGATTTTCTCGACCACGCTGCGCCACAGCGACCTGTCGCTGGTCGTGGTGCCCAACCGCAAGATCGCGGGCGAGATCCTGCATAACTACGGCGCGATCCGGCAGCTGAACCTCAGCGTCAACGTCGAGTACGGCACCGACATCGATGCAGCGATCGCGGCGGTGCATGACGTGCTGGCCGGCAACGCGCGCGTGCTGCGGGATCCGCTGCCGATCGTCGCGGCAGCGGCCCTGGGTGATTACGCCATCACGGTGGTGGTCCGGCCGTGGGTGGCGGTCAAAGACTTCAACGCCGCGGCGGGCGAGATCAACCCGGCGATCGTCGAGGAGTTCCGGCTGCGCAACGTGCAGATACCGGTGCTGGAGCCGCGAGCGATGGCGTTGGCCCGCCCCTGAATGGCGGCTGCCCGCTCAGTTCATCGAGTGCAACCCGATCATGTTGCCCTCGCTGTCGATCGCCAGGACGATGTGGCCGTACGGGCCGATCGACATTTTCTCGCGCTCGATACGGCCACCCGCCGCAACCACGCGGCTCGCCTCGTCCGCGCAGTTCTCGCACCCGAAGTAGACCAGCGTACCGCCGGTCGACGAGGCCACGCCTTCCATCCGCACCAGCGCACCCCCCGCCCCGGGGAGCTTTTCCGACATCGGGAACGACCACATGTCGAGGCCACCATCGGGCGCGTCGAGCTTCTCGAGCGTGATGTCGAGGACGATTTCGTAGAACCGCCGCGCTCGCTCCATGTCCTGCACGTAGATCTCGAACCAGCGGACGGCATTCTCGGTGGCTGCTTTGCGCGTCATGGCGAACTCCGTGGGTGTTGGCACAATAATGGGAGAGCGAAGCTTGCCATCCCGTCAGCGGTGTCGTCGAGCGGTCCGCGCCCTGGAGCGCTACCTGGCGGCGACCACCTCGATCTCCACCAGCGCCCCGGGCAGCGGCAGCGCCACGACCTGCACCGTGGTTCGCGCCGGCAGGTTGCCCTTGCTGGCCGCGCCGAAGTGCTGCGAATACGCCTGCATCAGCCCGGCGAAATCCATGGCGCCGCCCTTGGCCGGGTCGCCGACCATAAAGACGTTCATTTTCACGACGTCCGCCATCGTCAGCCCCGACGCGGCGAGTTCCTTCGCGATCTTGCCGAGCACGCTGGCGGACTGCGTTGCGGTGTCGCCGAAACGCTCAATGCTGCCTGCCGGGGCCTCCGGTTTCGCCACGTCCGGCAACGTGCCGCTCACGAAGACGATACTCGCGGCGCCCGGCACCGCCACACTGCTCGCGATCGGGAAGTCGGGCAGCGCGCGACGGACGATGCCATCGGCGGCCTGCGCGCCCAGCGGCGGCACCAGCAGCGACAACGTGCATGCCGTGGCGAAGAAAATACGGGCGCGTGCATTCATACGACGACCTCCTGCAGGGTGGTATCCCGGACGCATGTTCAAACATAGCGGAAACCGCAGCGGCCAGAGCATACTCGCCCCCATAACAACGTACGCAGGGGATCGCTCATGGACTCGACCGGCACCTCACGCAGGCAGTTCCTGCAGGCCTCGGGCGGCAGTCTCGGACTGGCCTGGCTCGCTGCAAGCTGGCCCCAGGTCGTCGCAGCGGCTGCGCACGGCCACGACATGGCCGCCTCTGCCGATACGATCGACCGCACCAAGTTCCTTTTCCTGTCGCCGAGCCAGGCACGGGACGTGGACGCGATCGCCTCGCAGATCGTGCCCAGTGGCGCGACACCGGGTGCCCACGAGGCGGGCTCGGTCCATTTCATCGATCGGATGCACGCCGGCCACTGGCAGCATTTTGGCAAGGAGTTCATCGAGGGCCTCACCGAGTTCCAGCTCGCCTGCAGCAAGCATCACCCGGGCACCGCCCAGTTCGCGGACCTGCCGTTCGACGAGCAGACCGCCTACCTGCGCCACGTGGAAAAGACGCCGTTCTTCAACGGCATGAGATTCCTGACCGTCATCGGCCTGCTGGCGCTGCCTTCCTACGGTGGCAACGCCGACAAGCAAGGCTGGAAGCTCGTGGGCTTCGTCGATCAGCACGCCTGGCAGCCGCCTTTCGGCCATTACGATCGCGACTACGCGGGCTTCGTCCCCTATCCGGGCCACACGCCGTTCATGGCCACGAAGGAGCAGCAGTCGTGAGTGCGCGCACCTTCCGTACCACCGACACCGTCGACTTCATCGTGATCGGCTCCGGCGCCGCCGGCGGCACCGTGGCACGCGAGTTGGCGCGCGCCGGGCTCGACGTCGTCGTGCTCGAACAGGGCCCGCGTTACACCACCGCCGATTTCCGTCACGACGAACTGGCCAATTGGGTCGACCTCAAGCTCAGCAACAACCTGCAGACCAACCCGCAGACGTTCCGCCAATCCGCGAGTGATGTCGCCACCCGCGCGAAGGACTTTCCGACGGCCTGGTATGCGCCGAACGTGGGCGGCAGCACGTCGCACTTCACCGCGAATTATTGGCGGCTGCACGAAGTCGACTTCAACGAGCGCAGTCGCATCGGCGCGATTCCTGGCACGACCTTCGCGGACTGGCCGATCAGCTACGCCGAGCTGGAGCCTTACTACACCAAGGTCGAGTGGGAGGTGGGCGTGTCGGGCCTCGCGGGTGCGAGTCCGTTCGATCCACCGCGCAGCAAGCCCTACCCCATGCCGCCGCTGCCCGTGAAGTCGTCGGGCGTGCTGCTCGAGCGTGGCGCACGCAAGCTGGGGCTGCATCCGTTCCCGGCGCCGATGGCGATCGCATCGGTCCCCTACAAGGACCGTGCCGCGTGCGCGCATTGCGGCTTCTGCATCGGCTTCGGCTGCGAGATGCAGGCCAAGTCCGGCACGCTCTTCACGATGATCCCCGAGGCGGAAGCCACCGGTCATTGCGAAGTCCGGCCGCTGAGCTACGCCACGCGCATCGAGACCAATGCCGCGGGGCGCACGACGGGCGTGGCGTACTTCGACCAGGACAAGCGCGAGCACTTCCAGAAGTCACGCGGCGTGGTGGTCTGCGCGAACGGCGCCGAGACGCCGCGGCTGCTGCTGAACTCGGCCAACGCCCGCTTCCCGCAGGGCCTGGCCAATTCGAGCGGCATGCTGGGCAAGAACCTCATGTTCAACACCTATGCCCAGACCAACGCGCTGTTCGAGCACGAACTGAACGAGTTCAAGAGCGTGCAGGTCACGCGCATCGTGCACGACTGGTACGACCACGACCCGAAGCGCGGCTTCTATGGCGGCGGCGGGCTCGACGGCCGCATCGGTCCAATGCCCCTCGCGTGGGCGTTGTTCGCGCCTCCCCCTGGCCGGCGGTGGGGCGTGGATTTCAAGTCGCTGCTCGAGGCCCTGCCGCGCGCAATGATCGTCGCGACGCACGGCACCTCATTGCCGCTGGCGTCGAACAGGGTCGACCTCGATCCCGACCTCAAGGACGCCTGGGGCCTGCCGGCACTGCGCGTCACGTATCGTGACCATCCCGATGACCTTTCGTTCGCACGGTTCCTGCAGGACCGCTCGGTCGAGATCATGCAGGCCGCGGGCGCGCAGGACGTCTGGAAGGATCCGGTCACCGAGACGACCGGCGGACCGCACCTGCTGGGCACCGCGCGCATGGGCAACGACCCGGCGACTTCAGTGGTGGACAAGTACCACCGGACACACGACATCCCGAACCTGTTCCTGTGCGACGGGTCGAGCATGGTCACGTCGGGGCGCGGCCAGCCGACCATGACGATCCAGGCGCTGGCATTCCGGGCGGGCGATCACATCGCGCGCTTCGCCAAGGCTGGCGACGTCTAGGCCTGCGCCCTCACCCCAACGCTCTCCCGCTTTGCGCGAGCGGGAGCAGATTGGCGAGGCGCTGCGAGATGATGCCCTCGGCCTCGGCCATGATGCGGTCGATCAGTTCCCGGGCCGTCGGCACGTCGTGGATCAGTCCGGCGACCATGCCGCACGACCAGGCGCCGGCTTCCATGTCGCCCTGCTGCATCACCTTGACATAGGCGCCGGCGACATACGGGCGCACGTCGTCGATCGTCGTCGCCTCGCCCTTCTCTTTCTCGATCGCCACGATCTTGTCGACCGCCGAGTTGCGCAGCACGCGTTCGGTGTTGCGCAAAGGCCGCATCACCAGGCGCGTATCCAGTTCCGTCGCCTTGACCAGCGCGTCCTTGACGTTCTGGTGCACGGGCGCCTCTTTCGTTGCGATGAAGCGCGTGCCCATGTTCATGCCCTCGGCGCCCAGCGCGAGCGCGGCCACGAGGCTGCGACCGTCTGCCATGCCGCCCGAGGCCACGAATGGAATCTTGAGCGCCTCGGCTGCGAGTGGCAGCAGGATGAAGTTCGGGACGTCGTCCTCGCCCGGATGACCGCCGCACTCGAAGCCATCGACGCTGACTGCGTCGCAACCGATGCGTTCGGCCTTGAGCGAATGGCGCACTGAAGTGCATTTGTGGATCACCTTGATGCCGTGCTGCTTCAGCAGGGGCATGTACTGCTCGGGGCTGCGCCCCGCCGTTTCGACGATGCGCACGCCGCCCTCGACGATCGCCTGGATCAGCTCGGGATACGGCGGGCTCGCGAACGTGGGCAGGAAAGTCAGGTTCACGCCGAACGGCTTGTCGGTCATCTCGCGGCATTGCCTGATCGCCGCGGCGAGCTTCTCGGGAGTGCCCAGCGTGAGCGCGGTGATCACGCCGAGGCCGCCGGCATTCGACACGGCCGCTGCGAGTTCAGGCAAGCCGACGAAATGCATGCCCCCCTGGATGATCGGGTGCTGGATGCCAAACAGTTCGGTGATACGGGTCTTCATCAGCGGTCTCTGGGTTGGGCTCAGGGGGCTCGGCGACGTGCCATTGTGGCGTATTCATGCGCGCGCTGCCCATCCGCCGTCGCCTTGCCAAGCCGGGCGATCGGCACGGTGAACCAGAACGTGCTGCCCTGCCCTTCCACGCTTTCGCAGCCGATCGTCCCATCCATGGCCTCGACCAGCCGCCGGCTGATCGCCAGCCCCAGACCCGTGCCTGGACGCAGGCGCCCCTTGCGGTCCCCGATGCGTTCGAAACTGTTGAACAACGCTTGCTGCTCACCCGGGGAAATGCCGATACCCGTGTCATGCACCTCGATCCGCACCATGTCCCCGGCCACGTGCCCGCGAATCGTGATCGTGCCCTGGTCGGTGAACTTGATCGCATTGGACAGCAGGTTGCGCAGCACCTGGCGCAGTCGCACTGGCATCGGCGAGCACGTCGATGGATTCCGCGGGCGCTTCCAGCCGCAGTTCCAGTCCGCGCTCGGACGCCGGCAACTGCATCGCCGCGATCTGCTCCGCCAGGATCCTGTGCAGCTCGACCGCCTCGACGTGGACGACCAGTTGCCCGGCCTCGATGCTGCTGATGTCGAGGATGTCCTTGATCAGGTCGAGCAGATGCCGGCCCGCAGCGTTGATGAGCTGCAGCTGCCGGCGCTGCTCGGCAGGCGGCGCGCCGAGCGATTCGTCGAGCAGGATCGTGCTGAAGCCGATGATCGCGTTGAGTGGCGTGCGCAGTTCGTGGCTCACCGTCGCCAGGAAGGCGCTCTTCGCCCGGCTGGCACTCTCGGCCTCGTCGCGCGCGCGCTCGAGCTCGCGCGTGCGCTCGCGCACCTGCTGCGCAAGGCGGCGGTTGTGCCGCGCATCGTTCAGGATCGCCCCGACCAGCAGCAGGCTCGCAAGCAGGCCACCGATCAGGATCAGGTCGGGCTGCGAGGAGCTTTCGCGACTCTCGAACGCCTCGCTGCTGGTGAACCGCACCTGCCAGCGATGGCCGCCGACCACGAGTTCCTGGTCGATGAGATTCCGCGACGCGCGGGGCGTTCGACGCGAGGCATAGACCAGCTTATCCGGCACGCGCTCCCCGTCGTGGATCTCGACCTCGACGTCGCGCCGCGGATCGCGAAACAGCGTGTCCATGAGGTCGTGCGCCCGGAACGGGCTGTAGGCGAAGCCCTGGATCGCCGCACGCCGCTGCTCGACCGTCTCCGTGGGCATGTCGTTGCGGTAGACCGGCACGTACACCAGGAATCCCGGCTGCACGTTGACGTCGGTTTCCTGGACGAGGGTCACCAGTCCCGACATGGCGGGCTCGCCGGTGTCGCGGGCCCGGTCCATGGCCTCGCGGCGCACGGGCTCGGAGTACATGTCGTAGCCGAACGCGCGCAGGTTGCGACCCGCGAACGGCTCCAGGTAGATGATGCTGCTGTAGAGCTCGCGCGCGCCCTCCGGGTGAATGCGGTAATCCGGGAAGCCCGCGGCCCGCACGGCGGCCTCGTGCGCAGCCCTCTCGCTGGCGGGAACCAGCTGCGAGAAGCCGGTGCCCTGGATGCCCGGCAACTCCTGCGGCACGTCGAGGCGTTCGATGTAGCGACGCCACTCGTCGCGTGTGACCGTGCCGCTTGCGGCAAACAACCCGGCACCGCCCTTCAGCACCCGTTCGTAGTCGTGAATGCGGTCGACCAGCAAGCCGCGCTGGCGCTCTGCGAGGTAACTGAAGCGGTCGGCGGTACGGCGCTCGAACTCGTTGCGACTGGACTGCGACAGGAAAATGGTGGCGGTCACCGTCGCCAACAGCACCAGCCACGCAAAGCCCTGCCAGCGCAGGGCGCTGAGCAGTCGCGGCACGATTCGCGGCAAGCCAGTCGGCATTGGCCGTCACGCTCCTGTATCGGCAACCGCATTATGAATGCGAATCAGCGTTACAGGCCGACAGCCGGCTCCAGATCGCTCCGAGATCGGTTCTATTTCGCCGCCGCTGCCGCGATTACTTTCTTCGCCTCAACCATGGCCTTGTCGGCTGCCCGCCTGGCGCATTCCTTGGTGTCGGGTCCGGAATCCGGATAGGCTTTGCCGATCCCGTCACAGACCTCCGTGGCGGCAGTCTTGATCCGCCGCTCAAGGGTTGCCGCGGCGTCTGGCTGGGTCAGGTCGAGGTCGGCATAGCTGACACGGCTCGACAGGGTGACCTTGTAGTAGCCCGGCGCAGGACTCGCCGCGTCGCGCGTGACGACTTTTTCCAGCGGCGAGGCCTCGACGATGATCTCGTCCAGCGCCTGTGCCTGCAGGTTACCCCAGAGCATGCACGCCGCAACCGGTACGACGAGCTGGAAGAATTTTCCCTTCATGACGATCTCCTTGGAAGTCTCTCAACCTCCGCCCGCCCGGTGCGCCGGACAGCGGGTATGCCCCAGACTAGAACCGCGGACCTGGCAACGACATTCGGGGTGCTTGCAGCCCGTCCGGTATTAATCGCTAGGCCGCTGCCGCGTCGTCGACGCGACAGACCTGCACGCCAACGCCGCGCGTCCCCTATGATTCGGGCCCATGCGCACGCCCTCCTGGATTGCCCTGGTCTTGCTCGCCGCCGCAGGATTGTTGGCCGGCGTCGTCGGCGTCCGCACCGTCATGCACCAGCCGCCGACCGCACGAACCGTGGCCGAGACGGTCGAACTCGCCCCCGCGACGTCCGTCGACACGGGACGGGCGGCACGCAACCTGGCAGCGGCAATCCAGATCCGCACGGTCAGCCACCAGGACCCCGCTGACAACGACACCGCAGAATGGGATCGCCTGCACGCATGGCTGCAAGCCACCTACCCTGCCGCGCACGCCGCCATGACGCGCGAGACCGTTGCCGGTCACACGCTGATCTACACCTGGCCCGGCCACGACCCGGCGCTCCCTCCGATCCTGCTGATGGCGCACCAGGACGTCGTGCCAGTGACGCCTGGCACAGAGGGTGACTGGACGCACCCGCCGTTCGACGGCGTCATCGACGACGCGGCGGTCTGGGGCCGGGGTGCCGTGGACGACAAGGGCTCGCTGGTCGCAATCTTCGAAGCACTGGAGACGCTGGCCAGCAGCGGCTTCGTTCCACGGAGAAGTATCTATGTCGTCAGCGGACACGACGAGGAAGCCGGCGGGTCCGGCGCCAAGGCCGCGGCCCAGCTTGCTCGAGCAGCGTGGCGTGCGGCCGGAGTACGTGCTCGACGAGGGCATGCTGATCGTCGACGACTTTCCGCTGCTCGGGCGGCCGGTCGCGCTGATCGGCGTCGGCGAGAAAGGCTACGCCACGCTCAAGGTCACGGCGTTGGCCACCGGTGGGCATTCGTCTGCGCCGCCGCCCGAAACCGGTGTCGAGGTGTTGGCCAAGGCGGTGCTGGCCATCACGGGCAAGCCCTATCCGCTGGAATTCGACGGGCCTGCCGCCGACATGGTGCGTGCGCTCGCACCCGAGGCCTCGCCACTCGTGCGCATGGCAGTCGCCAACGAGTGGCTGTTCCGGCCGCTGCTGGTGCGGCAACTGGCGGCGACCCCCGCGGGCGCGGCCACCCTGCATACGACGATCGCACCGACGATGCTGCGCGGCAGCCCGAAGGAAAACGTGCTGCCACAGGATGCAACCGCCTGGATCAACTACCGCATCGCGCCCGGCACCACGGCCGCCGACGTGATGCAGCGCGCCACTGAAGCCACGCGCGGGCTCGACGTGAAGCTGGCCTGGGAAGGCACGGCTTACGATCCGCCACCGGTGTCGTCGAGCAGTTCCAGCTCCTACGCAGTGCTGGCCGCCCTCGCCCGGGGCGACGAAGGTTTTGCCGTGGCGCCCGCGCTGGTGACGGCCACGACCGACAGCAGGTACATGACGGGCCTGGCTGACAACGTCTACCGCTTTGCGCCCATCGTCGCGACACTCGACGAACTCAAGATGATCCACGGCACCAACGAGCGCATGACGCTCGACAACCTGCGCCGCACCACAGAGTTCTACGGTCGCCTGATCGCGACCACGGCACGCTGAAAGACAAGGACGTCGACCGATGACCCAGATGACTTTACCGCCGGCGGTGGCGGCCGCACGGCTCGAAGCGCAGGGCCGCAGCGGCCGGCTCAGCTATTACGTCGCGGGCCACGGCTCGCCGCTCCTGCTGCTGCACAGCATCAACGCCGCCGCTTCCGTGCGCGAGGTGCACCCTGCGTTCGAGCATGCGGTGAAGTCGTATCGTGTGTATGCGCCGGACCTGCCCGGCTACGGCTTCTCCGACCGGTCGGCGCGCCCGTACGACATCAAGCTGTTCTGCGACGCAATCCGCGACATGCTCGACGTGATCGCTCGCGAGCATGGCAAGGCGCCGGTCGACGCGCTGGCACTGTCGCTGTCGGCGGAGTTCCTGGCGCGCGTCGCGACGGAGACACCAGCGCGCTTCAGGACCTTGACGCTGGTCACGCCCACGGGATTCCGGCGGGGCTACGACAAGCTGCGCACCCGGCAGGGCCAGAACCGCGAGATCCCCGGCCTGTATTCGACCGCGACGTTTCCGCTGTGGCGCGGCGCCCTGTTCAACGGTCTCGTGAGCCGCGCCAGCGTCCGCTATTTCCTCGGCCGCACGTTCGGCTCGAAGGACGTGCCCGAGACCCTCGTCGACTATTCCTGGCGCACCGCGCATCTGCCGGGAGCGGATCGCGCGCCGTTCGCCTTCCTGTCCGGGCGACTGTTCAGCGCCGACATCCGTGCCGTGTACGAGCGGCTCGAACTGCCGGTGTGGCTGGCGCACGGGACGCGCGGCGACTTCGCGGATTTCTCCGAAGCCGACTGGGTGCGCACACGCAAGAACTGGCACGCGCAGGCCTTCGACACCGGCGCCATCGTCTATTTCCAGCAGCCGGCCGTGTTCTTCAAGCAGTGGGATACCTTCCTTGCGCGATAAATCAATTGCAACGTTCGCCCTCGCCAGCGTCCTGCTCGGCGGTTTCGTCACCCCGCAGCGCAGCGAGGCACAGGCCGTCGAGCCGCGCGAGGCGCTGGAGGACGCGAAGCTGTACTTCACTGCGCCTTTGCGCTGGGATTCGCGCGACTGGCTCGCGTTCGGCGGCACGCTGGCCGCGGTCGCCGTGGTGCAGCAGTTCGACGACGACGTTCGCGACCAGTTCGTCGACTCACCAGCAGACTCGCTGGATGGCGAGGACCCGAACAGCATGGACGACGCCTTGCCGGCCGCCGTGCTGCTGGCGGGCACGTGGCTGCTGGCCGGCGTGACGGACGATGCCGCGGGCTGGCGCGAGTTCGGCTCGATGGTGCAGGCCAGCGCCTTCACGGCGGTGACCACCGAGGTGCTCAAGTTCTCGCTGGGGCGACAACGCCCGAACGAAACCACCGATCCTGACCAGTGGTTCGAGGACGGCGACTCGTTCCCGTCGATGCACAGCAGCCTGGCCTTCGCGATCGGCACGGTGTTCGCGGAATCAGGCGACGACCACTATCGGCTGCTGCGTCGCGTGGTCGGTTACGGCGTGGCCGGCGCCACGGCGTACTTGCGGGTCGACCACAACGCCCACTGGGCTTCGGATGTCGTGGCAGGCGCCGCGCTGGGCTTCACCACGGCGCGTTTCACGATGAACCGTCGCGAGGCAGGGGGTGCGCTGGAAAACGTCACGTTGTCGGTGAAGCCGACAGACGGTGGCGGGCTCATGCTCGCCTTCGCCATGCCGCTGCACTGAGCGCGGGCGCGCGAACCTCAGCCGAGCCAGGCGTCTACCAGCAGGGCCGCCGCGACGACCAGTGCGGCGATGCTGCACACCAGCACCGCAGCCGCGCCGCAATCCTTGGCGGCCTTGATCTGCGGATGCTGTTCGGGATGCAGGCGATCGGCGAGCTGCTCGAGCGCCGTGTTGAAGAGCTCGGCCGCGAACACGGCGGCAACCACCAGCGCGACGACTGCCCACCAGATGGGGGCCGGCCGCAACCACAGCAGCGCGCCGAGCGCCGCGGCGGCCGCGAGCATGTGCGTGCGAAAGCTGTTTTCCGCACGCGCTGCATGCGCGATTCCAGCCAGCGCGAAACGCAGGCGCGCGGTGAAGGGACGGTTTTTCATCGGTGCGTAGCATAAACCGTGGCGTCGTCCACGGGGCCAGAAACACGAACGCCCGCTTCGCGGGCGCTCTCCTGTGTCTGGCGGAAGGGGTGGGATTCGAACCCACGGAGGGGTTACCCCCTCGCTAGTTTTCAAGACTAGAGCCTTAAACCACTCGGCCACCCTTCCAACGGAATCGAATTCTAGCCGCGGATGACCTCGGCGCCACCCATGTACTTGCGCAAGGCAGGCGGGATCACGACGCTGCCGTCGCCCTGCTGGTAGTTCTCGAGCACCGCGACCAGCGTGCGCCCCACGGCCAGGCCAGAGCCGTTCAGCGTGTGCAGCGGCTCGGGCTTGCCGGTGGCCGGATTGCGCCAGCGCGCCTGCATGCGTCGCGCCTGGAACGCCTCGCAATTGGAGCAGGACGAGATCTCGCGGTACTTCTGCTGGCCCGGCAGCCACACCTCGATGTCGTAGGTCCTGGCGCTGCCGAAACCGACGTCGCCCGCGCACAGCGCGATCACGCGATACGGCAGGTCGAGCCCCTGCAGCACTTTCTCGGCATTGCCGACCAGCACTTCGAGTTCGGCGTAGGAGTCGTCGGGCTTGACGAGATGCACCAGCTCCACCTTCTCGAACTGGTGCTGGCGGATCATGCCGCGCGTGTCCTTGCCGTACGAACCGGCCTCGCTGCGGAAGCACGGCGTGTGCGCGGCATAGCGGCGCGGCAGCGTGTTCGCCTCGAGTATCTGTTCACGCGCGAGGTTGGTGACCGGAACCTCGGCCGTGGGGATCAGGAAGAATTCCGCCTCGCCCGAGGTGACCTTGAACAGGTCCGCCTCGAACTTGGGCAGTTGCCCCGTGCCGATGAGCGCGTTGCGCGACACCAGGTACGGCGCATAGATCTCGGTGTAGCCATGCTCGCCGGTGTGCAGGTCGAGCATGTACTGGATCAGCGCACGGTGCAGCCGTGCGAGGCCGCCCTTCAGCACCACGAAACGCGCGCCGGAAATCCTGCCGGCCGCTTCGAAGTCCATCGCCGTGCCCGCCAGCTGCTCGCCGATGGCCACGTGATCGAGCGGCGTGAAATCGAACGCGCGCGGCGTGCCCCAGCGGCGCAACTCGACGTTGTCGTTCTCGTCACGACCGTCCGGCACGCTTGCGTGCAGCGTGTTGGGCAACGCCAGGACGAGTTCGTCGAACTCGGCCTGCACCGCGGCCAGTTCCTGGTCGAGACCGGTCATGCGGGTGGCCAGTTCTTCGCCGGCTGCGAGCAGCGAGGCGATGTCCTGGCCCTGTGCCTTGGCCTTGCCGACGTTCTTGGCGTGGGCGTTGCGGGCCGCGCGCACTTCGTCGGACGCCACCTGCGCGGCCTTGCGGCGATCTTCGAGCGCCTGGAACCGGGCCACGTCGAGCTTGAAGCCCCGGCGCGCGAGGTTGGCGGCGATGGCGGCCGGATCGGAACGGAGCAGCTTGGCGTCGAGCATGGCAGGGCAGCCGGGTTGCGGGTCAGCCTCGAATTGTAGCCGAGATCAGTCCCGCTTCATGGCCCGGAAGCGCTCGAGTGCCTCGCCGATCTTGAGCTCCAGCCCGCGGGCCACCGGCTGGTAATAACGCGCGGGCTCCATGCCCTCCGGGAAATACCGTTCACCCGGCACGTAGCCTGCGGGCTCGTCGTGCGCGTAGCGATAGCCTTCGCCGTAGCCCAGCCCCTGCATGAGCTTCGTCGGCGCATTGCGCAGGTGCAGCGGCACGTCGAGCGTGCCGTGCTGCTGCACGTCGTCCATGGCCGCCTTGAACGCGACGTACACCGCGTTGCTCTTGGCGGCCACGGCCATGAAGACGACGGCCTGGGCCAGCGCGAGTTCGCCTTCCGGGCTGCCGAGGCGCTCGTAGGCGTCCGCGGCCTGCAGCGCCAGCTGCAGCGCGCGCGGGTCGGCATTGCCGATGTCCTCGCTGGCCATGCGGATCACGCGGCGCGCGATGTAGCGCGGATCGCAGCCGCCGTCGAGCATGCGGCACAGCCAGTACAGCGCGGCGTCGGGATCGGTGCCGCGGACGGACTTGTGCAGCGCGGAGATCTGGTCGTTGAAGTGCTCGCCCTTCTTGTCGAAACGGCGGTAGCCACCCGCCGAGACCTCGCTGGCGATTTCCTCGGTGATCCGCCCGCCGCCGGCGCGTGCAAGATCGGCGGCCACTTCGAGCAGGTTGAGCGAGCGGCGAGCATCGCCATCGGCCGCCCGGGCGAGCGTGGCGAGCGCCTCGTCGTCGGCCACTACGGCATCGGCGGCGGGCGTCGAGAACTCGCGGCTGAGCGCGCGCCGCAGCACCTGCTGGATGTCCTCGGCCGTGAGCGAGCGCAGGACGTAGACACGCGCGCGCGACAACAGCGCGCTGTTGATCTCGAACGACGGGTTCTCGGTGGTGGCACCGATGAAGCAGACCGTGCCGTCCTCGACGTACGGCAGGAAGGCATCCTGCTGCGACTTGTTGAAGCGATGCACCTCGTCCAGGAACAGCAGCGTGCGCCGTCCGCTCCCCGCGCGCAGCTGGCTTGCCACCTCGACGGCGGCACGCACGTCCTTGATGCCGGCCATCACCGCCGACAGGGCCACGAATTCGGCCTCGCAGGTGCGGGCGACGAGACGCGCGAGCGTCGTCTTGCCGGTGCCCGGCGGGCCCCACAGGATCATCGAATGCAGGCTCTGGCCTTCGAGCAGGCGGCGCAACGGTTTGCCGGGCGCGAGCAGGTGCGACTGGCCGATGAACTCGTCGAGGCTCGCGGGCCGCATGCGGTCGGCGAGCGGGCGGAAGGCAGGTGTCAGGGGCGCAGCCACGTCTCGATCTTCTGCGCCCAGCCGCCCGTGAGCAACAGCGCCAGCACCACACCCGCAGCTACGCCTGCGGTGTTCGCGGCCATGTCGAACGGGTCGCCCATGCGGCCGGACTGCATCATGTACTGGCCGATTTCCATCGCGACGCCCAGGCCCAGCAGGCCAAGCACGATGCGCCACCAGTGCGGCCGCTGAAAGAGGCCCGTGAACCATGCGGCGAGGAACATGTAGGTGGAGAAATGCTGGACCTTGTCGAACCCGTGCACCTTGGGGCCACCGAACGCGGTCTGCAGGCTGCCCCAGACCACGATCAGCACCAGCAAGACACTGGCTGCAATCCAGAAAGCGCGGTAACGCAGGTTGAGCAAGGGACTGGCCTGGACGTTCAACGTGCCGCGGCCTCGCCGATCACGTCTGCACCTGGAGGCGGCACGAAACGGAACTGCGAGTCGGGCACCCTGGCGTCGCGCTTCATCCGGCGAAACTCGATGGTCGTGGTCTGGCCGAGTTTATCGACCAGTTCCATCGCCGTGAGTTCGGCGCGCGCGTCGAAGGCGAGACTCACACGCTCGAAATCCGAGCCCTGCTGCGCCGGCACCAGGCGGCACCACTTGACGCCTTGCCGTGTCTCGATGGAGCCTGCCTTGAAGGCGTCGGCCACCTTGCCTGCACCCGACAGGAGCATCGCAGGCGTCGCGCCCAGGCCCTGTTCGAGCGAACGCACGGTGACCTGCTGCAGGTCGGGGTCGTACAGCCAGAGCTTCTGGCCGTCGGCGACGATCGTCTGCTCATACGGCTCGAGATAGTCCCAGCGGAAGCGGTCGGGCCGGGAGAGCGTGAGCGTGCCCGTCGCGCGGTCGGTCACCTGCCCGCGCTTGTCCTGCACGACCTGCACGAAATCGGCCGTCAGCGTCTTGAGCGAACCCAGGTACGCGTCGACGCAGGCGACGGCATCCGTGGCCGCAAACGATGCGACCGGCCACAGGACAGCCACGAGGAGAGCAAGCGCTCGCGGGCCTGCCTTGAATGGACATCGACATCAATCGGCTTCGGGCGGCGGCGGTGCCAGCACTTCGCGCGAGCCGTTGGTGTTGAGCGGGCCGACGAGACCCGCGGCCTCCATCGCCTCGATCATGCGCGCCGCGCGGTTGTAGCCGATCTTGAGCCGGCGCTGGACGCCGGAGATCGATGCCTTGCGGCTCTCGGTGACGATCCTCACCGCCTCGTCGTACAACGCGTCCTGCTCGGCATCGGCGCCCTCGCCGCCCTCGCCTTCCTCGCCCGACAGGCCCGGGATCGCCATCGACGGACCGTCGAGGATCTCGTCGAGGTAGATCGGTGCCGAATGCTGGCGCAACGAGGCGGCCACCTTGTGCACTTCCTGGTCGGACACGAACGCGCCGTGCACGCGCACCGGGTGCGAAGTGCCGGGCTGCAGGAACAACATGTCGCCATGGCCGAGCAGGCTCTCGGCGCCGCTCTGGTCCAGGATCGTGCGCGAGTCGACCTTCGCCGACACCTGGAACGCAATGCGCGTCGGGATGTTGGCCTTGATCAGGCCCGTGATCACGTCGACCGACGGACGCTGCGTGGCGAGGATCAGGTGGATGCCCGACGCACGGGCCTTCTGCGCCAGGCGCGCGATGAGTTCCTCGACCTTCTTGCCGACGATCATCATCATGTCGGCGAGCTCGTCGACGATCACCACGATGAACGGCAGGTGCTCGCAGAACGGCACCGTCGCGATGTCGCCACCGGGGGGCAAGCGCTTCATCTCGAGATAATCCCTGATCGGCGTGCCGGCGTCGGCGGCTTCCTTGATCTTGCGGTTGTAGCCCGCCAGGTTGCGCACGCCCGCCGCGGACATCAACTGGTAGCGACGTTCCATCTCGGCCACGCACCAGCGCAGCGCGTTCGCGGCCTGCTTCATGTCGGTGACGACCGGCGCCAGCAGGTGCGGAATGCCCTCGTACACCGAGAGCTCGAGCATCTTCGGGTCGATCATGATCAGCCGCACGTGCTCCGGCGTGCTCTTGTAGAGCAGCGACAGCACCATCGCGTTCACCGCGGTGGACTTGCCCGAACCGGTGGTGCCGCCGACCAGCAGGTGCGGCATGCGGCCGAGGTCGGCCACGACGGGACTGCCGCCGATGTCCTTGCCGAGCACCAGCGCGATCGGCGACGCCATGTCGTCGTAAGCCTTCGACTTGATGATCTCGCCGAGCGTGACCATCTCGCGCGTCTCGTTCGGGATCTCGAGGCCCATCGTCGACTTGCCGGGGATGATCTCGACGACACGCACGCTGATCGCAGACAGCGCGCGCGCGAGGTCCTTGGCGAGGTTGGAAATCTGCGCGACCTTGACGCCCGGCGCCGGGCGCAGCTCGAAACGCGTGATGACGGGGCCGGGGTGCACCTCGACGACTTCGGCCTCGACGCCGAAATCGCGGAGCTTGAGTTCGACCAGGCGCGACATCGCCTCGAGCGCCTCGGCCGAGTAACCGCCCACGCGCGTCGGCGGATCGTCGAGCAGTGACAGCGCGGGCAACGCGGTGGAGCCCGTGCGCTCGAACAGCGCGACCTGCTTTTCCTTCTCGACGCGCTCGCTCTTTTCGACCTTGGGCGCGGGCGACTCGATCTTCGGCGGCTTGCGCTCGGCGACTTTTTTCTGTTCTTCGCGCACGACGACTTCGCGCGCCTGTTTCACTTCCTTGCCGATGCTCTGGTCGCGCCGCTCGGACAGGCGCTCGCGCACGAACGAGTAGCCGCGCAGCACCCAGGTGCCGATCTGGTCCATGACGGCGAGCCAGGACACGCCGGTGGCGAGCGAAACGGATCCGAGCCAGACCGAGAGCAGCAGCAGCGTGGCGCCGAGGAAGCTCATCGCAGCGGCCAGGCCTTCGCCGAGCAGCGAACCGACCACGCCGCCCGCCGTGTTGGGGAAGCCGGCGCCTGAGAAATGCAGCGTGGCGAGGCCGCAGCTGCTGGCGAGGGCAAGGAAAAAGCCCAGTCCGCGGAAGGATGCGGACCGGCGGTCAAGGGGCTCGCGTCTGCCGCGCTCCTGGAACAGGCGGTAGCCGGCGATGCCGAGCATGATCGGGAAGAGGTAGGCCGGGATGCCGAAGAGGACGAAGAACAGGTCGGACAGCCACGCGCCGAACGGCCCGATCAGGTTGGTGACCGGACCCGGCTGGCCGGTGGAGGAAAACGCGGGGTCGGCGCGGTCGTAGCTGACCAGCGACGCGAACAGGATCAGGGCGAGCGCGCCGAAGAGCCAGAGGGCGCTTTCGCGCAGTCCGCGGGCCACGCTGGCCGCCTGCTCGCCGCCGTCGGCGCGCTTTGCTTCTGCCTTAACCAAAGCTCATCACCTGATAGTTCAAGAGTCGTACGTAACCCATTGGTTTAAATAAGGCTACAACCAACCGAGCTTGGCCGCCACCTGGAACTCGGAAAATAGGGGACACTCACCTATTCTTGGGAATCGAGGTGCTGGCCTGACTTCGACTGGGAAACAGGTGAGTGTCCCCAGCGGCGCGCAGGGTGCTTTCCGTCGACTGGCGGGAGGCCTTACCATGCCGCGCCTTCCACGGCGCACCGCGCGTTTTCGAGCAAGGAATTATACATGAGCGACCCCCGCCACTCGCGGCTGATCATCCTGGGATCCGGTCCGGCCGGCTATTCGGCGGCGGTCTATGCCGCGCGCGCCAATCGCAACCCGCTGCTGATCACGGGGATGGAGCAAGGCGGCCAGCTCATGACCACCACCGAGGTCGACAACTGGCCCGGCGACCCGCACGGCCTCACCGGCCCGGGCCTGATGGAGCGCATGCGCGAGCACGCCGAGCGCTTCCACACCGAGATCCTGATGGACCACATCAACGAGGTCGATTTCAGCCGGCGCCCGCTGCTGCTGAAGGGCGATCGCGGCGACTACACGTGCGACGCGCTCATCATCGCGACGGGCGCGAGCGCACAGTACCTCGGCCTCGACTCCGAGGAGAAATTCAAGGGCCGCGGCGTCTCGGCCTGCGCGACCTGCGACGGCTTCTTCTTCCGCGGCCAGCGCGTCGCGGTGGTCGGCGGCGGCAACACGGCGGTCGAAGAAGCGCTTTACCTCTCGAACATCGCCTCACACGTCACGCTGATCCATCGTCGCGACAAGCTGCGTTCCGAGAAGATCCTGCAGGACCACCTGTTCGAGCGGCAGCGCGCGGGCGCGGTCGACATCATCTGGAACCACACGGTTGACGAAGTGCTCGGCGACGAAACGGGCGTCACCGGCGTGCGTGTCGCGGCCACCGACGGCTCGGGCACCAGGGACATCACCGTGGCCGGTTTGTTCATTGCCGTCGGCCACATCCCGAACACGCAGATCTTCGCCAACCAGCTCGAGATGAGCGGCGGCTACATCACCGTGAAGTCGGGCACTGCGGGTGGCGCGACGGCGACCAGCGTGCCAGGCGTGTTCGCCGCGGGCGACGTGGCCGATCACGTGTATCGCCAGGCCGTGACGTCGGCCGGAACGGGCTGCATGGCCGCGCTCGACGCGGACAAGTACCTGGATGCCGTGGATGCCGCTGCAGCGCATTGAAGCTCGGCCCCCTCTCCCGCGCCAGCGGGAGAGGGCTGGGGTGAGGGTCCTCGACCCGTGCCGCTGAAGGCCGAGATCGTCGGCCGCATCGCCGAGGTCGACGCTGGCGCCTGGGACTCACTCGACCCCACCCACCATCCTTTCCTGAAGCACGCTTTCCTCGACGCGCTCGAGACCACGGGGTGTGTCGGCGGTGACTCGGGCTGGATTCCCACGCACCTCGTGGTGCGCGATGCGGACAGCGGCCGACTCGTGGCCGCCGTGCCGCAATACCTGAAGACCCATTCGTGGGGCGAGTTCGTGTTCGACTGGAGCTGGGCGCAGTCGTACCAGCGCGCGGGCCTCGAGTACTACCCGAAGCAGTTGTCGGCGATTCCGTTCACGCCGGTGTCGGGGCCCCGCCTGCTGGTGGCCGCAGGCGTCGACGGCGACAGCCCGGACGCGACAGGGATTCGCGCCATGCTCGCGGACGTATTGCTCGAATCCGCGCGGCAGACGGGCGCGTCGGGTGCACATGTCAATTTCACGCTCGACGACGACCAGGCCGCGCTCGAGGGCGCAGGTTTTCTGCGCCGGCACGACTGCCGCTTTCTCTGGCACAACCGCGGCTATCGCACGTTCGAGGATTTCCTCGCCACCTTCCGTGCGGACAAGCGCAAGAAGACCAGGCGCGAGCGCCGCAAGGTGGCCGAGTCCGGCATCACCTTTCGTTCGCTGGCCGGCGAAGCGATCGACGCCCGCTTGTGGCATGCCATCTTCGGCTTCTCCGAGCGCACTTTCCTGCGGCACGGCAACGGGCATTACCTCAACGTCGAATTCCTGCGCCAGGTGTCCGCGGCCCTGCCCGGCACCGTGGTGGTCAAGCTCGCGGAACGCGCGGGCACGCCGGTGGCAGCCGCCATCTTCTTCGAGGGCGGTGGCTGGCTGTACGGCCGGTACTGGGGCGCCGCCACGCAGGAGGACTCGCTGCATTTCGAGGCCTGCTACTACCAGGGCATCGAACACTGCATAGAACGCGGCATCGGCTTCTTCGACCCCGGCACCCAGGGCGAGCACAAGCTCGCACGCGGCTTCGAGCCGACGCGGACCACGTCCGCGCATTGGCTGGAGCACGCGGGATTTCGCGCAGCCGTTGCGCGCTACCTGGACCGCGAGCGGACCGCGATCGATTCATACATCGCCTCTGCGCGCGAGCACCTGCCCTTCCAGCGCAGCGGCAGCAGCAGCGGCGGCGACCAGGGCGAGGCAACAGGTCGATGATTCCCTGGCTCAGGCCGGCATCGCTACCGGATGCATTCCCGCCGGTGACCCAGGCGCTGGTCGAGCCCGACGGCCTGCTGTGTGCGGGCGGCGACCTGCATCCCGAGCGACTGCTTGCCGCGTATCGTCGTGGCATCTTTCCCTGGTTTTCGCAAGGCCAGCCGATCCTGTGGTGGTCACCAGACCCGCGGATGGTGCTGTTTCCCGCCGAACTGAAGGTGTCGCGCAGCCTGCGCAAGACGCTGCGACTGCAGCGTTTCCGCGTCACCATGGACACGTGCTTCGACGCGGTGATCGCGCAATGCGCCGACAGCGGCACCCGCGCGCAGGAAGGCACGTGGATTTCGCCGGCGATGCGCACGGCCTACGGCGAACTGCATCGACAGGGGCACGCACATTCGGTCGAGGTCTGGCTCGACCCGGCGGAGGGCGCCCCGTCACTGGTCGGCGGCTTGTATGGCTTGCTGCTCGGTCGCGTTTTTTTCGGCGAGTCGATGTTCAGCACGGCGACCGACGCCAGCAAGGTTGCGCTGCATGCGCTCGTGCAGTGGCTGCTCGAGCGCGACGTGGAGCTCATCGACTGCCAGGTGGCAAGCGAGCATCTGTTCACGCTGGGCGCGAGACTCATTCCGCGCGTCGAGTTCGTCGCCCACCTCGAGCGCGCCATTCCCTGAGCGGGTGGCCGTCCATTGCTTTGGAAAGTCGCTTTCTGCAGAATTCCGCCGGCTTTCCCCGTGCATGAGAGGATGCATGTCGAAGGAAGATGCGATCCAGATGGAGGGCCGCGTGATCGAAACGCTGCCCAACACGACGTTCCGCGTGGAATTGCAGAACGGTCATCGCGTGACGGCGCACATCTCGGGCAAGATGCGCAAGAACTACATCCGGATCCTCACGGGCGACACTGTCACGGTGGAGATGACGCCGTACGACCTGAGCAAGGGCCGCATCGTTTATCGCGGGCGCTGAGCGTCCTGCTGCATCCGTCCGGTCATGCGCCGGCGGGTCGTTGGGTTGAGGAAGGCCGGCTTTGCCGGCTTTTTCGTTTCTGGCCTCGGCGAAAGGCAACTCAGACGACCGGAAACGCCAGGGACGGATACAGAGGCGCTCTTCGTCAGGTGGGGTGCGCGCTGCGGCTGCCGCTGCAGCGGGAGGCCGATCTGAGTCCCTTGCCCAGAGCGCGTGTCTGCCTTTCCAAGCTCGGGGCAAGGGACTCAGATCGGCCACCCTGCTCAGTGCCCAGTGCCTGCTTTTCCAAGCTCGGGGCAAGGACCTCGGATCGGTCGCCGGGAACCCTCACCCGCGCTGTGCGCGACCTCTCCCACTGACGTGGGAGAGGTGCCGGCGTCACTCGAGCAGTGCAGGCTCGTCGGCGCTGCGCGACTCGACCTTGAGCGTGCCGTCAGCGCCCACGCTGACGAAGGCATGGCCCCCGTGCTCCAGGCTGCCGAACAGCAGCTCTTCGGCGAGCGGCCGCTTGATGTGCTCCTGGATGATGCGAGCCATCGGCCGCGCGCCCATCTTCGGGTCGTAGCCCCGCTTCGCGATCCACGAACGTGCGTCCTCGTCGATGTGCAGCTGCACGCCCTTCTGCTCGAGCTGCGACTCCACCTCGACCAGCAGCTTGTCGACCACGCGCTGGATCGTCCGTTCGTCCAACGGCCCGAACTGCACCACTGCATCGAGGCGGTTGCGGAACTCCGGCGCGAACATCTTCTTGATCGCCTCCATGCCGTCCGATGCATTGTCCTGTGCGACGAAACCGACCGATGCGCGGCTCATGTCCGCGGCGCCCGCGTTCGTCGTCATCACGATCACGACGTGGCGGAAGTCCGCCTTGCGCCCGTTGTTGTCGGTGAGCGTGCCGTGGTCCATGACCTGCAGCAGCAGGTTGAACACGTCCGGGTGCGCCTTCTCGATCTCGTCGAGCAGCAGCACGCAGTGCGGATGCTTGGTGATCGCCTCCGTCAGCAGGCCGCCCTGGTCGAAACCGACGTATCCCGGGGGCGCGCCGATCAGGCGCGAGACCGTGTGCCGCTCCATGTATTCCGACATGTCGAAGCGCACGAGCTCCACGCCGAGCACCAGCGCCAGCTGCCGCGTGACTTCGGTCTTGCCGACGCCCGTCGGCCCGGCGAAGAGGAATGAACCCACCGGCTTGCGCTGGTCACCGAGGCCCGAACGCGCCATCTTGATCGACGACGACAGCGTGTCGATGGCCTTGTCCTGGCCGTAGATGACCAGCTTCAGGTTGCGGTCGAGGTTCTTGAGCACGTCGCGATCGTTGCTGGACACTGTCTTCGGCGGGATGCGCGCGATGCGCGCCACCACGTCCTCGATCTGCTCCACGGTGACCGTCTCGGCACGCTGGTCGATCGGCTTCAGCCGCTGGCGCGCGCCGGCCTCGTCGATGACGTCGATCGCCTTGTCGGGCAGGTGACGGTCGTTGATGTGCCGCGCCGAGAGCTCGGCCGCCGCTTTCAGCGCCTCGTCCGCGTACTTGACGCCATGATGCTCCTCGAACCGCGGGCGCAGGCCGCGCAGGATCTCGATCGTCTCGGGCACCGTGGGCTCGACCACGTCGATCTTCTGGAAGCGGCGCGTGAGCGCATGGTCTTTCTCGAAGATGCCGCGGTATTCCTGGTAGGTGGTCGAGCCGATGCAGCGCAGCTCGCCGTTCGCGAGCGCGGGCTTGATCAGGTTGGACGCATCCATGACGCCGCCCGAGGCCGCACCGGCGCCGATGACCGTGTGGATCTCGTCGATGAACAGGATCGCGCCGGGCTGCTTCTTGATCTCTGCCAGCACGCCCTTGAGGCGCTTCTCGAAATCGCCGCGGTACTTGGTGCCCGCGATCAGCGAACCGAGGTCGAGCGAGTAGACCGTGCTGTCGGCAAGGACGTCCGGCACCTTGCCCTCGACGATCAGGCGCGCCAGGCCTTCGACCAGCGCCGTCTTGCCGACGCCCGCCTCGCCCACGTACAGCGGGTTGTTCTTGCGGCGGCGGCACAGGATCTCGACCGTGCGCTCGATCTCGAGCGCGCGCCCGATGAGCGGGTCGATCTTGCCTTCCTGCGCGAGCTTGTTGAGGTTGGTGGCGAATTTCTCGAGCGCCGAGGTGGTCTCCGCGTCGCGCTCAGCCTCGGACTGCGCCTGCGGCTCGTCGCCCGCGCGTGGCGCCGCGTCTTCGGACTTGGAGAGCCCGTGGGAAATGAAGTTGACGACGTCGAGGCGCGAGACTTCCTGCAGGCCCAGCAGGTAGGCGGCGTGCGAGTGCTTCTCGGAGAAGATCGCGACCAGCACGTTGGCGACCGAGACTTCCTTCTTGCCGCTCGATTGCACGTGGAACACGGCGCGCTGCAGCACGCGCTGGAAGCCCAGCGTGGGTTGCACCTCGCGTTCATCGTCCTGCTTGAGGCGCGGAGTGGTCTGGTCGACGAAGTCCTTGAGCTCCTTGCTCAGGCGCGTGGCGTCGGCCCCGCACGCGCGCAGGATGTCGCGGACCTTCGGGGTATCGATGATGGCAAGCAGCAGGTGCTCGACCGTCATGAATTCGTGCCGGGCTTCCCGGGCACCCTGGAAGGCCTCGTTCAGGCAGATCTCGAGTTCGCTGCTCAACACGGCTTCAGGCCTCTTCCATGGTGCAGAGTAAAGGATGCTGGTGCTGCCGCGCGTAGGTGGTGACCTGCGCGACCTTGGTTTCCGCGATTTCGAAGGTGTACACGCCGCATACGCCCTTGCCCTTGGTGTGGACCTCCAGCATCACCCGCGTGGCTGCCGTGCGATCCAACCCGAATATATGTTCCAGGACATCCACCACGAACTCCATCGGGGTGTAGTCGTCGTTCAGGAGCACGACCTGATAGAGGGGCGGGCGCTTGGTCTGCGGCCTGGCTTCCTCCACGATCAGACCGTGGCCCTGCCGTGTATGTTCCTCGCTCATTGCCTGTCCAACTCGACTGAACGTCCTATATAGGGCCACCCCCCCTGCCTGACAAGCAGCCGGGGCGACTTCGTGAGGCAGCTAACGGACGGCGAAAAACGAGATCCGGTCATCCGTATGACACGCAACTGTCTTGAGAGCCTGTCGTCCAAGTACGTATGATGCCGCATTCCGGAGCACGGCCTTGCCGGACGGCCACTTACCAGAGACCTGATGCCACTGCCCCAGAGCGTGAACGAGCGTTTTAGCCGAATCGCCTCCGCAGCACAGGGCGCCCGGACGGACGGTTGGCAGAAACTGCTGCCGCTCGCCGTGTCCGCCCTGCTCGTGGTGGTGCTGGCCTGGCAGCTGGTACAGCTCGGTTGGGCTCTCGTGGGGGCCAAAAATGGCGTGGTTGCTGGGCCGGGGGCTGCCGCCGGCGTCACGGCCCCGCCGCCGGTGCGCACCGTCGACGTCGCCTCCATCGTCAATGCCCACCTGTTCGGCGAGGCCAATGCCCCCGCCGGCTCCACCGATCCGAACGCCGTGGCCGCCTCGCAGATGCCGCTGGTCCTGGTCGGCACCATCGCCAACACCGACCCCACCCTGGGGTACGCCATCATCGGCGAGACCCCGGCGGCGGCGAAGGTGTACAGCGTCGGCAAGACGATTACGGGTGGCACCAAGCTCCATTCGGTGTACCCCGACCGGGCGATTCTCGACCGGGGCGGAAAGCTCGAGGCTTTGCTGCTGCCCAAGAAGTTCCAGGGCGGCGGCATGTCCGCGTCGGTGCCCCCCGGGGCCAATCCGGCCGATCCGATGCTGGGTGACCGCCTGCGGCAGCTGGCCGCCGCCAATCCGGCCGCCATCACCGATATCATGCGGCCGCAGCCGGTGTTCGCGAACGGCCAGCAGCGCGGCTATCGGGTCTATCCGGGACGCAGCCGGGCCGTGTTCAATCGCTTAGGCCTGCTGCCGGGCGACCTGGTCACAGCGATCAACGGCACCCCGCTCGACGACCCGAGTCGCGGCATGGACATCCTGCAGACGCTGAACAGCGCGCCGACCGCCACGGTCACGATCGAGCGCAACGGCACGACGGTGCAGGTCAACATCAGTAATTCGCAGATCGCGCCGGACGCCGACGCGGTCGAGGCGTCCGAACCGGTTTCGGTCACCACAGAAATGCAAGGCTCCGCGGAGTGACGATGAAGCTCAAGCTATTCCAACGAACCACGCGGCTGGCCGCGACGACGGGCCTTGCAATGCTGCTGGCGATGGGATCGGCGGTGACGCCAGCCCGCGCGCAAGGCTCGATCACACCCAATTACAAGGACGCCGACCTGTCGCAGATCATCGAGGCGGTAAGCGCGGTTACCGGCAAGAACTTCATCGTCGACCCGCGCGTGAAGGCGCAGGTGACGATGCTATCGTCCACGCCGATGTCGCCCGCCGCCTTCTACGAGGCGTTCCTCTCGATCCTGCAGGTGCACGGCTTCGTCGCAGTGCCCTCGGGCGACACGATCAAGATCATCCCGGACGCCAACGCGCGGCAGGTACCGGCCAACGACCTGCCGGGACGCGTGAGCTCGACCTCCGACGAGATCGTCACGCAGGTGGTGGCCGTCAAGAACGTGAGCGCGGCGCAGCTGGTGCCGATCCTGCGGCCGCTGATTCCGCAATACGGCCACCTGGCTGCCTATCCATCGTCGAACATGCTGATCATCTCGGACCGCGCCTCGAACGTGAGCCGCGTGATGCGGATCATCCAGCGCATCGACCAGCAGGGCGACGAGGCCGTCGACGTGGTGCAGCTGCAGCACGCGAGTGCGGCGGAAGTCGTCCGCATCGTCAACAGCCTCTACACGGGTGCAGGAGCCGGGGGCGAAGGCGCCGGCATGCCGCAGGTCAAGGTCATAGCGGACGAGCGCACCAACAGCGTGCTGATCAGCGGCGAGAACTCCCAGCGCCTGCGCCTGAAAACGCTGGTCGCCCATCTCGACACCCCGCTCTCCACGGGCGGCGACACGCAGGTGCGGTACCTCAACTACGCGGACGCCGAGAAGATCGCCACCAAGCTGCGCGAGCAGATCCAGGGCATCACTGCCTCGGCCATGCCGGCCGCGGGCGGCACTGCCGGAGGCGCGGCGCCATCGCTGTCGGGCAGCGGCGACAAGAGCGTCACCATCTGGGCCGAACCGCAGACCAACGCGCTGGTCGTCTCGGCGCCGCCCAAGGTGATGCGCTCGGTCATGGCCATCGTCGACCGGCTCGACATCCGCCGCGCGCAGGTGCTGGTGGAAGCGATCATCGTCGAGATGTCGGCGGACAAGTCGATGGACCTGGGCGTGAACTGGCTGATCGCTGAAACGGACTCCAACGGCAACTCGCTGCCGGCGGGCGGCTTCGTGCAGCCGGTCGACGGCGCTGGCATCGGCGAGATCATCCAGGGCGTGCTGAACCCGGACGCGATCGCGGGCCTGCCGAGCGGCCTGACGCTGGGTCTCGGCCAGATCGTCACGGGCGGCACGAGCTGGGCCGCCCTGATCCGGGCCGATCGGCGGCGTGGGCAACACCAACATCATCGCCACGCCTTCGCTCGTCACGCTCGACAACGAAGAGGCGGAGATCAAGATCGCGCAGGAAGTGCCGTTCATCACCGGCAGCTACACCAACCAGGGCGTCACCACGCCCGGCGGCAACGTCAATCCGTTCACGACGGTGCAGCGCGAGGAAGTCGGCAACATCCTGAAGATCACGCCGCAGATCAACGAAGGCTCGGCCGGTGCTGCTCAAGATCTCGCAGGAAGCGTCGAGCATCGCGGCCAGCTCGCAGCAGGTCAGCAGCACTGACCTGATCACCAACAAGCGCACGATCACCACCAACGTCATGGTCGAGGACGGCGGCATCATCGTGCTCGGCGGCCTGATTTCCGACGAGGTGCGCGAGAGCAACTCGCAGGTGCCGTTCCTCGGCTCGATCCCGTTCCTCGGCGAGCTGTTCAAGACCCGCAGTGTCGACAAGGTCAAGACCAACCTGATGGTCTTCATCCGCCCGCGCATCCTGCGCGATGGCATCGATGCCGCCATCGAGACCAACGCCAAGTACAACTTCATCCGCAAGCAGCAGACGGATCGCAACAGCGGTCGCGTGCCGCTGATGCCGGGCGAAAACCAGCCGACGCTGCCGCCCCTCGAGCAACTGGTCCCGCCGGAACTGCTGAACCCCGCGCGCGCGGCATCCCCCCCGGGCGCGACTGCGGCAGAGCGCATGCAGGGCTCGAGCTCGGGTTCGGTTCGGGCCACTCGATCAGCGACGACACGACCGGCATGGCCGCGCCGGCGGCCCCGACTGCGCCGACGACACCGTTCGGCGAGCAGACGCCCGTCGCACCGGCGCCCCAGCCGCCGCCGGAAGGCAATCCTGTGAGCACCACTGCCACCGACGAAGCCATCCTGGCTGCCGCCGGACGGGTGACGGACCCGGTCCGCCCGCTGCCGTTCGCGTTCGCCAAGCGTCACGGCGTGCTGGTGCGCGAGATCGGCGAGACCAGCGCCGACGTGGTGGTGCGCGAGGGCGCCTCGCCGCTCGCGCTGGCCGAGGTGCGCCGGCACCTGCGCCGGCCGCTCAAGCTCGAGCGAGTGAACGTCGAGCGCTTCGACCTGCTGCTGCGCGAAGCCTACGAAGCCGGCTCCGGCACCACGATGGACGCGATGGGCGGCCTGGACGAGGAAACCGACCTCGCCAACCTGGCCCAGGACATCCCGGAACAGTCCGACCTGCTCGAGAGCGAGGACGAGGCGCCGGTCATCCGCCTGATCAACGCGCTGCTCACGCAGGCGGTCAAGGAGAACGCCTCCGACATCCACGTCGAGCCGTTCGAGAACCGGCTCGTGATCCGCTTCCGCGTCGACGGCGTGCTGCGCGAGGTGCTGCAGACCAAGCGCGCGGTGGCGCCGCTGATCGTCTCGCGCATCAAGGTCATGTCGCGCCTCGACATCGCCGAGAAGCGCCTGCCGCAGGACGGCCGCATCTCGCTGCGCATCGCGGGCCGTGCGGTCGACGTGCGCGTCTCGACGATTCCGGCGGGACACGGCGAGCGCGTGGTGCTGCGACTGCTCGACAAGCAGGCCGGCCGCCTCGACCTCAACTCGCTCGGCATGGACACCGTCACGCAGGGCCACATCGACGAGCTGATCCACAAGCCGAACGGCATCCTGCTGGTCACCGGCCCGACCGGCTCGGGCAAGACCACCACGCTGTACGCGGCGCTCGACCGCATCAACGACCGCACGCGCAACATCATGACGGTCGAGGACCCGATCGAGTACTACATCGACGGCATCGGCCAGACGCAGGTCAACACACGCGTCGAGATGACGTTCGCGCGCGGCCTGCGCGCGATCCTGCGCCAGGACCCGGACGTGGTGATGGTCGGCGAAATCCGCGACCTCGAGACGGCGCAGATCGCCGTGCAGTCGTCGCTGACCGGCCACCTCGTGCTCTCGACCCTGCACACCAACACGGCCGTCGGCGCCGTCACGCGCCTGCGCGACATGGGCATCGAGCCGTTCCTGCTCGCCTCGTCCGTCGTCGGCGTGCTGGCGCAGCGCCTGGTGCGCGTGCTGAACCCGGCCACGCGCGAGGCCTACACGGCCGGCGAGTACGAGCGCCGCCTGCTGAACCTGCCGGACGACGCGCCCTCGCCCACGCTGTATCGCCCGAACCCGCGCGACCCGAGCGGCGGCTACCGCGGCCGCACGGGCATCTACGAACTCGTGATCGTCGACGAGCACATGCGCGCGATGATCCACGACGGCGCCTCCGAACTCGACCTCGAGCGCTATGCGCGCATGCGCACGCCGGGCATCCGCGACGACGGCCGGGCCAAGGTGCTCGCCGGCGTCACGACCATCGAGGAAGTCCTCAAGGTCACGCGCGAGGACTGACGGCAACCCATGGCTGCCTTTCTATACGTTGCCGTCGATGCGGCGGGCCGGGAGCGCAAGGGCGTTCTCGAAGGCGACACCGCGCGCCACGTGCGCCAGCTGCTGCGCGAGCAGGCGCTGCTGCCGGTCTCGGTCACCGAGGTGCTCGGCGACCAGCGGCAGGCAGCAGCCGACGGCAGCCGCGGGCCGCAAGTTCTCGTTCCAGATGCAGCGCGGCATGAGCGCATCGGACCTGTCGCTGGTCACGCGGCAGCTCGCGACGCTGGTCAAGTCGTCGATGCCGCTCGAGGAGTCGCTGCTCGCGGTCTCGCAGCAGACCGACAAGCCGAAGATCCGCAACATCATGCTCGGCGTGCGCTCCAAGGTCATGGAAGGCCACACGCTGGCCGACAGCCTCGCCGAGTTTCCGAACAGCTTTCCGGAGCTCTACCGCGCCACGGTGGCGGCCAGCGAGCAGTCGGGGCACCTCGACGCCGTGCTCGAGCGCCTGGCCGACTACACCGAGAACCGCGAGGAGCTGCGCAGCCGCACGCTGGGCGCCATGCTCTACCCGGTGATGCTGTTCATCGTCTGCGTCGCGATCGTGTTCTTCCTGCTGGTCTCGATCGTGCCGAAGGTGGTCGAGGTCTTCCGCAACAGCGAGGCCGAACTGCCGCTGCTCACGCAGGCGCTGATCGCGGGCAGCGACTTCATGCGCGCCTACGGCCTGGTGCTGATCGTCGGCCTGGGCCTCGGCGCGTGGCTGTTCCGGCGCTGGCTGCGCATCGAAGTCGAATCGCCGCCGCTGGCACGAGTTCCTGCTGCGCCTGCCGTTGATCGGCAAGATCGTGCGCGGCTCGAACACCGCGCGGTTCGCGCGCACGCTGAGCACGCTGACGGCCAGCACGGTGCCGGTGCTCGAGGCGCTGCGCATCTCCGGCGAGGTCGTGACCAACCTGCCGATGAAGGCCGCCGTGGCCGACGCCGCGGTGCGCGTGCGCGAAGGCGCGCCGATCGGCAAGTCGCTCGGGCAGAGCCGGCTGTTCCCGCCGATGATGATCCACCTGATCTCGAGCGGCGAATCGAGCGGCGAGCTCGACACGATGCTCGAGCGCGCCGCGCACCACCAGGAGCGCGAGCTCGACGGCCTGCTGCAGGCGCTGGTCGGCCTGCTCGGCCCGCTCATGATCCTGGTGATGGGCGGCCTGGTGCTGGTCATCGTGCTGGCGATGCTGCTGCCGATCTTCGAGCTGAACCAGCTCGTCAAGTAGGCCGGGTGAGGGCAGTGGTGCCCGATCCGGTGCCTTGTCCCGAGCTTGGAAAGGCAGACACGCGCTCTGGACAAGGCACCGGAGCGAACGCCTCGCCTCACGCAACTGTTGCCATCCCCGCGCTGCTGGGAAAGTTCGATCCCGGCTGTGTCTCAGCCTCGCGGCCGCCGTGGCCTTCAGTCGCGCGGCCGTCTCAGCGCCGAGGAACCGGTCGATCCAGCGCCGCGAGAGGTACAGCAACGGACTGAGCGCCACGGCCGCGACCATCTTGTAGCAATAGTTCACCGTGCCCACCGCAAGGAACAGCGAGATGGGCCACTGCTGCGGCCCGAGCACGAACGCGATGTAGAGCACCACGAAGCTGTCGACCAGTTGCGAGACCGCCGTCGACCCGGTGGCCCGCAGCCAGATCCAGCGCTCGCCCGTCGCCTGGCGGATGCGATGGAAGATGCTGACGTCGATCACCTGCCCGACGAAGAACGCGGTGATGGAGCCGCCGATGGTCCACAGGCCCTGGCCGAAGACGCTGGCGTAGGCCGCCTGCATGTCGGGCACACCGCGCTCCGCGTTCACCGTCACCCAGAATCCCGCGGGCGCGAGATGGATCGACGCGTACGCGAACAGGAAGCCGTACGCGATCATCGCGATGGCCGCATACGAGACGAAACGCACGCCGCGGCGGCCGAAGTATTCGTTGATGACGTCGGTGAGGATGAAGACGATCGGCCAGACCAGCACGCCCGCCGTGAAACTCAGCGAGCCGGATTGGCCGAAAAGCTCCCAGCCGAACGGCGGCAGCCCGAGCGTGGGCTCGAGCGCGAAGATCTTCACGCCGACGAACTCGGCGACGACGGCGTTGCCGACGAAGAACGCGGTCAGCGCGATGAAGAGCCGGGTCGAGCGCGACCCGAGCAGGGATTCGGACATGCGCGGGCTTCCCCCGTCGTTCTCGCAGCGGAACGTCGGGCGCAGCTTACACCGGCAGCGGCACCGGTCCAGTCACCGCGCGCAGCGCGGTCAGTCGGTCGCGTTGAGCCGCTGGCGCAGCTTTTCGAGCACGCCCTCTTCCCAGCCGAAGTCGTCGGCCTCGTCCGGGACGGGCGGCAGTTCTTCCACCCGGGCGGCGACACGGTGCAGGGCACGGCTTTCCCAATCGTCGTCCCGCCGGCGGCCGGGGGAAGGTTTTGGCAGGGTCTGGGGCGGGGCCATGGGACAGCTCTCCTTGCGAGGCCCCCAACGTTACTTGGCACATGTGACAGGCGATGTGAGCCTCGTCACGAACCCGCGGCAGCCGCCCGCCCTAAAGCCGGGTCGTCGTCGTCCGACACGCCGCCCCGGCCCTTCACGACCCGCATCAGGTCACGCCTTTCGCGCTTGTCGGGACGTCCGGTCGACACCGGCCCCGAGAGCCGGTTGAACTCGCGCACGGCCGCCCGGGCCGACTCGCTCTCCGGCGTTTCGAGGTAGTGGCGGCGGGCCTCTGCAGCCGGCCCGCGGCGTGCAGGAATCGACACCACGTCGAGCACGAACCGCTCGCGGTCGCGCGTGACCTGCAGGCGGTCGCCCGGCTTGACCTGCCGCGATGCCTTTATGCGATCACCATTCAGCTGCACGTGGCCGCCGTCCACGGCCTCCTGCGCCAGCCCGCGCGTCTTGAAGAACCGCGCGCACCAGAGCCATTTGTCGATACGCAGCGAGCCCCCGGTGCCGCCCGGGCCGTCGTCATCGTCGCCACCCTGCCGGTGCGACGGTTCGTGTTTGCGATGTGCCACGGCGCGATTATAAGGCCCTTATAATCCGCGCTCCGCAGCCGCAGGCAATCCTCCCATGGACCGTGGTTTTCTCGACCGCCTGGCCACCCAGACCGAAGACCTCAAGGGCGCCGGACTGTTCAAGCCCGAGCGCGTGCTCGACTCGCCGCAGCAACCGGTGGTCAAACTGGCCGACGGCCGCGAACTCATCAACCTGTGCGCGAACAACTACCTCGCGCTCGCCAACGATCCATCGGTTCGCGCGGCTGCGCACGCTGCGATCGATCGCTACGGGTACGGCATGGCCTCCGTGCGCTTCATCTGCGGCACGCAGGAAGTGCACAAGCAGCTCGAGGCGCGGCTCAGCGCTTTCCTCGGGATGGACGACACCATCCTGTACTCGTCCTGTTTCGACGCCAACGGCGGCCTGTTCGAAACCCTGCTCGACGAGCAGGACGCCGTCATCAGCGACGCGCTGAATCACGCGAGCATCATCGACGGCATCCGCCTGTGCAAAGCCCAGCGCCTGCGTTATGCCAACGACGACCTCGACGAACTGGAGACGCGGCTCAAGGAAGCGGCCGGCGCGCGCGTCAAGCTGATCGCGACCGACGGCGTGTTCTCGATGGACGGCGTCATCGCGCGGCTCAAGCCGATCTGCGACCTGGCCGACCGCTACGGCGCCCTGGTGATGGTCGACGATTCGCACGCCACGGGCTTCGTCGGCAACGGCGGCAAGGGCACGCCCGAGTTTCGCGACGTGATGGGTCGCATCGACATCCTCACGGGCACGCTCGGCAAGGCGCTGGGCGGCGCGGCAGGCGGCTACACGGCCGCACGCAAGGAGATCGTCGGCTGGCTGCGGCAGCGCTCGCGCCCCTACCTGTTCTCGAACAGCATTCCGCCCGTGATCGCGGCCTGCCACGCTGCGCGTGCTCGACCTGATCGAAAGCGGCGACGAACTGCGCGCCAACCTGCGGCGCAACACCGCGCACTTCCGCAGCCGCATGACGGCTGCCGGTTTCACCATCGTGCCGGGCGAGCACCCGATCGCGCCGGTCATGCTTGGCGACGCGGCGCTGGCCGCGAAGTTCGCCGAGAAGCTGCTCGAGCGCGGCGTCTACGTGATCGGGTTCTCGTACCCCGTCGTGCCCATGGGCAAGGCACGCATCCGCACGCAGATGAGCGCCGGGCACACGGTCGAGCAGCTCGAGCGGGCCATCGCGGGCATTCATCGCAGTGGGCCACGAACTCGGCGTCATCCGCTGACGCCCGGCCTCGCACACGAACATCACCGATCGAGGCGCGTCCCGCGCCGCTGGAGCATCGAAGCATGAAGGCACTGGTCAAGGCGAAGGCTGAACCCGGCATCTGGATGGAAGAAATTCCCGAACCCCAGGTCGGCCCCAACGACGTGCTGATCAAGGTGGCCAAGACCGCGATCTGCGGCACCGACATGCACATCTACCTCTGGGACCAGTGGGCCCAGAAGACGATTCCCGTGCCGATGGCCGTCGGCCACGAGTACGTCGGCCACATCGTCGAGATCGGCAGCGAAGTGCAGGGGTTCGCGATCGGCGACCGCGTCTCGGGCGAAGGCCACATCACCTGCGGCTACTGCCGCAACTGCCGCGCCGGCCGGCGGCACCTGTGCCGCAACACGGTCGGCGTCGGCGTCAACCGCCAGGGCTGCTTCGCGGAGTACCTGGTCATCCCGGCCTTCAACGCGTTCAAGCTCAACGAGGCGATCACCGACGACGTCGCGTCGATCCTCGACCCGTTCGGCAACGCGACCCACACCGCCCTCTCGTTCAACCTGGTCGGCGAGGACGTGCTGATCACGGGTGCGGGCCCGATCGGCATCATGGCAGTGGCCATCGCGCGTCACGTGGGCGCGCGCCACATCGTCATCACCGACGTCAACGATTACCGGCTCGACCTCGCCCGCAAGATGGGTGCGACCCGGGCCGTCAACGTGACGCGCGATTCACTGGACCAGACGATGAAGGACCTGGGGATGGCCGAGGGCTTCGACGTCGGCCTCGAGATGTCGGGCAACCCGACCGCGTTCCGCGACCTGCTGCGCACCATGCACCATGGCGGCAGCGTCGCGCTGCTCGGCATTCCGCCCGAGGACACCGCCATCGACTGGAACCAGGTGATCTTCAAGGGCCTGGTGCTGAAAGGCGTCTACGGGCGCGAGATGTTCGAAACCTGGTACAAGATGTCCGCCATGCTGCAGAGCGGGCTCGACATCTCGCCGATCATCACGCACCGGCTGCCGATCGCGGAGTTCCGCGACGGCTTCGAGATCATGCGCAGCGGCCAGTCGGGCAAGGTCGATCCTGGACTGGGCCGCCTGAGGCCGCTGCGCGGACTGCCCTGCGAGACGGGCGCCAGCAGCGGGTGGCCGGTTATGTAGAAGTCCTGTCACAGTCGGCGGCAGTCCACGGGCCCCGGACGTGTAAAATCGCCCTACGACCCCTCCACAGGAAGCGAAGCCATGCCTCTCGTCTCGATGCGTCAGCTGCTCGACCACGCGGCCGAAAACGGCTACGGCCTGCCGGCCTTCAACGTCAACAACCTCGAGCAGGTGCGGGCGATCATGGAGGCGGCCGACGAGACCAACAGCCCCGTGATCATGCAGGGCTCGGCCGGCGCGCGTAAGTACGCCGGCGAGGCGTTCCTGCGCCACCTGATCCAGGCGGCCATCGAGGCCTACCCGCACATTCCGGTGGTCATGCACCAGGACCACGGCCAGTCGCCGGCGGTCTGCATGGGCGCGATCCGCTCGGGCTTCTCCAGCGTGATGATGGACGGCTCGCTGCTCGAGGACGGCAAGACGCCGTCGTCCTACGAATACAACGTCGAGACCTCGCGCAAGGTCGTCGACTTCGCGCACTCGATCGGCATCACGGTCGAGGCCGAACTCGGCGTGCTCGGCTCGCTCGAGACGATGAAGGCGGACAAGGAAGACGGCCACGGCGCCGAAGGCCACATGACCCGCGAAGACCTGCTCACGGATCCGGACCAGGCCGCCGACTTCGTCAAGCAGACGCAGTGCGACGCGCTCGCCATCGCGATCGGCACCTCGCACGGCGCGTACAAGTTCACGCGCAAGCCGACGGGCGACATCCTCGCCATCCAGCGCATCAAGGAAATCAACGCGCGCATCCCGAACACTCACCTCGTCATGCACGGCTCGTCGAGCGTGCCGCAGGAGTGGCTCGAGATCATCCGCAAGTACGGCGGCCAGATGAAGGAAACCTACGGCGTGCCGGTCGAGGAGATCGTGACGGGCATCAAGCACGGCGTGCGCAAGATCAACATCGACACCGACATCCGCCTGGCGATGACCGGCGCGATCCGCAAGCACATGGCGGAAAAGCCGTCGGAATTCGACCCGCGCAAGTTCCTCGCCGACGCGCAGGTCGCGGCCCGGGGCATCTGCAAGCTGCGTTACGAAGCGTTCGGCTGCGCGGGGCAGGCGTCGAAGATCAAGCCGCTGTCGCTCGAGAAGATGGCCGAGCGCTACAAGAAGGGCGAGCTGAACCAGATCGTGAATTAGGGACTAGGGATTAGGGAATTGGGACAGTGAGGGCGCGCAAGCGTCCTTGCTGCCTTGGGCGGTCGGCCTCATCCTGGTGCCGGTTCGCAGGCCACGTCCACCGTGACCGAGAACCAACGCCGTTGGGCGCGCAGTACAACCGACGATCTTTGACCGGGATTGATGTTCCGGGTGGACCTTTGGGGACTTTGCGGCGAGGCATCGAATGCCAGTCTGCAGCGCACTCGGGTCGGGGAATTGTTGGTCAGGTTCACGACCAGCATGCTCGAGTTGGCCACGTGCTCGATCTTGATGTCCAGGTCGTTCAGCACCGGACGGATGTCGACCGTATAGACCTGGGATTGCGCGTGGGCCGCGGGCGCGGCAAGCACGAGCAGGGCCAGGGCCAGCCAACCCGGTAGCGAACGGGGACGATGTGATTGCAGGCGTCATTGTTGCGGTCACCGAAAGTTGCAGGCGCAGTGGATACTAAGTCCAACGCTCCGCCTCTACTATCCTGACGCTCCGCCCTCCCCTTCCTCCCCTTCCTCCCTCCTCCTTCTCCTCCCATGCCCACCCTCTTCGATCCACTGACCTTCCAGCGCGGGCCCGCCATGAAGAACCGCTTCATGCTGTCCCCGCTCACCAACCTGCAGAGCCACGTCGACGGCACGCTGTCGGACGACGAATACAAGTGGCTGACGCTGCGGGCGCAGGGCGGCTTCGCCCTGACGATGACCTGCGCATCGCACGTGCAGGCGAGCGGCCAGGGTTTCCCGGGCCAGCTGGGCTGCTGGTCGGATGCGCACCTGCCCGGGCTCACCCGTCTGGCCGCGGGGATCAAGGCTGCGGGCAGCGTGGCACACGTGCAGTTGCACCACGCCGGCATGCGCTCGCCGCGCGAACTGATCGGGTCGCAGCCGGTGTGCCCGTCCGCCGACGCGGAAACGGGCTCGCGCGCCCTGACTCTCGCCGAAGTCGAGCAGCTGCGCGAGGACTTCGTCGCAGCGGCGGTCCGGGCAGAGCAGTCCGGCTTCGACGGCGTCGAGCTGCACGGCGCGCACGGCTACATCCTGTGCCAGTTCCTGAGCAGCCAGTACAACCGGCGCGAGGACCGCTACGGCGGCTCGCTCGAGAATCGTTGCCGGCTCGTGTTCGAAATCATCGCGGGCATCCGCGCCCGTTGCCGCCCGGACTTCACGCTCGGCATCCGTGTCTCGCCCGAACGCTTTGGTTTGCTGCTCGGCGAAATGCGCGACGTGGTGCAGCAACTGCTGCAGGACGGCCGTCTCGATTACGTCGACCTGTCGCTGTGGGACGTGTTCAAGGAACCCAACGAGGAAGAATTCCGGTCGCAGCCCCTGATCGACTGGTTCACGAGCCTCGATCGCGGCGACGTGCGGCTGGGCGTGGCCGGCAAGATCATGGATGGTGCGACGGCTCGTCGCTGCCTGCAGCACGGCGCCGATTTCGTCACGATCGGCCGCGCCGGCATCCTGCACCACGACTTCCCGCAGCGCGTGCGCACGGATCCGGACTTCGCCTCGCTGCCGCTGCCGGTCAGCGCCGAGCACCTGCGCGCGGAGGGCCTCGGCCCGGCTTTCGTCGGCTACATGCGGACGTGGAAGGGGTTCGTGGCCGAGGAAGCGACCGCGCCCTCACCCTGACCCTCTCCCGCGGGCGAGAGCGGACTCAGCCGCTCCAGTCGATCATGCCCGTGTAGGCGGTGATCAGCACCAGCACGCCGAAGGCGATGCGGTACCAGGCGAACGGCACGAAGGTGTGCGTGGCCACGTAGCGGATCAGCCAGCGCACGCACGCGAACGCCGAGACGAAGGCCGACACCATGCCGACGACCCAGATCCCCAGGTCGTCCACCGAGAGCAGCTCGCGTTCCTTGTACAGCGAATACAGCGAGGCGACGCCAAGCGTCGGGATCGCCAGGTAGAACGTGAACTCGGTCGCCACCTTGCGCGACAGGCCGAACAGCATGCCGCCGATGATCGTCGCGCCCGAACGGCTGGTGCCCGGGATCAGCGCGAACGCCTGCGCGATGCCCACCTTCAACGCATCGAGCGCGGTCATGTCGTCGACCGACTCGACCGCGCACCTGGTGACTGCGGCGCTCGGCCCAGAGGATGACGAACCCGCCGATGATGAATGCAGCCGCCACCGTGGTGGCATTGAACAGGCCTGCCTTCAGCGCCTTGCCGAACAGCAGGCCCAGCACGGCGAGCGGCAGGAACGCGATCAGGATGTTGACCAGGAGCCGACGGGCTTTGGCGTCGGTCGTGGCGTTCGCGAACGCGGAGCCGAGCCTGGCGCGGAATTCCCAGATGACGGCCAGGATCGCTCCCGACTGGATCACGATCTCGAACAGCTTGCCGCGCTCGTCATGGAAGTCGAGCAGCGTGGCCGCGAGGATCAGGTGCCCGGTACTCGAGACCGGCAGGAACTCAGTCAGGCCTTCGACGACCCCGAGGATGGCTGCCTTGAGCAGCAGCAACGGATCCATGGCTCAGTCGATCGAGCAGGCAAGGCAGTACATGTAGGTGTTGCGCGGGTCGCTGAGCCGGCTGATGCGGTTCAGCTCCGCCACGACCGGCTGCACGGCTTGCGGCAGCACGCCCGGCAACATCGACCGCGGCACGAGCGGCACGACGATGCGGGCCAGCGCGCCCTGCATGCGCATGCCGAGCGCCTCGCTGAAACCGATCTCGGCGTCGAAATGCTCGACGTCGAAATCCTTGCCCAGGTTGGCGAGCTTCGCCGCCAGCTCGATCGCGTCGCGCGAGTCGCCGAGCTGGTCGACGAGCCCGAGCCGCTTCGCGTCCGCGCCCCGACCAGACGCGCCCCTGCGCGATGCCGTCGATCGCGGCGACGTCCTGCTTGCGGGCCTTGGCCACCATGCCGATGAAGCGACGGTACTCGTGCTCGATCGACTGCTGCAGGATGGCCTTGGTGGCGTCGCCCATCGGGCGCACCGGGCTGAACTCGCCCGACAACGCGGTGGTGCCGACGCCGTCGAAATGCACGCCCACGCGCTCGAGCGAACGCTGGAAGGTGGGGAACATGGCGAAGATGCCGATGGAACCGGTCAGCGTGGCCGGGCTCGCGACGATGCGGTCCGCGTCCATCGCGATGTAGTAGCCGCCCGAGGCGGCCAGCGTGCTCATCGACGCGACCACGGGCTTGCCCGCCGCCTTCAGCTCGTTGACTTCGCGGCGGATGACTTCGCTGGCGAACGTGCTGCCGCCCGGGCTGTCGATGCGCAGCACCACGGCCTTGACGTTCTCGTCGAAGCGGGCATCGCGCAGCTGTCCTGCCAGCGTGTCGGAGCCGATGGTGCCGGGCTGCTGTTCGCCGGGCACGATCTCGCCGGCGGCGACGATCACCGCGACCTTGTCGACCGGCCTGCTCGCGAGCGCCTCGGTCGAGCGCACGTGCGCCATGTAAGCGGAATGGTCGATGCCCTTGAACGAATGCGCGTCCTCGTCCTCGCCCGTGATCTCGGCGAGGCGCTCCTCGACGCGAAAGCGCCCTTCGAGTTGCGTGACCAGCCCGGCCTCGAGCGCGAGCTTGGCCAGGTCGCCGTCGACCTTGCGCAGCGCTTCGGGCGCGTTGTCGGCATAAGCCTGCAGCACGTCAGGCTGGAAACCGCGGGCCTGTGCCACGTCGGTCTTCCACGTGGTCCAGACGGAGTTGAGCCACGCGAGGCTTTCCTCGCGCTCGGCCGGCGACATGTCGTTGCGCGTGAAGGTTTCGACGGCCGACTTGTACTGGCCGACCCGGAACACGTTCCAGTCGATCGAGAGCTTGTCGAGCGCGTCCTTCACGAACATGCCGTAATTGGCGAAACCGTCGATGTACGTGATGCCCTGCGGATCGAGGTAGATCTCGTCGGCATGCGCGGCGAGGTAGTACTGGGGCTGGTCGTAGTACTCGCCGAAAGCGATGACCGGCTTGCCGGTCTTGCGGAAGCGATCGATCGCGGACGCGATTTCCTGCAGCTTGGCGGTGCCGCCACCGGCGAGGCCGCCAAGATCGAGATAGAGCGAACTGATGCGATCGTCCTTGCGCGCATTGTCGATGGCCTCGACCACGTCGCGCAGCCGCGTCTCGCCGGGACCCTGGCGCAGCACCTCGGCGATGGCGCGCTCGAGGGGATCGCCCGAGAACTGCTCGACCAGCGGGCCCTGCGGCGCAATGACCAGCGCCGCACCGTGGGGAACCAGCGGGATCGGTCGCGAGAACAGCGAACCGATCACGCCGAAGATCAGCAGCAGCAGCAGCAGGTGCAGGACCTTGCGCAGGCCGTCGAGGCCCACCCAGATCCAGTGCAACAGCTTGCGGATGGCACGCATCATCGCGCGCCCACTGCCCGCTTAGACCTTCTCTTCGATGCGGGCCGACTTGCCCGTGCGCTCGCGCAGGTAGTACAGCTTGGCGCGACGGACGTTGCCACGGCGCTTGACCGTGATGGCGCCGAGGGCCGGGCTGTAGCTCTGGAACACGCGCTCGACGCCTTCACCGTGCGAGATCTTGCGCACCGTGAACGACGAGTTGAGGCCGCGGTTGCTCTTCGCGATGACGACGCCTTCGTACGCCTGCACGCGCTCGCGGTCGCCTTCCTTGACCTTCACTTCGACGACGACAGTGTCGCCGGGACCGAAGTCCGGAATCTCGCGAGTCATGCGCTCAGCGTTGAGCGCGGCAATGATGTTGCTCATTTCTTCACCTTAAGTCTCGGTTCTATCCCTGCTCTCGTCGCGTCGCATCCTGCTCCGCCTGGTATTCCGCGAGGAGCTTGCGCTCCTCGACACTCAAAACTCTGCGCTCCAGCAGGTCGGGCCGGCGCTGCCACGTGCGCCCCAGCGACTGCTTGCGTCGCCAGCGCGCGATCGCGGCGTGGTTGCCGCCGACCAGCACCGGCGGCACCGCGCTGCCTTCCCACACCTCGGGGCGCGTGAAGTGCGGCCAGTCGAGCAGGCCGTCCGTGAAGGACTCCTGCACAGCCGATTCCGCGTCGCCGAGCGTGCCAGGCAACAGCCTCGCCACTGCATCGATGACGGTGAGCGCCGGCAATTCGCCGCCGCTCAGCACCACGTCGCCGACCGAGACCGATTCATCGACGCACTGCGCGACGAACCGCTCGTCCACGCCCTCGTAGCGTCCCGCCACGAGGACCAGCTCCGGCAACCCCGCGAACCCGGCGACCTTCCGCTGCGTGAGCGGGGCGCCATCGGCCGCGAGATACACCCGGCGAGCCTGCGGCACCTTCCGCGCCGCCTCCGCCATGGCGAGCCGCAACGGCTCTGCCTTCAACACCATGCCGGGGCCGCCGCCGTAAGGCCGGTCGTCCACCGTCTTGTGCACGTCCGTGGCGAACTGCCGCGGATTGACGGTTTCGACCGCGAGCACGCCCTTCTCGAGGGCCCTGCCCAGCACGCCGAAACCGAGCGCGTGCTCGATGAACTCCGGAAACAGCGTCACGACGACGATGCGCATCGACCGTGTCTCCGTTCTCCGGCGCCGCTCAGTCGTCGGGGTGCCAGTCGACTGTCACCCGTCCGGCGCCCAGGTCCACGGCGACGAGTCGCGCAGGAACCAGTGGCACCAACCGCTCTACCTTGCCGTCGCGCAACACCAGCAGCGGGTGCGCAGGCATCTCCAGGATGTCTTCGACTTTGCCGAGCGGTACGCCTTCGCGATTCACCGCATCGAGCCCAAGCAAATCGTGCAGGTAATGCTCCTTGGGGCCGGCGGCCGGCAATTCGGAGCGATCCACCTGGACCTCGGCGCCATTCAGCAGCCTTGCTGCGTCCATGTCGTCGATGCCTTCGAGCTTCACCGCCAGCGCCTGTCCCGCGCGCTTCGAAGCCAGGACCCGCACCTGCCGCGACTGGCCACCGAGCTGCAGGGTCCACCGGCGGTAACCGGCGATACCTGCGGCGGGGTCGGTGTAGGACGTGACCTTGACCCAACCCTGCACGCCGTGCGGCGCGCCGACCCTGCCGAGCACCACGGGCCTTGCCGGCCCCGTGACCGCGGCAACCTCGCCGGGGCTCGCGGCCCCGCGGCAGCGTGGTCGTCACGACAGGCCGCGCGTGCACGGCCCTCAGGCCGCGACCGCGACCTGGGTCTTGCGGTGGCTCTTGATCAGCTGCTTCACGCGGTCGGACGGCTGGGCGCCCACGCCAAGCCAGTAATCGACGCGCGACAGGTCGAGGCGCAGCTCTTCGCTGTTGCCGCGGGCGACCGGGTTGAAGAAACCCACCTGCTCGAGGGAGCCACCGCCGGCGCGGCGGCTGTCGGTCACGACCACGTGGTAGAAGGGTTCCTTCTTACCGCCGCGGCGCTGCAATCGGATCGTCACCATAGTCTTGGTCGGAGCCTCAGGTTCGCGGCCGGCCACAGGGCTGTGTCCGGCCAAAAAAGAGCCGCGAACTATAACGAAATTCCAAGGCAAAAGAAATACTTGAGGAAGGGGCTAGGGGCTAGGGGCTAGTCGGAGGTGCTGAGTCGACCCCGGGCCACTGCACCTCCGCCTAGTCCCTAGTCCCTAGTCCCTAGCCCCTTCCCATCGGCATGCGCCCCGCCATCGACCGCATCATGCGGCCCAGGCCGCCCTTGCCCATGCCCTTCATCATCTTCTGCATCTGCAGGAAGTTCTTGAGCAACCTGTTGATTTCCGCCACCTGGGTACCCGACCCGGAGGCAATCCGGCGCTTGCGCGAGCCGTCGATGTTCTTCGGGAAACGGCGTTCCCTGGGGGTCATCGAGCAGATGATCGCGATCTGGCGCCTGACCTCCTTTTCGTTGCCCTGCGGCATCTGGCCGGCCTTGGCCGCCAGCTGGGCGGGCAATTTGTCCATGAGCGCGGCCATGCCGCCCATCTGCTCGATCTGGCGCAACTGGCCCAGCAGGTCATTGAGGTCGAAATCCTTGCCGGAGGTCACCTTGCGCGCGAGCTTCTCCGCCTCGTCGCGGTCGACCTGGCGCGTGACCTGCTCGACCAGGGACAGCACGTCGCCCATGCCGAGGATGCGCGAGGCCATGCGGTCGGGCTGGAAGGCCTCCAGGGCGTCGGGCTTTTCGCCCGTGCCGACGAACAGGATCGGCTGGCCCGTGATCTGCCGCACCGACAGGGCCGCGCCGCCGCGGGCATCGCCATCGGCCTTGGTCAGGACCACGCCGGTCAGGTTCAGCGCCGCCCCGAAGGCGCGCGCGGCATTGACCGCGTCCTGGCCGGCCATGCTGTCGACGACGAACAGCGTCTCGATCGGGTTCAGCGCCGCGGCCAGCTCGCTCACCTCGGCCATCATCTCGCCGTCGACGTGCAGCCGACCCGCGGTATCGACCAGCAGCACGTCGTAGACGCCGCGACGGGCCGTGGCCAGCGCCTCCATGGCGATCTTGAGCGGTGCGTCGGTCGGGCTGGCCGGCGCGACGTCCACCTCGAGCTGCTGACCGAGACGCTCGAGTTGCAACAGCGCCGCCGGACGCCGCACGTCGGTGGAAACCAGCAGGACGCGCTTCTTCTCCCGCGTCTTGAGCCACAGCGCGATCTTCGCCGCGGTCGTCGTCTTGCCGGCGCCCTGCAGGCCTGCCAGCAGCACGACGGCCGGGGGCTGCGCGCGCAGGTTGAGGGGCCGCACGCCCTCGCCCATCACGCGCACCAGCTCGTCGTGGATGATCTTGATCAGCGCCTGGCCGGGCGTGAGGCTCTTGTGGATCTCCTGTCCGACGACCTGCGCCTTGACCTCGTCGATGAACGTCTTGACGACGGGCAGCGCGACGTCGGCTTCGAGCAGCGCCATGCGCACCTGGCGCAGCGTGTCGGCGATGTTTTCCTCGGTCAGCCGGCCCCGGCCACGCAGGCCCTCGACCACGGATGCGAGACGGGCAGAAAGCTTGTCGAACACGCGCTGGAAATCCTTGGGTGAGGTCGGGGGCTGGCGCCCGCTGCGGGCGCCGACCTGGCGATGCGCGATTATAGGGCGAGCAGGCGTCCGATTTACCGTCCTCCTCAGTCTCCCGGGTCCGTGGCATCATGTTGGTCGTCCTAAGCCACGCTGGTCCCCGCGCTTGCCGCTGCCACTGATCGCCGTCGCCTGCTACGTCATCGGAGCCGTCTGGCTCGCCTTCGCCACGTACCAGCACCGCAGCCAGCCACATTCGGCCCGGGGCCGGGGCGGTCGCATCGCTGCGGTCGCCATCGCCTGCGTGGGCGTGCTGGTGCACACGATCGCCCTGCTGCAGGAACGCGGCATCGCCCCCGGTGCCGCGCTCTCGCTGGGCGACACGCTGGCCCTCGTCGGGCTCACCATCGCCATCACCGCCATCCTGATGAGCCTGCGCGCGGGCAAACGCGGCATGGCGGCCGTGTTGCTGGTGCTCGCCGCCGTGCTCGAGGCCGCCTTCTCCGAAGGTGCGCGACAGTTTTCGATCGGCCGGCCAGGCTGGGAACTCGCCTTCCACATCGCGATGGCAACCACCGCCTTCGCGTTCCTCACGATCGGCATGACGCTCGCCATCGCCCAGGTCGTCGTCGACCGCCGGCTGCGCAGCCGCCAGCCGCTCGGCTGGCTCAAGATCCTGACGCCGCTCGAGTCGCTCGAGTCCGGCTGCTTCCAGAGCATCACGGCCGGTTTCGTCGTGCTGACGCTCGCGCTCGTGACCGGCGCGTTTTTCGTGCAGGACCTGTTCGCGCAGCACCTCGTGCACAAGGTGGCGCTCGCGCTCATCGCGTGGGTGGTGTTCGGCGTGCTGCTGCTCGGCCGACTGCGGTTCGGCTGGCGCGGCCGCCAGGCGCTGCGCTGGACGTTTGCAGGCTACACGCTGCTGGGCCTCTCCTACTTCGGCAGCAAGCTGATCCTCGAGCACGTCCTCGGCAAGCACTGGGGCTGAGCCGCGGTGGGCGACCTACCCCTCAGCACACTCGGCATCCTGCTCGTCGTACTGGTGGCCCTGTCGGCCTTCTTCTCCGGCACGGAAACGGCGCTGATGAGCGTGAACCGGTACCGGCTGCGTCATCTCGCGCGCGAAGGCAGCGTGACTGCGAAGATGACGGAGAAATTGCTCGAGCGCCCCGACCGGTTGATCGGGATGATCCTGATCTGCAACAACTTCGTGAACTCCGCGGCGGCAGCAATCGTCACGTTGATCGCGCTGTCGATCGGCGGTGAATCGCTGGCGGCGATCGGCGTCGGCATCTTCACCGTCGTGCTGATCATCTTCGGCGAGGTCGCGCCGAAAACGTTCGGTGCGCTGTACCCGGAGAAAATCGCGCTCCCCGCGGCCGTCATCTACAACGTCATGCTGAAGGTGCTGTACCCGGTCGTGTGGCTCACGAACCTGGTCGCGAATGGCGTCTTGCGCCTGATGGGGGTGTCGCCCGAGCAGGCAAGCCGCACTTCGCTGAGCAGCGAGGAATTGCGCACGGTGGTCGCCGAAGCCAGCACCCTCATCCCGCACCGCCACCAGCGCATGCTGATGAGCATCCTCGACCTGGAAAAGATCACGGTCGACGACATCATGGTGCCGCGCAACGACATCTACGGCATCAACCTCAAGGACGACTGGGACGACATCGTCGAACAGATCCGCGAGTGCCGGCACACGCGCATCCCGGTGTACGACGGCGAACTCGAGTCGCTGGTCGGCATCCTGCACATGAAGAAAGTCGCGCGCATGCTGGTGCGCGGCGAGTTCGAGCGCGAGCAACTGGTGGCGCTCGCCAAGGCGCGCGAGCCGTACTACGTGCCGGAAGGCACCTCCCTCAACCAGCAGCTGCTGCAGTTCCAGCGCCAGCGTCGGCGCGTGGCGTTCATCGTCGACGAATACGGCGACGTGCAGGGACTGGTGACGCTGGAGGACCTGCTCGAGGAAATCGTCGGCGAGTTCACGTCCGATACCAGCCTGCTGCACAAGGACGTCCACCGCGAGCGCAACAACGAGAGCTTCGTCGTGAATGCGTCGGCGAGCGTGCGGACACTCAACCGCAAGATGGGATGGACACTCCCCGCGACCGGCCCGCGCACGCTGAACGGCCTGATCGTCGAGCAGATGGAAACCATACCGTCGCCTGGGCAGCGATTGCGGGTGGGCGACTACTCGCTCGAGGTGCTGCAGGTGACTGACAACGCCGTCAAGACGGTGCGCCTGACGCAGGCCGCGGTCGCGAAGCTCGACGCGTCCGACTGACGTTCCCCGCCTCTCCCGTCTCTCCCGCTTTGGCGCGAGAGGCCGCGCGCAGCGCGCGTGCGGACCTCCGTGGCGGTCGATCCGGGACCTGCCCCCGAGCTTGGAAAGGCAGACACGCGCTCGCGGGCAGGTCCCGGATCGACCGCTCACTACATGGCGTACGCCACGTTGAGCGCGACGGAACGCAGACGTCGACCGCGGCGCTTCGATCACCGATTGCGTGCGGCGTGCGAGTTGACGGTGCCCGGGCCGGCAACTCGCTCAGCCGCGTGACGCCAGGCGTTCGATCCGGCAGGTCCTGGCGCGCGCGTGTCTGCCTTTCCAAGCGCGACGGGACCTGCCGGGTCGGACGCCCGGACGCTCAGAGTGCGTGTACCCGGCCGTCGGCCCACCACTGCCGCACGCGGGAGAGGTGTCAGAACGCCTTGTCGAGCGCCTCGGACAAGCGGCTGACGCCCACGATCTCCATGTCAGAAATCACCCCCGCGCGCGGCACGTTCGCCGCCGGCACCAGCGCGCGGCGGAACCCCTGCTTCTGCGCCTCGCGCAACCGTTCCTCGCCGAACGGCACCGGACGGATCTCGCCCGTGAGCCCGATCTCGCCGAAACACACGGTGTCGGTCACGACCGGCTGGTCGCGCAGGCTCGACAGCACCGCGAGCACGGCAGGAAGGTCTGCCGACGTCTCGCCGATGCGCACGCCGCCCACCACGTTCACGAACACGTCGCGGCCCGCGGTCGATACCCCGCCGTGCCGATGCAGCACGGCAAGCAGCAGCGCCAGCCGGCTCGATTCGAAGCCCACAGCAACGCGACGCGGGTTCATGCCTTGCGCCTCGTCGACGAGCGCCTGCACTTCAACCAGCAAGGGCCGGCTGCCTTCGCGCACCACGGTCACGACGCTGCCCGACACCGGCTGCGGATGGCGCGACAGGAAGATCGCGGACGGGTTGCGCACTTCGCGCAGGCCCTGCTCGACCATCGCGAAGACGCCGAGTTCGTTGGCCGCGCCGAAGCGATTCTTGACCGCCCGCACCACCCGGAACCGGCTCGCGGGATCACTCTCGAAGTACAGCACCGTGTCGACCATGTGCTCGAGGATGCGCGGGCCCGCAATCAGGCCTTCCTTGGTGACATGACCGATCAAGAGCACGGCAGTGCCGGTTTCCTTGGCGTAGCGGACGAGTCGCGCGGCCGACTCGCGCACCTGCACCGCCGAGCCCGCCGAGGACTCGCTCAGCTCGGTCTGCATCGTCTGGATGGAATCGATCACGAGCACCTGCGCACGCGCGGCCAGCGCCTCCTGCAGGATCGCCTCGACCTGCGTCTCCGCTGCAAGCTTCAGCGTGGTCGCCGCGAGCCCCAGGCGCTGCGCGCGCGAAGCCACCTGGCGCACGGATTCCTCGCCTGACACGTACAGCACGGCGCGTTCGCGACTGAGCGCATCGGCGGCCTGCAGCAGCAGGGTCGACTTGCCGATGCCGGGGTCACCGCCCAGCAGCACGACCGAACCCGCGACGAGCCCGCCACCCAGCACGCGGTCCAGCTCGCCGATGCCGGTGACCGCTCGTTCGTCGCGCTCCTGTGCGATGTCCGTCACCGTGCGGCTGGTGGAGGGGCCTGCGGCGACCGCGCGGGCGTGGCGGCTGCCGCCCCCCGCGGGCGCAAGCGACGAGGCCGCGATTTCGAGGGTGTTCCACGCCTCGCAGGCCGGGCACTGGCCTTGCCACTGCGGGGTCCGGGCACCGCAATTGCCGCAGACGTAACTGGTTTTGGGGCGTGCCATGGAGGGGTGCCGGGGAGACTGGACTGAGGCGGGGAAAGGCCCGGGATGCTAGCACGGGCCCACCGGGCTGCCGGAGTGTGACGGCGGCGGCAATTCCATCCCGGGGGTGCGCCCTATACTTCTGTCCTCTCATGCGCAGCCAGCCAGATCCAACCTTGATTCTCGACACGTCGGGCGACCGCGGGCCAGCAGCCCCGAGTCCCTCGCCGACGATGCCTGCGCGCCTCGGTCGCTATGAACTCATGCACGAACTGGGCAAGGGAGCGATGGGCGTGGTCTACCGCGGCCGCGACCCGCGGATCAATCGCGAGGTGGCCATCAAGGCCATTTCGCTGGCGGAAGAGTTCGACGCGGACGACGTCCAGCAGGCCCGCACGCGCTTTTTCCGTGAAGCCGAAATGGCGGGCCGGCTGTCGCACCCGCACATCGTCACGATCTACGACGCGGGCGAGGACCGGGGCATCGCGTACATCGCCATGGAACTGCTGCGCGGCAAGCACCTCGTCGATTACACCGACTCGAGCCGGCTGCTGCCGTCCGCCATCGCCGTCGAAATCGTGGCACGCCTGGCCGACGCGTTGCACTATGCGCACCAGAATCAGGTCGTGCACCGCGACATCAAGCCAGCCAACCTCATGTTCGACGCGCCGAGCGGGGAATTGAAGATCACGGACTTCGGCATCGCCCGCTTGACCGACTCGGGTCGCACGCGCACCGGGGTGGTGCTGGGAACGCCCTCGTTCATGTCGCCGGAGCAGTTGCAGGGCCGCGACATCACCGGCCGCTCCGACCTGTTCTCGCTCGCGGTGGCGCTCTACCAGTTGCTCACCGGCCAGTTGCCGTTCCGCGGCGACACCATGCCGGGCCTCATGCTCAAGATCGCGCAGGAGCCGCATCCGCGCATCTGCGCCGTCAACCCGGCGCTCGCGCCCGGGTTCGACGCCTTCTTCGACCGCGCCCTGGCCAAGGTGCCGGCTGACCGCTTCGACAACGGCGCGAGCCTGGCGCTGGCCCTGCGCGACCTGAACACCGTGGCGAGGCGCTGACGTCCGATGCGCCTGAAGGGAAAATTCCGCTGCGTCGGCGCCTCCGACACCGGCCGCGTCCGCGAGCACAACGAGGACACGATCGGCACGGACGGCGACATCGGCCTGGTGGTGCTGGCCGACGGCATGGGCGGCTACAAGGCAGGCGAAGTGGCGAGCGGTATCGCCGTGCGCACCGCGATGACCCTGATCAAGGATGCCGTCGAACGAGAAGACCTGAGCCTGAGCGACCCGGAAACCGGCCTGAGCCGGCCCGGGATCCTGCTGCGGGATGCAATCCAGCGGGCGAACAAGATCATCTACCAGACGGCCAAGACGCAGGTGAACTGCGAAGGCATGGGCACGACGGTCGTGGCCGGGCTGCTCTTCGACGACAAGCTCACCATCGCGCATGTCGGCGACTCGCGGCTGTACCGCTGCCGTGAAGGCAAGCTCGAGCAGGTCACCCAGGACCACTCGCTGCTGCAGGAATTGGTAAGCCGGGGCTTTTACACCCCCGAAGAAGCTCAACGCGCCGCAGCAAAGAATTATGTGACGCGTGCACTAGGTGTGGAACCGACGGTCGACGTCGAGATCACGGAAGTGCCAGCATTGAAGGACGACCTGTACCTGCTGTGCTCGGACGGCTTGTCGGACATGGTCGAGGACGACGACATTCAGTTAACGATCAACACCTTTGGTGCTAACCTTGAGACCGTTGCCAAGCAGCTGGTGCTGCTCGGCAACGACAACGGGGGTCGGGACAACATCTCCGTTGTGCTCGTCCGGGTGCTGGACGCCTTCCCGGCGCAGCGCGGGGTCATCGACCGCATACGCAAGATGTTCGGCTAAGGGAGCGAAGGTTCACTCATGGCCAGGCTGGTATTGCATCTAGACGGGCAAGTGCTCGCCGAATACAACATGAGCAAGGAGCGCTACACCGTAGGGCGCCTCCCCGACAACGACATCCGCATCGACAACTCGGCGGTGTCGGGTCACCACGCGCTGGTGATCAACATCCTCAACGATTCGTTCCTCGAAGACCTGAACAGCACGAACGGAACGTACGTCAACGGCAAGATCATCAAGAAGCACGCGCTGCAACACGGCGACGTGATCACGGTCGGCCATCATGCCTTGCGGTTCGTCGACAGCGAGGTCGAGGAACCCGAGGACGAATTCCAGAAGACGATGGTGATCAGCCCGCGCGACGCCGCGACGCTGATGGCCGGTTCGGCGAAGGCGGCCGCTGCGCTGCAGGCGCCGCAGGCCACGGCTGGGGCACCCAGCCGGTGGGGGCCAGGCCGCCGCCAGCGGCGCAGGCTCGCCGTCGTTCCCGAACGGCGTGCTGCCGCGGGCGAAGCTGCAGGTGCTGTCGGGGCAGTTCGCGGGTCGCGAACTCGAGCTGGTCAAGACACTGACCACGCTCGGACGTCCAGGCGTACAGGTCGCCGCGATCACGCGCCGGTCCGATGGCTTCTACATCGTGCATGTCGAAAGCGGCAAGGAAGGCGACTTCCCGCTCGTGAACGGCACCGGCATCGGGCAGCAGGCGCGCAAGCTCCGCGACAACGACGTGGTGCAGCTCGCCGGCGTGAAGATGGGCTTCTTCGAAAGCTGATCCCTTCCCGAACCTCTCCCGCGTCAGCGGGAGAGGTCGCGCATAGTGCCGGTGAGGGCTGTGCGCAAAGCGCGGGTGAAGGCTCTCCGCTCCTCAGCCGAATTCCAGCTGCACCCGCTGGCTCACGCCGCATAGCAGGTCCCACGCAATCGCCTGCGCGCGCAGCGCGACCTCTTCCACCGGAATCTCATTGCCCCATAGCTCCACCGGGTCGCCCACGGCGACGGGCGGCAGGCCGGTGACGTCGACCGTCAACATGTCCATCGACACTCGTCCCACCAGCGGCGCACGGCGACCCCCGATAAGGACCGGCGTGCCGGACACGGCATTGCGCGGGTAACCATCGCCGTAACCCGCCGCGACGACCGCGATCCGGGTCGCGTGCTCAGCAGTCCATGCGCCACCGTAGCCCACCGTCTCACCCGCTTGCACGTGCTTGACCGCGATCACTTCCGTGCACAGGGTCATCGCCGGACGCAACTCGAGGCTTGCGCCCGTACCGGAGGGGAATGGCGAGACGCCGTACAGCATCAGGCCGGGCCGGACCCAGTCGGCATGCGCGGTCGGCCACGCCAGGATGCCCGCACTGTTCGCGATGCTGCGTTCGCCGCCGTAACCGGCCGTTGCGGCCGCAAATGCGTCGAGCTGCCGGCGAGTCTGCGGGGCGCGCCGGTCGTCGGCCGAGGCGAGATGCGTCACCAGCGTTGGCGCGGCCCGCACGCGGACGTTGCGCCGCAGGCGTTCATAGGCGGCGCCGAAGTCTTCGAGCCGGAAGCCGAGCCGGTTCATGCCCGAGTCGACCTTGATCCAGGCTGAGACCCGAGCGTCGCCGCTCAGCGCCTCCAGCAGCTCGAGCTGCTCGACGCTGTGCACCATGAGTTCGAATTGCGCCTGCGCCGCCGCTGCGAGCTGCTCGGCATTGAACACGCCCTCGAGCAGCAGGATGCGATTGGCGAGCCCTGCCGCCCGCAGCGCGAGGCCTTCGCCCAGGCGGGCAACCGCGAAGCCGTCGGCCTCGGCCAGGGCCTTCGCCGCCGGCACCATGCCGTGGCCGTAGGCGTTGGCCTTGATCACGGCCATGACGCGGCTGGCGGGGGCCGCGCGGCGCACCTGGCGCAGGTTGTGGCGGAGTGCGGTGGCGTCGACGACCGCGCGTATCAGGCTCTGGCTCTGCACGGCGAGTCCCGGTCTCAGCCGCCGTAATCGCCGTAGTCGCCGTGCGCGAGGTTCTCGAAGCGCGTGTACTTGCCGAGGAAGGTCAGGTGAACTTCGCCCGTGGGGCCGTTGCGCTGCTTGGTGATGATGATGTCGGCGATGCCCTTGCGCGGCGTGTCGGGTTCGTACACTTCCTCGCGGTAGATCATCATGATCAAGTCGGCGTCCTGCTCGATTGCGCCCGACTCGCGCAGGTCGGACATCACCGGCTTCTTGTCCTGGCGCTGTTCGACGCCGCGATTGAGCTGCGACAGCGCGATCACCGGCACGCGCAGTTCCTTCGCCAGCGACTTGATCGAACGGGAGATCTCGGAGATCTCCGTCGCGCGGTTTTCCTTGTTGCCCGCCACCTGCATCAGCTGCAGGTAGTCGATGACGATCAGGCCGAGCCCGCCCTGCTTCTCGCAGTCGCGCGCCAGCCGACGGGCGCGGGCGCGGACTTCGGTCGGCGTGAGCGAGCCGCTGTCGTCGATGTAGATGGGCGCCGTCTTCATCTGCGCGATGGCGCTGTTGATGCGGGCCCAGTCCTCGTCGCCGAAGTTGCCGGTGCGCATGTGGCCCTGGTCGACGCGACCGAGCGACGAGATCATGCGGAACGCGAGTTGCTCGCGCGACATTTCCATCGAAAAGATCGCGACCGGCTTGTTGTGGGCGATCGCCGCGTTCTCGGCGATATTGAGCGCCAGCGTCGTCTTGCCCATGGACGGGCGGCCGGCAACGATGACGAGGTCGCCCGGCTGCAGGCCCGCCGTCATCTTGTCGAGTTCGGCATAGCCCGAGCTCAGCCCGGTGAGCTGGCCCTGCGACGCGTGCAACAGGTCGAGGCGATCGATCGTCGCGCCCAGCACTTCACGCACCGGCACGAAGCCCGAACCCAGCTTGCGACCCTTCTCGGCGATCTGGAAGATGCGCCGCTCGGCCTCGTCGACGAGTTCCGCGGCCGGCTTGCCTTCGCTCTCGTACGCGCTGCCGGCGATCTCGCCGCTGACGCGGATCAGCTGCCGCAGCAGCGAGCGCTCGCGCACGATGTCGGCGTAGGCGCGGATGTTCTCGGCGGTGGGCGTGTCGCGGGCGAGGCCCGCGAGGTAGGCGAGCCCGCCGGTCTCGTCGGCCAGGCCCTTGCTCGCGAGGCGCTCGGCGAGCGTGACGGCGTCGCTGGGTTCGCCGCGCTGCGACAGGTCGAGGATGGCCTCGAAGATCAGCTGGTGATCGCGGCGGTAGAAATCTTCCGCACGCAGGCGATCGGCAATCGAATCCCAGGTGCTGTTGTCGAGCAGCAGGCCGCCGAGCACGGCCTGTTCGGCTTCGAGCGAATTCGGCGGCACGCGCAGGGCCGCCGCCTCGTCGCTCACGAACGGCCGCGGCTTCCGGCGATACCTGCCGCCGGAACCCTGGCCATTGCCGCTCTCTTCCTGCTCCATCGTTGACGGATCAGTCCGCGCGCACGCGGACTGGATCAGTCTTCGGGCGTGATGACGACGGGGAGGTCGATCTCGACGTCGGAGTGCAGGTGCAGCTTGACCTTGTGCTCGCCGATCATGCGGATCGGGCCGCCCGGCAGGCGCACTTCAGCGCGCTCGATGGCGATGCCGCCAGCGGTCAGCGCTTCGGCGATGTCGGAGGTGCCGACCGAGCCGAACAGCTTGCCTTCGGTGCCGGCCTTGGCCTGCAGCGCGAGCGTGAAGCCTTCGAGCTGCTTGGCGCGCGCCTGGGCGCTCGTGAGCGAGTCGGCAGCGAGCTTTTCGAACTCGGCGCGGCGTGCCTCGAACTTCTTCAGGTTGGCAGCGGTGGCGAGCGCGGCCTTGCCCGAGGGCAGCAGGAAATTGCGGCCGTAGCCCGGCTTGACCTTGACCTTGTCGCCGATGTTGCCGAGGTTGGCAACCTTCTGCATCAGGATGACTTCCATCGTAGTGTCCTCGATCGATCGATCTGCAAAGTTTTTTCGTTCAGTCTGTCAACAATCGGCTCGGCGCTGCGCCGGCCTGCCTCACGCCGCCGGTTCCGGCGGCGGTTGCGAACGCAACCAGTTATCCACGAATCCCCACGCCGCAAGCGCGACCACCGCGAAGGGCGCGACAAACACCAGCGTGGCGTAGGTGACCCAGAGCCACACCGCGCCCAGCTTGTCCTCGGCCACTGCCCGATGCACGGCCGCGAGGCCGACGATCACCAGCGCGCCGAGCAACAGCCGGCCGACGTCGTCGACCAATGCCTGCTGCGTGAACAGCGAGGCACCGATGACGACCAGGGCCGCAAGCCCCAGCACCCGGCCGAGCCGGATCTGCCGGAACTCCGCGCCAAACTCACCTGCGCGCTCAGGCAGCGACTGCCACCAGCGCGCCATGAACAGCGCGCACATCGCGAGCGTCATCGTCAGCACGGCGACCCAGCCCCAGAGTGTGCGCGCCAGCGTGTCCGCCAGCCCATCCTTCTCCAGGTCGACCCCCAGGCCGCTGGACTTCACTTGCTGCGCGAGGTCGCGCACGAAGGGAGCCCAGAACTGCTGCGGATCACCGAGCGAGCCGTGCAGCACGACCAGCAGCACCGCGCCGACCAGCGTCGCGACCTGCAGGCACAGCGACAACGACTCGGTGCGGCGCAACAACACTGCCAGGAGCAACGGCGGCCCGAGTACCCATGCCGAGTAGATGAAACCCACCGGCATCGGCCGCCCGAACGCGAGCATCGCGCCCGCCAGCAGCAGGCTCGCGCCGAGCGCAACGATCACGCCCTGCCTTTCACCGCGCACCAGCACGATCAGTGCGGGCACGGCACCGGGCAGGAAAAACAACACTCCGACGCCGAGCAGTGGCAGCAGCCCCAGCAGGCCCGTCGCGACGACGGCCCCGACCGGGTTACCGGCAAGCCACTGTGCCAGCGCTCGGTTCATGGTTGGGTGCGTTCCGGGGGCAGTCCCGCGGACCGCCCTGACCCGTCACGCAGCGCCGTGTCAGTGCTGGTCCGTGTACGGCAGCAGCGCGAGGAAACGGGCGCGCTTCACCGCGAGCGACAACTGGCGCTGGTAGTTCGACCGCGTGCCGGTGATCCGGCTCGGGACGATCTTGCCCGTCTCGGTGATGTAGCCCTTCAGCGTAGCGAGATCCTTGTAGTCGATCCGCTCGATGCCTTCGGCCGTGAACTTGCAGAACTTACGGCGACGGAAAAAACGTGCCATGTGATTTCACCCGGAAAATATGTTGATGAGTGCAGAACCAGGAAGCGCGACGGACAGGCGGCTGGACGTCAGTCCGCGCCCATCGCGTCGTCGCGGTCACCGGCGACGGGATTGTCGTCACCGCGCGGCGCGCCTTCTTCTTCGGGGCGGTTCATCGGCGACGGCTCGGTGACGGCCGCGGGCATGGCAATGACCATGTTGCGGATCACGGCGTCCGAGAAGCGGAAGCTGCCCGTCAGCTCGTCGAGCGTGGCCTTGTCGCACTCCACGTTCATCAGGACGTAGTGCGCCTTGTGCACCTTGGCGATCGGGAACGCGAGCTGGCGGCGACCCCAGTCCTCGAGACGGTGGATCGCACCGCCGGCCGCGGTGATGATGCCGCGGTAGCGTTCGATCATGGCCGGGACCTGCTCGCTCTGATCCGGGTGGACCAGGAAAACGATTTCGTAGTGACGCATCGACTGAATCTCCTTGCGGAAATTGTCGCCCTTTTGCCAAAAACCCAAGGTGCGACAAGGAGTTGGAACAAACCGTCAGACCCTTGCGAGGCCCACGGAGCCGCGCATTGTAGCTGAGGAAGGGGCCGGCGGAAAGGGGCTAGGGGTTAGGGACTAGGGGCTAGTCGGAGGAGCAACTGCAGCCTGCGGTTCAGCTGCACCTCCGACTAGCCCCTAACCCCTAGCCCCTAGCCCCTGCGGCGCTGCCGCACGGCCTCGAACAGCGCGACGCCCGTGGCCACCGAAACGTTGAGGCTCTCGACCGCACCAGCCATCGGTATCGCGACGAGCTCGTCGCAGGCCTCGCGCGTGAGCCGGCGCATGCCATCCCCCTCGGAGCCCAGCACCAGCGCCGTGGGTCCGCTCAGGTCGACCTCGTACAGCGTGCGCGGAGCGTCGTCGGCGGTACCGACGAGCCAGATCCCGCGCTCCTTGAGCTCGCGCAGGGTCCGCGCGAGATTGACGACCTGCACCAGCGGCAGGATTTCCGCCGCGCCCGCGGCGACCTTGCGCACCACCGGCGTGAGCCCGGCCGCGCGGTCCCGCGGCACGATCACCGCAGCGACTCCGGCCGCCTCCGCGCTGCGCAGGCAGGCGCCGAGGTTGTGCGGATCGGTCACGCCGTCCAGCACGAGCAGCAACGGCGGTGCGGTGCCCAACGCCTCGAGCGCTTCCTCGAGCACCGTCTCGGGATCGTCGGCCTGCGGCGCGAGCTCCGCGAGTACACCTTGGTGACGCTCGCCCGCAGCGAGTCGATCGAGATCTGCGTCTTCGGCGGCAGCGAACATCACCCCGGCCTGAGCGGCCAGCGCGCGCAGCTCCTGCAGCCGTGCGGCATCGTCACGCGACGACGAGAACCACAGCTGCCGTACGCGCTGCGGCGAACGTTGCAGCAGCACGCGGACCGCATGAATGCCGTAGGTCACCTGGGCGGCAGCGGGCGCAGGTGCACCGCGGGCCTCGCGCGCAGGTCGTTCAGCGTTTGCGTGCACGCGGCGATCATGCACGGCGCCACCGCGACGTCCGCCGCGCGGATCGTCCTTGCGCGGCATCAGCGACGCCTCCGGCCACCGCCCTGGCGCTGGAAGCGCCCCGTGGTGGCTTTGCGCGGTACGGCATTCTCACCCGCCAGCTCGAAGTCGACGCGGCGGTCGTCGAGCGAAACGTTGGTCACACGGACGCGCAAACGGTCACCGAGCTTGAATACCTTGCCCGAGCTGCGGCCGATCATGCGGAAACCCGAACTGTCGCGGCCGAAATAGTCCTCGCCCAGCGCCGACACGTGCAGCAAGCCATCGACCTGCAGGCCCTCGAGCTGCACGAACAGGCCGAAATCGACGACGCCGGACACGATGCCGTCGTACTCCTCGCCGAGCGGTCCTGCATGTAGAAGCACTTGAGCCATGCCACCGCGCTGCGGGTGGCCTCGTCGGCACGCCGCTCGCGGAACGAGCAGTCCTGCCCGAGCACGGCGAACGGCCCGTGCCACTCGATGAGATCGCGCGGGTCACGTTCCCGCAGCACCTGCCGGATGCCCCGGTGCACCACGAGGTCGGGGTAGCGGCGAATCGGCGACGTGAAGTGCGCGTAGTGCTCGAGCGCCAGGCCGAAGTGCCCGATGTTGCCGGGCTGGTACACGGCCTGCGGCATGGTGCGGATCACCGCGGTGGAGATCAGGCCGGCATCGGGACGGTCGCCGATCTTCTGCAGCAGGTCGCGCAGGTGATCGGGCGTGATTTCGTCCGGGGCCGGGAGCCACAGGCCGAACTCGCGCAGGAACGTGCGCAGCGTCTCGAGCCGGTCGATCTCCGGCAGGCCGTGCACGCGATACAGGGTGGGCACCTTGTAGCGGTCGAGGAAGCGCGCGGCCGCGACGTTCGCCGCGATCATGCATTCCTCGATCAGGCGGTGCGCATCGTTGCGTGGATATTCGACGAGCGCGGCGACACGGCCCTGCTCGTCGAACTTGAGCTTGAGTTCGGGCGTGTCGAGCTCGAGCGCACCGCGGCCGGAGCGCGCGCGCAGGAACGACTTGTACACGCCGTGCAGGGCCAGCAGCCGCTCGCGCACAGCCTCGAGCCGCGGCGCATGTTTCGCCGAGGGCTTCTCCAGGAACTCGCCCACGTCGCGATACGTGAGACGGGCGACCGAGCGCATCACGCCTTCGAAAAAGCGCGAGCGGGTGATGCGGCCATCGTCAGCCACACGCAGTTCGCAGCACAGGCACAGCCGGTCTTCATCAGGCTTGAGCGAGCACAGGCCGTTCGACAGCGCCTCGGGCAGCATCGGGATCACGCGGTTCGGGAAGTAGACCGACGTGCCGCGCTCGCGCGCCTCGACGTCCAGCGGCGTGCCCGGGCGCACGTAGTGCGCCACGTCGGCAATCGCGACGATGACGCGCCAGCCGCCGCTCTTGCTGCGGTCGCACCAGACGGCGTCGTCGAAATCGCGCGCGTCCTCACCGTCGATCGTGACGAGATCGATGCCGCGCAGGTCCTCGCGGCCCGCAATGGCGTCCTGCGGGATGCGCGTGCCGAAGGCTTCAGCCTCGGCGACGACGGCCCCGGGAAACTCGTACGGCAGGCTGTGCGAGTGGATCGCGATCTCGGTTTCCATGCCCGGCGCGCCGTGGTCGCCGAGGATGCGGGACACACGACCGACCGGCCCCGTGGTGCGCGACGGCTGGTGCGTGAGCTCGACCATCACGATCTGGCCGTCCACGGCCTCGCCGAGCTGCTGGCTCGGCACCAGCACGCGGTGCGGTATGCGCGAGTTGTCGGGCGTGAGGTACGCGACCCCGGATTCGATGCGCAGCCGCCCGACCACCTCCTTGGTGCGGCGCTCGAGCACCTCGACGATCGTGCCTTGTGCCTTGCCGCGGAAACGCGTCGCCTCGATGCGCACCGCGAGGCGATCACCGTGCATCACTTCGCGCATCTGCGCCGCCGGCAGGTAGATGGCGGCGGACCCGTCGTCCGGCAGCAGCTGGCCGTCGCCATTGCGCGCGCCCTGCACCGTTCCCACCACCAGGCCCGCGATCTGCTCGCGCAGGCAGTACTGCCCGCGGCGATTGAGCATGACCTCGCCCCGTTTCGTCAGTTGCTCCAGTTCCTGCGCCGCCTGCGCGGCGCCGGCGGGACCGAACTCCGCGGTCACCTCATCGAGCCGCAGCGGCCGGGCCGCCTTGCGCAGCACGTTCAGGACAGCGGATTCCGGGGATTGGGGCGCACGTCCAGCCGCGCGGTTGCGGGCTTGTGTCGCGTTGTCGCGCGGGGCCTTGGCCGATCCGCGCCTGTTTCTTTCTCTTCTCATCGTTCCTTTCATTGACAGTCCGGGGGGCCGCCAGTAAATTGCGCCACCTTCCAGCAAGGCCCCCGGGGCCCTGCCGCGACCTAAGCCCAGGTGGCGGAATTGGTAGACGCACTAGTTTCAGGTACTAGCGGGTAACACCGTGGAGGTTCGAGTCCTCTCCTGGGCACCATTCTCCTGCAGCGGGAGCAGCACTGCGCTGCGGGCCCGCCGCGGCGGCTTCGCGCTCCGCTTACTGCCACACTTTAGCACTCCCCCGCCTCCGCAACCCGCTCGGGCCGGATTTTCGCGGGTGGCCACGGCATGCACCCCTACAATGGCGTGCCCGTCCCGGGCTGCAGGACACCCCCGCTGGCCACTGCCATGACCTACACCGCCATCGACTACACGGTCACCGACCGGGTGCTGACTCTCACGCTCAATCGTCCCGAGCGGCTCAATGCATTCACGGTGACCATGGCGGACGAACTCGAGCACGCGTTCCGTCGTGCAAGCGCCGACGATACCGTCGGCGCGATCGTGGTCACCGGTGCGGGTCGCGCGTTCTGCGCGGGAATGGATCTCGCGACCAGCGGCAACGTGTTCGGGCTCGACGAAACGCAGCGCCCGACGCTCGCAGACATGCACGACCGGCTCGATGACCCGGCGATCCTGCGCGGCGTACGCGACACCGGCGGCCGCGTCGTGCTCGCAATTTTCGACTGCATGAAACCGGTGATCGGGGCGATCAACGGCGCGGCCGTAGGCATCGGCGCCACGATGACGCTGCCAATGGACGTGCGTCTCGCCGCCGAGGGGGCCAGGATCGGGTTCGTGTTCGGCCGCCTCGGCATCGTGCCGGAGGCGTGCTCGAGCTGGTTCCTGCCACGCCTGGTGGGCATTCCGCAGGCGCTGGAATGGGTCTACGCGGCCGAGCCGTTCGATGCAGCCGAAGGCGTCCGGGCCGGCCTGCTCAAGGCCGCGGTGCCGGGGGATACGCTGCTCGACGAAGCGCGCAAGCTCGCGCACCGGTTCATCGACAACCGCTCACCCGTCGCTGCCGCGCTCGCGCGCCAGCTGATCTACCGCAATGGCGCGCAACCGCATCCGCTGGCAGCACACCGCGTCGACTCGCTCGCGATGTGGCACCTGAGCCAGCACGACGGCGCCGAGGGCGTGCGTGCGTTCCTCGAGAAGCGTCCGGCGCAGTTCACGTCGAAGGTGTCGACCGACCTGCCGGACTTCGTCGCGGAGTGGATGCAGCGCTGAGCGCGATCTCTCGCCATCGAGCTGCCGCAGCACCGCTGCCTCCACCGGGCGGTGGCCGTACGTTCTCTGCCGCGCGATTTGTCGAGCGCCGCAGTTCGAGCGTAGTCGCGAGGCGGCATCCATCTCTCTGACCAGCCGCTGGCACCATCGCCTCGCGGCCGCTCGAACAAGGTTCGCCGTGGATCGTGCGGTTCCTCCGCGCGATCCACGTGCGCGCGAGACCATGAGCGCGGCAGAGAACGTACGGCCGCCGCCCGCAGGCGGAAACCTCTGACCGATGGTGACCGCTGCGCGCAGGCGGCCCTCACCCGCCGCTTCGCGGCGACCTCTCCCACGCAGAGCGCGGGAGAGGTGCACGAGCCGCGGTCCCGACGCTTCAGCCGCGCTGCTTCGCCAGTTGCCGGTACTGGTGCAGCAGCGGCTCGGTGTAACCCGAAGGCTGCAGCGCGCCGAGGAACACGAGGTCGCACGCCGCCTTGAAGGCCGGCCCGTCGAACGCCGGCGCCATCGGCCGATACAACGGATCGCCAGCATTCTGCGCGTCGACGACCGCCGCCATGCGCCGCATCACCTCCAGCACCTGGTCGCGCGTGACGACGCCATGCTGCAGCCAGTTGGCGATGTGCTGCGACGAGATGCGACAGGTCGCGCGGTCTTCCATCAGGCCGACGTCGTTGATGTCGGGCACCTTCGAGCAACCGACGCCCTGGTCGACCCAGCGCACCACGTAGCCCAGGATGCCCTGCGCATTGTTCTCGATCTCCGCCGTGATTTCCGCGGGCGACCACTTCGCGTCCGCGGGCGCCAGCGGAATCGTGAGGATGCCGGTGAGCCGCTCACCGCGCGGCTGTCGCGCGAGCTCGGCCTGTCGCGCCTTCACGTCGTACGCGTGATAGTGCGTTGCATGCAGCGTGGCACCCGTCGGGCTCGGCACCCACGCGCACGTCGCGCCCGCCTTCAGGTGGCCGATCTTCTGCTCGAGCATCGCGTGCATCAGGTCCGGCATGGCCCACATGCCCTTGCCGATCTGCGCCTTGCCCACCAGCCCGCACGCGAGGCCCACCTCGACGTTCGACAGCTCGTAGGCCTGGATCCACGCCTGCGCCTTCATGTCGTTCTTGCGCACCATCGCACCCGCTGCCATCGAGGTGTGGATCTCGTCGCCCGTGCGGTCGAGGAACCCGGTGTTGATGAACGCGACGCGCGATCTCGCCGCGCGGATGCATTCCTTGAGATTGACGGTCGTGCGCCGCTCCTCGTCCATGATGCCCGAGCTTGACCGTGTATTGCGGCAGGCCGAGCACGCGCTCGACGTGCGTGAACACCGCATCCGCAAATGCCACTTCCTCGGGACCGTGCATCTTCGGCTTCACGACGTAGACCGAGCCGTGCACGGAGTTGCGCGCTCCGGTGGTTTTCCGCAGGTCGACGATCGCGGCGAGCACCGTGCACATCGCATCGAGCAGCCCCTCGAAAGCCTCGTTGCCGTCCCGATCCAGCACGGCCGGGTTGGTCATCAGGTGACCGACGTTGCGCACCAGCATGAGGGAGCGGCCCTTGACTGAAAACGGCTGGCCGTTCGGCGCGGTGTAAACGCGATCTGCATTCATCGTGCGGTCGAACGACTTGCCGCCCTTCACGACCTTCTCCACCAGGTCGCCCCGCATCAGGCCGAGCCAGTTGCGATACGCGAGGGCCTTGTCCTCCGCATCGACGGCCGCAACCGAATCTTCGCAGTCCATGATCGCGGTGATGGCGGCTTCGAGAAGCACGTCGGCGATGCCTGCCGCATCCGTCCTGCCGATGCGGTTCGTGCGGTCGATGTGGATCTCGACGTGCAGGCCGTGATGCCGCAGCAGGACCGCCGTCGGTGCCGCGACATCGCCCGCAAAACCGACGAACAAGGCGGGATCGCGCAGAGTCGTGAGGCCCTGAGCCGTCGCCACCTGCAGTTGTCCCTGCACCACGCGGTAGCCGGTGGCGTCCGCGTGGGTGCCCGCTGCGAGCGGTGCCACCGAATCCAGGAACCGCTTGGCCCACGCGATGACGCGCGCGCCGCGGGCGTCGTCGAACGGCCCTGGCGGCGGCAGGTCGCCCATCGCGTCGGTGCCGTAGAGGGCGTCGTACAGGCTGCCCCAGCGCGCGTTCGCCGCGTTCAGTGCATAGCGGGCATTCATCACGGGCACGACCAGCTGCGGCCCCGGCATGCTGGCTATTTCCGGGTCGACGTTGCTGGTGTCGATCGTGAAGTCCGCCCCTTCCGGGACCAGGTAGCCGATCTCCTGCAGGAACGACTGGTAAGCCCCGGCATCGATCGGTTGCGCGCGGTGCGCGCGGTGCCACTCGTCGATCCGGGCCTGCAACTGGTCACGTCGTGCCAGCAGCGCACGATTCTGCGGTCCGAAACCATGGACCAGGTCGGATAGCCCCTGCCAGAACGCAGCAGCGGCAACGCCCGCGGCGGGCAACGCCTCGCGTTCGATGAAATCGTGCAGTGGCCGGGCCACCTGGAGGCCGAATTTCTCGATGCGATCAGACATGGCGCGCTCCGTGTCGTCAGGGCGATTTTTTGCAGCGCACCATTATGGCGCGGCCGGGGCGCGTGGAACAGACGGAATGCCGACACGCGCTCAAGGGGGCATCATCCGCACACGGCGTGCCGGTTCCTGCCGGGCCGGCGCGAGAGTCGGCACGTCCTGCAAGTATCGGCCAGCATTGGCTGCGAGGATTTCGAGCGATGAGCACCCAGTCGCGGCCAGCGGCCGTCGTCCTGCCCTGGATCGTTGCGCTGTTCTTCATCTGGGGCGGCCTCACCAGCCTCAACGACGTGCTGATCCCGAAGCTCAAGGCGATGTTCGAGCTGAACTACGCGCAGGCGATGCTCACGCAGTTCGCCTTCTTCGCGGCCTACCTGCTGGTGTCGCTGCCCAGCGGCGCCTACGTCGCCCGCCGCGGCTACCTGGCCGGCATGCTCACCGGCCTCGCGCTGATGGCCGCCGGCTGCCTCCTGTTCGTGCCCGCCGTGGCCCTGCACCAGTACACCGCGTTCCTGTTCGCGCTGTTCGTGCTGGCCTCCGGCATCACGCTGCTGCAGGTCGCCGCCAATCCATTCATCAGCCAGCTCGGCAGCAGTGCGACGTCGCACAGCCGCCTGACGCTCGCGCAGGCCTTCAACTCGCTGGGAACCACGCTCTTTCCGCCCGTCGGCGCGTGGCTGTTGTTCGGCCCGGGCACCTCGGCAGCGCAGCAGTCTGCGGACAGCCACGTGATCAGCATCGCCTACGCGGCAATCGCGCTGGCCCTCGTGGGCGTGATCCTGGTGCTGCTGCGATTCCGGACCGTCCTGCCGCACGCGAGCGGGCCGCAACTGCAGATGCGCGGCGCTGCCGCACTGCTGCGAATTCCGCGCCTCGGCGGCGCGGTGGCGTCGGTGTTCCTGTACGTGGGCGCGGAAGTGGCGATCGGCTCGATCCTGGTGAGCTTCCTGATGCAGTCCGACGTCATGGCCATCGACGCGCGCACGCCGGCCAGCTGCTCGCCTTCTACTGGGGCGGCGCGATGGCGGGACGTTTCGCCGGCGCGTGGATCCTGCGACGGTTCCTGCCCGGCAACGTGCTGGCGACGTTTGCGCTCGCTGCCGCCGCGCTGGTCATGTGCGCCGTGCTGTCGTCGGGCTCGACGCGCTGGCTGGGCGCTGCTGGCCGTAGGCCTCGCCAACTCGATCATGTTCCCGACGCTGTTCAGCCTCGGTATCGAGGGCCTGGGCGACGAGACTTCGCGCGCCTCAGGCCTGCTCTGCATGGCCATCGTCGGCGGCGCGATCATCCCGTTGCTGCTCGGCCTGATCGCCGATCGCGCGGGCATCCAGGCGGCGCTGCTGCTGCCTTGCGCGTGCTACGTGGCCATCGCCGCCTATGGCTGGATGACGCGCCGCCTCGCTACAGCGACCGCGAAATCAGCTCTTTCATGACTTCGTTGGTGCCGCCGTAGATGCGCTGCACGCGCGAGTCCGCGAACATGCGGCAGATGCGGTACTCGTTCATGTAGCCGTAGCCGCCAAAGAGCTGCTGGCACTCGTCGATCACCTTCTGCTGCATGTCGGTGACCCACCACTTGGCCATCGCCGCCGTCTCGGTGTCGAGTTCGCCCTTGAGCAACAGCTCGATGCAGCGGTCGACGAACACGCGCGCCACGCGGGTATGGGTGGCCGCCTCGGCCAGCTTGAACTTCGTGTTCTGGAAATTCGCGACCGGCTGGCCGAAGACCTGCCGCTCGTTGACGTACTTGATCGTGTCCTCGAGCGCGCCCTCCATCGAGGCCACGCCGCCCAGCGCGATCAGCAGCCGTTCGTACGGCAGGTCGCCCATCATCATGTGCATGCCCTTGCCTTCCTGCTGCAGCAGGCAGTCGGCCGGCACGCGCACGTCCTCGAAGAACAGCTCGGCCGTGTCCTGCGCCTGCTGCCCCATCTTGTCGAGCACGCGACCGACGCGATAACCCGCGAGGCCCTCGGTCTCGACCATCAGGATCGACAGGCCGCGGCCGCGATCGGTCGGGTCGGTGCGCACGACCAGCATCAGCAGTTCGGCGCTGCCGCCGTTGGTGATGAAGATCTTGGAGCCGTTGACGACGTAATGATCGCCGTCACGCACCGCACGCGTGCGAATGCCCTTGAGATCGGAACCGGCGCCCGGTTCGGTCATGCCGATGGCGCCGATCAGCTCGCCGCGCGCCATGCGCGGCAGCCAGCGCTGCTTCTGCTCCTCGGTGCCGTAGTTGAGGACGTAGTGCGCGCAGATGCTGTGCACGCTCTGCCCGAACCCCGACAGGCCCCGACGCATGGTTTCTTCGTACAGCAGCGCCTCGTGGCGGAAATCACCGCCCCCGCCGCCGTATTCGACCGGAATGTCCAGGAGCAGGAACCCGGCCGCGCCGATCTGGCGCCACGACGCCTTGTCGACGTGGTGCTGCTTGCGCCACTTCTCGTCGAGGGGTTCGAACTCCGTCTCGACAAAGCGGGAAATCGCCTCGCGCAGCATGCGGAGGTCGTCGTCCATCCAGGGGGATTCGTAGGCTTTCATGGAGGAAGGGAGTTAGGGGTTAGGGAGTTAGGGATTAGGGACTAGTCAGAAGTGCAGTCGGCGCCTGCGATCACGCTTCGCAAAGTGTGCGGCATTCGGATCACTAAAGGGAGCTTGATGAGATGCGGCATAGGGAAAAGTTGGGAGTGGCCGCAATCCTGCCGATTGCCACCTTGCCCTCCGACTAGTCCCTATCCCCTAGCCCCTAGCCCCTTCCCTCAGTCGTACGGATGCCGCAGCACGATCGTCTGCGCACGGTCGGGGCCCGTCGAGACGATGTCGATCGGCACGCCCGCGAGTTCTTCCATGCGCGCGAGGTAACTGCGCGCATTGGCGGGCAGCAGCCCGAAATCCGTGACGCCGTGGGTGGGCTCGGACCAGCCCTTGTGCTCCTCGTACACGGGCACGCACTCCGAGAACCGGTGCGGCAGCAACGGCGGCTCGTCGCGGATCTCGCCGTCGATGCGATAGCCCGTGCAGATGCGCAGCGTATCGAGTCCGTCGAGCACGTCGAGCTTGGTGACGCCGAGGCTCGACAGGCTGTTGTGCATGACGGCGCGCCGCATTGCGACCGCGTCGAACCACCCGCAACGGCGCGGCCTGCCCGTGACGGCGCCGAATTCGTGGCCGACACGCGAAAGGTGCTCGCCCGTCTCGTCGAACAGTTCGGTGGGAAACGGGCCCGCGCCGACGCGCGTCGTGTAGGCCTTGACGATGCCGAGCACGGCGTTGATGTCGCGCGGGCCGATGCCCGTGCCGACCGCCGCTTCGCCCGCAATCGTATTCGACGAGGTGACGAAGGGGTACGTGCCCACGTCGACGTCGAGCAGCGCGCCCTGCGCGCCCTCGAACATCAGGTTGGTGCCGCGCTTCATCGCATTGCGCAACAGCACGCTCACGTCGGCGAGCAGCGGCTCGATGCGCTCGGACTGTGCCACCAGCTCGTCCAGCGTGCGCTGGAAATCGACGGTCTCGGCGCTGAAGTAACGGCTCAGCACGAAATTATGGAAATCGAGGATCTCACCGAGCCGGGCAGCGAGCCGGTCGCGCTGCATGAGGTCGGCCAGCCGCACCGCGCGGCGCGCAACCTTGTCTTCGTAGGCCGGGCCGATGCCGCGCCCGGTGGTGCCGATGGCATTGACGCCCTGCGCACGCTCGCGCGCGCGATCGAGCGCGATGTGCGACGGCAGGATGACAGCGCAGTTGGGGCTGACCTTGAGCCGGTCGTACACGGGGATGCCGCGCTGGACCAGCATGTCCGCCTCGCGAAACAGCGCCTCGAGCGAGACCACGACGCCGTTGCCGATCAGGCATTGCACGTCCGGGTGCAGGATCCCGGAGGGGATCAGCGACAGGACGGTCTTGACGCCCTCGATGACGAGTGTGTGGCCCGCGTTGTGGCCGCCCTGGAAGCGCGCGACCGCGCCGACCCGCTCCGTGAGCAGGTCCACGATCTTGCCTTTGCCTTCGTCACCCCACTGGGCGCCGATGACGACTAGGTTCTTGGACATTTGGAAGTGACTGGTGACCAGTGATTAGTGACTAGTGCCCGGGAGCAGCTCAACCGCCCCCGCGCACCAGGTAGAGCACGACGCAACCTGCGATCATGCTGCCCAAGCCGATCCGGCGCAATATGCGGTCATCCAGCTGGGACATTGCGCCGAGCGCGCGCTTGGCGGCCCCGGGGTTGAGGAACGGCAGGACGCCCTCCAGCACCAGGTAGAGGGCAAACGCCCCCCACAGGTCGTTCCATTCCATCAGCTTGCGGGCGAATGATCCGGGTGCCGCGGTCAGCGCCCCCCGGATTCCTTCAGGTAGTCGAAGAACTCGCCGTCGGGCGCAATCACGAGCACGTCGCCCTGCTTGCCGAGCGACCGTCGATAGGCCTGCATCGACCGGTGGAACGCATAGAACTCGGGATTGGCACCGTAAGCCTTGGCATAAATGTCGGCTGCCATCGCGTCGCCCTGGCCCTTGATGATCTCGGCCTCGCGGTAGGCGTTGGCCAGGATCTCGGTGCGCTGGCGGTCGGCCTCGGCCCGCGTCCGCTCGGACACCGCCGAACCTTCGGCGCGCAGTTGCGCCGCCTGGCGCGCGAAGTCCTGCCGCATGCGGTTGAACACCGACTCGCTGACTTCTTCGGGCAACTCGATGTTCTTCACCCGCACGTCGACCAGGGTGATGCCGAGGTTATTGACGTTGGTGCCGGCGATCTTGAGCACTTCGCTCAGGAATTCACTGCGGTCGGCGGCCACCACCTGCTGGATGGTGCGGCGCGCGATCACGGTCTTGATGCCGTCCTTGACGATTTCACCGAGACGGCGGTTGGCCACTTCTTCGCTGCCGCCCGAGGTCGACGTGTAGAAGCGCGAGACGTCGCTGATGCGCCATTTGACGAAGAAGTTGATCCGCAGGATCTTGCCTTCGCTGGTCAGGAACTGCTCTGCCGGGTAGTCCTCGGTGAGGATGCGCCGGTCGAACTTGAGCACGTTGTTCACGAACGGCGTGAGGAAATGCAGGCCGGGCTTGTAGTCGTCGCGCACGATCTCGCCGAAGCGGAACTTCAGGGCGAGTTCGGTTTCGCGCACGGTAAATGCGGCCATCGAGAACAGCAGCACGGCGGCGCCGACGATGATCAGAGGCAGATATCCACGGTTTGGCATCAGCGTGTCCCTCGCGCGCGGGCCGCGTCCGGCGCGGCGGCTTCTGGCGCTTCTTCGGAGCCGGCGGCGGCTCGCGGCTGCACCGTGGCAGGCACCTGGCGCTGCTCGTCGAGCGTCAGCGTGCGGGTGCGCCCTTCGGTGAGCTTGTCGAGCGGCAGGTAGATCATGTTGCCCGTGCCTTTGGTGTCGACCAGTACCTTGTTGGTGTTGCCGAACACTTCTTCCACGGTCTCGAAGTACAGGCGCTGGCGCGTGACGCCAGGCGCACGCAGGTAGCTTGCGAGCAGCAGCGAGAAGCGCTGCGTTTCGCCTTCTGCATCGGCGACGACGCGAGCCTTGTGCGCCGCCGCATCCTCCGACTGGCGCGCGGCCGAGCCCTTGGCTTTCGGCAGGATGTCGTTGGCGTAGGCCTGCGCCTCGAGGGCGAGCCGCTCGCGGTCTTCGCGCGCCTTGATCGCGTCACGCTGCGAGCTTTGCACCTGTTCCGGCACGCTGACGCCCTGCAGGTTGACCGTGGTCACCTCGATGCCCGTCTTGTAGGTGTCGAGCGTGCGCTGGATCAGTTCCTTGGTCCTGGCCGTGATTTCCTGGCGGCCCTGCTCGAGCACGAAGTCGAGCCGGCTGCGACCCACGATTTCGCGGATCGCGCTTTCCGACACTTCTTTCAGCGTCTGTTCCGGGTCGCGCACGTTGAACGCGAACGCGACCGGCTCGGCGCGCCGGTATTGCACCGCGATGTTGATGTCGACGAGGTTCTCGTCGGAAGTGAGCATGCGGGTCTGGTCGGTGACACCCTCGACGGTCTCGACGTTGACGATCTGTCGCGTCTCGATGGGCCATGGGATGTGCCAGCGCAGGCCAGGCTCGCTGGTGGACACGTATTGCCCGAAGCGGGTGACGACGCCGCGCTCGGCCGCGTCGACCACGTAGAACCCGGTGAGGAACCAGATGCCCACCAGCACCAGCGCCACCGTGAGGAAGCCGAAGCCGCGGATCGCGGCGCTGCCGCCGCCGGTTCCGCCGCCGGTTCCACCGCCGCCGCGACCGTCGTCGTCACCGCCGTTGCCCCCGAAAATCTGGGACAGTTTGCGTTGCAGGTTGCGCAGGGCCTCGTCGAGATCGGCCGCTCCCTTGTCGGGGCGATTGCCCCAGGGATTGCGATTCCTGCCCGGGTCGTTCCAGGCCATGGGTGGGAGTGCTCCGGATGCGTGGGTGGGGAAAATGTTCTGGACGGATTCCAGAGGTTGGTGGGAGGGCCCGGCCGTCATGCCGCACCCCGCGTCGCCAACGAACTGGTGGATTGTAGGAACCGGCCATCGTCGGCACAAGGCGCGTTAGCCGGAGGTAGTTCGATGCCGTCCTCGCGACAGATTCGCTCCAGGTCCTGCCGTCGCAGGCTGACCTCGGCCTCGAGTGTCCCGTCATCGAGCTGCTTCTGGGCTACCACGGCGCCGGCCGCGAACAGCCGGGCCCGCGCCCTGCCCGCCCGCGGCGGGATGCGCAAGGTGCCGCGCCAGAGGTCCGCGCCGAGCCGCTGGTGCAACGCCTGCAGCAGCAGCTCGACCCCGGCACCGCTGTGCGCGGAGAGCCAGACGCGGTCGATGCGGCCGTCCTCGCCTGTTTCCGCATGCGGCTGTTCGCCCGTGCGGTCGATCTTGTTATAGACGGCGATCTGCGGCACGTCCTGCGCGCCGATCGACGCCAGTACTTCGTCGACCTGCGCGATGCGGTCGTTGCGCTCGGGATCGGCGGCGTCGATGACGTGCAGCAGCAAGTCGGCCTCGCGCGATTCCTGCAGCGTGGAACGGAACGCCGCGACGAGTTCGTGCGGCAGGTCGCGCACGAACCCGACGGTATCGGCCAGCGCAGTCTCGAGGCCCGGCGCAAGGTGCAGGCGTCGCACCGTGGGATCGAGTGTCGCGAACAGCTGGTCTGCCGCATAGGCTTCGGCGCGCGTCAGGCGATTGAAGAGCGTGGATTTGCCGGCGTTGGTGTAACCCACCAGCGCGATCGTCGGCACTTCCTGCCGCTTGCGTTCCTGCCGCGTCGTCTCGCGCTGCTGCAGCACTTTCTCGATGCGGTCGTTCAGCGTCTTGATGCGCTTGCCGATCAGGCGGCGATCGGTCTCGAGCTGGGTTTCGCCGGGGCCGCGCAGGCCGATGCCGCCGCCGCGCTGGCTGTCGAGGTGGGTCCAGCCCCGCACGAGGCGAGTGGACATGTGCTCGAGCTGCGCCAGCTCAACCTGCAGCTTGCCCTCGAAGGTGCGCGCGCGCTGCGCAAAGATGGCGAGAATGAGCCCGCTGCGATCGAGCACGCGGCACTGCAGTTCTTTTTCCAGGTTGCGTTCCTGACTGGGACTGAGCGGCGCGTCGATCACCACGAGATCGGCGGCAAGTGCCGCGACCCGGGCGCGCAGCTCCTCGACCTTGCCCGAGCCGATGAGGAAGCGCGGGTCGGCCGCCTTGCGCGTGGGCGCAAGGACTTCGAGCACCTGCGCGCCGGCGGAGCGTGCGAGGGCGCCGAATTCTTCGATGCGATCGGGTTCCGGGGCTCGACCGAGCCCCACGCAGACCAGGATCGCGCGTTCGCCGCTGGCGGGCCTTTCAAACAATGATCATGGCCCTCATCCCCGACGGGTCAGCCCTCGGGGGTTTCTTCCAGCGGCGGCAGGTCGTCGTCGCCCGCGGGCAGGCGCACGTTGCGCGCCGGCACCACCGTGGAAATGGCATGTTTGTAGACCATCTGGCTCACGCTGTTGCGCAGCAGAACCACGAACTGGTCGAACGAATCGATCTGACCCTGCAGCTTGATGCCGTTGACCAGGTAGATGGATACGGGGATTCGCTCTTTGCGCAGAGCGTTCAGGAAGGGATCCTGCAGGGACTGGCCCTTGGCCATTGTGATGGTCTCCTAGTTCTTATCGGTGCCGCACGATCCGGCGCAGTTGCGGCCTCGAATCGGCCCATCTGCATCTGCCAGGGATCGAACAAGTCCGGCCCAAGTCTAGCACAGCGTTTTCTGGCCGATTTTTCCGGCCGCACTCGTCAATGCGTCGGATATCGGGACTAAACCGGTTTCTGCAAGGGACGTGATCCAGGCAATGCCCGGATCTGCGCGGAGCCAGGTCAATTGGCGCTTGGCGAGGTTGCGCGTTGCCTGACATGCCGCAGCCATCGCGTCCTCGAGACTGCATTCGCCGGCGAGGTGGCTCCAAAGCTGGCGGTAACCCACGGCCCGCAGGCTCGGCAGGTCGGGGTCGAGGTCGCCCCTGGCGCGCAGTGAACGGACCTCGTCCAGCAGGCCAGCCGCGACCATGCCCTCGAAGCGGGCATTGATCCGCTGGTACAGCTCGGCGCGCGCCACTGGCACCAAGGCAAAGCGTGCCAGTTTCACGGGCGGGGGTTGCGACTGCTGCTGCAGGTCGGACAGGCGCTCGCCGGTCAGTTGCAGGACCTCGAGCGCGCGCTGGATGCGCTGCGCATCGGCTGGCTGGATCCGGCTGGCGGCAACGGGGTCGCGCTCTGCCAGCTCCGCATGCAGGGCCGGCCAACCGGTCGACTGGGCCACCAGGTCGAGGGCCGCCCGCACCTGGCTGTCGGCCTCGGGCAAGGGTGCCAGGCCGTGCGTCAGCGCCCGGAAATACAGCATGGTGCCGCCGACGAGGAGCGGCACGCGCCCGCGGGCCTGGATGTCGGCGATGCACGCCAGTGCATCACGCAGGAAACGCCCGGCGGAATACGCGTCGGCCGGGTCGCAGATGTCGATGAGGTGGTGCGGCACGGCCGCCCGCTCCGCAGCCGTGGGCTTGGACGTGCCGATGTCCATGCCGCGATACACCAGTGCGGAATCGACGCTGACGATCTCGACCGGAAAGCGTTCCGCCAGCGCCAGGGCGAGCGCGGTCTTGCCGGTACAGGTTGGCCCCATCAGGCAGACCGCGTCGGGCGCGGCGTCGACTTCAGTGACGCTGGTAGTCATCGGCCACGCAGGAAGAGTCGGTCGAGGTCGTCCATGCTGACGAACGACCACGTGGGGCGCCCGTGCACGCACTGGTCGCTGCGCACGGTCTGTTCCATCTCGCGCAGCAGCGCATTCATCTCTGCCACCGTCAGCCGGCGGTTGGCCCGCACGGCCTGGTGGCAAGCCATGGTTCCCAGCGCCCGCTCGAATGCGGCGCTCGCCTCGGCGCGGCCGTGCTCGCGCGAGTCCGCAATCATGTCCTTGAGCAGGGTGGCAGGGTCCACGTTCGGCAGCAAAGCCGGGGTGGAGCGCAGCAGCAGTTGCGCCGGCCCGCTGCGCGCCACGTCGAGGCCGAGGCTGGAAAAGAGTTCGGCCTGCGCCTCTGCATGGTCAGCATCGGCCAGGGCCACGTTGACGGCGATCGGCACCAGCAGCGGCTGGGCCGGCAGGCGTTCGGTCGTGAGCGAGGCTTTCAACCTTTCGTAGGTCGTGCGCTCGTGGGCGGCGTGCATGTCCACCAGCACCAGGCCGCCCTGCGCCTGCGCCAGGATGTACACGCCGTGCAGCTGCGCGATGGCATAGCCGAGGGGGTGCTCGGCAGAGTCCGGCGCGGCGACGACGGCCGCGCTGGCGGCGGCATCAGATGCTGCGATCTCGCGAACCCCGCCCAGTCGACCGTAAAGGTCCGTCGCGGAGACCTGCTGACCCGCCGCCGAGGGGTCAGGGGATAGGGGATAGGGGCTAGTCGGAACGGCGCTGCCGCGCGACCAATCCAGCGACGCATTCCCCGGCAGCGACCAAGCGGCGCGGGCGGCTGGAATCGAGTCGGCGGCGGCCTGGGTCGGCCGCGTTTCCGCCAGCGCGCGCTCGAGCGTGCGGAACAGGAAATCGTGGATGAGGCCCGGCTCGCGGAAGCGGACTTCGAGCTTCTGCGGATGCGCATTGACGTCGACGCGCGCCGGCTCCATCTCGAGGTACAGGACGTAGGCCGGATGGCGCCCGTGGAACAGCACGTCGCGGTAGGCCAGGCGCACCGCGCTCACGACGAGCTTGTCGCGCAGCGGCCGCCCGTTGAGGAAGAAATGCTGCTGGTCAGCCTGGCTGCGCGCATAGGTCGGCAGGCAGAACCAGCCGTGCAGTCGCATGCCGGACGCCTCGTGGTCGAGCTTCATCGCATTCGCGATGAAATCGTCGCCCAGCATGGCGGCGACGCGCGCGTCGCGAGCGCGCTCGTCGCGCGCCGGCGGATGGTCGGCCAGCACCTTGCGCGCCGACGACAGGCGGAAGCCGACGTCGAACCGGCTCAGCGCGAGGCGTTCGACCAGCCGCTCGATCTGCGCCAGTTCCGTCCGCTCGGCCCGCAGGAACTTGCGCCGCGCCGGCACGTTGAAGAACAGGTCGCGCACCTCGACCGTCGTGCCGGGCGGATGCGGATGCGGCGCAGGACCGGTCAGCACGCCGTCCACCGCCGCCACCATCTGTGCCGCGTCGGCGTCGCGCGGGCGCGAGATCATCCGCATGCGCGACACCGACGCGATGCTCGGCAGTGCCTCGCCGCGGAAGCCGAGCGTGCGCACCGTCTCGAGGTCGTCGATGCTGCCGATCTTGCTGGTCGCGTGGCGCGCGAGCGCTAGCAGCAGTTCGTCGCCCGCGATGCCGCCGCCGTCGTCGCGCACCCGGCAGAGTTCCGCTCCGCCTTTTTCGACTTCGATGTCGACCGCCGCCGCGCCCGCGTCGAGACTGTTCTCGACCAGTTCCTTGATCACGGACGCCGGGCGTTCGACGACCTCGCCGGCAGCGATCTGGTGGACGAGTTGCTCGGGCAGGACCCGGATCGGCATGACGCAGCCTGGCAGGAACGGCGGCTCGCGCCGGGTGCGCGAGCATAGCAAAGCAGCGTGATTCAGCGGACGGCGACCGCGGTCGTGCCGTCGGCGCCACCGCCGCGTTGCGCCGCGACGATGGCCGCAAGCTTGGAGCCGGGCGGCGGATTGTCGTACCAGTAGTCGCGAATGCCGGCCTTGACTGCAGCGGCCACGCGCTGCTGATGGTCCGGATCGCGCAGGCGTCGCTCGTCTTCGGCATTGGAGATGAAGGCCGTCTCGACCAGCATCGACGGGATGTCAGGCGACTTGAGCACCATGAATCCGGCATGCCGCACGCGCGCGCTGCCGTGGACGTTGCCGACGGTGCGCAGCGCGGCGAGCACGCTGTCGGCCGCCTCGACGCTGTCGCTGATCGATTCCTTCTGCGTGACGTCGAGCAGCACCGACGCCAGCACGTCGCTGCCCTCGTCCACCGACACGCCGCCCTTGAGGTCGGCAGCGTTCTCGGATTCGGCCAGCCAGCGGGCGGCTTCGTCGCTCGCGCCGCGCAGCGACAGCACGTACACCGACGAGCCGCTCACGGCGCGGTTCGCCACGGAATCCGCATGGATCGAGACGAACATGTCGGCGCCGAGCTGCCGTGCCTTGCGCGTGCGGGCGCCCAGCGTGATGAAGTAGTCGCCGTCGCGCACCAGCACGGCACGCATGCCTTCCTCGGCGTTGATCTCGGCGACGAGCTTGCGCGCGATCGCGAGCGTCACGTCCTTCTCGCGCGTGCCGCCGCGCCCGAGCGCACCGGGATCCTGCCCGCCATGGCCGGCGTCGATCGCGATCACCAGGTCGCGTCCCTTCATCGCCGCGGTCGCGGACTTGACCGGCGGCGGCAGCGTCGGCTCGTTGATCTTCGGCAGGGCCGGCGCGACTGCCGCCGCCGAGGCTTGCGCCGTCTCGGCCGCCATCGCGAGCACTTCGTTGCCCGTGGGCGGGGTGCGCGCGGCGGTGGCCGGCGCAATGACGCTGACGGGCTTGCCCGGCAGTTCGACCACCAGCCGATGACCCGCGGTGCCATCCGGTCCGACGACGAAACTGTTCGGCTTCAGTGCCTCGGTGACGTCGAGCACGAAGCGCAGTCCGTGCCCCGCCTGCGGCCCGGAACGCAGCGCTTTCACCGGGCCCTGCCCGGCCGGCAGCGTCTCGCTGGCAGGCAGGGTGGTGTTGGCCAGGTCGACGACGACGCGGTGCGGGTCATCGAGCGCGAACACGTCGTACTCGGCGGGCGCCGACAATTCGATGACGAGCCGGGTGCCTTCAGGGCCCGACCAGAGACGCACGTCGGTGACGCGAGCCGTGCCTGCCGCGGCCGGCAACGACGCCGTGAGCAGGATCAGCCCGGCCAGGCGCAGCAATGTGGGGCGGAGTGCCGACGGCAACATGGCGGGTAATCTACTCCGGCATGTGTAGATAATTCAATAAAATTATAAAGATACGGGCGGTTTGTCATGTGGGGTCAGAGCCGCTCGAGCAAGGCCGCTCCGGCCGCCGTGAGCGCCTCGGCGCGCACGCTGCGCGCCGCGTCCCCGGCGTAAGCCAGCGCCAGGGACACGTCGACGGTGCCCAGCCGGCCCGCCGCCTTTTCGGGCCACTCCACCAGCAGCACCGAGCCAGGCCCCTGCAGGTCGCGTAAACCCAGGTCGTCGATCTCGTCGGGGTGGCGCAGGCGGTAAAAATCGCAGTGCACGACGTCGCGACCTGCGAACCGGTACGGCTCGAGCAGTGTGTAGGTCGGACTGCGGGTCGGGCCGACATGGCCCAAGGCGTTGAGTAGCCCACCCACCAGCGTGGTCTTGCCGGCCCCGAGGTCGCCCGACAGCGTGATCAGCAACGCCTCGTCGTGCGCGGGTGACGCCCAGACCGCGCGCGCGATTCGCCCGCCGAGTTCGCGCATCTGGTCGGCGCCCTGCGCCAGCCACTCGGCGTGCATCAGCGGTTCACGCACGCGCGCAGGTGCTCGATCACGTCGCTCGCGAGCAGTCCACGCTCGCCGGCGCTGCCGGCGGCGCGATCGCCGGCGTCCGCATGCACGAACACGCCCGGCGCGTGCGGCCAGCGCGAGATCGCTGCATTGCGCGGCGATGCCGGCGATGACGCCCGTGAGCACGTCACCCATGCCTGCTGCGGCCATGCCGGGATTGCCCCGATCGCACAACCAGCCGGTACCGTGTTCGTCCTGCACGATGGAACCCGCGCCCTTTAGCACCACCGAGCCGCCGTAACGGGCCTGCAGTTCGCGCGCCGCGGCGCACCGGTCGGCCTGCACGGCGGCGACGGTGGTGCCGAGCAATCGCGCGGCCTCGCCCGGGTGCGGGGTCAGCACCCAGTCGACACGCCGCGGTGCCGGTGCGAGCGCCAGCAGGTTGAGCGCGTCCGCATCCACGATCAGTCGGCTTCTGCGCGGCGAGCGCCGCTGCAAGAATGTCCTGCGCCCAGGGCGACTGGCCGAGACCGGGACCCAACGCGATCACGGTCGCGCGCGCGATGACAGGCGCCAGGTCGCCAGGACCGGTGAGCACGTGCGACATCAACTCAGGCCGCGCGCTGAGCGCCTGCAGGCTGCCCACATCGGTTGCGACTGTGACGAGGCCGGCGCCTGCTCGCAGTGCCGCTTCGCCGGCCAGGCGGACCGCGCCGCCCATGCCCGCCGCACCGCCGATGACGAGCACGTGTCCGTGCCGCCCCTTGTGGGCGGTGCGTGCGCGGCGCGGCAACGCAGCCGCCACCACCGAATCGTCCAGCAGGCGCAGCACCGGCTCTTGTTCGAAGTCCACGGTGGTAACGCCCAGACCGTCGAACACGATCGTCCCGGTGTTGTCCGGGCCGACTCCCACGTAGCAACCCACCTTGCGGCCGATGAAGGTGACGGTGAGGTCGGCACGGACCGTGCAGCCGAGCACGTGACCGGTGTCCGCATGCAGCCCGGACGGAATGTCGACGGCGACGACGGGGCGACCGGCAGCGTTGATCGCCTTGATGCAGGTGGCCGCCAGGCCGGTGACGTCGCGCGACAAGCCCGTGCCCAGGACGGCGTCGACCACGACGTCGACGGCTGTGAGCAACTGCGGCTGCCACGGCTCGCAGTCCCCGCCCGACGCAGCGAATTCGTCGCATGCACGGCGCGCGTCGCCCTGCAGTTCGGCCGGGTTGGCGATGGCCATCGCGTGTACTCGCAAACCTTGAGCCCGCGCGATCCGCGCGATGACGTAACCGTCGCCACCGTTGTTGCCGGGACCGCAGCAGACTGCAATTGAACGAGCCGCGGGCCAGCGGCGCCGCAGCGCGTTCAGCGTGGCGTGGCCCGCCCGAGTCATGAGCTCGTAGCCGGGAATGCCGCCGTGCTCGATGGCCCGACGGTCGAGCGCGCGCACTTGGGCGGCGGTGTAGAGCCCGGCAGGGAGCGGATGCATGCGCCCATTATACTGGCCGCCCCTCCACCGGTTCGTACCGTTCGCCATGACAGCCGTCGCCACCGCAGCGCTTGCGCAGTCGATCAAGGAGTGGGGCCGCGAGCTCGGCTTCCAGCAGGTCGGCATTGCGGGAGTCGAACTGGCCGCGGACGAGCAGCGCCTGGCGGCGTGGCTCGCGCAGGGCCGGCACGGCACGATGCACTACATGGAGCGGCACGGCACGCGCCGCTCGCGGCCCGGTGAACTCATTCCCGGCACCCTCCGTGTCGTGAGCGCGCGCATGGATTACCGGGTCGAAGGCACCGACCCCGAAGCCGTGCTCGCAGATCCCCTGCTCGGCTATGTGTCGCGGTACGCGCTGGGTCGCGACTATCACAAGGTGCTGCGGCAGCGACTCGCGCAACTGGCGGACCGCATCGCCACTGCGGCCGGTACCGCCGGCTATCGCGCCTTTACGGACAGCGCGCCGGTGCTGGAGAAAGCCCTGGCTCGTGAGGCGGGCCTCGGCTGGATCGGCAAGCACACGAACCTGCTCGACCGCAACGATGGCTCGTGGTTTTTCCTCGGCGAGATCTACACCGACCTGCCGCTGCCCGTGGACGCGCCGGTGAGCGCGCATTGCGGCTCATGCACCGCCTGCATCGACGTGTGCCCGACGCAGGCAATCGTCGCGCCTTACGAGCTCGATGCGCGCCGCTGCATTTCGTACCTGACGATCGAGCTGGACGGGCCGATTCCGGAGGAGTTTCGTGCCGCGATGGGCAATCGCATCTACGGTTGCGACGACTGCCAGCTCGTGTGCCCGTGGAACAGGTACGCGAAAGTCACCGCCGAACCGGATTTCCGCACTCGCAACGGCCTGGACGCGCCGAGCCTGGTCGAACTTTTCGGCTGGACCGAAGCCGAGTTCCTGGCGAAGACGGAAGGCAGCGCCATCCGTCGCATCGGCCATGAGCGCTGGCTGCGCAACATCGCCGTGGCGCTCGGCAATGCGCCGCGCACGCCAGCGGTCAGCGCGGCGCTGGAAGCACGGCGGGATGACGCGAGCCCGATCGTGCGGGAGCACGTGGCGTGGGCGCTGCAGAGGAAGGGGTTAGGGGTTAGGGGTTAGGGGTTAGGGGTTAGGGGCTAGTCGGAGCAAGAACGCTTCGCGTACTGGCCCTCACCTGGCCTGCGGCCAACCTTTCCCAGCGTGCCGGGAGAGGCGCGCACACGGCGCACTGCGCCTCCGACTAGCCCCTAACCCCTAACCCCTAGCCCCTTCTTGGAGCCGTACACTGGATGTTGTCGATCAGCCGCGCCTTGCCGAGGCGTCCGGCCGCGAGCACCACGACGTTCACGTCCGCGGGAGTGGGCACGGCCAGCCGGTCGGCCGTGCGCACCTCGAAGTAGTCGGGCTTGATGCCCGCCGCAGCCAGTGCTGCCAGCCCTTCTGCCTGCATGCCCGTGTAGTCGGAGTCGCCCGCCTCCAGCCGGCGTCGCGCTCGGTCGAGCGCGCGATACACGGCCGGAGCGGCAGTCCGCTCTGTTGCCCCCAGGTACCGATTGCGCGAACTGAGCGCAAGGCCGTCCTCGGCCCGCACCGTTGGCGCGCCGACGATCTTGACCGGCAGGTTCAGGTCGTCGACCACCCGGCGGATGACCGTGAGTTGCTGGAAATCCTTCTCGCCGAAGATCGCGACGTCGGGCTGCACCAGGGCCAGCAACTTGACGACGACGGTCGCTACGCCCTGGAAGTGACCCGGCCGGTATGCGCCGCACAGGATGTCGGTGAGGCCGGGCACGTCGATGACGGTGCTGCCGACGCTGCCCGACGGATACATCTCGTCTACAGTGGGATGGAACAGCGCATCCACGCCGTATTCACGCAGCAGGTTGGCGTCGTCGTCGGGAGTGCGCGGGTAGGCGCTGAAATCCTCGGACGGCCCGAACTGCATCGGGTTGACGAAGATGCTGGAGATCACGCGGCGTCCGTGCAGGTGCGCGGCTGACATCAGGCTGGCGTGCCCCATGTGCAGGTTGCCCATGGTCGGCACGAAGGCGATGCTTTCGCGTGCGAGCCGCCAGCGCGTGACGGTTTCGCGGAGCTCGGCGATCCGCGTGAACGTTTGCATCGGTCGGGCGGTCCTGCAGGTGGCGGCGGGTTGCGGCGGAGCGGGCGTCAGAAGCAGTGTTCGGGCGCGGGGTAGGCGCGGCTCTTTACAGCTGCGCCAAACGCCTGGATGGCGGCCAGCGGACTGTCGCGGCCCTGCTGGAAGTTCTGCACGAAGCGCGGCTTGCGGCCCGGCGTGATGTCGAGCACGTCGTACAGCACGAGGATCTGGCCATCGGTGTCCGGGCCCGCGCCGATGCCGATGACCGGCACGTGCAGTTCGGCCGTGATCTCCTTGCCGAGGTGCGCCGGCACGCATTCGAGCAGCACCACGTCGGCGCCGGCGTCCTGCAGCAGCTTGGCGTCGCGGCGCATCTGCTCGGCAGCCGCTTCTTCGCGGCCCTGCACGCGGAACCCGCCGGTCTTGTGCACCGACTGCGGCCGCAGGCCGAGATGCGCGCACACGGCGATATCGTGGCTCGCCAGGAACTCGACGATGGCCGCCTGCCCTGCCCCGCCCTCGAGCTTCACCATCTTGGCGCCGCCCTCCTGCATGAGCTTGACGGCGTTCGCAAGCGCCGTCTCCTTCGACGTGTAGGTCATGAAAGGCATGTCGGCCATCAGGAACGGCCGGAACAGGCCCTTCGCCACGGCGCGGCAGTGATAGATGATGTGCTCGAGCGTGACCGGCACGGTGGTGTCGTGGCCCTGGATCACCATGCCGAGCGAGTCGCCGACCAGCACGACGTCGATGTCGGCTGCGTCGACGAGCGCGGCGTAGCTCGCGTCGTAGCACGTGATGCAGGAGATCTTTTCCCCCTGCTCTTTCATGCGGGCAAGCGACGCCACGTTGACGGGCGGACGGGTCGAATCCCGCAGCTGCAATTGGGTGTACATAAAGCCGCCTCGTGCGAGGCCGCAAGGATGGCTGAGCGGCCCCGAAACATCAACGCCGGAAGGTGCGTGCGCCTACAGCAAGCTCTTGAGCGGATTGAAGTAATGCCGCCCCTTGCGGGATTTGACGATGGCGGCCAGCAGGGTCTGGTAATCGGCCTCGTCACCGATCGGATCGATCTCCGCAGCGTTCACGATCAGCACCGGCGCGGCGTCGTATTCGAGGAAGAACCGCGCGTAACCCTCGGTCAGGCGCTCGAGGTAGCGCCGCTCGATCTGCTGCTCGTAATCGATGCCGCGGCGGGCGATGCGATCAAGCAGGACGTCGACCGGCGCCTGCAGGTAAACGATGAGATCGGGTACCGGTGCATCGATCGCGAGCCGTTCATAGACCTGCTCGTACAGCGCGAATTCCTGGTCGTCGAGCGTGAGCCGCGCGAACAGCCGGTCTTTCTCGAGCATGTAGTCGGCGACCCGCACTTTCTCGAACAGGTCGGCCTGGCGCAGGTCCTGCAGCTGGCGCGAACGCTGGAACAGGAAATACAACTGCGTCTGGAACGCGACGGACTTCGGGTTGCGATAGAAGCGCTCGAGAAAAGGATTTTCCGCATCCTGCTCGAGCACGAGCTCGCTGCCGAAGCTGCGGCCGAGGCGGCGCACCAGGCTGGTCTTGCCGACGCCGATCGGGCCCTCGATCACGATGTAGCGATGCGGCGTCGCCACGATCGGTTCGGCGGCGGCGTCATCATCGTCGCCGGTGCGCGGAGTGCGTTCGAGCGTCATGCGTCGATGCGTTCCAGGGTCGTCGCGGAGCCGAGTGCCTGTGCCAGGGCGCTCACTCTACCAACGCCGGGCACGTCGAGGGACGGGCAGATCTCCGCCAGCGGCACCAGCACGAAATCACGCTGGGCCAGGCCCGGATGCGGCAGTGTGAGCGTGTCGTCGCTGCAACGCGTGCGGTCGTGCACGAGCAGGTCGAGGTCGATCAGCCGCGGCCCCCAGCGCACCACGGGCACTGCACGCCCGAGCCGGGTTTCCAGGCTCTTGAGCTCACGCAACAGCGCATGAGCATCGAGCTGCGTGAGCACCGCGGCCGCGGCATTGACGAAGTCCGGTTGCGCGACGGGGCCGAGCGGACGTGAACGATACGACGACGAGCGCAGCTGCAGACGCGTCGCCGGCAACTGGCCCAGGGCCTCGAACGCCCTGGCGACCTGCAGGTGGGGCTGGTCGAGGTTGCTGCCCAGGGCAATGTAAGCCGGCACCCAGCGCGGCTTCGAGGTCGCGTCGGGCGCAGGCGCAGAGGTCGCGGTCACGGCGTGGGGGCCGGACCGGAAGGCTTGCGCCGACGGCGCGGCCGGCGGCGGCGTTTCGCGCCGGAGGGCGCAGACTTGGCGGCGGTCTCAGCCTGCTCGGACACGGGCCGGTTCTCGACCATCGCCAGGCGATCGTCATCCCCGGCCTCCTGCAGGTCGGTCCACCACTGCGCCAGTTCGGGGTCGACCTCGCCGGATTCGGCGCGGAGCAACAGGAAATCGTAGGCTGCGCGAAATCGCGGGTGCTCGAGCAATCGCAGCGCGCGCCGGCCCGAGCGGCGCTCGAACCGGGTCTGCAGCATGATCAGTTCGCGCAACGGCAGCGAGAAACGCTTGGGCAGCGCGATCCGCTGCAACTGGCGCCCGATCACCTTGTCGGCGGCGTCGAGCAGGCGCTGCGGGTCGTCCGGCAGCGGGCCGTTGGGCACGCCGAGCGCGCGCAGGATGGCGGGCCACAGCAACACGGCAAACAGGAACGTGGGCGTGACGGACTTGTCGGCGTGTACGCGGTCGTCCGTGCCCTCGAGCCCGAGTTGCATCAGCCTGGCGCCGGTGGATTCAGGCGCTGCTTCGATCGCGGCCGCCACGTCGGGCATCAGGTGCGGCAGCAGCTCGAGGCGGATCAACCATTCGAGCGACGCTTCGCCATGCCCGGACAGCATCAGCTTCAGCGTTTCGTCGAACAACCGCGCCGACGGCATGCGGTCGAGCATGTAGGCAAGTTCGCCGATCGGGGCTTCGGTGCCCGGATGCAGCGTAAACCCGAGCTTCGCGGCGAAACGCGCGGCACGCAGCATGCGCACCGGGTCTTCGCGGTAGCGCGTGGCGGGATCGCCGATCATGCGCAGCACGCGATTGCGCGCGTCCTCGACGCCGCCCACGTAATCCCAGATCGAGTAGTCCTCGATGTTGTAATAGAGCGCATTGGCGGTGAAATCGCGTCGCCACACGTCCTCTTCGATCGTGCCGTAGAGGTTGTCGCGCAGGATGCGGCCGTGCTCGTCGATCGAGCGGTGCTCGGCTTCATCGACGCCATGGTCTTCGTCCAGCTCGGTGTGGGCGGCGCGAAACGTCGCCACCTCGATGATCTCGTGGCCGAAACGCACGTGCGCCAGGTGGAACCGGCGGCCGATCAGGCGACAATTGCGGAAGGTCTTGCGGACCTCCTCCGGGTGCGCATCGGTCGCGATGTCGAAATCCTTGGGCTGGATTTCGAGCAGCAGGTCGCGCACCGCGCCGCCGACCAGGAAGCCCTGGTAGCCGGAATCCTTGAGCCGGTACAGCACCTTGAGCGCCGCCGGCGAGATGTTGGAGCGCGAGACGTTGTGCTCGCCGCGGGAGTAGATCGTGGGCTGCGGCGGGCCGGCCTGGACGGCAGCCTCGGCAGCGGCGGCCGCGGCCTTGGCGTCGCGCGAGCGGAAGAGTTTAGTGAATGAAAACAAGGGCTGGGAGCTTCTGCTGGACCGTGGAAAACAGCCGCGTATAATACGCGGCTTCCTCAGGACCCGGTTAGTCCAAACCGGTCCCACACACGCTCCCATCGTCTAGAGGCCCAGGACACAGCCCTCTCAAGGCTGGTACGAGGGTTCGAATCCCTCTGGGAGCGCCATTTCTGCCCGTCAGCACGCGACCGGCGTACTTGCCCCGCTGCCGCAGCGGCCGCGAGCCCGGCTTCACCCGAGCTTGAGCCCTTCCTTCTCGTCGATCGACCGTTCGCGATGGATCAGGATCCACTGCGCGTGTTCTTCGAGCGCGGAGTCGCCCAGGATCTTGAGGATGCGACGCTTGTCGCCGTCGTTGTCGGCCCCGTCGATGCGCTTGCGGGCATTGCGGAAAATCCGGTACATGAACTCGTACTGCTTGATCAGTTCGGCCTCCGCCGTGGTCTTGGCGTACGACTGGCGGATGCCGACCATCAGCAGCACGATGCCCATCAGGTACACGACCGGCGTGCGCACGACGTCCGACAACTGCGAGCCAACGAAGAGCAGGGTGATGAGCGCGATGATCGTGGTCCAGATGCCGAGGCGGCCGATCCGCAACGTGGAATCATGCTCCACGATGCGCAGGGCGGATTTCTTGCGGTAATAGCCCAGTTGCCCGGACTTGTCGTCGCCGATCCACTCGGCGACGGCGAAGGCGACCCCATGCGGCTCGAGGTTCGGCGCCACGTCGCACTCCATGCCGGCGACGCGCATCACGTTGCGAATCCAGCCGAGTTCGGTGTCCTGCATCTGCAGGAAGTTGTCGTGCGCGAACTTGGAGACGCTGCCGCTGGTGACGCCGGCCGCGGCCCAGTAGAACTGGACCCGCAGGCCCTCCGCCAGCGTGCGGTAGTCGAGGTACTTGCGTTGCCAGCTGCCGCGCACTGCCAGCGCGTTGTTCACCACGGCGAACAGCATCAGGGCGATGATGCCGCCGATGATGAGCGGCGTGGATGCCAGGTCGGTGTAGGTCAGGTAACCCACGGCCGTCAGGAAGGCCGCCACGTGGCCTGCCTTGACCGTCGTCACCACCTTCTTCTGGTAGTGGATGGCCAGCCAGTCCGCGGCACAGAACGCCTGGTTGATGTCCCAGAGGCCGGCCGGCAGCGTGGCTGCCTGCTCGCCGGTCAGCAGCGAATAGCGTTCCTTGTCGATCGCCTTGGCGTTGTTCTGCGCCTCGCGACTGAATTCGTTGGTGTACTCGAACACCTTGCGATGTCGAGCCGGGATCTCGGCGTTGCGCGGACTTTCTTCGTCGGTCGTGAACCAGTATGTGTCGAAGGGCCGTAGGCCGGGCGCGGGCTCGCCATCGGGCCTGCTCCGCGAGCAGACGATGTGATAGACGAGGTCGCTCTCATCCTCTGTCAGGTTGAGCTTGCTCGAGGTCACGCGCGGCGTGTACCCGGGCATGACGTCGTGATGGTGGAATCGCACGGTCGCTGCCGTGCCGCCCAGCAATTCGCTGTCCTTGCCATCCCAGAGGGCCAGCAGGACGTGGCAGTGGGCGCTCAGGAACACACCTACCTGGGCGTACTGGCGCGTGCGCCCCGGGCCGGGTTCGACGATCGAGCGCGGCGTGCTGCCTGGCAGCAGCGGCAACTCGAAGATCTCGGCGGCTGCGTCACAGAGCCGTGCGAAGTCGCGGCTGGACTCCGTCAGTGAAATCCTCCTCGTACAGCGCGCGCGGCATCGGCAGCACGACGCTGAGCGGCATGCCGAGCTTCAACGCCTCTTCTGCCACCAGTCGGTCCGCGCCGTCGGCCAGCGAAGACATCACGACGATGATGCGGCTGGGGTACTCGTAGCGGAGGCTGAACAGGCAGTCGCGCACGCGCGAGCGCAGGATGGGAATCTCGTCGGGGACGAGGTCGCGATGCCCCGTGACGGCGACGATGAATGGCACGGCGTAGCTGCGCGCGCCGCTGCGTCGATCAGGACCTGCGGTGAACGGAGTTTCGGCAGCCACTGCTTGCTCGGGGACCGTTGCCATGCGCGGGGATGATACCCATCCACCGTGGCTGGCGGTCATTGTTGCAAGCGTCGCCGACCGATGCCTGGGCTCACTGGCGTCCGCGTTACCGGAACAACGTCGCCAGGCTGCCCAGGGACATCCAGCCCAGGTAGATCGCCACCAGCCACGCCAACAAGCCCAGGGCCGCCAGGTAGCGGGGATAGGCGTATCCCGCCATGAGGTCGGGCCGGCGCGTCGCCACCCACAGCAGCACCGCGATGCCGATCGGCAGGATCAGGCCATTGAAGGCGCCAGCGAATACCAGCAACGGCACCGGCGCCGCGCCTGCCAGCAGGTACACCGTCGCCGACAAGCCTATGAACGCGACCACCAGCAGGTTGCGGCGGCGCGCAAAGTGCTCGGACCCGCCGGCTAGAAAGGAGACCGAGGTGTAGGAAGCGCCAATGATCGACGTGACGGCTGCAGCCCACAGGATGAGACCAAAAACGCGCCTGCCCAACCCACCGGCCGCGGCCTCGAAAGCCGACGCGGCGGGGTTGAGCGGATCCAGCCGCACGCCGGCGGCGACGACACCCAGGACCGCGAGAAACAGCAGGACGCGCATCAGGCCGGTCACGAGCACGCCGATGACTGACGCCCGGGAAATCTCCGGGACGCGGGACGGACCGTGCACCCCGGCATCCAGCAACCGGTGCGCGCCTGCGTACGTGATGTAGCCACCCACCGTGCCACCCACGAGTGTCGTGATCGCGAGAAAGTCGACCCGCTCGGGCAGCACCGCATTGCGCAGCGCTGCGCCAACCGGCGGCTGCGAGACCGCGGCGACGTACGCCGTCATCGCGATCATGACGATACCGAGCACGACGACAATCCGGTCTATTGCCACGCCGGCGCGACGCGACAGGAAGACGGCGATCGCGATCAACGCGGAGGCGGCCCCGCCCCACTTCGGGTCGAGCCCCAGCAGCGCATCGAGGCCGAGCCCGGCACCCGCGACGTTGCCGACGTTGAACACGAAGCCGCCCAGCACCACGAAGAACGCCAGCATGTGACCGAGCCCCGGCACGACACGGTTGCCAAGTTCCTGCGCCCGCAATCCCGACACGCCGATGACGCGCCAGACGTTCAGCTGCAGCGCGATGTCGATGAGGACCGAGAGCAGGATCGCAAAGGCGAAGGCCGCACCGAGCTGGGCAGTGAACTGCGTCGTCTGGGTGATGAAGCCGGGACCGATGGCGCTCGTGGCCATCAGGAACATGGCGCCGTACAGGCGCTTGTCGAGCCGGCTGTCGATCATGCCTGCACCGGTACGCTGCCGAGCCCCATGCGACAGTCAGGAGGGCCCAACGCTAACGCGAGCGCGCCCCGTGCCCCCGACCTGCCTGCTGCGGTGCTGGTCTTTGCCAGCCACCGCAGCAGGCGGATGCGGATTTCGCCATCCGGTCAGAGCGCCGGACAATTCTTGTAGGGCGGACTGCTGAGCGCGGTCCATTCCCTGCAGTAACCGGTCGGCTTGATGGAAGGCCTGAATCGCGTATCGAAAACGTGCAGGAACGTCTCGACGCGCGCCTTCTGCTCGCCGAGGCGGTTCGCGACGTCCGGGCCGGTGGCGCTGGCGGGCAGCGCGGTCTGGTAATCGATCACGTATTTCCGGGCGAGGTTGCAAAGAGCCGTGCCGGTCGAATTCTGCGGGAAGAAGGCGGCGTTGACACACAGGTCGAGCTTGAACTTGGCGACGCTCCAGGTTCCCGCCAGCGTGTTGCAGACCGAGCCCGGCAGCGGCGCGGCGCCGCCCGTCGGCAGTGTGTCAACCTGCTTGCACGCGAAATCACGCCGCAAGATGCCGACGTCGTCCCAGAGCGACTGGACCAGCCGGGCGAACACCGCGTCATTGTCCGTCGTCACCCGCGGGGAGAAGCTCCTGATCGTCGGGCCGTACGTGTCCGGTGCGACTTCGAGAATCGGGAAGAGCGAGGTGCGGCCGCCGGAGATCTTGGTGGGGTTGCGGCACCCCACGTTGGTGATGGTGTCGATGTACCGACCGCCGACTCCCTTGTAAGTCTCCGACACCGTCGTGATCGCGTCCCACGTGCGCAGCACGGACGTCGGCACATTGCTGGTTGTCGGCACATTGCAGCCGAGTTCGAAGCCGCTCAGCTTGCTGACGTCGATTTCGCCCTGGTACGTGTCAAGGAAGACAACGCCCGTCTCGGTCTTGAAGAACAACGCTTCGATACGGAAATCGCGGGCCTGCTGGCCACGGTATTGCTTCGAGACATACAGGGGCGGCAAACCGCCCGGCGCAACACCGCTGTTGTCGAACTGCGAGGTCACGTCCTCCGGCAGCAAGGGCGTCACGTTGAGCAACTGCGCGGCCGGATTGCGCCTGTTGGCGCCGGAGGGATCGAGCGGCACGATCACGCCGATGTTGATCAATGCGTCGATTGCGACGTTGACGGTCGGGGTCACGGGGTCGAGCCCGAGGACGTTGAAGCAGACAATTGGCACGTAGCGGCAGTCCGGGACTCCGGTCACCTGGAACAATCTCGAGCCGGACGGCCCTTCCCTGAGATTCACGTTGCCGAACGTTGCCGCAGCGTTGCCGTCGGCATCGGCGACCAGCACGCAGCCGCCCGTCACGCCGCCCCCCGCCGTCTCCACGATCGGTTGTCCGCAAGGCCCCTCTGGATCGAGGTCGATGCTGATACCGGGCGCGACAGTGAGCCCGTCCGGCTTTTCAAGCGAGGTCGGGATCGAGGTTGAAAGGACGTCACCCGGCACCAACTGAGTAAACGTTGCATTGTCCGGCAGCAGCGCGGTGACCGATTGCGCATCACGATCCGACAGGTAGGCGCGACCGGTCTTGAAACTCGAGCGGACGCCGTAGACGCCGTAGACGCCGGCCTCGATCCTGCCGATCGAGAAATCCGACGTCGCGTTGCCCGACGCCGTGAAACTCAGCATATCCACCGGGACATCCGCGGGGAACGGATTCGTGATCAGGAAGCAACCCGTGCCACTGCTCGACGTGGCGCCGCAGGTCGATACCGTGCCCGGACCGGTCCAGGCCGCTATGTCTTCGCCGGTCGCGGTGAGCGTATAGGTGACCGTCGCGTTGGTCGCCTGATCCGTCGTCGTGATCGATGCCTGCTCCGTTGCGTCACCAAACTCAGGACCGTTGAAGAGGAACAGGACCTGGAGTGCCGTAACCGTGTAGCCGGCAGGCAACTGCACGTTCAAGTGCTCGCCGATGTCAATCTCGTTACCGGAATTGCCGCCGACAATGCCAAGACCCATGGTCCCATTGACGGTTTTCACGCCGAACTTGTTCAAGTTGGGCGCGTTGCCGCCGGCCGCGGTCAGTGTCGCGCCATTGATGAAGCAACTGGCGCTCCCGGGGCACAGCCCCCAGGTGTCCTGGTCTATCGCAATTGGCGGCTGCGGTCGTGGCATCGAACACCTGTTGCGTGGCCCCAGGAGAGACTGTCGACTTGGACAGGACTCGACCGGTGTTGGTCGCGGCCAGGATGAAATTGGTGAATTCCGGCGCCTCGCCTGGCGCGACGGGCTGCGGAACCTGCAGCAGTGTCGTGCTGAGCAGGCGCTCGGGCGGTTGCACGCCCCATCCGGCAAATTCTGTGGGCGTCGCGCCGGGAACATTCAGGTTGAAATAGACCGACGCTGCGCCGTCCTTGAGCGCCAGGATGCCTGTCCCAAGAGGGAACGGGTTGGCCACCTCGCCGTCGATGGCGTCGAGGTCGGAGAGCAGGCCAGATCCAGTTGCGAATTCAAGTGCGCACAGTGGCGCCGGCAGTTCGGAGGTCAATTCAGCCCAGCCACCGCCGCCGGGGCAGGCGCCGATCAACGCCTTGTTGACCACCTTGACCAGGCTAAAGGACGCAGGCGAACCCGCCTTCCTGCCGGCCACCCAGATGGCACCGGACAAGTCCACCGTGAGCCCGGTGCAGGTTCCGTCCTGCAATCTCAGGACTGGGTCATCGCACTGGAATCGATCGACGAAGGCGGGATTCAGCGGCTCCTGCCACTGACGCACGACCTGCCTTCCATCGCCGTTTCTCTCGAGGCAGTAGAGCCCGCTGGCGGTGAGCTTGCAGGCTGCAAGCTCGCTGCCCGTAATGGGAAGTTTCGTGGCGTCGGGCAGACTGGGCCGGTCAAATGCCATTTCGAGGACTGCGCGTGCGTTGAACGCATCGACCTGGTCGAGAACCTGGTTGGGTTGCGCCTGGCCCTGGGCGTTCGCAGCTGCGAGGAGTGCGATGAGGGCCAACGACACCGAGACAGACCGTCCATTGGGTGGCGGCAACATGCGAGTTCTCCCGAGTGATTTTTATTGTCGCTGGTGCCGCGAAATCCCCAGACTGAGCGGCACGTCACAGATTTCTTTTCCGCCCTTTAATGTAGCACTCTCTTGATGAATTAATTCTTACTTCGAACCGCATTCGCATTATGTTTATTCGCCAGCTTTCGCTGCGATCCACGAAACCAGCGAAATCAAACAGCTGGACGGGATTCTTCTAGTTGTCTCTGTATCTGCTCGCCGCGGCTGTGTTGCCCACGGCGGCATACAAGTCGGCCAGCCGGGCCCGGCCAGCCGCAGCGACACCAGGCAAGGCGGCCTGGGACAGCCCTTTCTGGCTGTCGAGCAGCAGCCGCTCGGCGTCCTTGTAGTCACGCAGACCGACCAGTGCCGCGCCCTCCAGGTTCTGCGCCATCGCGAGCTGCCAGTGATCCGCCGGCAGGCTGAGCGCGAGTATTCGCCGCGCCTCCGTGGCCGTTTGCCTGGCTTCCTCGAAGCGACGCGTGGCGAGCAGCAGGTTCGCCTTGACGTTGAGAGCGCTGCCCACCTTGGGATGGTCCGCACCAAGCAACTTGCGGCGAATCGCCAGGCTTTCGTCCACGAGCGGTTCCGCTTCGGAGTAGGCACCTTCTGTGGTCAGCAGGTACGCCAGATCGGATGCAGTGCCCGCAACGTCCGGGTGCTCGGAGCCGAGTTCATGCCTGCTCATGTTCAAGGATCCCTTGAGCAGTTCGATGCCGGCCTGGTGATCCCCTTTCTGGTAGAGCACGAACGCCAGGTTGCTCATCGTCATGGCGATATCAGGATGGCTGTCGCCGAGGAGCTTGCGGTTCATGGCCAGGGCCTCGCGGTAAGCCTTCTCCGCACCCTTGAAATCGCGGCGCGTCTCCAGCACGAAAGCCAGGTTGTTCAGGCCGGCCGCGAGTTCCGGGTGGGCGTCGCCGAGCATTTGCCGCTTCATCTCGAGCGCAAGTCGGTACAGCGGCTCTGCCCCGACCGGCTGGTTCAATCCCATCAGCGCCCAGCCGAGATTGTTCATGGCCTCCGCGAGGTCCGGATGCACGTTGCCGTGCAGTCGGCGCTGCAGCGCCAGCGCCTGTCGCAGGTAGGCCTCGGCCTGCTTGAAGTCGCCGCGCTCACCGTAGTTGACGCCCAGGTCGCCGATGCTTTCCGCCACTTCCGGGCTGACCTCGCCGTAGAGGGCCTTCCTGATGCGCAGCGCCTCTTTGATCAGCTGCTCGCCTTTCGCATACTCACCCGTATAAGACATGACGTCGGCCAGCGCGGTGTAGGTCGCTGCGACATCGGGGTGCAGGTCGCCGAGCAGCTGGCGACGGATGACCAGCGCCTCGCGCAGGCGTTGCTCCGCCTCCGCAAAATCGGACTGCAGTGCCAGCACCTCGCCCAGGTTATTGAGACTCTGGGCGACCACGGCGTCGTGCTCACCCGACAGCGACCTGCGCTTGTCGAGGGCCTTGCGAATCAAGGGAATCGCCGACCCATAGAGGCCCAGACTCGTGTAGACGGTGCCCATGGTGTCCATCAGCGTCGCCTGGATGGCCGGCTGGTCTACCAGCTCCTGGTCGATTCGAGCCGCGCCCTTGTCGAGAATCTCGCGTGCGGTGATCTTGTTGCCGAGCGCTTCGCTCGGATCCGACACCTTGAACAGGTCCACCATGAAGCGGGTCGTCTGCCGGGCGGTCTCGGCTTCGGTCTCCGCGCGCACGCGCTCGCGCTCGGCCTGATTGCGGGCAATCCAGGCCGCGGCGGCCAGGCCCGAGGTGATCGTCATGCCGACGACGGACGCCGTGACCAGCGCCATCATGCGCCGGTGGCGCCGGTGGGCCTCGCGCTGCTTCAGCGTGTCGAGCCCGACGCCGAGCATGCCGGCGAGCAGCTTCAGCCGGACGTCCTGCTTGCTGTCCTTGCCGGGGCGCGCGTCGGCGGCAATCGGCTCGCCGCGGATTGTCGTAAGTTGCCCGTCGGCCCCCATCGTGTAGATGAGCGCATGCGGGAAACATTCCTGGTCGGCAGTTGCCTCCACGGCGGAAGCTCCCGGCTCGCCGGCGACGATCAGGCAGAAAATGCGGTGCTCGCGGCCCAGGCGCTTGAACGCCAGGATTTCCTCGTTCACCCAGCGCGACCTGGCGGCTGCCGGCGAACAGATGACGACCTGGCAGGCGGATTGTTCGAGCGCCCGCGTCAGGGTCTCGCCGAGGTTGGTCGCCGTCGCCAGTTCGTCCCGGTCACGAAAAACCGGAGCGAATCGCTCAGGCACGGGGCCGAAAGCGGTCTCGGTGCCGATGAGTCGCTTCGGCACCGAGTACGTCTCGAGCGACTTGTGCAGCCACTTGGCCCAGCGCTCGTCGGTATGGCTGTAACTGATGAAGGCGCGATACTTGAACCCGGGATCCATCCGTCGCGCTCCAAGTCCCACCGCGGCCGGGATAGTCGCTGAACCGGACAGGTTCTGTCAAAACGCCGTCCTGCAATTGCTGGCATCCATTTTGTCAATCGTCCGGTTTACGGCGACCATACGCTGCGGCTTTCGCATTCATCCAGGCGGGAACCAGGTTGACAGCCTCCTTGCGTTGCGTCGTGGCACTGGCGTCGCTGGCGATCGCCGCATGCGGCCCTGAGCGGGATGCGTCAACGCCGAACGCGAACGTACCAGAGGCCACGGCGCCGCAGCGACCTCTGGTACGTGCGTTGGGCGGGGAACCGGCAACCCTCGACCCCCGCCTGGCCGAAGACAACGCAGCGCTTGCTTTGTTGCAGGAGCTGTACGAGGGCCTGACAGGCTGAGGCTGCCGACGGCAGTATCGTGCCCGGCGCGGCGGAAACCTGGAGCGTGTCGGCGGACGGCCGCACCTGGACCTTCAGGCTGCGTGCAGGCCTCCGCTGGTCCGACGGCACTCCGCTGAGCGCAGCACAGTTCGTTGCCGGGCTGGACGCGGCGCGCGCGCAGGAGACGCAGGCGCCCTATGCCGAGTTGCTGCGCGAGATCACCGCTGCTCGCGCAACTGATGCCCGGACCGTCGTGCTCGAACTGGCGCGCGCCGTGCCCTACCTGCCTGCCGTGCTGGCACTGCCCGTCGCTGCGCCGCTGAACCACGCCGCCAACGCCGCCGAGCCACCCGTCGGTAACGGCCCCTACCGGCTGCTGCTGCGCAGTCCCGGCGAGAAGGTCGAGCTTGAGCGCAATCCCGAATACCACGCCGCGGGTTCGGTCGCGATCGACCGCGTGACCTACCTGACACTCGAAGACCTGAACACCGAGCTGAACCTCTACCGCTCGGGCGCGCTCGACATCACGAGCGAGGTGCCGAACACCCAGGTCGACTGGCTGCAGCAGAACCTGCCCGGTGAATTGCACGTCGCACCCTTCCTGAGCACCTACGGTTACGCGGTCAACCTGGCACGCGTACGTGACCGGGATGCGCGCATGGCGCTGGCGATGGCGATTGACCGGCAGCAGATCGTCACACAAGTCACGGGAGCCGGAGAGACCGCGGCCACAGGCTGGGTGCCGCCGGGGATTCCGGGCTACTACGCCAGCGCGTTTCGACTGGAGCGACCAGCAAGCGGACGTGCGCTCACAGCGGGCGCGCGAGCTGTGGATTGCCGCAGCCAGACGCGGTGCCGCGCCGGCGCGGCTGACGCTGTGCACGGACGCGAGTTCCAACCATCACCGGACCGCAGTCGCGCTCGCCGACCAATGGCAGCGGGCGCTGGGCATCGACGTGGCCATCGTCGAGATGGAATGGAAGGCGTACCTGGCCATGCGCGAGCAGCCCGGTGAATGCGACCTGATCCGCTTCGGCTGGTCGGCGGACTATGTTGACCCGGCGGCCTTTCTCGCACTCTTCACCGCGAGCCAGGCGCAGAACGTGGCGGGCTACGCCAACCCCGGGTACGACGCGGTGATGGCGCAGGCAGCCCTTGCCGTCGATGCCGGGCAACGCGCGACGCTGCTCACCCGTGCGGAGCGGATCCTGCTGCAGGACGTCGCCGTGATTCCCGTTTTTCATCGGGTCTCGAAGCGCCTGGTCAAGCCCGGCATCGAAGGCGTCGCGACGAATCCGCTGGGGCACCTGCCCTCACGCTACCTGCGTCGCACCGAAGCAAAAAAATAGGGCGGGAGGCTTGCGCCGTCCCGCCCAAGGGTGGACCGGAGAGGTCCGGGGTACTTAATTCAGGATCGTGTCAGGGATTCGCTGCCGTAACGGCGGCTGCAATGGCCTGCACCTCGGCTGCGGTCAGCGTCGAGAGGAAGCCCATGCCACCCTTGTTGTTGTTGATCGCGGCCTGGATCTTCGCCGCATCACGCGAGTTGCGATTGAAGATCGGCTGGATCGGACCGTGACAGCTCTGGCACTTCGCCGTGTAGAGCGCGGCGCCGTCGAGTGACGGCGGTGGCGGCGGCGGCGCTGCCTGGGCCGTGATCAACACACTGGCCGACGCCGTGAGCGCACCGTCGCTCACCGTCAACGTCGCGGTGTACGTCCCGGCGATGTCCGCGACGAACCGGGGCTGGCTGGCAGTGGCGCTCGACAGGGCCGCAGCGCTGCCGCCCGGAACCTGCAGTGCCCACGCGTAGGTGAGGGCTGCGCCTTCCGGGTCGGAACTGGCGCTGCCATTCAGCGTCACGGTCGCACCCGTCGTCACGGCCTGCGCCGAACCTGCACGTGCGATCGGCGCCTGGTTGCCACTCGGCGGCGGCGGCGTCACGGGCGGCGGCGGCGTCACAGGCGGGGTGACCGGCGGCGTGACCGGCGGCGTGACAACACCACTGCCGTCACGCTCGATTTCAGCCTTGTCGGCGAGCAGCGACGTGCCGTTCCAGCTGCCGTCGACTTCGACCACCTGGCCGGCGGCGCGGGCAAGGAACTCACTCGCGCTGATGCGCGTGTCTTCGTCTTCGTACTCCGTACCCGGCAGCAGTTCGACGCTCACGCCGAACACCTTGAGGCTCGTGGCCGCCAGGTCCGACGCCGGACCGCGCAACTCGACTTCGTCTTCAGGCTCGTCCCGCTCGAGGCGCGACGCGATCAGCCGGCCCGTGCCTGCCGGATCGGCGTAGCCACCCACTTCGACCCAGTCGCCCACGCGCAGGTCCGCGAGACTGAAGAAGTGGTTGTCGCTCTCGTGGTCTTCCTTGCGCGTCGTGGCCGAGACGACCACCGTCACGCCCAGCGCGCGGAAGGTGCCATTGGCCGTATCGACGCTTTCAACTGCGGCCGCGAGCCGCACCGTGGACTGGCGCTTGAAGGTCACCTTGCTCGCCACGAGCGTGTCCGACGCGTCCAGCTTGCCTTCGGCTTCGACCTTGACGTTCAGTGCGAGATCCGCGGCCGTGCCGTTCACGAAAATCGTCGACGAGTTCGTCGCTACCTTCTGCCCCGAGACGTCGAAGTCTGCCGCTGACGCGAAGCGCGTCACCAGGCCTTCGGCCTCGACCTCGTCGCCGTTGCTGCCGTCGAAATCGCGATCCTCGCGCTCGACGCGCGTTGCGCGCAGCGCGCCATCGGCCAGGAACGAAGTGCCCTTCACCTCGACGAGGAGGCCCGCGGCGATGCCGGACGACCCGAAATCCTCGAGGGTCGCAGTCGAGTAGTCGACCACCAGCGTGCCGACCGCAAAGCGCTTGAGTGCGGTATCGAGGTTCGCGACGACACCGGTCACTTCGACCTCGGTTTCACCGGCGCCTGCTTTCTCGATGCGCGTAGCACGAGCCGTGCCGGCACTGCCGGCGAAACCATGCACCTCGATGCGGTCGCCCACCGACACACCCGCCAGGCTGCGAGTGGGGATCGAGTCGTCGAACATCGTCTCGTTGTCGACCGTGATCACCTGCCCGGCAATCGTCAGCGTGCCAGCAGTCAGGTCGACCGCCTGGACCGCGCCTTGCACGAGGTGGTCCTGTTCGATGGACTTGGCGCGCGCGACGCCGCTCGAATCCACCTGTGCCGTCAACCGGATGACTTCGCCGACCTTCAACTGGCTGGCGGTCGCCGCCTTGTCCTCGATACGGACCTCGGCCGAGTCGGTGTCATAGCGCACGCCGTTGACGATGACGCTGCCGAACCCGGCGATCGCGCCGGTCACGAACACCGTCGGAGCCGTCGTCGTGCCGCCGGTGCCGCCAGCCGCCGGTGCCGCCAGTGCCGGGTGACGAGCTCGGCGTGGAGCTGCCTCCGCCGCCGCCGCAACCGGCGACCAGCAAGGCCACCACCGCCATGTTCAGAACTTTCAATTGCAATCTATTCATCTCGCACCTCTGCGCAGCTCGTACTGATCGGTTCGGACCCGTCGTTGCAGGTCCGTCTTTACCCCGGAACTCCGGTCAGTCCTCGAGCTCGGCCCTGCTGGCCAGCACGGTGTTGCCGACCAGCGTGCCGCGCACCTTCACCTTACGGCCCGGGGCCGCAGTGAAGAACGCTGCAGAACTGATCGTCCCACCGTTGTCATCTCTGAATTCGGTCGCGCCGTCGGTCGTGACGGCCACGCCACTGATCGTGAAACCCGGCGCCGCCACGTTCTGGGCCACGCCTTCCAACTCGACTTCGCCCTGGGCGTCGTCGCGCTCGATCTTGGTCGCCAGCAGGCCGCTGCCGTCGTTGTAGACATCGACCTCGACGAAGTCGCCGATGGCGAGGTTCGCCAGGCTGAAGCGCTGCACGTCGGCGCCACTGTGATCCTCGAAGCGAGTGAGCGAGTTGACGCGGATCGTCAAACCGAACACGACGAAGCTGTTGCCGGCCGTGTTGATCGAGTCCACGCGACCCGAGAACTCGGTGTCGCTGTCGCGGCGGAACTGCACCTTGGTGGCGACGATGACGCCCGCCGCATTGAAGCGCCCTTCGACCTCCACCGCGACGTCTGCGGCGAGACCTGCCGCGGTGCCGCCTTCATAGGTCGTCGCTGCCGTAGTCGTGACGCGCTGGCCGGCCACGGCGAAATCCGTCGCGGACACGAAACTCGTGATGAGCCCCTCGTAGTCGGCCTGTTCGTCGGCATTGCCGGAGGCACCGCCGGAATCCTTCTCGACTCGCGTCGCGACGAGCACGCCGCCAGCGTTCAGCGATCCGAACACCTCGACGCGATCGCCATTGGCAGGCTGGCCGCTGGCGAAGCCGGACAGCTGCGCGCTGGCATACGAAACCGTCAGCAGTCCGAGGCCGAACGTGCGCGCAGTGGTGTCGAGGGAGGCCACCGACCCCTTCACCTCGAACGCCGACTGCGCCGCCTTGCGTTCGATGCGGGTCGCTTCGACGATGCCCGACGTGGCGACCCGGCCGCTCACCTCGACGCGCTCGCCGACCACGAGGCCGTCGAGACCGCGTGGCACGATCGAATCGTCGAACGAAGTTTGCGCGCTTACAGCCACTGTGCGGCCGAGGACAACGAGCCGGGAGGCGGCGAGGTCGATGCTCTGCACCGGACCTTCCACCTCGTCGTCGAAGACGATGCGCGTGGCCGTGCCGGTGAGGCCGTCCTGTTCGATCCTGCCTTCGATGCGCACGATCTGCCCGACGCGCAGGTCGGACTCGGTGCCCGGGTTGTCGTCGATCGTGAAGGTGGTGCCGGTCGTCGCGTAGCGCACACCGTTCACGTGCACGCTGCCGAAGCCGGTGATGGTTCCCGTGGCCGTGATGATGCCGCCGCGGTCGATGCCGCCGGTGCCGCCACCGCTGCTGCCTGCTGCCACCGCCGCCGCCGCCACCACCGCATGCGGCCACCGCCAGGGAGAAGGCCGCGACCAGCCAGCGGTTCATCATTGCGCGCGCATCTTGCATCATCGTTCTCCGACCACTCTTTCCTGAATTGCGTAAACCCCGACGCCCAACCGCAGCGCGGTCGTCGCCGTGGACTCGTCCTGCGGCATCTCGTGCGCGCTCAGCCACTCGTCGCAGCGCTCGAGGAACGCCTGGCCCTCGCGCTCCATGAAGGCGCGGAAGGCGGGCAACTGGCGCGGATCGATGTGCCTGTTCTGGGCGCGACCCTCGAAGCGCGGCGGTTCGCCGGCCTCGCGCGAGAGGTTGTGCTCCACTGTCGTCGCCAGGTCTGCGATGACTGCACCTGCGCGCTCCACTGCCTGCCCGTCCATCGCGCGCGGCATGTAGAAGCGACGCAGCACGCTGTAGCCACCGGTGGCGGTGCGCTCGATCGAACCCGAGCGCAGCAACTCCTTGGTGAGCGCAGTCACGGGAATGTCGCCCGCATACCGGCGCACGAGCTGCGTGAACGTGGCGCCCTCGCCCTTGGCGTCCAGCGGCCGCGGCCGTCCCAGCTCGTCGATGAACTCGGCGTCGAGATGCCAGCCCGCCAGGACGCGGCTGGCATGGTTGAGGTCGTCCTCTGCCCGCACGTCGGGCGCCGGCGCGCTGGCCGCCGAATCGCGATAGCGGCGCACGTCGCGCCGCGTCATGCCGGTGAGCAGCGCGATGCGCGAAACGTTGGTGGGCCGCCCACGCAGGCCGAACTCTTTCTCGGCCACGTCGATGAATACACCGCGCGCGAGCTCGGCAAATTCCTTCCAGGTAACGCCCGACTGCAGCAGCCAGCGCGCAACCGGCCAGAGCCAGCGCAGGCAGGCTGTGACGATCGGACGTTGAGGCTGAATTGCCATATGTGAAACATTATGTTCCACATATGGATATTTTGCAAGTCCGCGGACGGCAGGATCCAGAACGGCGGTCAATTGCGAGCCCGGTCACAGCTTGCGCACGGGATTTCCGCGACAGCCGCGCCTGCCCCTAAACTGGGGCCACGGGACGGGGTGACGACCGAATGTCGATGTCGGACAAGCGCTTGGAGGAATTGCTGGAACGTTGGCTCGCCAGCGTCGACCTGCACGCGCGCTATCTGCAGCTCGACGATGCGGCGTATGCGCGCGCCGAGTCATGGCCGAAACATCAGCGCCCCAACGCCCTGGTCATCCAGCTGGCCCGCACGCGCCTGCTGGAGCTCAAGGCACACCTCGGCGAGCGACGTGACGCCGGCGATCACCGGTTCGCCGAGGCGCTGGAGCTGATGTCGTTCCTCACCAGCCTGCTCGGTTCCGAGCACCTCGAGCGCTTCATTCCACTGGCCACCGGCAAGCCGCCGGACACCTCGATTTCGGCGACGATCGAACAGCCGCGCATGCGGTCGACCCATGCCGCCAGGGCCGTGCCGAGGAAGCCCGCGCGCAAGGATGCTGCTGCCCCGGCTGCGCCAGCACGAGCCAGCGAAACACCGCGCCAGGCCGAGACGCCGAAGCGCACGAAGGAATCCGTGGCGCGCCCGGCTGCGCCCCCGACACCCGCACGGCAAGCTGCGGCCGTTGCGGGCGCAGCCCCGCCGCTGGCAGCGCGATGTCGCGACAGGTCGTTGCGGATGCCATCCGCATGCTGCAATGGGGTCGCGAATGGCCCGCTGTCGCGGGACTGATTGCGCGCATGGCAGATCGGCCGTCTGAGTCCGACATCTGGAAGATCCTGCGGGCTCACCGCACCGAAATCCTCGCCAAGGCGCGCATCGGCACGCAGCTGACGTTGGGCGCGGGCCGCGTGACTTGCTCACGCCTGCTGCGGTACCTTCATGGCGCTTTCCCGCACCATGCATCAAGGAGCGTCGCGTCCATGGCTGTAATCCGTTCGATCGTCGTCACCGTGCTGTCCGCCAGCTTCCTCTTCGCTGGCGCCGCCCAGGCCCAGGGCGCGCAGTCACAGGGTGAGAAAACCCTGAAGTACCGCAAGTCGCTTTACCAGGTGCTGGCGTACAACTTCGGCCCGCTGGGCGCGATGGCGCAGGGCAAGGCTCCCTACGATGCGGCCGAGTTCACCCGCCGGGCGGAGCGCGTTGCAATGATCGCGCCGCTGTTGTCCGAATCATTCAGCGCCGACACCAAGGGCCTGCCCAATTCGGAGCTGAAGCCGGAGATGTGGGCCAATCGCGCCGACTTCGACGCCAAGCTCAAGGACCTGGTCGATCGCAGCGCGACGCTGGCCACCGTCTCGAAGTCGGGCGATTTCGCCAAGAGCAAGGCGGCATTCTTCGACGCGGCGAACACCTGCAAGGCGTGCCACGACAAGTACAAGACCGACTGAACCGGCGGTCCCGCTGCGGCTAGAAAAAGCTGACCGACGCCTCTGGCGCCGCGCGTACCGCGAGCGCCAGGGCGGCGACCAGCGCCAGCACGATGCCCACGGCGAGCATGCCGCGGGACGACGTGATGCCCTCGCCCGCTGCCCTGCGACCCGTCCACATCGAGCGCGCCAGGCCATGGCGGCGAACCAGGTCGTGCCAGACGACGGCGACGAGATGCAGCGCGACGAGCCCGAGCAGCACGTTCGAATTGAGTTCGTGCCACGCGGTAAGGCGATTGCTGGTCTCCTGCGTGATCCAGCCGTAGAACGGACCGGCATTGGCGATCTCATCGTTCGCGAACAGCCCGGTAACCGCCTGCACTGCGACCACGAGCAACAGCGCGATCACGCTGAGGCCGCCGAGTGGATTGTGCCCGGCAGGAGGATGCGGCCGAATGCCTCGAACGTAATCCAGGATCGTCCGCGGACCGTGCATGAAGGATTTGAACCGGGCGTAGCGCGGGCCGACGACACCCCACGCCACGCGGAAGGCAATCAGCACCAGCGCGACGTACCCTGCCCGGCGGTGCCAATCGAACCATTCGATACCGAGGTAATGGGTGGCAAACGAGGTTGCGATGGCAACCACCAGCGCCCAGTGAAACACGCGTAACGGCCAGTCCCAGACCAGCACGCGGGACGAAGCAATGGCAGCGGACTCGGGTCTGAGGCTCATCGAAGCGTGGTTCGCATGCGGCAAGCGCATGGATTCCAGCGCTGGCACCCGTGACTCTCGCAGCGAATTCGCATACCGTTGCGCCGCGCGACCCGCGGCTCAATGGCTGCTGCAATGCCGACCCTGGATCCCGTCATCCTGTTCTTCCTGCTTGGCGCCTTCGCCGGGCTCGCCCGCGCCGAACTGCGGCTGCCTGCGGCCATCTATGATTTCGTCAGCACGCTGCTGCTGCTCGCCATCGGTCTCAAGGGCGGCGTCGAACTCGCCCGTGCGGGCGAAGGCCTGCCGCTCGTCGAACTCGCGGCGCTGCTCGCGCTCGGCTTCGGCTTACCCGTTCCCGCCTTTCTCGCGGCCAGGCACCTCGGTCGCCTGTCACGGGCGGACGCCGCATCGCTCGCCGCGCATTATGGCTCGGTCAGCGTCGGCACGTTCGCGGTGCTGCTCGGTTATCTCGCGACACAGGGCATCAGCTACGAAGTCCGCGCACCCGTGTGGGTCGTGGTGCTCGAAGTGCCCGCGATCCTGGCGGGTGTCGTGCTGGCACGCGGCTTTGCCGGAGGCAGCGTCGCCTGGAAGCCGCTGCTGCGCGAACTGATGCTTGGGCGCAGCGTGATCCTGCTGCTCGGCGGCCTGGCAATCGGCTGGGTCAGCGGGCCCGCAGGCACAGCGTCGATCCAGCCGCTGTTCTTCGGCCTGTTCAAGGGCATTCTCGCGCTGTTCCTGCTGGAGATGGGGCTGATCGCAGCCACGCAACTCGGGGCACTGCGACGCAACGCCGTGTTCCTCATCCTGTTCGGCGTGCTGATGCCGCTCTTCGGCGCGATCGTGGGCGCCCTGCTGGGCCGCGCCATCGGGCTGTCGGCCGGCGGCATCACCGTGCTCGCGACGCTTGCCGCCAGCGCGTCGTACATTGCCGCGCCCACGGCGATGCGCACTGCCGTCCCCGAGGCGAATCCGGCGCTGTCGCTGACGGCCTCGCTGGCCGTCACGTTCCCGTTCAACATCATCATCGGCATCCCGCTGTATGACCGCCTGGCCCGCCTGGTGGCCACGCTCTGACCGCACCACGACGGATACCTCTCCACATGCAGCATTACACGCGACGCATGGTCACCATCGTCACCGAGGCCGCGCTCGAGCGGGCGCTCGTCGAGGAACTCGAGACGCTGGGAGTCCGTGGTTTCACCATCATGGATGCACGCGGCAAGGGCAGTCGCGGCACGCGGCAATCCGACTGGGCACAGGAAGGCAACATCCGGGTCGAGGTCATCTGCGATCCCGCGCTGGCGGACAACATCGCGCAACGAGTGCGCGAGCGCTTCTACGACCACTACGCGATGATCCTGTTCATGCAGGACGTGAGCGTGCTGCGGTCGGACAAGTTCTGAGCCAGGCGCGCGCGGTCGTCGGCCCATGACTCCTGCTTCGCCTCCATCACGAGAAGAGTTCGCCGCCGCAGCGGCTGCGCTGCCGCCAGCGGGACTGCTGCGCCGGCTGGCCGCGATGGTCTACGACGGCCTGCTGGTGCTCGCGCTGCTGATGATCGTCACGGCCTGCTTCCTGCCGTTCACGGGCGGCGAGGCGGTGCGCTGGCAGACCTTCCCGCTGCTCACGCTGCTGTACTGGCCCGTGCTCGCCGGCGCCGTCGTCGTTTACTTCGGCATGCCCTGGACCGAGCGGGGACAGACGCTGGGCATGGCTTCATGGCGCATCCGCGTGCAGCGCGACGACGGCTACCTGCTGACGTGGCGCGACGTGGTGGTGCGACTCGGGGCGAGCATGCTGAGCTGGCTGCCCGCGGGGCTCGGCTGGGCGTGGGTGTTGTTCGACGGCGAGCGGCGCGCATGGCACGACCGGTTGTCGCACAGTCGGGTCGTGCTGTTGCCGAAGGCGGTCAAGCGCCAATAGTGGTGGTCGATTCGGCGTGACTAAAGACAAAGACACGCGGCCGACGAATGCAGGTGGGTGATCCGGGGCCTTTCCCTGCGCTTGGAAAGGCAGACACGCGCTCCGGGAAAGGCCCCGGATCACCCACCTGACCGACGGCGCCTGAGCTCGCCGTTCGGCACGCCGAACGCCTCGCACGGCGCATGTCACATTGGGCAACAACGATGCCGACAGTGCGACCTGGCGCAAAGCCGCGTACCGGTCGATTCCAAGTCTTTTGCCGCTGGATTGCGCCATGCGACTGACGGGATTCGGCCCTGGCGCAGCAGTTATCGCATCGTTCCGTTGGGACGCCTCGACGCCGCTGCGCCGTGCGAATTTCCGGTCGCCGGGAATTCGCTCAGGCGCCTGCGAGCAGCGCGCGATCGGGATGACTTTCCGGATCGCGTGTCTGCCTTTCCGCGATCCGGAAAGTCATCCCGATCGTGCGCCCTGCACGGCGCATCGTCCAGAAAACTCGACGACCCCAAAATGACACGCCGCAGCGCCGTCAAAGCGCCCCACCGCAACGACCGCGATCACCGGTTGCGCCAGAGCAAGGTCCCGGTCACGACGCCGAGCAACGCAGTCGGCATCCACCCGACGATCCATGGCGCGAGATCGAACAATTCCCCGCTGCTCTCGAGCGTCTGGCTCAACAGCACGAAACCCGCGCCGATGAGCACGCCGATGACGGTGCGCGCACCCTGGCCCGAGTTGCGCATCGACCCCACGCAGAACGGCAGTGCCAGCATGATCACGAGCAGCACGGCGCCGAACCGCGCGAGCCGTGACCAGTACGCCGCCTCGAAGCGGCTCGATTGCAGGCCGTTGCGCTGCAGGTGGTCGATGTAGCCGCGCAGGTCGGCGAGTCCCATCGCGTCGGGCTCGGCGATGGCGAGTCCAAGGAAGTCGGGCGACAACGAGGTGCGTACTTCGCGCTCGCCGTCCTTGGTCACGGTGGCTGTCTGCGAGTCAGGTGCAAACGAGGTGCCGACGTACTTCTCCAGCAGCCACACGTTGTCGCTCTTCACGCTCGCCGATTCCGCGCGGCCCACGCTCAGCAGCTTGCGCGAAGGGTCGACGCGAAACACCTTGATGCCGCCGAAGCGCGCGCTGCCGGACTGCTGGTTGACGCTGATGATCGTGTCGCCGTCCCGCACCCACGTCGCGCGGCTGCCGGTCAGGTTGAACTCGTCGAACTTGGCGAAAACCTTGAGCTGCCGCGCATAACTGCCGAGCGGCGGCGCCACGTACTCGCCGACGACGAACATCAGCGACGCCAGGATGATGCCGGCGCTTCCCAGCCAGACGCAGAAGCGCCAGGTCGTCACGCCCGATGCGCGCATGACGATGAGCTCGCTGCCGCGCGCAAGATTGCCGAGGCCGAGCAGCGAGCCGATCAGCGCCGCCACGGGCAACAACTGGAACAGGTAACTCGGCAGGTTCAGCGCCACGAACAGCAAGGCCTGCGTCGCCGTGTAATTGCCGATGCCGATGTCGTCCTGCTGACCGATGAACATGAACAGCGCGCCGAGAGCGAGCAGCACGATCATCACCATGAGCGTGTACCCGAGCACGGTGCGGATCACGTAGCGGCCAAGCACTCCGGTCATCGTGCCGTGACTCCGCTGGCTGCCGTCGCACCGCGGCGGCGCGACCAGGGCATCCGCCATGCAGGACCGGGATGCAGTTCCTGCCATAGCAGCCACGCCGCAACCGCGAGCGGCAGCAGGTGCACCCACCACAGCCCGAACTGGCCCGCCGGCGAGTCCTTCTGGATCCAGACGCGGGCGGCGGCCAGCAGGTTCGAGTAGACGAAGTACGCCAGCACCGCGAAGGCGACGCGGGCGAAGCGACCCTGTCGCGGCCGCAATCTGTGCGAGCGGCACGGCGAGGATCGTCAGCACCAGCGCCATGACGGGCACCGCGATGCGCCAGGCGAGCTCGGCGCGATCCTTGGGATCGGCGGAATCGAGCAGGGTCTGCGTGGTCTTCATCTCGATCCGGCGTTTGCCCGCCCGCGCATCGGGCAGGCGCACGGGAATACCGTGTTCGCGAAACTCGACGATGCGCCAGTTGGGCGCGCCGGGGACACCCTCGTAGCGTCGACCGTCGTACAGGATGAACAACTGCTCGGGTTGACCTGCGCCCCGCTGCACCGCGCGTTCAGCCATCGCGACTTCGATCTTGTCGCCGACGCTGCGCTGGACGAACACTCCGAACAGTTCGCCGGTCGGCTCGACGCGCTCGGCATAGAACACGGCATCGCCGCCGGCGAAACTGCGGAACCTGCCGGGCTCGAGCGCGCCGAACTGCGCCGCGCGCGTGGCTTCATTGCGCAGCTCGCTCGACTTCATCCAGGCGGCCGGCACCACGCGAAACGAAAGCACGGCCAGCAGGGCGGCAATCACGACGGCCAGCAGCGCGATGGGCCGGTAGATTCGCAGCGGGCCGATGCCGCAGGCAGTCATCGCGGTCATCTCGCTCTCGTGATACAGGCGACCTAGCGCCAGCACGATGCCCAGGAACAACCCGATAGGAACCAGCACGGTGAGTTGCTGCAGGGTGGTGAGCCCGATCAGCGTCATGACGATCTCGACCGGGAAACCTGTCGAGGCCGCCTGCCCGAGCACTCGCGCGAACTGGTTCGAGAGCAGCACGATCAGCAGCACGCCGGTGACCGCGACGAAGGTCCACGTCACTTCGCGCAGCAGATAGCGATCCAGGCGGTTGAGCAAAGTTCGCGGGCCTCGGCGGGAATCGGTAAACTCGCCGCCTCAGTTTAACGGGCGAATCGTCCGCCGGGTAAACGGATACCCGCGGGCGCCCGCCCGCCATGCTCAAAGGACTGCACGATGCGCCTGTTCGTCGCCACCGCCACTCCCCGCGCCCAGAAGACCGACTGCGCCATCGTCGGCCTGCACGAAGGCACCGCCCTCGCAGGCGCAGCCGCCGCGCTCGACGAGGCTTTGCGGGGGCAACTTACTCGAGTGATCAAGCGTGGCGACGTGCGCGGCAAATCCGGCGAACTGCGTCTCGTCGACACCGACGGCGCGGCCTGCCAGCGCGTCCTGCTCGTCGGCCTGGGCAAGAAGGCGACGTTCGGCCGCAAGCAGTATCGCAAGGCGCTGGCGGCTGCCGTTGGCGCAATTGCGAAGACGGGCGCGCGCGATGCCGTGAGCTACCTCGCGGAGTCGATCACGGCGCCTGACGCGTATTACGATGCGCGACTCGCAGCCGAAGCCGCCGGTGCCGCGCTCTACCGCGTGCCGGCGATCCGCAGCTCGCGCAAGCCGGCCGATCCTGCCCTCAAGTCCTTCGGTTTCGCTGTCACCGACCGCGCGCAGAAGTCCGCCGCCCAGCGTGGGCTCGACCAGGGCCACGCGATCGCCGTGGGCTCGGCGCTCACGCGCGATCTCGCCAACCTGCCGGCCAACGTCTGCACGCCCTCCTATCTCGCGCAGCAGGCGCGCGAACTCGCGCGCTCCTACAAGGCGGTGCGCACGCAGGTGCTCGAAGAACGCGACCTGAAGCGACTCAAGATGGGGTCATTCCTGTCGGTCACCAACGGCACGGACGAGCCGGCCAAGCTCATCGTCATGCGTTATGACGGCGGTCGCGCCGGCCAGGCCCCGGTGGTCCTCGTCGGCAAGGGCGTCACGTTCGACAGCGGCGGCATCTCGCTGAAGCAGCCGCCAGGCATGGACGAGATGAAGTTCGACATGACCGGCGCCGCCAGCGTGTTCGGCGCGATCAAGGCCGCGGCCGAGATGGGGCTCAAGCTCAACGTGATCGGCATCGTACCCGCGTGCGAGAACATGCCGAGCGGTCGCGCGACCAAGCCGGGCGACATCGTGCGCAGCATGTCGGGCCAGACGATCGAGGTGATCAACACCGATGCCGAAGGCCGCCTGATCCTCTGCGACGCCCTCACCTACGCGCGTCGCTTCAAGCCGGCCGCAGTCGTCGACATCGCCACCCTGACGGGAGCCTGCGTGGTCGCGCTCGGCGCGCACCTCTCGGCCGTCATGAGCAACGACGACGAACTCGCGGGCGAGCTCACGGCGGCCGGCATCCGCGCCGAGGACCGCTGCTGGCACCTGCCGCTGGCCGAGGAATACCACGAGCAGCTCAAGAGCAATTTCGCCGATTTCGCCAACGCCTGCGGTCGTGACGGCGGGGCCATCACGGCGGCCTGCTTCCTCGCCAAATTCACCGACGGCCTGCAGTGGGCGCATCTCGACATTGCCGGCACGGCCTACCTGACGGGGTCGCAGAAGGGCAGCACCGGCCGCCCAGTGCCCCTGCTGATGGACTTCCTGCTCGGCCGGGCCTGACGCCCGTCACCCCGGATCGTGTCCGCGCCCAGGATCGACTTCTACACGCTGAGCGAGCCGGATCGCCGTGCTCGCCTGGTGGCGGCGTGCCGCCTGGCCGAAAAGGCCCATGACCAGGGCCTGCGGGTGGCGGTGCGCACCGGCAGCGCGGCCGAAACCGCCGAACTCGACGAACTGCTCTGGACGTTCGCCGACCGCAGTTTCGTGCCCCACGGCGTCTGGCCGACGGATCCCGCGACGGCCGGGGCCACGCCGGTGCTGGTCGGCAGCTCCGCCCTGCCCGCCACGCATCGCGACGTGCTCATCAACCTGGGCAACGATGCGCCGGCCGACTTTTCCGCCTATGCTCGCGTCTGCGAAGTCGTCGGCGGTGACGAGGAGGCCAGGAAGGCCGCGCGGCACCGCTGGCGAACCTACCGTGACGCGGGATGCGCGCCCGAAGCCCATCCGCTCTGAGCAAGGCCGTGTGAACACGATGAGCAGCCAACCCGCCGATGACATTCCCGTCCTGACGGACATCGTCGAGCCCAACGTGGGTTCCGAGTCCGCATTCATCAACGACACCAGTCGCTTCCTGGGCGAACTCGAAGCGCACCTGACAGCCGTCGTGCACGAAGAAGCCGATGAACTCGTGCACAACGCCCTGCGGGAGATGGAAGCCCTGCTGCTGGAGCAGGTCTCCGACCGGCTCAAGGCCGAGCTGCCGCAGCTGATCTCGCGCGTGATCGCCGAGCACTTCCGCGGGCCCGGTCGGGCCAACTAGACGCCCTCACCCGGCCTCCCCCGCCGTCGCGGGAGAGGTACCGGAGTCGCCGACCGGTATACTCGGCGGCTCGCGCAAGAGGCCGTCGATGGACAAGAGCTACACCCCCCAGACGATCGAGTCCCGCATCTATGCTGCCTGGGAAGCGGCCGGCTGGTTTGCGCCCACCGGTGACGGCACGCCCTACTGCATCGCGATTCCTCCGCCCAACGTCACGGGCACGCTGCACATGGGGCACGCGTTCCAGCACACGCTGATGGACGTGCTCACGCGCATGCATCGCATGGATGGCGACCGCACGCTATGGCAGCCTGGCACCGACCACGCGGGCATCGCCACGCAGATGGTCGTCGAGCGCCAGCTCGCCGCTGCCGGCAAGACCCGCCACGACCTGGGCCGCGAGCAGTTCGTCGAACGCGTCTGGGAATGGAAGGAAGAATCCGGCGGCACGATCTCGCGCCAGATGCGCCGGCTCGGCAACTCGGTGGACTGGTCGCGCGACCGCTTCACGATGGACGCGGGCCTCTCGCAAGCCGTGCTCGAAGTGTTCGTGCGCCTGCACGAAGACGGCCTGATCTACCGCGGCAAGCGGCTCGTGAACTGGGACCCGGTGCTGCACACGGCCCTGTCGGACCTCGAGGTGCTGGCCGAGCCGGAAGCAGGCAACCTGTGGCACTTGCGTTATCCGCTGGCTGACGGCAGCGGTCACCTGGTCGTGGCGACGACACGCCCGGAGACCATGCTGGGCGACACCGCGGTCGCCGTGAACCCGGAGGACGAACGCTACCAGCACCTCGTCGGCCAGCAGGTGCGTCTGCCGCTGACCGACCGACTGATCCCGGTCATCGCGGACGACTACTGCGATCCGGCGTTCGGCAGCGGTTGCGTGAAGATCACGCCGGCCCACGATTTCAACGACTACGAGATCGGCAAGCGGCACTCGCTGCCGACGATCAACATCCTGACCGCGGACGCGACGCTCAACGATGAAGTACCGCCGCCGTATCGCGGACTCGATCGATTCGAGGCGCGCAAGCGCGTGGTCGCTGATTTCGAGGCGGCTGGCCTGCTCGAGAAAGTGGAGCCGCACACGCTGCCCGTGCCGCGCGGCGACCGCAGCGGCGCCGTGCTCGAGCCCTGGCTCACCGACCAGTGGTACGTCCGCATCGCACCGCTCGCCGAGCCTGCGATCGCCGCAGTCGAGGACGGTCGCATCCGTTTCGTGCCGGACAACTGGTCCAAGACGTATTTCCAGTGGATGCGCAACATCCAGGACTGGTGCATCAGCCGCCAGCTCTGGTGGGGCCACCGCATTCCGGCCTGGTACGACGCCGAAGGCAACATTTTCGTCGCGCGCAGCGAGGCCGAGGCGCAGGCGGCTGCGACGAAACACCACGGCCAGCCTGTCGCGTTGCGCCAGGACGAGGACGTGCTCGACACGTGGTTCAGCTCGGCGCTGTGGCCGTTTTCGACGCTCGGCTGGCCGCAACAGACGCCGGAGCTCAAGTCGTTCTACCCCACTTCGGTGCTGGTCACGGGCTTCGACATCATCTTCTTCTGGGTCGCCCGGATGATCATGATGGGACTCAAGTTCCAGGACGAGGTGCCCTTCCGCGAGGTCTACATCACCGGGCTCATTCGCGACGAGCACGGCAACAAGATGTCGAAGTCGAAGGGCAACATCATCGACCCGCTCGACCTCATCGACGGCATCGAACTCGAGGCGCTGGTCGCCAAGCGCACCACCGGCCTGATGCAGCCGCAGATGAAGAACGCGATCGAGAAGGCGACACGCAAGCAGTTTCCGCAGGGCATTCCTGCGTTCGGCACCGACGCAGTGCGCTTCACCTTCGCCGCGCTCGCGACGATGGGGCGCGACATCCGCTTCGACCTGGGCCGCGTCGAGGGCTACCGCAACTTCTGCAACAAGCTGTGGAACGCCGCGCGTTACGTGCTCATGAACACCGAGGAGCATGCCGCGGACAGCGCGGCCGGCCCGTGCGAGTACTCGGTGGCCGATCGCTGGATTCGCGGACGGCTGGGCGTCGCGGTCACTGAGGTGCGCACCCAGCTCGCGGCCTACCGCTTCGACCTCGCCGCGCAGGCGATGTACGAATTCGTCTGGTACGAGTTCTGCGACTGGTACCTCGAACTATCGCAAGCCGGTGCTGCAGGGCGCAGACACGGATGCCGCCGCCCGCCGCGGCACGCGTCGCACCCTGGTCGAGGTGCTCGAGGGCACGCTGCGCATGCTGCACCCGCTGATGCCGTTCATCACCGAGGAGATCTGGCAGAAGGTCGGGCCGCTGGCGGGTCGCCAGGGTGCGACGATCATGCGGCAGGCCTACCCGACCGGCGCCGAGTTTGCACGGGACGCGGACGCCGAGCGCGACATCGCGGTCGTGCAGGCCGTGGTGCTCGGCATCCGCCAGATCCGCGGCGAACTCGACGTGCCGCATTCGCGCGCCACGCCCGTGTACGTGCGCAGCGACAAGGCCGGTGACGCCGAGGCGCTGGCCGCGCTCGCCGCCACGATCCGCAAGGTGGCGAACCTTGAGTCCGTCGAACTCGTGCAGTCCGAAGCCGACTTGCCCCCGTGCGCCATCGCGATCAGCGCCGGCCGCACGGTGCTCGCGCCGTTCGACCGGCTGGTCGACGACGTCTCGGCCGAGCTCGCACGGCTCGACAAGCGCAAGGCGAAGACGGCGCTCGAGCGCGACAAGTCCGCTGCCAAGCTGGCCAACGCGAACTTCGTCGCCAACGCGCCGGAGAGCGTGGTCGTGCAGGAGCGTGAACGCATCGCCGAGTTCGAGCGCCAGCTCGAGCAGCTCGGCGAGCAGATGCGACGCCTGGCCGCGCTGGCCGTACCGGCGGGAAGCCGAAATGGATAGCGCCGCCGCGACAGGAACCGCGGGCGGGCCTTCGCTGCACGCAGTGATCGACGCCGCGATCGCGGGCCTCAACGCGATCATCCTCGGCAAGGAGACGCAGGTCCGCCAGTGCCTGGCCTGCCTGTTCGCGCGCGGCCACCTGCTGATCGAAGACATTCCGGGCGTCGGCAAGACGACGCTCGCCCACGCGCTCGCGCGGTCCCTCGGCCTCTCGTACCAGCGCATCCAGTTCACCAGCGACCTGCTGCCGGCGGACATCATCGGCGTGTCCGTGTTCGAGCCCGACACCGGGCAGTTCCGCTTCCATCGCGGCCCGGTGTTCGCCCAGCTGGTGCTGGCCGACGAAGTGAATCGCGCGACGCCGAAGGCACAGAGCGCGCTGCTCGAGGCGATGGAAGAACACCAGGTCACGGCCGATGGCCAGACGTATCCGCTCACCGAGCCGTTCTTCGTCATCGCGACGCAGAACCCGGCGTACCAGGTCGGCACCTATCCGTTGCCGGAGTCACAGCTCGACCGTTTCCTGATGCGCATCGAGCTGGGCTACCCGGCAGCGTCGCTCGAGCGACAACTGCTCATGGGGCGCGACCGGCGCGACCTGCTGGCCGACCTGCCCGCAGCGATCACGCCGCAACAGCTGCTGCGACTGCAAGCAGAGGTGCCGAAAGTGCACGCATCCCCGGCCCTCCTCGACTACGTGCAGGACGTCGCCCGCTACACGCGGCAGGCGCCCGAGTTCGAAGCCGGCCTGTCCCCGCGCGCGGTGATCGGCCTGCTGCGTGCAGCGCAGGCCTGGGCCTTCATGCATGGGCACGCGGGTGTCCTGCCCGAGGACGTGCAGGCAGTGTTGCCCGCAGTCGTCGGCCATCGCCTGGCGCCGCGCGACGAGGCGCGTTTCCGTTCGGCAGGGGAAGTCGGCCACTACGTCCTGGCGGCCGTCCCGGTTCCCTGATCGCTGATGCGCACGCTGCTCGGCGAGTTGCGGGCGCAGATCGGGCAGCGTGCGCGCGCGTGGATCCACGCGCGCCAGGGTGACGACGTCGATCCCGTCGAACTGCGGCGCCAGCGCATCTACATCCTGCCGACGCGGCTCGGCGTGGCCTACGGCGCGATGTTGTTCGCGATGCTGCTCGGCGGCATGAACTACAACAACAACCTGGGGCTGGCCCTGACGTTCCTGCTGGTCAGCCTCGGGCTTGTCGCGATGCATCATGCACACGGCACGCTCGCCGGTGTGCGCCTGCGGCTGCTCGAGGCCGTGCCGGGATTCGTGGGCAGCGGCGTGCGATTCCGCCTGCTGCTCGAGCATTCGTCGCGCGTTGCCCGCCCCGCGCTCGAGATCGGCCTGGAAAAGAACGACCCCGGCAGCGCGCATGCCGACCTGCCGCCACTCGGCCAGTGCGAGGCGGTCCTCTCGCTGCCGGCGCCGCAGCGCGGGCGCGTGGCCTTGACGCGTTTCGTCGTCTCGACCAGCCACCCGTTCGGCCTGTTCCGCGCCTGGGCCGTGGTGCATCCCGCCTACGCGGCCATCGCCTGGCCACAACCGGCCGTGCGGGCGCTTGCTCCGCCGCGCATCGCGACGGACACCGGGGGCGCGCAATCCGGTGCCGCAGGCGAGGAGGATTTTGCGGGACTGCGGCCGTTCCAGTCCGGCGACTCGCTGCGCCGCGTGGCATGGAAAGCCTATGCACGTGGCCAGGGATTGCACACGAAGCAGTACGCCGGCACCGACGTGGTATCGCACGTGTTCGACTTCGACAGCCTCGCGGGGCTTGGCACCGAGGCTCGCCTCGCCCAACTGTGCCGCTGGGTGCTGGACGCCCAGGAGCGCGGTGAAGCGTTCGCGCTGCGGCTGCCGGGCACGCTCATCGAGACGAACGTCGGGCCAGCGCACCGCGAGCGATGCCTCAATGCACTGGCGCTGTTTGACGCGCCGGAGTCCTCGCATGGCTGAAACGCGCAACCCCTCGCGTATCCGCGGCCTCGCCTGGGCGCTGGCCGCACTGGGCGCCGCCGTCGCTCCACACGTCACGCACATGCCGGCCTGGGTGACGTTGCTGCTGCTGGCGGTGGGCGCCTGGCGCTGGACGGCAGACCTGCGCGGCTGGCCGCTCGTGCCGGGGATCGTGCGACTGCTGCTCGTTGCCATGGCAGCGGCGGCGATCCTTGGTACCTACCGCACCCTGAACGGCATCGAGGCCGGCACGTCTTTTCTCGTCCTGATGGCAGCGGCCAAGCTGCTCGAGACGCGCGCTGCGCGCGACCTCACGGTGCTGCTCTTCATCGCGTGGTTCCTGCTGTATGCGGCGCTGTTGCGCGAACAGAGCCTGCTGCTCGTGCCGTGGCTCCTCGGCAGCGCATTCCTGACCGCGGTCGCGCTGATGCGCGTGCATGCACCGCTCGCACAGGCGCCGACGCGGCACATCGCGCGCCGAACCTTGCTGTTGCTGCTGCAGGCCGCCCCGCTGGCGGTGGCATTGTTCCTGTTGTTTCCGCGCCTGCCGGGACCGTTCTGGGGGATCGATTCGCGCACTGAAGCGCGCACGGGCCTCGACGACGAGATGACGCCGGGCGACGTGTCCGACCTGAGCGCGTCCGGCGAAGTCGCATTCCGTGTGCGCTTCTTCGGGGACACGCCGCCTCCCGAGCAACGTTACTGGCGCGGACCGGTGCTGCACGAGTTCGACGGCCGCAGCTGGCGGCGGCCGCGTGCGCAGGCTTTTCCACAGACTGAAGTCACGTTCAGCGGTGCGCCGATCAACTACCAGATCACCCTGCAGCCGCATGCGCGGCGCTGGGTGCTGGCGCTCGACCTGCCCGGGCAATGGCCCGCGCGGGAGATCTCGCAGGCACACGACCTGACCCTGCTTTCCGCGCGCCCGATCAACAACGTCACCGCGTTCGAACTGACTTCGTACCTTTCCTTCGTGGCGGGCGCGAAGCTGTCCGAGTCGATGCGCCGCAAGGACCTCGACCTGCCCCGCGACGGCACCAATGCCCGCAGCGTGGCGCTCGGGCGCAGCCTGGCTGCTCGCCACGGCGACGACCATCGCGCCATCGTCCGCGCGATGCTGCTGATGTTCCGCGAGCAGCCGTTCCAATACACGATGCAGCCGCCGCGCCTCGCCGACAACGCGGTCGACGAGTTCCTGTTCACGACGCGCAAAGGGTTCTGTGAGCACTACGCCTCGGCCTTCACCGTCGTGATGCGCGCGGCCGGGATTCCCGCGCGGGTAGTCACCGGCTACCAGGGCGGTGAGTTCAATCCCTACGGCGGCTATCTCATCATCCGCCAGTCGGATGCGCATGCGTGGGCAGAGGTCTGGCTGGCGGGTCGCGGCTGGGTGAGGGTCGACCCCACGGCGGCCGTCGCACCCGAGCGCATCCAGGGCGGACTGATCGATGCGGTCGCGGCGAGCGAGCCCGTGCCGGGCCGGCTGCGCGACGCCAGCCCGGTGTGGCTGCAGGTGGAAATGGGCTGGGACGCCGTGAATGACTTCTGGAACCAGCGCATCGTGCGCTTCGATGCACAGGCGCAGTTCGACCTGCTCGACCGGCTCGGCGTCGACGACCCCGACTGGCGCGCCCTCGGCCTCGGTCTCGCGGGCACCCTGGCGGCCTTTTTCCTCGCGTTGTCGGGCTACCTGGCGTGGCGGCACCGCGCGCCGGACCGCGACTGGCCCGCCCGCCTGCACGCAATCGTGATTGCGCGCCTGCGCCAGCGCGGCCTGGAACCGGGCCGCGGCCGAGGGACCGATCGCCTTCATCGAACGGGCCGAGCAGGCCTGCCCCGATCTCGCCCACCCGCTCGGCGAGATTCGCCGGCTGTACGCGGCCCTGCGCTACGGCCCCGTGCCCCGTGGCGACGACCTGCAGCGGCTCAAGCACGCCGTCAATTCATTGCGTCCCTGAACCTGTGGCGCGTTCGCGGCGGCGCGCATGGCGCGGCCTCGGTTATGCTTGCGCCTTCAATGCGGGGGAACCGAAGATGGCCGTGACCGACAAGAAGTTCGAGGCTGCAGCAAACGACATCAAGAAGCTGACCAAGCGTCCCGATGACGAAGACATGCTGCGGCTGTATGCCCTGTACAAGCAGGGCTCCGAAGGCGACGTGCAGGGCGAGCGCCCGGGCGCCTTCTCTTTCGTCGACCGCGCGAAGTACGACGCCTGGGCCAAGCTCAAGGGCACGGAACAGGCCAAGGCGCGGGAGAACTACGTGAAACTCGTCGAGCGGCTGAAGAAAGCCTACGGCTGAGCATGACGAACAGCGCGGCGATCGTCGCCATCCTGGCGGTCGCGAGCGCCGTGCTGGCCGCGCTGCTGCTGCCGCCACTCGTGCGACGAAGGCGACGCGCCCGCGCGTTCGCGCAGTCGCTGCCGCCGAGCCTGCAGGCGGCAATCAACCGTAACGTGCCCATCACCCGCGCGCTGCCGGCGCCCCTCGCGCGCCGGCTCGAAGGCTTGGTGCTCACGTTCCTGCGCGAGAAGTCGTTCGTCGGCTGCAACGGCCTCGAGATCACCGACGAGATCCGCGCCACCATCGCGGCGCAAGCCTGCCTGCTGCTGCTCGGCCGCGCGGGTCACTACGACGACCTGCGCTCCATCCTCGTGTATCCCGGCGCATTCTGGGTGGAGGACGAAGTGCACGACGACGACGGCCTCGTGACCCGCCGCCGCCGCGAATTGTCCGGCGAGGCCTGGGATTCCCAGCGGATCATCCTCTCGTGGGAAGACGTTGCAGAGACCGCGCAACGGCCCGCGGACGGCTACAACGTGGTGCTGCACGAGTTCGCGCATTACCTCGACGCGGAAGGACGCGGCCTGGCGGTGGTGGATGGCCGGGGGAGGGCTGTCATGCGGCCCCTCGACGCGTGGCACGCCGACCTGCTCCGCGAGTACGACGCGCTTGGCGCCGCCGTCGACCGCAACGAACCCACCTTCCTCGATCCTTACGCCGCCGAAGACGAAGTGGAATTCTTCGCCGTCGCGAGCGAGGATTTCATCGAGTGCAGCGCGCAACTGCGCGACGCGCACCCTCGCCTCTACACCCTGCTCTGCGAGTTCTACGGGATCGACCCCGCGGAATGGGCGGAACCCGTGACATCAGCACAAGGAAACGCCCCATGAGCAGCGTCGCGAATGCACCGGACGCAGGTGCCCTGCCCGACTTCAGACAGGTCATGGGCCACCCGGCCCCGCTCTGGATGCTGTTCATGTCGGAGTTCTGGGAGCGCTTCGCGTTCTACGGCATCCGCTGGGCACTGGTGCTCTACATCGTCGCGGAGTTCCACGGCGGCGATCCGTCCGGCCAGGCCCCCGCCAATCTCGCCTACGGCTCCTACCTCGCGCTGGTCTACGCCGGTGCCATCTTCGGTGGCTACGTCGCCGACAGGATCATCGGCTATCAGCGTTCGATCCTGGTCGGGGCGGTCTTCATGGCGGCCGGCCTCTTCATGATCATGTTGCCGGACCCGACGCTGTTCAAGCTCGGGCTCGCGACGATCATCGTCGGCAACGGCCTCTTCAAGCCGAACATCTCGACCATGGTCGGCAAGCTCTACGCAATCTCCGACGAGCGCCGCGACTCGGGCTTCACGATCTTCTACATGGGCATCAACATGGGCGCATTCATCGCCCCGATCATCACGGGCTGGCTGGCGAGTTCGCTGTTCGGCACGGACGCCGCGCCCGCCTACCAGTACGTCTTCGGCGCGTCGGGCATCGGCATGTTGATCAGCCTGGTGTGGTTTTACTTCGGCCGGTCGCAGCTGCAGGACATCGGCCGGCCACCGGCGCAAGCGCAGGGACGCGCCCGGGTGGCCTACGTCGCGATCGGCGCGGTGTGCGTGGTACCGCTCGTCTATGCGCTGCTGGCCCTCGGCGCAGCGACGCTCCAGTACGTGCTGACGGCGCTGTTCGTCGGCCTCGCCGCCATGCTGATGATCGAGGGCCACCGCAATGGCGCCATTGCGCGCGACCGGACCATCGCGATGCTGATCATCTTCGCCTTCAACATCCTGTTCTGGATGTTCTACGAACAGGCCGGCAACTCTTTTACATTCCTCGCGGACCAGATCGTCGACCGCGTCCTCGGCGGCTTCGTCTTCCCCACCGCCTGGTTCCAGTCGGTGTCGGCGCTGGCCGTCATCGTGCTCGCGCCCGTCGTCGCCTGGGGTTGGGTGTGGCTGGCCAGGCACAGACTGAATCCGTCGGTGCCGCGCAAATTCAGCCTCGGCCTGCTGTTCAACGGGCTCGCATTCCTGCTGCTGATGTTCGCTCTGTCGAACCTCGTGAGCGACAGCGGCAAGATCCCGTTCTGGACCCTGATCAGTGTCTACGTGATCCAGGTGGTCGGCGAGTTGTGCCTGTCGCCGATCGGCTTGTCGATGGTGACCAAGCTGGCGCCGGTGCGCCTCGTCGGGCTGGGGATGGGCGGATGGTTCCTCTCGACGGGAATCGGCAACAACCTGTCCGGCATCTTCGCGAGTTTCGTCAGCGGCGAGACCGGCATGACCACCGATTCGGCGCTTGCCGGCTACACCTTCGGCTTCTGGGCCTTGCTGGGCTCTGGCGTAGTGCTCTTCCTGATCGCGCCGCTGATCCAGCGCCTGATGCACGGCGTGAAGTAGGTGCTAGCGCGCGGCGTCGGCTCGCGCGCTGCGCGCAGCCACCACCAGCAGCGCCGCGCCGCCGATGAACAGCAACAGGATCGAGAGGATCGCCAACCGCGAATCGCCGGTGGCATAGGCGACGAAGCCCGTGAGCAGCGGCCCGAGCACCGCCGCGAACTTGCCCATCATGTTGTAGAAGCCGAAGAACTCGGACGACTTGTCCTCGGGGACCAGCCGGCCGTAATAACTGCGGCTCAGGGACTGCATGCCGCCCTGCACCAGGCCGATGGTCACGGCCAGGGCATAGAAATCACGCGCACTCTCGATGAAGTAGGCGTAGCAGGTGGCCGCCCCATAGACCGCAAGCGCAATGAAGATGCCGTTGCGCGGGCCGATCCTGCCGCCGAGCCAGCCGAAGGCGAGCGCGGCCGGAAACGCCACGAACTGCGTGAGCAGCAGCGCCGCCACCAGGTCCGACGCCTCGAATCCCAGCGAAAGGCCGTAATCCACGGCCATCTTGATCACGGTGTTCACGCCGTCGATGTAGAGCCAGTAGGCGGCCAGGAACCACAACACGGGCCGGTACTTGCGGATCTCGCCGAGCGTGATCCGCAGTTCGGCCAGGCCGAGACGCACGGCCTCGCGGGGCCCGACGACCGGCTTTGCCGACTGCTTCTCCTTCACGAACAGCACGCAGCGGTAACGCGAACACGAGCCACCACACCCCCGTCATGACGAAGGAGACGCGCACCGCTGCCGCCGCGTCGGGCAGCCCGAACGTCGCCGGCTGCAGTGTCATGAACACGTTCAGGGCGAACAGCAGGCCGCCCCCGAGGTAGCCCATGGCGTAGCCGAAGCCAGACACCAGGTCGTACTCGGCGGGCTCGGCGACGTGCAGCAGCAACGAGTCGTTGAAGACGATGCCGCCCCAGAAACCTAAGGACGCCACGACATAGAGCGCGGCCGCGCCGACCCAGTGGCCCTGGCCCACCAGCGCGAGGCCTGCGGTGGCCGCCGCACCGAGCACCGTGCACATGAGCAGCAACCGCACGCGGCGAACTGCTGCGGTCGGCGATCGCGCCGAGCACCGGCGCCATCACGGCGATGATCAGGCTCGCGAGTCCGCTCGTCACGCCGAGCCGGAACGTGCTCTCGGTGGCGATGACGCCGGCATTCCAGTGCTGCTTGAAAAAGACCGGGAAGAATCCGGCCATGACCGTGGTGGCGAACGCCGAGTTGGCCCAGTCATAGAGCGCCCACGACACCACCGGGCGGCGGGTCAGCACGGCGCGGCTCGTCATGGGTGGCTCACGCCGCGCTCGCCAGGTGCTCGCGGGTCTCGCGGAACGAGACGTCCGGCCAGCGCTCGAGCGTCAGTTGCAGGTTCACGCGCGTGGGCGCCAGGTACACCAGCGCGCCGGCATGGTCGAGCGCGAGGTTGTCGTAGGCCTTATCACGGAACTCCGCGAGCTTCTTCGCATCGGCGCAATACACCCAGCGCGCCGTGTAGACGCTGATCGCGTCCCAGGCGGCCTGCACGGAATATTCGTCCTGCAGCCGGAAGGCCACCACGTCGAACTGCAACTGGCCCACCGCACCCAGGATCAGGTCGTTGTTGCGCAGCGGACGGAACAGCTGCGTCGCGCCCTCCTCGCACAACTGGTCGAGACCTTTCTGCAGCGCCTTCATGCGCAGCGGATCCCGCAGCACCACGCGCCGGAACAGTTCGGGCGCGAAGTTCGGGATGCCCGTGAACATGATCTTCTCGCCCTCGGTGAGCGTGTCGCCGATGTTGATGGTGCCGTGGTTGTGCAGGCCGATGATGTCGCCGGCGTAGGCCTCGTCGGTGTGCTGGCGGTCGGCCGCCAGGAATGTAACGGCGTCGCCCACCCGGATTTCCTTGCCGTGGCGCACGTGGAACAGCCGCATGCCCTTGCGATAGCGGCCCGCGCAGATGCGCATGAAGGCGATGCGGTCGCGGTGCCCCGGATCCATGTTGGCCTGGATCTTGAAGACGAACCCGGACAGCGGCTCCTCGTGCGGCTCGACGGTGCGCGTCGTCGTCTCGCGCGCAAGCGGCGCGGGCGCGATCTCGACGAATGCCGACAGCAGCTCCGTCACCCCGAAGTTATTGATGGCCGAACCGAAGAACACCGGCGTCTGGCGGCCCGCGCGGTACTCGGCGAGGTCGAAAGTGTGCGAGGCGCCGCGGACCAGCTCGATCTCCTCGCGATAGGCCGCGGCCCGCTCACCGAGAAACTCCGTCGCTTCGTCGCTGTCGAGCCCGTCGATGATCTCGTTGGTACCGGCCCGCCCCTTCTCCGCCGCCTGGTACGCGTAGATGCGGTCTTCGAGCAGGTGGTAGATGCCGGCGAGGGCGCGGCCCATGCCGATCGGCCACGTCACCGGCGCACAGCTGATCTTCAGCACGCGCTCGATCTCGTCGAGGAGATCCATCGGCTCGCGGCCTTCGCGATCGAGCTTGTTGATGAACGTCATGATCGGCGTGTCGCGCAGCCGGCAGACCTCCATCAACTTGATCGTGCGCGTCTCGACGCCCTTCGCGCAGTCGATGACCATCAGCGCAGAGTCGACGGCGGTCAGCGTGCGGTAGGTGTCTTCGGAGAAGTCCTCGTGCCCCGGGGTATCGAGCAGGTTCACCATGCGTCCCGCGTACGGAAACTGCATGACGCTGGACGTCACCGAGATGCCGCGCTGCTGCTCGAGCGCCATCCAGTCGGAGGTCGCATGACGGGTTGCCTTGCGTCCCTTGACCGTGCCGGCCAGCTGGATCGCACCCCCGAACAGCAGCAGTTTTTCGGTGAGGGTGGTCTTGCCGGCGTCGGGGTGCGAAATGATGGCGAAGGTGCGGCGACGCGCCACTTCGTCGAATGGTTGATTCATTCGTCGGATTTTACCGGCATTGAGAGCTTGAGGACCAACGCATCCTCGCGCCCCACCTCGGCCTGGTAGTAGGCGCGCCGCCGCCCCACCTCGTGAAAGCCCAGCGACTGGTACAGCGCTATGGCGTGGGGGTTGGACGGACGCACCTCGAGAAAGACGTCCTGCATGCCGGCCTGCTGCGAGCGCTCGAGCAGCAGTTGCAGCATGCGCCGGCCGATGCCGCGGCCGCGCATGTGCGCCGCCACGCAGATGTTGAGGATGTGGGCTTCGCCCGCACCCATGGCGACGATGCCGTAGCTCACGAGTTCGCCGTCGTTCTCGGCGACGCGGCACAGGTACCCGACGCGCAGGCAGTCGCGGAAGATGCCTTCGCTCCAGGGAAACGGATAGGCGCCGCGCTCGACGGCGGCCACCTGCGGGACGTCGGCGGGAGTCATCGCGCGAAATCGCACGCGAGCGGGCGACTCGGCTGCAGGCAGACCGGCCGAGCTCATGCCGGGCCTCCCGCGGCGGACTCCTGCTGCAGGCGGTCGAACAACTGGCGGGCGTGCAGCAGGTCGTGCCAGGCCTTGCGCTTCTCGCTCGGCGTGCGCAGCAGGTACGCGGGGTGATAGGTGACCACCAGCGGCCACGAGCGCGCACCGAACGCATGCACCTTGCCCCGCAGCTTGGCGATCGGCGTTTCGGTCGCGAGCAGGTTCTGCGCCGCGATGCGCCCGACGGCAACCACCAGCGTCGGGTTCACCAGCGCGACCTGGCGCTCGAGATAGGTGCGGCAGCTCGCAGCCTCCGCCGGCCGGGGATCGCGATTGCCCGGCGGGCGGCACTTGAGCACGTTGGCGATGAAGACGTTCTCGCGCTGCAGCCCGAGCGCGCGGATCATCGAGGTGAGCAGCTGGCCGGCGCGCCCCACGAACGGTTCGCCCTGCCGGTCTTCGTCGGCGCCCGGCGCCTCGCCGATGAACATCCAGCGCGCGTGCGGGTCGCCGACGCCGAAGACGGTCTGGGTGCGCGTGCCGTGCAACTCGCAGCGTTCACATGCGGCCACTGCGGCCCGCAACGAGTCCCAGTCGAGGTCGCGGGCGATGTCCGGGATGGCCACCTGCGGCTCGGGCAGCGCTGGCTGCCGCGGCTCGGGTTGCGCAGGCCGGGCGGCCGCGGCTGCCGGCTTCAGCGCGCGAGCGGCCGCGACCACCACGGGCTGTGGCGGGGCCTCGGTGGCAGCCGGTTCCAGCGCCAGCAGCGCGGGCGCCGACGCGCGGCACGTAGACGTCCACGCCGAGTGCCTGCAGGTAAGCGGCCTGGTGGGCGTTCACCACGGCGTCAGCCTCCCGACCCCGCCCGCGGCCGACGGCCGCGCCGCAACCTGCGCCAGGCCCACCAGAGCGGCCCGGAGCTGGCATACACGGCGAACAGGGCGAACAACATCTCGGGCGGACTGGAACCCACGAGCACGAAACCGAGCGGCACCAGCACGATGAAGGCCACCGGGATGCGCATGCGGGGGTCGAGATCCTTGCCGCTCAGGTAGCGGAACCGGCTGACCATGAGGCTGCCCGCAATCATCGCCACCGTGAAGGCCAGGATCAGGTCGCGCAGGCCCTCGCGCTGCAGCGACTCGAGCATCCAGACGAAACCCGCCAGCACCGCGGCACCTGACGGGCTCGGCAGGCCCTCGAAGAAGCGCTTGTCGGCCGAATCGACCTTGGTGTTGAAACGCGCGAGGCGGATCGCGACGCAGGCCGCGTAGAAGAACGTGGCGAGCCAGCCGAGCCGGCCCCACAGGTAGCCGTACTCCGCGATGCGGACCACGCCCCACTGGTAGGCCACGATGGCGGGTGCCAGGCCGAACGCGACCATGTCCGAAAGGCTGTCGAACTGCGCACCGAAATCGCTCTGGGTATTGGTCCAGCGCGCGATGCGGCCGTCGAGGCCGTCGCTGACCATCGCGATGAAGATCGCGATGCCGGCCCGGTCGAAGTTGCCGTCAGTCGCCGCGACGATCGCGTAGAAGCCTGCGAACAGGACACCTGTGGTGAACAGGTTGGGCAGCAGGTACACGCCGCGGTTGCGGGGACGAGCTCGCGCTGCGTCCGTCGCGGGGGGTTCAGTCGTCATGGAGGCGCCACCTGGCGGGTGTGAGCGGCCTCCATGATATAGGCAGGCGCGACGGATCGCACACCGTGATCGCGCCCCTGGGCGGGGACCCGGTCCGGTGCCTTTCCACTCGCTTGGAAAGGCAGACACGCGCTCGGGAAAGGCACCGGACCGGGTCCCCGCAAAGTGGCGTCCAAGCGTTGCGCGCGTCGACGCGCGACCGACCGGGACGGACGGTACGCTCTGGTAACATGGCAGTGTTTTTTCTGCCGATCGGACGCGAAATGCGACTCTCGACGTATCCAGTCAATACCCTGCGCGACGTTCCTGCCGACGCCGAGGTGGTCAGCCACCAGCTCATGTTGCGCGCCAGCCTGATCCGGCGCCTGGCCGGCGGCATGTACACGTGGCTGCCCATCGGCCTGCGCGTCCTGCGCAAGGTCGAGCACATCGTGCGCGAGGAAATGAACCGGGCCGGCGCGCTCGAGGTGCTGATGCCGACGATGCAGCCGGCCGAGCTGTGGCAGGAATCGGGCCGCTGGGAGCAGTACGGCCCGGAACTGCTGCGCATCAAGGACCGCCACGACCGCACGTTCTGCTACGGACCGACGCACGAGGAAGTGATCACCGACATCGCGCGCCGCGAGCTCAAGAGCTATCGCCAGCTGCCGGTGAATTTCTACCAGATCCAGACCAAGTTCCGCGACGAGATCCGGCCGCGGTTCGGCGTGATGCGGGCACGCGAGTTCACGATGAAGGACGCGTACTCGTTCCACATCGACGACGCCTCGCTCGAAGAGGGCTACCAGGCGATGTACCGCGCGTACAACGCGATCTTCGAACGCCTGCAGCTCCGGTTCCGCGCCGTGGGCGCCGACACCGGCAGTATCGGCGGCAGCGCCTCGCAGGAGTTCCACGTGCTCGCGGATTCCGGCGAAGACGCCATCGCCTTCTCGGACGGCGACGATTACGCCGCCAACCTCGAGCTGGCCGAAGCAGTCGCGCCCTCGGCTCCCCGCGGCGCGCCGACGGCTGTGCTGCAGAAGGTCGAGACGCCCAGGGTCCGCACCATCGACGACCTGACGAAGTTCCTCGGCGTGGGCGCGGACAAGTGCCTGAAGACGCTGCTGGTCGAGGGCGACAAGGGCGGCGCGGTCGCTATGCTGGTGCGCGGCGATCACGAACTCAACGCGATCAAGGCGCAGAAGCTGCCCGGCGTGGCCTCGCCGCTGCGCATGGCCAGCATCGAGGCCGTGCAGGCGACCGCCGGCTGCGAGCCCGGCTTCATCGGGCCGGTCGGCCTCGCGTGCAAGCTGTACGTCGACCGCTCCGCTGCCCAGATGAGCGATTTCGTCTGCGGCGCGAACGAGCGTGACATGCATTTCACCGGCGTGAACTGGGGCCGCGACCTGCCTGAGGGCGAAGTCGTGGACCTGCGCAACGTCGTGGCGGGCGACCCGAGTCCCACCGGCAGGGGCACGCTCGGCATCGCCCGCGGCATCGAGGTCGGCCACATCTTCCAGCTCGGCCGCAAGTACAGCGCGGCGATGAATGCCACCGTGCTCGACGAGCAGGGCAAGTCCGTCGTGATGGCCATGGGCTGCTACGGTATCGGTGTGACGCGCGTCGTGGCCGCTGCCATCGAACAAAACCACGATGAACGCGGCATCATCTGGCCGGAGCCCATCGCGCCGTTCGACGTGTCACTGATCCCGATCAACATGCAGAAGTCGGCCCGCGTGCAGCAGGTGGCGGAAGCCCTGTACGCCGAGCTGACGGCAGCCGGGCTCGACGTGCTGCTCGACGATCGCGACGCGCGGCCCGGCGTCAAGTTCGCCGACGACGAACTCATCGGCATCCCGCACCGCATCGTCATCGGCGACAAGGGCCTCGAACGTGGCGTGCTCGAGTACAAGCGCCGCCGCGACGGCGTCGCCGCCGAGGTACCCGTCGCGGAAGCGGCGGCATTCCTGCGCTCGAAGCGGGGCCAGCCTCGCACCTGACGCGCAACTGACGCGCCCATGCCCCGCCCCCCTGCCATAGCTGCGCTGTCGCTGTTCGTGCTTGCGGCCCTGCCCTGGGCCGCAGCGCGCGCCGATCGCCAGATGGACCCGGAGCTGCGCGGGGTGATCGCCGCGGCGATCGAACCCACCCGTTGTTTCGACGACAAGTACGAGCGTGCGGTCTGGTTCGCGACGATGGAGCCGCGCCTGCTGCGCTACGTCGCAGACGACAAGGACCGCGAGGCGATCCTGCACGCGGTGCACTGCGAGGCCAAGCGCGTCAACATCCCGCCCGAGCTCGTGCTCGCCGTGATGGATGTCGAGAGCCGGTTCGACCGCTACGCCGTGTCATCCGCCGGCGCCGTGGGTCTGATGCAGGTCATGCCGTTCTGGCCGCGCGAACTCGGCATGACCAACGACCAGCTGGTGCGCATCGCCGACAACGTGCGCATGGGCACGACGATCCTGGGCTTCTACCTGCGCAAGGAACGCGGCGATTACCAGCGCGCCCTGCAGCGCTACAACGGCAGCCTCGGCCGGCCCAAGTACTCGGATCTCGTCATCGATCGCCTGGCCACGCGCTGGACCATTGCGAACTGAACGCCACGCGGTCGCACCCTGCGGCCGTGGGCGACGCCGCCCTGGGGAAGCTATGCACAGTCCTGCAAGTGACGCGTTGCGTGCGCTCGATCCGGTGCCTGTCACCGAGCTTGGAAAGGCAGACACGCGCTCTGTGACAGGCACCGGATCGAGCGCTCTGGCAGCGTCGCAGGCTGGCACGTCGCAAGCGTCCGAGCCGGGACCGTTCCCAGAGCGCGTGTCTGCCTTTCCAAGCTCGGGGAACGGTCCCGGGTCGGACGCGCCAGCGACTGCTCGCCCTCGCGTGTTCGACGCGCGGTGCCGAATTGGAAACCGGCGCGGCTGACCTTGAGTGCTCGGTGAAAGGCACCGGATCGAGCGCACGCACCGCGTCACTTGCGGACCTGGACATAGCGTCCCTAGGCGGCGCGGAACGTGTCCGGCCACTGCGCGAGTGCCGCCGGCTCGACATCCTCGATGACGACGTCACGCACGCTCGACGCCGGCGAACCGCGCCAGAGCCACTGGCACAGCGCCTCGACCGCTGCGGCCTCGCCGCAGGCGAGCACTTCGACACGACCGTCGGGCAGGTTGCGCGCGTGGCCCGTCACGCCGAGTTCCTCGGCGCGAGCGCGTGTGCTGGCACGGTAGAACACGCCCTGGACGCGGCCGGCGACGAGGCAGCGACGGACGACCGTCAAGGCTTGGGAGTTAGCTTCGCGGCCTCGGCGACGCCGCGCGCCTCGACGGCCCGGGTGCGGGCCAGGTCGGCGGCATCGCGAGCATCGCGATATTCGCCGCGACGGAGCAGGCTTTCGGCATTCTTGAGCAATTGCCGGGCCTCGCTCATCTGCTCGGGTGCGGCCGTCGCCGCCCCTGCGCGCTCGGCCGCCTTGACGGCCTGCCGCGCGTTGCTCATTTCCTGCACCGGGGCACCCGCGCAGCCGCCGAGTGCCACTCCGGCGAGCAGCAGGCAGGTGAGCAGCAACCGCGACGTGAAACGGTGCACGCGGCAATGAGCCTTTTGTGGGTGAAATGCCTGACCCCAAGGACCGTAACAAGCAGTCCCTGTACCGTCAAGGCTCGCCGTCCTAGAATCCGCGCGCCGCTGAGCTCGCGAATCCATCCGTCCGGTCCCGGGAATCAAGGTCAACATGGCTGAAGTGCTCGTTCTCTACTATTCCCGGCACGGCGCGACGGCCGAAGTGGCGCGCCACATCGTCCGCGGCGTCGAATCGGTGCCCGGCGTCACCGCCCGACTGCGCACGGTGCCCCCCGTCTCGCCGACCACCGAGGCGGTGGCAGCGGCGGTGCCGGAATCAGGTCCGCCCTACGCCACGCATGCGGATCTCGCCGAATGCGATGGAATCGCACTTGGCAGTCCGACGCGCTTCGGCAACATGGCCGCGCCGATGAAATACTTTCTCGATGGCACCAGTTCCCTGTGGCTGAACGGCGCCCTCGACCGCAAGCCGGCCGCCGTGTTCAGCTCCACGTCATCCATGCACGGCGGGCAGGAATCGACGCTGCTCACGATGATGATCCCGTTGCTGCACCACGGCATGTACCTGGTCGGCCTGCCCTACACGGCCCCGGCGCTCAATCGCACGCGTACGGGCGGCTCGCCCTACGGCGCCACGCACCTGGCCGTGGCCGGGAACACGCCCGTGAAGCTGAGCGACGACGAGCGGGAACTGGCGCAATTGCTTGGGCGCAGGCTCGCCGAACTCGCCGCTGCCGCGCGGGCGGTGCGCAGTGACTGACGCCCATGCCGACAGCGCGAGCGGTGCCGGCCACGCGCGACTGATCGCGCTCACGCTGGTGCTGCTGCTGGCCGGTCTGTCGTTGCTGGCCGCGTTCTTCGGCGAGCGCAGCACGGTTTCGTTCTGGCTGGTGGTGGCATGGCTGGTGCTGCCGCTGCTGATCACGTTGCCGGGGCTGCTGCGCCGGCAGCGGCGCACTTTCGCCTGGGCCACGCTGTGCGTGACGCCGCATTTCGTCTATGCGCTGACCGAAGTGGTGGCCAACCCGGCCATCCGCCTGCTGGCCGCGGCGATGCTGAGCGTAAGTCTCGGCCTGGTATTGGCGCTGGTCGCCTACCTGCGTCTCACGCGCCCCGTGCCTGCTTCCTAGGGACGCTCTGCCCAGGTCTGCAAGTGACGCGTTGCGTGCGCTCGATCCGGTGCCTGTCACCGAGCTTGGAAAGGCAGACACGCGCTCTGTGACAGGCACCGGATCGAGCGCTCTGGCAGCGTCGCAGGCTGGCATGTCGCAAGCGTCCGATCCGGGACCGTTCCCAGAGCGCGTGTCTGCCTTTCCAAGCTCGGGGAACGGTCCCGGGTCGGACGCGCCAGCGACGGGCCGCCCTCGCGTGTTCGACGCGCGGTGCCGAATTGGAAACCGGCGCGGCTGACCTTGAGTGCTCGGGGACAGGCACCGGATCGAGCGCACGCAACGCGTCACTTGCGGACCTGGGCAGAGCGTCCCTGGTGTCACGCTGAGTGACGCCCGCTCAGTCCCGCCCGCCCAGGCCCCCCTCCAGCGCATCGCGCAGGAACGGCACCGTCAGCCGGCGCTGCGCGGCGAGCGACGCCTCGTCGAGCTGGTCGAGCACGCCAAACAGGGAGTGCATGTCGCGCGGCACCCGGTGCACCAGGTACAGCGCCGCCTCCTCAGACAGTTCCAGCCCCCGGCTGGCCGCGCGCAACCGCAATGCATCGCACTGGCCGGCCTCGTCGAGCTCGGCCAGCTGGTAGATGTCGGCCGCCAGCAGGCGCGAGCGCAGGTCCGGCAGCGTGAGCCCCAATCCCGAGGGCGGCAACGTACTCGCGATCAGCAGCCGTCCCGAGCCGTCCTGCAGCAGCGTGTGCAGGCGAAAGATCGCGCTGTTCCAGGCCGGATCGGCGGCGACCGCATCGAGCCCGTCGAGGCAGACCAGCGCCAGTGCGTCACAGCCATCGAGCATTTCGCTGGTGGGGGCCAATGCCAGATCGAGGTAGGCCGCAGCTTCGCCGCGCTCGCCGGCTGCAGCGCAGGCGGCCTGCAGCAAATGGGACTTGCCGGTACCCGCCCGGCCCCAGAGCCAGACGACCGGCGCCGCCTGCGGCCGCGCGCCTTGCAGCGCGACGCAGGCCTGCACGTTGGCGCCGGCGACGAAACTGGCAAAGCGCGCGCTGTCGCGCAAGCGCATGCGCAGGGGCAATTGCTCCATCAGTTGCGCCGCGATCCGCCGTTCATCGCCGTTGCAGCTCACGGTCGCGGACGACGACCTGTGCACGCCGCACGTAGATCAACGTGTAGTCGATGCCGCTGACGCAGGTCGAGAACAGCACGAACGCCCCCAGCGCAAGCACGGCCCATTCGGGCGGCCACTGGTAGGCCAGCGCTGCCACGACCGCGAGGCAGTACACGATCTGCGCGAGCGTATTGATCTTGCTCGCGATCGTCGGGTTGCCATTCACGGGCCCGAACAGCAGCTTGTAGGTGATCGCGCCGAACACGATCACCAGGTCGCGCAACAGCACGAGTCCCGTGAGCAGCCAGGGCACGTGGCCGACCCAGCTCAGGCAGATGAACACGGACACCAGCAGCGCCTTGTCGGCGAGCGGATCGAGCAGGCTGCCGAGCTTGCTGGTCCACCCGAAACGCTTGGCGAGAAAACCGTCGAGCGCGTCGGTCGAAGCCGCGAGCGCAAAGAGCAGCATGACGTCGGCGTAGCGGCCCTGCATGATCCAATGCACGACCGGATACACGAGCGCGATGCGCAGGACGCACAGCAGGTTGGGTAGGTGGCGCAGGCTCATGGCTGCCAGATGAAGTCCGGGGCCTCGGCGGCCGGCAATTCGGGCCGCGGCGCAGGCGCCAGCCGGCCGTCCAGGGCGACGATACGGCGGAGCAACTCGAGGTCGCCACGCAGTTCCAGGTCGAACTGCGCGGCGCTGCCCGAGAGGGCCCGCAGCGACACGGCACGCACCAGGCTCAGGCTCTCCAGGTACCGGGTGAGGGCCGCAAAGCTCTGCACGTCGTCCAGGCCGCCGATCAGGACCGGGACGGTTTGCAGTGACCGCGTGGAACCGGGCGCATATCGGCTGGCCAGCGTGTCTGCCGCCAGGCCGACTCCGGCACCGATTCCGCCCTGGCCCCGGGCCGATTGCCCGGCATGGCCAAACGTCCAGTCGTAGCCGGTCCCGGCAGGCGCGCCCACCAGCACCGCGCCGGTGGTGCCTGCCGCCGCGGCCCGGGTACGGGCCGTAGCCAGGTCGACCGGTTCGACGGGCCATGCCAGGGGCACGCCCCGACTCGCCGCCGCCCGTTCGACCTCGGCGCGCTCGGGCGGTCTTTCGGCGGCCGTCACGGCTCGCACGGCGCCTGCCGGGAACAGCAGTACGGTGGTCGCAGGCCGCTCGGCAGGCCACAGCGGCAACCCCGCCTGCTGCAGCAGCCGCTCCATGGCGCGGGCGTCGAAACCGACCTTGAGCATGCGGTCGGTCGTCGTCGAGTATTGCTGCACGTAGGTGGCGGGAGCCGCTGCCGCGCCGGCAATGGCCGGGGCCGCACCCGCATCGCTCCGGCCAGAGGCCCTGACGGCAGCCACCTTGAGGGCTTCGCCGAAGGCGGCGACGCGGTCGGCCTCCGCGGTCCCCGTGAGCGGCACCGAAGCCTGGTACAGGGCCACGTCCGCCCAGGCCGGAGAGCAGGCCAGTGCCAGCCAAAAGAGTGCTCCGCACGCGAACTTGCGCGCCGGACCAGCGGTTACGACGTGGGTGCGGTGGGCCATCTTGATGTGGAGGGAAGTCGGGGCCGTCGGCCGGTGTGTAAAATACCACAGCCTCGAGTCACAACCGGGGCCTCACCCCCCGGAGCAGCAGAACAATGGCCGAGAGCCCGACCAGCAGCACGACGTATCGCGACGCCGGCGTCGACATCGAGGCGGGCGACGCGCTCGTCGACCGCATCAAGCCCGCGGTCAAGCGCTCCATGCGCCGCGAGGTGCTCGGCGGCATCGGCGGCTTCGGCGCGCTGGTCGAAGTGCCCCTCGACCGGTATCGCCGGCCGGTCATGGTCGCCGGCACCGACGGTGTCGGAACCAAGCTGCGACTTGCAATCGAGACGGGCCGCCACGACACCATCGGCATCGATCTCGTGGCGATGTGCGTGAACGACGTCGTCGTGCAGGGTGCGGAACCACTGTTCTTTCTGGATTACTACGCCACCGGCAAGCTCGACGTCGATGTCGCCGAGCGGGTGATCAAGGGCATCGTCGAAGGCTGCCTGCAGGCCGGCTGCGCGCTGGTCGGCGGTGAGACGGCGGAAATGCCCGGCATGTACGAAGGCGACGACTACGACCTGGCCGGCTTCTGCGTCGGCATCGTCGAGAAGGACCTGATCATCGACGGTACCCGCACCCGCGCGGGCGACGCGATCATCGGCCTCGCCTCCTCCGGCGCGCATTCCAACGGCTATTCGCTGATCCGCCGCCTGCTCACGCTCGGCGGCGCCGGTCCGTCCACGCTGCTCGATGGCAAGCCGCTCTACGAACAGCTGCTCGAGCCCACCCGCATCTACGTGAAGTCCGTGCTCGCGCTGCTGCAGCAGACCGTGCCCGTGCACAGCATCGCCCACATCACGGGCGGCGGTCCCACCGGCAACATCCCGCGCGTCCTGCCGCCCGGCCTCGAAGCCGTCATCGATGCGCGCCTGTGGCCACGCCCGGCGATCTTCGACTGGCTGCAGCGCGTGGGCAAGGTGGCCACGGACGAGATGTATCGCACGTTCAATTGCGGCCTCGGCATGACGCTCTGCGTGCCGCCGGGAGAGGCTGACCGCGCGCTCGGCATCCTGCGCGCCTGCGGCGAGACGGCGTCCGTGATCGGCGAGGTCCGCTCCGGCAGCCGCGAGGTCGTCATCGTCGAATGACGGCTGCAATCCCGCGGCTCCGCGTCGTCGTGCTCGTCTCGGGGCGCGGGAGCAATCTCATGGCGATCGCCGCCCAGGCCGATGCGGGCGCGCTGCCGATCAGCATCGAGGCCGTGGTGAGCGACCGGGCCGACGCGGGCGCGCTCGACTGGGCGCGCGAGCGTGGCATCGCGGCAGTCGCGCTCGCCCCGCAGCAGTTTGCCGATCGCACGGCCTACGGCAACGCGCTCGGGGACCTGGTTGCGGGCTTCGCACCCGGGCCTCGTCGTCCTGGCCGGCTTCATGCGCATCCTGAGCGACGGGTTCGTGCAGCGGTTCGCCGGGCGTCTGCTCAACATCCACCCTTCCCTGCTGCCGCTCTACCCCGGCCTGCACACCCACCGCCGCGCGCTGGAGGCGGGCGACCGCGAACACGGCGCCAGCGTCCATTTCGTGACGCCCGAACTCGACGGCGGACCGGTGGTCTTACAAGCCAGGGTTCCGGTGCTGGCCGGTGACGACGAGGACACCCTCGCCGCCCGCGTCCTGCGCCAGGAGCACATCATCTATCCGCGCGTCGTTGGCTGGTTTGCGACGGGCCGTCTCGTGCTGCGCGACGACGCCGTCTGCCTCGACGGTCGGCGCATCGAAGCGCCGCTGCTGCTCGACGCTGTCACCGAGGAAAACGCCTGATGCTGCTGCGCGACTGCGCAAGTTGTTGTCGAAGACCCTCGTCGTGACTGGCTTCGCGGCGATGGGCCTCGCATTGCTGCTGCCCGCGGCGCAGGCGGAAACTGCCGCGCCCGGCGCGGCGTCGAAGGCGGCGACGCTGCAGCCGTACAAGGCACGCTACCAGGTCAGCTATCGCGGCCTGAGCGGCGGGGAGATCGAATCGAGCTTCAGGCACGGCTCGGTGGCCGGCCAATGGCTGTACGAGACGCGCGCGTACCCGAACCTGTTCGGCCGCGTCGCGGTGAGCCCGCAGGCCCGCGAAGTCAGCACGATGAACATTACTGCGGCGGGCGTCCGGCCGGTGTCGTTCTCGTTCAACGACGGTTCGCAATCGACGACCAAGGACGTCCGCCTCGACTACGACTGGACCGCAAGGTATCGTGACCGGTGATGCCGACGGCAAGCCGGTGTCGTTCACGCTGGCCCCCGGAACGCAGGACACGGCATCCGTGCAGGCGGCGATGATCCAGGAACGCCTTGCGGGACGTAAGCCGCAGTCATTCCGCATCATCACCGGCAACAAGATGCGCGACTACCGTTACTGGCAGGAAGGCACCGCACAGATCATGACGCCGTACGGCCAGCTGGAAACGGAAGTATGGGCGAACCAGCGCGACGGCTCTAACCGCGTGTCGAAGGTGTGGCACGCGCCGTCACTCGGCTACATACCGGTGCAGGCCATCCAGTACCGCAAGGGCAATCCGGAGGTGCAGATGAAGCTGGTGAAGCTGGAGAGAGCGGACCAGTGAGGCTAGCGGAGGCGGGGCTGGAAGGGCGGACGATTCAGGGGCTCACTGCCCGCCCCTTCCCTCACGGCCTTGGGCAGCGTCACGCCCTTCTGCCCCTGGTACTTGCCGCCGCGATCCTTGTACGAGGTCTCGCAGACTTCGTCCGATTCGAAGAACAGCATCTGCGCCACGCCCTCGTTGGCGTAGATCTTCGCCGGCAGCGTCGTCGTGTTGGAAAACTCGAGCGTCACGTGCCCTTCCCACTCGGGCTCGAGCGGCGTCACGTTGACGATGATGCCGCACCGCGCATACGTCGACTTGCCGAGGCACACCGTCAGCACGCTGCGCGGAATGCGGAAGTATTCGACGGTGCGGGCCAGCGCGAACGAGTTCGGCGGGATGATGCAGACCGGGCCGTCGAAATCGACGAACGAGCCGTGGTCGAAGTCCTTCGGATCGACGATCGTCGAATTGATGTTGGTGAAGATCTTGAATTCAGCCGCGCAGCGCACGTCGTAGCCGTAGCTCGACGTGCCGTAGGAGACGATGCGCTGGCCGTCCGCCACGCGCACCTGGCCGGGCTCGAAGGGTTCGATCATGCCGTGGCTCGCGGCCATGCGGCGGATCCAGCGGTCGGATTTGATGCTCACGGTCAGGTGTCCTCGACGGTAATCGTGGGGAAGCCCGCCGCAGCGCCGGCCGCGACGGAAAGCCTGGCGGCGGTGCGGCGCGCGGTGTCCTGGTAGGCCTTGCCGATGGGACCGGCGGGATCGACGACCACGGTCGGGCGGCCGGCATCCGTTTCCGCGCGGATACGGATGTCGAGCGGCAGCTGCCCGAGCAGCGCCACGCCGTACTGCGCGGCCATGCGCTCACCGCCGCCGCTGCCGAAGATCGGTTCCTCGTGGCCGCAGCTCGAGCACACGTGGGTGCTCATGTTCTCGACGATGCCGAGCACCGGCACGTTCACCTTCTGGAACATGCGCAGACCCTTGCGCGCGTCGAGCAACGCGATGTCCTGCGGCGTGGTCACGACCACGGCGCCGCTCACCGGCACGCGCTGCGACAGCGTGAGCTGGATGTCGCCCGTGCCGGGCGGCATGTCGACGATCAGGTAATCGAGCTCGCCCCAGTCGGTGTCGTTGAGCAGCTGCTGCAAGCGCCTGGGTGACCATCGGCCCGCGCCAGACCATCGGCTGCTCTTCCTCGATCAGGAAGCCGATCGACATGACCTTGATGCCGTGCGCCTCGAGCGGCTGGATGCGCTTGCCGTCGTGGCTGACCGGCCGTTCGCCCTGCAGCCCCAGCATGCGGGGCTGGCTCGGTCCGTAGATGTCGGCGTCGAGCAGCCCGACCCGGGCGCCATCCAGCGCCAGGGCCAGCGCCAGGTTGACGGCGGTCGTCGACTTGCCGACACCGCCCTTGCCGGAGGCCACCGCGATGCACGTTGCGGATACCCGGCAGCGGCTGCAGCTGGCCCTGCGCCGGATGCGCGGCGACCTTCCAGCCGACGGTGACCGTGGCGTCGGCCAGCCCGGGCTCGGCCCGCAGCAGCGACTGGAGCTCGCCCTCGAGCGTGCGGGCGTAGGACCCCGGGGGAAAGCCGAGTTCGACCTCGACGACCGGCCGACCGCCCTCCAATCGAACGGACTTCACAGCTTTGGCCGCCGCCAGAGGCATCCCCAGGTACGGTTCGACATAATTCCCGACCAAGAGGCGGGCCTGGGCGAGTAGTTCGTCCTGCATGGGCAAGTCCGTCGGAGCCATGGGGGGCGGCATGTGCCGGCAATTCAAGATTGTAGCGGAAACGATCCATCGCCAGAGGCGGGTCAGCGGCCCGCGGGGCGCTGCGACTGCGTGGCATAATGTCAGCGGGCATTGGCGCCACCGGTAGCGCCTGCGCGACGTTGTACCCCACACCGGACGAGGACCGTCCCCGCCCGTGACGAGCAGATGATCCAACCACGTCGCCCATGAGTTTCTTCACGAACCTGCGTGCCGATCGCCTGATCGCCGAGATCAAGGCGTCTGACGGCAAGGACGGTCATCGGGCGACGCTCGAGAAAATCGTGCGCCTGGGGCCTTCGGCCATTCCGCGCGTGCTCGACGCGCTCGCCAGCGCCGACAAGCAGGAGACGACCGGCTTCGTGGCGGTGCTCACTGCCCTGCTCGACCAGCGGACCTTTCCGCTGGTGGCGGCCGGCCTCACCGAGGGCAACCAGCGGACCGTGGCCGGTGCCGCCGCAGCGCTGTCCAGCTCACGCAACTACCCGGCGGGCCTGCTCTTTTCGCTGCTCGACCAGCCTGCGATGCCGAAAGGCACGGTGGTCGGCATCCTGACGGCGCAAAAATCGCGGATCAACGCGCGTGACGTGCTGATGCGCGCCTACAACCAGGACGCGGCGGAAAAGGCCGCCATGTTCCGCATCATCGCCGAGACGGCCGACGAGAGCCTGCTGCCCGACCTGATGAGCCGCGTCGAGGGCAAGGACCCGATCGCGCGCACCCACATCATCAACATCCTGGCGCGGTTCAACCGTCCCGACGTGGCCGAGGTGCTCCAGCGCCAGCTCAAGGACACCAGCAAGTTCGTGCGGCAGGCCGTGCTCAACGCGCTCGCCGAGTTCGGCAGCAACGTCGACGTGGGCCTGCTGTGCGAGGTGCTGCGCGATCCGGACGTCGAGACGCAGCAGAAGGCCATCAGCGCCGTCGTGCGCGCCAATCATCCCGATACCATGCGGCACCTGATCCCGGTGCTGCGCGACGAGGACGAGAACGCCCGCCGCGCGGCCGTCGAGGTGCTGAACGAGATCGGCACGACGGCGCACATCAAGGCGCTGCTGCAGTCGATCAAGGACGACGACTGGTGGGTGCGCAGCCGCGCGGCCGACGCGCTCGCCAAGATCGGCGGGCCGCGCGTGATCGAAGCCGCGCTCGAACTGATCCGCGACCAGGACGAGGACGTCCGTCGCGCCGCGATCGAGATCCTCAACCAGACCAAGGACGAGCGTGCCATCGGCTTCCTCATCGAGGCGACGCGCGACAGCGACTGGTGGGTGCGCGAGCGCGCCGTCGACGCGCTGGCCGAAATCGGCAGCCCGCGCGCGCTGCCTTGCCTGCTCGACCTGTTGCGCGCCACGGACGAGCGCTCGCTGCCCACCGTGGTGCGCGCCATCGGCAAGCTGGGCGATCCCGCCACGATCGCGAGCCTGCTGCCGTACCTCGACAGCGCGTCGAAGGAAGCGCGACTCGAGGTCATCACGGCGCTGGCCCGGCTGGTCGACGACGGCAGCGCCGAACGTGGTGCGCGCGCGGCTCGAAGCCTTCGGCGCCGAGTCGGCGGACCCCACCGTCAGCCACGCGGCCATGCGCGCAGTGGAAGACATGGACGCCCGCTTCTCCACCGGCGTGCGCGACGCGCAGCAAGGCGCCGCCCGCATGGCCGAGCCGTCGCGGACCCTGCTCGCCGAGAAGCCCGACTTCGACGGCATGGCGCGCCAGGCCGCCCCGGCGCAGCGCCTCGACATCTCCGCGCTCAAGCCCGGCGACGTGCTCGAGGGCCGCTACAAGTACATCCAGAAGATCGGCAAGGGCGCCTTCGGCACCGTGCTGCTCATGGAAGACACGGTCGTCGACGAACGGCTGGTGCTCAAGTTCCTGAACCCCAACGTCTCGCAGGACGAGGAGATGATGAAGCGGTTCGTGCACGAGTTGCGCTACTCGCGCAAGATCACGCATCGCAACGTCATCCGCATCTACGACTTCCTGTTCATCCGCGGCAACTACGCGATCTCGATGGAGTACTTTCCGTCGCACACCCTCGGCCACGAGATCAACGACAAGCCGCTGCCGCTCGGTCAAGGCAGTGCGCTTCGCGATGGACGTGGCCACCGGCATGGCGGTGGCGCACCAGTCGGGCATCATCCACCGCGACCTGAAACCGGCCAACGTGCTGATCGACGAAACCGGCCTGGTCAAGATCGTCGACTTCGGCGTGGCCGCCGCGCAGCAGCAGGGCGACACGCAGCTGACCAAGACCGGATATGTGATCGGGTCGCCAAAATACATGGCTCCCGAGCAGATCCTGGGCAAGAAAGTGGACGAACGGGCCGACGTATACTCGCTCGGCGTCATCCTGTATGAGATGCTCACGGGTGAGCCGCCCTACCACCGCGGCGACCACATGGCGGTCATGTACCAGCACGTCCAGGGCAAGGCCAAGCCACCGATCGAGGTGAACGCCGGCATCCCGCCCGGCCTCTCCGAAATCGTGTGCAAGGCGATGTCCGTGGACAAGTCGCGCCGGTTCCAGACCATGGACGAACTGCGCTCCGCGCTCGAACGCTACCTCTGAGGACACCTTGGCGCGCATCGACGCATTCCTGAAACTCGGCGCCTCGCAGGGCTGCTCGGACGTCCACCTCGCGGTGGGCGTCCCGCCGATGCTGCGGATGAACGGCGACCTGCTGCCAATCAAGTTCCGCAACCTGGCCGAGGCCGAGCTCGAAAGCTACGTCACCGAGATCCTGACGCCGACGCACAGGGAACAGTTCAAGCATGGCCACGACGTCGATTTCTCCTATGTCTCCGAGGACAACGCGCGCTTCCGCGTGAACGTCTTTCGCAAGGAGACGGGCGTCGGCGCCGTGTTCCGGGCCATCCCGTCCGACGTCCCCTCGCTCGATTCGCTGAACCTGCCCCCGGTCGTGAAGACGGTTCTGTGACTTCCACCAGGGCATGGTGCTGGTCACCGGCTCGACCGGCACCGGCAAGTCGACCACGCTCGCCGCGATGATCGACCACCTCAACCAGACGCGCCGGCTCAACATCATCAGCCTCGAAGACCCGATCGAATTCGTCCACCGCAGCAAGCAGTCGCAGGTCATCCAGCGCGAACTGCATACGCACGTCCCGTCCTTTGCCGAAGGCGTGCGGGCCGCGATGCGCGAAGATCCGGACGTCATCCTGGTCGGCGAACTGCGCGACGCGGACACCGTGCGCTGGGCGATGACTGCCGCCGAGACCGGCCACCTCGTGCTCGGCACGCTGCACACGACCAGCGCCACCAAGACCATCGACCGCATCGTCGACGCACTGCCCGCCGAGGAGCGCGAGCAGACCAAGAGGTTCCTCTCGCAGAGCCTGCTCGGTGTCGTCACGCAGTTTCTCGTGCGCACGCCCGACCTCCGCGGGCGCAAGGCGATCTGCGAAGTGATGGTCATGAACCGCGCGATCGGCAAGCTCATCACGTCGGAGCAGTCGCACATGATTCCGTCGCAGCTGCAGACCGGCCGCGACGTCGGCATGCAGACGCTCGACCAGGCGCTGCTCGCGGCGGTGCAGGCGCGCGAAATCGATCCGGAGGACGCGTTCGGCTACGCGCAGGACAAGAAGCCTTTTGCCCGCTACATTCCCGAAGGTACCGTCACGCTCAAGTCCGACGTGACGCAAGGCGCCTAGCGATGAGCAGCGAAACGGTCACCCAGGTTGCGGGCGGCACTTCCAGCACGGGTGAACTGCCGCAGCACACACCGCGGCGCATCGACGAGTTCCTGCTCGAGGTGATCAAGAAAGGCGGCTCGGACCTGCATTTCGTCGCGGGCGACCCGCCCCGCGTGCGGTTGCACGGTGCCTTGCAGTCCCTGCGCGACCAACCGCTCGAAAAGCAGTTCGTGCAGGACACGATCCTCGAGTTCATCACGCGCCGCGCGCAAGCCCAGCTCGAAGAAAAGGACGGCGCCGACTTCGCGTACATGATTCCCGGCGTCTCCCGCTTCCGCGTCAACGTCTTCCGCCACATCGGCGGCCTGGGCGCAGTGCTGCGGGCCATCCCGTCCAAGGCCCTGACGCTCGAGCAGCTCAACCTGCCGCAGGCCGTGCGCAGCCTTTGCCACGTCAACAATGGCCTGATCCTGGTCACCGGCAAGACCGGTTCCGGCAAGTCGACGACGCTTGCCGCGATGATCGACGACATCAACGCGCGCGAGAAGGGCCACATCCTCACGATCGAGGACCCGATCGAGTTCGTGCACCCGCGCAAGAGTTGCCTGGTCAGCCAGCGCGAGGTCGGCCTGCACAGCCCCGGTTTCGCCGAGGCGCTGCATTCAGCGCTGCGCGAGGACCCGGACATCGTGCTGGTCGGCGAATTGCGCGACCTCGAGACGATGAGCATTGCCGTCACGGCCGCCGAGATGGGCATCCTGGTCATGGGCACCCTGCACACGAACGGCGCGGCCCCCACCGTCGATCGCATCGTCAACGCGTTTCCGGCGGACAAGCAGGGCCACGTGCGCACCATGCTGTCGACCTCGCTGCGCGGCGTGATCTCGCAGCAGCTGATTCCGCGGGCCGACAAGCGCGGGCGAATCGCCGCTCTCGAGATCCTGATCAACACCCCCGCCGTCTCCAACCTGATCCGCCAGGGCAAGCTCGACCAGCTCGAGAACGCGATGCAGAGCGGCGCGGCGCACGGCATGCGCGTGATGGATTCGGCGATCAAGGAGCTGTTCGACAAGGGCGTGATCACCGGGCGCTCGGCCTACGAGAAGGCGATGAACAAGCCGCAGTTCGAGCAGTTCAAGGACATGGGTTGAGGCTTCGCGCCTAGCCGCCAGTCGGTCGCTGCGCGCGCACCGACGACCTGGATTCGCACTCCCCGCATCGACCCGATCGCCGGGGGCATTTCGCCGAGGGCACGTGTCTGCAGCCTGCGCAAGGCAGCGAGACCCGGGGTACGTCTGCCGCGCCTTGGAAAGGCAGACACGCGGCGCGGAAGACGTACCCCGGGTCTCGCTGCATGCGCCGTAGTGCAGTGACAGCCGACGCTGATCGGGCGGCTTGCGCCGTGCGAGCGCTCGCCCGTGGCGAGTGCGAGCTCAGGCGCCGAGTGTCGGGCGTTCGATCCGATGCCTGTCCTCGAGCGCGTGTCTGCCTTTCCAAGCTCGGGGACAGGCATCGGATCGAACGCCCGCGACAGCCGAGCGTCCGGGGCCGAGCATTGCGACGGACCGACCGATCACGCCGTTCCGGCGCTCGACTGGCATAATGACCGACCCATCGACGCCGACCGGCCCCGCCCCATGACTGCCCAGCCCAAGCGCACCCTGCTCGTCACCAGCGCCCTGCCGTACGCCAACGGTGCGCCCCACCTCGGGCACATCGTCGAGTACGTCCAGACCGACATCTGGGTGCGGTTCCAGCGCATGCGCGGTCATGACGTGCTGTTCATCTGGGCGAACGATGCCCACGGCACGCCGATCATGCTCAAGGCCCGGCAGGAAGGCATCACGCCCGAAGAACTGATCGCCCGTGTCGGCGCCGAGCAGCGACGCGATTTCAGCGGGTTCGACATTTCCTACGACAATTTCCACACCACGCACTCGGAAGAGAACCGCGAACTCACCTACGAAATCTATCGGCGACTGGTCGCCGGCGGCCACATCCGCCGCGAGACCATCGTGCAGGCCTACGACGAGCAGGCGAAGATGTTCCTGCCGGACCGCTACGTCCGTGGCACGTGCCCGAAGTGCGGCGCGCTCGACCAGTACGGCGACAGCTGCGAAGTCTGCGGCGCCACGTACACCCCCGCCGATCTGCTCAATGCAATCTCGGTCGTAAGCGGCACGACCCCGGTGCAGAAGGAATCGGAACACCTGTTCTTCAAGCTCGGCGACTTCGAGCCGCTGCTGCGCGAATGGACCGGTTCGGGTCGACTGCAGCCCGCGGTCGCCTCCAAGCTCGGCGAGTGGTTCGGCGCCGGATTGCGCGACTGGGACATCTCGCGTGACGAACCCTATTTCGGTTTCGAGATTCCGGGCGAGACGGGCAAATACTTCTATGTCTGGCTCGACGCGCCGATCGGGTACCTGTCGAGCCTGCTGCACTATTGCCGCCGCACCGGCCGCGACTTCGACCGCTACTGGGCACCCGGCAGCGACGCCGAGGTCCATCACTTCATCGGCAAGGACATCGTGTACTTCCACACGCTGTTCTGGCCTGCGGTACTGCAGGGCGCGGGCTATCGCACGCCGACCTCGGTGTTCGCCCACGGCTTCCTGACCGTGAACGGGCTCAAGATGTCGAAGTCGCGCGGCACGCTGATCTCGGCGCGCGCGTGGCTCGACCACCTGCCCGCGGAGTACCTGCGCTACTACTTCGCCTCACGCCTCGGTGACGGCGTCGAAGACCTCGACCTCAACCTCGACGACTTCACGGCGAAGGTCAACTCCGACATCGTCGGCAAGCTGGTCAACATCGCCAGTCGCTGCGCGGGTTTCATCGCGCGCGGTTCCGGTGGCCAGCTCGCTGCGACGCTGCCGGAGCCGGCCCTGCAGGAAGAGTTCGCCGCGGCCGGCGAACGCATCGCCGCACTTTACGAAGGCCGCGACCTGGCCGGCGCGATGCGCGAGATCATGGCACTCACCGATCGCGCCAATCTCTACATCGACCAGCAGAAGCCGTGGCTGCTGGCCAAGGATGCAGCGCGCGCCGGCGAGGTGCAGGGCGTCTGCACGCAGGGCCTGAACCTGTTCCGCGCGCTCGCGATTTACCTGAAGCCCGTCATGCCAAAGCTCGCCGCGGGCGCCGAGAAGTTCCTGGGGCTGGCCCCGCAGGCGTGGTCCGATGCAGCGACGCCGTTGCTCGGCACGCAGATCAGCGCATACGAACCGCTGGCCACGCGTGTCGATCCAGCCGCCGTCAAGGCGTTGCTCGCCGCGTCGGCCGAATCGTTGCAGGTCACGGGCGTACCCACTGCCGCCGGCACGGCGACGACCGTCGCATCCGCCCCCGCGGCAACAGCAGTCGCCAAGCCGGCCAAGCAAGCAGCCGTGACTGCGGCAGCGGAGCCGGCCGACCTCTCCATCGACGAATTTATGCGTGTCGACCTGCGCATCGCGCGCATCGATTCCGCCGAACTCGTCGAAGGGGCGGACAAGCTGCTCAGGCTCAGCGTCGATCTCGGCGAACTGGGCAAGCGGCAGGTCTTCGCGGGCATCCGCTCAGCCTACGACCCGGCGCAGCTCGTCGGACGGCTGACAGTCGTCGTCGCGAACCTGGCACCGCGCAAGATGCGATTCGGGATGTCTGAAGGCATGGTGCTCGCAGCCGGGCCCGGCGGTCAGGAGATCTTCATCCTCTCCCCGGATGCCGGTGCCACGCCTGGCATGAAGGTGAAGTGACGCCCGCGGCGAGGAGCCCATGACCGAGCTGCTGCTGCTCGCGCTCGGCGCGAGCCTGGTCAACAATTTCGTCCTGTCCCATTTTCTCGGGCTCTGCCCGTTCATCGGCGTGAGCCGCCGGTTCGAGGCGGCCGCCGGCATGGCGCTCGCGACGCTGTTCGTGCTTACGGTTGCCTCCGGCCTCAGCTTTGCCTTGTGGGAATGGGTGCTGGTGCCGCTCGGACTCGAATACCTGCGCACGCTCGGCTTCATCCTGCTGATCGCAGGCGTGGTGCAGCTCACCGAGCTCATGGTGCGTGCAACCAGTCCGCTGCTGCACCAGTTGCTTGGCATCTTCCTGCCGCTGATCACGACCAACTGCGCCGTGCTCGGCGTCGCGCTGCTGAACGTCCAGCGCCAGCACGGGCTGCTCGAGTCGCTGGTGTTCGGGGCCAGTGCCGGCGCGGGCTTCGGGCTCGCACTGCTGCTGTTCACTGCCTTGCGCGAGCGGCTGGCAACGGCGGACGTGCCCGCCGCGTTTCGCGGCGCGCCGGTCGCGCTGGTTACGGCCGGGATCATGGCGCTGGCATTCATGGGTTTCGCGGGGCTGGGCGCGCGTTGAGCGCCAGCGCGATCCTGCTCGCCCTTGCCGTCGCGGCGGCGCTGGCCGCGGTGCTCGGCAGCGCGCTGGGCTGGGCCGCGACGCGCATCACGCCGGATGCCGACCCACTGGTGGCGCGCATCGACGCGTTGCTGCCGCAGACGCAATGTGGTCAATGCCAGTACCCCGGCTGCCGACCCTATGCCGCGGCGATCGCGAGCGGCGCAGCGGACATCGACCGCTGCCCACCCGGGGGCGAGGCGACGGTGCGCGCGCTGGCCGCGTTGCTCGACCGCCCGCTTCGTCCAGTCGATCCGGCGTATGGCAGCGTCAAGCCGCCGCAGGTGGCGTGGATCGACGAAGAGCGGTGCATCGGCTGCGCGCGCTGCCTGCCGGCCTGCCCGGTCGACGCGATCGTAGGCGCGGCGCGCCAGATGCACACCGTGATCGCCGCGCAGTGCACCGGTTGCGAGCTGTGCCTGCCGCCTTGCCCAGTCGATTGCATCGAGCTCCATCCGGCGGCGATGGCGCCCGCCGGCCGCTCACGCAGGGTCGCGTGATGGCAGCACGTCGCGCCAGCTTTCCTGCGGGCCTCGCCCTCGAGTCGCACAAGCACCCGCAGTTCGTCGTGCCGATCGTCGATCTGCCGGCGCCCGCGCGCGTAGTACTGGCGCTCGACCAGGGCTCGGGCGACTCCGCCGACCCCGTCGTGGCACCCGGAGACATCGTGTCGCGCGGCATGCTCGTCGGACGCGCGCACCACCCGTTCGCCGCCAACGTGCATGCGTCGATCGCCGGCACGGTGGTTGCGGTCGGCCCCTGCGAGGCGGCTACGCCGTCCGGCGCCTGCATCTGCGTCACGATCGAAAGCAACGCGGGCACTGTGCACGATGTTCCGTTCGAGCCGACACCCGACTGCATGGCCCTCGACCCGGCCGAGCTGGTCGCCGCACTGCGCGCAGCCGGCATCGCGGGCCTCGGCGGCGCCGCCTTTCCGACCGGCACCAAACTCGCAGCGGCACGCTCGCAGTCGGTCCAGAAGCTCGTCCTGAACGGCGCGGAATGCGAGCCTTGGATCAGTTGCGACGATGCCCTGATGCAGACTGCGGCCGATGCAGTGCTGCTCGGCGCCGCCGTGTTGCGACGAGCCAGTGGTGCGATGACATGCATCGTCGCCATCGAGGACGACAAGCCGCGGGCGATCGCCGCGATGACCGCCGCCATCGAGCGCAGGCGCGATGCCTCGACCTCGCTCGTCGTCGTGCCCGCGGTGTATCCGCGCGGTGCGGAGCGGCAGCTCGTCTCAGCGGTCACCGGCGTCGAAGTTCCATCGGGCGGCCTGCCCGTCGATGCAGGGGTGGTGTGCCAGAACGTCGCGACCGCATACGCGGTCGCTCGTTGGGCCAGCGCGGGCGAACCGCTGCTCTCGCGTATCGTCACGGTGACGGGCAGCGGGGTCGCGCGGACCTGCAACGTGCGTGCGCCGCTCGGGACTCCCATCGCCGACCTGGTCGCCGCCGCGGGCGGTTACAGCGGCACGCCGCTGCGGCTGATCGCGGGCGGCAACATGACGGGCCGCGCCTTGCCTGCCGACGAACTGGGCCTCACGAAAGCCATGAATTGCGTGTTGGTCGCAACCCGCGCGGACATCGCGCCACGCCTCGATGCGGTCGAGCTGCCGTGCATCCGCTGTGGCGATTGCGCCGACGCCTGCCCGGCCGGATTGCTGCCGCAGCAACTGCATCGGGCGGCGCTCGCGGGCCAGCACGAAGCGTTGCGTCAGCTGGGCGTGCGCGACTGCATCGATTGCGGCCTGTGCGACTACGTCTGCCCGAGCCAGATTCCACTGGCGGAACGCTTTCGCAGTGCGCGAGCGGCGTTGCTCGAGCTGGACGTGGCCGCGCGGAATGCGGCCGCAGCGCGCCAGCGCCACGAGCAGCACGTGCGGCGCCTGCGCGAAGCGGCGGCACTCGAGCAGCGCGCGTTCGAGGATGTCCGCAAGCGCGCCCGCACCACGGACGACAGCCGCGGGGGCAGCGATAACGCGGACCCCGGCGGGTCGGCCTGACATGCGCTTCGATACCTCCCCCGCGCCACACCTGATCGCGGGCTACTCCGTGCCGCGCGTGATGTTCCAGGTCCTGCTCGCGCTGGTGCCGGTTGCCATCGTCCATGTCGCGCTGCTCGGTCCGGGGCTGCTGTTGCAACTGGCCGTGGCCTGCGTCACCGCGCTGGTCGCAGAAGCCCTGGCGTTGCGCTGGCGTGGCCGTGACGCAACGCCGGCGCTGAAGGACGGCAGCGTGCTCGTCACGGCCTGGCTGCTGGCGCTGTCGCTGCCCCCGCTGCTGCCGTGGTGGCTCACGCTGCTGGGAACGGCCCTCGCCGTCTTGCTGGGCAAGCACGTGTTTGGCGGCCTGGGTCAGAACCCGTTCAATCCCGCGATGGTCGGCTACGCGATCCTGCTGGTTTCATTCCCGCAGGAAATGACGCGCTGGCCGCTGCCGCTCGATGCACCCGGCGCCGGCTCGTGGAGCGACCTTGCGCGGCTCACGTTCGCGAGCTTCTACGGCGCTCGCATCGACGCGGGTTGGGATGGCTTTACCGGAGCGACCACGCTCGATGCGATCCGGACCGGGCTCGACCTGCGCTACACGCTGCCTGAACTGCTGGCTCGTGGCGAGATCAACGGACCGCTCGGCGCGCCCGGCTTCGCCTGGATCAACCTGGCAGCGTTCGCCGGCGGGGTGTACCTGCTGGCACGACGCATCGTGCGCTGGCACATCCCGGTCGCCGTGCTGGCGGGTTTGCTGGTGCCGGCCTTCCTCGCGCACTCGCTCGACCCCGGTGGACACCCCGGTCCTGCCATTCACGCTTTCGCCGGGGCCACGATGCTCGCGGCGTTTTTCATCGCGACCGACCCGGTCTCTGCCGCGACCAGCGCTCGCGGGCGGCTGTGGTACGGCGCCGGCATCGGCCTGGTCACGTGGATCATCCGCACCTGGGGCGGCTACCCCGACGGCTTTGCCTTCGCCGTGCTGCTGCTGAATCTCGCCGTGCCGTTGATCGACCGCTACACCGTGCCGCGGATCTATGGCCGTGAATCCTGACCCGGTCGTGCGTCGCAGCGCCCGGGCGGCTCTCGTGCTGATGGCCGGCGCCATCACCGCGTTCGGCCTGGTCGCCCTCGTGCACGACCTGACGCGCGCTCGAATCGCGGCGAACGCGCAAGCGCGGGCGCTCGCCCGGTTCGACGAGGTGCTCGCCGGACTGGCCCATGACAATGACTTGCTTGCAGACACCGTCACGGTCCGCGACCCGGAGTCACCGGACGCGAAGGCAACCATCGCCGTGCATCGCGCACGCCGCAACGGCCAGGTCGTGGCGCTGGTGCTGGAGCTGAATGCGCCGGACGGCTACTCCGGCCCGATCCGCCTGCTCGTGGCCATCGAACCCGCCGGCTCCGTGCTGGCCGCGCGCGTCGTAGAACACCGGGAGACGCCAGGGCTCGGCGACTTCATCGACGCGAGCAAGTCAGACTGGATCAAGCGTTTCGATGGTAGATCGCTGCAGGCGCCCGCTGCGGCCGCGGGCTGGCGCGTGCGCAAGGACGGCGGGGAGTTCGACCAGTACACGGGAGCGACCGTGACTTCGCGCGCAACCGTCGCCGCCGTGGCCCACAGCCTGCGCGTCTTCGAGCATCATCGCGACGCCCTGCTGGCGCCGCCGGCTACAATCGCGCCGTGACACCTGCAGCCATATTGCGCGCCGGATTCCGCGACCAGAACCCTGGCCTGGTCCAGTTGCTCGGCCTGTGCCCGCTGCTCGCGCTCAGCACCTCGCTCGGCAGCGGCCTTGGACTCGGGCTCGCGACGATGGCCGTGCTCGTCACGAGCAACGGGCTGATCTCGCTGGTGGGACGCTCGCTGCCCGCGGAGATACGCATCGCCGTGTTCGTGCTGCTCATCGCAGCCCTCGTGACGGCGGTGGAGTTGTTGCTCGCGGCCTGGTTGCCGGGCCTGCATGCGGCACTCGGCATCTTCCTGCCGCTCATCGTGACCAACTGCCTGGTGCTGGCGCGGGCCGAGGCATTTGCCTCGCGCCAACCCTGCTCGCACGCGCTGCTCGACGGCTTCGCCATGGGCGGTGGCTTCCTGCTCGTCCTGGTCACGCTCGGCAGCGTGCGCGAGGTGTTGGGGCACGGCACGCTAGGTGGCGACCTGTCGCTGTTGCTCGGCAATTCCGCGCACGGTTCGGGGCTGCGCTTGTTTGGCAGCGAGCACGGCTTCCTGCTGGCGCTGTTGCCGCCCGGCGCGTTCATCCTGCTGGGTCTCGGCCTGGCCTGGCGGCAGGCGCTGGCGGCGGGCGCCGGCAGCACGCAGCCCGGCGTGGCTGCACTGCACGAGTCGCGGGCGTCCGGCGGGGTCACGTCGTGAAACCGGCGCAAGTGCTGGAAGTCTTCCAGCGCCTGGAAGCGTTGAACCCGCACCCGGTGACGGAACTGGAACACGCCTCGCCGTTCGAACTGCTGATCGCCGTCATTCTCTCGGCGCAGGCCACGGACAAGGGCGTCAACGTCGCCACGCGAAAGCTCTTCCCCGTCGCCAACACGCCGGCCGGCATCGTTGCGCTGGGCAGTGCCGGACTGACGTCGTACGTGCAGACCATCGGCCTGTATCCGGCCAAGGTGAAGAACATCCTGGCCACCTGCGCCCTGCTGCTGGAGCGCCACGGGGGCGAGGTCCCGGCGGATCGTGAGGCGCTCGAGGCGCTGCCCGGGGTCGGCCGCAAGACGGCCAACGTGGTGCTCAACAGCGCGTTCGGCGTGCCCACGATGCCGGTCGACACGCACATTTTCCGCGTCGCCCACCGGCTGGGTCTGGCGCAAGGCAAGTCTCCTCGCGCGGTCGAAGACGGACTGTTCCGCGTGATTCCGGCCGCGTACCTGCTGCATGCCCACCATTGGCTGCTGCTGCATGGGCGCTACGTGTGCAAGGCGCGCAGCCCTGATTGCCCCCGCTGCCCGCTGGTCGATCTTTGCCCTTACCAGGACAAGACCCTGCCAGTGCCCGCCACGCTGCCGTTTGCCAGGCAGGAGCGCTGATGCCTTTCTTCCACGACCAGGGGCGCTCGTCGCTGCGGCGGATGTATGTCGAGGCGTGGCGCAAGCATCGCGCCTCGCTGCCGGTCGAGCCGGTCGAAGACCAGATCATCCGCGTCATCGAGCTGCACACAGAATACGCGCGGGTCCTCGAGTCCGGCGCGGACGCCCTCGACCGCGATTACACGCCGGAAGGAGGCCAGACCAATCCGTTCCTGCACATGGGGCTGCACCTGGCCATCCGCGAGCAGGTCGCGACCAACAGGCCGGCGGGTATAGCCAACGTTCATCGCGCGCTCATGGGCAAGCTCGGCGATGTGCACGAGGCCGAGCACGCGATGATCGAATGCCTCGGGGCGGCCCTGTGGAACGCGCAGCGTGCGGGACTGCCGCCCGACGAGGCCGCCTACCTGGAGTCGTTGCGCAAACTCGTCTAGCCGAGCCGCTGTCGCAGGTCACCAGCCGGGAAAATCACCCAGCAGCGAGTGCAGCGCCGCGTTATGGGGCGCGAAGTAGTCCTGCAAGCGCGCGGCCGTCTCCGGGGTCATGGGCGGATACTTGCGTGTATTGCGCGGTTCGAGGCGGGCACTTGCCATGGCGGGCAGGCCGAGCCAGCCCAGCGTGCGATTCAGCACGGGCAGGGGCTCGCGCGCGAGATCCTCGAAGCGCAGGACCAGCAGGCTTTCGCGCGGATACACCTGCAACCAGGCGGCGACCTGCTCGGCGTAGCGGCCGCGCGCGAGGTAGCTGAAATACTGGTGGGCCGCGCTGCGTTCGATTTCGCCACTGGCGAGGCGCGCGTGATCGCGCTCGATCCGTTCCGGTTCCGCGGCGATCGCGGCTTCGAAACTCAACGGCTCACGTCCCTTGTCCCGCTCGTGCCAGTAATGCGAGTAGGCGCGCCGCACGGGATCACGCAGCAGCACGATCAGCCGGGCCGCGGGCAACAGCGCATGCGCGCGCTGCGGCACCTGCGGGTGCAGCAGGTAGTACGGACTGCTGTCGAGATTGAGGCCGCCCGCATCCGCCCGCCCGAAGTTCGCGCGATACCAGGCCTCGCCGCGCGCGTAATTCAGGTCGAAGTAGTGCACCTCCTTGCGCAGGGGCGCCACGACCTGGCGGTGCTGCGTCAGGTAGTAATGCAGGGAACTCGTCCCGGACTTCATCGCGCCGATGATCAGCGCGTCCGGCAAGGCACGTGGTTCGCGCAGGCGCAGCCGCAACTCGACCTGGCGCCCCGCCTCGAGCAACCCGAACCAGCGTAGCGCGCGCGTCAGCGAGGGATGCATGGGCCACGCCGCAAGGTGTTGACGGGTGTGCGTGGGATGCCCGGTGGGCTCATGCTTTCTTCGCAGCGCTGCGCCGTGGAAGGTAGAGGTCGGTGAGCGTGCCGTCGAAGGCCTCGGCTGCCATCGCGACGGTCTCCGACAGCGTTGGATGCGGATGAATGGTCATGCCGATGTCGGCCGCGTCCGCGCCCATCTCGATCGCCAGCATCACCTCGCTGATGAGGTCGCCTGCATTGGTGCCGACGATGCCGCCGCCGATCACCCGGTGCGTCTGCGGATCGAACAGGAGCTTGGTGAACCCCTCGTCGCGGCCGTTGGCGAGCGAGCGACCGCTGGCCGCCCAGGGGAACACCGCCTTTTCGAAGGCAATGCCCTTGGCCTTCGCATCGGTCTCCGTCACGCCGGCCCACGCAATCTCGGGATCGGTGTACGCCACGGAGGGAATCGCGCGCGCGTCGAAGAAGCGCTTGTGGCCGGCAATGACCTCGGCCGCGACCTTCGCTTCGTGCGTGGCCTTGTGCGCCAGCATCGGCTGCCCCACGACGTCGCCGATGGCGAAGATGTGCGGCACGTTGGTGCGTTGCTGGCGGTCGACCGGGATGTAACCGCGCTCGCTGACATGCACGCCGGCGGCATCGCAGCGCAGCTTCGCGCCATTCGGGGTGCGTCCCACCGCGACCAGGACCTTGTCGTACAGCTGCGGCTCTGGCGCCTTGGCCCCCTCGAACGTGACCTTGAGCCCCTCGGGCAACGCCACGACGGTCGTGACCTTGGTGCGCAGCATCACGGCCTCGTACTGGCCGGCGATCCGCTTTTCGAGCGGCCGCACCAGGTCGCGGTCGCAGCCGGGCATGAGGCCCTCGGTCAATTCAACCACGCTCACCTTGACGCCGAGTGCCGCGTAGACGGTCGCCATCTCCAGGCCGATGATGCCGCCGCCCACCACGAGCATCCGTCGCGGCAGGTCGAGTTCGAGTGCGCCCGTCGAGTCGATGATGCGCGGGTCGTCGGGCAGGCCGGGCAGCCGGAATGATTCGGAGCCGGCGGCGATGATGCAGTGGTCGAACGTCACCGACCGGTTGTCGCCCTCGTCGGGCACGATTTCAATCGTATGCGCGTCCGCGAACGTGGCCACGCCACGCAGCACGGTGACCTTGCGCTGCTTGGCCAGCCCCGCGAGCCCGGTCGTCAGGCGCCCGACCACCTTGTTCTTCCAGTCACGCAGCTTGCCGGCATCGATCCTTGGCGCACCGAACTCGATGCCGTGCGCCGCCATCGCGCGGGCGTCCTCGATGACTTTCGCTGCGTGCAGCAATGCCTTGGATGGAATGCAGCCCACGTTCAGGCAGACGCCGCCCAGCATCGGCCAGCGCTCAATCAGGGCGACGTTGAGTCCAAGGTCGGCCGCACGAAACGCCGCGGTGTAACCGCCGGGGCCCGCACCAATGACGACGACGTCGTAGTCGCGGCTGGCGGATGGCATGGCGGGGGCCGTCGGTTTTGCCTCGGCCGGCACCGCAGCGGTGGGTGCCGCGACGTCGTCCGCCGGCGCGAGCTTGAGGGGCTGCAGGGGCACGGTGTCGAGGTAAGGCTCGCCACCGAACGGTTCGGCCTGCCGCGGCGTGCGTTGCTGTTGCGGGCCCTCGAGTTCCATGACCGCCGTGCCGCTCGCCACCTTGTCGCCTGCCTTGACGAGGATGCGCGCAACCTTGCCCGCGGCAGTGGCCGGGACATCCATCGTGGCCTTCTCGCTTTCGAGCGTGAGCAGTGGCTGCTCCTTCTCGACCTGGTCACCCACCTTGACCAGCAGCTCGAGCACCGTGACTTCACCCGGCGTGCCCAGATCGGGCAGCCTCATCTCGAACGTCGGAACGACCGGCGGCTGCGTGATCACGGGATCGCCCTCAGCAGGCCATCGACGTCGTTGAGCGCGCTCGCAAGGAACGAAGTGAACCGCACCGCAGCGGCGCCATCGATGACCCGATGATCGTAAGAGAGTGACAATGGCAGCATCAGCCGCGGCACGAAACTGCCGTCCTGGTAGACCGGCTTGTACGACGAGCGCGACACGCCGAGGATCGCGACCTCGGGCGCGTTGATGATCGGCGTGAACGCCGTGCCACCGATGCCACCGAGGCTCGAAACCGTGAAGCAGCCACCCTGCATGTCCGCCGCGGAGAGCTTGCCGGCACGCGCCTTCTCGCTCAGCTCGGCCAGGTCGCGCGCGAGTTCGAACACGTCCTTGCGATTCGCGTCGCGCACCACGGGCACCATCAGGCCGTTCGGCGTGTCCGCCGCAAAACCGATGTGCACGTATTTCTTGAAGACCAGTTCGCCGGCCTCGCTGTCGAGCGAGGCGCAGAATTGCGGAAACTGCTGCAGGCCCAGCACGCACGCGCGGATCACGAACGCGAGCGGCGTCAACTTGAGGCCGCGTTCGGTGGCCTGCGCCTTGAGGCCCGCACGGGCCTGCTCCATGTCGGTGATGTCGGCTTCGTCGAACTGCGTGACGTGCGGCAGGTTGACCCAGCTGGCATGCAGGCGCGGCCCGGAGATCTTCTGGATGCGGCTGAGCGGCTTGCGTTCGATGGGACCGAATGCCGCAAAATCCACGACCGGCACGCGCGGCAGTGACGTCGCGGGCTGTGTCCCGGCCGTGCCCGCGGCGAGCACGCGCTTGACGTACGCCTTCACGTCGCCGTCGGTGATCCGGCCCTTCGCGCCCGTGCCCTGCACTCGCGCGAGATCGACGCCAAGTTCCCGTGCGAACTTGCGGATCGACGGGCTCGCGTGGGCACGCGCGAAGCCGGGTTCGTCGATGCGGACGGCGCCCTCTCCCGCTTTAGCGGGAGTTGGGGAACCCTCACCCGCGCTGCGCGCGACCTCTTTCACTGCCGCGGGAGAGGTGGAACCCTCACCCGCGCTGCGTGCGACCTCTTCCACCGCCACGGGCGAGGTGGCGACCGCGGCTGTCGCTGCAATGATCGCGATCACGTCGCCCTGCGACACGCGCGATCCGCGCTGCACCTTGAGTTCCGTCACCACGCCTGCGGTGGTGGACGGGACGTCCATGGTCGCCTTCTCGGTCTCGAGCGTGATCAAGGCCCCCTCGACCGCTACGCTGTCTCCTG
>CAVVBC010000022.1:0-25506 GCA_963746325.1 uncultured Gammaproteobacteria bacterium | reverse complement strand
ATTTCTGGCTGGCCGTTTCACGCGACGGCACGACCTGGCGCGAGACGCGACTCGCCGGCAACTTCGACCTGCTGGACGCCCCGAACGCCAACGGCCTGTTCGTCGGCGACTACCAGGGACTGACCGGTGACGGGACGACCTTCGTTGCCTTGTATGCCCGCACCAACACGGGTGACACGGCGAATCGCACAGACGTGTTCGCGGATCGCGTCAACGGCGATGCGATCGCCACGAGCGGAATGGTGGCCGGCAGTGCCGCGCAGAAGACGGCGGTGCCGGTGTGGACGAGTAGCGCGGAAAAGCGGGTGGCCGAACACCTGGCCACGATCCGTGAGGGACGCAGTGCGAAGTGGCGCGCGTGGCGTGAGACTCAGCCGCCACCGTCGCCGCAGTAGCAGTTGTCGCGCAGGAGAAAAAGTCTGATGAAGAGATCTACTACGACTTCGTGCCTGGCGCTGACGTGCCTCGCCATTGCCTGGCCCGCCCACGCAGGCCCGGCGCCCGAGACGCTGGCTCCATCCGCCACCGGCGTCACTACGCTCCGCTGCGGCACGCTCATCGACGGTAAGTCGGCGACACCGAAGCGCGACGTGGCGATCCGTATCGAGAACGGACGCATCGTGGCCATCGGCGCGTTCGCTCCCAGTGCGGCGGGTACGGTGATCGACCGCTCGCAGGACACCTGCCTGCCGGGCCTCATCGACGCGCACGCCCACGTGCTGATCAAGACCGACGATTACCAGGTCGACCACTTGCGGCGCTCGTCCGGCTACAAAGCGCTGCGTGGCCTCAACGTGGTGCAGGAAATGCTGCGATCCGGGTGGACGACGGTACGCATTCTCGGCGATGCCGACGTCGCCTACGCGCATCTCGACGTGCGTACCGCGATCCAGGAGGGCCTGTTCAGCGGGCCCCGGCTGACCGGCGCCGGTCACTACTTCTCGATCACCGGCGGCGGCGGGGACCTGAACTTCCTCGGCCCCGAACACCAGGTGGTGGCGGACGGACTGGTCGTCGACGGTGTGGATGCCGTGCGCAAGGCCGTGCGTGAGGAGATCAAGCACGGCAGCGACTGGATCAAGGTGCTGGCGAGCGGCGCGATGATGTCCGCCGGCAACGATCCCAACCGCGCGCACTTCAGCCCCGACGAACTGGCAGCGATCGTCGACGAAGCCTCGCGCCTCGGCGTGCCGGTCGCGGCACATGCGCATTCGGCCGCGGGCATCAAGGCGTCGATCCTCGCCGGTGCGCGCACGATCGAGCACGGCACGTTCATGGACGACGAGAGCGTCAGGCTCATGAAGGAGAAGGGCGTCTACCTCGTGCCGACGCTCTACGTCGGCGACTACTACCTGAACGAGCAGCCTGGCAGCGAGGCACAGGCCAAGATGAACGAGCTGACACGCAAGTACCGCGCCCAGCACATTGCGGCCGTCGGCAAGGCGATCAAGGCGGGCGTGAACGTCACCGTCGGCACCGACTACGTCGGCTTCCCCGTGAAACAGGGAGTGCGCGAACTCGGGCTTCTGGTCGAGGCCGGCATGACGCCGATGCAGGCCATCCAGGCAGCCACGCGCGTGAATGCGGAACTGCTCGGCTGGCAGGACCACGTCGGCACCGTCGAGGCGGGCAAGCTCGCCGACATCATCGCGGTGCCGGGTGATCCGCTGCAGAATCTCGCCGTGCTGGAGAATGTGTCGTTCGTGATGCTCGGCGGCCGGGAGGTCGCGTTGCCGTGAGCTTGCAACTGATCAACGCCGATTTCGAGCAGCGCGTGGTCCTGCCGCCACCGGCGCCCGAGGACTGGGTGCCGTCGCCGATGGCCGGAGTGCTGCGACGCCCGCTCGACCGGGTGGGCGGTGAAGTGGCGCGCGCCACCAGCCTGGTGCGGTACGCGCCGGGCTCGCAGTTCAAGCGCCACACGCATGGCGGCGGCGAGGAGATCCTGGTTCTCGACGGCGTGTTCTCGGACGAGCAGGGCGACTACCCCGCGGGCACCTACCTGCGCAATCCACCCGGCACCGGCCACGCGCCGCACTCACGCGACGGCTGCACGTTGTTCGTGAAGTTGTGGCAGTTCGCCGCGCACGATACGCAGCCCGTCATCATCGACACGCGCAGCACCCAGTGGCGACCCGGCCTGGTACCAGGGCTGTCCGTGATGCCGCTGCACGAATTCGACGGCGTCAGCACCGCGCTCGTGCGTTGGTCGCCGCACACGCAGTTCAATCCACACTCGCACCCCGGTGGCGAAGAGATCTTCGTGCTCGAAGGCCTGTTCCGCGACGAGCTGGGCGCGTACCCCGCCGGATCCTGGCTGCGCAGTCCGCGCTGGAGCCGCCACACGCCTTACACCGGCGCGGAGGGGGCGATCATCTACGTCAAGGTCGGGCACCTGGGAGCGGAGATGATGACGTTGCCGGACGTCGGTGTACGACCCGTTCCTGGATCGATGTACAAACCATGAATGTCACTCACTCACCCAACGCGTGGACCGACGTCGGCGCAGCCGACGAACTGGCCGCACGGCCACTGCAGCAGGTGCTGCTAGGCCGCAAGAAAATCGCGCTCGCCTGCAAGGACGGCCAGTTCAGCGCGATCTCCGGCGTGTGCAACCACGCGGGCGGGCCGCTCGGCGAGGGCAAGCTCGACGGCGATTTCGTCGTCTGCCCGTGGCACTACTGGAAGTTCCATTGCCGTACCGGCGAGGGCGAGCCCGGGTTCGAGGACGACCGTGTTCCGGTCCACGACGTGCGCGTCGAGAACGGACGCGTGCTGGTCAATCCGCAGGCCCGCACGAAGCGGGGCCGCTTGCCCCATCCGCCGCACCCCCTGGCCCGCACGCCGCAGCGCGAGCCGGGCCCGATCCGCGTGCTGGGGCTCTCGACCACGGCCATGACGGCGGCGCACCCGCGCTACAGCACGTCCGAGGACCTGCTGCTGCATGCGCTGCACGACGCCCGACCCGTCACGGCTGCGAGACGCAACTGCTGCGCATCCGCGACCTGCGCTTCCGCGAGTGCGAAGGGTTCTACTCGAAGTCGTCGCGCGCGTGCACGTGGCCGTGCTCGATCACGCAGATGGATGCCGACGACCAGATGGATCGCGTGTACGAAGGCGTCGTGCACTGGGCCGACGTGATCCTGGTGGCCACGCCGATCCGCTGGGGCGGGGCGAGCAGCCTGTACTACAAGATGGTCGAGCGGATGAACTGCATCCAGAACCAGGAGACGGTCGCCGGCAGGCACCTGCTGCGCAACAAGGTGGCGGGCTTCATCATCACCGGCGGGCAGGACAACGTGCAGGGCGTCGCGGGCCAGCTGCTCGGGTTCTTTGCCGAGGTCGGCTGCCAGTTCCCGCAGTTCCCCTACGTCGCGCACACCCGCGGCTGGAGCGCGGAGGACATGGAAAACAACGAGAAGTTCGTGCAGAACTCCGCGTCACTGCACGAAGGCGCCGCCAGGCTGGTCCAGCGTTGCGCCGAGATGGCACAGGTCATGATCCAGGGCTCGCTCGGCGAGGGCGCGCTGATCCGTGGTGGGCGCAAGGGCCACGGGCTGGAGTCACCGCCGGTGACGATTCCCGACGCGGCACCGATCGCGGACGAATAGCCGCGCTACGCCTCCGCAGCCGCCTGCAGTTGCTGCCGCAACCACCGCGCCACGTCGGCGATCTCATCCGTGCACACCGCGTGCTGCATCGGGTAGTCGTGCCATTCCGGCTCGTAACCATGCGCCTGCAGTTCGTTGCGCGCCTCGAGGCCCATCGCGATCGGCACCACCGGATCGCTGCGGCCATGGCACAGCAGGATCGGCACGTCCGCGTTCGCTGCCGACTTCTCCGCCGCGAGCGTCTCCGGAAAGGGCAGGTAACACGACATGGCGAGAATGCCCGCCAGTCGCTCGGGATGGCGCAGGCCCGCATACAACGCGACGGCGCCCCCTTGCGAGAACCCCGCCAGCACCACGCGTGGAGGCCTCGATACCCCGCTGCCGTTCACGATCGATGCAGTCCGCAACCCGGCGCGCGGATTCGACGGTACCGGAGATGTCCGCCCGCCCGGACGGAGTGAACGACTTGATGTCGTACCAGGCTCGCATCACGAACCCGTTGTTCACCGTGACCGGCCGCAGCGGTGCGTGCGGAAACACGAAGCGCACGGGGAGCGAGTCGGGCAAGCCGAGCTCGTCGACGATCGGCACGAAGTCGTGGCCGTCGGCGCCTAGACCATGCAGCAGTATCACCGAGGCCACCGCCGGCACCGGCGGCGTCAGCGTGATCTCGAAGTCGGTCTCGTCCCGCAGGTATTTCATGCCCGCCAAGATACACTGCCGGACCACCTGGGGAGCACGACCATGACAGCACGCGGCATCGAATGCGTGGCGGTGTAGGTATAGAGCCTGTTGCAGTCGCAGCAGGCCTGCGTGACCCTAGGCATGGGGCTGTCGCATTGGAGGAGCTACGCACTGCGTGTGAGGTGAATCCGGATGCATCGCATAGACCCGGCCGCGTTGCGGAAATTGCGGGAGCAGCTGGAGCAGGCTGTGCGCGATCATGCCCACTGGCGCGAAAGGCTCATCCGCTCGATCGTCTGCCGGATGCCGTGCGATCCGCGGGACCTCGATGAGAGTGCCCATCGCCTGTGTCGCTTTGGCCAGTGGTATTACGAGCAGGCATCGGTTGAACTCTGGGAGCAGCCGGCGTTCGCGGCAATCGAGACGGAACACAAAAGGCTGCACCAGATCGCGGCGCAAATGCTGCGTGAGGCGGGCGCCGGTGAGCCGGTCTCGCGTGAAGGCTATGACGACTTCGTGACCGGCGGCGAGCGCCTGGACCTGGAACTGGATACGTTGCGGCATGCGATCGCGGGATCGCTGCGGGACCGCGATGCATTGACCGGAGCCTACGGTCGCGTCGAGATGCTGCCCACGTTGCGCGAGTGGCGCGAACTGGCCCGGCGCAACGTGCAGCAGTGCTGCATCGTCTTCATGGACCTGGACCATCTCAAGGAGATCAACGACACGCATGGCCATGCCGTTGGCGACCAGGTGCTGGCCGGCGTGGTGCAACAACTCACGGAACACCTGCGACCGTACGACAAGGTGTTTCGTTACGGCGGCGACGAGTTCCTGATCTCGCTGCCTGGGGCGGACCTGGAAGCCGGCGAGAAAGTGATCGGGCACATACGCGAGCGGATCGCCGCAGCGACCGTTGTCACGAGTCCCGACGGCCGTGCGATATCCACGACGGCGTCCTTCGGGCTCGCTTTGCTGGAGCCGGACATCAGCGTGGAGGAGTCCATCGACAGGGCCGATAAGGCCTTGCTGGTCGCCAAGGCCGCCGGGCGCAATCGCGTCTGCAGCTGGGATCCGGCGGTCACGACCAGCACTCTGCTGCGGCGAATGATGCAGGACGGCGAGGCGGGGTAAGGCGAGTGAAGACGGTCGCCAGCCGTCAATTCGGCGGCGGTGGCGTCTCGTCCTTCTTCTGCTGCCGGCGCTGCTGCTTTTCTTCGCGCTTCTTCTTCGCAGCCTCTTCGCGCTGCTTCTTCTGCTGTGAATAGTTCGGGGGCTTGGCCATGGAGTCTCTGTCCTCGTGGGTGACGATGGGGCAGGTTAACGGTTAACGGACCTTACTTACAGCGCTGATGGCACGGTCGCCGATGCGGGGGTGCGACGAAATCTGCGCCAGACCCAGCAGAATTCAGCCCCCCGAGTCGCTGACCTTACCCTCGTTCAACCCCTGTCCCAGTACGCCGCCTTGTCCGGCAGCACCCAGCGAACGCCGCCGCGCGGGTCTTCGCGATCACCTTCGTAGCGGGGGATCAAATGCATGTGCACGTGCGGCACGGTCTGGCCGGCGGCGACGCCATCGTTGATGCCGATGTTGTAGCCCGCGGGACGGGACTGCCGCTCGAGATCATCGCGGGCCGCAACCAGCAGGGACATCAGGTCGGCGCGCTCTGCGTCCGTGACGTCGAAGAACGATGCGACGTGCCGCCTGGGGATGATCAGCGTGTGGCCGGGCGAGACCGGGAAGCCGTCGCGAATGGCGACCGCGTGCTCGCTCTCCAATACGAAGCGATCGGCGGGCAAGCTGCAAAAGGGGCAGGGTGGACTCACTGCGGCTCCGGTGGAAGTGGCTCGAACCGCGCCTGGAAGAACCGCAGGTAGCGCGGCTCATGCGCCATCCGGAGTCCGCGGGCCGCATCGCGCTCGTCGAAAACGGCCGCCGCCGACTCCGCGACGATGTCCATGTGCGCCTGCGTGTAGACCCGGCGCGGAATGGTCAGCCGGACGAGTTCGAGGGCAGGGTAGTGGTGTTCACCGGTGGCGGCGTCGCGGCCGGCCGAGACGATGCCGCGCTCCATCGCGCGAACGCCGGCATCCTCGTACAGGTTTGCCGCGAGCGTCTGCGCGGGGAAGTCGTCCTGGCGGATGTGCGGGTAGAACGCCCTGGCGTCGAGATAGACCGCGTGCCCGCCGATCGGCCGCACGACCGGCACGCCCATGTCGATCAGCTTGTGGCCAAGGTATTCCACCTGCCCGACGCGAGCGTGGATGTGCTCGTCGTCGACCGATTCGACGATGCCGCGCGCCATGGCCTCCATGTCGCGGCCGGCCATGCCGCCGTAGGTGTGCAGGCCTTCGTATACGACGACCAGGTTGCTCGCTTCCTCGTACAGCTGCGCGTCGTTCAGCGCCAGCCAGCCGCCGATGTTGACCAGCGCGTCCTTCTTGCCGCTCATGGTGCAGCCGTCGGTGTAGCTGCAGAACTCGCGCAGGATCTCGGCCACCGGCTTGTCGCGATAGCCCGCCTCGCGCTGCTGGATGAAGTAGGCGTTCTCGACCGCGCGCGTGGCATCGAGCATCACACGGATGCCGTGGCGGGCCGTCAGCTCGCGCACTGCCCGCGTGTTCGCCATCGACATCGGCTGGCCGCCGGCCATGTTCACCGTCCCCGCGATGCAGACATACGGTATGCGATCGGCGCCCACGCGCTGGATCAGCGCCTCGAGCGCGTCCAGGTCGACGTTGCCCTTGAACGGGCTCTCGTCGGTCGGGTCGTGGGCCTCGGGCACGATCACATCGACGAAAGTGCCGCCCGCCAGCTCCTGGTGCAGCCGCGTCGTGGTGAAGTACATGTTGCCGGGCACGTAGTCGCCGGGCTTGATCAGGATGCGCGACAGCAGGTTCTCGGCGCCGCGGCCCTGGTGGGTCGGGACGATGTAGCGGTAGCCGTAGTACTTCTGAATCGCCGCTTCGAGGTTGTAGAAGTTGCGGCTGCCGGCATAGGCCTCGTCGCCCATCATCATGCCGGCCCACTGCCAGTCGCTCATCGCGCTGGTGCCGCTGTCGGTCAGCAGGTCGATGTAGACGTCTTCTGAGCGCAGCAGGAAGGTGTTGTAGCCCGCGTCGAGGATGGCCTTCGTGCGCTCGGCGCGAGTCATCATCTTGATGGGCTCGACCACCTTGACCTTCCACGGTTCGGCCCACGAACGGTGGGCGGGGCGGCGGTGACGGGTTTCGGGCGAGTTGGTCATGACGACGCGAACTCCTCTGGACGTGCCGAAAACGGCAAGGATGTTGCCGCGGTCCGCGTCGAGGAAGCCGTGCATGTACGGATCCTCGTGGATCGGTGAGCGCGCGATGGGGTGTGCTAGCCTGGACTTAGCGGAAGTGCTAGGGACGTAACCGCACCTGTGGATGAACCAACACTGGCATCGCTATCGACGTTTCAGCTGAAACTCTCAATCCCGATTTGACGGTGTATCCGATGGCTGCCGCGGCTCAACGGGACGCGATCGTGCGCCGCAAACGCCACGTATGGGCCTCAATCGAGGCGGGCAAGAACTCTCAACATCGTTGAGAGATTCGAGGCATACAGAGCGGCAATTCAGCTGTCCGTGACGGTCCTGACAAGGGACGATCAGCGCTCGCCCGACACTCGGCTCCTTGCCATCATTATCGTGATCCGATAACCTAAAAACATGATCGAATGCTTCGGGAATCGGCTCGCCGAAGACCTGTTCTTCGATCGAAGGTCCAGGGAAACCCGGGCCTTTCCACCCGATCTGATCAGCGTGGCACGACGCAAGGTGCTGTACCTGCACGAAGCCGCCGAACTCGACGACCTGCGAGTGCCGCCGGGCAATCGCCTGGAGCTGCTCAAGGGTCGCTGGAAGGGGTATCACTCGATCCGGATCAACGACCAGTGGCGGCTGGTGTTCCGGTGGGAGCAGGGACATGCGCAGGACGTGGCGGTGGTTGATTACCACTGAACCTGCGGAGGGCAAGACGATGGCAAGAAAGCGCGCACTGCAGCCAGCCAACCCGATTCACCCGGGCGCGATGCTGCTCGAGGAGTTCCTGCAGCCGGCGGACAAGTCGCAGGCCGCGTTCGCGCGCGAGATCGGCTGGACCAAGGCCCGGCTGAACGAGTTCATCAAGGGCAAGCGCGGAGTGACGGCGGACGCAGCCCTGGACCTGGCGGAAGTGCTCGGGACGTCACCACGCCTGTGGATGAACCTCCAGTCGACGTACGATCTGGCCGAGGCGACACGGCGACGCAGCGCCGCGTGACAGACAGTGTCCGGCGAGACTGAAGCACGGCACGCGGTTTGCCGTCGTCGTCCGTGCTGTTCACCCGGCGCCTGCCGTGAAACGAACAAGGCGGTTCCTTGCGGAACCCGCCCTGCCCGGTTCAGCTTGCGCTGAGCGGCCGATCAGTCCTTGGCCGCGTCCTGCATCGCTTCGCCCGCATTCTCGACGGCCTTGCCGGTCGCGTCGACGGCGTCTGCAGTGGCCTCCTTGGTGGCGTCGGCGGCATCTGCAGCGGCCTCCCTGGTCGCGACGGCGGCAGAGTCAATGGCCTCGCCGGCACTGTCCGCAGCCTGGCCCGCGGCAACAGAGGCGTCGGAAGGCGCTTCGGCGGCTGGGCCTTCCTTCCTGGCACAACCAGCGAGGGCCAGCGTGGCGAGAGCGGCGACGAGTAAGGTCTTGTTCATGGAAAGATTCCCCTGGGTAAGCGGACCGGGAGAAGAGTCTGGCAGGAGCGGCTCGCGCCGACCGTCCGCTACCGCACGGACGGGGCCGCCATCGTGGACTAGAAGTTACTCCGGTTGCCCTAAATCGGGGGCAGGGATAGGTTCGCTGGATAGCTCCGCGGTATCGAAACGGGGGTAGTCATGGCAGCCAGGAAGAAGCGGCCGCAGCGCAAGGCAACCACGGCGGAACGCAAGTACGAGGTGAAGGCCGAGATCGAGAACTTCACGCTCACGAAAGCGAAGTCAGCACTCAAGCTGGAGATCTACTGCCGCGAGGAAAAGCTCGGTGAGCTGCAGGTCGGCCGGGGTTCGCTCTACTGGTGGGGCGCACACCGCCAGAAGGAAAAACGCGTCAGCTGGGGACGATTCGCGCAAATGATGGATGAGCTGGCCTATGGAAAAAAGTAGCAACAAATTACTGCGCGCCGCCATGTCCGCCGTACGAGTCTGCGCGGACACGATGGAGACTCAAGCGGCGAGCCTGCTGGAGGCGCTGCCGACACTGCCGATGCATGAGCGATTGCGGGCGAGTGCACTGGAACTGAGCGCAGGGCTCAAGGATGCGTCTAGTCGAGTGATGTTCGAGCTGGCGTTGCTGCAAGCCGAGCTGGGCGAGGGCAAGGCGGAGGCCGCGTCAGCCGTGCAACGCCTGGCCGGCATGGACGCATTGATGATGGGCGCCGTGGCCGCCATGGCTGACGTCGCCGACGAACTGGAGAAAGCTGCGGAGCGCGATGAGACCAACGAGCCGTCGTTCGTGTTGGTGATCGAAGCAACCGCCACCATGCTGCAGGGGATCGAGAAAGCGAAGGCCGCGACGCAGGCGCTCGACGCGGCGGGGCCGGCCGCCGTGAAGGCGTGATGGATTACGCGCGACTCAAGCAGCGGCATCGTGCAGAGCGAGACGCATGGCACCCGAACCTGAGCTTGCGGGTGCACCGGGCGTTGTCGTGGCTCGACCGGGCCGAGCAGCTCGGTGGGCAGCACGATGCAGACGGGCAGTTCATCCTGCTGTGGATTGCGTTCAACGCGGCGTATGCGACGGAGATCGACGAGAAGTATCGCGACTCGGAGCAGCAGACGTTCCGCGGGTTCCTCGACAAGCTGACGCGGCTCGACGCGGCGAAGAAGCGATTCGACGCGCTGGCCTGGACCGAGTTTCCGAAGAGCATCCGGGTGCTGCTCGACAACCCATACGTGTTCGCGGATTTCTGGAGGTTCCAAAACGGAACACTGCCGGAGTCGGCATGGAAAGCGAGCTTCGCAGCCGCCAACAAGGCGGCACACGTGGCGCTGGGCCGGCAGGACACGGTAACGGTGCTTTCGATCGTGCTGTCGCGCATCTACACGCTGCGTAACCAGCTGATTCACGGCGGGGCGACCTGGAACGGGTCGGTCAATCGGGAGCAGCTGCGGGACTGCGTGAACCTGATGGGAAAACTCGTGCCGCTGGTGATCGAGGTGATGATGGATCACCCGGAAACCTTGTGGGGGGATGCGGTCTATCCGGTCGTAAAGTGAGGGGACGCGGGCTCACCTGTTGAGCCTCCCTCGCCACCGAGGACCCGCTGCTGCTCGTCGGGCGCAGCGGCACAGGCAAGACCTTCCTGCTCAACGCGCTATCCGAAGCGCTCGACCCGCGGAGCCGTTGGATTGGAAGCAATGCCAAGTCGCCGGATGGGCTTCTACGCAAAGCCGCGACATTTGGAAATGGTTGGTGGAGCAATTTCGTAGCACGCTGCACGCAAGATTGCACGAGGCAAATCGCGGGGCCATGAAATCAGTCGCGACCGCGCCCACGGACTCCGATCGCATTTCCGGTGCAATCGTCATCCTGCGCGGCCAGCGAGTGCTGCTGGATCGCGATCTCGCGGCCCTGTACGGAGTAGAGACTCGTCGCCTCAACGAACAAGTGCGACGAAACCAGCAAAGGTTTCCTGCCGATTTCATCTTCGAGGTCTCGAACGAAGAAGTCCGCAACTTGATGTCGCAATTTGCGACATCAAGTTGGGGAGGTACTCGGAAACGACCGCTTGCGTTCACGGAGCATGGCGCCATCATGGCGGCCACCGTACTGAACAGCCCAGGTGCGGTGGAAATGAGCGTCTTTGTCGTGCGAGCTTTCGTGCAGTACCGAACTGCGCTCCTATCGACTCGGGAGCTGGCCAAACGCCTGGATGCCTTGGAAAGGCACGTGGCAACAAAGCTCACCGTGCACGACCGTGCGCTGACGAACCTCCTGAAGGCCATCCGTTCCCTGACTGAGTCGCCCGCGACCAGGAAGCGACCGATCGGGTTCACAGCTGACTTGGACGCGAGTGAATGACACGTGCGCGTCCCTTCGGAGGGTCTGGCGCACGATGGGCTCACCTCTTGAGCCTCCCTCGCGCGTATAATTCACCCAGCATCAAGAACGAAGCACGTGCTTCGGCCAACCTGCCAGCTCGGCAAGGTGGATCGCCATTTCGGCGGATGCGGCCCGATCCCGGGCAACGAAGGAGCATCACATGGCCGTTCAATCCATTTCGCCCGAGGACTTGTCCTGGGGATTGCCGCCCGTCATTGGTTTGCCGCGGTGCCTGCCCACGCGGCCGGCGTACCGGAAGACACCGCTCGGGGAGGTCATGGTGGCGGACGAACTGCCACCCTACCTGCTGCTCGGAACCCTCGATCGGAGCGCGTTCCAGTGTTCGGACTCGGGTTGGACGGCGCGCTGGATCGGTGACGTGCCGGAGACGTACGTCGAGGCGAAGTTCGAGCGGGTCGGGCGGCGCCTTGAACTGCAACAGGTATGGCGCGGTATCGAAGGTGGCAAGAGCTTCACTGCCGGCGACGACTTCGGGCACGCGATCCAGTTGCTGTACTTGCCATTCCCGGCCACCTGGGACCAAGCGATGGCCGAGCGGCTCGAGGCGGCGTACGGTCTCAAGTACTTCGGGCATCGGGCAGACGAGGCGGGCTTCACGGGTATCCCGGACGGCGGGTTCAAGACGATCTGCGTCCCGGTGCCGATCCGCCGTCTCGCCGATCTCTATCAGTGTTTCGAGGACATGAGCTGCGATGCACGCCTGAAGGCGCCCTTGTCGGGGCGGCTCGAGCTCAGGTTCAGCACGATCAACTACGTCGTGGGAAAAAGCCCGGCGTGGACGCAGGATCCCGCGCGGCTCTTTATCGCCACGTTGGACGCGGGTGGCCTGCTGCCGCTCGGGCTGCCGCAACTCGAGCACGCCAAGGACGGGTCGAGTGCGTGGACCGTGCGGCGTCAGGTGTACCTGGCGACGATCGGCGTGCCGTTTGCGGGCGTCGAGTTCGTCGTGGAGCGACTGGCAGAGCGCGGTTTCGTTCGGCGTTGCGGTCCCGATGCCAATCTGGCGTCGGATGTCGAGTTCGATGCGTTGGTCGGGTCGAGCGCCATCGAGCTGCAGGGCCGATCGGTCGCGTGGATGGACGCGCAAGCGACCCGACGGGTGTTCTATCTGCTCAACTCAGACGAGGAACTCGCGAAGGGTGGTACCGACCGGATGATGGAGGCGACGTCGCAGACGGAGGAGGAGGCCCGGGCGCTGATTGAGCAGGCGACCAGCGCGTCTGCGCTGCAGCGGGCGTGGTTCGAACGCGAGGTGTTCTCGCGGCATGCGGGCCGCGACGAGGAATCGCCATGAACCGCCGGCAATTCCTGCAGGCCCTGGCGTCGCTCGGGGCGAGCTTCTCGATTCCGGCGGTGCTGCAAACCGCCAGTGCCGTGCAAGTCGACGAGGCCTGGGTGGAGGCGCTGGCGAACCCATGGTTCTTCGAGGTGGGCGAGTTCGGAGCGATCGTCGAGCCCGGCGTGCCGGAGCCCAAGATCCGCTCCGACGTGTTCAACGTCTGGGATCGGGAGCCACGTGATCCGGAGCACCTGATCAGTGAGGTCGAGGGGATCGAGCCGTTGGCGTCCGCGTTCCAGGGTCTCGCCGCGGACGAGGGTGACGAGCTCGATCCGGACGACGGCTGGAAGGCGTTGGTCCGCCGGGACGGAAAGCGGGTATCGATCGGTACTGGGATTTCATCGACGCCTGGCTCGAGGAGCCGATCAACTGGAGCGAGTCCGACTGGTTTCCGAGCGACTGGCACGGCCAGGGCAAGGCGCTCGCGTTCTTCCGAGGACTGGACGGCGATACCCTGGACGAGATCGGCGTCGTGATCGTCGAGGGCGACTGTCCCGGCAGCAGCTACTTCGCTGCCGAGCTGCGTAACGAACTGGAGGATGCCAACGCGGCTGCGCAGAGATTGGGATTGCCGTTCCGGTTCCGGGCTGAGGGGCGCCAGGCATGATCGATGACCACTAGTACACGCTGCTCGACGCGTGGGAGGGTGCGTTTACGGATGCGACATCCAGGGCCGGTTTCGGCCCGGCCGTGTATCGTGGGGATGCCACGAAACAACTCTCACGGAGAGACGTCACGATGAACTCATCCGCGCTGCGTTCGCTGAACTCGTTCCTGCGTGCCACGGCCGTCTGTGCGGGCGGCGCGTTGCTTTTCGTGCACGCCGAGGCGGCCGTGCCCAATCCCTGCAGTCTCGTCACCGCCGCCGAGATGCAGGCGATCGTGGGCCCGCTCGCGGGAGCGCCCAGGGCGACCGACCCCGCGTCGGGAGAGGTCACCTGTTCCTTCGAACCCGTCAATGGCCCGAGCTTCGTCGACGTCTCCCTGCACGACGGGGACCTCAAGTCATGGAAGGCCCGTAACGGGGGCAAGTCGCCGGTGTCGTTGCCGGAACTGGGCGCCGACGCGTTCGTCAATCCCAGCACCAATGACTGGGTGGACTTGTTCGCGAAGAAAGGCGCCGTGATCGTGCGCGTGACCTTGCCGACTGGACCCAAGTCCATGGACATGGCCAAGGCGATCGCGAAGAAAGCGCTCGCGCGTCTGTAGGCGCCATCGGGCGATCGGGATGGCGGCGGGGTTACGGTCTCGTCGCCGCGCCCGTCGGGTGGCCAGCGCGCGGGTGCCTAGCCCTCGACGTCTTTCAACTCGAGCCGGCGCAGCCGGACGCCGGTGGTGACCGACGGGTCCCAGACGATCACCCGGTTGCGCCCGGCCGTTCTTGCCAGCGTCAGCGCCTGGTCGGCGCGGTCGATGGATTCCAGGGCGTCCACCTCCGGGTCGAGCAGCGCGATTCCGAACGACGCCGTGACGGGTGTGGCCACCGCCTCCGCGCCGGCCGAGGCGACTCCGTGCGTGACGGTTTCGCGCAGCCGCATGATCAGCGTCTTGGCGGACGCGAGATCCGTCCCGGACAGCCGGATGAGGAACTTGCCGTCGTCGTAGCGGAACACCCGGTCCGTGACCCGCAGGTGCGCGGCAATGACGTTCACCGCCGTGACGAGCACTCGCTCACCGGCGGAGTGGCCATGGGCCGCGTTGATCTCGCGGGCGCCGTCGAGTTTCGTGACAGCGATGCAGCATTGCCGACCGGGCTGCCTTGCCAGCGCGTGCCACTCGCGCAGGTCGCGCATCATCGCCCCGGCGTCGTGGGCGTCGGTCAACGTGTCGCGACCGTGCAACGCACACTCGATCTCGCGCTTGACGAAGTACAGCGCGTAACTCAATCGCGCGCTGGCTTCTTCGAATTCTTCGATGACCGACCGCGCGACGGGCGCACCGGTCGCAAGGCCTCGCAGCAGTCCGACGGCGATGCGGTGCTGAATCGCGTGCTCGGTTCCCAGCATGGCGAAAGACGGCAGTTCCCGCATTTCGGGCAGCGCGCGTTCGAAATACCATTGACCCAACAGGCAGCGACGGTGCGAATCCGGCATCAGGTCGTTCCGATCACAGGGCTGCCGGCCCGAGATCACGCGCAGCAGGTGATCGCGCCACACCCCGTGGTCGAGTGTGGCTTGTTGCAGTTGCTCGAGGCACTTCTGCAGCAAGGTGGGGCTCGTCCTGAGCATTGGCGTACCTCGGTCCTAAAGCACCAGACTCCGCGGTGTCGTCGTCGACCCCTCGCGGGGCGGGTCATCGACGGGGGAGACCGCGGTCGTTCCGAATCCTGCTACTCAGGCGACGGGGCAAGCTTCCGACTCAGCCCGGGTCAGCGCAAGCCCTGGAACGAGACCCGGCCAAACTCGTGGGCGTCGTCACACTTCGACGGACCTGCGAGCGAGCGGGCAGCGCCTGCTCGCTTCGGTTCCACGCACGCCCTTGCCGTTTCCAATGTGTGACAGCGAGCAGACGGAAGCGACGAAACTCCGCACGCTCCCCTGCATGGGGTGGGCCCTGACCGCTGCGGCAGCGTGAAGGCAGGGTTTCACGTCGCCACGGATTTCTCAATGACGCAAGCAGCTTCGATCACCGACGTGCGCCGGTCCCAGACCGTGAGCACGCCGTGCCACCGCAGCGGAGGTGACCTATGGACATGGCAAACACTCAGACGTGGATCATTCTCGGGGCCGTCGGGGTCCTGATCCTGATCGCGTACTCGACCTGGTCCTTCTTGCAGAAGAAGCGGTCGCGCGGTCTCAAGCAGCGCTTCGGTCCGGAGTACGGACGAACCGTCGAGCAGCTCGGCAGCCAGTCAAAGGCTGAGTCGGAATTGAATGCGCGCGAAAAACGCGTTGCGGGTTTCAACCTGCTGCCGCTGGAGCCTGCGGAAGCGGCGCGGTTCAGCGCCGCGTGGTTGACCCTGCAAAGTCGATTCATCGACGACCCCAAGGGTGTGCTGATGCAGGCTGACCGCCTGGTGCGTGAGTTGATGAACAAGCGTGGCTATCCCGTCGGTGACTTCGAAGACCGTGCGGCCGATGTCTCGGTGGATCACCCGCTGGTCGTGGAGCATTTCCGCGCCGCACAGGCCATCGGAATCCGTAACGCGCGGGACGAGGCCGACACCGAGGAACTGCGCAAGGCCGTGGTGCACTACCGCGCGCTGTTCGACGAACTGCTGGAGGTGCGAGTGGCTCCGGTCGAAGAAATGCCGCCACGGCTCACGACGGTGCGGTCGTGAACACGAATCCAATGAACGCCGCGTGATGAGAGCCCGCGTCGCGGCCGCTGCCGCGATGCCGGCGACGCCGCTCGAGGGGCTCCTGGACCCGGCGTTGACGTGGCCCATGGGTGGGCTACTGGCAAAGGACACACCTCATGCAGACCCTCATCGACACGGCGGCACAGGCCGGCCAGTTCACGACCCTGATCGGCGCGCTGCAGGCGGGGTCGCTGATCGACACCCTGCGCACGGCGGGCCCCTACACGCTGTTCGCGCCGACGGATGCTGCGTTCAGGCGTCTGCTGCCGGGTGCGCTCGATGCACTCGTGAAGGACACCCCCCGGCTCTGCGAATTTCTTGCGCTGCACGTGGTTCCCCGCATCGTCATGCTGAAAGACGTGACGTCGGGAGCCATCGAGACCCTCGGAGGTGCGTCGCTGACTGCAGCGCGGGCGGCAGGCAAGGTGTTCGTCAATGGCGTGAACATCTCGCGGGCGGACATCGAAGCCTCGAACGGCGTCATGCACGTCGTCGATGAAGTCCTCCTGCCGTTCGGAAAAAGGTTGGCCGTGGCATGACGTCGCGTCGGGTGGGTGTGTCATGCCAAGTATCGTGACTGCGGCATCTCCCTGCTCGACGCTCCTTCCGAGATGATCAAGGCCGCGCTCGCCTGGAAGGGGCGCGACCCGAACAGCCAGAACCCGGAAGATCTGGAGCTCGCCGAGGACGTGCTCATGTCCATCCGGCCTTACGTCCGGATGATTCACAGCTCGGACTACATTGAAGCGCTCGCCAACGGTGAGCTCTGCATCGCGGTCGGTTGGAGTGGCGACATGCGGCGGGTGCGTAAAATTGCCGAGAGTTCCGGAGGCGGCGCACGCGTTCATCAACTTTCTGATGACGCCAGAGGTGGCGGCGCGCAATTCCACCTACGTCCACTATGCGACGGCGAACGGGGCGGCCTTCGCACTGATCGACGAGACCGTGAGTGGCGACTCCCGCGTGTATCCACCGGACGCAGTCATGGCCAGGCTCTTCCCTGACCTCGCTGAGTCAAGCGACTTTACGCATCTGATGAAGCGATCCTGGGCGCGAGTCACTGCAGGTGATGACGGCGGGTTGCTCATTGACCGGCGCTGAGTAGGAGCCCATGGATTACGCACAACTCAAGGAACGACATCGTGCCGAGCGGGAGCAGTGGCACCCGAACCTGAGCTTGCGGGTGCACCGGGCGTTGTCGTGGCTCGACCGGGCCGAGCAGCTCGGTGGCCAGGACGATGCGGACGGGCAGTTCATCCTGCTGTGGATTGCGTTCAACGCGGCGTATGCGACGGAGATCGACGAGAAGTATCGCGACTCGGAGCAGCAGACGTTTCGCGGGTTCCTCGACAAGCTGACGCAGCTCGACGCGGCGAAGAAGCGATTCGACGCGCTGGCCTGGACCGAGTTTCCGAAGAGCATCCGGGTGCTGCTCGACAACCCGTACGTGTTCGCGGATTTCTGGAAGTTCCAGAACGGGACACTGCCGGAGTCGGCATGGAAAGCGAGCTTCGCGGCCGCCAACAAAGCGGCACACGTGGCGCTGGGTCGGCAGGACACGGTGACGGTGCTGTCGATCGTGCTGTCGCGCATCTACACGCTGCGCAACCAGCTGATTCACGGCGGGGCCACCTGGAACGGTTCGGTCAATCGCGAGCAGCTGCGGGACTGCGTGAACCTGATGGGGAAGCTGGTGCCGCTGGTGATCGAAGTGATGATGGATCACCCCGGCACGTTGTGGGGAGATGCGGTATATCCAGTCGTGAAGTGAGGGCGTTGGATTGGAAGCAACGCCAAGTCGCCGGATGGGCTTCTACGCAAAGCCGCGACATTTGGAAATGGTCGGTGGAGCAATCTCGTAGCACGCTGCACGCAAGATTGCACGAGGCAAATCGCAGGGCCATGAAATCAGTCGCGACCGCGTCCACGGACCCCGATCGCATTTCCGGTGCGATCGTCATCCTGCGCGGCCAGCGGGTGCTGCTGGATCGCGATCTCGCGGCCCTGTACGGAGTAGAGACTCGTCGCCTCAACGAGCAAGTGCGACGAAACCAGCAAAGGTTTCCTGCCGATTTCATCTTCGAGGTCTCGGACGAAGAAGTCCGCAACTTGATGTCGCAATTTGCGACATCAAGTTGGGGAGGTACTCGGAAACGACCGCTTGCGTTCACGGAGCATGGCGCCATCATGGCCGCCACCGTACTGAACAGCCCAGGTGCCGTGGAAATGAGCGTCTTTGTCGTGCGAGCTTTCGTGCAGTTCCGAACTGCGCTCCTATCGACTCGGGAGCTGGCCAAACGCCTGGATGCCTTGGAAAGGCACGTGGCAACAAAGCTCACCGTGCACGACCGTGCGCTGACGAACCTCCTGAAGGCCATCCGTTCCCTGACTGAGTCGCCCGCGACCAGGAAGCGACCGATCGGATTCACAGCTGACTTGGACGGGAGTGAATGACACGTGCGCGTCCCTTCGGAGGGTCTGGCGCACCATGGGCCAGTCAAACGCCAAGGCCTTTTTCCGTCGCATCGACCAACATTTTCAGGAAATTCAAACCCTTCTCGAGTTCCGGCTTGGTAATCAAGTGCGCCGCAGGCGTGCCCTGCTTCGATGGCCGGGTGTGGTGTGCCGCGTGACCCCGCTTCTTGAGCAAAGTGTCCAGACGCGCACTCGCCTGCTCCGGTGTGTAACCCGACAGCCGCCAGAAGTGGGTCACATCCTTCACGGTCAGGAAATCCCGAAATAGTTTTCTGGTCTTTTCCGCGTTGGGGTTGTTGAAGCTCTTCAACTCTTCCTCGAATTTCCTCTTCACGAATTCCGTGAAATCGTTGCTGCCAACGGCGTCGATCTTCGCGGTCAGTGATTCGTTGACCCGTTCTTCGACATAGGTTTCCCATGCGGCACAGGCAAGCAGGAGGGTCGCGCGCTTATGCACCTCTCCCTGCTCCTGGGTCAGTTTGGCGTCCTTATCGTTCAGGCGCGCCAGCAGCACCTCTGCATCCGCCATGCCCAAGTCGAACGCTTCCTTGGCTCGCGACATTTTCCTGATTCCTCGTTCCGAAATAGACCGACTGCCGTGCAGAATTTCAGCGAAGCACTTGTCGCCAGCCCGCTGAAAGGTGCCCGTACTCCGTGCCGCCAAGCCAGACCTCGGCGTGCACCCGTTCAGCATGCCCATAGCTCCATTCGGCCACTGCGATGGAAGTCGCACGATCGACCAGCAACCCAGTTTCGGTGCCGAGTTGCAGCAGGTCGGAATCATGGTCCGACACAAATTCCACCCAGCGTTCTAGATACGGCTCGCCGCCCAACAGGTCGCTCTTTTGGGAATTGCAGGCGCCATGGGCCAGCACGAGGTTGTGCGCCAGGTCGCGCGGGTATCGTGACCAAGGTATGTAATGATCGACGCAGGCGGTCGAGGGCAATTTGCCCTGGCAATAGAAACACAGGCCGTTCTGCAGCTCGCGCAGCGGCTTGCTTACCTTGAGCGACAGCGCCGCCCGACTCGAGCCGAACAGGAATTCCGACAGGCCCACGGCGCGCCCGAGCACCGGCTGGTTCTGCTTGAGCGACAGCACGAATCGAAGCCACTCGGTTTCCGCCAGGCGACGAATAAGCGGAGCGCGTTCACGCAGGTGGCAGGCAACGCCGGGTAGCAACGTAATGCTGCCTTTCCCCGGGCCGGGCTCGTACAGGAAACGGATGTCTTCGTGGCCGATTCGCTGCAGTCTCCACAGTGGCATGGTCCTGAGCAGGGATCGCATCTGTGCGACCAGTGGTGACCAGTCGGCGCTGCGGCGCGCTTGCGACAGCGTCGACCGGCTGCCCTGCATCTCGTTCCGCAATTTCACCAGCCGCGAAATCGCACTAGCCTGTCTGCCCTGGTTCTGGTGCAGTACGAGCCCGGGGCCCGAGAACCCGCCCGCCTCATAAGGCGCAGCCTGTCGCCAATACAGTTCCGCGAACTTGTCGGCGATGTCGTGGATCGGCAGCGCCAATTCGCGATTGGTATCGTCGCCGCGTTCGATGGCCAGTTCCACGAGCGCGACCAATAGTGCGTATTTGTACGTCGCGACGAACGAGCCCTCGGCCAGGATGCGCTCGACGTTGGCGATGAACCGGATCTGGTCAGCGGGCGACGGGCGTGAGGTGTCGGTCGACAGGTAGGGCGGTGGTGTCCCCGAATCGCTGACCTTGCCCACGCTCAGACCCTTGTCCCAGTACGCGGCTTTGTCCGGAAGCACCCACCGGACACCGCCTCGCGGATCGTCAGCGTCGCCGATGTACCGCGGGATCAAATGGATGTGCAGGTGCGGCACCGTCTGGCCAGCGGCGGTGCCATCGTTGATGCCGATGTTGTAGCCCGCTGGATGAAACTGACGCTCGAGCTCGTCACGAGCAGCGGTCAGCATCGACAGCAAGTCGGTGCGCTCTGCGTCCGTGATTTCGAAGAACGAAGCCACGTGTCGCCTGGGAATGATCAGCGTATGGCCGGGTGAAACCGGGAAGCCGTCGCGAATGACGACTGCGAGTTCGCTTTCAAAAATGATGCGGTCGCGAGATAGGGCGCAGAAGGGACAGGGCAGACTCAATGCGGCTCCGGGGCGACGAGCTACATTGAGTCTAGCCCAGAGCAGGTCGGATTTCCCGACGTCTCCACCGAATTCGCCAACGAAACCAGTCGATTCGATTGCAAGACAGTTGGCCAATCCGTCGGCCGCCTTGGCCTGGAGTCCGCGACCGAGAGTAGCGTACCGGAGACTTCACATGTAGCTTGCTCAGGCTGGGTATCAAAGGTGCGTATGCAGCCGCTACGATCTATGCCGTGGACCCACTCGATGCCACGACCGGCCTGCCCCAGATCTACGCGCGTGCGTGGTACGGAGCCTCCGTCGACGAATTTCTCCGAACCGAATCGGACGCGATCGTCGGGCGGCTGTCCCTCGCCGGTATTCACGACTTGCAGCAGACCCAGCGCGAAGCCTGGGTACAGCAAGTTGTCATACTAAAGGACGCCCTGGCGGGGCTCAGTGGCACGATCCTCTTCGAGTTCACGATTCCCCGCCTAGGTCGCCGAATTGATACTGTGCTGCTGATCGGCACCGCGGTCATAGTCGTTGAGTTCAAGGTCGGGCAGAAGGATTTCGATCGTGCCGCCATCGAGCAGGTTTGGGACTACGCGCTCGACCTGAAGAATTTCCACGAGGCGAGCCATATCGCTTCGATCGTGCCGATCCTCGTCGCGACTGCAGCGAGCAGTTGCCCGGCGACCGAATTTCAACCCGACCATGACCAGGTCTATCACCCTGTCTGCGCGACGCCCGAAGAGTTGCGGACCATCATCGGGAACGCGCTTCGGGTAATTCCAGGAGTCGGTGCTCGATGTGCCGGCCTGGCTGCGGGCGCCGTACCGACCGACCCCCACCATCGTCGAAGCAGCGCGTGCCCTGTATGCGCAGCACTCGGTTGAAGCCATCGCTCGCTACGACGCAGGTGCTTACAACCTTCGTGTCACATCGAATCGGATCGAAGCGCTGGTCGATGAAGCGAAGAACCAGGGGCAAAAGAAGATCTGCTTCGTCACCGGTGTGCCAGGAGCCGGGAAGACGCTGGTCGGGCTTAACGTGGCCACGCGTCGCGGCGAGGACCACTCGTCGACGCACGCTGTGTTTCTATCCGGCAACGGCCCGCTGGTGGCGGTGCTTCGCGAAGCATTGACCCGCGACGAGTACGGTCGACTGAAAGAAGCGTGGATCGCGTGAACGGAAGGGTGTCGTGCGAAAGCGAGTAGAGACGTTCATCCAGAACGTCCATCATTTCCGCGACGACGCGTTGGAAGACCCGAGGCCGCCGGATGACCATGTTGTTATCTTCGACGAGGCGCAGCGCGCTTGGAATTTGAAGCAGACTGCGGCGTTTATGCTCCGCAAGAAAAGGCGGCCAGAGTTTGGCAAGTCTGAGCCGGAGTTTCTGATCTCAACGATGAACCGTCATCAGGACTGGGCCGTCGTGGTTTGCCTGGTCGGTGGCGGGCAGGAGATCAATACCGGTGAAGCGGGCATCGGAGAGTGGCTGCGAGCGACGGCAAAGAGCTTTGACGACTGGCATCTCCACATTTCGTCGCGATTGACGGACTCGGAGTACGCATCAGGTGAGGCGCTAGACTCATCCAGGGCCTTCCGAACGTTTACTTTGAGGATCATCTTCACTTATCGGTCTCAATGCGATCCTTCCGGGCCGAAAACGTCTCGGCGTTCGTAAAGGCTCTGCTTGACCAGGACAGAGCCGCCGCCAAAGCGGCCTATCAGTTGCTGGCCAGTCGCTACCCGATCTACGTAACGAGAGACCTCGATCGCGCGAAGCATTGGACTCGCACGATGGCGCGTGGCTCGGAGCGCTATGGGCTCGTTGCTTCGTCCAAGGCGCAGCGGCTCAAGCCACACGCAATCGACATTCGAGTGCCGGTGGACCCGGTGCACTACTTCCTGAATCATCGATACGACACCAGGTCCAGTTACTACTTGGAGGACGCGGCGACCGAGTTCCAAGTGCAAGGGCTCGAACTCGATTGGGTCTGCGTGACATGGGATGCGGACCTGCGACCCAATCGAACGGGCTGGTCCTACCACGACTTTCGCGGCGACCGCTGGACGAAGGTGAAAATTGAAGAGAATCAGCGCTACCTGGTCAACGCGTACCGTGTCCTGCTGACACGTGCACGGCAAGGCATGGTGATCTTCGTGCCCGAAGGCGATCCAGCGGACTGCTCGCGCGATTCATCGTTCTATGATCCGACCTTTCAGTTCCTACAAGAGTGTGGTGTGCGAGTCCTGCCATAAGTCGCGGTTGCAGCAGTCACATCGGAGGACAGGGAGCGCTAGTGGCAAGGAATGCCTGGTGGCTTCGTGGACCTGCTCGATCTCCGGCGCCTCCTCCCTCGACTTCTGCTCGCAGTCGGCACCGTCGCGAACCCGTCGTGATTTCGGTCGAGGCGTTTGCGATCGATCTGCGTGAACCGGCCGAGCAGGCGGCGGAAATACCGTGAGTACTCGCTGCACGCGAACGTCACCTGCTCGCGCGTGCCGAGCACCACGAGCATCGCGTGCGGGTCGAGCTGTTGCACCCTGGCCAGCAGGTCACCGTAGAACGCGAGCTGCAGCACGTACGACGCCTTGGCATGGCGGCCGAGCTTGGTGTCGATGACTTCGTAGCTGTAGTCGCCGAGCGCGGAGGGACGCGGCACCTTACGCAGGAAGTCCGCGTGGCCGACGAGGTCGCCGTCGAGGAAGGTGGCCTGGTAAATGAGGTCGGCGCCGGACTGGAGGGCGAGGAGGGTCTGCGCGGCCGACTTGGCTGGGTTGCCGGGTGTCTTCTCGATATCGACGACGGTGCCGCCGGTGCCTTCCACTTCGCGCTTCAGGTCGGCCAGGTAGGCCGCTTCGAACTCGTTGCCGCGTTTAAAGAGCAGCTCGGTGTGCTCGTCGGGCTTGGTTCTCTGGGCCTTCAAGGCCTTGTCGTCTAGCGCCGCCAAGTCGAGCGCCGTCAGGTGCCCGCACTCGTGGAAGTTCACGAGGTCGGAGGCGGAGAGGAGGAGTTGAGGGCCCAGGCGCTGCATTCAGTAGTGCTTATTTTTCATAGAGTTATACGCGGAAGTTAGAACGGGTGCGTCACCCGGTTGGGGGGTGGCGCAGGGGAGTGTGGGGGCAGCGAAGGCTCGTGGGGTGAGCTCGGGTGAGCATCGGTACGGCCCCCGTTTCTCGATAAACCAACAACGAATGCCGGCGGCGTGCCTGTCGATGGTGCAACAGCATGACGGTTGTCGCGCCACTTCCAGCGATGTACCGGATCTGGGACAATGCGGATCGTACGAGCAGTCATATTCCATTCGGGCGCGCGGGACGAAATCCGGGCTTTGCCGAAGGAGCTTCGATATCGCCTCGGCAGGGCATTGATGGCGTTGCAGTTGGGCTATCCATTGGGCATGCCGATTTCACGACCTATGTCGATGATTGCGGTGGGAGTCGATGAGCTGCGATTGCGAGAACCTGATGGCAACTATCGCGTTTTCTACTACCGGAAGCATCCGAAGGGCATCCTCGTCCTCAGGGCATTCCGGAAGAAGACTGAACAGACGCCGCAGTCGGAGATCCTGCTGGCGCGGCGACGACTGAAGGAGATGCTGGATGGCCGTTCGTAAGGTGATCGCACGCAACTCGCGAGAGCTGGCAGGTGTTCTCGGGCTGTCGAACGCCGAGCACTCCGCGCTACGCGTTCAGTTTGAGCTGGTGGAGGAGATCGGCAAGGAGCTCAAGCGCGTTGGCCTGACTCATGCCGCGCTGGCCAGGCTTGCCCAGACATCGCGCCCTCGGGTGACCGCAATCCTGAATGGCAATCTCGAAGGCGTATCGACTGACCTCCTGCTCCGCCTGTTGGGGGTGCTGGAGTTCGGTGGAACTGAAGTTTCGAAGAGCGGCCTGACGAACCGCTCGCGATCGGTCCGAGCGGCAGTGGGCGCGCGCAAAGGCCGGGCGACGGACCACGCGCTGCACGTAGGGTTGCGGCTGCTCGAGGATCACGAACGGGAGCAGGCGGATGCCGGTTCGAGCAACTCAAGGCGGACGTGCAGAAGGGCATCGATGACCTGAGATGCTGGCCGGTCGGGAGAACTCACCGACGAAGTCATCGAGAGGACGCAGAGATCAAGGCTCGCGGTCGCGCTGAGTTGGCGCGGCGCAGGAGGTAAGTCTGGCGGGGGTTGATGGCGCAGATCTGAAGTTGTTGCCGAAGCACAGCGCCAGATTCATCGCGTCTTGGCCAGATTTTCGACTCGTCACGACGTGAGGCCTCCGCGAAGGTAGCGGAATGACCAACACTACTGGCGCCCGGGTTGTTGACCTGCCTCGCAAAGGAATCGAGTTCCTGTTGCCAATCCGTTCTCAATATAGCTACAATCGAAGCGTATTTGAGAACGGATGGAATATGAGTAAGCAGTTCATGGACCTGCTTTTTGGCGGCTATCGGCGGCAGGTGCTTGGCCTCCTGCTGCTGCGACCCGACGACAGCCTGTACGTGCGGCAGATCGCACGACTGACTGGCGTGCCCCCGGGGTCCCTGCACCGGGAACTTCTGTCGTTGGCGAGCGTTGGAATCCTGTTGCGCCGCGAGCCGGCGGGGAACCAGGTTCGCTACCGAGCCAATCGTGAGCACCCGGTACATGCAGAGCTGGCTGAGATCTTTCGCAAGACATCCGGGCTGGCTGACCTTCTGCGCGACGCTCTGGCTCCTCTTGGTGACCTGATCACCTCTGCTTTCGTGTTCGGCTCGATGGCGCGGGGAACAGCAGTTGCCAGCAGCGATGTGGACGTGTGCGTGATCGGTGATGTCACCCTCGCGCAAGTCGTGGGTGCGCTCACGCCGCAGTGCGAGCGACTGGGCCGTGTCGTCAATCCCGTCGT
>CAVVBC010000021.1:0-31778 GCA_963746325.1 uncultured Gammaproteobacteria bacterium | reverse complement strand
GCCGCAGTGATGGCTCGGCGAAGCCGTCGTCGCCGCGCAACTGAGGATCCAGCGAACGGCCATCAGGTATCGGCGGCGGTGCCAGGGACGGTGCCGCTGCCGGTTGCTTTGCTGCACGGGAGTGCGGACAGCTTGACCGTCCGTCCGCACCCAACCTTGTGACGCGTCGTGACACACCACTAGGGCGCTGATAGTGGACTATCGCAACCACGGCCAGCTCACACGCACGCCGTGCAGACGTCGGATTAATCCTACTCATCGTCGGGCCTGCAGCAAACCAAGCGGGCGTTGACAAACAATTCGGCGCGATCGCAGCATCCAACAGACAATTTGACAGAACAAGGCAGTTCGTCATTGCGGGGAGGGCCGGGAGGCACTTCATGGAGAGAAGCCTGCTGCTGCTGCAGTCCGCGGCATCGCCAACGGACCTGCGGCCCGCGCTCGAAAGCGCGCACTGGCAGACACGCCGCGCCTATCACCCCGCGGCTGTCGCGCAACTCGACCCGGGCGGCAAGTGCGCCGTCGGCATCGCCGTGCTCGACGACGCGGCGGGATTCGATCATCGCGACCTCACTGCAGCCGTCTCCCGCACCGACATGGAGTGGGTCGCAATCACGACACCGGCCGTCTCACGCGATTCGTCGTTCGCTCGCATGCTGGCGGGCGGCTTCTTCGATTTCCATACTCTCCCGCTCGACGTGCGACGACTGCTCTTCTCGATCGGTCACGCGTTCGGCAAGGCGATGCTGCGTCGCCAGCTCGACAGCCGGCACGACGATCACTGCCGCCGACACGGCATGGTGGGCGTCAGCGCGCCGATGCTGGCGCTGTACCGGACGCTGGCGAAGGTCTCCGTGGCCAGCGATCCGGTGTTGATCCAGGGCGAAAGCGGTACCGGCAAGGAGATCGCGGCGCTCGCGATCCACGGCGCATCATCGCGGGCACGGGGTCCCTTCATCACGGTCAACTGCGGCGCGATCCCGCTGTCGCTGGTGCAGACCGAACTGTTCGGTTACGAAAAGGGCGCCTTCACCGGTGCGCATCGACGCAAGACCGGCAGCATCGAGGCGGCCGACGGCGGCACGATTTTCCTCGATGAAATCGGCGACCTGCCGCTCGAGGCGCAGGCGAACCTGCTGCGATTCCTGCAGGAGTCGACGATCACTCGCGTGGGCGCGTATGCGCAGACCCGCGTGGACACTCGCGTGATCGCGGCGAGTCACGTGGACCTCGACGCGGCAGTCGACCAGGGCAAGTTCCGCGAGGACCTCTATTACAGGCTCAACGTGCTGCGCGCCGACATGCCACCGCTGCGGGAGCGTGGCGACGATATCCGCCTGCTCGCGGAGTCGACCTTCACCGCCTATCGCAGCCAGTGCGGCGAGGCCTTGCAGGGCTTCTCGCCAGAGGCCGTCCAGGCCATGCGCGACCACACGTGGCCCGGCAACGTTCGCGAACTGATCAACCGCGTGCGCAAGGCGATGATCATGTGCGAGGGCCGATTCATCACGCCAGCCGACCTTGGACTCGGGCCGCGGCAGGCCCGGGCAGCGACGGGCACGCTGGCGCAGGCGATGCAGCACAGCGAGCGCCACATCGTCGTCGCCACCCTCGAACGCAACAACCACAACATGGCGGCCACGGCGCGCGACCTCGGCATCTCGCGGGTGACTTTGTACCGGCTCGTGCGCCGACTTGGAATTCGCAGACCAAGAACCGATTGAGCGGCAACCTGGCGGCCAGGGCCGCCCGGAAAGGGGGAGGCATGTTGACGGAACCGGCTGCGCACCGTGCGCTCGTTGGAGTATTGACAGGCTCGGCCATCCTGCTGCTGGTTGCGCCAGCGACCGCGGCGACAAGGCCGGAGGCCGCTGCCGAACTGCAGGCGATCGAGCAGCAGCTGGCAGTGACCAACGGCGAACTCGAAGCACTGCGGCGACAACTGGCCGCACAGCAGCAGCAGCTCGAGGCTGCGCAGCAGGCACTTGACCGGTACCGCAGGCAGTCCGACGAAACGCTCGGAAACCTGGCCGCCCGCGGCAGTCCGGCGCAGGCCGCTGCGGATCCACCCGCGTCGCCTGGCGCGCCCCCCGGACCGGTCGGCGTAGCTCCACCGCAGCCCGAGCGGCCACGCGCGCCGGCGCAGATCTTCGAGGAGCCGACCGCGCTCACGCCGCGCAACAAGTTCGTGCTCGAGCCGTCGCTGCAGTACGTCCACGCGACCGACAACCGCATCGCACTCGTCGGCTACACGGTGATACCCGCCATCACGATCGGCCTGATCGACGTCCGGCGCGTCTCCCGCGACATCAGCACATTCGCACTGACGGGGCGCTACGGCATCACCAGCCGGTTCGAAGTCGAAGCGAAAGCGCCGTGGGTGTCTTCCAGCAGCAGCACGCTGACCCGGCCGCTCGCTACACCGGCGGTCACCGAGGAATTCTTCGACGCCGACGGGTCGGGTCTCGGCGATGCCGAGTTCGCGGCGCGCTACCAGCTGAACCGCTTCCGGGGCGACAACACGGTGTGGATCGCCTACCTGCGTTACAAGTCCCGCACCGGGGACGGAGTCTTCGACGTCCCGATCGACGCCGATACCGGCCTGCAGCTCGAGCTTCCGACCGGTTCGGGTTTCGACGCGATCCAACCCGGCGTCACGTTCCTGCTCCCGTCAGATCCCGCCGTGTTCTTCGGCGGCGTCGCCTACATGCACAGCTTCGAACGCAACGTGGGCAACGGCTACGGCACCATCGAGCCCGGAGCGATCGTCGACATCAACCTCGGCATGGGGCTGGCATTGAACGATGACGCGTCCTTCAGCATCGGCTACCAGCACAGCATCGTCGGCAAGACGGAGCAAAGCCAGGGCGCGAATGTCACCAACCTGCTGGCGGAGACTGGCCGGCTGCAGATCGGCACGATGCGGTTCGGACTCGCCTACCGGCTGGCGCCAAAACTCAACATGAACCTGTCGCTCGGCATCGGCGTCACGGACGACAGCCCCGATTTCGAGGCGACCCTGCGCCTGCCCTATCGCTTCTGAGCTTGGGGCTCCCGTCACGGCCCCAGCGAGCGCAGGATCTGCTGACGGAGCGCGTCGGCCATCGCGCCCGACTGCAGCAGGGCAAGGCTGTTCAACGTCGCGCTGATCGTCGTCTGCGTCTCCAACCGAGTCGCGGCCGCGCTGTTCTGGATCGCGGTGGCGAGCGCAGCTGCATCGGGCAGGTTGGAAACGACCACGACCTGGCCCGTGCTGCCGACGATGCGCACAAGGCTGGAGGCCGCCGGCAAGGCAGAGGGTGCCGGCGAGGCGGCGGGCATGGGCGCGGTGGGCTCCAGTGCAACCTGCGGCGCAGCCGCGGCGGGCTGCGGCAACGCGACGTCGGCCACGGACGCTGGGAGTGCCGGAGTCGCGGGCGACGACTGCATGGGCGTCAGCGGAGTCATCGGCGCGGGCGCCGGCTCCGCTGCAGGGCTGCCGGCGGCCGAATCGAGGCTCGTCGCGACCTCGATCGCCTGGTTCAGTGCCGTGCCGAATTGCGTTGCGGATCCAGACGAGACGCCAGATGCCGCGGTCACGGTCGATGCGCTCGCATCCGCTCCGGCCGGCAGGGACAGAGTTCCGGCCGACTGGTTCGCAGCGTCGATGATCGCGGCCGCGCCGGCGCCGGCCGCGGATTGCGCTTCCGTCGCGTCGGCAACCGCCGCTGCGACGCTCGCCACCACTTGCTGCTCGATGCCGGCTGCAGCATTGCCAGGACCGACCTGGATCAGGTTCGCGAGGTCGCCGATCACCTGCAGCGACGGCAGTCTGCCTGCCTCCACGTTGGTGAAGTCGAAGACGAGCAGGGTCCGCGCGACGACCTCGCCGTCGATACGGACGATCCGTTCGATCGCGAAATTGGCGATCAGCGACTCGAACTCGAAGCCGCCACGCAGTTGTCCGAGTTCAGCATCCATCATCGCCGGCCAGTCGCGGAGGTCGTCCGCGGCGAGCACCGCCGGGAACACCGCGCAGGCGAGCGTGGCGCCGACGAGGTTCAGGGAGTTGCGCTTGCGGACTTGCATGGACGTCTTCCCAACTGCGTGACCGGGGTCGCTCAGAAGCGATCACCGGCCGGGATCGACAGGGTCATCGAGGCGACGCTTTCGCGCCCGACACCGAGCGCGAGCGGCGCCGGCAGGCGCGCCGTCCAGTCCCGGTCGCCATTGAACTGCGCCTCGCCACGGTGGTTGCGGATCACGAAATAGATGTCGACGACTCGCGAATCCTCGAACTGCGAGGACGGCACGATGCGCGTGCCGAGCGCCGGATCGCCGAGCACGACGCGCTCGCCGCGACGGCCCTTGACCACGACGAAGTGCCGGTAACCGTGGTCGTTGATCAGCGCGATCGCCGGCACGCCGGCGGCGGCGAGTTTTTCGAGCGGGACCTGCACGCCGTCGCCTTGATATCCGCGCGACGCGAGGTAACGCTTCATGTCGAGCAGCGAGAAGCCCTCGCGGCGGATCTTCGCCTGGTCGCCACTGGCGTACATCGCCGCGAAGACCTCTGCCTCGCCGGTCGGCTGCCCGTAGTGATGCGTGAGCAGCGTGGCAAGCGCCGCCGAACCGCAGCTGAAATCGTACTGCTGGCGCACCGTCGTGCTGAATGCGCGCTGCAGCTTCAGTTCCTTGAGCGTGCGAACGGGAAACGTGTACGCGCGCCCCGGCTCGGCGAGTACCGGCGCCGCGCCCTGCGCCGCGTCGAGTGCCGACGCGGCACATGCCGCCACGCAAAGCAGCGCGCGAAATGTCCTTGCTGTGCTGGTCACGGCCTGTGCTCCTCGCGTCGACGGTGTCAGTGGAGCTCCAGGTTGAGGATGGTCGAGTTCTGGATGATCACGTTGTTGCCTGAGTTCTGGATCACCATCGGGATGCCCGTGGTGTTGGTGAAGGCGCCTTCGGTGATCGTGTTGTCGCCCGTAGTGAGGTTCGCTGCCACGTTGTCCTCGAGTATCGCCGTCGAGCGTTGTTCTGGTTCACGTGCAGGTCGCTGCCGCCCCGTGCGCCGGTCCAGCTGCGTCGTCCGCACGATCGCGTCGAATGCAGCGTCAACAGTCGTTGCGGCCGCCTTCGGCTCGGCCACGGCCGCGGCGCGATCGACGTCGTCGGGCGCCGCCACCGTCGGAAAGATCAATGCCGCGGACACCATCCATGCCGCGGCTGCTCGCACGATCGTACTCATGGCTGCCTCCAGCGAAACGCAGGAAATCGACGGAGCTGGGAAGGGACCGGCAGGACGCCAGCCCCTTCCCGCCCCGAAGCCGTCAGCGCACGGCCAGGTTGGCCTGGACGTTTACGCTCTGCTGCACCAGCGCATTGATGCCGCTGTTCTGGCTCGCGACCGTGATGCCAGCCCCGTTGGTGAACGATGCGGAGATGTTGTTCGACATGTCGAACGTGCCCGCATCGACGGAATTGACGCCACCTGCGCCGCCGACTCCACCGATCGCACCGTTGCCGACGCCACCGTTGCCGGTACCGCCTGCGCCGCCATTGCCGGTCCCGCCCACACCGCCGTCGGCCGCATCCGCGGCGGAAGCCGATGCCGCGTCAGCTGCTCCGTCGCCACCTGCGGCGCCATCTCCGGCCGTCGCCGACCCGTTGGTCGCGCTGCCGTTGGTCGCGCTGCCGTTGGTCGCCGGACCACCGCCGCCACCGTCACCTGCCGTGTTGGTGGCCGTGCCCCCCGCACCGCCGCTGCCGCCGAGGTTGCTGGCGGTATTGCTGCCGCCCGCGCCACCGGTACCGGTGGTCGCCGTGCCGCCCTCGCCGACTCCACCGGTGCCACCGTTCGGCGTGAAGGTGCCGCCGCTCGCCGTGCCGCCGGTCCCACCGGCACCACCGTCGCCGCCGGCGCCACCCGCTGCGGCGCCGCTGCCACCCGCGCCGCCCGCGCCCAGCGACGCGCTCGCGCCACCGTTCGTCGCGCTGCCGTTGGTGGCCGGCGCGCTGTTGCCGCCCGCGCCGCCTGTGTTCGACGCCATTGCTGCGCCGCCGGCACCGCCGGTGGCCGCCGCGCCCGCGCCCGCGCCACTCCCGCCGACGCCGCCGGTACCGCCGGCGCCGCCTTCACCCGTGCCACCGGCGCCCGTGCCGCCCATGGCACCGGTCGCGCCGACCGCGCCCGCGCCTGCACTTGCGCTGCCGTTGGTCGAGGCCGTGCTGGCGCTGCCGTTATCGGCCGGCGCCCCTGCGCCGCCCGCGCCGGACGTGTTGGAAGCGCTGCCGGAGCCGCCATTCTCGCTGGCCGTGGCGTCGCCCGCCCTGCCGGAGTTGCCGCCATTGCCAGCGTATGCGCCGCCGTTTTCCGCGGCGCCTGCGCTGGAACTGCCGTTGCTCGCGGAGCCGCCGCTGCCGCCGGCGCCACCGTTGCCGCCGTCACCGCCGCTGCCACTCCCGCCACTGCCGCCCAGGCCCCCTTCACCGGTACCGCCGCGGCCACCGTCGCCGATGCCATCGCCACCCCAGGCATAGCCGCCGTCCGCGCCGCTGGCCGACGCGTCGCCGGCGCGGCCGCCGTTGCCGGCATCGCCGACCGAGGCATAGCCGTTTTCCGCGCTGCCGTTACTGGTGTCGCCGTTGCTCACGCCGCCGCCAGGCGCACCACCGGCCGCGGCTGCAGCGCCAGCACCACCGACCGCGCCGGCCGCGCCATTGGCGGTGGCGGAGCCGGATGACGAGGAATCACCGGCATCGCCGCCGCGTCCACCGCCAGGAAGCGCGTCGCCCGACCGGCCGCCGTTCGCGTTCATGGCGCGGGCGTCGCTCGCGTAGCCGCCGCTGCCGCCGTTCGCGCCATTGGCTTCCCCGGCGTCGCCGCCATTGCCGCCGTCACCTGCGGACGCCGAGCCATTGGTCGCGCTGCCGTTGCTCGCGCTGCCGTTGCTCGCACTGCCGCCGCTGCCACCATCGCCGGCGTCGCCGGCAGCTGCATCCGCATCAGCGGCTGCGGCTGCGGCCGCATCGCCGCCCATTCCCCCATTGCCTGCTCCACCCGTGCCGCCGTTGCCGTCACCGCCGTTGCCGTCACCGCCCCTGCCACCTTCGGCACCGTTGGCATTGCCGGTGTTGTAGGCCTGGTTGCCGAGGTTCTGCACCGTGTTGCCGGAGACGGTTGCACTCAGGTTCGACAGTGCGACGACGTGCGTGTCCCAGTTCTGCGTGGTCGAAGTCGTCGTGTCCGCCGACGTCGACGTCACCAGCGAGGCCGTCGAATACTCGTTTGCTTGCGGACTCGCATCGCCAGCCTGCGTCGATGTCGCCGAAGCCGTCTGGCTCAGCGAGTCGTTCGAATCGGCGTCATTGGAATTGGTCGGGTTCGCGTAGACGGAACCCGTGCTGAGCGCCACGGTGATTGCCGCGGCAAGCACACCCTTGCGTTTCATTTTTCAGACTCCTGTGGTGTTCATTGATTTCGAAGCAACAGCAACGAATCGCGGGACAGATCACCGCAGAAGAATGAACAGCAAGCGGCGTGCCAGAGTCGCCGTGGGCGCAAGAGCATGATTTTGCTGGGCTGTGCACGTGACGCAGCCGACGGCAAGTGCACCATTGCATTTGCATGTGTCGGCATTGATACAGGCGTGCGCCTGGATTCCTCGCTCGATGCGGGGATCGCGATCGTCGCCACCGACAGGGCGCGACCGGCACCAAGCAAAACGGCTCCCGAAGGAGCCGTCTGCTGCATCCTCGTTCCAGTCAGCTACGGTTATGTAGCCGACGGGTCCGGATCTGCGTCAACGCTTACCAGCGGCGGGGACGTTCCGTCTTCGCCTGGGCTTCGTTGACCTTCAGGGCGCGGCCGCCCATCTGGAAACCGTTCAGCGTCTGGATCGCCTTGGCGGCCTCGGAGTTCGAGGTCATTTCGACGAAGCCGAAGCCACGGGGTTGGCCCGTGTCACGGTCGTTGATCAGGGCAACCGAATCGACGGTGCCATGGGCTGAGAACAGCTCACGCACGGCGTCTTCGGTGGCGGAAAAAGGGAGGTTACCGACATAGATCTTGGACATTTGATACTCACTGACAAAAAGTCCGGTCGGCCGTGCCCATCGAAGCGACGGGCTGGAGCGGCTTGGGGACTGGAAACGCAAGGCATGAGGCAGCGCGGCTGGAAGAGCTCCCGGGTTGGGTCCGGGGCGATCGCAGTCGCGTGGCAACGGTGCCACGTGGATCGGAAACTCTTCGGCTAAGCGCTGGACCGGTACTGCGCGTATGACCGCGCCGACTGCCCAAACAGAAAGTAGAAGGGAGACTACCCGCGGCGGACTATACGCTCATTCTCGGGGTCAAGGTGGTTTATATTGCGACGCGGATCAGGGGGTTGCTGTATCCTAGGAGGTCAACTGCCGTAGCGGCATAACGCGGTGAATGAATGGCCAAGGAAGAACTCATCGACATGCAGGGCACCGTCAACCAGGTGCTGCCCGATACGCGTTTTCTCGTGACGCTCGAAAACGGCCACGAAATCACCGCGTACCTCTCCGGCAAGATGCGCAAGCATCGCATCCGCATTCTCGCCGGCGACAAGGTGACCCTCGAGATGTCGCCCTACGACCTGACCAAGGGTCGCATCAATTTCCGCGAAAAAGACACTCGCGCCCCGACGGCACCGCGTCCGGGTGGCAATTTCGCCCGTCGCCGCTAAGGCTTCCGGCCGAGCAGCCGGTCCAGCAATCCTGGCCTGCTGCGCTTAGTGCCGACTGATCCGGGCGCTGGCCGCTTCGCCGCCGCGTTCGATCTCACTGGAAACGTCCGCACCGTGCCCATCACGGCAGGGTCGTGATAATGAGTCGTGTGCCCTGCATCGTCAGGCACGGCCCGCTTCGGCGTCGGTAGATCCAACGGCTGCGACACGGACGTATCGACCTTGCGGACGATGCCGGTCGCTTCCAGGCTGAGGTGCGTCGGCTGCAACTTGCGCACCAGCGAGGTGCTGCCCTCGCGCGAATACCCCTGGTCCTCGGTGCGCAATTCCCAGACCGCATTGCCGCGGTCATCGAACCCCACCCGGCCCGAGGTCGCATGCTTCTGCGGCGCAGGGTCGCCCACGGCCGTCCTGAACGTCGGAACGATTCGAGTCGTAGAGGAAGAATCGCGGGAGCGTGCCATGGCCATGCGCATTAGTATTTGGGGTACTTTATGTCAGGCAACGACGAGCCCCGCGGGCGCGACCTGATCGCATGCTGATTCTGTGACGCAGGTCACGTCGGCACTCCGGTTGCTACCCACGGGAGCGCGGGGTAACGTCCAGTCGCTGATTTTCAGCAGTCCATCCTTACCCGAGCGAACCATGCCCAACGTCTCCTTCAAGTCGGCCTGCACTCTGCTCATGCTCGCCAGCCTGCCTGGCCTGGCGGCCGCGGACATCGTGACGGGCAAGCTCACCCCCGCCAACGCCAAGGCCGTCGTCCTGGATGCCGCGGGCAAGACGGTCGCCGAGCTGAAGCCCGGCGCCTACCAGCTGCAGCTGCCACCGGGCCGGTTCAAGGTTCAGTGCCAGGCCCCTGCGCAGCGCGAGCAGGAATTCCTCAGCCTGTCGGAGCCGGTCACCGTCAACGTCGACTGCAGTTGATCGCTGCCCGCCCGTGACGACCGACGCCCACGACAAGCCGCCCCGCCGCGACTGGCGCGAGAACGCCAAGTTCGCGGCGAACATCGTCAATTCGCTCGCCATCCCGCTGCTGACGGTCGCGGCGACCATCGTCGGCCTGTACGCGACCAACACGCTCAAGGAGCGTGAGATCGCGATCGCCAACGAGAACAACTCCCAGTCCCTGCGCAACCAGCGCGAGGAGTCGGAGACCAACCTGCGCTCGGCCATGTTCCGCGAGCTGGTGGGGCCGCTGCTGCAGAGCGAATCCGAGCAGCTGGCCGCGGGTGCCGACACCGACCTGCCTCGCGCGCAGCGCCTCGCGCTGCTGGCCGAACTGCTGGCGCTCAACTTCCACGAGCATTTCGAACTGGGGCCCCTCCTCCGTTACGTGGACACCCTGCCGGGACAGACCGACGAAGCCCGCGCTCGCCTGCGCAGCACGTCGCGCCGGGTCATCTCGCGCCAGCTGGCACCGCTGCTGTCGTCGGTGGCGGCAACCAACGGCCGCGGCCCCGCCTTCCAGGAAATTTCGCTCACCTCGGATGGCAGCGAACCGGCCGATGCGCTGCTCTCTTGCGCGCTGCCGGAGCCGGCGCCCGGCGCCACGGCGGACGCGCAGCCACTGACTGCCACGGGCGCAATCAAGCTCAACTGTTCGAGCAGCGCGCTCGGGGCGCCGCTGCGCATCGTGTCGCCCGATGGCCGTGACAGCCTGCAGATCAATATCCGTGCGGTCAGCTGGGCGGCGCAGACCGTGGGCATCTACGCAATCCTGCTCGACGGCCAGGGCGAGTCGCAGGCGCACACGCCACCGATCGAGTTCACGCTGTCGCCGTATTCGTTTCCGTTCTCCGACAACACGCTGCTGCCGAGCGGCAACCGCTTCGGCATCTACCTGACGCGGCTCGACGACATCCCCGGCGTGGCGCGGATCATGCGGCTGTCGTTCGTGTGGTTCCCGAAGGAATTCGTGCCGCCGCGCGAGCGGCCGTTCGACCTCGACGTGCATGAGATCGCGCCCGCGTTGCCGCCGCCTGTTTCAAACTAGGGTGCGCGGGCCGCAAGCGCCCGCAGCAAGGCTGGCTCCATCGCGTGCCATTGGATCGCCCGGGCCGCGTCCAAAGCCTCGCGCAGGCTCGCTTCCGTGCCAGGCCCGGGGTTCGCGGCGGACAACAGTGCCCGCCCACGACGAGTGACGACGTCGGCCCACGGCAATTGCTCGGCATGCGTGTAGGCCTCCAGTGCCGCGATGTAGCGCAGGACATCCGGCAGGTCGCCACAACCAAGCGCGACTTCGATGCCTAGCAGGTAGAACTCGAGGTAGTTGTGGCTGACGCAACCAAGCGCCAGCAATTCCTCGCCTTCGCGCAGCAGGGTGCGCGCGCGCCCGCGGTCTGCCGCAGCGAGCGCCAGGGCGGCGCAGGCCCAGGGCCCGCAATAGGTCGGGCAGACCTCGCGCGCCGTGCGCGCTGCCTGCTCCAGCGTCGCCCGCGCCGCCAGCTGGTCCCGCAGCGCCAACTGCACGAGTCCACGGATGATGAACAACTCGGTCTCGAAACGTCGCGCACCCAGCTCGCGCGCCAGCGCGCTACCCATGTCGACAGCGGCCAGCGAACTGGTGAACTGGGCGCGATACAAGTCGATCGATGCCTGGCTGAGCAAGCCGAGCACCTGCGCTCGCCGATCACCGACCTCGCGGGCATTCTTTACGGCAAGAACCGAGGTGGCATGCGCGAGGTCCAGCGAGCCGGTATACGTCTGTGTGACTGCCAGCATCGGCAGGTAGGTGACCTGCAGGCCTTTCAGTCCGTGACGCTCACTCAGGCCCACGCAGTCGCTGAACTCCTCCTGGGCCGAGCGAAAATGTCCGCGCTGGTAGTGAGCGTCGCCCAGTCCGCCGCGGGCGCGTGCGATGTCCGCGACCGATCCCGCCTGGTGTGCGTACTCGAGCGCGCGTGTGTGCGCGGCAAAGCACAGTTCGACTTCACCGCGCGGAAAATGCAGGTTCCCGCGCAAGGTCCACAGGCTGGCCTGGCGTCGGCTGTCGGCCGGATCCAGCTCCCGTTCGGCCTGTGCCAGCACCGCCAGTGCCTCGTCGTAGCGGTCGACGATCCGCAGCGACATTGCCAGGCCGAGCAGTGCGCGAGCCCGGTCCGCGCGCGTCGTCGCCACGTCGAAGCTCGCGCGAAATGCGGTGTTCGCTGCGCCAGTCCGCCCCGCGGCCAGATGCACGTCGCCGAGCGCTGCCTGTGCGTCGCTGCTTGCCTGTGGATCCCGCGCACACTCGACGGCGCGCTCGGCATACATCAGGGCACGCTCGAGACGGTAGCTGCCCAGGTTCTCGGCCGACGCACGCACGAAGGCCGCCGCTGCCCCGGCGTCGTCGGCAGCAGCCAGGTGCTCCGCCTGCAGTCCACTGTCGCGACTGCCGTACCACGATGCCGCGCGCCGATGGAATTCGCGCCGGGTGGAGCCCAGCAGCGATTCGTACACGGCGTCCCGGATCAACGCATGCGCAAAACGGCATTCATCACCTTCCACGGCGACCATGCCGGCATGTTCGAGCGTGTCAACGCGAAAGGCCGGATCTGCCAGGACGTGCCGCAGCGCTCCCTCGGAGAAGCGGATGCCCAGGGTTGCGGCCGCGTGCAGCGCGTGCTGCGACGCATGGGCCAGCCGCTCGATGCGCGCCAGGACCAGTCCGCGCACGTTGCCGGGCAATGCGGCCTGGCCGGTACGCGCCGTCCGCAACAACTGTTCCAGGAACAAAGGGTGGCCGAGCGCCGCAGCAAGACAGCGCTCGACGGTCTCCGCGGGGAGGTCGGTCTGCGCTGACGCGAGTGCGCGGGCTTCGTGGTCGGCAAGCGGCGCGAGGTCGAGCGTGGTGAGCGGACAGCCACGCCCTCGCGCGCTCCAGGCGGCGGCCAGCACGTCGTCGGCTGGACGCGAGGTGAGGCAGAAAAGCGCAGGCAACGTCGCGACGGACCCTGCCAGTTCGGCCAGTCGGGCGATTTCGTCCGCTGACATCCAGTGCACGTCCTCGACCACCAGCAGCAGCGGCCGCGTGGATGCCGCACGCTGCAACAACCGCTGCAACAGCCCCACTCGACCGCGCTCGCGGGATGTACTGTCCATCGCCGCCAGCCGCGACAGGCCGTCGTCGGAGATCGCCGCGCCGACCAGGTCGCTCGCCAGCAAGACCTCGTCGACGGTGATGCGCCCATCCGCCGCGGCCCGGGCCACGGCAGCCGTTCGGCCTTCCATGGACACGTCGTTCTGCGCACCCAGCAGGTGCAGCGCCAGTGCTGGGATCGGGCGCTCCACCGCAGCCTGGCCGAAATCCAGTGCCTGCACGGTGTGCAACTCGATTCCCTGGCGGGCCGCTGCGCGCGCCAGCTCGCAGGCGACGGCCGACTTGCCGATCCCGGGTTCACCGCGGACCAGCACCGTCCGCGCCCGCTGCGAGGTCGCGACCTCGCTCAGCAACGTGGTCAGCATGGCCATCTCGGCCCGCCGCCCGACGAAGGGTCGCGTCGCTGCAGTCGCGTCGCTGGACGTCGACGCAACCAGTCGTCGTGCACCGCCGTGGCGTGCTTCATCGACGGTCTCGAGTTCGATGCCTGCGGGCAGCCGGCCGGCCACGTCGGGCGAGAGGAAGGTCGAATCCAACGGCGCCGCATACGCCAGGTCGCGCGCTTCACCGACCGGACGACCGGTCAGCGGAAACGCGGTTGTGCTGCTCGCAGGCAGCACCTGTCCCGCTGCAATCCCGCAGGACAGCGCATCCTGCGCACCTTGCGCGACTCTCGACGTCGTCAGAGCCCACGCAGCGCGTGCCGCTCGAGCGGCCTCGTTGCCCGCGATCGACTCCAGGCCGAAGACGGCCAGCATCTCGCCCTCTGCGACCCGGTCCACGTGACCGCCGAACCGTTCAGCGGCCGCGCGGACGCGAACCTCGAAGGCCGCCCAACGCTGCCGCAGGCGCTCCGGATCCAGTGCATCTGGCGTCTGCAACTTGCCGCCATCCCGGACGCACAAAACGATGACCTCGCGCAGGATCGGCACCGACCGAGCTGACTCGTGCCCAGCGAGCGCGTCCACCGCGTCCGCGGCTGGCAGTTCCGCCTCGTCGGCGAGACGCCGGCCGCGCAGGATTTCTCGTCGCAATGCGTCGGTCGCCGGTTCCGTGGCGACGTCGAGGTCCCGCCGTAGCGCATCCCGGCATTGCCGGTACTGCCGCAAGGCATCGGTGGGGCGCCCGAGTTGGACCAGGACCGACATGAGATCGCGGTGCGCACGCTCATTGACAGGCTCGAGGTCGATGAGGCGCTGCAGCGCGCCCTGCTGGCCTTCAAGATCCGCCGCGGCGGCGCATTGCGCCGCCACGCGTGCCAGTGCGTCGACCATTTGCCGGCGCAACGAGCGACGCTGCTCCTGCACCCAATGTTCGAACGACATCGAATGCACATCGATGCCGGACAGCAACTTCTTCGCCGCAGCGATCGATGGTCGCGAGGAGCGAACCGGGCGCAGCGTCGTGCAATTGTGCGCGAAACTCGGCAACGTCGCTGGTCACCGTGTCCGCGTCCAGCCAGACGGATTGGGCGTCTGCCTGCAGCGCCTGCTCGCATGAACTCGAGAGCTCGCGGCGCAACCGCGCCAAGGCCTGCCGCAGGCTCAACCGTGCAAGTTCGCTGTCGGCGTCTTCCCACAACAGCGACGCCAGGAACTCGCGCGTCGCCGCCATGCCCGGCCGCAACGCCAGGCAACCGAGCAGGGCCTGGCATTTGCGGCCCGTGATGCGGATCTCGCGCCCGTCGCCCGTGCGCGCGCGGATCCCTCCGACCAGTTCGATCCGCAGAGTTGCCAACCCTAGCCCTCCGTGACCGCTCGGCTCCCAGCTGCGAACGTGCCGAACCCCGATTTTCACGATTTTTTCACGCCTGTCGAGACGTCCCGATCACGCGCCGCCGCTACCTTGCCCAGCAACCGGTGGCTACTGTGAGACCCCCGGGTGGCTTTTCACGCACCGTTCCAGACCCAGGAGATGAACATGGAATCCAAAGACTGCCGTGGACTCGCCGTGTCGAGTCGCAATCCCGCCGCCCTCCAGCGCTACGAGTCAGCCATGGAACTGACCGCCTCGTACTTTGTCGATCCGCTCGCCGCGGTCACTGCGGCGATCGAGCAGGAGCCGTCCTGCGCCATTGCACACTGCCTGCGCGCCGCGCTCGGCGTGATGTCGACCGAACGCGGCGCTTTGCCGATGATCCAGGAAAGCGTCGAGGCGGGCGCAGCGCTGGCCCGCGCGCGAACGATCGCGAGCGCCGCCACCTCGCTGCGGCACGCGCCTGGCTCGATGGCGATTTTGCCAGTTCGATCCAGCGCTACGGCGACATCGTCGTCGAACTATCCGCGCGACCGCTTTGCGCTGCAGGTCGCCCACATCGGCGATTTCCTGCTCGGCCATTCGACCATGCTGCGCGACCGTGTCGCGCAGGTGCTGCCGCACTGGAACGAGGACGTGCCCGGTTACGGCTATGTGCTCGGCATGCACGCGTTCGGCCTCGAGGAAACCGCCCTCTTGACCGGGCGGAAGATACCGGGCGCCGCGCCCTGGAGCTCGATCGCCGCGACCCCTGGGCCATTCACGCCGTGGCCCACGTGATGGAGATGCAGGGGCGCACGGAGACGGCATCGAGTGGCTCACGTCGCGCACCCGAGACTGGTCGCGTCGACAACAGGTTCGCCTTCCACAACTGGTGGCACCTCGCGCTGTTCCATCTCGACCTCGGCCAGATCGCGCGGCCGTACTCGAATTGTACGACACCCATATCCGCGGCCCGTTCCGACGTCGGTGCTGGACCTGGTCGACGCCTCGGCGATGCTGTGGCGGTTGCACCTGCGCGGCGTCGATGTCGGCGGACGCTGGGCGGCGCTCGCCGACACGTGGAGGCCGCTGGGCGACGACGGCTACTATGCCTTCAACGACGTGCATGCGCTGATGGCGTTCGTCGGCGCTGGCGACTGGGCAGGCGTCGATCGTGTGCTCGCGAGCCTGGAACGGGCTGCACAGGGCAGCCGGTACGAACGCCATGATGTCGCGCGAGGTCGGCTTGCCGGTTGCCCGGGCGCTGGCAGCCTTTGGTCGTGGACGCCATGCGGATGCCCTCGACCTGCTGTTGCCCGTGCGCGCCGGCCTGCACCGTTTCGGCGGCAGCCACGCGCAGCGCGACGTGGTGCAGCTGACGCTGGTGGAGGCGGCGCTGCGGGCGGGCAACGCGGCACAGGCCCGTGCCCTCGCGGCGGAGCGTGTCGACCTGAAGCGAACGAGTCCGCACAACTGGCGGCTGGCAGCGCGAGCGCTCGAGTCGCAGGGCCTGGCGGAGGACGCAAAGCGAGCCCTTGACATTGCCGACGTGCACGCAACCGCCCAGCGGTCACCGCGGACGGAGGCTCGCGCGGCCGCGTGATGCGGCAGCCGAGTGGTGGTGGAGCGGCCGGAACTCTGGCCGCTCCGCCCCTCGTTGCGGTCCAAACTGACGCATCGGCCGGGCCGGTGCGGTATGTTTCTCGCACCACAGGCGTAGCAGACGCCGTCTAGCGCGGAGCATGAATTGGACATCGACAACGAGCCCGACCGCCCCTTGCGGGACGATATCCGGCTGCTGGGCCGCCTGCTCGGCGACACGGTGCGGGACCAGGAAGGGACGCCATGTTTCGACCTCGTCGAGCACGTGCGCCAGACCGCCATCGCTTTTCACCGCGACGAGAACGTCGACGCCCGGCGTGAGCTCGAGCGCATCCTGGACGGCCTGAGCCGCGAGCAGACGATGATCGTCGCGCGGGCATTCAGTTATTTCTCGCACCTGGCGAATCTCGCCGAGGACCTGCACCACAGCCGCCGCAATCGACAGTCTGCTATCGCCGGCGAGCCACCGGCTGACGGCAGCCTCGCCCGGGCGCTCGACCGGGTCGCTGCGGCCGGCGTGGCACCCGGCGCGCTGGCTGGCTATTTCCGCGATGCGGTCATCGCCCCGGTGCTCACCGCGCACCCGACCGAAGTGCAGCGCAAGAGCGTGCGCGACCTCGAGATGCAGATCGAAGGCCTGTTGCAGACGCGTGAACGCACTCGGCTCACGCCCGAGGAACAGGCTGCGAACGATGAATCGATCCGGCGTGCGGTGTTCGCCCTGTGGCAGACCCGCATGCTCCGACTCGAGAAGCTCGAGGTGCTCGACGAAGTCGCGAACGGCCTTTCGTTCTTCGAGCAGACGTTCCTGCCCGAGGTGCCGCGCCTGTATGGCGCGCTCGAGGATGAACTGCACCGCCGGCACCCTGACGCTCCTGCGCCCGAATTGCCCTCGTTCCTGCGGATCGGCTCGTGGATCGGCGGTGACCGCGACGGCAACCCGTTCGTCACGGCGGGCGTGCTCGAGCGCACGTTGCGCATGCAGTCGTCGCGCGTGTTCGCGTTCTACCTCGAGCAGCTGCATGCCCTTGGGGCCGAGCTTTCGATGACGACGCTGGTGACCGGCGTGACCCCGGAGCTCGCCGCCCTCGCCGAGCGCTCCCCCGACACGAGTCCGCACCGGCGCGACGAACCTTACCGTCGCGCGATCACCGGGCTCTACGCGCGCGTGGCCGCCACGGCCCGCGATCTCGACATGCACGAGCCGCTGCGACATGCGGTGGGCGATGCCCCGCCCTATGCGGACGTCGCAGAATTCGCCGCCGACCTCGACGTCATGCGACGGTCACTGGAAGTCCACGCCTCGGGACTGCTCGCCCGTGGCCGCCTGCGTGAGTTGCGCCGCGCCGTCGACGTCTTTGGCTTCCACCTTGCCGCCGTCGACCTGCGCCAGAACTCCGACGTGCACGAGCGCGTGGTGGCCGAGTTGCTGGCCTACGGACGCCGCGACGCCGTCGACTACCGCTCGATGGACGAGGCGACACGCATCCGCCTGCTGGTGCATGAACTGGGGACACCGCGGCAGCAGCTCGCTTCGCGACACGTCGATTACTGCGCGGAGACCCGCAGCGAGCTCGACATCCTGCGGACCGCGGCCCGGATGCAGCAACGCTACGGCGCGCGGTGCATCCCCAACTACGTGATCTCGAAGTGCGACGGCGTGTCTGACGTGCTGGAGGTCGTGCTGCTGCTGCGCGAGGCCGGCCTCTGTAACGCGGCGGACGCCCGCCTGCAGTGCAACGTGATCCCGCTGTTCGAGACGATCGGCGACCTGCGCAACGCCGCCCGCGCCATGGACGCGCTGCTGTCGATCCCGGCCTATACGCGCCTGCTCGCCGCGCGCGGCAATGCGCAGGAAGTGATGCTCGGCTACTCGGACAGCAACAAGGACGGCGGCTACCTCACCTCGCGCTGGGAACTGTTCAAGGCACAGGTGGCGCTGGTCGACGACCTTCCACCGTCACGGCATCCGCATGCGCCTGTTCCACGGCCGCGGTGGCTCGGTGGGTCGCGGCGGCGGGCCGACGTACGAGGCGATCCTGGCGCAGCCCGGCGGCACCGTACAGGGCCAGATCCGCATCACCGAACAGGGCGAGGTCATCGGCGCCAAGTACTCGAACGCGGAGGTGGGCCGCCGCAACCTCGAGATTCTCGCCGCCGCGACCATGGAAGCGACGCTGCTCGGCGGCGCGGGCCGAGCGCCGCAACTCGAGTACCTCGACACGCTCGAGCAGCTTTCCAACGCCGCGTTCAAGGCCTACCGGCACCTGGTGTACGAAACACCCGGCTTCGAGGACTACTTCTGGGAGTCGACGGTGATCAGCGAGATCGCCGAGCTCAACATCGGCAGCCGCCCGGCCTCGCGCAACCAGTCGCGCTCGATCGAGACGCTGCGTGCGATTCCCTGGGTGTTTTCCTGGGCGCAATGCCGCCTGATGCTGCCGGGCTGGTACGGCTTCGGTTCGGCCGTGGATGCGTGGCTTGCGGTGCACGGCGACCAGGGCCTGCAGCTGCTGCAGGAGATGCATCGCGACTGGCCGTTCTTCGCGAGCGTGCTGTCGAACATGGAGATGGTGCTGGCAAAAGCCGACGTCGCGATCGCCTCGCGCTACGCCGACCTCGTCGTCGATCCCGAATTGCGCGCGCGGATCTTCGGCCGCATCCGCGCCGAGCTCGAGTCGACCGTGTCCGCGCTGCTGCGCATCATGGGCACGGACGAACTGCTGGCGGCCAATCCACAGCTGGCGCGTTCGATCAAGTACCGCTTCCCGTACCTGGATCCACTCAACCACATCCAGGTCGAGCTGCTGCGCCGCTACCGGGCCGGCGACAAGGACGAACGCAGCCGGCGCGGCATCCACCTGACCATAAACGGCGTGGCGGCCGGATTGCGCAACAGCGGCTAGCAACCACGACTGAGGCCGACGCGCCGATCCTGTATCATTTTTCCACGATGAAAAAGCTGATCTCCCGTATGTTCCGCAAGGCGCCGCCGCCTGCGCCCCCGCCTCCCGTCGTTGCGCCGACACCCGTTGCGCCACCCCCGCCCGCGGTGGATCCGGCCGAGGCCGCGCGGTTGGTCGCACAGATCGAGCAAGGCGCAGTCGAGGCGCAGGAATTGTCGCGACTGGCCGTCGAAGGTCCGACGAGCCGCGTGCGCCTGGCGGCCGCCACGGCGGTCGTCGAGCCCGACCAGTTGCACGCCTTGCTGCCGCGCCTGCGTGGCAAGGACAAGTCGGTCTACAAGCACGTCAAGCAGAAGTGCGATGCGCTGCTGGCGGCCCAGCGCAACGCTGAAGAAGTCGCACGCGAATCGGCTGCGTTGTGCGAAGCCTTCGAAAAGCACAGCGCCCGCGCGTACGAGCCACTCTATGCGGCCACGCTGGCGGGGTTCTCCGCACGCTGGGCTGCATTGCCCGACGAGCTGGAGCCGCAGGTGCGACAGCGCGGACAACAGGCGCTCGAGCGTTGCAACGAGATCGTCGCGGCGCACCAGCGCGAAGTCGCCGCCGAAGCTGCGCGCCAGGCGGCGGAATTGGCGTCGCGGCAGGCAGCCCGGGACGCGGCCCTGGCCGCCGCCGAGCAGGCAGCGCGCGAGGCAACCGAGCGAGCCGAGCAGGCGGCCGTCGCGGCGGCCGTCGAACCCGACGTTGCAACGTCCGAAACCGAAACCGAAATCGACGCCGAAGCCGATGCCGCGGCCCAGGCACGCGCCGAAAGGCACGCCGCGCAGGCTCATGCCCAGCGCGAAGTCGGCAGCCTCATCCGGCTCTGCAGCGCAGCGCTGCAGCGGGGCGATTCGCGCAAAGCGGCGCGCTTCCGCGCCGGGCTCGAGCAAGCGATGCAGGTCGCACCCCACTTGCCTCCCTACCTCGCGCGCAGCCTGCAGCAACTCGACGAAAAGCTGAACGAACTGCGGCAGTGGAAGGATTACGTCGTCGCGCCCAAGCGCATCGAACTGATCGAGGAAATGGAGGCGTTGATCGGTTCGGACGAACCCCCCGAAGCGCTGGCCGAGCACATCCGCTCGCTGCAGCAGGAATGGCGCACGATCAACAAGGGCCTCGCGAGCGACACCACCGCCGAATCCGAGCGCTTCCAGCAGGCGTACCAGGCGGCCTTCAAGCCGTGCCAGGCACACTTCACGGCCCAGGCTGCAATGCGACGCGAGCACCTCGAGGCCCGCAAGCAAGTGGTCGAGCGCGTGCAGACGTTCGAGGCGCGCCTGCAGACTGAACAGGCTGATCAAACCGGGCAACCCGACTATCCCTTCATCCTGCAGGTGCTGCGCGAGGCGCCGGGCGAGTTCCGCAGCCACGGGCCGGTGGATCGCGACGCCGGGCGTGCGATCGAGATCGAGTTCAACCGGTCGCTCGATCGCCTGCGCGCGATCCTGAACGCATGGTACGAGCGCAATGTCGCGGACAAGCAAGCATTGATCGCGCAGGCGAAGCACCTGTCGACGATCGAGGACACGACGCAGGCCATCGAAGGCGTCAAGCGACTGCAGGGCCTGTGGAAGGCCTCCGGGCCGGTCGCGCGCGACCAGCACCAGGCGCTGTGGGAAGAGTTCCGCGGCCTCTGCGACACGGTGTATGCGAAGCGCGAACAGGCCTATGCGCAATACTCGGCGACGCTCGAGGCGGCCAAGACCCAGGCCGTGGCGCTGTGCGAGCAGGTCGAACAAGCGAACAACGATGCGGCCGGCGAAAAGGCCGCGGCGCACGCCCGAGTGCGCGAGTGGCAAACCGCGTTCGATGAAATCGGCGAGCTGCCCCGCAACGAGGCTCGCGGCCTGCGCGATCGCTTCGAGAAGGCGGTGGCGAAGTTCGAGGCTGCGCTCGAACAGCAGGACAAACGCGACGCCGCGGCGGGCGAAACGAACGTGTTCGAGGCCGCCCGTCACATCCGCGCGTACGAGCGCGCCGTCATTGATGCCGCAGCCGAGACCGATCGCGAGGCACTGCGCGCCGCGGCAGAGGCCTTTCTGGCGGGCGCCCACCGCTGGCCCAAGGGCGCGCTGCAGGCATTGAAGCAGTCGCTGCTGCGTGCCGGCACCGCCGATGGCTCACGCGTTCGCACGCACGAGGAAGCGTTGCGGATCCTGTGCATTCGCGCCGAGATCCTGAGCTCGACGCCCACCCCGGCCGCAGACGAATCGTTGCGACGCGACTACGAAATGCGCCTGCTCATGGACGGCCTGGGCCAGGCGCGGCAGGCCGACGAGCGCGACTGGGACGCGATGCGACTCGAATGGATTGCCATCGGGGCCGTGGCGGCGGACGTGCACGACCAACTCGAACACCGCTTCCGGACGTGCCTGGCCAAGCGCCCTGCACAGGACCCGCAGGAAGCGCGCTTCAAGAACCACGACGGGCGCGATCGCGAATCACGGCGCGACCGTGACTTTGGCGACCGCAAGCCACGCAGTGACGGACGCGACGATGCCCGAGGTGCCGGGCGCGGCCGGCCGGATGCGGGCGGACGGCGTTGAGTTAATCGCGGCCCCGATCGTCGCCCGGTCGGGACTCAGTGTGCGCCCTGCATCACGGCGGCAGCGAGTTCAAACGACCGCAGCCGGGCCCCGTGATCGAACAGGTTGGCGGTCAGCATCAGTTCATCGGGCCGGTGGCGCGCGATGAACGCCTCGATTCCCCGCGCCACCGTGGCCTGCGAACCGATCACCGCGCACGCCAGCGCCCGGTCGACGCCGACACGCTCCTCAGGCGTGCTCACCGTCGTGATGTCCGCCACCGGCGGCTGCACGAGCCCGGGCCGGCCACGCCGCAGGTTGATGAAACCCAACTGCTGGGTCGTGAACAACCGTTTCGCTTCCGCATCGGTCGCCGCAGCCACGACGTTCAATGCCAGCATCAGGTGCGGCTGTTGCAAGCGCGCGGACGGACGGAACTTCTGCCGGTAGATCGCAATCGCCTGCTCGAGCATGTCGGGCGCGAAGTGCGACGCAAATGCATACGGCAAACCCAGTGCCGCGGCGAGCTGGGCGCCGAACAGGCTCGAGCCCAGGATCCACGCCTCCACCTGCAGGCCGGGCCCCGGCACCGCACGCACCTGCTGCCCGGGCTGCACCGGCTCGAAGTACTGCAGCAGCTCGACCACGTCATTCGGAAATTCGTCGGCGCCCTGGTAGTAACGCCGCAGGGCGCGCGTGGCCGCCTGGTCGGTGCCCGGCGCGCGGCCGAGCCCCAAGTCCACACGACCCGGGTACAGCGAGGCCAAGGTGCCGAACTGTTCGGCCACCTGCAGCGGTGCGTGGTTCGGCAGCATGATGCCGCCGGCGCCGATGCGGATCGTCGACGTGTGGCTGCCGACGTGCCCGATCAGCACCGACGTCGCGGCGCTCGCGATGCCCGGCATGTTGTGGTGCTCGGCCAGCCAGAACCGCCGGTAACCCCAGCCGCTCGCCGAGCCGGGCCAGGTCGACCATGTTGGCGTACGAGGTGCGCGCGTCACTGCCTTCGGTGACGGGCACGAGGTCGAGAATCGAAAGAGGAATCATCCGGTCATCTTGCCCGAGTGTGCGGGGTCGTGTCGCCACGTCGGGCAGACCGCCGACGGCGCAGTGCCCACACATACACCGCAACGTTCACCACGAGCACCAACGCGCCGATGACAATCTGCATCGGGCGGGTCAACCCGTCTGGATAGAGCAACGACACGACGTAGTGGTCGATGAAGCCGCCGGGGTATCCCAGCTCACCGCCCAGCCGTCGCCAGTGGTTCTCGAGCGGCGTCAGCGGGCAGAGGCCGCCGAAGAACTCGATGCCCGCGCCCCACAGCGCGACAGGAACGTGAATCCACGCGATGCGTGGCCAGCGCAACACGAGGAACGCGCCCAGTATCACGAATACGACGAACCCGGCGTGCAGGACCAGGACGAAGTCAGCGAGCAGCCGGTAGATCATCGGTTGGCAGCGGGGCGGTCAGCTGCGCGGCTTCAGCGCCTCGAGACCGAACAGCTGCGACAGCTTGGCGTCGAACATCGCCGCCGGCAGCAGCTTCTTGAGCAGCGGCAGCCGCACGCTGTTGGCGCCGCCCCGGATCACGCGCGGTGGCGTCGCCTGCAACAGCGCCTCGACCACCGGCACCACGAACTCTTCCGCCGGCGTGGCGCCCTGCTGCCCCGCCTGCGCACGCGCGCGGATGCCGGCTTCCACCGGCTGGTACATCGAATTCCCGGGCAGGCGAATCGCCGCCTCGGCGTGCTGGCCGAAGCTGGAGCGCACGCCGCCCGGCTGGATCGAGACCACCTGGATGCCGAACGGTGCAAGTTCCATGCGCAGCGCATCCGTGAGCGAGTGCACGGCGGCTTTGCTCGAGCAGTAGGCAGCTGCAAACGGCGTGGTGAACAAGCCGACGATGCTGCCGACGTTGGCGACCACGGCTCCGCCATTGCTCGTCACCGCCGCACGCAACAACGGCATGGCCAGCGCAGTGACCGCAACCGGCGCGATGACGTTGGTCTCGTACTGACGCCGCAGGTCTTCGCGCGTCAGATCCACCACCGCGCCGACCTGCGAGAAACCCGCGTTGTTGACGAGCAGGTCGATCTGCCCTGCTTCGCTCGACACGGTCTCGAGCGCCCGCGCGATGGAGGCGTCGTCGTTGACGTCGAGCGCGAGGCCGCGGATGCCATTGACCGCTTCGAGTGCAGCCAGCGATTCGACCCGCCGCGCCGTGGCATAGACACGATGCCCGCGCCTGGCGAACTCACGCGCCAGCGCGGCGCCGATGCCGCTGGAGCAGCCGGTGATGAGAATGGTCTTCTGGATATTCATGTCCCGCCTCGGTCGGTGATTGGCCGCGAAGTCGATCTTGCCTTCAAATCCTGACGACGCGCAGGAATCCCGACTTCGCGTATCCAAGGATGCGCTCGTCTCGTGTCGCGAGCACGAGACCGTGAACTCGCGCGGTGGCAATCAGGAAACGGTCGGCGGGATCTCCCAGCGGCATCACCGGGCAGCAGCGTGCTTTCGGCAGCCACTGCCGCATCCAACGGCGTGAGGCGGATTCCAGGCACACCGAGGGCTCGCTCCACCCAGTCCCGCAATGGCACGGCGAGCTGAATCCGTCCCCGGGCTGCGTGCATGCCGATCTCCCAAACCGAGATCGCAGATACGACCAGCCCTGCGCCGGTGCGAGCCTCATCGAGCTTCCTGATGCTCGCCGGACGCAGTCGCTCGCTTACGCCCTCTGCGTACCACAGCCAGACGTGCGTATCGAGCAGCAGCCCGCTCATTTCTTCGCGACGGCGCGGCGTGAGCGCGGCTTCTTCCCTGCACCGGTGTAGATGCGATCCTCCACGCCCGACACGGCGTTCCACGAATCTTCGATCGGCGCGACGATGTCGTGCTTGATCGTCGCGGTGTTCCTCATGTAACCAAAGCGAGACTTCGGCTCTGGCGCCACCGGCGCCAGCTGCGCCACCGGCTTGCCGTGCTTGGTGATGACAACCGCCTGGCCGGTCCGCGCCACCTCGTCCATCAGCTTCAGGCATTCGGCCTTGAACACCGCCGCCGGGATACTCATGAGCATTCTCATTGTGACCACTATTTGTGGTCATTATACGGAGCCTAGGCACCGCGGCAAGGACCTTATGGGCGCAAAACGCCCAGCAATTCCTCACCAAAAATGAGGAACACGAGCAGGCAACCGACGTTGATTGCCGCAGCAGCCTGGAACGCGTCCTTGAACGATTCCTTGCGCGACTTGTGGCGCCACAATGGCTGTGCAAGCCAGCCACCGGGCCAGCCGCCCAGCATTTCCAGCGTATGCAGCGTCTTCTCCTGCGTCCGCCAGTGACCGCCTTGCGCCGAGACCTTGTCCCAGCCGTAAGCCGTGAATGTCACTGCGCTCAAGACGACGTACCAAGGGAGCACCCACCAAGGCGCGCCACCCATGACGACGGCCACCAGGAGTGCTATGAAGAACGCCGACGTACCGACGATCGCGGTCGCCAGCCGGGGCGGCGACGCTGCCGCAGGTTGCCGACTCTGGCGCTCGCGGCGGACCGCGGACCCGTATCGGACCTGGCGCGCTTGCAGACGCCCCCGCTCGTCACGTCCGTGTTCGTAGGTGACTATCGCGTTGAGCGACGGTCGCCGTGATCGCTCCTGAAACGCATTGATGTGACAGAAGACCCGCTCGCCGCTTTCGGCCGGCTTGATGAAACCGAAACCGCGGTCGTCGTTCCATTCGGCAATCGTTCCCTTGAAGCGCACCGCATCATCCCTTGGCCCGGATGAAGCATTTTGAACGATGCACTAGCGACTTGCCTTTACGTACAACCCATTAGGTGAGATGCAGCACGCATGATCAAGTCGCCTCTCCCCGCTGCTGCTTCGCCGCCGCAGTCCTGAACAGCATCGAATCGATCGCGATGCCGTAATCCATCCTTTCGCCGCGCCAGCCGGTGGCCGCGGTGTTGGGATCGATGTGGATACCTCGCTCGGCATGGGCGGCGGCCAAGTCCCGCCAATCGGCGAGCGGTTGCGTGTGGCCCGGCGCGCAGCCGTGCAGTGATTCGCCTCGCGCATTCGTGAATCGCCACGCACCGTCATCGCAGCGCGCCATCCTGATGCCGCCTTCGTGCACCGAGCGGTGATGAAACCGGCACAGTGTCGCCAGGTTCGACAGCTTGGTCTCGCCGCCGTCGGCCCAGTGCTTGACGTGGTGCCCGTCCACGTAGCGCTTGTGGTTGCAGCCCGGGAACACGCAGCCCTTGTCGCGCGAGGCCAGCGCACGCCGCATCGCGGGCGGAATACTGCGGGTTTTGCGGCCCACGTCGAGCGGCTCGCCCTGCTCGTCCTCGGTGATCTGCACCTTGCTGCAGTCGCATGACAACCGTCGCGCGGTTTCGACGGGAATTGCAGGCCCGTCGTCGAGCTCGCAGCGCCCTGCCTCGCCTTTGCGCAGCGTCGCTTCGTCGACATGCACGATGATCTGTTGTCGATCGCCGCTTTTGAGCGCCTCGGCTCCGTGCTTGAGCAGGCTCTCGGCCATCACCATGACCGCATCCGCCCGCCGCATTGCTGCAGTAGTCTGGTTCGATGAGTCGAAGCGGGCCTCCGACGTTTCAGCTGAAACGTGAAGCGGATCTTTACAATGATCCGGCAGCGGGATCTCGGGCAGTGCCGCCTCGATCGCCTGCAGGAACAACGCGCCGCTTTCTGCCGTGAGCTGCAGCTTGACCACCAGCGAGCCGTCGCTGTCGTGGAAAAAGGTAAGCCGGCGATTCGCATGCTGCCGCGCCTCGCGCGAGAGCTCTTCCACCTCTTGCACGCGGCGGAACTGCCGCACGAGCGTCTCCACGTGATGGGTGGTGCCGTGCAGCGCGACGTTGAGCAGCACGTCCTCGGTGGCGGGCGTTGCCACGCGCGTGAGCGCCCTCGCCTTCGAATAGCTCAGGCGCCCGTTGGCCATGGCGGCCGAGATCTTCGGTAGCGACTCGATCGCCTTGCCCACGCGAACCTTCTCGCGCGCCGCGCCCAGGTCGAGCCCGCACTTCCAGCTGAGCCAGTGCGCACACGATTGCGTGGAGCCATCGGACCAGCCGTTGCGACGATCGAACTCGGCGATCAACACCAGCCAGCGGTGATTGGCCGCGTTGAGGTGGCCGGCCAGTTCGGTGATCTGCGCTTCGAGCTCGCGAAGCGAAAGCCCGCTGTGCGTTGCGCCCGGGCCGGCATCCCGACTGGCTTCCTTGAGGGCGTCTTGCGGGGTGTCTTGGGGGGCGTATTCCATGGCCGCACCGATACTGTGTTTATGTACAGTATCGTAGCAAAACCGCAGCGATCTTCAAGCGAAAAAATGCAGAAAACACGGTGATTTCTGCATTCCCACCGGGCCAGCCTGGGGCGCAGATCAGCGGCTCGCCGCCGTGCGGGGCGCGCAGCCTTGTCATGCCGCCGGCATGCCAATAACATGCCTGCATGTGCAGCGCATGAAGAGGCAGCCATGGCCGTCATGATCCAGATCCGCAACGTCCCCGAGCCGGTTCATCGCGTGCTCAAGGCCCGGTCGGCGCTGCTCGGCAAGAGCTTAAGCGACGTGATCCTCGAAGAACTGCAGGCGATGGCTGCACTGCCGGCGCCGGAAGAGCTTCTGCAGCAACTGCGCGAGGTCGAGCCATTCAAGATGAAGCGCAGTTCGGCCGCGCTGATCCGCAAGGAGCGCAACGCGGCATGAGTCGGCGGCTGGTCGTCGATGCCTCGGTCGTCGTCGACCTGCTGGGCCGCTTCCGACCGGAACCGATCGAAGCGCTGCTGTTCGCCGCCGATACCGCGATCGCCGCGCCTGCACTGCTCGAGGTGGAAGTGCTGCAGGCGCTGCGCAAGCTCGATCTGCAGGGTGCCATCCCGGCATCGCGGCAGGACCTGGTCGATTCCCTGCGCGCCCTGCGGATTCGTCGCTACCCGCACGCGAGCTTGCTCGACGACATCTGGACGCTGCGACGCCACATCACTGCCTACGATGCAGCCTATGTCGCGCTCGCACGCCAGCTCGACGCGACGCTGGTCACGCGCGATGCCCGCCTGGCGCGCGCACCGGGCCTGGAAATCGAGATCCTGTCGCCATGACCCTCCTGGCCGAACTCAAGCGTCGCAACGTGATCCGCATGGCCGGGTTGTACCTGGTCGGCGCGTGGCTGATCATCCAGGTCGCTGGCACCGTGCTGCCGATGTTCGGCGCGCCTGAGTGGGTGGCGCGCACGGTGGTGATTCTGCTCGCGATTGGCTTCGTGCCGGCGCTGGTGTTCTCGTGGGTGTTCGAGCTGACGCCCGCGGGGCTCAAGCGCGACGACGAGGTCTCCGCGGCGGAATCGATCGCCCCGCAGACTGCTCGGCGGCTGGACCGCTTGATGCTGGCCGTCATGGCCGTTGCGCTCGCCTATTTCGCCGTCGACAAGTTCGTGCTGGCGCCGGGCCGCACCGTCGACACCGCGACCGCGGCCCCGGCGACCGCCGGCATCTGTCGATTCCGGCCACCGTCGATACGAAGTCCATCGCCGTGCTGGCCTTCGCCAACATGAGCGCACGACCCGGACAACGAGTACTTCTCCGACGGCGTGGCCGAGGAGATCCTCAATGCGCTGGCCAAGGTCGATGACCTGAAGGTCGCCGGGCGCACCTCGTCGTTCTACTTCAAGGGCCGCAACGAGCCGCTGGCAGCGATCGGCAGCACGCTCGGCGTCGCGCACGTGCTGGAAGGCTCGGTGCGCAAGCAGGGCGAGCGACTGCGCATCAGCGCGAAACTGCTGCGGGTCGAGCGACGGCGTGGAGATGTGGTCGGACACCTTCGACGGCACCGATGCCGACATCTTCGCGCTGCAGGAGAAGATCGCGCAGCAGGTCACCAGCGAGCTGAAAGTGGCGCTGAATGCCGGCCAGCAGGCGCGCCTGATCGATTCGGGCACCGCCAACCCGGAGGCCTATGCGCTCTATCTGCGGGCGACCGACATCTTCAACCGGCGTGCCGCGGCTGAGCTCGCCAATGCCATCAGGCAGACCGAGCAGGCGGTGGCGCTGGACCCCGGCTTTGCCCGTGCCTACTCGCGGATGGCCGCGCTGCATGCTCTGACGCCGGAGTACCTGGGTAGCGACCTCGACGTCTCGCTGCAAACTGCCCGGAAACTGGCCCGCCGGGCGCTGGAACTACAGCCGGAGTTCGCCGAACCGCATGCGGTGCTAGGGTATGTCCTGCAACTGCAGAAGCAATTTGTGCCGGCCCGCGTGGAGTTCGAACGTGCGCTGGCCATCGATCCCGAAGATTCCCTGAGCAACTTCTGGTTTTCGACGATGCTGGTGGTCGGCGGCTACCTGTCGACGGGTGGGGCGCAGCACGACCGCACCCTCGCCATCGACCCGCTGCTCCCCAATGCCTTGCACCATCGCGGCCGCCTCAAGGAGTGGATGGGCGATCTTGACGGTGCCCGCCGCCTGTTGGAGCGCGCGCGCTCGGTGGGCGCGCGAAACATCGAGTTGCCGCTTGGGCAGGTGAGCCAGCGGCAGGGGCGCATGGACGAGGCGCGAGCGGAAATATCCGCCGGCATCCAGTTCTGGAGCGCGGGTTTGCCGGAAGACACGGGGGCGGTCCTCGCTGCAGGCATCCTCGATGGCCCAACGGCCCGAGCCGCGGCGCTGGCGCGGATCCAAAGCATTCTTGATGCGAAGCCGACCGTCGTGCCGGGCATCGTGCCGTGGGCACTGATCACGCTAGGCGAACCTGAGGAGGGTCTGCGTGTGGTCACGACCATCCCCACCTCGTCGAACGTCTGGCATGCGGCGCTGTGGAGCCCGCGTGGAAAGGCCGCGCGCACCAGCCCCGCCTTCCCCGACTTCGCGCGGAAAGTCGGCTTCGCCGCGCTATGGGACCAGTACGGTCCGCCGGATTTGTGCAAGAAGGACGCCCAGGGAGACTATCGCTGTGAGTGACGACACCCTCCCAGGCACGCGTTGGCGATTGTTTCGCGACGTTGTCGTATTCCAGATCAAGTTGGGCCTGGAGGCGCTGCTCGATCTCACGCTGATCCCGGTGTCGCTCGCAGCAGCCGGGCTCGACCTGGTGTTCGGGAACTGGCAGCGGCCCTGGTGGTTCCACCGCGTGCTGCGGTTCGGTGAGAGCTGCGAACGCCGGCTCGACTTGTGGGGCGCCGCCAAGATCGGCGAGGACGCGTCTCAGGCCGAAGTCGACGCGGTCAAGCGCGGCATCGAGCACCTGGTGCGCAACTCCGGCATCGGGCCGGAGAAGGTGCGTGAACTCAGGCGCTGGGCCGCGACCAAGCTTGCGCCAGGCGACGACGGCGACCCGCCGCGCTGAACAGCCACAGCCCCGTCGCGGTCACCAGGGCCCCGAGCAGCAGCGCCCGCAGCGGGAACGCGATCGCCAGCACCAGCGGCGTCAGCAGCATGCGCACGAGAAACCGCAGCCAGTCGTGCTCGGCGATGACGGCAGCGATGGGTGGCGAATAGCGGTAGTAGAAGCGGATGAACGCGCGGCCGAGCGTGCTGGTGCTGCAGGAAGCGGTCACGGAAGTGCCGCAACGCCATGACGTGCGGCTCGATCGGTGAGCCGAAGGCCGCCGTGGCGATGAAGCAGCTCACTTTCAGGCCTTCGTCCGGCACCCCCTCCGAGCAGTCGGTGAACACCGGGACATCCACCGTCGTAGTGACCTGGTTGTTCGTGGTCAGGTAGTCGACGTCGCTGCTCGACGTGGCAAAGGCGAACGTCGCCGCCTGCTGTCGCAAGTTGCTGAAGCTGTTTGAAGTCAAGCGCAGTGCCACGCTGGATCCGGCGGCGATGGACGGCACCGTGCAGCGCGTGCCCGTGCAGAGGGCGCTGTCGAAACGGACGCCCGGAATCGACGTCGGCACCTGGGTCATGTCGACGAACACGTTGCTCGCGACGTCCGGGCCCCTGTTGGCCACGGTCACGGACGCATCGAGGCGGCGCGTCGTGTTGCAGGGGGGAACGATCGTGATGCTGGTGGTGAGCCCAAGGTCGACACAGCGGTCGGTAGCGGAGCGCTTCACCGCCGCGACCGCGCGATTGTTCGCTGCCTGCGTATCGAGGGCGAGGCTGCTGACCGCCACATTGACGCTGCATTGCGGCTGGGTCGCACCCGTGACGATGGCGGGGATGACCAAGGTGGCGTTGGCGCCGGCGGCGAGCGCGCCAATCGACCAGACGCCCGTGGCCGCGTCGAAGGTACCGGTGCTGGGAAACGCCGCCGTGCCCGTGGGAATGCGCAGCTCCGCCGGCAGCTGGTTCGTGACCTGCACGCCGCTCGCTTCATCCGTGCCGATATTGCTGGCGGTGATCGTGAACTGGACCGGCTGCCCGGCTGTCGGCACGACCGTATCGACGGTCATCTGCAGTGCGATGTCCGGCGCCGCCCAGAGCCGCAGCGGAACCAGCGCCAGGAACGCCGCCGCGGTGAGCGCGATTGCACGTAACTGGGTCAGTCGCATGAGAGCCCGGGCTGGCAGCGGTGTGGAGGTTGGCAACGGCAAGAGAAGTTCCGATACTGACGAAACCAAGTGCCCGAAAGCACACCTGAGAACATGCCCGAAGAGCGAATCGAGATCCGGCAGGGGCTGGCCATTCCGTCGGTGCACACCGACGCGATTTATGGTGACCTGTAACTGCCCACCCGCGCAACTCGCAACGGTGCGGCGGTGATCCTGGTGTTCGGCGGCAGTGGCGCATGGGCGACAGGAGCCAGCAGAAGGTTTACGGAATCGCCCTGGCCAAGGCGGGCTTTACCGCCCTGGCATGCGACTATCGACTCTCTGCGGTGGCCTGCTGGCCGGCGCAGAACCAGGACGTTTCGGCGGCGGCCCACTGGTTGCAGTCCAGGGCCACGGAACTCGGTGTCGATCCTCTTCGCATCGGCATCTCGGGCATTCTTCCTCCGGTGGGCACCTGGACGATGGCGGTGGCCCAGGCCAATGACGGCGACCCGCGGCCGTCTGTGCGTTCTATCCGCCCACACGTTTACTTCCCCCCACCGAACCCGGGCACGACGAGTCCTTCCTGCAGTTGCTGGGGCCGAAGGCGGCCTGTTACGGACTACCGGCAGGCCAGCCCGCTGCACCGGGTGCATGAAGGTTACCCGCCGACACTGCTGATCGTGGGCGATGCCGACA
>CAVVBC010000020.1:0-10580 GCA_963746325.1 uncultured Gammaproteobacteria bacterium | reverse complement strand
AGCTGCGCGTCACTGAGCGGCTTCTCCGGCAGTTCGTCGGCAATCAATTTGCGGATGCGGGCGCGGATGGCGACGGAAGACACGTCCTCGCCGTCGGCGCCGGAGACGTGGCTCGAGAAGAAATACCTGAACTCGAAGATGCCGCGCGGCGTGTGCATGTACTTGCCCGTCGTCACGCGCGAGATCGTCGATTCGTGCATCGACACAGCCTCGGCCACGTCGCGCAGGATCATCGGGTGCATCGCTTCGTCGCCGCGCTCGAGGAAAGCTGCCTGCCGCTGCACGATGGAGCGGGCCACCTTGAGCAGGGTCTCGTTGCGGATCTCGAGGCTGCGGATCAGCCAGCGCGCTTCCTGCAGCTGCGCGCGCAGCGAAGCGTAGTCGGCCGAACGCGATACGAGGCCCGCATACCCCTGGTTCACCTTCAGGCGCGGCACCGAACCTGCGTTGAGTTCGACGGTCCAGCCCTGGTCCGTGCGGCGCACGAATACGTCCGGGACGACGTACTCGGGTTGCGCGCCCTCGAACGCCGAGCCCGGGCGCGGGTGGCAGCTGCGCACGAGCGACAGCGCGACCTGCAGCGAGTCTTCATCGGCGCCGAGCACCCGGCGCAGCGTGGCGAGGTCCTTGTCGGCCACGGCCTGCAGATGGTCGCGGGCGATGGCAATCGCGAGATCCCGCCCCGCTGTGTCCCCGTCCAGTTGTGCGAGCTGGAGGATCAGGCACTCGCTCAGCGAGCGCGCGCCGACGCCGGCCGGATCGAGAGTCTGCACCAGCGTCAGTACCAGTTCGACGTCTGCCTCGGTGACCGGCAGGTCGGCGCTCAGGTCAAGAGCGATTTCGGCGGTGGTCTGGGTCAGGTAGCCGTCGTCGTTCAGCGCGTCGATGATCGCCTCGCCGATCCACACCTGGCGCGGGTCGAGCGGGCTGATCTCGAGCTGCCACACCAGGTGCTGGTGCAGATCGCGGCCGCGTTCATCGGTGAACTCGAGGGGACGATCGTCGTCGTCGGCGCGGGAGCCGTCGCCCGAGGGCGTCGAGGTCTCGGCCCACGGGTCTTCCATCTCGACGATGACGTCGTCGGCGGTGGGTTCGTCAGTTTCGGTAGTTTCGGCGGTTTCGCCGCCCTCGAAGGGCTCGACTTCGGCCTCGCCGGTGGGCGCCACCTGGTCGAGCGAGGTGAGGTCGATCGAGTCGTCCTCTTCCTGCTCGAGCATGACGTTCGTCTCGAGCGCCTCCATCACCTGTGCCTGCAGCTCGAGCACGGGCAACTGCAGCAGCTTGATGGCCTGCTGCAGCTGCGGGGTCATCGTAAGCTGCTGACCGAGCTTGAGTTGCAGGGCCGGCTTGAGCATTGACGAATCGGCGTTCGGGGCGGGAACAGGTCTGACGCGGGTGGGCTGGCGCCCGCCGTGTCAGAGGCGAAAATCCTGGCCCAAGTAGACCTCACGCACCTGAGGATTGGCAAGAATCTCTTCCGCCGAACCGGACGCGATCACACTTCCGGCGCTGACGATATAGGCGCGGCTGCAAATGCCAAGCGTTTCACGCACGTTGTGGTCGGTAATCAGTACGCCGATGTTGCGCGCACTGAGGTGGCGGATGATGCGTTGGATGTCGATGACGGAGATCGGGTCCACGCCGGCGAACGGTTCGTCGAGCAGGATGAAGCGGGGCTCCGCGGCCAGCGCCCGGGCAATCTCGACACGCCGGCGCTCGCCCCCGGACAGGCTCATGCCGCTGCTCGACCGGATGTGGCCGATATGCAACTCCTCGAGCAGTGACTCCATCGCCGCTTGCCGCGCGTCTTCGTCGTCGAGGTCGGCTCGCGTCTCGAGGATCGCCAGGATGTTGTCTGCGACGGACAGCTTGCGGAAGACCGACGCCTCCTGCGGCAGGTAACCCACGCCGAGCTGGGCGCGGCGATACATCGGCAGGCGCGTCAGTTCCTGGTCGTCCAGGTGGATACGGCCTTCGTCGCACGGCACCAGGCCGACGATCATGTAGAAGGCCGTGGTCTTGCCGGCGCCGTTCGGGCCGAGCAGGCCGACGACCTCGCCGGAGGTAACCTCGAGCGACAGGTCTTTCACCACCTGCCGCGAGCGATAACTCTTGCCCAGCGCCTCGGCCCGCAACCGGCTCGTCGTCATGGGCCGCCGCCCTGGTCGGGCGTCGCGTTCTTGTCAGGCGTCGCGTTCTTGTCGGGGGTCGCGGCCGGGGCCTTCTTCGGGGGATTGATGGTGATCCTCACGCCGCCCGGGTCCTGCTCGCTCGGGTTGGCCTGCACCCGCTCACGGCCGATGTCGTAGACCAGCGTGTTGCCGCGAATCTCGTTGTTGCCGTCGCTGAGCCACGCGTCGCCCGTCAGGCGCACCGTGGCGGCCTTGACGTCGTAATCGATCGAACCGGCGCGACCGCGCGCGACCTGGTTCTTTTCCTTGAGCTGCTGTTCGAACTGCGCCGGCGAGCCCTTGATCGACGCACTCGCGATGGCGTTGTCCTTGAACATCACGCGTGCTTCATTCGATTGCAGCTTGCCGCCCGGCACCGTGATCTTCACGTCGCCCTGCAGCCTCCACTCGGAGTTGTCGAACTCGAGTCCGGTCGCGGATGCCTGCTGCGCGGTGACTTCGAGGCCGCCCTGGGTGATCTTCACGCGCTTGAACAACAGCGTGTTGTTCTTGTAATCGAAATCCGACGAGGCCGCTTCCAGGTTGATCGGCAGTTCGGAATTGCCCGCCGGCAGTCCGGTCTGGGCGCCAGCGAACGGAACCGCGCCCAGCAGCATCATGCCGGCCAGGAGCGAGCTGCGCGCCTGGCAGCGCCTAGTTCTTGAGTTGGGGTTTGAACTGGCCATTGACGTTTGATTCTAGCCGCAGCGTTCCCTGGTTCAAACCGACGCGCAGCCCGCGGCCGCGCAATTCGTGGGGTCCGAACTCCAGCGTCACGGGCGCAGCGGTCTGCACCACGTTCGTGCGCGTGTCGTAGGCCAGTTCGTCGGTGCGGATGATCGCCTGGCCCTCGCTGCGCGCAGCCGAGCCGACGACACGCACGTTGCCTTCCAACTGCAGCGAGCCGCGGTCGCTTGGCATGCGCCCGCGATCCGCCGTCACGTGCCACGCGCCCTGCTCCTGCGTGGTGTAGTCGAGCACGATCTCCGCCAGGTTCACGCTCTGGTCCGCGAGCTGCTGTTCGATCGACTTGGCACGCACGACCACGCGTGGCCGGCCATCCGGCCCGAGCTCGGTGAGGGTGGCGTCGTTCAGGTAATAGCCGCGTTCGTCGGCCGCCGCTGCGGATTCGGTCGCATCGTCCGGGCCTCCCGCCAGCAGGTTGAGCAGCATGGCGCCGCCGGCGACCACGGCAACCATCGTCACGGCGCGCTGGATCAGTTGCCGTGTGCGGTCAGCAGCAGATCGCATACTTCTCTCACCGCGCCGTGGCCGCCGGCCGCAGGCGTGGTCCAGTGGGCGGCGGCGCGGGCCGTCGGATGCGCATCCGCAACGGCGACCGCCAGGTTGGCGCATTCCAGCATCGGAACGTCCGGAGTGTCGTCGCCCACGCAAGCCAGCGCTGCGGGAGTGACCTGCAGTTCGCGCAGGAGATCATCGAGCGCTGCGCGCTTGTCACTGATGCCCTGGCGCACGTGACGAATGCCGAGTTCGGCCGCACGACGCGTGACTGCCGGTGAATCGCGGCCGGAGATGATGGCTACGGCGATGCCGGCGCGCTGCACCGCGACGATGCCGGAGCCATCACGGACGTGAAAAACCTTGGTCTCTTCGCCGTTTGCGGTGATGTGCAGGCGGCCGTCGGTCAGGACGCCGTCGACGTCGAGCACCAGCAGCTGGACGCGGCGTGCGCGCTCGAGCAGGGCCGGATCGTGTTGCGTCACATTACACCCGCGCGTAACAGGTCGTGCACGTTGAGGGCGCCGATCAGCCGCCGATCGTCCTCGGACTGCACGACCGGCAATGAGGTGATGCGATGCGTTTCCATCAAGTGGACGGCCTCGGCCGCGAGCATGCGCGGCTCGGCCACCTTGCACTTCGTCGTCATCACGTCGGCCATGCGCGTGACGTGGATGTCGACCTGTCTGTCGAGCGTGCGGCGCAGGTCGCCGTCGGTGAAGATCCCGAGCACGCGGTCATCGGCGTCAACGACTGTAGTCATGCCGAGACCCTTGCGGCTCATCTCGAGCAGGCCCGCGCCGAGGGGCGTGTCCGGTCCGACGCGCGGCAACTCATCGCCTTTGCGCATCACGTCCTCGACGTGCAGCAGGAGTCGCCGGCCCAGGCTGCCCCCGGATGCGAGCGGGCAAAGTCTTCTTCGGTGAAGCCGCGGGCCTCGAGCACGGCGATCGCGAGCGCGTCGCCCATGGCGAGTGTGGCCGTGGTGCTCGCCGTTGGCGCGAGGTTCAGCGGGCAGGCTTCGTTCGGCACGCTGACGTCCAGCGTGACGGTGGCATAGCGGGCCAGTGTCGAACTGCCGTTGCCGGTCAGGGCGATCAGCGGCACGTCCAGGCGCTTGATGACGGGCAGGATGGTCAGCAATTCGTCCGTTTCGCCGGAGTTCGAGAGCGCGAGCAAGACGTCGGCGGTCGTGATCATGCCGATGTCGCCATGGATCGCTTCGCCGGGGTGCAGGAAGAAGGACGGAGTGCCCGTGCTCGCGAGCGTGGCCGCGATCTTGCTGCCGATGTGTCCGGATTTTCCCATGCCGGTCACGACGACTTTGCCCATGCAGGCCAGGATGACGTCGCAGGCGCGCGCGAACGAATCGTCCAGGCGGTGCTCGAGGGCGGCAACGGCCTCGGCTTCGGTGGCGAGGACACGGCGGCCGCGGGCAATCATCAGGCTCGGGTCGGTCATGGCACGGGCAAGTGGATATCGGGAGGACTACAGTCTACAGCCTACAGCCAGCACCCCTTCTCCTTTAGACTTACGGGCTGTTTCCGACCCGGCGAACCCACCATGACGGCCGACGAAGTCACCCAACTGATCCTCGCCGGTATTCCCGGTGCCCAGGTCCGCGTGCTGACCGACGACGATACGCATTACGAGGCCATCGTCATCGCGACCCAGTTCGAGGGCAAGCGACCCATCCAGCGCCATCAACTCGTCTATGCGGGCCTCGGCGACAAGATGGGACGTGAAGTCCACGCCCTGTCGATCCAGGCCTACACCCCTGCCGAGTGGCAGGTCGAGCGGGGCGGCGCCGCGCCGCGCTGAGCAGGAGCCGAGCCGTGGACAAACTGCAGATTCGGGGCGGTGTACCGCTTGACGGCGAAGTGCGCATTTCGGGCGCAAAGAACGCGGCGCTGCCGATCCTGGCGGCCGCGCTGCTGGCGGACGAGCCTGTCACGATCGGCAACGTGCCACACCTGAAGGACGTCACCACCATGATCGAGTTGCTCGGCCGCATGGGTGCCAGCGTCACGGTCGACGAGCGCATGCGGGTCGAGGTCGATCCGACCACCACCAACGAAACGTCAGCGCCCTACGAACTCGTCAAGACCATGCGCGCGGCGATCCTCGTGCTTGGGCCGCTGCTGGCCAGGTACGGTCGCGCCGACGTCTCGCTGCCCGGCGGCTGCGCCATCGGCGCGCGCCCGGTCAACATTCACGTCGCCGGCCTGCAGGCCATGGGCGCCGAAGTCCACATCGAGAACGGCTACATCCGGGCCAGGGCGGGTCGCCTGAAGGGCGCGCGGATCGTCATGGACACGGTCACCGTCACCGGCACCGAGAACCTGATGATGGCCGCGTGCCTCGCCGAAGGGCAGACCATCCTCGAGAACGCCGCGCGTGAGCCCGAGATCGTCGACCTGGCGCTGTTCCTGATCGCAATGGGCGCGAAGATCACCGGGCACGGCACGGACACGATCCTCGTCGAAGGCGTCGAGCGCATGCACGGCACGCACTACGACGTGCTGCCGGACCGGATCGAGGCAGGCACCTACCTGGTCGCCGGCGCGATCACGGGCGGGCGGGTCCGGGCGCGCAATGCGCGGGCAGAACACCTGGACGCAGTCCTGGGCAAGCTGACCGAAGCCGGCGCGGAAGTGATCCGCGGCGACGGTTTCGTCGAGGTCAACATGCACGGCCGCCGGGCACAGGCGGTGGACATCCGGACGGCACCGCACCCGGGATTCCCGACCGACATGCAGGCCCAGTTTGCGGCGCTGGATACCGTCGCGGAAGGGGTCGGCACGATCGTCGAAACGATTTTCGAGAACCGCTTCATGCACCTGCTCGAAATGCGGCGCATGGGAGCCGAAATCCGCCTCGAAGGCAACACGGCGATCATCAAGGGCGTGCCCAGGCTGACCGCCGCACCGGTCATGGCAACCGACCTCCGTGCCTCGGCCAGCCTCGTCATCGCCGGGCTGGTGGCAGAAGGCACGACGGACGTCGAGCGCATCTACCACATCGACCGTGGTTACGAATGCATCGAGGAGAAACTGGCCGGCCTCGGCGCCCAGATCCGTCGCATGAATGACAGGGGATAACACGTTTCCCCTTTTGGCTATAATGCGCTGCTGCCCCGGGGCAATTGGGGGGCTAAGCAGTGGCCGGACGCTGAGGAGAGAGCTGGATGACCGAAGAAGTCGATGCGGGCAGGCGTCATTTCCTGACCGTCGCCACCGTTGCGACCGGCGCCGTCGGCGCTGCGTTTGTCGCGGTACCGTTCCTGGCGTCCTGGAAACCCAGTGCCCGAGCGAAAGCCATGGGTGCCCCGGTGGAAGTGGACATCAGCAAGCTCGAGCCAGGCGCAATGCTCAAAGTCGAATGGCGCGGCAAGGCGATCTATGTCGTCCACCGCACCCCGCAGATGCTGGCCCTGATCGACAGCGCGGTCGCCGAACTGAGCGACCCCGAGTCGGCCAAGTCCGACCAGCCCGATTTTGCCCGGAACGCGGCCCGCGCGATCAAGCCGGAGTACCTCGTGCTCGTGGGCGTGTGCACGCACCTGGGCTGTGCCCCCCTCGACAAATTCACACCGGGTGACGTCACGGTTGCGCCGGACTGGCAGGGCGGCTTTTTCTGCCCGTGCCACGGTTCCAAGTTCGACTTGTCCGGCCGTGTCTACAAGAACGTGCCCGCACCCACGAACCTGCCGGTGCCGCCGTACCAGTTCGTGACCGACACCCGCATCCTGATCGGCGCCGAGAAGGGGAACGCGTGATGAGCAACGCCGCTGACAAGGGTGCAGCCGGGACGGGGAGCGGGCGCATCGCGTCGCTGACCGCCTGGATCGACGAACGCTTCCCGCTGACGGCCCTGTGGAAATCGCAGGTGTCCGAGTACTACGCGCCGAAGAACATGAATTTCTGGTACTTCTTCGGCTCGCTGGCCCTGGTCGTGCTGGTCATCCAGATACTTTCTGGCCTGTTCCTGACGATGAGCTACAAGCCGTCGTCCGCCGACGCCTTCGGTTCCGTCGAATACATCATGCGCGACGTGGAGTGGGGCTGGTTGATCCGCTACATCCACTCGACGGGCGCCTCGGCGTTCTTCATCGTCGTCTACCTGCACATGTTCCGCGCGCTGCTGTACGGGTCATACCAGAAGCCACGCGAGCTGTTGTGGATCTTCGGCATGCTGATCTACTTCGTGCTGATGGCCGAAGGCTTCTTCGGCTACCTCCTCCCCTGGGGCAACATGTCGTACTGGGGTGCGCAGGTGATCGTGTCGCTGTTTGGCGCCATCCCGGTGGTCGGCGATTCGCTCACGGAGTGGATCCGCGGCGACTTTTTTATCTCCGACGTCACGCTGAACCGGTTCTTCGCGCTGCACGTGGTCGCGATCCCGTTCGCGCTCGTCTTCCTCGTGATCGCGCACTTGATGGCGCTGCACGAAGTGGGTTCCAACAACCCGGACGGCGTCGAGATCAAGAAGGTCAAGGGGCCGGATGGCATTCCGCTCGACGGCATTCCGTTCCACCCGTACTACACGGTCAAGGACATGGTCGGGCTCGGGGTCTTCCTGATCCTGTTCGCGCTGGTCGTCTTCTTCGCACCGACGATGGGCGGGTATTTCCTCGAGTACGCCAACTTCGAGCCGGCGAACGCGCTGCAGACGCCGCCGCACATCGCGCCGGTGTGGTACTTCACGCCGTTCTACGCGATCCTGCGTGCCGTCCCGAGCAAGGCGCTCGGCGCCGCGCTGATGGGCATTGCCGTCGTGCTGTTCGTGTTCCTGCCCTGGCTCGACCGCGGCAAGGTCAAGTCGATCCGCTACCGCGGCCCGCTGTTCAAGTTCTTCCTCTATTCGTTCGCGATCAGCTTCGTTGCGCTGGGTTACCTCGGCCTGCAGCCGGTGTCACCCGCCTACACGATGGCGGCCCGATTCTTCACGATCATCTACTTCGCGTTTTTCCTGCTGATGCCGTGGTACTCGAGCATCGACAAGACCAAGCCCGTGCCGACGAGGGTCACCTACCATGCGCATTGATCGCCACAAGACGAAGGTCCTCGCGTTCATCGCGGCGCTGGCTGCGCTGCCCGCCATCAGCCTGGCGGCGGGTGGCGCAGCGCACGTCGAGAAGGCGAATAACGACATCCACAACCAGGCGTCATTGCAGCGGGGCGCGAAGAATTTCGTCAACTACTGCCTGGGTTGCCACTCGGCCAAGTACGTGCGCTACAACCGCATGGCGGCCGACATCGGCCTGACCGAGCAGCAGCTAACCGAGAACCTGATGTTCTCCGGTGATTCACCGCATGCGACGATGACCAACGGCCTGCACGCCGACGACGCGAGGCAGTGGTTCGGCGTGCCACCGCCCGACCTGTCGCTGATCGCGCGCAGCAGGGGTACGGACTATGTCTATACGTTCATGAAGTCGTTCTACGCGGACCCGACCCGCGGTACCGGCGTGAACAACCTGTCCCTGCCTGGCACGGCGATGCCGCACGTGCTGTGGGAACTGCAGGGCACGCAGGACGCCGTCTGGGAAGGCCACACGGACGCGCAGGGCAACGTGCAGAAGCACTTCAAGGAGTTCAAGCTCACCAGTCCCGGCACGCTGACTCCCGAGGAATACGACGCGTTCGTCCGTGATACCGTGAACTTCCTCGAGTACATTGGTGAACCGGTCCAGGCCAGGCGCCAGGCGCTCGGTTACTGGGTTATCGCTTTCCTCGTGTTCTTTACGCTGCTCGCGTACGCGCTCAAGAAGGAATACTGGAAGGACGTGAAGTAAGCCGGCTCAGGCCGGCGCGGTCCCCATCGACTCCACCGGGGCGCCTCATGCGGGCGCCACGCGGAGCGGTCGGGGAACTGCAGCCATTGCCGAGCGCGCAGCCTGCCGCGGTGGTTCGTGCTGCTGGATTAGGAGATTCCTCGGCATGATGACGCTTTATTCACGCGCCCTGGACGCGCGCTGTCACCGCGTGCGGCTGGTGCTGGCCGAAAAGGCGCTCGCGACCCGCGTCGTCGAGACCGACCTCGTGCGTCCGCCCGAAGACCTCATCGACCTGAACCCGTACCAGACCGTGCCGACGCTGGTCGACCGCGATGTCGTGGTGTACGAGCCCGGCATCATCTGTGAGTACATCGACGAGCGCTTTCCGCACCCGTCGATGGCGTCGACGGATCCCGGCGCCCGCGCCCATGCACGACTCGCGCTGCGTCGCATCGAGCAGGAGTGGTACGCGGTTGCGGATACGCTCGAGCCGGGATCGGGAGCGGACCGTCGCGACAAGGACCGTGCGCGCAAGATGCTTACGGAGAGCATCCTGGCGTCGGAGCCGCTGTTCCGCATGCGACCGTGGTTCCTGTCCGACCAGTTTTCGCAGCTCGACGCCGCAGTCGCGCCGATCCTGTGGCGCCTCTCGCGCTGGGACGTCGATGCGGCGGCGATCACGGCGGCCGCGCCTGCAGTCGACAAGTACGCGACAAAGGTCTTTGCGCGCCCGGCCTTCCAGCGCAGCCTCAGCGACGCGGAGCGCGACATGCGCAATCCGCCGTCATCGTCCCGCCGCCCCGTCCCTTGAGCCGGCATCTTTATTCCGTGCGTCGCAGCCTGCTGGCGGCGCCGTGACGACGACCAGCAACACGCCACCGGCTCCTCCCGCGTCCGGGCCGCCCATGAAGGCGCGCCGGCCGTACCTGTTGCGCGCGATCCACGAGTGGATTTCGGACAGCCTCTGCACGCCCCATCTCGTCGTGGACGCGAATGCCGCCGGCGTGGAAGTGCCGCGGCAGTACGTCAAGGACGGCAAAATCGTGCTGAACGTCAGCTGGAGCGCAACCGCGAACCTGCGGCTGGGCAACGACGAAGTGAGCTTCAGCGGGCGTTTCGGCGGGGCCAGCATGTCGGTGCGCGTGCCGATCCTGGCGGTGCTCGCGATCTACGCGCGCGAGACGGGGCAGGGCATGATTTTTGCGGACGACGACGCGGATCCGCCGTCGACGCCGCCGAACGGCGACAACGTCACTGCCCCCGGTTCTCCGGGCGACGATCCGGGGCCGAAGCCAACTTCGCCGGCTGACAGCCGGCGCGCGCGGTTCAAGGTCGTTAAATAACTGCGGTTCTTGTGCGCGTGGCCGCCGGCACCTCGAGCGTCGCTAGCT
>CAVVBC010000019.1:0-12419 GCA_963746325.1 uncultured Gammaproteobacteria bacterium | reverse complement strand
ACGGCTTGACGGCGTGGCGCTCCGGCCGCAGGTCCGTTTCCTGCACGCCGGGCATGCGCGGGCGGCCACTCCCGGCCCCCGGACTCTTCTGAATTGCTGCGGTCACTGTGGCGTGCAAGAATCCGGCGAAGTCGTGACGACGGGCGGCGCCCGTCGGCATCCAGCAACAACGATCGAGTTGAGGGGTCCATTCCGTTGCAGCAGGGTCCGGGACGCATCCGCGGATGCGGGATTCCGGGCCAATTCGATTCGGTGACGCACGCTGGACCTCCTCCGCCGACAGCTAGGTGAGTGCTCGGGACGAACCTCGGATGACCCGAATTCCCAGAAGGAGAGCGAGATGCTGCGCAGATCATTCCTGACGAAGGCGGCGCTGGCCGCCACGGCGACCTCTACCGCACTGCTGGCCGCCTGCGGCAAGAAGGAGTCCGGCGAGGTGGGTGCGCCAGCCGTGTCGACGGCGAAGAAGACGACGATCAAGTGGCGGCTCCAGACCTATGCGGGTCCCGCTCTCGCAGAGCACGTCATCAAGCCGTCGATCGAGGCTTTCAACAAGGCCGCCAACGGCGAGATGGTGATCGAGCTGTATTTCGCCGACCAGCTGGTGCCGACGGGCGAACTGTTCCGTGCCATGCAGGCCGGTACCATCGACGCGGTCCAGAGCGACGACGACTCCATCTCGGCCCCGACCGACATCCGCGTGTTCGGCGGTTACTTCCCGTTCGCCACGCGCTACAGCCTGGACGTGCCCGCGCTGTTCAACAAGTACGGCCTGAACGAGATCTGGAAGGAGGCCTACGACGAGGTCGAGAACGTGACCTGGCTCAGTTCCGGCTCGTGGGATCCCTGCAACTTCAACACCGTCAAGCCGATCACGAAGCTTGCCGACCTGAAGGGCCTGCGCATCTTCACCTTCCCGACCGCCGGCAAGTTTCTCTCCCGGTTCGGCGTGGTCCCGGTCACGCTGCCCTGGGGCGACGTGCAGGTGGCGATCCAGACCGGCGAACTCGATGGCCTCGCCTGGTCCGGCATCACCGAGGACTACACGGTGGGCTGGGCGGACGTCACGCCGCACTTCCTCACCAACGCCATCTCCGGGGCCTGGATCGGCTCCTATTTCGCCAATACCAAGTCCTGGGAGAAGGTGCCGGAGCACCTGCAGACACTCTTCAAGCTGTGCATCGACAGTTCCCACTACTACCGCCAGCACTGGTACTGGGCGGGCGAGGCGGACCTGCGCGTCAAGGGCTCGAAGATGAAGCTGACGACGATCCCCGCCGCAGAGTGGGCGACCGTCGAGGTGGAGGCCCACAAGTTCTGGGACGAGATCGCTGCGACCAGCCCACGCTGCGCCAAGGTCGTGCAGATCTTCCGGGACTACAACGAGGTCATGGCGAAGGCGGGTCCCCCGTATCGCTACACCTGAGCCGGTTCCGGCCTGGCAGGTGGGTTGTGGCGTTGCTCCCCGGCCGTCGAGGCACGGCCCGGGGAGGAGCGCCCGGCGACCCCGCCCGGGCTGACGACACGCACCGTTGACCAGGAGCGCGCGGGCCATGCCCAAAGTCATCAAGCTCTACGTCCGCTACGTCGATGCGGTGAACCGCGTCCTGGGTTTCTTCGTCATGTACCTGACCCTGGTCATGATGGGCGTGCTGCTGTTCGCATCGATCACGCGGTACGTGTTCAACGTGCCGTTCGTGTGGATCATCGAGATGGCGCAGTTCCTGATGGCCGCCTATTACATCCTTGGCGGCGGCTACTCCATGCAACTGGACGCGCACGTCCGCATGGACGTGCTGTACGAGCACTGGACACCCAGGACCCGCGCATTCATGGACTCGCTCACGGCGTTCTTCCTGGTCTTCTACCTGTACATCATGATTCGCGGCGGGATCGCGAGCAGCGCCTACTCGCTCAAGTACAACCAGACCAACTACTCCGCGTGGGCGCCACCGATGGCCCCGATCAAGATCATCATGACCGTGGGCATCGTGCTCATGCTGCTGCAGGCGATCTCGATCTTCTTCAAGGAACGTCGCGAAGTTCACCGGGAGAGAGATCGCGTGAGTTACGAGGCGATCGCCGTCCTGATGTTCTCGACGTTCATGCTCCTGTTGCTCACCGGGCAGCGGGTCTTCGGCGCCATCGGGTTCGTGGCCGCGGTGTTCGCCCTGGCGCTGTGGGGCGAGGGCGCGATCGAGATGCCGTTCGCCTCGACCATCACGTTGATGAACTGGTACCCGATGCTGACCCTGCCCATGTTCATCTACATGGGTTACATGCTGTCCGAATCGGGGATCGCGAGCGACCTGTACCGCATGTTCCACGTCTGGACCGGCCCGATGCGCGGCGGGCTGGCGGTCGGCACGATCCTGCTGATGGTGGCGATCTCGGCGATGAACGGCCTGAGCGTGGCGGGCATGGCGATCGGGGCCTCGATCGCGCTGCCCGAACTGCTGAAGCGGGGCTACGACAAGATCATGGTGACCGGCGTCATCCAGGCCGGCAGTTCGCTCGGCATCATGATCCCGCCCAGCGTCGTGCTCGTGCTCTACGGCATGATCGCCCGGCAGCCGGTGGGCCAGCTCTGGCTCGCCGGAGTCGGGCCGGGGCTGCTGCTGGCGGGGTTGTTCATCCTGTACGTCCTGATTCGCTGCCACCTGCAGCCGCACCTGGGTCCGCCGCTGCCGCTCGAGGAGCGGCAGCGAATCACCTGGGGGAGAAAATCCGCCTGCTCCGGGCCGGCGTGCTGCCGTTGTTGATCATCTTCTCGATGACCGGCCTGTTCGTGATGGGCGTCACCAGCATGGTGGAGTCTTCCGCCGTCGGCGCGTTCGCGGCCACGCTCGTGGCCTGGTACAAGGGTCGCATCACACGCAAGGTGATGGAGGACACCCTCAGGAAGAGCCTGGCCGTGAGCGCCATGTTCATGTGGATCATCCTGGCGGCGCTGGCCTTCGGCGCGGTCTTCGACGGCCTGGGAGCGGTCAACGCGATCAAGATCCTGTTTCTCGAGAAATGGGGGCTCGAGCCCTGGCAGGTGCTGGTGCTGATGCAGCTCACCTACATCGTGATGGGCACCTTCCTCGACGACACCGCGATGCTGATCATCGTGGCGCCGCTCTACGTGCCGCTGGTCATCGCGCTCGGCTTCAATCCCATCTGGTACGGCATCCTCTACACGATCACCTGCCAGATCGCCTACATCACGCCGCCGTTCGGGTACAACCTGTTCCTGATGCGGGCCATGGCGCCGAAGGAAGTCACGCTGATCAACATCTACAGGTCGATCGTCCCGTTCGTGCTGATCATGCTGGTGGGGCTCGCGCTCGTGATCATCTTCCCCGAGATCGCGCTCTGGCTGCCGAACCACGTCTACGTGAAATAGCCCGCGGCTACTTCACCAGCGTCACCGGCACGGTGGCGTAATGCACGACTTTCTGCGCCACGGATCCCAGGAAGAGAATGCCGAACGACGTCAAGCCGTGAGTGCCCATGATGATCGATTCGCAGCTGAGTTCGGCAGCCCGGCGGGCAATGGCTTCAGCCGATTCGCCTTCCAGCTGCTCGAGTTCGAAATTGCAGCCGACGTCTTGCAGTCGCTCGGCCGCGGCCGCGAGTATCGCGCGTGCCCGCTCGGCTGCTACCTGGTGGATGCGCTCCGCAGTCACATAGATCTCCGCGGCGGTGTAGTTACTCAGCGTCGGCTGGACATTCAGCACGTGGAGTTTCGCCGCCGGTGCGTAACGCGCTTGCTGCACGGCGAAGTCGAGTGCCCGCAAAGCGGTGTCCGAGCCGTCGATCGCAACCAGGATTCTGCGCATCAGGGTCTCCTCTGCCAACGCGCTCCAGTGTACTGCGATCAGTGTCGCCGCGGACTCGTCCGCATACCGGGCCGCAGCCTTGCGAATGGCAGTTGCGCCGGGTCGGCGACGTTCGCGCCGGGAGCCTCGACCACGAGTATACGACTCGCAAGCGGGCCAAAATCGGCCCGGAAATGCACCGAACTCTTCAGCGCGAGCACGGCGTATTCGGCCGGTTCGGCGCGCAGGTGGCGGAACATGGCCTGATCCGCCGCCTGCTGCTTCCGGCTCGCCACCGCGATATGCACGCCGCCAACCTCGAGCAGGGCCATGGGACCAAGCTCGAAGCGGCCGCCGCGATAGAACGGGCCCGTGCCGGTGAAGCGTCCATCGCCCAGGGCCAGCACCTTGAAGCGGGCTGCCAACGGCGTCTCGCCGGTGGTGCCGGCGCGCGCCCCGAGCCGCAGTTCGACCAACGCGCCTTCACCCGACGCGTGAGCCCTCGCCGCGGCCTCCGGGTCGCAGATCACGCCGGCGAGCACGGCACGCGAATTGGACGTGACGAGGGCCTTGATAAGGCTCATCGTGTCCGCATTGCCGCCCCCGCCCGGGTTGTCCTGGGTGTCGGCGAGGATGATTGGCCGGCCGCGCGGCGCTGCATGCCTCGTCGTCTCCACGATGGCCTGCTCGATGGAATACAACTCGAGCGCGAATTCGTGCTCACGGGCCCGCACTTCGCGGGCAATGTTCGCCACCGCCTCGCGCGCCGTCGCGACGCTGTATCCGCAGGCATAGACGGCTGGTCCGCAGTCGGCAACGTCTGCCGCCGGGAAGCCGGGCATGAGGCAGACCGAAAGCAGCGGCGTCTGCTGCAGCCTCCGGACCTGGTCCATCAGCGAGCTCATCGGCTCTACCAGCGTCGATTGCGACGTGAGCGGCATCAGGAAGTCGACCTGCTCGAGCGCGATCGCCGGGCGCGGGCGCCCGAGCAGGTCCAGCAATACGCGTGCCGCCTGTGCGCCGCATTCCGCCATGTCGACATGCGGATAGGTCTGGTACGACACCAGTGCGCTGGAGGCTCGCGCCATCAAAGTGGAAACGTTGGCGTGGTAATCGAGACTGGCAACGATGGGAACGTCGGGACCGACCAGCTCACGCACGCGTCGCAACAGCTCGCCGTCGGCATCGTCGATGTGCTCGGCCACCATGGCACCGTGCAGGTCGAGGTACAGGCCGTCGACACCACCGGCACGCCGCAGGTCTTCGAGCAACAAGGCACTGATGTGCTCGTACGCGGTACGCGTCACGCGCCCGGACGGCTGCGCCGAGCACCACGTCAGCGGTACCAGTTCGTGGTGCAGAGAACGCGCCTCCTGCGCGAAGCCGGCCGCAGGCAAGTTGATGCCGGCCACCGCCTCCAGCATGGCACCGCCGCGAGTCAGTCCGGGCCACGCGTCCGCCGCCTCGAAGTCCGCGAGCGTTGCAGGGGTCGACGAAAAAGTGTTCGTCTCGTGCTGAAAGCCGCCGATCGCGATGCGCGCCATGGGGTCACTCCTCGCCCGGGTGCCGGTCGGCATTGAAACGGGACCGACGCAGCTCGCCCAGGCTCGAGCGCTGCAGTCCCGACGCGTCGAAATTGTCTTGGTCGAGCCAGCGTTCGAACGCCTCACGCAGCACGGGCCATTCCGAATCGACGATGGAATACCACGCGGTATCGCGGCTGCGACCCTTGTAGACGATCGCCTGCCGGAAAATGCCCTCGAACGTGAAGCCGAGCCGCTCAGCGGCACGGTGGGACTTCTCATTCAGCGAGTCGCACTTCCACTCATAGCGGCGATACCCCAGCTCGAACGCGTGACGCATCATGAGATACATCGCCTCCGTCGCTGCCGGCGAGCGCTGCAACACCGGCGACATCGCGACGTGGCCGACCTCGACCGACCCCGCCGCCGGGTCGATACGCATGAACGCGCCGATCCCCACCGCTTTGCCCGAGCCCCGGCTGACGAAGGCCCGGAACAGCGGGTCGGCGCTCGGCGCGCGTTCGGCCAGCCAACGCTCGTACTCGCCGTACGTCCCGAACGGGCCCGAGAACAGGTACGTCCACATGCGGCCTTCGCGGTCCTGGCTGTTCGCTTCGAACAGTGCGCGCGCATGCTTCGCCACGTCCAGCGGCTCGACGATGCAGAAGCGCCCCTGCAGTGGCCGCTGCGACGGCCGCGCCGGCGGATGCCAATCGGGCAGGGCCGGCCCGATCGGCTGGCCGAGCTCGTTGCGGCGCGCCCCGTCGGTCAAGTGACCGCTTCCGTCGCGGTACCCGTGCCGTCCGCGAACTGCAGTGCGGCGAGCCGTGCGTAAAGCTCGTTGCCGCGCACGAGTTCGGCGTGCGTGCCCTGCGCAACGATGCGTCCGTGGTCCATGACGACGATGTGATCGGCCTGCAGCACCGTGGCAAGGCGATGCGCGATGATGATCGTCGTGCGGCCCTGCATCAGGCGATCGAGCGCGGCCTGCACCAGCCGTTCGCTTTCCGCATCGAGGGCGCTGGTTGCTTCGTCGAGCAGCAGGATCGGCGGATCGCGCAGGATCGCGCGCGCGATGGCGATGCGCTGGCGCTGTCCGCCCGACAGTCGCGTGCCGCGCTCGCCGAGGAACGTGTCGTAGCCTTCGGGCAGCCTGCGCAGGAATTCGGCGGCGGCGGCCGCCTGCGCGGCGGCCTCGACCTCGGCATCCGTGGCGCCAGGCCGGCCGTAGCGGATGTTCTCGCGTGCGCTGGTCGCGAACAGGACCGTGTCCTGCGGAACGAGTCCGATGCGGCTGCGGACTGCGAGCGGATCTGCGCTCGAGACATCCACGCCGTCCATCAGGATGCGGCCCGCTTCCGGATCGTAGAACCGCAGCAGCAGCTGGAAGGTGGTGCTCTTGCCGGCCCCGGAGGGGCCGACGAACGCAACGGTCTCGCCCGCGCGAACACTGAGGTCGAAGGCGTCGAGCGCTTTCGATTCCGGGCGCGATGGGTAGCGGAACGTGACGTGCTCGAAACGGATCTCGCCGCGACCCGGCACGGGCAACGCGACGGGGTGCGCGGGCGCCTCGATCGTCGGCTGGGCGTTCTCGAGTTCGATCAGCCGCTCCATCGCACCGGCGGCACGCTGCACTTCCCCCCACATCTCGCTCAGGCTTGCCGCGGCAACGCCGACGTATCCGGCATACAGCAGGAACTGGCCCAGTTGCCCGCCCGTCATCTCGCCGCGCACCACGGCATGCGCGCCCATCCAGAGCACGAGCGTGATCGCGCCGAACACCAGCATCGTGGCGAGTGCAGTCAGCATCGAGCGCGACTTCGTCCGCCGCACGGCTGCGCCGAACGAGTCCTCGACCGCGCCGTCGAAGCGATCCGTGTTGATCTTCTCGAGCGTGAACGCCTGCACCGTCTGGATGGCGTTCAGCGTTTCGTCCGCGATGCCGCTGGTGTCGGCGATGCGATCCTGCGACGTGCGGGAAAGCGTGCGCACGCGCCGGCCGAGCAGGATCAGCGGTGCGACGATCAGGGGCATCATGACGATCATGACGGCAGTGAGCTTCAGGCTGGTGACTGCCAGCATCACGAGGCTGCCGACCACGGTGATCGTCGAGCGCAACATGATCGACAGGTTCACGCCCGCGATCGACTGCACCAGGGTGGTGTCCGCGGTGAGGCGCGACAGCACCTCGCCGACGCGGGTGATCTCGAAGAACGCGGGGTCCATGCGGATCACGCGCGCGTACACCGCAGAGCGCATGTCCGCGACCACGCGTTCGCCGAGCCAGGTCACCAGGTAGAAGCGCAGCGCGGCAAACACGCCGAACGCACCCGCCGCCGCCAGGAACGCGATGAAATACAGGTTGATCGTGTCGGTGCTCTTCGACGACAGGCCGTTGTCGATCAGGAAACGCAGGGCGATGGGCAAGGACAGCATCGCGGCCGAGGCGACGAGCAGCGCAACCAGCGCGAGCACGAGCACGCCGCGGTAAGGGCTCAAGTAAGGCACCAGTGCCCGCAACGGGCCGATCGTCTTCGCCTTCGGCCTTGCGTCGGGAACGCTGCTCATTGCGGCGTCACGTCGCGGCTGCGCACGCTCCCGTCCGTCATCTGCCAGCGCACGTTGAGGCTCGTCGGCGCTTCGTTGCGCTCGACCCACGCTTCGAGCGCGGGCAGCGGATCGAAGTCGACCGACTTCGCCCCCGGACCGGGCTGAATGCCACAGTGGTCGACCCCTGGCAGCATGAAGAGCCGCGCGAACTGCGCAGTCGACTCCGCGCCCCCCATCGTTGCGCGCACTGCAGCGTAATAATCGAGCGTGCGCTGCGGTGTGACGAGCGGGTCGGCCCAGCCATGGAACAGCAGCAGCTTGCCGCCGCGCTCGCGGAAGGCCGTCAGGTCCGGGTTCGTCGCGTCGTAAATGCGCGCCATCGTTGCGAGGCGCGGCGGGTCGCGGTCGAAATCGTACTTGCGCACATCGAAGGCCTCGCCCGCGTCTGGCACGAAGGCCATGTAGCGCAGGAAGTCGGTGCCGAAGCGCTCGGCGAGCGCGGGTGCGTTGCTGCCGGGTATGCCTGAGAGCCAGACGGGCCAGTACGGCTCCGAGCCCTTCGGCACGCCGCCCGGGTACTGGATACGGCCCTCGCCGCTGGTCGCCGGCATGTACCAGTGGTCGAGCACGCCGATTTCCTTCGCCGTCAGGCAATCGGCTGCCGCCGTACCCTTGCACTGCAGTTGTGCCGGCTTCCAGTCGCAGCGGCGGGGATCGTCGATGAGGCCGTCGCGCTGGCCGTCGAGTCCGTCGCAGGTTTCGAGCACTGCCTTGGCGACGAGCGGCACCTTCGCGCGATCGAGGATTTCGCTGCCGTCCGCGGCCGTGTTGGCCTGGACGATCCAGGCCATTTGCGTGGCGACCAGCCCGGTGTAGTCGAGGGCAGGGGCGCCGGCGATGATGCCGTCGAAATCGTGCGGAAAGCGCTGTGCCGCCATCAAGCCCATGCGACCGCCGGTCGAGCAACCTGCGAAATACGAGCGGGTCGCCGGCTTGCGGTAAAAGGCGCGCACGAGGTCGCGGGATACGCGCGTGGTCTCGGTGACGGAGCGCCAGCCCCAATCCGCTTCCGCCCCTGGGTTGTCGAGCGCCCAGCGGCCGTCGGTGACGCTCGTGCCCGAGTGCCCGGAATCCGACGTGGCGGACGCATAGCCCCGGCGCAGGCCGTGATTGAGGGCATTGACGACACCGGGACGGTCGGCATCGAGCGAGCCGCAGAAGCCACCGCAGCCGGCCATGTAGAACTTGCCGTTCCAACCGGCAAGCGGCAGTCGCAGTTCGAAGCGGATCGCCGGTGGGATGGTGCCCTGTACGCGGCAGTGCGCCGGGAGATCGCCGGTGGCTGCAATCGCCGCTGCGGACGTGATGTTTGCACCGGGGACAACCGCTGTCGCAAGGCCGGCGCAAGCGTCGGCGGCGGCCTGCAGGCCAGGAGCGAGCAAAAAGCCAGAGAGCACCGCGATCGTGGCGGCGAGGGAGGCGCGGTTCAGGTCAGGCATCCCTGCAGGATAGGGGCCGGCCGCACCGGCCACAACCGTGGCACGTCACTCCGGTGCAGGGCCCGGAAACTGCTCGCGCAGCATGCGCTTCAGGATCTTGCCGGACGGATTGCGCGGCAGTGCGTTGATGAAGACATAGGACTTCGGCTGCTTGAAGCGCGCGAGCCGCGACTGCGCGAGCGTCCTGAGTTCCTGCACGAGCAGGTCGTCGTCGCCTTTCCAGCCGTCGCCGCGCACGATCACGGCGCAGACGCTCTCGCCCCATCTGGCTGACGGCTGCCCGATCACGCCGACCTCGCGCACGCCCTGGTGTCCGCTCAGCACGTCCTCGACTTCGGCGGGGTACACGTTCTCGCCGCCCGAGATCACCATGTCCTTCGAGCGGTCCTTGATGTAGATGAAGCCCTCGGCGTCGACCTCGGCGATGTCGCCGGTGTGGAACCAGCCTTCACGGATCGTTTCCTGTGTTGCTTCCGGGCGGTTCCAGTAACCGCTGATCAGGTGCGGGCCGCGCGTGACCACTTCACCGGGAATGCCCGGTGGCACGGGATTGCCGGCCTTGTCGACCACGCGCACGTCGATGCCGAAGTACGGCATGCCGGTGGAGCCGATCTTGGCGCGCGCATGCTCCGGCGACATCAGGCAGATGCCGCCGTGCGTCTCGGTCAGGCCGTATACCTGCAGGATCTCGACGCCCATGGTGAGGTACGCCTCGATCAGCGTGACTGGCACGGGAGCCGCGCCGCAGATGACCCAGCGCAGGGCCGGGCGTGCCGCCGTCGCGCGCTTCGGATGCTGGTACATGAACGCGAGCATCGCCGGCACGGCGAAGAACCCCGTGATGTTCTCTGCGTCCACCAGGTCCCACATCACCGCGGGATCGAACTGCTTGAGCAGCACTGTCGTCATGCCGCGGTACACGCCCGTCAGCATGAGCCCGAGGCCGGCGATGTGGAAGAGCGGCGCAACGATGAGGTTGCGTTCGCCGTGGTGCAGGTCGGACGTCGCCAGCATGCTCGCGAGCCAGGCGATGTCCGCGCTGTGCGACATCAACGCGCCTTTCGGCCGGCCCGTCGTGCCGCTGGTGTACATCATGAACAGCGGGTCTTCGCCGGTGGCACCGATGGGCGGCTCGGCCGTCGCGGCGTTGTCCACGGCCGCGGCGTAGTCGCCTTCATCGGCCAGCAGCCAGCGGACACTGGGAAACTGCTCGCGCAGCGGTTCGACCAGCGGCTTCTGGTCAGCGCCGTAGATCACGGCGGTGGCGCCGCAGTCCATGAGCTGGTACGAAAGCTCGGGCACGGTGAGTCGCCAGTTGAGCGCGACGAAGACGAAACCCGCCTTGGCGCACGCGTAGAAAGACTCGACGTACTGCGTCTGGTTCGACATCAGGCAGGCGATGCGCTCGCCCGGACTGAACTCCAGGCCCAGCAGGGTGTTCGCCGTCTGGTTCGTGCGCTCGTTGAGCTGGCGGAAGCTCATGCGCGTGCCCGACGCGGTGTCGACCACGGCCTCCACATGCGGGGCGATTTTCGCCCGTTCCGTCAGGACTTGTCCGGCGTTCAGCAGCATGCCTCGTCTCCCCCGATGGCACGGCCCCGTCTGGGGCCGCCGGTAAAGCTAGCTGCCTCTGGACAAGAACACCAGTTTCCTTTGTCATCCCGGTCTCTATTCGAGGTTTACCCCCATGGATGCCTACCGTTCCGCCTGGCTCGACGACGAGCTGGACCTCTTCCGTGATGCCGTCCGGCGCTTCGTCCAGATGGAGATCGTTCCGAACGACGCGCGCTGGCGCGAGCAGCACCATGTCGACCGCGAGCTCTGGAGCAAGGCGGGCGAAGTCGGCCTGCTGTGCACGGACATCCCGGCCGACTACGGCGGCGTCGGTGGCGACGTGCGCCACGAAGCGGTCGTGGCCGAGGAAATGGGTCGCCACGGCATCACGAGCCTCGGGCACGCGGTGCACAGCATCGTCGCGCACTACGTGCTCAACTACGGCACCGAGGCGCAGAAGCAGGACTGGTTGTCACGCATGGCCACGGGCGAGCTCGTCGGCGCCATCGCGATGACCGAACCGGGCGCCGGCTCGGACCTGCAGGCCATCCGGACCCGTGCCGTGCGCGAGGGTGACGAATACGTCATCAACGGCTCGAAGACGTTCATCTCGAACGGCCTCCATGCCGGCCTCGTCGGCGTGGTGGTCAAGACGGATCCGACGCAGGGATCGCGCGGCATCTCGATCCTGATGGTCGAAACGAAGGACCTGAAGGGCTACCGCGTCGGCCGCGTGCTCGACAAGATCGGGCAGAACGGCTGGGACACCGCCGAGCTGTTCTTCGACGATTGCCGCGTGCCGGCGTCGTGCCTGCTGGGTCCGGCCGAAGGGCAGGGCTTCGTGCAGATGATGCGCGACCTGCCGTACGAGCGCGTGCTGCTCGCCATCGGCGGGCTCGGCGCGATGGAATACGCGCTCAAGCTCACCGCGGACTACACGCGCGAGCGCAAGGTGTTCGGCAAGCCGCTGCTCGAACTGCAGAACACGCGGTTCAAGCTCGCCGAGGTGAAGACCAGCGTGCACGTTGCGCGCGTCTTCGTCGACGACTGCATCGTCAAACTGCGTGACGGCAAGCTCGACACCGTCACCGCGTCGATGGCCAAGTACTGGGTCACCGACATGCAGAACAAGGTGATGGACGAATGCCTGCAGCTGTTCGGCGGCTACGGCTACACCCGCGAGTACCCGATCTCGCAGCTGTACGTCGATTCGCGCGTGCAGCGCATCTACGGCGGCGCGAACGAGATCATGAAGGAAATCATCGCTCGCTCGATCTGAGCAGTCTGTCCTGTGCACGAAAACTCGATACCGAAGCGCACCCGTGATGAAGTCTTTCACCCCCACGCCACGCCCGCGCCAGGACTCATGACCACCCAGCCATTGCATTGCCCGCGTACGACGTCGATCCCGCTGAGCAAGCTGCGGATCGGTGGCATCAACACCGACGTCTGTGAAGACTGTGGCGGCCTGTGGCTCGATCGGCTCGAGC
>CAVVBC010000018.1:0-14456 GCA_963746325.1 uncultured Gammaproteobacteria bacterium | reverse complement strand
CCGGTAAGCCAGGTTCCTCGCCGCGGGCCGCGACGCCGACGCTCATGGTTACGCGCATGCCGGGGGAGATGGCCTCCCAGTCCTCGCGCTCCACGTCGAGGCGCAGGTCTTCGCAGGCGTTCGCAGCGGCGTCTTCGTTCATGCCGACGAAACAGAACAGGAATTCCTCGCCGCCATAACGCGCCACGAGGTCCGTCTTGCGCGTTCGCTCCTTGAAGATGCGCGCCAGGCGCTCGAGCACACGATCGCCGACGCTGTGGGAACGACCGTCGTTGATTTCCTTGAAATGGTCGATGTCGGCCAGCGCGATGACCAGCGCATCGCCGTGGCGGTCTGCGTGCTCGAACTCGCGTCGCAGGAACTCGTCGGCGTGACGGCGGTTGTGCAGCCCGGTCAGCTTGTCATGTGCCGCAAGCTGTTCGAGCTGCAGCGTCTTCTCCCGCAGCGCCGCGGTTCGATCCTCCACCAGGCGCTCCAGCCTGAGCCGCATCTCCGCGTAACGCTTGAGCGCAAGCATGAGCGCCGCGAGCACCGAGAGCAGCAGCAGGAAGACCTCCATCTCCATGCGCGTCCAGACGATCGCGACGAGGACTGCGGCCAGGCCCGCCATCAACTCGGTGATCGTGTCGAAGAGGCTCAGTGAACTGCGCGCCGCCTGGCCGCGCGCCCGCACCAGCGCAACGATCCCGCCTTCGTTGATGCACTGCATGGCGACCAGCATCAGCACGATCTTGCCGAACGTCGCGGGGTCGAGACTGGCCAGGGGCACCGGCCCGTCGACTGCGATGTACAGCGATCCTGCAATGAGCACCGTGAGCGTCATCAGGCCCGCATTGGTGAGTGCCGCGTTGCAGACGTCGCGCAGCGGCACACCGCGGCGCAGTCGGTGCCACGGATACAGCAGCGATGCCAGTCCGTTGATCCACGCCGCGGCCACGGGCCCCAACACCAGGATGCACGAGACCTGGGCCACGCGGTCGAAGGACACATAGCCGAACACCGGGTGGGAATACCCGATCGATATCGTGAACACGCCGAAGAGCAGGAAGAACAGGGCGTGCGGCCAGTAGACCCGGTCGATGTCGTTACCCGAGGTGGCCAGCGCCAGCGCAGTGATCGCGGCCGCAAAGAGCAGGGCGCCGAACAGGAACTCGCCCGAACGCAGCCACGGCCTGACCGTACCGTCCTTCGAACCATCCACGGCGGTCAGCCTCGATAACTGGGGTCTTGCGGCAACACTAACAGGGAAACGACTCCGCGCGCTCGGTCGCAGGTCGCAACTCGCGGTGGCGTCGAAGCGCATCGCGCGCGGGTGCTGCCCTTCGGCAAGCCGCCTGCCAGCTAGGCATTTCCGCTGAGCCCCGGGGCCCGCACGACCGGCCTGCTTCGAGTACATTCGATGCAGTCACAGCGACGGGACAGCGGGGCGCAGCGCGTCCCTGGCACCGGATGCGGATCGACCGATACGTACACGACGAACGCCTGACCTGGGGCGCCGCGTCGGTATTGCTGGTCATCACCACGCTGCACGCTGCCGGCATCGGGCGGCTCCTGCTGACGCGCGTCGACGCGCCGGAGAAATCGCCCCCACCCCCGATTTTCCAGGTAAGCCTGCTCAAGCTGCCGCCACCTCGCCTGCCGCCCGAGGCGCAGCCGGCACCAGACACCGCCGACAATGCGGTCAAGCAGCAGCGACCGAAGGTGACGCGCCCGGTACCGATCCTCGTGGACACTCCCACCACGAATCCAGTGCCGCCCGACACACAGGTCAAGCGTTACGAGATGGGTGACGAACTGTTGCCCGGCGATCCCGGACCGGCGCTGCCCGAAGGAGCCGCGAACGACGACTCGGCGGCATCCGGCACGGGTCAGCAGACGCCCATCTACTGGAAAATGAAGCTGCTCGAGATGAAGCCGCCCCACTACCCGCCGCGGTGCCTGCGTTTAGGGATCGAAGGCACGGTGCGCCTGCGCGTACTGGTCGGCGAGGACGGTCGGCCGCAGGACGCGTCCATCGGCACGAGCAGCGGCGACGCAGGTCTCGACCAGGCTGCACTCGATGCCGTGCGTACCTGGCGATTCGAACCGGCGAAGCGCGACGGCGTGCCATTGCGCGCCTGGTGCATCGTTCCCATCACGTTCTCGTTGGCAGACTGACCACAGGATCCAGCCATGCATCCCACCGAAGCCCTGACCACGATGAGTTTCGCCAACTTCCTGCAGGAAACGGACGCCGTCGGGCTGTTCGTCTTCGGGCTGCTGGTCCTGATGTCGATCGTCTCGTGGTACTTCATCGTGCTGAAGGCTGCGCGAGTCGTTCGAATCCGCGCGCGCTCGCACCACGTCGTGACGTCGTTCTGGAAAACGCCAACGGAGCAGGCACTGGGTTTCCTCGAGCAACAGCCCGACTGGGAGCCGTTCTCCAAGATCGCGCTCGACGCCGAGTTCGCCATGGAGCATCACGATCGCCTGACCGAAGAGCGCGTCGCAGGCACCCTCCACCGGGCGGAGTTCCTCGATCGCTCGCTGCGCTCGTCGATCAATCGCGAGACGGAGCGCCTGGAAACGGGTCTCACGTTCCTCGCGACCGTCGGCAGCACGGCCCCGTTCGTCGGCTTGTTCGGCACGGTGTGGGGCATTTTCCACGCGCTCGTGCGCATCGGCGCGACCGGCGAGACCTCGCTCGACCAGGTGGCGGGACCCGTAGGCGAAGCACTGATCATGACTGCGCTCGGTCTCGCCGTCGCGGTGCCCGCGGTGCTCGGTTACAACCTGCTCGTGCGCAACAACCGAGTGATCATCTCGAGCTTCCACGCTTTCGCGGAGGACCTGCTCGCCTACCTCACGACCGGCGCGCGCGTGCCGTCCTCGATGGACCACCATCGCGCGCATCGACTGCAGCCGCAGGCGGCGGCCTGAAGCTCACACCCGGGAGACGGCCATGGCGTTCAGTGGACCAGGCAGCGGCGGCGGCGTCCCTCACTCGGCACCCATGGCCGAGATCAACATGATCCCGCTCGTGGACGTGATGCTGGTGCTGCTGATCATCTTCATGATCACGGCGCCCCTCGTTGCCCACAAGATCAAGATCGACCTGCCGCAGGCGTCGACCGTCCTGCTCGAGGAAAAGCCGGACACGATCGTCATCGCGCTGATGGCCGACGGCAGGATGTTCCTGAACGACGTGCCGATCGATCGCAATGGCATGGTCGAGCGCCTCGCCGCCGAGGCGCAGCGCAAGCCGCAGCCGGAACTGCACCTGCACGTCGACCGCACGCTGCAGTTCCAGTCGCTGGCCACGGTCATGGCCGACGCGCAGAACGCCGGCATGGTCAAGGTCGGGATCGCCACGGATCCGATCAAGGGCAAGGAGGGCGAGTGACGGACCGCAAGGAGTGACCGATGGTGCTCAGCGTGACGCTCGAGTTTTCGGATGAGGAACTCGACTACTTCGGCTCCCGGATGCATCGCGTGCGGGACCGGAACGAACAGCGTCCGCCGCAGGAGATCGCCGCGGCAGCCCTGGCCGAAGTGGAGCGCTTGCGCGCGACGGCGCGGTCCCCGTTCATCCGGCGCCGTATCGACCGCGTCGCACGCCTGGTGGCCATGCTGGACGACCCGGAGTGGCAGCTGCCTGATCCTGAGCGCAGCCGCGTCCTTGACGGGCTCGCCTACGTCGCTGACATCGAGGACCTCGTTCCGGACGATGTGCCGGTGCTCGGCCTCTTGGACGATGCGATCATGCTGGAACTGCTGTTGCGCGAGCTGCAGCACGAACTCGACGCTTACGAGGAGTTCGACCAATACCGTCGCGACGAGGCGGCGCAGCGCGACAAACCCGGTGCGCACCGCCCGGTGTCGCGCGAGGACTGGCTCGCAGCACGGCGCGAGGCGCTCGTCGATCACGGCGTGCAGCGGGTCTTCGGCATCCCGGGCGACTTCGCCGGCTGCGCGGCGCCGCAGGGCGGGGCGGGGTGCGCGTGATTACCCGTCGCGAGCTCGCTGCGGCACTCGAGCGCGCCATGGCGGAGCACGGGCGGTTCCAGCTGATCGACGCCACGCTGCCGCGCGGTGCGGTCTCGACGTCACTCGCGCGGTTCGTCGCGACGCTGAAGCAGCGCCAACGCGGCGCGCCCGTCGACTGAGCGGACGTCGAATGACTGCTGCCCGAAGCTGATGCCCGGAACTCAGTTCGCCAGCGGTGCAAGTGTTGTGACAGTCATTGCGAGCGTTGCCAGTACCGAATAGACCGCAAAAACACGATGAAACAGCAGCTTGTCCGTGCCCAAGGCGAACAACGACGACACGATCAATGGCCCTATGAACGCTGCATACTGCAGATGACCAACAATCGATACGTCTCTGTCCGCCTTGATGAGATAGTCGACCAGGTCGACACAGAGAAAAAGGTGAATGCACCGAAAAACCAGACTCGGTTGCGCCTGAATTGCGCCCGGTAGTCATGACCTGCCGGCACTCCTTCAGGAAACAGAAGCGCCATCAGAACGTAAAACAGGACCGCGTAGACCAGCAGAAATGCGAACAACGCAGATGTCCACTGCGGCTGCTTGGCGAGCACAAACGTGAACCACCAGAATGCTACGGTCCAGATAAGATTTACTACGGACCACAGCAGTTGCTCCCAGGAAATCCTCACGTCTTCCCGAACGTGGATGATACGCACGACGTTGGTCAGAAAAGACGTCACGGACAGTCCGACGACAACGGATATGAGTACGGTCAGATAGTCGAAGGCCATGCAAATATTGGGCGCTGTTTCGTGTGCAGTTCCAGCGGTGTCGCAGGTTTGAACTTCCGTTAGTGGCCGGATCCGGTCACGAATCCCGACCCTCACCGCTTCCCGCCAATGCGGGAGAGCGAGTGTCGTGTGCGTTGCGCTGCCTCAGATTCGCATCATCCGCGCATAGACGGGCGCAAGCCAGGAACCGAACAGCCGCACCGCGTAGTGCGACAACTTCGCGTCGAGACCCACGCGCCAGTGCGCGCGACGGCCATGCACGGCTTTCCAGACTGTCGCCGCAACGTCTTCCGGTTTCACCTTGACGCCCATCGTCTCGATCGACGCCGCCTGCCATTCCGCGTTGCGCACCATGCCAGTGTCGACGTAGGCGACATAGATAGCGCAGACATTGATGCCCTGGGGCTTATATTCGATGTTCAGCGCCTCGGTGTAGCCACGCACGAAGAACTTCGTCGCGCTGTAGACCGCGTGGTGCGGCGAGCCGTACTCGGCGGAGGTCGAGGCCATCGCGATCGCATGCGCGCCTGGAGCCGCCGCCTTCAGGTAGGGCATGGCAGCGTCGAACGTGTGCATCACGCCTTTGACATTGACGTCCACCTGCAGGTCCTTCTGTGCCGGTGTGACCTGGTCGTCAGGCGCCATGAACAGCACCCCGGCGTTGGCGAAGACGGCGTCGAGCTTGCCGCCGTGCCGAGCCGCGAACTCATCGATGACGGGCGCGAGGGAAGCGCGATCTCGCACGTCCGCCACGCAGGGCGTGAAGTGCTCACGACCGATCGCATCCGCCAGCGACTCGATCGCCACCGTGCTGAGGTCGCACCCACCGACGTGCCAGCCCTTTGCTACGAAGAGCCGCGCAGTGGCCGCGCCGATTCCACCGCCAGCACCGGTGATGAAAATGGATCGACTTGAGGTTCGACGGGTCATGGTTAAGGGCGATCGTGCCGGACGTGCTGCATTCCGGCCAGTGCATTCCGTCGAAAAATGGATGCGGCCGGGGCCGATCATGGCATTGCAATTGACGCCTGCGGCCTCTCTAATGCCGCAATTCACCCGCCGGAAGCACCCATGTCGAATGCTCAGGCCCCCGCGCAACTGACGCCCCGCGCCATCGTTCTCGCCATCGTCCTGGCCGTCCTGCTCGCCGCCGCCAATACCTACCTCGGGCTGTTTGCCGGGCTCACGATCGCGTCGGCCATCCCGGCGGCCGTCGTCTCGATGGCCGTCCTGCGCGTGCTCGGCGGCAGTACCATCCTCGAGAACAACATAGTGCAGACCGGCGCGTCGGCCGGCTCATCGATCGCCTCGGGGGTGATCTTCACGATCCCGGCGCTCGTCATCCTCGGGCACTGGACCGATTTCCGCTATGCCTGGGTGTTCGCAATTGCGGGCCTCGGCGGCATCCTCGGTGTCTTCTTTTCCGTGCCGCTGCGGCGTTCGCTGATCGTCGAGCAGAAGCTCCGGTTCCCCGAGGGCGTGGCGGCGGCGGAGGTGCTCAAGGCCGGCGACAACCCGGCCCAGGGCGTGAAGCTGCTCGGGCTGGCGGCGCTCGGTGGCGGCCTCGCCAAGCTCGCGGCCGGCAGTGGTTTGCGCGTGATTCCAGACACGGCGGCAGCCAGCGGTTTCTTCGGCAAGTGGCTCGCCTACTTCGGCACCAACCTCTCGCCGGCGCTGCTCGGCGTCGGCTACATCGTGGGACTGAACATCGGGGCGCTCGCCCTTGTCGGCGGCATGATCTCGTGGAGCCTCGCGATCCCCATCTACGCCGCCTGGTTCCTGCAGGACAACGCGCCACTGGCGCAACAGCTCGCGGGCGCCGATGCCGAGACGATGGCCAATGCGATCTGGTCGGCGCAGGTCCGTTACCTGGGCGTCGGCGCGATGCTCGTAGGCGGTATGTGGGCGCTGGTGTCGATCCGCAGCTCGCTGGCCTCGGGCATTCGCAGCGGCCTCGAAGCCACGCGCGCCGGCGCGACGCGTGCCGCCTCGCACACGGAGCAGGACCTGCCGATGAAGGCGATCCTGATCGGCCTCGTGCTGTTCACGATCCCGCTTTTCGTCCTTTACCAGCTCATCGTCGACAACATCGGCATCAGCCTCGTGATGACGGTGATCATGATCGTCGCGGGCTTCGTGTTCACGTCGGTTTCGGCGTACATGGCGGGTCTCGTCGGCTCCTCGAACAACCCTGTCTCCGGCATCACGATCTGCACGATCCTGTTCGCGTCACTGCTGCTGGTCGTGCTGATGGGGCGCGGCGCGGCGCTCGGCCCCGTGGCTGCGATCATGATCGGCTCGGTCGTGTGCTGCGCAGCGTGCATCGGCGGCGACAACCTGCAGGACCTCAAGGCCGGCCAGCTCGTCGGCGCCACGCCATGGCGGCAACAGGTGATGCTGGCGATCGGCGCCGCGAGTTGCGCGCTGGTGATGGCGCCCGTCCTCAACCTGTTGCTCAAGGCCTACGGCATCGGCGCGCCCACCGCCGAGCATCCAAACGCGCTCATTGCTCCGCAGGCCACGCTGATGGCTTCCGTCGCCAAGGGCATGTTCGGCGGCGAGTTGCCCTGGGGCATGATCTCGATCGGCGCGCTGATCGGCATCGGCATCATCCTCGTCGACGAATACCTGAAGCGCGTCAAGGCGCCGTTTCGCGCGCCCGTGCTGGCGGTCGCCGTGGGCATTTACCTGCCGCTCGAACTGTCGGTGCCGATCTTCGTCGGCGGCCTGATCGCGCACCTGGTCGAACGCGGGCTGGGCATTCGCGGCGATTCGCCGCAGGCGGAACGCGCGAAGCAGAATGGAATCCTGTTTGCGGCCGGCCTGATCACGGGCGAGGCCTTGATGGGTATCTTCATTGCCATCCCGATCGTCATGTCGGGCCGTGCGGACGTCCTGGCCCTCGGATCGGGATTGCAGTTCGGCGAAGGGCTCGGCCTCGCTGTCGTCACGGGGCTTGCGTTCTGGCTGTATCGCGTCGGCGTCAGTCGTAACGCATGAAATCACACGGATGGTGAATCGACGCGAAGCCCGGCGACGGCCCGGGCGATGACCCGCTTCAGGGCACGCCTGTACGCGTGCTTCGCGCTCGTCTACCTGGTCTGGGGTTCGAGTTTTCTCGTCGCCCGCATCGGCGTCATCGACCTGCCGCCATTGCTGTTCACCTCGCTGCGTTCGCTGATCGCCGGCGTCCTGCTGCTCGGACTTGCGCTGTACCGCGGCAACCGCCTGCCGAACTCGCGGCGCGAGTGGCGACAGATCTTCTTCTTCTCGCTCGTGCTGATCGTGTTCAGCAGCGGTTCGGCGACTTTCGCGCTCAAGCACATTGCGTCAAATGAAGTGGCGCTGCTCAACGCGAGCATGGCGCTCTGGATCGCGGGGCTCGGCACGCTCGGTCCGAAAGGCCAGAAGCTGTCCGTGCCGAGTCTGATCGGGCTGGGGCTCGGCTTCGTCGGGGTTGCGCTGCTGGTCTGGCCAGCAGAGATGCGGATCACGCCGCACGTCGGCTGGCAGTTGCTGGTGCTCGCTGCAGCCGCCGTCTGGGCCTCTGGCACGATCGTCTACCGCAACTCCGCGCTGCAGCTCGGTCCGATCGCTTTCAATGCGATGATCATGCTCGTCGGTGGCGTGGTGCTCGGCACAGCCGGCGTCGCGACTGGCGAGTTGCCCGACTGGCGCTGGGAATGGCGGGGGATGAGCGCGATCGTGTTCCTCGCCGTGTTCGCCTCCGCGATCACGTACACCGCATTCACCTGGCTGATGAAGAACGCGCGCACGGATCGCGTTGCGACGTTCGCGTACGTGAACCCCGCCATCGCGACGGTGCTGGGATGGGTGGTGCTGGGAGAAACGCTCACGCCGCAGCAGATGCTGGGCATGCTCGTGGTGCTGGGCGGCGTCGTGCTGGTGACGATGCCACAGCGCTATTTCTAGCGGCCGGATCTCAGTCGCGGGTCGGGAACTTCTCGAACCTGCCCGACGAGCCGATGAGGCCCGAAGCGGCCCATGACACGATGCCGACGATGATCGCGGTGCCCACTGCGGTCCAGAAGCCCGAGATCGAAAAGCCGGGAATGACCCACGCCACCAGCGCGACCATGCCTGCGTTCAGCACCAGCAGGAACAGGCCGAGCGTCACGATCGTGATCGGCAGCGTGAGGATAAACGCGAGCGGGCGAACGAACGCGTTGACGATGCCGAGCAGCACGGCGGCCAGCAGGAGATCCGTCGGCGCGGCGAAGTGCAGGCCTCGCAGCAACTGACTCGCCACCCACAGGCCGAGCGCGGAAATCGCGGCACGCAGCAGGAATCCAACCATGTCGAGCGCTCCTTCCGATTGGCGCTTCGCGCCGTTGGTTGACCTGCGCGCGATGGTAATGGAATCTGCTGCCCGTCACACCCATCCCGGCCGCCCCGGAATCGAGAAGCCATGGAATTCGTCGCCATCGTCGCCGTGCTCGCGTTGATCCAGTACATCTTTTTCGCAGTCCTGGTCGGCCGGGCACGCGGCAAGTTCGGCGTCAACGGTCCCGCAGTGACGGGGCATCCCGTGTTCGAACGCTATTTCCGCGTGCAGATGAACACGCTCGAGCTCCTGATCGCGCTGCTGCCGGGGCTGTGGCTGTTTGCGCATTTCGTCAGCCCGACGTGGGCCGCGATCCTGGGCTCGGTGTACCTGGTGGGGCGCTTCGTGTACCTGCGCAGCTATGTCGCGGATCCTGCGCAGCGCGGCGCCGGCTTCGGGCTCAGCATGCTGCCGATACTCGCCCTCCTGATCGGAGCGCTGATCGGTGCCGTCTCAGCGCTTTTGCGCAGCTGACGCCGGCTTGACCGCGGCGTAATGCGTGCCGAGCCCACGGTCCTTCAGGTACTGCAGGGCCGTGAGGACGGCGGCATCCTTCAGCGGTGCGACCGGCCCGCGCCGTGCCCGGTCGCCGTCCGTCGGTCCGATCGTGATGTCCGGTTCGAGTCCCCGTTCGTGGATCGACGTGCCGGACGGCGTGAAGTAGAGCGAGGTCGTGAGTTTCAGCGCCTGTCCATCGCGCAAAGGAATCACGGTCTGCACCGAGCCCTTGCCGAAGGTGCGCTCTCCCATCAACGTCGCGCGACCATGATCGCGCAGCGCGCCGGCAACGATCTCGGAGCCTGACGCCGAGCCGCCGTCAACCAGCACGACGAGCGGCTGGCCATCGAGCGCATCGCCGGGTGTCGCGGACATTTCAAAGCGGGACTCGGGTGTGCGTCCATCGGCGCGCACGATCACGCCGGCATCGAGAAACGCATCGGCAACGCTCACGGCCGCTTCGAGCACGCCACCGGGATTGCCGCGCAAGTCGAGCACGAGGCCGCGCAACGGGCGGAAGGCTGCCTTTGGCGCATGATGCACGAGCGTCGTCAGCGCCTGCACCAGGTCGTCCGGAGTGGAGTCGCTGAACTGCGTGATGCGGACGTAGCCGAAGTCGCCGGGCAGCGATTCGGCACGCACCGAGTGCACGTGCACCTCACTGCGCTCGAGGGCGAACACCAGCGGCTCCAGCTCGCCCTGGCGACCGACCGCGAGCTTGACCGGCGTGCCAGGCATGCCGCGCATGCGACCGATCGTCTCGTCCAGCCTGTCGGCGGTGACGGGCTGGTCATTGACCGCGAGCACGACGTCGCCGGCATGTACGCCGGCTCTGGCCGCGGGTGAGCCTTCGATCGGCGTCACGACGACGACGCGGCCATCCTGGGCGGAAACCTCGATACCCACGCCGGTGTAACTGCCGGTCGTCGCGGCTCGCATTTCGTCGTATTCGGCGGCGTCGAGAAAAGCTGAATGTGGATCGAGATTGCCAACAATGCCCTTGACCGCGGCGGCGTCGAAGGCGGAGTCGGGCAGCGGTTGCACGTACTCGCGGCGGATGCGGCCCACGACCTCGTCGAGCAACTGATGGCCCGCGGGTGGCGTCGCAGTCGCAATGGCGACAGCCGGCGGAACCGGTCGTGACGCGGCAAACCACTGGGGCGCACGGGCCAGGCCGTACCCCAGGACAACGCCGGCCACGGTGGCCAGCACGATGTGCGAACGGGCAGTCACTCGAGTCAGGCGGTCTTGTTCTCGGCGGAGTGGACCATGTTAGCGCCAACCAGTGTCCCGAGCACCTTCTCGAGCGGCAGGGGCCGTCCAATATAGAAACCCTGCCCGTAATCGACCCCTAACTTGCGGATCGCCTGCCAGATCGCCTCGCTTTCGACGCATTCGGCCACGGTCTTGAGCTTCATGGCGCGGGCGAGCTGGACGATGGCGCTCAACATCGCCTGGGAGCGGTCGTCGATCACGACATCGCGGACGAAGATGCCGTCGATCTTGAGGTGGGTGACCGGCAGCATCTTGAGGTAGGTAAGCGAGCTCAAGCCGCGGCCGAAATCGTCGAGTGCAACGTCGCTGCCCAGCTCGCGCAGCCGGCGGATCAGTGCCTCCGCGCGGACGATGTTGGCGACCGCCGCCGTTTCGGTGACCTCGAACGACAACAGTCCGCTTGGCAGCCTGCTCTCGCGCAGCGCGTTGTCCATGAAGACGGCAAAGTCTGCGTCGCCGAGCGACTGCCCCGAAATGTTGACCGCGAAGGACGCCTGCATCTCGTGCAGCCGAGCCGCATGCGGCGCCAGCATTTCGATGGTGCGGCGCACGACCCAGCGATCGATTGCCGGCGCGAGCTGGTAGCGTTCCGCGGCCGACAGGAACTTCTCCGGCGGTATGCTTGCGCCTTTCTCGTCGCTCATGCGCAGCAGCAGTTCGAACTTCGGCGTCGCGGGTGCGTCGCAGAACGGCACGACCGTCTGCGCCTCGAGCTGGAAGCGCTGGTCCAGCAACGCCGAGCGCACCGTGCCGATGAGCGTCAAGTCGGTGTAACGGCGCACGATGCTCTGGTCGCCATCGAAATACGTTTCAACGCGGTTTCGACCGCGGTCCTTGGCAGCCTTGCAGGCGATCTCGGCGGACGCGAGCGCATGCGACAACGGATGGTGTCCCTCGACGATGTTCGCCACGCCGAAGCTGGCGGTCACCTCGACCTGCTGTCGCTCGCCCAGGAAGCCGAGCCGCTCGATCGCGTCCCGCAGGTTCTCGGCGATGTCCTGTGTCGTGTCGATCGAGGTCTCGGGCACGAAAATGGCGAAACGGTCGCCCGAAATGCGGGCCGCGAGCATGCGTGGCGAGAGGCTCTGCCGGATGACCTCGGCGATGCGCACGATCACCGAATCACCCACGTGCATGCCGAGACTCTCGTTCAGCACGTGCAGGCGGTCGATGTCAGCGTAGATGACGCAGTTGTCCTTCTGCAACGTCTGGGGCGTCAGGAGCGTGTTGGCACGCTTCTCGAAGGCAGGCCGCGTCAGCAGACCCGTCGTCGGGTCGTACGAGTTCATCAGGATGTAGGCCACGCGCCGCCCGAGCAGTTCGACGATGCGCACCTGGCGCAGGTCGAAGTCCGGGGCATGCATGCGCTTGAACAGCACGAGGATGCCGTGAACGCGCTGGGCGCCATGCATCACGGGACAGGCCAGGATCTTGTACGGGATATTCGCAAACGGCCCGGAATCGTGCGGAACATTGGACGTAAACGTCTGCCGGTGCAGCTGCGCCCATCCGAGCACCTGGCGGTGCGTGCGCGTGAGAATCTCCGCGCCCGCGCGCGGCGGCGTGTCGCTGGCCGTGCGGCAGACGGCGATGTTCTTGTCCGGAATCAGCAGCGCCCCGACGGCGCAGCCAAGGTGGTCGACGCAGCCCTGCACCAGCTTGGCGAAGTCGTCCGTCGAGTTCCCGCCTTCTGCTTCGTCCTGCGCCGCGCCAAGCAACAGCTCGAGGTCGCGATCGCGCACGACGAGGCTGCGCTGCAGGTCGCCGATGCTCGATTGCGATGCGAGCTCGCGCTCGAGGCATTGCAATGCCGGGCGGAGCAGCCCCTGGACGAGCGTAAACGGTCGTGTCTCGCGGCTCGATTCGCGGCTCACCATGCCGACGCTGCCGAGCATGGCGCCCGCGCGGTCGCGCAGCACGAAGAAGTATGCAACCTGTTCGCCGGGCAACGGCTCTGCAAAGCCCGCGCCGATCGCACCGGATGCCGCGTGCTCGGCAGCCTGGGCGTGCTGCTGCAGGGCCTGCAGTTCGATGTCGTCGTTGTCATCACTCGACCAGACGATCACACCAAGGCGGTCGTAGACCACTATGGAATGCGCGCGCGGCAACAGCATCTTGAGCAGTTGCCCATAGGGATCGAGCGAAGTCCCATTCAGCGATGCAGGCGTATCGGCGAGTATTTCTGCGTTTGCGGCCATCGGTCCCGCCCACCCACGGGCGACGAATTTGATCCGGAATGGAATGATCCGGAAAAAGGGCGGGACCAATCCGTGACGCAGGGCCTATTTCCGAGCGAGCCAGGTCTGCGGATCGACCGGTGTCTTGCCGCGACGGACCTCGAAGTACAAGGCGGGCTGGCTGTGGCCGCCGGAATCGCCGACGGAGCCGATCACGTCACCGGCCGCGACGTTCTCGCCGACTTTGCGGAACAGTTCCTCGTTGTGGCCATAGAGACTCATGTAGCCGCTGCCATGATCGATGACGAGCATCAGGCCCATGCCCGGCAACCAGTCGCCGTAAACGATGCGTCCCTCATATGGCGCGCGCACCCGGGCCCCGCGTTCCGTTCCGATCAGCATGCCCTGCCAGCGCATCGAGCCACCGGCGCGGGGCTGACCGAACTTCGCGAGCACCTTGCCGTCCTGCACCGGCCACGGCAACTTGCCTCGCAGGGGCTCGAACGGGGCCTGCCTGGCCACCGTACCCGTCGAGCCGCCCTTGCGTGCCGGTTGGGCCTGCTGTGCGCGTTCGATGGCCTGGCGCAGATCGCTGATGAGCTTCTCGAGTGATCTGGCCTGGGATTGCAGCTGCTTCAGCTCGCCGCCGCGCGCCTTGATCTGCCGGTCGATCGCGCTGACGGCCTGCGCGCGCTTTTGCTGTGACGACTTGAGGCTGGCCACACGTTGCTCCCGCTGCTGCTCGAGCGACTCGAGCCGGGTCTTCTCGGCGACGATCTTCTCGCGGACCAGCGTCAGGTGCTCGACCTGGTCCTGGATGCCGCGGATGCGCTCCGCCCGAGCGCGGCCGAAATATCCGTAATACGCGAGCATGCGTCCGAAATTCGCTGGATCTTCTTGATTCAGAAGAAGTTTCAGCTGCTCCTCGCGGCCGTTCACGTAGGCGGTCCGCAGCTCGCCTGCCAGCTCGGCACGCTCCCCGTCCAGTTCCTTTTCACGCCGCGACTGCTCCGCTTCGAGGTCGCGCACGCGCGCTTCAGCCGCGAGCCGCTGCGCACGGATTTCATCGAGTTCCTTGCGGGCCGACTGGACGCCGAGCTCGGCATCGCGCAACTGGACGGACAGCTTGTCCCGCTTTTGCACGTCGTCGTTGACCGACTTGCGGACCTTGTCGATCCGCTGGTTGAGCTTGCGCAGCTCGGCCTCTTTCTGCGCCGGCGTCTGCTTGGTCGCGGCAAGGACCGGCCCGGGCAGCAGGATCCCCAACAGCGCCACCATGGCCAGAACCAGCCCCGGCCGTGGAACGGCGCGCGGCCGCTGGCGCGTCGCCGGCGGTGCAATCGTCGGGGTCTGGGGCAAAAAGGCAGGCATGGAGCGGTATTTGGGGCGGATGGCGAAGGGG
>CAVVBC010000017.1:0-83716 GCA_963746325.1 uncultured Gammaproteobacteria bacterium | reverse complement strand
TTGACCCGCTCGCGCAGGTCCTTGCCGGGCTTGAAGTGCGGCACGTACTTGCCGGCAAGGGCCACGGTCTCACCGGTCTTGGGATTGCGCCCCTGGCGCGGCGGACGGAAGTGCAGGCTGAAGCTGCCGAAACCGCGGATCTCGATGCGCTGACCCTGCGCCAGCGCGTCGCTCATGATCTCGAGGACCTGCTTGACCGCAAGCTCGACGTCCTTCGCCGGCAGATGGCTCTGCTTCGCGGCGATGAGCTCGATCAGCTCGGACTTCGTCATGCTGCGCTCGCCGTCCACTCGAAGGCTCCCCGGATCGTCTTACATTGTCGAAGCTGCGTCGGGACGCCGCGGCGGCGGTGAAGCCGCCGCGGGTCCGTGCGGTATTACTCGTCGTCCTGGCCCGAGATCTGCTCCTTGAGCAGGTCGCCCAGGCTGGTGCCGGTCGTGGAATCGGAGCGATAGCTCTGCATCGCCTCGTGTTCCTCGGCCATGTCCTTCGCCTTGATCGACAGCGCAACCGTGCGGACCTTGCGGTCCACGGCGGTGAACTTCGCTTCGACTTCGTCGCCCACCTTGAGCATCGTGCGCGCGTCTTCGACGCGATCACGGGTGAGTTCCGACGCGCGCAGGTAGCCGTCGATGCCGCCGCCCAGGTCGACGATCGCGCCCTTGGCCTCGACCTCGCGGACGATGCCGCGCACGATCGAACCCTTCGGGTTCATCGCGATCCAGTTCGAGAACGGATCCTGCGCCAGCTGCTTGACGCTGAGCGAGATGCGCTCGCGCTCCGGATCGATCGCGACGACGACCGCCTCGACCGTCTGGCCCTTCTGGTAACCGCGCACGGCTTCTTCGCCGGTGACGTCCCAGGAGAGGTCGGACAGGTGCACCAGGCCGTCGATGCCGCCGGCCAGGCCGATGAACAGGCCGAAGTCGGTGATGGAACGGATCTGGCCGCTGACCTTGTCGCCGCGGTTGTAGTTGTCGGCGAACTCACGCCACGGGTTCGGCTGGCACTGCTTGATGCCGAGCGAGATGCGGCGACGCTCTTCGTCGATGTCCAGCACCATGACTTCGGTCTCCTGACCGATGTGCACGACCTTGGACGGATTGACGTTCTTGTTCGTCCAGTCCATCTCGGACACGTGGACGAGGCCTTCGACGCCCTCTTCGATCTCGACGAAGCAGCCGTAGTCGGCGATGTTGGTGACCTTGCCGAACAGGCGCGTGCCCGCCGGGTAGCGGCGCGCGATGTTCTGCCAGGGATCCGCGCCCAGCTGCTTCAGGCCCAGGCTGACGCGCTGACGCTCGCGGTCGAACTTGAGGATGCGCACTTCGATCTCGTCGCCCACGTTGACGACTTCCGACGGGTGCTTGACGCGCTTCCACGCCATGTCGGTGATGTGCAGCAGGCCGTCGATGCCGCCGAGGTCGACGAACGCGCCGTAGTCGGTGAGGTTCTTGACGACGCCCTTGATGACGGCGCCTTCCTGCAGCTTGTCGAGCAGTTCCGAGCGCTCGGCGCTGTATTCCTGCTCCACGACCGCACGACGCGAGACGACGACGTTGTTGCGCTTCTGGTCGAGCTTGATGATCTTGAACTCGTGGACCTTGCCCTCGAGGTAGCTCGGATCGCGCACGGGGCGCACATCGACGAGCGAACCCGGCAGGAACGCGCGGACGAACTCGATCTCGACGGTGAAGCCGCCCTTGACGCGACCGTTGATGAGGCCCTTGACGACCTCCTGCTTCTCGAACGCGGTTTCGAGGCGCTCCCAGGTGCGGGCGCGCTTGGCCTTCTCGCGCGAGAGGCGCGTTTCGCCGGAGCCGTCTTCGACGCTGTCCAGTGCGACTTCGACATCGTCGCCGACGGCGACTTCGATTTCGCCGCGTTCATTCTTGAACTGCGCGACAGGGATGACGGCTTCGGACTTGAGTCCTGCGCTCACCACGACGACGTCGGGACCGACTTCGATGACGCGTCCGGTGAGGATCTGGCCCGGGCGAATCCGCTGGGATGCCAGGCTCTCTTCAAACATCTGGGCAAAACTTTCGATCATGCTCTTCACTTCTACCTAGGGGCCGTTGGCCCTTTGCCTTGCGTGCATCCTGCCCGCACAGGGTTGATGGAAAGACGTCTGGCTTCCTGCCTGACGCCGACAAAATGCACCGGTCCCGCTGGTGCGGGCGCCGGCGCGCGTAAATCACACCGCTGGGAGACGACTCCGGGCGAGTGCGAGGACTTCGTCCACGACCCGCTCGATGGTGAGCCCCGTGGAGTCGAGGATGACCGCGTCTGCCGCCGGGCGCAGTGGCGCCACCGGCCGGCTGGAATCGCGCAAATCCCGCTCGCGGATCTCCTGCGAAAGGCCGGCGATGTTAACCGTAAGTCCCTTGTCTTTCAACTGCTTATGACGCCTTCGAGCCCGCTCCTCGGCGCTCGCCGTCAGGTAGATCTTGAGCAGCGCCGCCGGAAACACCACCGTCCCCATGTCGCGCCCGTCGGCGACGAGGCCCGGCGGACGGGCGAAAGCATGCTGGCGGTCGAGCAAGGCGGACCGTACCGGGGGCATGGCCGCCACCCGGGAGGCCTCGGCGCCCGCCGCTTCGGTACGGATGGCCCGGGTCACGTCGGTGCCGCCCAGCAGGATCCGTTCCTCGCCCGCCTCGTCCATCCCGAACTCGACTTCGAGCCCCCGGGCGACCTCGGCATGACCTTCCGCGTCCTCCGGGCCCACGCCCTGCTGGGCCCCGGCCAGGGCTACCAGGCGATACAGCGCGCCGCTGTCCAGCAAGTGCAGGCCCAGCGCGTTGGCGACCCGGCGGGCGATGGTGCCCTTGCCGGAGCCGCTTGGACCGTCGATGGCGATGACTGGGACATGGCATAGGGGTTAGGGGCTAGGGGCTAGGGGCTAGTCGGAGGTGCAGTGGCATGTTCGTCACCGGCGACATTATTCAGGGTTTCGCAGGGCGGTGCTTGCGACGAGGACTGCGGCGGCGGCAGAAGCGGAACCTCCGCTCCGACTAACCCCTAACCCCTACCCCTATCCCCTAACCCCTACTTTCAGGCCAACGGAGTTGGCGAGCTCCGCAAACCCGGGGAAGACTGGTCGCAACGTTGGCGGTGTCGAGGATCTCGATGGGTGCCGTCGCCCGCAGGCTCGCCATGGCAAATGCCATCGCGATGCGATGGTCGCCCCGGCTGTCGATGGTGCCGCCGCCGAACGGCCGGCCGCCCTGGATGCGCATGCCATCGGGCAGCACCTCGTGCGTCACGCCCAGCACTTCGAAACCACGCGCCATGGCCGCGATGCGGTCGCTCTCCTTGACGCGCAGTTCCTCGGCGCCCGTCACCAGGGTTTCGCCGCTGGCGCAGGCCGCTGCCACGAACAGCGCCGGGAACTCGTCGATCGCGAGCGGCACCAGCCGCTCGGGGATGCGCGCACCGTGCAGCTGCGACGGTCGCACCTCGATGTCGGCGACCGGCTCCATTCCCCAGCTGCGGTGGTTGACCAGGCGCAGGTCCGCTCCCATGAGTGCGAGCATTTCGAGGATGCCCGTGCGCGTCGGGTTGACGCCGACGTCGCGGATCGTGAATGCCGCAGTCGCGCCGAGGCACGCGGCAACCAGGAAGAAAGCCGCCGACGAGATATCGCCGGGAACGCGGATCGGTGCAGCCTGCAGCGAGCGCGGCGCGTCGAGGCTCACGACGCCGTCGCGGGCGCGTACTGCGCAGCCGAAGCTCTGCAACATCCTTTCCGTGTGGTCGCGCGTCACGGCGGGCTCGACGACCGTCGTCGTGCCGGTGGCGTAGAGTCCCGCCAGCAGCACCGCGGATTTCACCTGCGCGCTGGCGACCGGCATCTCGTAGCGAATGCCGTGCAGCGGCGCACCGCCGTGGATCCGCACCGGCGGCCTGCCGTCCTGCGTTTCGATCCGCGCGCCCATCGCGCGCAACGGCTTGGCGGCGCGCTCCATCGGACGGCGCATCAGCGACTCGTCGCCGATCAACTCCGAATCGAAGGGCTGCGCGCTGAGCAAGCCCATGAACAGGCGCATGGCGGTGCCGGCGTTGCCCATGTCGAGCGTCACGCCGGGCGCACGCAACCCATGCAGCCCCACGCCATCGACGATGACTTCGCCCGCGCCGGGACGTTCGACATGGACGCCCAGGTGCGACACGGCCGTCATGGTCGAGAGGCAGTCCTCGCCCTCGAGGAAGCCGGTGACATGGGTGCGCCCCTCGGCCAGCGCGCCGAACATGACGGCACGGTGGGAGATGGACTTGTCCCCGGGAACGGTGACTTCCCCGGCGACGCCAGCCGCTGGCTGGACGACGAACTGCGTCATGATCTCGCGCCGCCGCTCAGAGAATCGCCTTGGGATAAGCGCCGACCACGCGGAACAGCGAGGCGCGACGCTTGAGTTCGGCCAGCGCCGTTGCCAGCGGCTCCGTTTCGGCGTGGCCCTCGACGTCGATGAAGAAGACGTAGTCCCACTTCTTCTTGCGCGAGGGGCGCGACTCGATGCGCGTCAGGCTGATGCCGTGATCCGCTAGCGGCTCGAGCAGCCGATAGAGCGCGCCCGGCGCATCGGTCTTGGCCGCCGAAATGAGCAGCGTCGTCTTGTCGGCCTCTCCCGGGTTCACCGCCTTGCGGCCGATGACCAGGAAGCGCGTGGTGTTGTCGGGGCGATCCTCGATCTCCGGCACGAGCAGGTTGAGGCTGTAGACCTCGGCGGCGGCCGCGCCGGCGATGGCCGCCGTGCCATCTTCGTCCCGCGCGCGCCGCGCGCCTTCGGCGTTGCTGCTGACGGGGACCTGCTCGATGCCCGGCATGTGTTCGTGCATCCAGCCCCGGCATTGCGCGAGCGACTGCGGATGGCCGCACACGCGGCGGATGTCGCCGAGCATGGTCATGCGTCCCATCAGGTTCTGGTGGATGCGCAGTTCGACCTCGCCGATGATCTTGAGCGGCGAACTCAGGAACATGTCGAGGGTGTTGTTGACCGTGCCTTCGGTCGAGTTCTCGATGGGCACGACACCGAAATCGGCGGCCCCCGACTCGACCTCGTGGAACACTTCCTCGACGGACGTGAGCGGCAACGGCCGCACCGAGTGGCCGAAGTACTTGAGCACGGCCTGCTGGGTGAAGGTGCCCTCGGGGCCGAGGAACCCGATCTTGAGCGCATTCTGCTGCGCGAGGCAGGCCGACATGATCTCGCGGAAGAGCCGCAGCACCTCTTCGTCACGCAGGGGCGCGCCCTTCTCCTGGTTGCGCTTCAGCGCCAGGTGCAGCACCTGCGACTCGCGCTCCGGACGGTAGTAGTCGACGGTATGGCCCGCAGCGTGCTTCGAAACGCCGACCTGCTGTGCCAGCAAGGCACGCTCGTTGATGAGTCCGTGCAACTGGGCGTCGACCGCGTCGATGCGCTCGCGGATCTTTTCGAGCGGCACCTTGGGCGGTGTCCGCTGGGGCTTCGTCTTGGGCTTGGGCATCGGGCCGGGTCGTTTCGCTGGTGCGGCTTCAGATCAGGCGGGCGCTCAACACGCCCGGAATGAGGCGCAGTTTACCCAGAACTTCGGGCCCGATTGGGGCGTCCGTATCGATCAGGGTGTACGCCAGCTCGCCGCGGGACTTGTTCAGCAGGTCGGCGATATTGAGTCGGGCCTCGGCCAGGCGAGGTCGAGATCTGGCCCACCATGTTCGGGACGTTGGCGTTCGCGATCGCCAGCCGGCTGACGCCCGTCCGCGCCAGGACCGCCTCCGGGAAATTGACCGAGTGCCGCACGTTGCCGCTTTCCAGGAAGTCACGCAGCGTGTCCGCGACCATGACGGCGCAGTTTTCCTCGGCCTCGCCCGTCGACGCGCCCAGGTGCGGCAGGGCCACCACGCGGGGATGATGGCGGATCGCGTTGGTCGGAAAATCGCATACGTACGCAGCGAGTTGTCCGCTGTCGAGGCCCGCAAGCAGGGCCGGCTCGTCGACGATCGGTCCGCGGGCGAAATTCAGCACCGTGGCGCCCTTGCGCAGCAGCGCGATTCGCGCCGCATTCACCAGGCCGCGCGTGTGATCGTTGAGCGGCACGTGCACCGTGACTGCGTCACAGCGCGCGAACAGGTCGTCCAGGCTCAGCGCCTGCTCGACGCCGGACGAGAGTTGCCATGCACGCTGCACGGTGATCTGCGGATCGTAGCCGAGCACCTTCATGCCGAGATCGAGCGCCGCGTTGGCCACCTCGACGCCGATTGCGCCGAGCCCCACGACGCCGAGCGTGCGTCCCGGCAGTTCATGGCCCACGAATTTCTTCTTGCCCTGCTCCATCGCGACTTCCAGCGCGTGGTCGTCGCCTTCGAGCGTGCGGACGTACTCCCATGCCTGGCAGATGTTGCGCGCACCGAGAAACAATCCGGCCAGCACCAGTTCCTTGACCGCGTTGGCATTCGCCCCCGGCGCATTGAACACGGGGATGCCGCGCTGGCTGAGCTTTGCCACCGGAATGTTGTTGGTGCCGGCGCCCGCGCGCGCGACGGCCAGGACGCTCGCAGGTATCTCCAGCGCGTGCACGTCGGCAGAGCGCACCAGCAACGCGTCCGGCGACACGAGCGCGGATGCCACTTCGTAGCGGTCGCGCGGAAATCGCTCGAGGCCACGGACGGAGATGTTGTTGAGCGTCTGGATCTTGAACATGGGGAAGGGGATTAGGGGTTAGGGGTTAGGGGTTAGGGATTAGTCGGAGGTGTGGTCACTGCATTTAGCTCGCCGTCACGCTTGCTACGAGAGGGAATCGGTCAGTTGGTCAGTGGTCAGTTGGTCAGTTGGTCAGTCAGTCAGAGAATAAGGATCGGTGCCGAAAATGACTCTCATCGTCACGCTGTGGCAGCACCTCCGACTAGCCCCTACTCCCTATTCCCTAGTCCCTTCCTCTAGCCCCTGACCCGCTGGAACTCGCGCATGTAGCTGACCAGCGCCTCGACTCCCTCGAGCGGCATCGCGTTGTACAGGCTGGCGCGCATGCCGCCGACCGAGCGATGCCCTTCCAGCGCGACGAGCCCGGCCTGCCGCGCGCCTTCCGCAAAGGGCTTTTCCAGTGCCGCGTCCGGCAGCGTGAACGGCACGTTCATCCACGAGCGGCATTCGACGGCGACAGGGTTCCGGTAGAACCCCGACGTATCGATTGCGTCGTACAGCAGGCGCGCCTTGGCCTGGTTGAGACGGGCCATCGCCTCCACCCCGCCCTGTCGCTTGATCCACTGGAACACCACACCCGCCACGTACCAGGAATACGTCGCCGGGGTGTTGAGCATCGAGCCGTCGGCCGCCATGGCCTTCCAGTCGAACACCGTGGGCGTCTCGGGGCGTGCGTGGCCCAGCAGGTCTTCGCGCACGATCACCACCACCAGTCCGGCGGGCCCGATGTTCTTCTGCGCGCCGGCGTAGATCACGCCAAATCGACTGACGTCGATGGGACGCGAAAGGATCGTCGACGAGAAGTCGGCGACGAGCGGCGTAGCGCCCGTGTCGGGCACGAAGGGGAACTCGACGCCGTGAATCGTCTCGTTGGGCGTGTAGTGCAGGTAGGTCGCGTCCGTCGAACGCTGCCAGGTGGCCTGCGCAGGCACCGTGGTGAACTTGCTGGCTGCCGCGTCGGCGGCGACGTTGACCTTGCAGTAGCGCCTGGCTTCGGCGATCGCCTTGGTCGACCAGGTGCCGGTGTTGACGTAGTCGACGACGGCGCCGGGCGCGCAGAGGTTGAGCGGAATGGCAGCGAACTGCGCTGTCGCACCGCCCTGCAGGAACAGCACCTTGTAGTTGGCGGGAACCGACAGCAGTTCGCGCAGGTCGGCCTCGGCCTGCTGGGCGATGCCGACGTAGGCCTTGCCGCGGTGACTCATCTCCATCACCGACATGCCCTGGGAATGCCAGTCGAGCATCTCGTCGCGGAGTTGCTCGAGCACAGCGAGCGGCAGCGCGGCCGGGCCGGCAGAAAAGTTGAACACGCGGGACATGACGGGAAAGCTCCGAACGGGCTGGATTGCCCGCAGTTTAGCAGGCACCCCTGGCGCCGAAGCCGTCAACGCGGCATTTGCTTATGCCGCCGCGATTGCGGTTTTAGTCCGCCGGCGTCAGGCGCTGGTGTCAGTGCTCGTGCCAGGGTCGGCAGCCGCTGCATCCGGCGTAACCACTGCGGCCTCACCGTCGGCGACCTCGGCATCGTCGGTTTCGGGTTCGGGCTCGACGGCCTCGACACCGATCAGACGCTCGCCTTCGTCGAGGCGGATGAGGCGCACGCCCTGGGTGTTGCGGCCCAGCACGGACACTTCTGCAGCCCGCGTGCGCACCAGCGTGCCCGACGAACTCATCAGCATCAGTTCATGGGTGGTCGCGACCTGGGTGGCGGCGACGAGCATGCCGTTGCGCTCAGTCGTCTGCATGGCGATGACGCCCTGCCCACCGCGCCCGTGCGCCGGGAATTCTTCGACCGAAGTGAGCTTGCCGTAGCCGTTCTCGGAGGCGATCAGGATCAGGCCCTGGGGATCCGGGATGATCAGCGAAATCACGCGCTCGCCTTCCGGCAGGCGGATGCCGCGCACGCCGCCGGCGTTGCGGCCCATGGGACGCACGTCGCCTTCGGCAAAACGGATGGCCTTGCCTTCGGTGGTGAACATCATCACGTCGCGCTTGCCATCGGTGATGTCCACACCGACCAGTTGATCGCCCTCTTCGAGACCGACGGCGATGATGCCGGCCGTGCGCGGACGCGAGAACGCGACCAGCGAGGTTTTCTTGACCGTGCCCATGGCCGTCGCCATGAACACGTACTTGTCTTCTTCGTACTCGCGGATCGGCAGCACGGCCGTGATGCGCTCGCCTTCCTGCAGGGGCAGCAGGTTGACGATCGGCTTGCCGCGCGAGGCGCGGCCCGCCATCGGCAACTGGTACACCTTGAGCCAGTACAGCTGGCCACGGCTGGAGAAGCACAGCAGCGTGTCGTGCGTGTTGGCGACGAACAGCTTCTCGACGAAGTCTTCGTCCTTCATCGCCGTCGCCGACCGACCGCGGCCGCCGCGGCCCTGCGCGCGGTATTCGCTGACGGGCTGCGACTTGGCATAGCCACCGTGCGACAGCGTGACCACCACGTCCTGCGGCGTGATGAGGTCCTCGATCGTGAGATCGGATTCATCGCGCTCGATGCGCGTGCGCCGTTCGTCGCCGTACTGGTCGCGGATGGCCAGCAATTCGTCGCGGATCACCTGCAGCAGGCGCTCGGGGCGCGCGAGGATGTCGCTGAGATCGCGAATGACGTCGAGCAGCTCGGCGTACTCGGCCAGGATCTTGTCCTGCTCGAGGCCGGTCAGCCGGTGCAGGCGCAGGTCGAGGATCGCCTGGGCCTGCGTCTCGGACAGGCGGTAGATGGGGCCGTGCAGGCCGAGCGCGAAGTCGAGGCCTTCCGGACGCGCGCTCACGTCGCCCGCACGGGCCAGCATCTCGGGCACGGCGCCACCGCGCCATTCGCGGGCCACCAACGCTGCCTTCGCTTCCGGCGGCGTGGGCGACGCCTTGATCAGCGCGATGACCTCGTCGATGTTGGCGAGCGCGACGGCGAGACCTTCGAGGATGTGGCCGCGTTCGCGGGCCTTGCGCAGGTCGAACACCGTGCGCCGCGTGACTACTTCGCGGCGGTGGCGGACGAACGCCTCGATCATGTCCTTGAGGTTGAGCAGCCGCGGCTGGCCGTCGATCAGCGCCACCATGTTGACGCCGAACACCGATTCCATCGGCGTCTGCTTGTACAGGTTGTTGAGAACGATCTCGGCGTTCTCGTTGCGCTTGAGCTCGATGACGACACGCATGCCGTCCTTGTCCGATTCGTCGCGCAGCTCGGAAATGCCTTCGAGCAGCTTGCCGCGCACGAGGTCGGCGATGCGCTCGAGCAGGCGCGCCTTGTTCACCTGGTACGGCAGCTCGGTGACGATGATGGCCTCGCGGCCGTTGTCGTCGTATTCCTCGATCTCGGCCTTGGCGCGGACCACGATGCGGCCACGGCCGGTGGTATAGGCGTTATAGATCTCGCGGGCGCCGTTGATGATGCCCGCCGTCGGGAAATCGGGCCCCGGCACGTGCTCCATCAGCTCCGGAATCGTGATGGCGGGATTGTCGATGTACGCCACGCAGGCGTTCACGATCTCGACCAGGTTGTGCGGCGGGATGTTCGTGGCCATGCCGACCGCGATGCCCGACGAACCGTTGACCAGCAGGTTCGGCACGCGCGTCGGCAGCACCGACGGCTCGCTCTCGGATTCGTCGTAGTTCGGGACGAACTCGACCGTTTCCTTGTCGATGTCCGCGAGCAGCTCGCCCGCGAGGCGTGACATGCGCACTTCGGTGTAACGCATCGCCGCCGGCGCGTCGCCATCGACCGAGCCGAAGTTGCCCTGGCCGTCGACGAGCAGGTAGCGCATCGAGAACGGCTGCGCCATGCGCACGATCGTGTCGTACACGGCGGTGTCGCCGTGCGGGATGGTACTTGCCGATCACGTCGCCGACGACGCGGGCGGACTTCTTGTACGAGCGGTTCCACTCGTTGCCCAGCTCGCGCATCGCGTACAGCACGCGACGATGGACGGGCTTCAAGCCGTCACGGACGTCGGGCAAGGCGCGCCCCACGATCACGCTCATCGCGTAATCGAGGTACGACTGCTTCATCTCGTCTTCGAGGTTGACGTGCAGGAGTTCGCGCGCGATTTCTGCCATGGAATCCGACGGTCCAAAAGGATCACGAATGATACCACGCCGGGGCGTTTCAACGCCTCCCGCGCGAGGCTTCGGCCGGTATGGTTCGACGTCCCCCGGTATACTGCGGGTCCCGATCTGCGAGACCCTGCATGGAGCCGGTAGACACGCTCGTTTGCGCCCGCTGGGTGCTGCCCGTCGAACCCGACGGCACGGTGCTCGAAAACCATGCGGTCGCCGTGCAGGCAGGGCGCATCGTGGCCGTGCTGCCGATCGACGCAGCGCGGGCCAGGTACGCCCCCGCCGAGCTCGTCGTGCGCCCGCACCATGCGCTGCTGCCGGGACTCGTCAACGCCCACACCCACGCGGCGATGACGCTGCTGCGCGGACGGGCCGAGAACCTGCCCCAGGCGGAGTGGTCGCGGGACGTGATCGCCCCCATCGAGCGGCGCTGGGTCGAGCCAGAGTACGTGCGCGACGGCACGGAGCTTGCGATCGCGGAAATGGTGCGCGGCGGCGTCACGTGTTTCGGTGACATGCAGCTGTGGCCCGAGGTCGTCGCGCGCACGGCGGCGGATCTGCACATGCGGGTCAGCATCGGGCTGGTCGTCGAACAGGCGGCGTCCCGCTGGGCGGGCGATCCTGACGAGTACATCGAAAAAGGGATGGCTTTGCGCGACGACTACCGGGGCGATCCGCTGGTCGCCACGCATTTCGCGCTCGGACCCGCGCACGAACTCGACGACCCGACCTTGCTGCGCGTGCGGCGCCTCGCCGACGAGCTCGAGATCCCGACCGCCCTGCCCGTCCATGAGTCGGCCAGCGAGGTGGAAGCCAGCATCGCGCGCCATGGGGCCCGTCCGCTGGATCGACTTGCGCGTCTGGGCATGGCCACGCCGTTGCTCGTTGCGGTGCATGGCACGCAGCTGGACGCTGCGGACATCGACACCCTCGCCAATGCCGGGGCCGCAGTCGTGCATTGTCCGGAAGCGAACCTGAAACTCGGCAGCGGCGTCTGTCCCGCGGCCGAATTGCTCGGCCGCGGCGTGCGCGTCGCGCTGGGAACCGATGCGCCGGCCTCGAACAACGACCTCGACGTGCTGTCCGAGATGCACACGGCCGGCCTGCTTGCCGCCGGCGTCGGCGCGCGACCCGGCACGCTGGTCGCCAGCGACCTGCTGCGCATGGCCACGCTGGAAGGCGCGCGAGCACTCGGCCTGGGTGAAAGCACGGGCAGCCTCGTTGCCGGCAAGTGGGCCGACATGTGCTGCATCGACCTGCGCACGCCCGGCAGCTGGCCGGTCCACGATGCCGCAACCACGCTCGTCTACGCCTGCAGTTCGCGCCAGGTCACCGACACCTGGGTCGCCGGGCGACCGGTCCTGGCTGCAGGCTCGCTGCGGTACATCGACGAAGCGGCTTTATTCGAGCGGGCTGAAGCATGGCGCCTGCGCATCGACGCCGACAACGGCAGGAGCAGTGACTGATGGCCGTGGGTACTGAACGCAACAATGTCGATCCGGCGGAGATCGCCCGCTTCGACGCAGCGGCCAGCCGTTGGTGGGATCCGCAGGGCGAGATGCGTCCCTTGCACGACCTGAATCCCGTGCGGCTCGAGTACGTCGAGCGCGCGGGCAAGCTGCAGGGCCGCAAGGTCCTGGACGTGGGTTGCGGCGGCGGTCTGCTGGCGGAGGCCATGGCACGCAAGGGTGCCGAGGTGACCGGTCTCGACCTCGCGGACGAACTGCTGCAGGTGGCGCGACTGCACGCGCTCGAAGCGGGCGTTGCCGTGAACTACGTGCTGGAGACGGCTGAGGCTCATGCCGAGTCGCATGCAGGCGAATACGACGCCATCACCTGCATGGAGATGCTCGAGCACGTGCCGGATCCCACGGCCGTGATCGCCGCGCTCGGTCGACTGGTGAAGCCCGGTGGCGACGTCTTCGTCTCCACGCTGAACCGCACCCTGAAAGCCTACGCGCTGGCGGTCGTCGGCGCCGAGTACGTGCTGCGCCTGTTGCCTACCGGCACCCACACCTACGAAAAATTCATCCGCCCGTCCGAGTTGCGGCAATGGTCGCGCGCGGCTGGCCTCGCGGTCGTCGACATCGCGGGGCTCGACTACGACCCGTTCACCCGCCGGGCCCGCCTGACGATGGACGCAAGCGTCAATTACCTGGTCCACCTGCGCCGCGACGGCTCGGCCGCCACGGCATGAGCCGCGCCCACGCGGTCCTGTTCGATCTCGACGGCACGCTGCTCGACACGGCGCCGGACATGATCGGCGCGCTCAACCGGCTGCGGCAGGAAGAAGGCCTCGAGCCGCTGCCGTTTGCCGCGGCGCGCCCTTCCGTCTCGCACGGCGCGGTGCGACTGGTCACGATCGGCTTCCCCGCGGCGCAAGGGGACGAATTCGAACGACTGCGGCTGCGCTTCCTCAAGCTCTACTCCGAGAATCTCGTCGAAGGCACGCGGTTGTTCGCCGGCATCGAACCGGTGCTGGCCGCATTCGACGCGGATGGCCTGCCCTGGGGCGTGGTGACGAACAAGCCCGGCTGGCTCACCGGCCCGCTGATGCAACAACTCGATCTCACGCGCCGGGCGTGCTGCATCGTGAGCGGCGATACCGTCAACGAGCGCAAACCACACCCGCTGCCATTACTGCACGCGGCGGCCGTGACCGGCGTGTCCCCGGATTCCTGCGTCTACGTGGGCGACGCTGAACGGGACATCATCGCTGGACGTGCGGCCGGCATGCAGACTGTCGTCGCCGGCTACGGCTACCTGTCGCAGGACGACCGTCCGGAAACCTGGAACGCGGACGGGATCATCGCGCGACCCGAAGACGTCGTGAACTGGCTGCAACTTCGCCGCGACGATGTCTGACGACCCGCTGCAGCGGGGAACACCGCCCGGATCGCTGCGTTACTTCGCCGTGCTGTACGCGCCAGCCGCCGCGCGTCCGCTGCTGAGCGCGCTGTATGCGTTCGAGGCCGAGATACGCGACACGGCCCGCGCCTCGACGCACGACGTTGCGCACACCCGGCTGCAATACTGGCGCGGAGAAGTGGATCGGCTCGTGGCCGGCAAACCCGGGCATCCGGTGACGCAAGCGCTGCGGCCGCTGCAGGAATGCGGTGCCGATCTCTCGCTGCTGCATGAAGTACTGGTCGCGGCTGACATCGATCTCGCGCAGGTCGCGATCAACGACGAGGACGAACTCGCCGCACTCGCATTCCGCGCTGCCGGTGCAGTGCAGACCCTGGCCGCAATGGCCTCGCGCAACTCACCGCAACTGGCAGACCCCGAGCGCGAGTTCGCGCGCCGGCTGGGCGCCGCCGTGGCCGAGGTCGAATGGTTGCGCGACCTGCGCGGTGACGCCGTCGCCGGTCGGCTGCGCTTGCCGCTCGATGCCCTGTCAACCGCAGGCCTCGAGCCTGCCAGCCTGCTGCACGAACCCATGCCCACCTCGCTCGCGCAGTTGCTCGCTGCGCGCAAGGCTCGCCTGGGCACTGAACTGCAGGCTTTGGGCAACGTGCTCGATCGCCCCGCTCGCAGCGTGCAGCGCCAGGGCCTGGTGCTGGCCGCATTGCACGCCAGGCTGCTCGATCGCGTCGACCACAGCGCAGGCATCGCCAGGACCCGCGCCGAAGTGCCGCCGTGGACGCGGTTCTGGACCGCCTGGCGCACGGCGGTCAGGCACGCCTGACTCGCGTTTCGTACCATGACTGCTGACGCTTGAATCATCCACACCCGCGCCGCCGCTGGAGCCTCGATGACCGTCCCCACTTCCGCCGAACTTCGGCAGTACGTCCCCGCCGCCGGCCTGCTGGCCGATCGCGTCATCCTGGTCACCGGCGCCAGTGGCAGCATCGGGGGCGCACTGGCGCAAGCCTGCGCGCGCCTCGGCGCACGGGTAATCCTGAGTGGGCGCTCGGTGAAGAAGCTCGAGAAAGACCTACGACGCGATCGTCGCGACCGGCGGGCCGCGACCCGCGATCGCACCGCTCGATTTCGAAAAGGCCGATGCGTCCGCGTACGACGCGCTGGCTGAAGCCGTCGCCGGCGAGTTCGGCCGGCTGGATGGCCTCGCCCACGTGGGCGGCATCCTGGGTGACCGTTCGCCCATGGCGCATTACGACGTGCCGACCTGGCTCAAGGTCATGCACGTGAACGTCAATGCGCCGTTCATCCTCACGCGCACGCTGCTGCCGCTGCTCGGCAAGTCGACGGATGCGTCGATCCTGTTCACGACGAGCAGCGTTTCGATCAAGGGTCGCGCGTACTGGGGCGCCTACGCCGCATCCAAGTTTGCGAACGAGGGAATGATGCAGGTGCTGGCGGATGAACTCGCCACGGAAGCGCCGATCCGCTCGAACAGCGTGAACCCGGGCGCCGTGCGGTCACCGATGCGTGCGAGAGCGTATCCAGGCGAGGACGCCGCGAAGCTCACGGATCCGACGGCCGTGCTGGCGCCGTTCCTGTACCTGCTGGGCCCCGACAGTCGCGGCGTTACCGGTTGCCGCTTCGACGCGCAGTAGTCTTCTTGCGCCGGCGGTCCGGCGCGGGACGGGGCCGGGGTCGCGGTTTCAGGCCCGTATCGCTGCGGTCACGACCGGCAAGGTTGTACAGCACGTCGAGGTCGGCGCCTTCCAGCGCGCGGGATCGGCCACGAGGCAGGTCGCGTGGCAAGGCGATCGGCCCCCATTTGACCAGCATCGTGCGGCTGATCTTGAGCCCGGCCGAATCGAACAACGCGCGGATCGCGCCTCGCGGCAGCGTGCGTTCGCTGGTCAGCCGGAACCACATGTTGATGCCGCTGGCACCCGCAGGTTCGACCACGCTGAACGTGACCGTCTGCCCCTCCACGTCCACGCTCGTCGGCATGTCCGGCCAGTCTTCTTCCTGGCTGGGACGCAGCGCGCGCACGCGGTATTCCACCGGGATTTCGTGATTGTGCCGGGCGATGGCGAGCGCGAACTTGCCCTCGCTCGACAGGATCAGCAGCCCGTCCTCGCCGAAACCAAGCGCGTTGACGGCAACCCAGCGTCCTGCATGCAGGGACGGCAGGTTCATTTCGATGCTTTCGCGGTCGTCGCCCGCGCGGCTGCGCAGCATCTCGCCGGTGGGCTTGTGATACAGGATCACCTGCAGCTTGCGCTCGACGGCCAGCAGGCGCGTGACGTCCTTGCCGTCGACGACCACGCGCTCGCCCGCCTGCAGCGCATGACCGACCTCTGCCGGCCGGCCGTTCACCAGCACGCGTCCCTCGCGGATCCAGGCTTCGACCTGGCGGCGCGAGCCGATGCCGTGCTGCGCCAGCAGCTTGTGCAGGCGTTCGCTCAACGGGGTTCGTCGGCCGACTCGGAGGGCGGCGCAGCGTCGGCTGCGGCGGGCTCGTCGGCGTCGTCGTTGGCGCTCAGCGCGGGCTCCTCGCCCAGCGCCGCTTCCGCCGTCGGGATGGCCGCCGGCAGGTCGAGCTGTTCGCGGATGTCTTCGAGGTCGCGCAGTTCGGCGAGCGTCGGCAGGTCGTCGAGGCTCTTCAGCCCGAAGTAGTCGAGGAAGTCGCGGGTAGTGCCCAGCAGTTCCGGGCGCCCGGGAACTTCGCGGTAGCCCACGACGCGAATCCAGTTGCGCTCGTGCAGCGTGCGCATGATGGTCGTGCTGACGGTCACGCCACGGATGTCTTCGATCTCGCCGCGGGTGATGGGCTGGCGGTAGGCGATCAGTGCCAGCGTTTCGAGCAGCGCGCGCGAATACCGGCTCGGGGCGCTCCTGCCACAGGCGCGAGACGACGTCGGCGTATTGCGGACGCACTTGCACGCGCCACCCACTGGCGACTTCGCGCAGTTCAACGCCGCGGTCTGCGTAGCCCTGCTGCAGGTCGGCGAGCGCAGCCGCTACCTCTTCGGACGTCGGGCGCTGGTTGTCCTCGAACATCTCGAGCAACTGCTCGATCGTGACGGGACGACCTGCGGCGAGCAGCACGGCTTCGACGACGCCGCTCAGGGGATGTTGGCTCATGGGTTTTCAGTGCCTTGCGGGCCTTGCTCGGCCCAGTCAGCCCCGTAGTCAATCGTGTTCGCGTGGCGCGGCGCGCCGGCGCGGACGTGAATCGGGGCAAAGGGTTCGGATTGCACGATCTCGAGCAGCCCCTCGCGGAGCAGTTCGAGGATCGCAATGAAAGTGACGGTGACGCCCATGCGCCCTTCCTCGGCGCGGAACAGGCTCACGAATTCGACGAACGACTGCGAACGCATCGTGCTCAGCACCTCGGACATGCGCTGGCGGACCGACAGCCGTTCGCGACTGATGTGGTGGTGCGCGAACATCTCGGCGCGACCGAGCACGTCCCGCAACGCGACCAGCATTTCCTGCAGCGACACATTGGGCTGCAACCGGACGATACGGCGATCGACCAGCTCGGCCGAGGCCGGGAACGTGTCGCGGTCGACGCGGTGCAGCGCCTCGATATCGATCGCGGCGCGCTTGAAGCGTTCGTATTCCTGCAAGCGACGCACGAGCTCGGCGCGCGGGTCGGCTTCCTCCTCGCCTGCAGCCGCCGGTCGCGGCAGCAACATCCGGGACTTGATCTCGGCGAGCGTGGCAGCCATCACCAGGTATTCGCCCGCGAGTTCGAGCTGCATGCCGCGCATCACGTCGATGTACGACATGTACTGGCGCGTGATTTCCGCGATGGGGATGTCGAGGATGTCGAGGTTCTGCCGGCGGATCAGGTAAAGCAGCAGGTCGAGCGGGCCTTCGAAGGCCTCGAGGAAGACCTGCAGCGCATCCGGCGGGATGTACAGGTCCTTGGGCATCTGCGTCACCGGCTCGCCGTCGACCACGGCAAACGGCATTTCGCCCTGCTCATGGGTCTCCGGCACGTGCGGCTCGGCTGGCGGCGACTGCGCCAGCCCGCCTTCGATCAATTTGAGGTCGGGTTTGGTCATGCGGATGTCTTCGCCTCAGCGGTACGCGAGGCCCATCGCCTGCTTGACGTCGTCGATCGTCTGGCCTGCCACTTCACGGGCCTTCTCGCACCCTTCGGCGATGATGCCGCGCACCAGGTCCGGATTATCCTCGTATTCCTGCGCCCGCTGGCGCATGCCCGTGACTTCCTCGACGATCCTGTCGATCACCGGCTTCTTGCACTCGAGGCAACCGATGCCTGCGCTGCGGCAACCCTGTGCCGCCCAGTTCTGGGTCGCGGTATCCGAATAGAGCTGGTGCAGGTCCCACACGGGACATTTCTCCGGATTGCCCGGGTCGGTCCGCCGCACCCGCGCCGGATCGGTCTGCATCGTCTTGAGCTTCTTCGCGACTTCGTCCGGGTCTTCACGCATGCCGATGGTGTTGCCATAGGACTTCGACATCTTGCGGCCGTCCAGGCCGGTGACGCGCGGTGTGCTCGTGAGCAGCGCTTCAGGCTCGGTGAGGATGGTGCGACCCGTGCCTTCGAGGTAGCCCAGCAGGCGCTCGCGGTCGGCCAGCGTCAGGCGCGAATTGCCGTCGAGCAGCGCGTGGGCCTTGCTCAACGCATCTTCCTTGCCTTGCTCCTGGTAGCTCTTGCGCAGGTCGCGATAGAGGGCCGCGTTCTTCGCGCCGAGGTTCTTGATCGCGCGCTCGGCCTTGGCCTCGAAATCCGGCTCGCGGCCGAAGATGAAATTGAAGCGCCGCGCGATCTCGCGCGTGATCTCGACGTGGGCAACCTGGTCCTCGCCCACGGGGACACCGATCGGCCGGTACAGCAGGATGTCAGCGCTCTGCAGCAGCGGGTAACCGAGGAAGCCGTAGGTGGCGAGGTCCTTCTCCTTCAACTGCTCCTGCTGGTCCTTGTAGGTCGGCACGCGCTCGAGCCAGCCGAGCGGCGTGATCATCGACAGCAGCAGGTGCAGTTCCGCGTGCTCGGGCACGCGCGACTGGAAGAACATGGTACAGACCGCGGGGTTCAGGCCGGCCGCGAGCCAGTCCACCACCATCTGCCATGCGTAATCCTCGAGATGACGCGTGTCTTCATAGCCGGTGGTGAGCGCGTGGTAGTCCGCGATGAAGAAGTAGCAGTCGTACTGGTACTGGAGCTCGGTCCAGTTCTTCAGCGCGCCGTGGTAGTTGCCCAGATGCAGGCTACCGGTCGGGCGCATTCCTGAGAGCACTCGACGCGGCGTCGTGACGGTAGAACTCAAACAGGTGCCCTGCGACTATGTCGCGATGAAATCTAATGTTTATCAGCAGCTTGGGTGACAGACTTCGCGCGATTATTTAATTCGCGTCGCCCACCAAGCCGGCGGCAAGGCGCGATTATACGCAGCCGACCCCGTGCCGTTCACTCGAACGCCGACACATCGCCTTTTCCGCGACGAATGACCACCGGCGTCCCGCTCGAGAGGTCGACGATACTGCTGGGCTCGATGCCACCCGTGCCGCCGTCGATCACCAGGTCGACCAGGTGATCGAGCCGCTGCTTGATCTCCTCCGGCTCGGTGGGGGTGTCAGTTTCGCCCGGCAGCAGCAGCGTCGAACTCATGATCGGCTCGCCCAACTCGGCGAGCAGCATCTGCACGATGGCGTTGTCCGGCACGCGAATGCCGATGGTGCGGCGCTTGGGGTTTTGCAGGCGCTTCGGCACCTCGCGGGTGGCCTCGAGCAGGAACGTGTAGGGCCCGGGCGTGAACGCCTTGAGCGTCCGGTACTGGCTGTTGTCCACCCGGGCGTACTTCGCGATCTCGGACAGGTCGCGGCAAACCAGCGTGAAGTTATGGTGTTTCACGTCCACGTCGCGGATCCGCCGAATGCGCTCCATCGCCTCCTTGTCGCCGATGAGGCAGCCAAGCGCGTAGCTGGAGTCGGTGGGATAGACCACGACGCTGCCGTCACGGATCGCCGCAATGGCCTGCCGCACCAGGCGGGGCTGGGGGTTCTGCGGGTGGATGCCGATCATGAAGGCCATGCAAGCTCGCTCGTCCCGCGGGCAGCGCGGGCAACTTGGTATGATACGCGACCGTTTGCAGCCCTGCCCCGAGCGCCCGCCGCCTCATGCAATTCCTGTACGACCTGCTGCCCATCGTTTTATTTTTCATTGCCTACAAGCTGGCCGGCATCTATGTCGCCACGGCCGTCTTGATCGTCGCCGTCGTGGTGCAGACGGCGATCAGCTGGTTCCGCCACAAGAAGGTGAGCCCCATGCTGCTCACCTCGGCCGTGCTGGCCCTGGTGTTCGGTGGCCTGACGCTCTGGCTCCACGACGCGGCCTTCATCAAGTGGAAGCCCACGATCGTGAACCTGCTGTTTGCCGGCGCGTTTCTCGCGAGCCATGTGATCAAGGGCCCTACCCTCGTGCAGAGGCTGATGGGCGCGCAGATGAAGCTCGAGCCCGAGTCGCTGTGGATCAAGCTGAGCTACATGTGGGTTGGGTATTTCCTGGTGTGCGCCGTGCTGAACCTCTACGTCGCCTACAATTTTTCCGAGAACGTCTGGGTCAACTTCAAGCTGTTCGGCCTCATGGGCCTGACCATCGTATTTGCTCTCGCGCAGGGTTACTGGCTGGGGCGCAAGCTCGACCAGGCCGGCCCGGGACAAGACACAGGCCAGGTGAGTTGAGGCCGCGATGTGGTACGTGATCACAGGCAAGGATTCACCCAACGGGCTCGCCATCCGCAAGCGCGTACGACCCGCTCATCTCGAACGAGCGCAAGCTTTGGTGGCCGAGGGCCGCTTGCTCATCGCCGGGCCCTGCCCCGCGATCGATTCACCGGACCCGGGCCCGGCCGGATTTTCCGGCAGCGTCATCATCGCTGAGTTCAACTCGCTAGAGGCTGCCAGGGATTGGATCGCCCGCGACCCCTACGTCACTGAAGGCGTGTTCGAATCGCATGAAGTGCGTCCCTTCGTGAAAACCCTGCCATGAGCAACACCGGCACAGCAGCCACTCGCGGCGAGCGACTCGAGGCGCGCCTGCGCTCTTCCTTGCAGCCGGCCCAACTGCAGGTGGTTGACGACAGCCATCTGCACGCTGGCCATGCGGGGGCCGCCGGCGGCCATGGGCATTTCACCGTACACGTCGTCTCTGAACGATTTACCGGCCTGCCTGTCGTACGGCGGCATCGAATGGTTTATGAAGCTGTCGGCGACATGATGACGACCGACATCCACGCGCTTTCCATAACGGCCCTGGCACCAGGCGAACAACCGCCGGGCTGACGATTGACTTGAAACGCGTCCGCCAAGGACGTACTGACGATTCACCACAGAGGCTTACTGATGAGAAACCTGAAGTCCGCACTCCTGCTCGGCGCCGCTGTCGCGCTTGGCGCCACCGCGTGCACCAAGCCGGGCGACGAGGCTGCCAAGCCCGCCAGCCCCACCTCGGCCGCCGGCACGTCCGAGAAGGCGTCGCCCACGGTCGTCACCGTGAATGGCAAGGCCCTGAACACGCAACTGCTCGATACCTTTCTCCTGGCGGTGACCGGCAAGCCGGCCGCCGAGGCGACCAAGGAGCAGAGGGACGCGATGCTCGAGCAGCTCGTGAACATGACCCTCGCCGCGCAGTCGGCCGAGAAGGAAGGCCTGGCGAAGACGCCCGAGGTGCAAGCGCGGCTCGACCTGCTGCAGATGCAGATCCTCGCCGAGGCGGCGAGCGAGAAGTATGTGAAGTCGCATCCGGTGTCGGACGACGAAGTCAAAGCCGCCTACGACTCTGAAGTGGCCAACATGCCCAAGGAATACAAGGCGCGCCACATCCTGGTCGAGAAGAAAGAGACCGCGGATGGGATCATCAAGGAACTGCAGGCAGGCGGCGACTTTGCAAAAATCGCCAAGGCGCAGTCGAAGGATCCAGGCAGCGCGCCCAAGGGCGGCGACCTCGGCTGGTTCTCTGCACAGACGATGGTGAAGCCGTTCGCCGAAGCACTCGCCAAGCTCGAGAAGGGCAAGATGACCACCGAACCGGTGCAAACGGAATACGGCTGGCACATCATCGAACTTGAAGACGTGCGCGCACCTTCGGCGCCCGCTTTCGAGGACGTGAAGGAACAGGTCAAGATGTTCGCCCAGCGCAAGAAGTTGCAGGCTTACCTCGACGAACTTCGCAAGACTGCCAAGATTCAGAAGACCAGCTAACGGTCAAGCAGTTTTTTTATTGCGTGCGGCCGGTTTCCCGCGAGGGGGACCGGCCGTTTGCATTTGGGAACCGGCGCTCGTCGCAATCGACGTCTCATGCAGTCCCGGTTCCGATCGGCCCCCTCCAGGACGAGGCGGATCGCTGCGCCGCGACCTGCTGACGACACCCAGAAGCCATTCCTAATAATTTACTTTTGATTAATCTATCAAATAGCTGTTTTTATTGAACTTATTAAATTATGTGACGCACGTCACAGTTTCCCGGGTTATCGAGCCTTACGTCCAATCGGCAGGGCGCCCTGGTTAACATATGCCCACGGTGGGGTGCCAGATCCCGAGATCCTGAGCTCCTGGAACCCAGTCTAGTCTTGTGTTGCAGCACACTGATCCGGCTCAGAATTACCCGCGGCAGGCGTCAGGCAGGCCTCCAGACGCATTCTCAGGTCCCGTACGTAACTCCACGAATATGTTGAAGTCTTGACCGGACGGGCGGCCGGGATATAGTTAAGCGAATCACTTAACAATAACTCGCGATGTCAGCGGCACTAGCAATCTATCCGGAGCCGCCCTCCTACGGGCTAGGAATGAGCGAAAACGTCAAAAAGTCGCTGTTGGCGGCGTGTCGTCATTTATTGCACCCGCTCGTGCGAATTCTCCTACGTCATGGAGTGTCGTACGGAGAGTTCTCCGACTCTGTGCGTGGCGCTTACATCGATATCGCGCAAAACGAGTTGGTGCCGCCGGATCGCCCGCAAACAGAGGCGCGTATTGCGATTCTCACGGGGTTACAGAAACGCGAAGTCGTCCGTATTCGAACGATGGACGGCAATGATGATGACGGCGTCGGCCTCAACCGAATAGCCCGCGTTCTACAGGGCTGGAGCCAGGATCCCCAGTACTTGGGCCCCTATGGGTTGCCGCTGGAAGTCCCATTCGAAGGCGCAACCGTCTCTTTCGACGCATTAGTCCAGAAATATGCAGGTGATGTCTCTGCGAGAGCGCTGCTTGAGGAACTTACACGAGTCGGCGCCGCCATTGAAATGGACGACGGCTACATTCGGCTTGTGAACAGAACATATTTGCCCGCGCCGCTCGACCCAGTCGGGCTCGAACGCTTGGGCAACGTTGTCAATTTCTTCATCGATACCGTTGACTTCAATCTCCAGAAAAAGCGGCAGGGCGCCGGTCGTTTTGAACGATACGCCATGACCTTCGAAGGACTTTCTCCAGAAGCTTTTGAGCAATTCGACGCACTCATTCGCGAGAAAGGTCAAGAGCTGCTTGAAGTCCTTGATGACTGGCTCGGGCAGTACGAGACGAAAGGCGGGCACAAGCTGCCCAATGATCAAGCGATGAAAACAGGGGTCGGGATTTTTCATTTCATTGAAAAGTCTCCCTGCTCCACCGAAAGACGAACAGAGCGATTTCGAAAATTAATTCGCGTGCGCGAAGGCATGCCACCGAGGATTAGCAAATGAACGGGAAGGGTTTCAGTCTTCGAAACTTGCAGTTGCATCGCTACGAGCCTTGCGGTCGGCGGAGCATGACTCCTACCCTGGTTCATGCCAAAGCAGCTACCGACGCCATCATCGGCACTGGCGGGAAGCCATCATCGGCACGGTACGACGCCATCATCGGTACCGGCAAGAACGCCATCATCGGTACGGGACGCGATCATCGGCACGGTGACGCCATCATCGGCACCGGCAAGAACGCCATCATCGGCACCGGTACCGACGCGATCATTGGTACGGGCAAGACGCCATCATCGGTACCGGCAAACGTACGCCATCATCGGCACGGGTGCCACGCCATCATCGGTACCGGTAGACGCGATCATCGGTACCGGCAAGACGCCATCATCGGCACGGGCACCGCAGCAAGCATCGGCACCGGTATCGACGCGATCATCGGTACCGGCAAGAACGCCATCATCGGCACGGGTACCGACGCGATCATCGGCACCGGTAAGGACGCCATCATCGGTACGGGCAACGACGCGATCATCGGCACCGGTAAGGACGCCATCATCGGTACGGGTCACCGACGCGATCATTGGTACCGGCAAGAACGCCATCATCGGCACGCGGCAAGGCCGACGCGATCATCGGCACCGGCAAGGACGCCATCATCGGCACGGGCACCGACGCGATCATCGGTACCGGTAAGGACGCCATCATCGGCACCGGCACGACGCCATCATCGGCACCGGCAAGGACGCCATCATCGGCACCGGTAGACGCCATCATCGGCACCGGTAAGGACGCGATCATCGGTACGGCGCGTCAACGGCGACGCCATCATCGGCACGGGTACCGACGCGATCATCGGTACCGGTAAGAACGCCATCATCGGCACCGGTACCGACGCGATCATCGGTACCGGCAAGAACGCCATCATCGGTACGGGTACTGACGCGATCATCGGTACCGGCAAGAACGCCATCATCGGCACGGGTACCGCGGCCATCATTGGCACGGGCACCGACGCCATCATCGGTACCGGCAAGAACGCCATCATCGGTACGGGTACTGACGCGATCATCGGCACCGGCAAGAACGCCATCATCGGCACGGTACCGCGCCATCATCGGTACGGGTACTGACGCGATCATCGGTACCGGCAAGAACGCCATCATCGGCACGGGTACCGACGCGATCATCGGTACCGGCAAAAACGCCATCATCGGCACGCGCCGTCATCGGCAGGCGCATCATCGGTACGGGTACCGACGCGATCATCGGTACCGGCAAGAACGCCATCATCGGCACGGGTACCGACGCGATCATCGGTACCGGCAAGAACGCCATCATCGGTACGGGTACGACGCGATCATCGGTACCGGCAAGAACGCCATCATCGGCACGGGTACCGCGGCCATCATCGGCACGGGTACCGACGCGATCATCGGTACCGGTAAGAACGCCATCATCGGCACGCGGTCATCGGTCGGTGACGCGATCATCGGTACCGGCAAGAACGCCATCATCGGCACGGGTACGGCGGCCATCATTGGTACGGGTACCGACGCGATCATCGGTACCGGCAAGAACGCCATCATCGGCACGGGTACCGACGCGATCATCGGTACCGGCAAGAACGCCATCATCGGTACGGGTACCGACGCGATCATCGGTACCGGCAAGAACGCCATCATCGGCACGGGTACTGACGCGATCATCGGCACCGGTAAGGACGCCATCATCGGTACAGGTAAGCGGGTCGTTGTGCTGACTGGCCCAGTCGACGCAGTCGACTCCGCGACAGATACTGTCACTGTGTTGAACCGCACATTGAAGCTTCGGACAGCCCAGTCGGTTCACGATGCGCTTGCTGCGGGTGAGCAGCTGATGGTGTCAGTAACCGGACAGTTGTCGAAATCAGGAAAGCTCGACCAGCTGAGGCTGAGCTTTTTGCCCTCCAGTTATGTTGCTGGGGCTTCCAAGGTTGTCCTCAGCGGTCGCGTCGACCGCGTCGACTCTGAGCTAGGGACGAATTCAAATTGGCGGTGTCATTGCCGACGTGACGGCAACGGCTTCAGTCCAACCCATCGCTGTTGGTAGCATTGTGCTTCTTGTTGGAACTCAGCCGACTCGCCAAGGCGTTGTGATAGTGGAGCAGATCTATTCGAAGTGATCAGTTCACTATCCAGTTAAGAAAAGCGCGCCAATGGCGCGCTTTTTTTACTTTTGGTACTCCGGCTTGGGTAACTCATCCGCCTCGGGCCCTTCGTAGTAATAGACACCGACGCTCGAAATTGGCTCGCCAGCGTCATCCTCCAACGAGATCTGCCTTCGCATCAGCCAGTCATCGACTGACTCGATAAACCGAGTTGCCTGCTCCCGCGACCAAACGCGAAAAAGGTCTCGATCCGCAGGGGGCAGCTTCGCGTAAGCGATGCGTTGAATAAACCCGGCAGAATTTCTTTGCGGATTCGAATTGTGATCCAAGCCACCCAAGAAGGGGTAAAGCATGCCGGACATCACGGTAATGGCTTTCTCGTCAAAGTCGCCAGGCACGAAATATCTTTTCGTCGGCCGAAGCGTGCCGTTTTCCAACTCGACCACTGCGCCAGCTCTAAGCAACTCCGCACGAACTGCCCCTGGCGGTACGTCTCCTGCTTCGGCTCGAACAATGTCCGTAAAGCTAGGACTGGAGCCTTCGAAAAACAGATCCAGCGGCCCGCCCTCCTCGCCGACGAACCTTGGGTCAGAATGCCAAGCATGCAGCACCTTGGCAGGTGGGCCTGCATGATCGGCCTTCTCTCCTGCAGCCCTGTCTGCACGAGCTTCTTCAGAAACTCTGCGTACCTCTTTTCGAGAGAGCCCTGTACGCACGGCCACACGCGAGGCGTTGGTAATCCTGCCCTTGGCATCACCCTCCAATAGTGCTTCATGGACAAACGCGGATTTGGCAATCTCCGCAAAGCTCTTATAGGTGATGCCTGACCTAAGCAGGACCCTGGCGAGCGGACGCATGCACGCATAAACAGTCGCGAGCAATCTTGTTTGAACGTCGTTAGTCACTTGCCAGCCTATTGACGAGTCGCGACGCAGGACGAACTCACCGTCAAGCCACTCTCAAGAAATGGCGTCGGTAATGTTCCAGCTCGTTGATGGACTCGCGAATGTCATCCAACGCAAGGTGTGTCGACGCCTTCTGCACACCCGCGAAAACGTCGGGGGCCCAGCGTCTTGCCAGTTCCTTGACAGTGCTGACATCGAGATTCCTGTAATGGAAGAACTTCTCCAGCAACGGCATTTCCCGCGCCAGGAAACGACGGTCCTGGCAGATGCTGTTGCCGCACATCGGTGATGCGCCTGGCGTGACATGCTCAGCGAGGAAAGCCAAGGTCTGTGACTCCGCATCGGCAGCGGACAATCGGCTGTCACGCACCCGCTGCAGCAGCCCGGTGCCCCCGTGGGTGGTTCGATTCCACTCGTCCATCGCACCCAGCACCACGTCCTCCTGATGAATGGCCAACACCGGACCTTCCGCAATCACGTGCAGCGAGGAATCGGTGACGATAGTCGCGATCTCGATGATGCGATCGGTCTGGGTATCCAGGCCCGTCATTTCGAGGTCGATCCAGATGAGGTTGTCTGCTTGCAAGGCTTGCCGCCACTTTCCGCTTGAATCCATATGTCAGGGAACCCGGCACCGTCGGACACCTGCAGGGTCGGTCGAAGCCGTCGGCGGCCGTCGATTGTGGCCAATTCTAGCAAAGGCTAAGCTCCGCACCCGTCGTGCAATACGCACACAATGGTTAAATTTGCTCCGACGATGACCCACTGGCTGACTATCGCGTTCATTGCGGGTGCGCTTGCGCATCTGGCGGTGCAGTTCTGGCTGTCCCTGCGGCAATCAGGGCACGTGGCAACCCATCGCGAGCAGGTTCCCGCCGCATTCGCCGGCACTGTCAGCGCCGAGGAACATGCCAAGGCGGCGGACTATACGGTCGCGCGACAGCGTTTTGGCCGGGTTGAGATTCTTTTCGACACCGTTCTATTGTTCCTCATGACGCTCGGCGGCGGGATTGCCGCGCTCGGGCAGTTTGCGGCGCGCCTGGCCAGTGACTCGCCCGTCCTGGCGGGTACGATCCATGTCCTGCTTGCCCTGCTCACCGTCAGCCTGGCGTCGCTGCCCTTCTCCGCCTGGCGCACCTTTGTTCTCGAAAGCCGCTTCGGCTTCAACCGGACGACGCCAGCGCTTTTCGTTGCCGATCTGCTGAAGTCCGCGGGCCTGGCAGCAGCGCTCGGCGGCGCCATCGTCGCGCTGGTGCTGTGGACGATGAGCACTACCGGACCGCATTGGTGGCTGGTGGCCTGGGCCGTCTGGATGACGTTCTCGTTGCTCCTGTTATGGGCCTGGCCACGCTGGATCGCGGGCATTTTCAACAAGTTCACGCCACTCGAGGACGCGGCGCTGCGCACCCGCATCGACGCCCTGCTTGAACGCTGCGGCTTCCATGCGAGTGCGGTGTATGTCATGGATGGCTCGACGCGCTCTGCGCACGGCAACGCCTATTTCACCGGGCTGGGCCGTGAAAAGCGCATCGTCTTCTACGACACGCTGCTGCAGTCCCTGTCGCCCGCCCAGGTGGAATCGGTGCTGGCGCACGAACTGGCTCACTTCAAGCTCAAGCACATTCCGCAGCGCCTTCTGGTCAGTGCGGTCACCACCTTCGCCGGTTTTGCACTGCTGGGATGGCTGTCCGGTACGGACTGGTTTTACGGCGCGCTCGGCGTGGGTCAGCCGAGCCCCTCCGCCGCGCTGCTGCTGTTCGTCTTCGCCCTGCCCGCGTTCACCTGGCTGCTCACGCCACTGGGCGCCGCCTGGTCGCGCCGGCATGAGTTCCAGGCCGACGAGTTCGCTGCCCGTTTCAGCGACGGCCCGGAACTGGGCCGGGCCCTGGTCAGCCTGTATCGGGAAAACGCCAGCACCCTGACGCCCGACCCCTTGCACTCGGCGTTCTACGATTCACACCCGCCGCCGGTCGTGCGTATCGGGCGTCTCGTCGGGCCGGGCCTCGTTCAGGCGCGCGCTGACGAGCCTGCGTTGTCGGCCCAGTGAGCAAGCGCCGTAGTACCGGCGGAACCCACTCGGCCCGTCCCGCCGGCAGCCCTGCGCAGCGGGCGACCGCGGTGCCCGGGCTCACTCGAACTGGCTGCGTCGTGGAATCGTACGGCCGCCGAGTCGTCGTCCTGGCGGACGACTCGGCCGAGCGTCTTTCCTGCAAGATCCGGGGTCGCCGTACGGAGGTCGTCGCCGGCGACAAGGTCCGGCTCGAGCGCGAAACCGGGGCCGCGGATTCAGAGTATTGGGTGGTGGCCGAACGGCTGCCCCGGCGCAACGTCCTGCAGCGCACGGACAGCCGGGGCGGCGTCGAGGACATCGCGTCGAACCTGGACCAGCTCGGCATCGTCGTCGCCCCCCGCCCCACCTGCGATCCTTTCATCATCGACCGTTACCTCGCCGGGGCCGGCTACGCTGGAATCGATCCACTCCTGATCCTCAACAAGCAGGACCTGATCGGGTCGGGCGAGTTCGGCCCGGCTGAATTCGCCTTCATCGACACCTACCGGTCGATCGGCATCCCGGTGGTCACGGTCTCCGCCAAGCGAGGCACCGGGCTGGACGAGCTCAAGCTGCGCCTGCAGGGCCGCAGGACGCTGCTGGCGGGCCAGTCGGGGGTGGGCAAGACCTCGCTCACCAACGCGCTCTGCGAGGGTGTCTACCGGGCCACCGCGGAGCTCTCGGCCGGTTCGGGCCAGGGCAAGCACACCACCGTGTCGTCGGCCATCGTCCAGCTGCCCTGGGGCGAGCTCACGGATTCCCCCGGCGTGCGGGATTACGCCCCGCCCGTCATGCCCGTTCCGGACATTCAGCGGGGTTACCTCGAGATCATCCAGCGCGCCCCGGGCTGCCGGTTCCAGAATTGCCTGCACCTGCGGGAACCCCAGTGCGCCGTGCAGGCGGCGGTCCAGGCCGGCGAGGTCGATCCCCGGCGGCTCGAAAGCTACCGCCGCCTGGTCAACCTGACCCGTCAGCTGGACGACAAACGGGGCTGGTAGCCCGCGATTCCATTGCTTTCAGACTGGGGCGGGCCGGTCTCCCGGCGCGACCGGACTGGTATGATGCTGCGTTGCAACGTCCCAGCTGAACAGGAGTGAGCGCGTGCGCAGAATCATGGTCGGTGTCAAACGCGTGGTGGACTACAACGTCCGCATTCGTGTCAAACCGGACAACACGGGCGTCATCACCGATGGCGTCAAGATGAGCATCAATCCTTTCGATGAAATCGCGCTCGAACAGGCGCTGCGCATCAAGGAACAGGGCCTGGCCGACGAAGTGCTGGCTGTCAGCATCGGCCCGGCGGACACCCAGCAGCAACTGCGCACCGCGCTGGCCATGGGTGCCGATCGAGCGATCCTGGTGCAGACGGACGCCCAGATGGCGCCCCTGTCGATCGCGAAGATCTTCCACAAGATCGCGGAAGCCGAGCAACCGTTCCTGACGCTGCTGGGCAAGCAGGCCATCGACGAAGACAACGGCCAGACCGCACAGATGCTGGCGGCCCTCCTCGATCGTCCGCAGGCAGTCTCCTGCTCCAAGGTGGACATCGCCGATGGCAAGGCCACGGTGACGCGCGAAGTCGACTCCGGGCTCGAGACGCTCGAAATCGACCTGCCGGCGGTGCTTTCGGTCGACCTGCGCCTCAATGAGCCGCGCTACGTGAAGCTGCCGGACATCATGAAGGCGAAGAAGAAGCCGCTCGATACCAAGAGCGTGGCCGACTACGGCGTGACCGAAGGCCCTGCCTTCAAGACCGTCAAGGTCGATCCGCCGCCCTCCCGCCAGAAAGGCATCATGGTCAAGGACGTCGCGGAACTCGTCGGCGTGCTGAAGCAGAAGGGGTTGATCTGATGAGCAGCAAGATCCTGATCGTCGCCGAACATGACGGCGCGAAGCTCAATGCCAGCACGGCCAAGAGCGTGACCTGCGCGGCCAGCATTGCCGGCGCGTCGATCGACGTGCTGGTGCTCGCGGCGAATGGCGCGGCAGTTGCGGCGGAAGCCGCAGCGCTTGCCGGCGTGAGCAAGGTGCTGGTGGCCGAGAACGCCGCCAACGCAGAACCGCTCGCCGCTGTGCAAGCGCCGCAGATCGCCAAGCTCGCCGCCGGCTACACCCACGTGTTCGGCCCGTCGACGACGTTCGGCAAGGACGTCATGCCCCGTGTCGCAGCACTGCTCGGCGTCAGCCAGGTGTCGGACGTCATGGCGGTCGAAGGCTCGCACACGTTCAAGCGCCCGATCTACGCCGGTAACGCGATCCTGACGGTCGAAGCCCCGGCCGGTGCGCCGGTGGTCGCGACGGTGCGTGTCGCCTCGTTCGCAGCCGCCGCCACGGGCGGCAGCGCCGCGATCGAGAAGGTGGACGCCGGTGTCGCCCTGCCCACGCACACGCGCTTCGTATCGCGCTCGGGCGCGACGACGGGACGTCCCGACCTGCAGTCCGCAGCGAAGGTGGTCTCGGGCGGCCGCGCGCTCGGCAGCGCCGAGAACTTCAAGCTGATCTACTCGCTGGCCGACAAGCTCGGCGCGGCAGTCGGTGCTTCGCGCGCCGCGGTCGACGCGGGCTACGTGCCGAACGATCTGCAGGTCGGCCAGACCGGCAAGATCATCGCGCCGCAGGTGTACTTCGCGATCGGCATCTCGGGCGCGATCCAGCACATGACGGGCATCAAGGACGCGCGCACCATCGTCGCGATCAACAAGGACGGCGAAGCGCCGATCTTCGAGAGCGCGGACGTCGGCCTGGTCGGCGACCTGTTCACGATCGTGCCGGAACTCGAGAAAGCGCTCGGCTGATCTCCTGCTCTCCTCCGGCCCCCTCTCCCGCACCAGCGGGAGAGGGTTGGGGTGAGGGCTGCAGAAGGACGAAAAAAGCCCGGCAACCGCAAGGTCGCCGGGTTTTTTGTGCCTGCTGACTCCTCAGTCCTCAGAAAGCGGTGTGCAGCTCAATAGCTGCCGCTGGCGCCACCCCCACCGAACTTCCCTCCGCCTCCGCTCACCGCGGCTTCCGCTTGCGGCGGTTCGGAAGTCGTGCGTTGCGCCAGCACTGCGGCGCCGACCGTCTGCAGCAGGTCCAGCGGACCCTCGCGCGACGACAACGCCGCGGACGTGAGTCCATTGCGCGGCTTGCGCAGGTAACGATCCAACGCCACACCGGCACACAGCGCCACGAGTCCGCAGACGATCAGCCAGGCTTCAGTCGCAAGCGCGGTCACGCCGCGCAATTCGACAGCCAGGCAGGCGATACAGCCCATGAAGCCGATCAGTGGCGCGTGCCGTCGCCGGCGCAGGCCGATGATCAACATCGCGACGCCAAGGGCCACCAGCAGCGCGACTGTCACCAGGCGGCCCGGGCTTGAACCGGCGGAGGCGAATGTTCCGTGCATGCTCCAGGAAGCGGACAGCGCATAGGCCGCGACTGGCAACGTCACGACCAGCCAGTCGAGCATCCGGTCATGCGAAGGACGACGGTAGGTACGCGCGCCGAGCATGAGCGCCAGCGCCGCGAGCGAGCAGCCGACGATGAACGAGGTCATGCCGCCGCCAATCGCCCGCTCGAGCGCACCCGCGGCCTCCGTCGACCCGACCCAATGCACCCACGCGATCACGGCACAGGTCGTGACCAGGGGATTCAGCAACCGCAGGCCGGCTAACCCGGCGGCCGCAATCAGCACCAGCGTCGCCACGAGCCCGACGCTGAAACCCGCCGGCGTCGAGATCACGGTCGTGATCCACCCGGCAATCAGCAGGTATCCGGCCACGCACAGCCCCTCCTCGATACCCGAGGCGAACAGCCGCTTGCCCACGATGAGCCACTCCGCGGCAAGCACGGCAACCAGTCCGGCGATCAGCAGCGTGATTTCGCTGTGGAAGCCGCTGAGACCGAGCACCAAAGCAGCAGCGACCAGACCAAGTAGAAAGAGCGCGACGCGCGCCAGCGGGCCGGTGCTGCGCCAACCGCCTGCCCGCCCGGTCAAGCCAGGGCGCGGCGCCGCCGTGCCCAATTCGGCGGCTACCGCCAGCCACCTTTCCTCATCCGGCGCTATGCGCCAACGGCCCGTCATGGCGCGGGTTCGCGCAGACGACGACGCAACTGCCACAGCGTAGCCGCGGCCACGCACACCACTACCAGCACGAAGCCGAATGCCACGGTCATGCCGTACAGACGAGGCACGATGACGCAACAGAGGCCGAGCGCCGCGTACAGGATGCCGTACACCAGGAATGCCTCACGACCCGTCGCGAGCGCATGACGAACCGCAAGCAAAGCCAGCACGGCCAGCAACGGCAGTCCGGCCGCGAGCCACGGCCACTCGAGACACCATGCCAGCGCGCCCCAGAACGCAAGGTTCGCCGCGAAGTGATCGAATACCGGGCTGAAGGTCGTGCCGGGGCGCGCACGAGCATCTTGCTGGCGCCAGGCTGCGAGCACCGCGGCGCAGGCGAGCGCACGGCTGCCCAGGGCGGGCGTCGAGTATGAGAAAGGCATCAGGTCACTGACCGACCCGCCCACGCCGAACCAGCCGGCCAGCGACGCAAGCGAGGCAGCCAGCACGAGCGGTGATGCGAATACATACGCTATGGCCGCATGCAGCAAGGCAAGCAAGAGCAGGTGCCAGGACCACAGGGGACCCAGCAGCGCGAACTGGCGTTCGGCATAGGCAAGTGCTGCGCTGGCGAGCAGTGCAGCGAGCAGCAGCAGGTAGTCCGCCACGACGTTCAGCGGCCTGTCTGCAAGTCGCGCGCGCATGGCAGGGACGGCGCACCCGACGGCGGCAAGCGCAATCGCCAGCAGGATGACGAGGGGACCGATCCGATCGAGATTGCGGGCAAGGACCATGCCCACGCCTGCCACCAGCAACAGCACGCCCGCGTACATCACCACGCGCAGCTCAAGGTGCAGCGAGAACACCTCCCCGCGATCCCGGGCCAACGCACCTGCCGCCGTGGCGTCATCGATCACGCCATCCGCGTGCAAGGCCCGCAGTTCAGGTTCAAGCGTGTGCATTACGCGGGATCAGTGCGCGCCGGAGGTTCGCCGCAGCCCATGCGTACGGCTGGCCGGCTCAGCCGAACGAGCGGACCAGCAGGTACACACTGAGCACGAGGATCGCTGTCCAGGAAATGGCCGAGCCGTAAAACCGTCCGAACGAACGCGCGCGCACCGTGCTGAGCCCATAGGCGTGCAACAGCCGGCCGGACACGAACGCCGCGCCCATCAGGTGCAGGAACCAGAACACGGCGCCACCGAGTTCGGCAAGCAACAACAGGATGAGGAACGTTGGCGCGTATTCAGTGAAATTGCCGTGCACTCGGACCGGCTGCTCGAGCGCGGAGCCTTCGCCCATGCCGAGCGGAATCTTGCGTCCCCGTCGCAGGCGCACGATGTTCAGGGCAAGCGCGATCAGCAGCACGCCGCAGAGCGCGGCATAGAGCATCGTCACGACAGGAGCGTTTTCGACCACGTGCAGTCTCCGATGCGCGGGCGGCGCGCCTGCAGGCGCGCCGCCCAGCGGCTGATGTCAGGTTGGGATGGAGATCAGAGCTGGCCCAGGACGTGTTCCGCGCTCGAGACCTTGAACTCGCCCGGGCCTTCGACGAACAGTCCGGTCACGGCGCCGTCCTTCGCCACGATGGCGAAGCGCTGGCCACGGATTCCCATGCCGAAGCCGCTGGCGTTCAATTCGAGACCGAGCGCCTTGGCGTATTCCGCGTTGCCGTCCGCGAGCATCATGACGCCGTCGCCGACGTTCGAATGCTTGCCCCACGCGTTCATGACGAACACGTCGTTGACCGCCATGCAGGCGACCGTGTCCACGCCCTTGGCCTTGAACTCGCCTGCCTTCTCGACGAAGCCAGGCAGGTGCTTGGCGTCACAGGTCGGCGTGAACGCACCGGGCACCGAGAACAGCACGACCGTCTTGCCGGCGAAAAGCTGGTCGGTGGTCAGGTTCTGCGGGCCGTCCTTGGTCATCGTCTTGAAGGTGCCCGAGGGCATCTTGTCGCCCACTTTGATCGTCATGGCTGGATCCTCCGCCGGCTCTGCGTCCGGGTTTGCGTGAAAGGTGCCGCCATCTTAGCAGCCCTGTCGCCGGGATCACCGGCAGGCGGTGGCCGAACCGTCGGCGAAACGTACGTCAGGGTTTGCGTGCAGTGCCGGCGCCACGCACCGCGTCGGCGAACGTGCGTTCGATCAGCTTGATCGACTCGGCGCTGGACCAGTCGCGGGCGCCGCGGATACGACCGACCACGCGGCCCGACGGGTCCACGAAGACAGTGAGGGGGATACTCGAAGCCCCAAGCGATTTCTCGAGCGGCCAGTGCGGCGCCGAATCGATGAAGTGACTGAGCGTGGCATTGGATTGCTTGAGCCACGCCACCGCGGCACCCCGGTCATCGTCCGTCGAAATGCCGACGATCGTGTACCGCCCGCCTTTTTCGCTCCACGCCAGTTGCTCGAGCGAGGCGGCTTCCTTGCGGCAGGGACTGCACCAGCTGGCCCAGACATTGATGATCAGCGGTCGCCCGCGGAAACTGGCCAGGGACCGCGGCGGACCGTTCAGCCCGCTCATCTTCAGGTCAGGCACGACCTGTCCGACCGGAATCAGTGTCGGCGCTGCAAGCGGTGGCGCGGCTTCGATGGCGCTCACGGCCAGGACCAGCGCACCGATGGCGGCGGCAGTCCACCGGCTACAGACAGCATGGAAACTCATGGGCACGAATTATGGCGCGCGGCCAGCGCCGGTGCCGTACGCAGATTGCGTTCCCGGCGGTACCGGGGTCCGTGCCCCGGCAGGACGCGGTGTCAGCGGGTTCCTGCCGAAAAGCGCCCGATTTGTGCTTCGCAACCTTGCCTGGCCTGCGTAACATACGCGGCCCTGCCCCCTCCCCGGACACCCGAGGTTTCCCAGCATGACCGGCTTGTCGTTGCGTGAGCAGTTGCTGCAGGCCGGCCTGGTCAGTGAAAAGCAGGTCAAGCAGGCCGAGCAGAGCCAGAAGCGCCAGACCTTCACCGACCGCAAACAGGTCGGCAAGAAGGACCGCAACTTCCGCGAGGAACAGCGCCAGGCCGAACTGCAGAAGCAGGCCGAGGCCAAGGCCGCGAAGGATGCGGCGCTCAACAAGAAGCGCGAAGAGAAGGCCGCGGCGAAGGCGCGCTGGGCCGAGATCCGCCAACTGGTCGAGCAGAACAAGATCGCCAAGCCCGAAAGCGACGACTACTTCAACTTCGTGATCAACGGCAAAGTCGGGCGCATTCCGGTCGACGCTGCGCTGCGCGAACGCATCGTGCGCGGCGAACTGGCCATCGTGCGCTGCGACGGCCACCATGAACTGGTGCCCAGCGCCATCGGCGAGCGCGTCAAGGAGCGCGAACCGCGCGCCGTCGTCAACACGGCGGACAAGGTCGAAACCGCGCCCGTCGACGACGCCTACAAGGACTTCGTGGTTCCCGACGACCTGATCTGGTGATCGATCAGGCCGCGGCCGGTCCCCGGGCAAAGCGCGGGGCCGAGCGCAGCCGCTGGTCGAGCCCCAGCAGCAACTTCTCGGTCGTGGCCCAGTCCACGCAGGCGTCGGTCACCGACACCCCGTATTGCAACTGGCTGCGGTCGCTGCTGAGCGGCTGGCTGCCCCAGTTCAGGTTGCTCTCGAGCATGAAGCCGACCAGCGAACGGTTGCCCTCGAGAATCTGGTTCGCGAGATTTTCCGCGACCAGCGGCTGCAGCCCCGGATCCTTGTTCGAATTGCCGTGGCTGCAGTCGACGACGATGTTGGCCGGCAGCCCTGCTTTTTCGAGCTCACGCTCGCACAGGGCAAGGCTCACCGAATCGTAGTTGGTGCGGGAGCCGCCGCCACGCAGGACGATGTGTCCGTACGTGTTGCCGCGCGTGCGGAATACGGCCGACTGGCCCTGCTGCGTGATGCCCAGGAAGTGATGCGGGTGCCGCACCGACTGCAGGGCGTTGATCGCCACGGCCAGCGAACCGTCGGTGCCATTCTTGAACCCGACGGGCGTCGACAGGCCGCTCGCCATTTCGCGGTGCGTCTGCGATTCAGTGGTGCGCGCGCCGATCGCCGTCCACGTGATCAGCTCGGACAGGTACTGCGGCATGATCGGATCGAGCGCCTCGGTGGCTGCGGGGATGCCGATCGCGGCCAGGTGCAGCAGCAGCTCGCGCGCGATGCGGATGCCTTTTTCGATGTGGAAGGAATCGTCCATGTCGGGATCGTTGACGAGGCCTTTCCAGCCCACCGTCGTGCGCGGCTTTTCGAAGTAGACCCGCATGACCAGCAGCAGTGTCTGGTCGACCTGCTGCGCCAGCACGCGCAGCCGCTCGGCGTATTCGCGGGCCGCCTGCGGGTCGTGAATCGAGCACGGGCCGACGACCACGAACAGGCGGGGATCCTCGCGGTCGAGGATGCGGCGCACTGCCTGGCGGCTGCTGTAGACGAAGTCCTCCGCTGCCTGCGGCAGCGGCAAGTCGCGCTTGATTGCTTCCGGCGTCGGCAGCAACTCGCTCGAGAGGACGTTGATGTTCTGGAGTCTTTCCTGCATCGACCTGCGCCCGGGCGGGCCGGCATGGCCCGCGACGGCGGCATTCTACACGCGTCAGATCGAGGTACGGACGCTCCACAGCTCCGGAAAGAACCGCAGCTCCATGGCCTTGCTCAGGTAGGAGACGCCGCTCGAACCGCCGGTGCCGCGCTTGTAGCCGATGATGCGCTCGACGGTTTTCAGGTGCGCGAACCGCCACAGCTGGAACCGCTGGTCGAGATCGACCAGTTTCTCAGCCAGTTCGTACAAGTCCCAGTGCTCGTCGGTGTTGCGATAGACGCGCAGCCAGGCCGCCGTGACGTCCGGGTGCTCTGCGTAAGGCTGGCTCCAGTCGCGTTCGAGGTGCGACGCCGGCAGCGCAAAGCCGCGGCGGCCGAGCAGGCGCAGCGCTTCGTCATACAGGCTGGGGCTGTGCAGGGCCGCATGCAGCTGCTGGTAAATCACGGGCGTGCGACGGTGCACTTCGATCATCGCCGCGTTCTTGTTGCCGATCAGGTACTCGAGCGTGCGGTACTGGAAGCTCTGGAAGCCGGAAGACTTGCCCAACGTGTCGCGGAAGGCGGAGTAGTCGGCGGGCGTCATCGTGCTGAGCACGTCCCACGATTGCGCGAGCTGCTGCTGCACCCGTGACACGCGCGCCAGCATCTTGAATGCCGGTCCCAGGTCGTCCGCACGGATCTGCTGGATGGCCGCCTGCAGCTCGTGCACGCAGAGTTTCATCCACAGCTCCGACGCCTGGTGCATCACGATGAACAGCATCTCGTCGTGCTGGCCCGAGAGCGGTTGCTGCGCACCGAGCAACTTGTCGAGGTGGAGGTACTCGCCGTAGCTCAGTGACTCGCCCAGGTCCCAGTGGATGCTCTCGCCCGCCAGCTCCACATAGGCGCCCAGCGCGGGCTTGCGCGCGCCGCTGCGATCGTCATCGGATGCGGTCATGGAAACACCCAGGCCGGCACGTGACGCCAGCCCTGCAGCAGTTCGACGTCGAGCGGCTTCCAGTCCGGTTCGAACGAGGCCACCAGCGACCAGAAGCGCTTCGAGTGGTTCATGTGGCGGCGATGGCAGAGCTCGTGGATCATCAGGTAGCGAACCACGTCAGGGCGCTGGAACATCAGGCAGGCATTCAGGCTGATGGTGCCGCGCGTGGAACAACTGCCCCAGCGCGTGCGCTGCCGGCGTACCGTCATCCGGCCGTAGTCGATGCCGAGCTCTGCAGCGAGTGGCCGCAGGCGGTGCGAAAGTTCGTGACTGGCCATGCGCGTGAGCCACGGCACGAGCGCCTGGCTGGCGTGCTTGTCGGTGACACTGGGCGCATGCACCCGCAACCCGGCACCACCGTCTGCTTCCTCGACCCGCACGCGGCGCCCCGGCACGTACTCGACCGGCCAGTGCCGTCCCAGCAGCCGCAATTCGATGGCGCCCGGCTGGCGCTCTTCTGCCTTCGGCGCCAGCTGCAGCAGTTCTTTCGAACGGCGCTCGGCCCAGTCGCGATGGCGGGCCACGAAACGCTCAACCGCCGGCAGGCCGGCGCCTTGCGGCACCACCACTTCGACGCGCCCGCCGGGAAACACGCGCATCGACATGCGCCGCGCGCGTCGGCTGATGCGCACGTTCCAGGCCACGCCGACCTCGCGATCGGTCCACAGCGACATTTGCAGCGGACGCGCGTCGGGTGAATTCCCGCCGCGCCGCGACCCAGTACCACGCATCGGCTACAGTTCCCTCAGGCCGGTCGTCACCGGCACCCTCGCGGCCCGGATCCCCGGCAGCAGGCCGCCCACGATGCCGAGTATGAGCGAGTACCAGAGTCCGGTCACCAGCAGTTGCGGCGTGACCGTGAACGCAAACGTGAGCTGGCTGAAGCTGCCGAAGTTGAGCGTCGTGGCGCGGTAACCGTTGAGGCCGAAGTACACCAGCAGGCCACCCACCACTCCGCCGAGGAGCCCGAGCACCGCGGACTCGAGCAGCACCGAGGCTACGACCGGCGTCGCCCCGAAACCAAGCGCACGCAGCGTCGCGATCTCCCGCGTCCGCGAGGACACCGCGGAATACATCGTGTTGAGGGCGGCAAAGACAGCGCCAACCCCCATCAGGATGGCGATGGTCGTACCGACGTACTTGATCAGTGCCAGCAGGATGCGCGACTGGTCCGCATAGAACGCCTGCTCGCTGCGTACGGAAACGTTGAGCCGTGGGTCGTTGGCCAGGGCCGAGCGGACAGTCTGCAGCGCAGCGGCCGAAGTCAGCTGCGCACGCACGATCTGCACGGAGTTGCCGCGGCGGTACACGCCACGCAGCACGACCGCATCGGTCCACACTTCGGACTCGGACACGCTGCCGCCCGCCTCGAACACTCCGACGACGCGCCAGACCGTGGCACCCCATTTCACCTCTTCACCCAGCCCGATATTGTCGAACTGCGAGAAGGCGCCGCGGCCGACGATCACTTCGTTCTGCCCGGGACGGAACATGCGCCCCGCCACGATCCTGAACCCTTCCCGCAACTCGGCAGCGCGCTCGCCGACACCGCGGAACGGCACGTTGGCGCCGGTACCTGTGCTGCGCATCGGCAGGTCGACGATCGTGTACAGCTCGCCCGAGACGATCGGACCGCGCTCGTCGCGCGCAATGCCCGGCGCGATGACGATCGCGTTGTATTCCTCGCGCGAGATGGAACTGGACAGTTCGTCGGCGAGCCCCCGCGCAGGATCATGGCGACATCCTCGCGCCCGGACAGGTCGAGCGCGGCACGGAACCCTTCGCCCATCGACAGCAGCGACACCAGCACCGCCACCACGCCGCCGATGCCGATAACCGCCACGAGCGACGTGCCGACGCGCGACGGCAGGTTGCGCATGTTCATGGCGGTGACGCTGACGAGCTGGTTGAACGAAGATCGCAGGCTCATGTGCAGCTCAATCCCGGCGCAGGGCTTCGACGATGCGCAGGCGCATGGCCTGCCACGCCGGCACCGCGCCCGCGACCACTCCAAGCGCAAGCATGTACAAGACCGACTTGAGCAGGGCGTCGGCGGCACCCGGAACCCGGGCAGGTACTGGCCCAGCGTCGGCCCGAACTGCACGCCGATCCACCAGGCCAGCAACATGCCGAGCAGCCCGCCCAGCACCGTGACCAGCACGGACTCGGCCAGCACCATGCCGAGCACGCCGGAATTGCTGAAGCCGAGCGTCTTCAAGACGCCGAGTTCGTTGGTGCGCTCGCGCACCGACTGCGCCATCGTGTTGGCGGTGACGAGCAGCATCGTGAAGAACACCGCGCCGACGATCGCCGAGAGGATCGCGCCGATGTTGCCGACCTGGTTCACGAACGATTGCGCCATCGCGCGCTCCGACGAAGTCTTGGTTTCGGCCGGCGAGTTCGCGAACATGGCATCGATCTGCCGGCTGACCACCTGCGCCTGGTTCACGTCGCTGATCTTGATGACGTACCAGCCGATCAGGCCTTTGGCCTGCTGCTTGGCCTCCTCGAAATAATCCTGGTGCAGCACGATCTGCCGCGTGTCGCCGCCGTCCGGCAGGTCGTAGATCGCGCGCACGGTGATGTCCCAGGTGTCCGAGCCGTCGAGCCGCCGCCAGATCGCAGACCTGAGCGGTACCTGGTCACCCACTTTCCAACCGTAGAGGTCCGCAATGGCCCGCCCCACCAGCGCGCCCGTCCGATCGGCGAACCAGGCCACCCTCTCTTCCTCGGTGAGCTTGATCTCCGGATAGATGCGCAGGTACGCCTCCGGGTCGCTCGGGAACGTGGGGAACTGGTTGCGCTCGTCCTGGAACCAGGCCCCGAACCAGGTCTGCGGCGATACCGCGACGACGCCGTCCACCGCCTTGATGCGATTCTCGTAGCTCGCTGGCAACAGCTGCGTGAACGAGACCTTGTGCATCGTGAGCAGGCGATCCGCGCCCGCGACATCCACTCCGGACTTGAGCGCAAACTGCAGCGACGCCGCGAGGCCGTACAACAGGAACGCAATCAGGATCGACGCCACGGTGAAGAACGTCCGCAGGCGCTTGCGGCGCAGGCTGGACGCCAGCAGTGGCAGGTATTTGCCGATCATGCCGCGCCTTCGCCCAGCATGCCCTTGTCGAGGTGGATGACCCGATGCGAGCGCTCGGCCGCATGCGGGTCGTGCGTGACCATGATGATGGTCTTGCCGTATTCGTCGTTGAGCGCCTCGAGCAGCGTCAGGATCTCGTCGCCGGACTTGCGGTCGAGGTCACCCGTGGGCTCGTCGCACAGCAACAGCGTGGGATCAGTGACGATCGCGCGTGCGATGCCGACGCGCTGTTCCTGTCCGCCCGACAGCTCGCGCGGGCGATGCTTCGCGCGATGCTCCAGGCCCACCAGCTTCAACGCAGCGGCGACGCGCGTCATGCGCTGCTCGCGATTCAGGTTGGTGAGCAGCAGCGGCAGCTCGACGTTGCGCTCGGCCGTGAGTACCGGCAGCAGGTTGTACATCTGGAAGATGAACCCGACATGGTCGGCTCGCCAGCGCCCAAGCGAGCCTTCCGACAACTGATCGACGCGCAGCCCTTCGACCTCGAGCGAGCCCGACGTCGGCCGGTCGAGCCCGCCGATCAGGTTGAGCAGCGTCGACTTGCCGGAGCCCGAGGGACCCATGAGCGCGACGAAATCGCCCTGCTTGATGTCGAGCGACAGGCCGTCGAGCACGCGGACGACTTCGGCCCCGCGCCGGTAGTCCTTGACCAGGTCGCGGATGCGGACGATCGGCTGCGCCGTCTCCGCCGCGGTTCCGTTCATGGTGCGGCCTGCAGCTCCACGGCGGCGCCGTCGCGCAGCCGGCGCGGCGCGTCGACGACGATCGATTCGCCGCCCTCCAGGCCCTTGGTCACGGCCACCTGCCCGTCCTTCGATTCACCAACGGTGACCGCGCGCTTCTCGACCTTGCCGTCGCGCACGACCCAGACGAAGCTCGCATCGCCGTCCTTGACCACCGCAGCGTCGGGCACGAGTGGCGCAACCTTCGCCGCCGGCTGCGCGCCGTCTTCGAGGAAGCTCACCTTGATGCCCATGTCCGGCAGGATGCGCGGGTCGAGCTCGTCGAGCCCGATGCGCACCCGCACCGTGGCTTTCTGCCGGTCTGCAGTCGGCACGATGCTGATGACGTGCGCGGGAATTTTCAGGTCCGGATACGCGTCGAGCACGCACTCGACCTTCTGCCCCGCATTCACGCGATTGATGTACGACTCGTTGACGTCGACCTCGACTTCGCGCGAATCCATGTCGACGATCGTTGCCACGCCGGTGCGGGTGAACCCGCCACCTGCCGACATCGGCGACACCATCTCGCCCGGCTGCGCGTCCTTGGAAATCACCACGCCCTTGAACGGCGCGCGGATCTCGAGGTCGTCCAGGGCCTGCTGGCCGAGCCTCACCTGTGAGTTCGCCACCTCGACGTCCGCGCGCGCGGCGGCGAGACGCGCGTCCAGCGCAGCAACCTCGGCTGCCGCGGTATCGAGCACGCTCTGGGACACCAGCTTGCGCTCGACCAGCGAGCGGTTGCGCTCGAGGGTCTTGCGCGCGTCGGCAAGACGCACCTGTATCTCACGCAGTCCGCTGCGTGCGGCTTCGGCGCTGCTGGTGGCGACGTTGAGTTCGGCCGCGACGGTTGCCCGGTCGAGCCGCGCGAGCACCTGGTTGGCCTCGACTTCGGCACCTTCCTCGAACAGCACTTCGACGACCTGACCGGTCACTTTTGAGCTGACCGTGGCGAGCCGGCGCGCGACCACGTAGCCCGAGGCGTTGAGCACGGCGCCGCTCGCGGAGTTGGCGGATTCGACCGTGACCGTCTGCACCGGCACCGCGCCGCTGAACGACCGCCAGGCGAAGACCAGGGCCAGCGCGGCCACCGCCGCCAGGACGTACCACAGCCAGCGCCGCGAACTGCCACGCTCGTGGTATTTGCCGCTGTCCGGGCCCCGCTCGAGGCGCAGGCTCTCCAGCGCTGCCTTGTCCAGTGCCATGCGTACTCGCTAGTCTGGGGAAGCCCTCGCAATCTATCACAGCCAACCCTGCATGACCCCTGCCCCCACGCTCGTCGACATCGGCCTCAACCTCGCCCACGACAGCTTCGACGCCGACCGCGCCGAGGTGATCGCAACCGCCATGACGGCCGGCGTCCGGCACATGGTGATCACGGGCAGCAGCCTCGCGAGCACCCGGCAGGCCATCGAGCTGGTGCGGACCGATCCGCGGGCCTTTTCGCGCGCACGGCGGGCGTGCATCCGCATCACGCCAGCGACCTGCGCGAGGACGACCTGCCACGCGCTGCGCGAGTTGCTTGCCGCGCCCCGGAAGTGGGCGCGGCCGGCGAATGCGGCCTCGACTACTTCCGCAACTTTTCGTCGCACGCAGATCAGGAACGCGCCTTTCGCTGGCAGCTCGAACTGGCCGTCGAGTGCGGCAAGCCCGTGTTCCTGCACCAGCGCGACGCCCACGACGCCTTCGTGGCGCATCCTCAGGGACTACCTGCCGCGCCTCGCCGGCGGCGTGGCCCACTGCTTCACCGGCGACGAGCGGGAGCTGCGCGACTACCTCGACCTTGGGCTGCTCGTCGGCATCACCGGCTGGATCTGCGACGAGCGGCGCGGCCGGCACCTGCGGGAACTCGTGCGCTCGATTCCGCTCGACCGCCTGCTGGTCGAGACCGACGCGCCCTACCTGCTGCCGCGCGACCTGCAACCGAAGCCCGCGCATCGACGGAACGAGCCGAAGTACCTGCCGCACGTGGTCAAGGTCATCGCCGCATGCCGCGGTGAGCCGATTTCCCACGGTCGCCGCGGCCACGACCCGCAATGCGCTAAAATTCTTCGGCTTTCCGGAGGCCGGCGGCTGAACTCTGAACCAGTTGCAGGCGGATCCCATGGACATCGCGAAGGCGAGATTTCATCGATGCGGCCTGGTCGGATTCGATCCTGCCGCAGCTGATCGACTACGTCCGCATCCCGAACAAGTCGCCCCTGTTCGACCCCGACTGGGAAGCGCACGGCCACATGGAAGCCGCCGTGCAGCTGATGCTGCGTTGGGCGCAGGCCGAGGCGCCGCCGGGCTCCCGCATCGAAGTGCTGCGCCTGCCGGGTCGCACGCCTGTCCTGATGGTGGACGTGCCGGGCGACGTGGATGACTGCGTGCTCATGTACGGCCACCTGGACAAGCAGCCCGAGTTCACCGGCTGGTCGGACGGCCTCGACCCGTGGACGCCCGTCCTGCGCGACGGCAAGCTTTATGGCCGCGGCGGCGCCGACGACGGCTACGCGCTGTTTGCGTCGCATCACGGCCATTCGTGCGCTGCGCGAGCAGAGGATTCCGCACGCCCGCTGCGTCGTGCTGATCGAGGCCAGCGAGGAAAGCGGCAGCCCCGACCTCCCCGCCCACATCGACGCGCTGGGTGCACCGCGCTTGGTCCGCCCAGCCTCGTCGTCTGCCTCGACGCCGAATGCGGCAACTACGACCAGCTCTGGTGCACCACCTCGCTCCGCGGCAACCTGATCGGCACGCTGCGCGCCGACGTGCTGACGGAAGGCGTGCATTCCGGCATGGCGAGCGGCATCGTGCCCTCCAGCATGCGCGTGCTGCGCGAACTGCTGGCGCGCGTCGAGGACATGCACTCCGGTGCCATCCTCGTCGATGAACTCAACACGCCGATCCCGGCCGACCGTCGCGCGCAGGCCGAAGCCGCCGCCACGGTGCTGGGTCCGATCGTCGCCGGGCGCATACCCTTCGTGCCGGGCATGCGGCCGATGTCGAACGATCCGCTCGAACTGCTGCTCAACAGCACCTGGCGGCCCACGTTGAGCGTGACGGGCGCCGAGGGCATCCCGCCGTTCCGTAGCGCCGGCAACGTCCTGCGACCCTACACGAGCTTGAAGCTGTCGTTCCGACTCACGCCGACGATGGACCCCAAGGTCGCCTCGCAGGCGCTCAAGCGCGCGCTCGAACAGGATCCGCCGTACGGCGCCCGGGTCAGCTTCAGCGTCGAGTCGGCCATGGCGCGGCTGGAACGCCCCGTCGTTTGCGCCATGGCTCGAGGAATCGATGCAACGGGCGTCACGCGCCTTCTTTGGCAAGGACTCGATGTACATGGGCACGGGCGGCAGCATCCCGTTCATGGGCATGCTCGGCGAGAAATTCCCGGGCACGCAGTTCCTGATCACGGGCGTGCTCGGCCCCAATTCGAATGCGCACGGGCCCAACGAATTCCTGCACCTCGAAACGGCCCGGAAAGTGACCTGCTGCGTGTCGCAGGTGCTGGCGGATCACGCGGCACGCGAGCGACGGAAGATCGCCGCGTAGCGGCGACCGCCAAGGCATACGAAAGTTGCGTGGGCCCGCGGGCTAACCGGCGCGCGCGGCACCGATCCAGTTGCGCAGCTCGCGGATGTCGCCGAGCCGGTTCACTTCGTCACCCATCGCATCCAGCTGTCGCAGCGCTTCCGCAAGGTGGGCGCTGCGGCGCGGGTCGCCGGCCGGACGCGACAGCGCGTCCACGTACAGCGCGTACGCGAAATCTCTGGCGAAGAAGAGGCCGCGTGCTCCGTTCTTGAGTTCATCGCGGTAACGTGCAACTTCGACCTCGGTGATGGCCCGCGCGTCGTCTGCGCGCCCCTGCAGCGCCAGCGCGTGCGCGAGGGTGACTTGAGCGCGCGACTTCTCGTCCTGCGGATCCTGCTCTGAAAACGGATTCGGTGGCAGGCCCGCGCGTTCGCGCGCAGCTGCTTCGGCCTCGCCGAAGCGGCCCGTACGCAGGGCCGCAAGCGTCTGCAGGCCGAGCGTGTTGCGCAGGAAATTGGTGCGGACCGCGCCGGCGTCGCGGAAGTTGCCGCCACTGGTCCCATCAGCAAAAGTAAGGGCGCGCAGTCGTTCGGCGACTTGCGTCGACTGGTCGAAAGCGGCTTGGTTGTTGCCCATCTCGAGGTCGAGCCGGGCCTGCAGCACGTCACCGTACAGGTCGAACATCACACGCCGACTGCTGCCCGGCTTCTCCGTGGCGCCCGCTTCCTTGGCCGCGGCCACCGCCATCGAATGGGATTTCCGGGCCGCTTCGAACTGACCGGCGCGAGCCTCGTTGATCATCACCTGGCCCCAGTTGTTCCAGAACATGGGAGCAAGACTGGCAGGCTTGCGCGGATCGCGATCGAGTGCCACGACCTTGCGGTACCCTTCGATCGCCGCGTCGATCTTGCCCTCCGACAGCAGCACCAGCGCCTGCTGATCCAGCCCGCGACTCCAGTACACCCAGGAGTTCAGGTCGGACGGATTGAAGCGGACATAGTTTTCGCCGGCTTGGGCCGACTTCGCGGCGTATTCTGCGGCGACGCCGTAGTCGTACCGCCGAATTGCGAGCCGGCCCAGCAGGTCCGCGGCCAGGGCGCGATTCGCCATCGACCTCAGGTCGCCCGGGCGCTTGGCCAGCACTTTCTCGGCATAGTCGTAGACCTCGGCCTCGAGCCGTGCAGTGTCCTCGACTTTGCCCATCTGCAGCAGGTGGCGCGCCTGCGAGTCCGTCGTGTCGGCATAGATCGAGGCCGCGCGCAGATCCGTCAAGTTGCGCGCTCCGGCGTCGAGCAGGATCGCCCGGGCCTCCTCACAGGCCGCAACGTCCTGGCCTTCGGGCAGCGTGTGGCTGAGGTAGTTGAGCACGTCGGCATAGAGCATGCGGGTCTGCGCCGATGTTCCTGGCTGCTTGCTCCACGGCCGCAGCAGGTCAGCCACCTCCTGCAGGTCCGTTGGCTTGGATCCCGGTGCACCCCCTACGCCCCAAGCGGAAAATCGTACGAACTTCGACAGGGCCAGGCCCACCGCCACGTCCTCGGTCGCGATGCCCTGCGCGCGCAGCCCTTCGAAGATACGTGTGGCTTCGTCGAGCTTCGGGTTCGCCGGCTCGAATTCGCCGCGCGCGAGCAACGCGCCAGCTTCGCGGATCAGCGCCATGCCACGGTAGGCCTGCGTCTGCGGCGTCAGCAGTTCCTTGGGCAGGCCGTCGTAGTAGCTCACGGCCATGTGCGCGAGCTTGCCCATGGTCTCGAGCCGGCCGGTGGGCTCGAGTTCGGCGTAGAAATCCTCGATCAGGAAGCCGACCAGCTTTTCGGCGTCTGCACGCGCCTTCTGCGCCTGCTGATCCGCCGCCTTGGCACGGTTCCAGTTGATCCAGCCGAACACCGCGCTGACCAGCGCGACCAGCATCAGGCCGGCGGCAACCATGGCGAAGGTGCGGGTCTTGCGCAGGGTGCGACGCGTCTCGGCCGCCCGCTCCTGCTGCGCGGCGAGCATGCGCTCAGCTTCGTCGCGAGCCTCGCGCTCGTGGCGCAAGTTGCGGCTGGAGCGCACCACGCTGCACAGCACGTCGTGCGTGAGCTCGACCCGTCGCATGTCGAGGCGTTCCTCGATGCGCAGCAGGCGGCGGTCGACGAGCTTCGCCAGCGCATCGGGCTCAGCGCCCGCGGCAGCCAATGCCTTGGCCACGCGCTCCTCGGCCAGGCTCTCGCGATAGCCGGACTCGGTGAGCAGTTCGTCTTCGATGACGCGACGCACACCCGGCGGCTGATCCGCCAGCGCGCGTTCGTAGAACTCCGTGAGGATGGTGTCGCGCGAGCCCGCGAGCAGGTCGGCCGAGATCTCGGGCCGCCCCTGGGCCTGGCGCACGGTATTGAGCTCGCGGCAGATCAGGCTCAGCAGCGAGGGCTCGACTTCGGCGTTCTGCAGCTCGGAGCCGCCGGCGACGAAGCGCACGATCGACTCTGCGACTTCCTGCGAGACGAGCTTGCCACCCGGCTGCATCACCGCACTCAGCGCCTGCTGACCGTTCATGCGCGCGAGCCGCATGCGGTTCTGGGTGATCGAGGGCATCTTGCCCTTCACCGCCTCGAGGTGGGCCAGGTAGTCCTCGCGCAGCGCGATCAGGATGCGGTAATCGGCGCGCGCAAAGTCGAAGTCTTCCGCGGCGACTTCGTCGCGGTCGATGCGCGCCTCGAGTTCGGCCGGCGGCCGGTTCTCGACCAGGTCGGAGAGCTCGTCGATGAAGCGCTGTGCACGCCGCCGCCCCGCGTCGTCCGCCTGCGCCAGCGTGAAGATTTCCTCGAACTGGTCGAAGATCAGCAGCGGCAGTACGGTGTTGCCTGCGGCATCGCGCAGCAGGTCGCCACGGTGGTGCAGGAATTCCCACAGCGACTCGCCCTCGACGGCCGAGCCGGCCTCGGTCCAGTGCCCGGCCTCGGACGTGGCGCGGAAGATCGCCTGCTTGATCTGTTCCGCCGGCGACGGCGACTCCGCCGCGTAATCGATGCGTACGTAAACAGGGCAAAACCCCGATCCGCGCAAACGCGGAACGAGGCCGGCACGCAGCAGTGACGTCTTGCCGAGGCCCGACTGGCCGAACAGCACGGTGAGCAGCTTGCGCTGCACGCGCCGCGCGAGTTCGGCGGCCTCCTCGTCACGGCCGTGGAAATAGGCTCGCGTCTCCTCCGAATAGCTCGACAGGCCGAGCCACGGATTCTGCGGGTCGATCGTCGTCTCGGTGGCGATATCGGGTTGTATTGTCTTCATGCGCGACGCGAATTCGAAAGTTCCTGCAGGCGGCGCACGAACTCAGGCGAGGGCTCGCCGCCGGGCAGGCGCGAGATGTGGACGGCCTTGAACTTCTCGGGCACCAGCGCCTCGGCTTCGGGCGTCTCGTCGATGGAGACCGGCAGGATGAACACGGCGCCTTCAGCGATGTTGCGTGAGCGATCCACGGCATAGCTCCACTCACGGCGGAAGTAGGCCTCCAGCCGCCGCTGCGTCGAGCCCGAGATCACCGGCAGGAAGAAGCTGCACCGGTTGATGTTCGCGCGGATCTTGCGATCGTAGTCGTCGCCGCCTTCGAGGCGGTCGAGGTCGAACCAGGTCACGAGGCCCGCGGCATCGAGCGCAGCCTTCAGCCGCTGCACGGCCGGCAGGTCTTCGCGCGCGTAGCTGATGAAGATCGCGTTCTCCGGCATCTCTCGCGCGGGAGGCAGGAAACGCTGCGGCGACAGAGCGCTATTGGCACTGGCAGCCAGCGGACGCTGTCGCTGCAGCCAGCGTTGGTGCAACTCGGCGACGAACGACTCGGCCCCGCTGAACACGCGCGTGCGCACGCTGACCTGCTGCAGGAAGGCGAGCAGCCGGTCGTCCTTCGACGTGTGGTCGTCGGCAAGGATCTCCCCGAAATCGCGCGGATCCGACAGCCGCTTGCGCTTGGCCATGCGCAGGAACAGGCGCGCGAGCCAATTGGAAAAATCGCTGCCGATCAGCAGCAGGTGGCTGTGCTCGAGTTCGTGGAACAGCTTCTCGGGCGTCAGGTGCTCGGACTGCAGCGCGCAGATGAACTCGAGCATGTCCTCGTCGGAGATGACGTACGTCGGCGACGCCGAGAGCCTGCCGAGCATGTGGTACACGACCGGACGCTGCAGTTGCCCGCGTTCGGCGGGCAGGTCGGAGACGCGGTTCGGCGCGTAGGCGATGACCTCGGCATGCGGCTCGCCGCCGAAGCGTTCCATGTTGACGGCCTGCTCGAGCAGCGGGTCGAACGTCGTCGTGACGAACAGGTCGAAATCGGTGATCTGCGCCAGTTGCCGCAATGCCATGGGCGGCGCGAGCTGCACCTCGCGCATGATCGAACGCAGCCGCGTGTACGCCTCCTCGCGGCGCCCCCGCTGGCCCAGGTAACTGCAGACGACGTCGTTGAGCGTGAGCGGCTGCGGCAAGCCCTGCGGATCCACCGCGAGCTTGGCAGCCAGTTTCTCTGCCAGCCATTCGTAGAGCAGCCGCGGACCCTGGTCGGTCTCGACGCGCAGCAGGTCGGGCCCGACGATCGGGATGACGCGGCGCTCCTCGATGTAGTTGAGGAGGTCGTCCCACGCGTCTTCATCGAAGTCGCGCAGGCTGTCGGGCCCGCGCAGCGGAGCGGTCGCGTTCATTGGCGGTCGCTACCCCAGCCCTCGGCGGTCGCAGACATTCCCTTCCCCCGCGTCCTATTGTTGCGCGGAGTCTAGCGTTTCCTGGACCGGGAAAGGGCAAGCCACGACTGCGGCAGCCCGCCGTGGCGGGGAGTTCAGCCAGCGAGCGGGTTGGGCTGCGACGACTGCTTGATGCGTTCCCAGACGTCGGCGAACGCCGCCGCCGCGCCGCCCGCGGAACGCTCGACTGCCGGGAACTGGTCCTGCAGTTCGTCGAGCCGGATCACGGCTTCGGGCCGGCCCTTGGGGAACTCGCCGCGCATCGAGAACACGATGCGGCCCTCGACCGGCACGTCGTCACCGGCGAACTGCCGCACCACCGCGACCCGGTCGTAAAGCATCGGCAGCGGGTTCGTGATCATGAAGTGGCGCTTGGGCCCGAAGATGGACCACTGCTCCATCTTCTCGGCCGCGAACACCATGCCGTGGGCGTCGAACAGGTCGATGACCAGCAACCCGTTCTGCGTCAGCAGCAGGTAGTTGACGTGGATCTGGTCGCCCGCGCCGGTGGTCAACAGCACGTTGCGCAGCTCGTCGAACGCCACCGACGAAATGACGTTGTCGATGGCCCGGCGCGCCCGCACCTGGCGCACTTTTTCGCGGATGAAGTACGCGGCGACGCCGGTCAGGCCGACCCCGAACACCACCCACAACCACACCGGCAAGCCAAGCAGGTTCTTCAAGCAACACTCCCAGTCAGGACCTGGCGCAGGTCGTCGAGCCGTGGCGCAACGTCGCGCTGCAACGAAGGCAGACGAGAGCAGGTCCGCCAGCGCCTGCGGCACGGGCACCTGGGTGCCGATCAGCGGCTCGACCACGTCGTTGAACTTGGCGGGGTGCGCGGTGCCCACCAGCACCCAGCGTTCGTCGAGGCGCGCCGCGGGCAACTGCGCATACAGGTGCGCAGCCGTCGCGGTGTGCGGGCACCACGTCTGGCCGTAGGCGGCATGATCACGCTTGATGGTGGCCCGGATTTCGTCGTCGCTGACGGTTTGCGCAGTGAAGGCGCCCCGCAGGTGCTCGACGTCGCCGAACAGCCAACGCAGGCGTTCCATGTTGCTGGGATTGCCGACGTCCATGGCGGACGCCAGCGTGGCGAGGCTCGGTCGCGGCTCCCACTGGCCCGTTCGCAAGAAGTCGGGGACGGTCGTGTTGGCATTGGTGGCGAGCATCACCTCGCCGATCGGCAACCCCACCTTGCGCGCCCACAGGCACGCGGCGACGTTGCCGAGGTTGCCCGAGGGCACGATGTAGTTGGGCGCACGCCCGTCGCGCCGGAAGAGCTCGAGGCTCGACTGGGCGTAGTACGCCATCTGCGGCAGCAACCGGCCCACGTTGATGCTGTTGGCGGAAGACAGCTGCAGGTCGCGGCGCGAGCGCTGGATCGACGAACGCTTCCTTCACCATGCGCTGGCAATCGTCGAACGTGCCGGCGACGGCGAGCGTGCGCACGTTCTTGCCCCAGCATGCCAGCTGCTTCTCCTGGCGCGCGGACACGAGGCCCCGGGGATACAGCACGACGACGTCGACCCAGGATCGCTCGTAGAAGGCCGCCGCCACGGCACCACCCGTATCGCCCGACGTGGCGACCAGGATCGTCAGCCGTCGCGGATCAGTGCGCGGTATCCGCTCGAGCGACGCGGCCAGGAATCGTGCGCCGAAATCCTTGAACGCCGCCGTCGGGCCATGGAACAGCTCGAGCACCGACAACGGGCCGGGCGCACCCTGCACGTCCACGATCGGCGCCGGGAAATTGAACGCGTCGTTGACGATCGCCGGCATCTGCCTGGCGATCGCATCGCCGGCCGCGAACGGCCGCAGCAGCACCTCGGCCACCTCGGGGATCGAGCGCGCGCCTTCGAACTCACGCAGGCTGATGCCAGGAAGTTCGGTGGGAACATAGAGGCCGCCGTCCGGCGCGAGCCCCTGGGCAATCGCCTCACTGAGGCCGACGCGATGGCTGGAGTCGCGCGTGCTCTGGAACTGCATCGGTCAGTCACCCACGACGCGCGCGCCGGCGCGATCGATGGTCGAAACCCAGCTGTCGGACTCGAGGCCATGACGGGCAAAGGCCTCGACCATGCCCGCGCGCACCTTTTCGGCGTCGGCTTCGTCGACCCAGGCAAACACCGTCGGGCCCGCACCGGAAATCGACCCGCCGAGCGCGCCCGCCGCCAGCGCCGCCTGCTTCACGTCGGCAAAGCCGGGGATGAGGACCTGTCGCTGCGGCTCGATCACGACGTCGAGCAGCGACTCGCGAATCAGGGCGATGTCATTGGTGAAGCAACCGGCGAGAAAGCCCGCCAGGTTCGCCTGTTGCCAGATGACGTCGGACAGCGCCACGGTCTTGCTCAGGATGGCGCGCGCCTCGCGCGTCGGCAGCACCATGTGCGGATGCACGAGCACGCAGCGAATCGTCTCGGGCACCGGGATCTGCTTGACGAAAGGATTGTCGATGCCGACCGTCAGCACCAGCCCGCCGAACAGCGACGGCGCGATGTTGTCCACGTGCACGGCCCCGCTCGCGACCGCCTCGCCCTGCATGGCGAACTTGAGCAGTTCCGTGCGGTCGAGGTGCTCGTCGACGAGGGCCGCCGCGGCGACGACACCGGCCACGGCCGATGCCGCGGACCCGCCCAGCCCGGAGCCGAGCGGGATGCCTTTCTCGATGTCGAGGTCGAAGCCATGCGGCAATGCGAGTTCGCGGCACAACGCCAGCACGGCCATGCCGGCGGTGTTCTTCTCGGCGTCGAGCGGCAGGTCGGGGACCATGCCGGTGATCGAGCGGATCGAGACGCCTGGAGCATCGCGCCGCGTCGCACGGACGCGGTCGCCCAGCGCCGCGACCGTGTGACCCAGGATGTCGAAGCCGACGCCGACGTTGCCGACGCTCGCCGGCGCGAAAGCGGTGGCCGAGCGACGCGTGGAATCACCCCTCACAGTTTCGCCCCGAGGTAGGCACAGACGCGCAGCAGGTCGGCGAAGACGCCCGCTGCCGTGACGTCCGGCCCCGCCCCCGGTCCCTGCACGATCAGCGGATTCTTGTCGTAACGCGCGGTCTCGAACCGCACGATGTTGTCCGTGAGCGCGATGTTGGCGAAGGGATGCGACCGCGGCAGTTCGACGAGCCCCACTTCGGCCTTGCCTTGCGCATCGACCGAGCCGACGTAGCGCAGCACGTTGCCGCGGCCCGTCGCCTCCCGCAGTCGCTGCAGCATCGCCTGGTCGAACTCGGGCAGTCGCTGCAGGAAGGAGTCGACGCCGCAGCCGTCGAGCGCGGCCGGCACGAGGCTTTCGACCTTTACTTCCGCCATCTCGGTGCGGAGGCCGATTTCACGCGCGAGAATGATCAACTTGCGCGCGACGTCCATGCCGGACAGGTCGTCGCGCGGGTCCGGCTCGGTGTAGCCCAGCGCCTTGGCGTCATTCACCACTGTGGAGAACGGCTGCGAACCGTCCCAGGTGTTGAAGAGGTACGCGAGCGTGCCCGAGAACATGCCTTCGATGCGCCGGATCTGGTCGCCGGTTTCGCGCAGGTCACGCAGCGTCTGGATCACCGGCAGGCCCGCGCCGACCGTCGCTTCGTACAGGTAGTGCGCGCCCGCCGTGCGCCGCGCGTCCTTCACACGCTGGTATTCCGCATACGGCGCGCTGTTCGCCTTCTTGTTCGGCGTGACGATGTGGATGCCTTCCGCGAGCCAGTGCGGGTAGTGCCGTGCGACGTCCGCGCTGGCCGTGCAGTCGATGATCACGGCATGCGGGAAGTGGTCGGCGTGGACGTGGTCGGCGAACTTGTCGAGATCGAGCGGATCGCCGCCCGCCTTGTAGTCGTCGCGCCAGCGCGTGAGGTCGATGGCGCCGGTCGACAGTCGCATCCATTTCGAGCCCGCGATCGCCCGCACGCGCAGGTCGAGCTTGAAATCCCGCGCCAGGCGCTGCATCTGCCCCGCGATCTGTTCGAGCAGTGCCCCGCCCACGAGTCCCGGGCCGATCAGGCCGATGGAAACCGTGTGCGCCGACAGGTAGAAGGCCGAGTGCGCGGCACGCAGCGCGCGCGCACTGCCGCGGCCGTCGATGACCACGGAGATGTTGCGCTCGGACGCGCCCTGCGCGATGGCCCGCACGTTGACACCCGCGGCGCCCAGCGCCGAGAACACCTTGGCCGCCACGCCGTGCGCGCCCGCCATGCCGTCACCGACCACGGCCAGGATGCTGCAGCCGTGATTGATCTCGATGCTGTGGATCTGCCCCTCGCGCAGCTCGGGGTCGAAGGCACGGCGCAGGACGCGTTCGGCGCGCTCGGCCTCGGGCTCCGGCACGGCGAAGCAGATCGAATGCTCCGAACTGCCCTGCGAAATGAGGATGACCGAGATGCCCTCCTCGCGCAGCGCGCCGAACAGCCGGTGCGCCGTGCCGGGCACGCCGATCATGCCCGCGCCTTCGAGGTTGACCAGCGCGATGCGGTCGATCGTCGTGATGCCCTTCACCAGCGGATCGGGGTCCGAGCGCTCGTGGATCAGGGTGCCGGGCCGGTCGGCGGCAAACGTGTTCTTGATCCAGATCGGGATGCGCTTCTGGACCGCGGGCGCCATGGTCGAGGGATGGATGACCTTCGCGCCGAAGTACGCCAGCTCCATCGCCTCGTTGTAGGAAAGCGTATCGATCACCTGCGCTTCCGGCACCAGCCGCGGATCGGCGCTCAACACGCCGTCGACGTCCGTCCAGATGACGATCTCGGCTGCATCGAGCAGCGAACCGAAGATCGAAGCGGAGAAGTCGCTGCCGTTGCGGCCCAGCGTCGTCTGCAGGCCCTGGGTATCGGTCGCGATGAAGCCCGTGATCACGAGCGTGCCGATGAAATCGGACGCCACCAGCGCGTCCATGTTGGCGCGCGATTGCTGCCAGCGCACGCCCGGGCCGAGCGGACCCCATTCGACCAGCAGCGCCTTGCGCGCATCGAGCCACTGGACGTGTCCGGTGGCGCGTCGGCGCAGCAGGCGCTCGAACAGGCGCGTGGACCAGATCTCGCCATAGCCCGCGATGAGGTCGCGCATCGTGGTCGACGCGCTGCGGACCAGGCGCACGGTCTGCAGGATGCCGCCGATGTCGCGGCAATCGGCCGCCAGCTGGGCGATGAATTCGTCGCAGGACTCGCCGGCCAGCAGCTGCCGCGCGGTGCCGACGTGGCGTTCCCGCAGTTCGCGCAGCCGGTCGTCGAGTTCGGGCGAATCTGCCTCGGCCAGTGCGATCAGGCCGAGCAAGGCATCGGTCACGCCCTTGCAGGCGGACAGGACGACGGCCTTGCGCGTGGCAGGATCGTTCTCGATGATCTTCGCGACGCGCTCCATGCACGCGGCGTCGGCGACGCTCGATCCGCCGAACTTGTGGACTTTCCAGGCTTGCACGCTACGGACTCGCTTATTCGGGCGCCCGTCATGCGCCTTGGCCTGCCGCGGCTTGCGGCAGGGCAGGAGGCGGCATCTTGCGGGGGAATTTCGTTGCTTCGAACCTTGAAACTCTATCTTCTTGCAGCGCGGCAGGCAAACTAGCGAACCATGGACGAGCAGGTTGCCGGACTCCACGCCGCGATCCTGGCCGCAGGGCCGGGCACGCGATTCGGCGGCATCAAGCCGCTGGCCAGGCTGCGCGGGGAACCCGTCCTGCACACGCTTGCCGCCAACGCTGCGTTCATCACCGGCCAGTCAGTCAGCGTGGTGCTCGGCGCCCACGCCAGCGAGATTGCGCCGGCATTGCGTCAGCGCGCGGTCTCGATCGCGTTCAACCGCGGCTGGGACGAAGGCATCGCCAGTTCCGTGCGCATGGCGGTCCACTCGGCACCGCCGGGATCGACCGCGCTGCTGTTGCTGCTGGCGGACCAGGTCGCCGTGACGGCGGACGACTTGCGCCGACTGCACGCGAGCTGGCGCCGTCATCCGGTCCTGATCGCTGCCGCCCTGTACCAGGGTGCACCCGGCCTGCCCGCGATTTTTCCGCGCTGGGCATTCACCGACCTGCTGGCCTTGCGCGGCGAGCGCGATCCGCGGCTGGTACTGCGCAGCAACGTCGACCGAGTCGTACGGGTTCCCATGAGCAATGCGGGTCTCGATCTCGACACGCCGGAGGACCTGCTGCAGGTCGAATCGGCGCAGGCCGCTGACAGCAACGGCACCCCCTGAGGTATTATGTAAAGGCGATGAGGCACCCCCTGAGAGGCGTGTCGTGCTTTCGTCGCGTGCTCCGCGAGGTGTGGCTGTGAGGTCATATCCTCCCGCTGCAGCATTCAACCTATTCGTGGAGTCGCGCGCATGTCCCGCAGCACGTTCCTGCCTTCCCTTGCCGGCATCTGTCTTTTTGTCGTTTCCGGGGCCGCCATGGCCGGCGCCGTGGCCGACCAGTTCCGCAGCGGTGCCTTCGGCCTGCCCTGGAGCGCTGACAAGAGCGCAATCCAGGCCAAGTATCCCGGTGGCTCCTGGGACAAGGATGAGTCTGGCGCAGACCGCTATTGCGCACCCAGCCGGCAAACGCTCCTGAAGCTGCCGGCGCAGCACCAGACCAAGGAATTGTGCTTCATCATTGGTCTGGACAAGACCATGGGCGCCGTATCGGCGCGACTCGACCCGAGCCTGCCTTCGCTGCTCGCCGTCGTGAACCGTTCGCGCACGATGTTCGGCGACTTCGATGCAGTGAAGCGCGACGACGCCGCCATCCAGTCGAAGTACACCTACATGCTCTGGCTGCGGGACGCGCCGATCATCGCTGTGGTGAGCAGCGCCAATGGCGACGATGGCAAGCCGAACATGGTCGCGTTCTCGGTGGCCGACGAAGCCTCGCTCTTCGCGAAGGACGCCGACAAGGTTTCCAACAAGCCGCGCTGAGGCCTGCTCAGCCCCGGGCACCCTCGCCCAGTTCCACGGGCGAGGTTTGCGGCAACAGCGAGTTGCCATCGGCCAGCACCGCCCCGCCCGGCCTGTGCTCGAGCCACTCGAGGAACGGCTTCCAGCTGTCGAGGTCTTCCTGCAACAGGGCGCCCTTCATCTCGTGGATGCCCAGGCCGCATTCGGCCGAACGCACGTAAGCCTGGGAATCACGCAGCACCGCGGCGACCGGGATGCGCAGGCTCTCGAGGAACCGCATCAGCGTGCTGAACGCCTTGGTGTAACGCCGCGCGCGATTGGCAACGATCACCAGCCTGCGCTCCGACCGGTGCACCCGGCCGACGAGCAGCAGGTCGGCGATGGCCCGCGAGGCCGCATGAATGTCGATGTCCGACGGCAGCACGGGCACGACGATCGCGTGCGCGTCCTGGGTGAGTTCCGGCAACTGCAGCGGTGTGACCGCCGCCGGCGTATCGACGATGAGCGTATCGGTGCCGGGCGGCGTGCGCAGCGCGAAAGAGCGGGTGATGCCGAGTTTCTTCTCGTAGGCCGCGATGCCGTGGATGGGAGCGACATCGGCGGGCCGCAAGCGCAGCCAGCGCATGCTCGAACCCTGCGGATCGTGATCCATCAGCGCGACCGTCCGCCCAGCCCAGGCGTAATGAGCCGCCAGGTTCGTCGCAATGGTCGACTTGCCCGACCCGCCCTTGGGGTTCAGGACCACGATCTTGCGCGGGACGGGGGCGTGAGACTGTTCCATAGCCGACGATTGGTGATTCCTATCAGGACCGTACCCGACCGTCAGCCTCCGCCGCAAGCTTTCATGTAAAAAGTGCTCGCGACCGGGCGCCGGCGCGCTTCAGCCGGACGTGGCGGGGCTGGTAGCGCGCAGTTTTGCCGCTATGAAGCCCGAATGTGGGACGTGCAGGAGATCGGCAACCCGCCGGATCAAGTGTTCTTCGTACTTGTGGATGGTCAGGTCCGCGTCAGCGACACGCCATAGCGCTTCCAGCAGCTTGATCTTGTCGGCTTCGCTGTAGGAGCGGTTGAGCTGCGAGGTGAACTGGAACAGGTCATGCGACTTGTCGATCTGGCGCTCCGCCTCCTCGAGCAGCGCACGAGTGGCCTCGGGTTGCAGCCCCAGCATGCTCGCAACCGATGCCATTGCCTGCTCGCGCTCGGCCGAGCCCACCTCATAGTCTGCGCGCAGGACTTCCACGAGCAAGGCCGCCACCGCCAGGTGGGTGCCCATTTCCGTGGTCCCCTCCCCGCCTTGCCCGGCGCCGCCAGGCAGGTACTTCGAGATCCAGTCCTTCAGGCTCATGTATCGACGCGCTCGCTCGGTAAAGGGTGCCGGCATGCTGCCACCGGCAGGCGCTGAAGCCAACCGGGTCGCGCGCGCGAAATCAGCTCAGCATAATGCCCACCCCTGACACGCCAGAGGAAAGCCAGGATGAACCGCAAGAACCTGACCATCGCAGCCGCCGTTGCCGGCCTGCTGGCCGTGGGCACCGCCCAGGCCAATCACCACGAGGGCGCCGCGGAAAAGGTGAAGTGTTTCGGCGTTGCCAAGGCCGGCAAGAACGATTGCGGCACGGCCAGCCATAGCTGCGCCGGCATGGCCAAGACCGACAACGACCCCAACGAGTGGGTCAGCATGCCGAAGGATGCCTGCGAGAAAGCCGGCGGCAAGCCGGGCACGGACAAGAAGACGATGTAACCGGCAGTGGCAGGCGAACTTGCTGATGCGCCTGAGCCGCGCAGGCCGATCCCGGCCAGCGCCGGGATCGGGCTGCGCTCGCAACATCATGCAGCGATCCTCACCGCCGCACCGGCCCCGGCGTGGATCGAAGCGCATACCGAGAATTACTTCCATGAAGGCGGCCCCGCCGTCCGGGCACTCGAGCGCGCGCGCAGTCTTTATCCGCTCAGCCTGCATGGCGTCGGCCTGGGCCTGGGGTCGGCGGATCCGCTCGATCGCGATCACCTGGCACGGATCCGCAGGGCCGTGCGGCGCTTCGAGCCCGCCCTGGTCAGCGAGCATGCCTGCTGGGGACACGTCGACGGCGAGCACTTCAACGACCTGCTGCCCCTGCCCTACACTGAGGAAGCGGCGCTGCACCTCGCTGCCCGCGTGGGCGAAGTGCAGGATTTCCTCGGGCGGCAGATCCTGGTGGAGAACCTCAGCGCCTACGTCAGCTTCGCGCACTCGCAATTGTCCGAAGGTGAATTCCTGGGCCTCGTGGTCGAACGCAGCGGCTGCGGCCTGTTGCTCGACGTCAATAACGCGTATGTGAATGCAGCCAATCTCGGGTTGGTGCTCGACGACTTTTTTGCCGCCCTGCCGCCCGACGCCGTGCAGGAAATCCATCTCGCAGGACACTCGCGACGACGGGTCGGTGCGCGCGACCTGCTGCTGGATGACCACGGCAGTGCCGTGTGCGAGGCGGTCTGGGCGCTCTATGAAGCGGTGTTGCAACGACTGGGGCCGGTGCCCACCCTGATCGAGTGGGACAACGACGTGCCCGCCCTGGACACCCTGCTCGCCGAGGCTGCACGTGCTGATGAACTTCTCGGCCGCTGCCAGCGAGCAACGGCGTGAAATCGTCATGAAGCTGAGGGATGTGCAACAGGCATTCGGGCGCGCGTTGCGGGACGGCGCACCGCTTACGCCGGATGGCTCGCCTGACTACGTCGAGCGCTTCGACGCTTACCGCAACAATGCCTGGCAGTTCTTCGCTGCGGCGCTCGAGCAGACCTACCCTGTCGTGCTGCGACGCGTAGGCGCAGAGTTTTTTCGTCAGCTGGCACGCGAGTACCGGGACGCGCACCCCTCGCGGCGGGGTGACCTGCACTGGGTGGGCAGCGAATTCCCGGCCTGGCTGGCGATCCGCCTGGCCGAATCCGGCTACGAGTGGCTGGCCGATCTCGCCGCGCTGGAATGGGCCGTGGCCAGCGCAACCGTGTCCTCGACGTCGCCTGCAATCGCACTCACGGCACTCGCTGAGTTTGCGCCGGAGTCGCTCGCGGGACTCACCGTCGAATTCCACCCGTCGCTGGGCAGGGTTGCTTCGCAGTTCCCCATCTGGCGCGTGTGGCAGGCCAACCAGGCCGACGATCCGGGGCCGGTCGACCTGTCGGTGGGCGGCGAGTGTTGCGTAGTGGCCTGCGTCGACGACCGGCCCGTGGTCTACCGCGTCGACTCAGACGACTACCGCCTGCTCGAACGGCTCGCGCAGGGCGACACATTGGGCGAAGCGCTGGAGAGTGTTCGGACCGACGCGGATACGCTCGGCCGCGTCCTGGCGTGGGCTTTCGGCGAGCGCCTGGTCACCGCGGTCGTCAGTCCATCCGCTCGGGCTTCACGCTGACCAACTCGCCATCATCCACCTGGCAGCTCAGCTCGATCGGCTGACAGCAGACCTGGCAGTCCTCGACATAGGTGAACGACCCGGCGCTCAGGTCCACCTGGGTCTCGTAGCGTTCCCAGCAATAGGGGCACAGCAGCGACACGAACTCGGTGGCTTCGCCCCCGGCCAGGTTCGATCCGCCAGGTTCGTAAATGGGCTCGAGACCGTACAACTCGTCGATCACGTCGGCGTCGGTGGCCGCCACGCGGAGCTTGACTGCATCGAGAGGTGTCGTCGGCCGCCGCTGCGTCACTTCGACCCCTCCTGCATGACCTTGTCCAATGCGAGTTGCGCGATGGCGTGGTATCCCGGACGCGCCTCGGCATAGACACGTCGCGCGAACGCGGCATTCGCGGGCGAACGCAGCAGGTCTTCGTACAGCGGCCTGATGAGCTTCAGGCGACCGATGCTCGTGAGGTAATGCTCGAGCGTCGGCTCGAGGCCGGGATAGCCGCTCGCAATCGCCAGGCGGTACCAGGCGTGCGCAATTTCCGCGTTGCGGGACTGCGTCAGCTGAAACCGCCGGTCGAGTTCCTGCAGCCGTGCGACGGGCTGGGGACGGGTCATGCGCGTGAGGAAGTGCAGCCACTCCTGCGTCGTCCAGCGGCCGGCGGGCAGATCCTGCGTTGCAAGCGTGCCTTGTTCCCAGCTCGACCTGACTTCATCCACGCGCGCCAGCACGGCGGACTGGACGAACTCGGCGTCGGCCGGAATGCCGACGCCATCGATCCAGCGCGCGACAAACTGATCATCGACGCGGCCTGGATACTTTGCGATCAGGTCCTGCTGCAGTTCAGCGACGAACTGCGGCGTGGTGACGCTGGTAAACGCGTGGCGGTCGAACCAGCCCTGCAGGAACGCGTCGAGCCGGTCGCGCCCGAACCGCCGCTCCAGCTGGTAAAGAAAGAGCGCGCCTTTTTCATAGGCAACCGCCGATCCTTCGTCGACGGGCCGCCCGGCCAGGTCGGGCGCCAACCCGCCGCGCCAGGCCTCGTCCGGTGCCAGCTCTGCGAGTGCCAGGCGCAGGTCCTGCTCGCCGTTGCCCCATTCGAGGCCCGCCCGTTCCTGGCCGTACACCGCCTCCATGATGCGTCGCTCGAGGTACGTGGTGAAACCTTCGTTCAGCCAGCCATCGCGCAAGGTCGCGTTGGTGACGAGGTTCCCGGACCACGAGTGGGCCAGCTCGTGCGACAGCACACCCACCAGCGACTTGTCGCCGGCGATGACGGTGGGCGTCATGAAGGTGAGCCGCGGATTCTCCATCCCGCCGTAGGGAAACGACGGCGGCAGCATCAGCACGTCGTAGCGACCCCAACGATACGGCCCATACAGCGTCTCGGCTGTCATCATCATGCGTTCGGCGTCCTCGAACTCGGCCGCCGCTGCCGCCACTTTGGATGGCTCGGCCCAGACACCGGTGCGTGGACCGATCGCCCGGAACTCCAGGTCACCGACGGCCAGCGCCAGCAAGTAGGCGGGAACCGGCTGCGGCATGCGAAAGCGGAACACGTCCGCTCCTGCTCGATTGGCAGGGTCGCCTTCCGCCGCCATCACGGCAACGAGCCCCGGCGGCACGCGCAACGTCGCGGTGAAGGTCGAACGGATCCACGGCGTGTCCTGCAATGGTGCAATCGAGCGCGCGTGGATGGCCTGTGCCTGGCTGAACAGGAACGGCGCACGCCGGTCGGCCGTCTGTTCGGGCCGCAGCCATTGCAGGCCTGAAGCCTGCGGTGAGGTTGCGTAGGCGATCCGGACGCGCGTCGCCTGCCGCGGCAACTCGATGCGCAATGCGCTGCCCAGTTTTCCGGCCGGCGGGTCGAGACTGAAATGCACCGGCTTGAATCGCTCGCTTCCAGCGGGGGCGGCCTGCACGGACTTGATGTGCAGGTCGCGGGTATCGAGCACGAGTTCGCGGGCCTGTGGATCGACGCGTCGCAGCTCGAGAGTGACGTGGCCACGCAGGACCTGGGCCGCAAAGTCCACGTCGAGGTCGAGGTCGAAACTGGTCGTGACGAACTTGCGCGGGTCGGCCTGGCTGTGGAGGTCGGGCCAGTTGGAAGGATCGGTCGCCATTGCCACGCCCGCAGGCGACCCTGCTGCACGGGCAGAAGCCGGCGGGACGTCGGCGGCCCGACTGCTGGCGGCGCCCGCGACCAGCATCACGCACAGCGCAGCGTGCAGCAACGCCTTGACGCCGGGGGCCGGACGAGCGTCGAACGTTTCAGACTGCGGCATGGGTGTCTCTGCGGGCCAGTGTCGGGCGGGGAACGGATACTGTCTAGGATACGGATGAGCGCAGCTGCGGGCGACAGCGCTTGCGCGGACCTGCGTCGGCGTCAGCCTCACGCGGTCATTGGGTGCCCGGCGTCCTGGTTGGGCGGGTCCGGTACACTTGCCTTATGGAAACCGGCTTTTCACAAGTCCTGGCCGCGATCGTCCGCACCGATGCCACGTCGTTCACCGTCGTCGTGCCGCCCGACTGGCTGCAGGGCCGGACCGTGTTCGGCGGCATGCAGATGGCGCTCGCCGTGCGGGCGATGCGCGCAGTGCTGCCCCTGCACGCGGCCGCCCTGCCATTGCGCAGTGCCCAGATGACGTTCGTCGGGCCACTGCTGGGCGGCACTCCAATCCAGATGCGCGCCGAAGTGCTGCGTGTCGGAAAAACGGCGGTGCATGCACGCTGCGACCTGCAGCATGACGACGGCAAGCTCGCCTGCACCGCGGTCGGCATCTTCGGCGGGCCGCGCGAATCGCATTTCGTGCGGGAGATGCCGCGCCCGGACCCGGGCAAGACGCCCGCCGCAGCCGACAGCACTCTCATCGATCCTGCGCCAGCGTTCCTGCAGCATTTCGAGGTCAGGCTGGCGCGGGGGGCACCGCCATACACGGGTCACAGCGAGCCAAGCTCGATGACTTATGCGCGACTGCGCGACCGGGACTGCGGCTCTGAAGACGCCTTGCTGGCTTTGTCCGATGTCATCCCGACGCCCGTCCTGTCGACGCTGCGAACGCCGGCCCCAGCCAGTTCGGTCAACTGGATGATCGAAGTCCTGCGCGATCCCGCCTACCTCGACCTGCAGGACTGGGCCCTCATCGACGCCGAAGTTCGCGCGGGCACGGCGGGTTACCTCAGCCAGACGGCCGTGCTGTACGGCGCCGATGGGCATGCCTACTCGGTCAATCACCAGACCGTCGCCGTCTTCGGCTGAGCGTCGCACCGTGCAGGCCGAGTTTTCCCATACCTACGCCGCGCTGCCCGCGCGTTTCCACGTCCGCACTGCGCCGACACCCGTCGCGGCGCCTGCGCTGATCGCGTTCAACGACGCGCTGGCGGCGGAACTGGGTGTCGACCGAGCGGCCGCCGACGACCAGCGCCTGGCGGCTGCGTGCGTGGGCAACGAGATTCCAGCGGGCGCGTTGCCGCTCGCCATGGCGTACGCGGGCCATCAGTTCGGTTCGTTCGTGCCGCAGCTGGGTGACGGTCGCGCCTTGTTGTTCGGGGAAGTCATTGACCAGAACGGCCAGCGTCGCGACCTGCAATGGAAGGGAGCGGGTCCCACGCCTTTCTCGCGTCGCGGCGATGGACGCTCCGCGCTGGGACCGGTCCTGCGTGAATACCTGGTGAGCGAGGCGATGCACGCCCTGGGCGTGCCGACCACGCGCGCCTTGTCGGCCGCAACCACTGGCGAGCACGTGCTGCGGGAAGAAGGACTGCTGCCCGGCGGCGTGCTGATCCGGGTGGCCGCCAGCCATGTGCGCATCGGCACGTTCGAATACTTCGCCGCGCGCGGCGACGTCGACGGCGTGCGCACGCTGGCCGACTATGTCCTGGCGCGTCACTACCCTGCCCTCGCGCCGGAACCCGACCGCTACTTCCGCCTGCTCGAGGCGGTGGCCGACCGCCAGTGCGCGCTGGTCGCGCGCTGGATGCAGGTCGGCTTCATCCACGGGGTGATGAACACCGACAACATGACCGTCTCGGGCGAAACCATCGACTTCGGTCCCTGTGCCTTCATGGACGAATACGACCCCGCCACGGTCTACAGCTACATCGATCGCCGCGGTCGCTATGCCTATGGCAACCAGCCGGCCATCCTGCAGTGGAACCTGGCGCGGCTGGCCGAAGCGCTGCTGCCGATCATCGACCCCGACCAAGGTGCGGCGATCGAGCGCGCCACCGCTGCCGTGCATTCGATACCGGCGCGCTACGCGGACTACTGGCTGCAAGGCTTGCGTCAAAAGCTGGGGCTCCAGACCATCGAGGCGACGGATGAGGAACTGGCGCAGGGTCTGCTGCAGGTCATGCACGCAGAGCGAGCCGACTTCACGAACACGTTCCGCAAGCTGGCCACCGCCGTAGCCCACCCGGACGTACTCCCCGCAGCATTAAGGGAATGGCGCTTGGGCTGGCTGGCGCGCCTGGCACGGGAACCGGGCGGTGTCGCTGCCGCCGTGCCGCAACTGCTCCGCTCCAACCCCTGCTACATTCCGCGCAACCACCGCATCGAGGCGGTGATCGCCGCAGCGGTGACGCGGAATGACTTCGCGCCCTTCCACGCGCTGCATGCCGTGCTGGCGCGTCCGTTCGAAGAACAGCCCGGGCAGGAGGCCTACCGTGAGCCTCCGCTGCCCCAGGAGCGCGTGCAGAACACGTTCTGCGGCACTTGAGACGTCACGGGCGCGCCATCGCTGCCATCAACTCCTTCAGCAGTTTCACCGCCACGATCGCGGTGGTGTCGCCGCTGTCGCACGCGGGATTCAACTCGACGACGTCAGCGCCGACTATCGGCCCAGGGATGCGCGCCAGAACCTGCACGATGTCGCGCACGCTGAGGCCTGCCGGCTCGGGGTGCGAGACGCCGGGCGCAAACGCGGGGTCGAGCGCGTCGAGGTCGATGGTGACGTACAGCGGTGCCGGCGGGATCGGCACGACGTCAGGCGAGAATCCATTCCATTCGATCACCTCGACGCCGAAGCGCTGCGCCTGCGCGCGGTTGTGACGGCTCCACGTACGCACGCCCACCTGCACCAGCCTGCGCGCGAGGCCTCGCTCCATGATCCGGGCAAAGGGGCTCGCGTGCGACCTGGGATTGCCGGCGTAATCGTCGTACAGATCGGGGTGCGCGTCGAAGTGCAGCAGGTTGAGCGGACCGTGCACGCGCGCGAGTCCTTCGACCAGCGGATACGTCACTGAATGATCGCCGCCGATCGCAAGCAGTGGACCGTGCTGTGCAGCCGCGGCAGCAGCCGCGACGATCAGTTCGTGATCGCCCACATTCTCGGCAATGGGCACGTCACCAAGATCGGCAACGCTGAAATCGACATCGATCTCGAGCCCGCTCTTCGGTCGCCGGGTTGCCGAACTCTGCATAGCGCTGCCAGGCCGCCCTGATCGCCTGCGGGCCGGCGGCGGCACCGCGCCGGTAGGACGAATTGATGTCCGTGGGAACGCCGAGCAACTGGATTCGCATGCGACGAGTCTAGCGGCTGCGGCGTGTGGCTGCGATCGCGCCTCACGCACGGTTCACCGCAATCCGGCGCGAGGCCCGGTGCCAGCGCCCGGGCACTTGCATTAAGGTAGCGGTGCTGGCTCCACGCCGGCGAGGACGCAACCGATGCTCGACAAGACACTGCTGCCCACGTTGCTTGCTGCCGGCCTGGCACTTGCGCCCCTGGCGCAGGCTGCACCGGAAGCCGGCGGGAGCACACCCGCGGTCGCCTGCAAGTCGACCGTTTCCGGGGATCTGCGCCTGCACACGCTGCGCAGCCTGATTTTCAGAAACGAGCGGAAGATCCGCGTGCTGCTGCCGCGCGGCTATGACGACGCAGCCAACAGCGGTCGACGCTATCCGGTGTTGTACATGCTCGACGGACAGAACCTGTTCGACGCCTGCCTCAGTGACGTCAGCCAGCACGAGTGGGGCCTGGACGAGATCACGGCGCAACTGACCAGCGCAGGCGAGATGCCGCCGTTCATCGTCGTCGGCGTCGATCATGCAGCGGCGCTCCGCGCCTCCGAGTACCTGCCGTACAAGGACTTCGTCGGCAACCCTGACATGGCGGAGCCCGCGGGCAAGCAGTTCCCCGACTTCCTCGTGCGCGAGGTGATGCCGCTGGTCGACGGCCATTACCGCACCCTGAAGGGAGCGCCGAACACCGGGATCGGCGGCTCGTCGTATGGCGGGGTGGCCACTTTGTACGCTCTGTTGGCCAGGCCGAGCGAGTTCGGCTACGGGCTGATCGAGAGTCCGACCTTGTGGGTCGGGATGGGCCAGTTGGTGCGGGACACCCACCCACTCGCAGCCATGCCGGCCAGGGTGTTCATGGGCTTCGGCGGCAAGGAGGCGGACAATCCTGCGATCAGCCAAAAGATGATCGGCATGGTGCAGCAGGTGGAAGCCAACTTCCGCGCCGCGGGTTACGACGACTCGAACGTGCGCGTCGTCATCGATCCCGCTGCCTTGCACACCGAAGCCGCGTGGGAAAAGCGTTTGCCGGGGGCCCTGCGCTTCCTGTTCGGCGACTGGCAGCCACAGGCACTTCCGCGCCCGGAGTAATCCGCCGTGCGCCGCCGGGCGGTCACGGTTAAAATTGCGGATCCCACCCCAGCCTGGAATCCCATGCTCGCCTCCCTGCTCGCATCCGGCCGTACGCTTCTTGCCGACGGCGCCACCGGCACCAACCTGTTTGCGATGGGCCTCACTGCGGGCGATGCCCCGGAGATGTGGAACATCGAGCATCCGGAGCGCATCCGTGCACTGCACCAGGGCTTCGTCGATGCGGGTTCAGACATCATCCTGACCAACAGTTTTGGCGGCAACGCGCGGCGCCTGATGCTCCACGGCATGCAGGACCGCGTGCGCGAGATCAACCGCCTCGCGGCCCAGCACGCGCGCGCGGTGGCCGATAAGGCCGGACGGCCCGTCGTCGTGGCGGGTTCGGTGGGTCCGACGGGCGACCTGTTCGAGCCGCTCGGCGTGCTGACCGAGCCGATGGCGATCGCGGTATTCGAGGAGCAGATGCACGGCCTGAAGGAAGGCGGTGCCGATGTCGCCTGGATCGAGACCATGTCGTCGCTCGAGGAAATCCGCGCGGCAGCAATGGCAGCCGCCAACGTCGGCATCCCGTACACGTTCACCGCCAGTTTCGATACCGCGGGCCGCACGATGATGGGCATTACGCCGGCTGCGCTGGTCGAGTTCGCGCAGGGGCTGACCCCTCCGCCGCTCGCCATCGGCGCCAACTGCGGCGTCGGCGCATCCGATCTCGTGATGTCCGTGCTTGGCATGACCGCCAGGGAAGCCGGGATCCCCATCATCGCCAAGGCGAATGCGGGGGTACCGCAATTCATCGGCGCAGAGATCCACTATTCAGGCACGCCTGAACTGATGGCGACCTATGTCGATATGGCTGCCAATTCGGGTGCGCGCATCATCGGCGGCTGCTGCGGCACGACGTTCGCGCACCTTTCCGCCATGCATCACGCCCTGGGTCATCACCACGGCGGACCGCGGCCCGACGAAGCGGCCGTCGTTGCAGAGTTGGGCCCGTTGCAGGCACCCGGCGCCAAAGGCGGCCACGCTGCAGGTGGACCCGGGCGTCGCAGCCGTCGCTGATAAACCGCCGGCAGGCAGCTGCGCGCGAGCGGCTGCCCGCACGCAAGAATCATCAGCCTTCGCTGCGCGAGTCCTTGCGGTTCTTGTAGCGGCTGATGGCGAGTGCGCGACCGCGCACCTCCACCGTGCGCAGGTGCGCCAGCGTTTTCTCGGTGATGTCGGCCGGCAGGCGGACCAGCGTGTGGTCGTCGCGGATGCTGAGCCCGTTGATTTCCGTGCCGTGCAGATCACCTTCGTGCGCCAGCGCGCCGACGATGTTGCCGGGCAGCACGCCGTGCATGCGGCCCACTTCGAGCCGGAACGTAGCCTGCGGTCCGTCCGACTTGCGCTGCCGGGGTGCGCGCGGCGGCGCATTGTCGTCACCCGGGGCACGAGTGTCGTTCTCGCCTTTGGCTGTTGCCTCGCCCTTGGCCTCGCGGCGCTTGCTCACGGCGAGCGACTTGCCGCCGCGCACCATCGATGCCAGCGCCGTTGCGACGTCGAGCAGGTCGGCGTCCGTCTCGCGCAGGTAGTCCTCGAGCACGCCGCGATACGCCTCGCCTGCCTGGGACGCCACCGCATCGGCAATTTCCTGCTTGAACTTCGTGGCGCGCTTGGCATTGACGTCGTCGAGCGTCGGCAAGGTCATCGCCTCGATCGGCTGTCGCGTCGCGCGCTCGATGATGCGCAGCATGTTGCGCTCGCGCGGGGCGATGAACAGGATCGCCTCGCCGCTGCGCCCTGCCCGTCCCGTACGCCCGATCCGGTGCACGTAGGATTCACTGTCGTACGGCACGTCGAAGTTCACGACGTGGGTGATGCGGTCGACGTCGAGGCCGCGGGCCGCCACGTCGGTGGCGACCACGATGTCGACCTTGCCGGCCTTGAGCGCCGCCACGGTACGCTCGCGCTGCGCCTGCAGGATGTCCCCATTCAGGGCAGCAGAGGCGAACCCGCGGGCCTCGAGTTTCTCCACGAGTTCCACGGTCGCCTGCTTGGTGCGCGCGAACACCAGCATCGCATCGAAGGTTTCGACTTCGAGGATGCGGGTCAGCGCGTCGAGCTTGTGCATTCCCGACACTACCCAGTAGCGCTGGCGGATGTTGGTGGCCGTGGTCGTCTTCGACTTGATCGTGACTTCCTGCGGCGAACGCAGGTGCTTCTGGGCAATGTTGCGGATGGGCTTGGGCAGGGTGGCCGAAAACAATGCCACCTGTCTTTCCTTCGGCACCATGCCGAGGATCTCGTCGATCGCGTCGACGAACCCCATCTGCAGCATCTCGTCCGCTTCGTCGAGCACGACGTACTTGATCGTGGCGAGGTTCAGCGTGCCGCGCTGCAGGTGATCCATCACGCGGCCCGGGGTCGCGACGATGACGTGCGTGCCGCGCTTCAGCGCATTCAACTGCGGCGTGTAACTCTGGCCGCCGTAGATCGGCAGGACGTGCAGGCCCGGCATCTTGCTGGCGTACTTCTGGAACGCTTCCGCCACCTGGATGGCGAGCTCACGGGTGGGGACGAGCACCAGCACCTGCGGCTCGCGGCGGGCCACGTCCAGCATCGACAGGAACGGCAACGCAAACGCGGCGGTCTTGCCCGTGCCGGTCTGGGCCTGGCCGATCAGGTCGTTGCCCGCCAGCAGGACGGGAATGGTCGCCGCCTGGATTGGCGAAGGAGATTCGTACCCGACGTCGCGCAGCGCGGCAACGACGGGCTCGGACAGGCCGAGTTCGGCGAACGTGGGAATGACTTGGTCGTCAGCGGAGTGGTTTGACATCAGGTTCTCTCGTGGGAGCGGAACCCCGAGCAGCTGAGTCCCAAAGTGCGGGCGGATTATACCGCAATGCAGCATTTCCCGCTGCCCTTTCGTTCTGCAAGGCCCCTGACGGCCTTGCAGCCCGGAATCGGCCGTTACCCGGTGGTCCAGCCGCCGTCGACGCTGTAGACGGATCCAGTGACGAACGACGCCTCGTCTGAAACCAGGAACAGCGCGGCGTTCGCGATTTCCGCCGGCTGGGCCAGCCGCTTCATGGGGTGCATCGCCTCGATCATCTGCTGGCCTTCCGGCGTCGAACAGGTCGTCGCGCGTATCAGCGGCGTATCCACACCACCTGGCGCGATCGCGTTGATGCGGATGCCGTCGAGCGCGTAGTCGATGGCGCTGGTGCGCGTAAGGCCGACCACTCCGTGCTTCGCCGCCGTGTAGGCGGCCGCCATCGGGAAGCCGACCACGCCCGCAGCGGATGCAATGTTGACGATGCTGCCGCGGCGCTGCGGCAGCATCGCCGCAAGTTCGTGCTTCATGCAGTGGAACATGCCATCGAGGTTGTTGCGCATGAGTTCACGGTAGGCGGCCGTCTCGATCTCGTGCAAACGGCCGACCGGGCCCAGGATGCCCGCGCAATTGACGGCTCCGTCGAGTCGATCCCACTGCGCGCAAGTGCCGGTGATCGCCGCGGCGACGGCGGCCTCGTCGCACACGTCGATCGCGAATGACTTCACGCGTCCGGCGAAGTCGCGTTCGAAGCCACTGGGCCACCGTCTCGAGCCGTGCCGCGTCACGGTCGATCATGGCGACGCGAGCGCCTTCGTGGAGGAATCGGCGAGCCACGGCTTCGCCGATGCCCGAGGCAGCGCCGGTCACGCAGCAGACCTGGTCCCGCAGTCGCATGGCTTTACTCCCCAACCGCTCCCGGCAACCGAACGTGACTGACGTCATGGAGTAGCAACCGGCTTCGGCGCACGAACTTCGACGGTCACCTTCGGAATGTGTCCGGTGAACCTGGACTGTCGCTTCCGCACCGATCGATTCGACGACCGGCGTGCCGAGATCGATGCCGACGTCGGCAGTCTCGTCGGCCGAGAACAGGCCCGCCTGGGTATGCTCGATCCGCCCCTGGGCCACCTGCTCGCCGTTCACGAACAGCGTGCCCACGCCGCCCTTGCCGGGGCCACCGCCATCGCTCGCGAAGTCGAAGCGGATCGTAGCCTTGCCGGGAGCAAGCGGCTTGCTCGACACGATGCTGGTGTGTTGCAACCCGAGGAAGTTGTAGTCGTAGGCCGGGACGCCGTCCTTGACGTACAAGGACCAGCCGCCAAAACGTCCGCCCTGCGCCAGGATGGTGCCGTTGCCGCCGCTCGCCGGCACGTCGACCTCGGCGGTGACGGTCTTCGAACGGTTCTTCACGTTGACGAACACCGCTTCCATCATGCCGGTCATGCCTTCAGCCAGCGTCATCGAAGTGCGGCCCGCCATGAGGTCGGGACGGCCGACCGACGCCGCATCGAGCCGCTCGAAGACGCGATCGTCCATGGGCAGCACGTGGTGCTTGGCCGCTTCCTTGAGGAACACTTCCTGCAGTTCGGCCAGCTTCTGCGGATTCTTCGCGGCCAGGTTGTTGGCGAGACTGAAGTCCGAGCGGACGTCGAACAGCTCCCAGGCGGAGTTGTCTTCAAGCGACCGGCGCGGCTTGGGCTCCCACGGCGCCCTGTGGATCGTGCGTGCGTACCAGCCGTCGTGGTAGATGGCGCGGTTGCCGGCGATCTCGAAGTACTGCGTGGTGTGGCGTTCCTTGGCCGCAGCGTCGTCAAAGGAGTACACGAGGCTGGTGCCTTCGATCGGCACCTGCGGCGTGCCGTTGACGACCTTGGGCTCGGGCAGCGTGGCAGCCTGCAGCACCGTCGGCGCGACGTCGATCACGTGGCTGAACTGCGTGCGGATGCCGTTCTTCGCCTTGATTCCCTGCGGCCAGCTCACGACCATGCCATTGCGCGTGCCGCCGAAGTCCGAAGGCACCTGCTTCATCCAGCCGAACGGCGCGTTGAGCGCCACCGCCCAGCCTGCGGCCATGTGCGGATAGGTCTCGGGACCGCCCCACTGGTCGATCCGCTTCAGCATGTCCTCGACTTTTTCCTGCACACCGTTGAAGTAGGTGTACTCGTTGAACATGCCGTGCTGGCCGCCTTCACCGCTCGTGCCGTTGTCGCCGACGATGTAGAAGACGAGCGTATTGTCGCGTTCGCCCACGTCGTCGAACGCGGCCAGCATGCGACCCACTTCATGGTCGGTGTACTCGACGAACGCGGCGAACACTTCGGCCTGGCGCGCGAACAGCCGCTTCTCGTCGGCCGAGAGCGCCTGCCAGTCCTTGAGCGCGGGCGGCTTGGGCGCGAGCTGCGTGCCTTTGGGCACGACGCCCATGGCGATCTGCCGCGCCAGTGTTTCCTCGCGGATCTTGTCCCAGCCCTCGTCGAACTTGCCGTGCCAGCGCGCGATCCATTCCTTCGGCACGTGATGCGGCGCGTGGGTCGCACCCGGCGCAAAATATACGAAAGAAGGTTTCCCTGGGGTCAGCGCCTTCTGGTACTTGATCCACGACACGGCCTTGTCGGTCATGTCGGTCATGAAGTGGTAGTTGGGATCGTCGGGCAATTCGACCTGGGTGACGCCATCGTAGAGGTAAGGCGCCCACTGGTTGGTCTCGCCACCGAGGAAGCCGTAGAACTTGTCGAAACCCTGGTGGGTCGGCCAGCGGTCCAGCGGGACCGGCGATGCTCGCTTCCCAGGAAGGGCGTCTCGTGCCACTTGCCGAACGCAGCCGTGCTGTAGCCATTCAGCCGGAGTGTCTCGGCGAGCGGCGCGGTGGAGTTCGGAATCTGCCCGGTCGAGCCTGGAAACGCGGTCGCCATCTCGGTGATGAAGCCCATGTTGACCGTATGATGGTTGCGACCCGACTTGAGTGCGGCGCGCGTCGGCGAGCACAGCGCCGTGGTATGGAAGTTGGTGTAGCGCAGGCCGCCCTGGCCAGCTGGTCGAGCGACGGAGTGCCGATCGGACCGCCGAAGGCGCTGGTCGCGCCGAAACCGAGGTCGTCGATGAGCACGATGACCACATTGGGTGCGCCCGCGGGCGCCTTGACTTCAAACCGCGGCGGTGCCTTGGCGTTGCGAGCGTCCAGTTCGTGGGTGATGGCCCGGTGGGGTTCAGCGATCGGCAGGACCGAGCGGTCCAGCACCGCATCGTTTGCTGCTCCCGAACGCGGGCCCGCTCGCGAGCAGCGCCAGCAGCGCGACCGTGCGGATCGTCATTCCTGACTCTGACATCGATTTTCCCCTTGGCTTTTTCTGGGCTCGTCTGCAGCGGCCGCATGGCGACGACGAGCTTCGATTATTGCAGCGGTCGCTGCGGCGCGCACCGGCGTGCAACGCGATCGATGATCGACTTATCGCGACATCCGGATCAATGAATCGCGTCAACCGCGGCTTCGCGGTCAACGCGACAACCGGGCACGGAACTCGCTGGGAGTGTGGCCAGTCCAGCGCGTGAAGGCGCGGGTGAACACCGTCGCATCGCCATACCCGAGCGCTGTTGCGACTCGCGCCACGGGAATGTCCGTGTCGCACAGCAATTGCCGGGCGATCTCTTCACGGGTGTCGTCGAGCAGACGCTGGAAGGTCGTGCCTGACGCCTGCAGGCGACGGCCCAGTGCCCTTTCGTGCAGTCCGAGTCGACGCGCGACTTCGGCGCGCGAACATTGCCGAGTCAGCAGCAGCAGACGGATGGCCCTGCGCACGTCGCTGTGCATCGACAGGATCCCGTCGGGCGATCGCGTTGGACGCATTGTCGGCCAACAGCGTGCGCAGCAGCGGATCGGCATCCACGATCGGCTGGGTCAGGCAGTGCTCCGGGAACACGATCGCCGCAAGGATCGAATCGAATCGCAACGGCGCCATGAAGTAGTCGCGATACGGACGGATGTTCGCCGGACGCCGTCGCGGCAGGAGCACGGCATCGGGTCGCCACGCCGCGCCACAAAGCTGCCGCATGACGTTGACCATGGCAGCCACCGCCAGGTCGTACACCTGGTTCGCGTTGCGCAGTCCAGTCACGTGCACGCCATAACTGAAAGTCACGCTGGCCTCGTGGATCGACACGTTGATCGAGCCGCCGTTGTCGTGCAGGACGAAATAGGCGGCGAGGTCGTTCAGCGCGGCGCCGACCGAAGGCGCATTGCGCGCGACGCGCCCCGCCACGCCGAAAGTCTGGATGTTGACGTACTGTCCCATGAGCAACCCGAAATGGGCGCATTCGGTCTCGCGCACACACATGCCGACCAGTCGATCGAGATCGGCGAAGGGAGCGCTGCGCGTCGGATCCTCGAGATCGGCACGGCTCAGCTTGGCCGTCTTCAGGATCGGCTCGCACGCAACGCCGAAGCTCTCGAGGATCGGCGGCAGTCCACGGAGCGCGGTCAGGTGCACTCGGGCGGCCGGCGCGCGCAACGGCTGGTGGCCTCCGAGCTGGGCGAGAAATCTCGATCGCGCTGCGACATGTCGCGAATAATCGGTCGTCCGTCCCGAACTCTCAAGTAAATTCTTAGACACGGTCTGGTGACGCAGCCTAAAGTCCGCAGAATGCTGCCCTGCAACCGTGCCGGCGGAGAGGCTCGTACGTACGCTGGCGGTACCAGGTAAGGAGGCCCGATGACAGCTGACCCCTATTTGCGCCGAATCATTCGCTCCAGCAGCGCAGTGGCGGCATCGACTGCAGGCTTGCTGGCGGCGCTGGCGGTGGCACCGTTGCACGCGGCTGACTGGAAGCACGAAGTGGCCCCCTACATGTGGGGCGCGGCCATGAGCGGCACGACAGCGGTCGGCCCGCTCGAAGTGGACGTCGATGCAAGCTTCAGCGACATTCTCGACAACCTCGAAGTCGGCTTCATGGGCTCGTATCGGGCCACGCGTGATCGCCTGTCGATCACGGTGGACGGCATTTACATGGGCCTCGGCAGCGACGGGCGGGGACCTGCCGGATACGTCAAGGGGGATGTGGACCTCGACCAAGCGGCGCTCGAAGTCGACGTCGGCTACGAAGTGCTGGATCGACTCACTGTGTTCGGCGGTTTGCGTTACAACGACCTGTCCGTCGACATCAAGACGACAGGCCCGCTCGGCGTACGCTCAGACAGCGCGGACGAGGACTGGATCGATCCCGTGATTGGCGCACACTACACGCTCGGCCTCGGTGGCAATGACCAGTGGTCATTCACCTTGCGCGGCGATATCGGCGGATTCGGCGTTGGATCGGAGTTTGCCTGGCAGGGCATCGGCACGCTGCGCTGGCAGGCGTCGGACCGCATAGGCGTGCTTGGCGCCTATCGCTACATCACCATGGATTATGAGAACGACAACGGCAACCGGGACTTCAAGTACGACATGTCCATGTCGGGACCGGCACTGGGCGTCGTATTCACATTCTGAACGTACAAAAGAAAGAGGAAGCGAACATGCAGCTAGGGTGGACGCGCGACGTTGGGCCGGCTCACGGCGGCGGTCGGCCGGCACGTGCCCCATGGGGCGCGGCTTGGACTGCACTGAGCCTGCTGGCCCTGGCATCGCCGACCTCGGCATGGGCCCAGGTCAGCGACATCGAACCGGAGGCCGGGCGACTGCTCAAGCGGATGACGGACTACGTCGCCAGCCTGCCGCAGTTCGGGCTGGACACGTCCCAGAGCATCGAGGTGGTGCTCGTATCGGGCCAGAAGATCCAGTTCACGAGCGCCGCACGCATGGTGGTGCAGCGACCCAATAAGCTGTTCGCCGAGCGTGTCGGCGACGTCGTCAGTCAGTCCTTCTTCTTCGACGGCAAATCGCTGACCCTTTTCAACCCCGACGACGGGTACTTCGCCACCGTCCCTGCACCCGGCACGATCGACGCGATGCTGGACTTCGCGCGTGATTCGCTCGACGTCATCGCCCCCGCCGGCGACCTGATCACCTCGGATGCGTATGCAAGACTGATGGCAGGCACGACCGCGGGCTTCGTCGTCGGCAAGTCGACGATCGAAGGCGTGCGCTGCGACCACCTCGCGTTTCGCGGCTATGGCGTCGATTGGCAGGTCTGGATCGAAGACGGTGCCCGGGCGGTGCCGCGCAAGTACGTGATCTCGACCGTAGACGTGGTCGGGGCGCCGCAGTTCGAGGTCATGATGCGGAACTGGACGACCAGCCCGGACGTCAGTCCGAAGAAGTTCCACTTCACACCACCGGCGGGGGCGACCGAAGTCAAGTTCCTCCCCATTGACAACGCTGGAGCAGGCCAATGATCAAGCTACGAAAGATCACCGTGGTGACGGCGACCGCAGTCATTGCCTTCTGCGCCAGTCCGGCGCCTGCGACGAAATTGGGCTTCAGCTTCATGGCGGACGCCAATGCCATCGTCGGAGCGCCGCTCACGCCCGTGAGCGTGGCAGGCGTCGCCCGTCGAACCGCGTATCGGTCGGCGGCCGTAGCCACTTCGACTGCAGCCTCGCAATCCAGTGCGCAGGCTGCCACCGCCCAGCAGCAGTCGGCCACCGCGCAGCAGCAATCGGCGACGGCACAGCAGCAGGCCGCGACCGCCCAGCAACAAACAGCCGCCGCCCAGCAGGCGCAAGTGGCCGCAGCCCCGCCCGCCTCCACCGCGTCGGGGCAGGCCCTGCCGATCGGCACCGTGGTGGCCGCGCTGCCGGCCGGCTGTACGCAAACCACCTCCGGGGGCGTCCAGTACTCGAAGTGCGGTGCGAACTACTACCGTGCCGCTTTCCAGGGCAACAATCTCGTGTACGTGACGGCGCAGCCGTGAGGCCACAGGACAGCAACATGCACATTACCCAGAGCCTAGTGAAAGCCTTCCGCCAGACTTTGACAGTAGCAATCTGCTGCTCGACCGCTCCCCTGCTGTTCGTCAGCCAGAATGCACTGGCGCAGGCGCGAGAGGGAGACGCCCGCTCGATCCTCAAGGCGACGGCGGACTACCTGAGCAGTCAGCAGCACATCGATCTCAAGTTCGACAGCGACATCGAAGTCGTGACGCCTGAACTGGAGAAGATCCAGTTCACCAATTCCGGCGAGGTGCTGTTGAGCCGTCCGGACAAACTGCGCGCGCATCGGGTAGGCGGTTATGCCGACGTCGCCCTGTACTTCGATGGCAAGACTGCCAGCATCTACGGCAAGAACCTCAACGTCTATACGCAGTTCGAGGTTCCTGGCAGCGTCGACCACCTCATCGAGGCCATGCGCGTGGGACATGGCGTCGCACTGCCAGGCGCGGACTTGCTGCTGTCACGCCCCTACGAGGCGCTGGTGGCCGACGTCATCGAAGCCAAGCACGTGGGTCGCGGCGTCATCGACGGGGTGGAAACCGAGCATCTCGCCTTCCGCAACTTCGATACCGACTGGCAGCTGTGGGTGGACGTGGGCGACAAGCCCGTGCCGCGCAAGCTGGTCATCACCAGCAAGACAGTGAACAACGCCCCGCAGTACACGTTCCGGGTCAAGAGCTGGAAGTCCGGATCCGCACCTGCGGCAGGTGCGTTCAAGTTCGCCCCACCCGCTGGGGCGGAGAAGATCGATCCCGAGGATCTCATCGAACTCGACGAACTGCCGCCGGAAGCACCGGCAGGAGACAAGCAATGATCAATCGCAAGCACCTGTTCGCGGTCGGCGCAGCGGCCACGCTGTGGCTCTGCAATGGCGGAATCTCGACCACGCAAGTGAGCTTCATGGCTACGGCGGGCGCCGTCGTCGGCGCGCCCGTCACGCCGGTGAGCTATGCGGGCGTGGCACGACGTTCCACCGTCGGCGTCGGCGCTCCCGGCGTGGGCGCCACGCCCGGCGTGGGTGTCGGAGCCCCTGGCGTGGGTGTTACGCCCGGCGTGGGTGTCGGAGCACCCGGCGTGGGAGCCACGCCCGTTCCAGGGGTGGGCACTCCCGCCAATCGCGGCGGACCCGTAAACCGGGTCGGCGTGCGCTGACAGCGTACGCCAGCGCGATCCAGGGCGAGGCGCCAGCGCGCCTCAAGGCTCTGTCTCATCCTCGTATCGCGGCACCGTGTTCCACCACGGCAGGTTGGACTCGCGCAAGACGCTCAGTTCCACCTTGTGGTTGATCATGACCTCGCCGTCTTCGTCGATGATCTTGAAGCGAAGGACGGGGTCGCGGCGCTCCCAGTCGATCTCGATGAGTCCGAAATTGTCGCCGCGGTTGAGGACCGCGACCCGGTGACGGTTGCGCTCCGGCATCCGGAACATGTGCTCGGACCAATTGAGTGAGCTCGACGTGAGGTCGTAAGTCGGGTAACCCGCCTCGCTGTCCATCATCGACAATTCGGCAAAATGGCGGTCGCCGCTGATGAAGACCGAACCTGTCGTACGCCAGAGAAGGGTGAACAGCCTTTTGCGTTCCAGCGGGAAGTTCGCCCAGGTCTCACCGGCCGTGTCCTCGTCCACCACCTGGATGCTCGACCCGATGATGCGGACCTGGGCGGGAACGCGCAGTTGTTCCTCCAGCCACTCCCACTGCCTGGCGCCGAGGATGGTGGCCGCCGGGTCGGAAGTCCGCAGGTAACGGCCGCCGTCCACGCGGTCCGCCTTGTCCTCCTTCCACACCAGCGGCGACCGGTTGTAGCGGGTGTCGAGCAGGATGACCTGCACTCGTCGTCCCGGTGGACCGATGACTTCAGCGTGGTACACGCCGTCTCGCGCACGCCGCGGCGAGTCCTTCGCTACGCCGAAGAAGTCCAGGAAGATCTGCTTGGACGTCTCCTTGAGCGGGTACTCGGAGCCCGCGTCATTCTCGCCGTAGTCGTGGTCGTCCCATGTGGCGAGGATCCGCGTGGACTTTTTCAGCGCCTGATAGCCGGGCTGCGCCCCGAGCTTGGCGTAGGCGGCGCGGAGTTCCACGGGATCGGCCGTATCCGCGTACACGTTGTCGCCCAGGAACACGAAGGCGTCCGGTTTGCGGGCCAGCACCTTTTCCCAGATCGGCTGCATCCCGTCCTGGCCGAGGCAGGAGCCGAACGCGAGGGTGCGCAGCGGAGGTTCGTCAGCGGCGGCCCCGGCGGTCAGGAGAGCGAGAGCCAGGATGGCAAGACGCGCAAGCCCCCCGCGCATGGGAACCGAATCGCAACCAGCGATCACGGCTCATCCCGTCGTCGGGTCGCGGAGCTCGCCTGCTCAAACATCTGCGCCAGCTGCTCACTCTGCTTCTGGGTGGGGCGCTTGCGGGCGACGCGGTGCTGGTAGGTCCATTCGTCCGTGTCTGCGTGCCACGTCGCGAGAACCTTGTTGTGGTGACACGCAATCTCGGTCACAGGGACTGTCGATGCCCTGCTGACACGCCAGCAACTCTCACAGACCTGGTCTGGTCGCTTCACTTGATTCCCCGATGGCTGGCCTGGAGTGGCTGACGGCAGCATGTGCCGTCGCCCGCACCTCGCGCAACCCGACGGCCACGTTGCCAGCGGAAGCCACGGCAGGCCAGCCGCCTGCAGGTTCGACCCTGGCTCCCTGTGCCCATATCGCCTTCAACCGCTGGTGGCCAGGGTCAAGGTGCCGCGCGGCCGCTGCCATGGCGCCGGATAGGGCTCGAACCCGTCCGGCACTGCGAAACCCTTGAGTCGTGCCGCACGCTGCACCGGATGCTGGGCAGGTGCGAGATTGAGCAGCCAACGCGCCGCGCGATACAGGAAACGCAGCAACGTCACGGTCAGCAAGGCCTCGACAAACGTCACGACGAAAGCCACGAACGGATTGCCCAACGCTGCGCGCGCCCTGAACTTGAGCTTCGCTCGCTCGCTCGCGATCTCTATGCTGTCGTAGAAGCTCGGGATCACCAGCAACGTGAGCGCGGTCGAGGTAAGGACCCCGCCGATGATGGCCACCGCCATCGGCCGATAGAATTCACCGCCTTCGCCCAGCCCGATCGCCACCGGCACCATGCCCGCGACGAGGGCGAACGTAGTCATCAGGATCGGGCGCAGTCGCATGCGGCCCGCGTGCATCAACGCCTCCTCGCGATCGACGCCCTGGGCCTCTTCCCTGCGCGCGCAGTCGAGCAGCAGGATGGCGTTTTTGGCGACCAGCCCCATCAGCATGATGACGCCGATCAAGCTCATCAGGTTGAGCGTTCCACCCGTCAGGAGCAGCGCGAGCACCACGCCGATCAGCGACAGCGGCAGGGACAACATGACCGGCAAAGGCGCAGTAAAGGAGCCGAACTGCATGACCAGCACCAGGTACATGACGCCGATGCCGAGCACGAGCGCGGTGAGCATCTCGCTGAATATCTCAGCCTGGTCTTGCGAAGCGCCACCCAGGGTCAGGCCGTAACCGTTCGGAAACTCGATGGCTTCCGCGATCTTCATGGCATCGGCGGTGACTTCGCCCGCAGAGCGCCCCTCAACGTTTGCGGAGACAGTCACCGTGCGACTGCCATCCAGATGCTGGATCCTCGCCGGTCCCTTGTCGAGCGTGACGGTTGCGATCTGCTCGAGCGGCACCATCATGTCGGTGCCGGCCACCGCCACGGGGAGGTGCTCGATATTGCTGGCCGTCACCCGATCTTCGGCGCGCAGGCGTACCGCGACGTCGCGCGATTCGCCCACCGGGTCCACCCAGTCGCCGACCTCCACTCCGGCGAACGCCACCCGCAAGGCCTGCGCGGCATCACTCATGGAGATCCCGAGCTGGTTGGCCAAGCCGCGATCGAGCTCGATGCGGAGTTCGTCCTTGGGATCCTGCTCGGAGAGACCCACATCCACCGCCCCCGGGATGCCACGCATCTTCTCCATGTACGCGTTGGTGATCTCCATGAGACGGCGCGAATCCTCGCCGTAGAACCGGATCTGCACCGGCTTCTGCGCGCCGTTGTTGAGATCGTCGAGCACGACGTATTCGGCCCCGACCAGCTGCTTGAGCAGCACGCGCAAGGCGGCCGCGACTTCAACCGCGGATCGGCTGCGGTCACGGCTCTTGCCTATATCCACGTAGATGCGGCCGCCGCCTGCGTTCACCCGGGTGTTGGTGGCCACGGTTTCAGGCATCGAGCGCGCGAGTTCCGCGGCCTTCTCTACCTTGCCACGGGCGTATTCGAGACTGGCGCTCGATGGAGTCCTTACTTCGACCGCTATCATGCCGTAGTCCGACTTCGGCAGGAATTCACTTCCGCCGACGACGGCTTGCAACACCAGGGCCGATGCCAGGGTTAGCACTGCAATCCCGGCCATCCACTTGCGGTGATGCAGGGCCCAGGAAATGACCTTGCCGTAACGGTCTGCCTGATGATCGAACCAGCGATTGAACTGCTGCAGATACTTCCCGAGGCCGCGGCGCTCGCTGTGGGCATAGCCGGGCGGATCGCCCCAGTAGGCCGACAGCATCGGGTCGAGCGTGAAGGAGATCAGCAGGCTGACCAGCACCGAACTCACGACGGTGACGCCGAATGGCCGGAACCACTCGCCGGCGCCGCCACCCATGAATGCCACCGGAACGAATACCGCCACGATGGAGAACGTCGTCGCGGTGACGGCGAGCCCGATCTCCGCCGTGCCGTTGCGCGCGGCGGTGACGCGGTCCTCGCCGCGCTCCATGTGGCGGACGATGTTCTCACGCACCACGATCGCATCGTCGATGAGCACGCCGATCGCCAGCGACAGTCCCAGCAGAGTCATGAAGTTCAGCGTGAAACCTGCGGCCCACACTGCGATGAATGCCGCGATGACCGAGGTCGGCAGCGACAGGCTCGTAATCAGCGTCGAACGCCAGGAGTTCAGGAAGGCGTACACGACGAAAATCGTCAGCACGGCGCCGAAGATCAGCGCCTCGACGACGTTGCGCAGCGAGCTGGAGGCATCCTCGCCACCGTCCATGGTCACGTCGAGCCGGGTCCCCTCCGGCAGGGTCTTGTTGATCTGGGCCACTTCCTCGCGTACGAGATCGGCCACGCTTACGGTGCTCGCCTCGCGCGAGCGGACCACGGACATGCCCACGTTTGGGTGGCCGTTGCGCAGGCTGAGGGTCTCAGGCTCTGCGAAGCCGTCCTCGACGGTCGCCACCTGGCCCAGCCGAACGATTTCGCTGCCAGCGCGCCGGACCACGACGTCGTTGAACTCGGCCGGTGATTCGATGCGTCCGACCAGCCGGATGTTCTGCTCGTCGAGGACTCCCTTGACGCGGCCCACCGGCGCGGTGGTGTTCTGCGCTCGCAGCGCGTTGACCACGTCGCTCACCGAAACGTTGAACTCACGCAGCTTGTCTGCGTGCAACAGCACCGACAGCTCGCGCCGCAACGAACCTTCGACGTCGACCACGGCGACGCCGTCCAACCCCCGCAGCCGGTCGGCCAGCACGTCCTCCGCGAGGCGCGAGATCTCGGCGTGAGTCTGTCGTTCCGACGACAGCGCCAGCTGCATGATCGGCTCCGCCGAAGGATCGATGCGGTAGAGCACCGGCTCGCGCATCTCGATCGGCAACTTGTAGCGCACCGAAGCGATGGCGTTGCGGACTTCGTCGGCTGCCCCCGTCATTTCCTTTTTGAAGTCAAAGATGATGACGATGCGGGCGTTGCCTTCCGCGGACGTCGAGCGCATCTCGTAGACCTGCGGAATGCTCTGCAGCGCCTTTTCGACGCGGTTGACGATCTCACGCTCCACGGTTTCCGGCGATGCGCCCGGATAGGGGAAATTGACCACCATCACCGGCTCATCGACGTCAGGAATCTGGTTGACACGCAGATTCTTCAGCGCCAGCAACCCCAGACACATGAGCACGATCACGATCGCAACCGTGGTCACCGGCTGCTTGATGCTGAAATCGGACAGGAACATGACCTATCGCTCCGCAGTCACGGTCGTCTTCTCCGGGCTGCCGGCGAGCCGTGCGGGTTGTCCGTCCTTCAGGCTCGAACCGGGATGTCGCAGCACGCTGTCACCCGCAGCGAGACCGCCGTTGACGACGTACTGTCCTGTGCGTGCATCGCGGACGCCGAGATCAAGCTCCACTTTCTGCACTGTGCCGTTCCTGACGCGCCATGCGAAGGCGCTGTCGCCCTCCCGCACCACGGATGCCGCAGGAACGGTAAGCGTCTTTGCGCTGCGCGTCTCGACGCGCCCCTCGGCATACAACCCGGTCACGCCGGGCTGCTGTTTTGGATCGTCGAAACGCACTAGAACCTCGACCTGGCGGGTCACGGCGTTGGCGGCCGGATTCACGCGCGTTACCGTGCCGGCAACGTCGGTATCGGCAAAGCCTTGGATGCGGAAGCGGACGCGTTGACCCGCGGCCACCTCCCCGATGCTGTCGGCCGATACCCGGCCTTCGAAGCGCAGGCTGGTCGGATCGATGATCTGCATGAGTTCCTTGCCGACCGACGCTGTGTCACCGGCGGAAACCTTCCGCTCGCTGACAATTCCGTCGAACGGTGCACGTACTTCGGTACGCGCCAGTTGCTGGCGCGCGGTGACCTCACGTGTGCGCGCCGCAGCTCGCTCGCTTTGCGCGTTATTGCGCTGAGTCTCGGCGTCTTCGAGCTGCTGCATCGCGACCATGCCTGTTTCGCGCAACTTGGTCATGCGCTGGTATTGACGCTCCGCTTGATCGAAGGCCTGCGACGCCGCGCGCGCTGACGCCTCTGCGGCCGTCAGGCTGTCGCGGATGGCGTTCGGATCGAGACGCACGAGCAGATCACCGCGGCGGACCGGATCGCCGTTCTCCTTGAGCACTGACAGGACTATCGCAGACACTTCGGCACGCAGATCGGCGCGACGCTCCGCTTCGACGGACCCGGTGATAGAAGGCCCGGACGCGAGCGCACTGTTGCTCACCGTTACCAGGTCTTCGGGAGAAACCAGCAGGGCAACCGCCGCCGACTCCTCGGCCGTTTCGTCGGTTCCTTTGCTGCAGGCGCCGAGACTCAGCAGGGAATAGGCGATGACAACGGCTGCACCGGCACGGCAGGCATTTTTGAATTGTGTCGACAATCAGTATTCCTCAGCCAGATCCGATTTTTGACTCACCGGACGACCACAAG
>CAVVBC010000016.1:0-45692 GCA_963746325.1 uncultured Gammaproteobacteria bacterium | reverse complement strand
TCGGTCAGCGAGGCGATCGCCTTCACCTTCAGGTGATACGCGGTGAACAGCGTGGCCATCGCGATCGACTGGTCCACGCGCACGAACGTGCGGTTGAGGAAATCGCGATCGAGCTCGACGGTGTCGGACTTTTCCGCCTCCGCGCAGATCTGCGCCATCGCCTCGACCGTCTCGATCGGATGCCGGCCGGTGGCCGTTTCCGCCGAGAGCATGACGGCGTCCGTGCCGTCGAGCACGGCGTTGGCGACGTCGCTGACTTCGGCGCGCGTGGGCACCGGCGCGGTGATCATCGACTCCATCATCTGCGTGGCGGTGATCGTGAGCTTGTTGCGCTCCCGCGCCATGCGGATCATCCGCTTCTGCAGGCCCGGCACCGCGGCATTGCCGACCTCGACCGCGAGATCGCCGCGCGCCACCATGATGCCGTCCGACGCGTCGATGATCTCCTCGAGGAACGTGATGGCCTCGGCGCGCTCGATCTTGGCGATGAGCAGCGCGTGGCCGCCGGCGGCGCGCAGCAACTGCCGCGCCATGTACATGTCTTCCTTGTTCTTGGGGAAGGAGATCGCGAGGTAGTCGGCGTCGAGCATGGCCGCCGTCTTCACGTCGTCCATGTCCTTCGCGGTGAGCGCGGGCGCCGTGAGGCCGCCGCCCAGGCGGTTGATGCCCTTGTTGTTGGACAGCATGCCGCCCAGCACCACGCGCGTGGTGATGCGGGGACCGCTGACACTCTCCACGGTGAGCCGGATCAGGCCGTCGTTGAGCAGCAATACCGCCCCGGGAGATACGTCCTGCGGCAGTTCCTTGTAGTCGAGGCCGACCTGCTTCTCGTCGCCGAGTTCGCATTCGGCGTCGAGGACGAATTGCTGGCCGGCGTGCAGTTCCACCTTGCCTGCCGCAAACTTGCCGACGCGGATCTTGGGCCCCTGCAGGTCGGCCATGATCGCGACCTCGCGGCCGAGCTTGTGCGCCGCCTCGCGCACGACGCGAGCGCGCTCGACGTTGTCCGACGCGCGGCCATGCGAGAAGTTGAGGCGTACGACGTCGACGCCGGCGGCGAGCATGCGCTGCAGGACGGCGGGCTCGTGGCACGCCGGACCCAGCGTGGCGACGATCTTCGTGTTGCGCGGCAAAGGGAATCCTCTCGGTGTTGACTTTACGTGGTGGCGCGCGTCGCGAGCACTTCCACCGCGGGCAGTGTCTTGCCCTCGAGGAACTCGAGGAACGCGCCGCCGCCGGTGGAGATGTAGCTGATGCGGTCGGCGACGCCGAACTTGGCGATGGCCGCCAGCGTGTCGCCGCCGCCGGCGATCGAGTACGCGGGCGAAGCGGCGATCGCATCGGCGACGGCCTCGGTGCCACCGGCGAAAGCGTCGAACTCGAACACGCCCACCGGGCCGTTCCAGACGATGGTGCCGGCCTTGGCGAGGATGGTCTTGAGATAGGCGACCGACGTGGGGCCGATGTCGAGGATCAAGTCGTCGGGCTCGATGTTCTCGATGGCCTTCAGTTCGGCGGGCGCATCGGCGGCAAAGGCCTTGGCGGTGACGGCGTCGATCGGCACCGGCACCTTGCCCGGGAACTGGTCGAGGATCGCCTGCGCTTCGCCGACGAGCTCGGGTTCCGCGAGCGACTTGCCGATCTTGCCGCCTTCGGCCAGCACGAACGTGTTGGCGATGCCGCCGCCGACGATCAGCACGTCGACCTTGGCGGCCAGCGCGCGCAGGATCGTGAGCTTGGTCGACACCTTCGAGCCGGCGACGATCGCCACCAGTGGACGCGCCGGATCGGCGAGTGCCTTGCCGAGCGCGTCGAGTTCGGCCGCGAGCAGCGGACCGGCGCACGCGACCGGCGCGAATTTCGCGATGCCGTAGGTCGTGGCCTCCGCGCGATGCGCGGTGCCGAACGCATCGTTGGCGTAGACGTCGCAGAGCTTCGCCATCTTCTGCGCGAGCTCGTCGCTGTTCTTCTTCTCGCCCTTGTTCATCCGGCAGTTCTCGAGGAGCACCACCTGTCCAGGCTTGAGCGCCGCCAGCCACGCCCCGCCGTCGACCCAGTCGCGGACGAGCGGTACGGGCGCACCGAGCAGCGCCGACAGCCGCGCGCCGATGGGTGCCAGAGAGTCTTCCGCCTTCCACTCGCCCTCGGTCGGCCGGCCGAGATGGGACGTCACCATCACGGCGGCGCCACGCGCGAGCGCATCCTTGATGGCCGGCACCGACGCCCTGATCCGGGTGTCGTCGGTGATGTTGCCGGCTTCGTCCTGCGGCACGTTGAAGTCGGCGCGGATGAACACCCGCTTGCCGCGGACGTCGACGTCGGAGAGGCGCTTGAAGTTCATCGGAGGCGTGGACGGAAGGTCTACTTCGCCGCCATCAGCGCGACGGTGGTGTCGAGCATGCGGTTGGAGAAGCCCCATTCGTTGTCGTACCAGCTCGATACCTTCACGAGGCGGCCCGCGACCTTGGTGAGCGTGGCGTCGAACGTCGACGATGCGGGATCGTGGTTGAAGTCGCTCGAGACCAGCGGGCCCGTGTTGAAATTGAGGATGCCCTTGAGCGGACCCGACTCCGACGCGGCCTTCATCACCGCGTTCACTTCCTCGACCGACGTGTCGCGCGCGGCGATGAACGACAGGTCGACGATCGACACGTTGATCGTGGGCACGCGGATCGCGTAGCCGTCGAGCTTGCCGTTCAGCTCCGGCAGCACCAGCCCCACGGCCGCGGCCGCGCCGGTCTTGGTGGGGATCATGTTCATCGACGCCGAGCGGGCGCGGCGCAGGTCCTCGTGATACACGTCGGTGAGCACCTGGTCGTTGGTGTACGCGTGCACGGTGGTCATGAGACCGCTGACGAGGCCGATCTTGTCGTGCAGCGGCTTCACCAGCGGCGCCAGGCAATTGGTCGTGCACGACGCGTTGGAGATCACGGTGTCGCTCCCCTTGAGCGTCTGGTGATTGACGCCGATAGACGACCGTGGCATCGACGTCCTTGCCGCCGGGCGCCGAGATGATCACCTTCTTGGCGCCGCCCTTCAAGTGCGCGCCCGCCTTTTCCTTGGTCGTGAAGAAACCCGTGCACTCGAGCACGACGTCCACGCCGAGCGTGCCCCACGGCAGCGCGGCGGGGTCGCGGTTGGCGAACACCTTGATGCGGTCGGCGTTCTTGCCTTCGCCGACGACCATCGCGTCGCCATCCACGGCGACCGGCACGGGGAACTTGCCGTGCGCGGTGTCGTAGCGCGTGAGATGCGCGTTGGTCTCGGGGCTGCCGAGGTCGTTGATCGCGACGATCTCGATGTCGTGCTTCTTTCCGCCCTCGTAGTGGGCGCGCAGGATGTTCCGGCCGATGCGGCCGTAGCCGTTGATGGCGACTTTGATGGTCATGGCGGGCGTCTTTCGCGGGTTCGGATGCGTTGGAGAGGGAGTCAGTGGAACTGCGGGGCGGGGCCGCCCGAGGCGATGAGGGCGGGCAGGTCGGCAAAGCCGTAACCGGCCTCGACCAGGTCCATGCCATCCCAGGTGAACGGCTGCTCGATCAGCAGGTCGGCGCCGAGCGCCTCGTAGAAGGCGCGCGCCGCCTTGTTGCCGGCGATCACCCAGACGATGAGGCCGGTGGCGCCGTGCGCCTGCTGCGCCGCCGCCACCGCTGCGACGAGCCGGCGGCCGACCCCGGCGCGCTGGGCGTCGCGCACGAGATAGACCGCGGCCAGCTCGGCGTTCATGCCGTGCCTGGGCTCCGGCAACATGTGGCCCGACGCGAAGCCGGTGACCTGGCCGTCGACCTCGGACACGAACGTGTTGGTGGAATTCGGGGCCGCGGTGAGCACCTTGTCCCACAGTGCCGTGCTTTCCTCGACTTTCATCGCGGCGAGGTAGGCGTCCGGAATCATGCCGCGATAGGTGGAGCGCCACGCGTCGACGCGCACCTGCGCGATCGCGGGCGCATCGGCGGGGGTGGCGGGGCGGATGGTGACGACGGACATGCGGCGGTCGAGGGAGGGCGTGAGCGTTATGCGCGAGACGCGTCAGGGTGCCGGCGGCGCGCCGAGCGTCTGCCGCACCTTCGCGACGACGTTCTCGACGGTGAAGCCGAAGTGCTTGAACAGGACGGGGCCGGGCGCGGATTCGCCGAACGTGTCGATGCCGATCACGGCGGCATGGGGATCGTCGACGGCGCCCACGTACTTGCGCCAGAAGTCGGTGATGCCGGCTTCGATCGAAATGCGGGCGACGCCCCGCGGGAGTACGGACGCGCGATACGCGGCGTCCTGACGGTCGTACACGCTCGTGCACGGCATCGACACGACGCGCGCGGCAATGCCATCCTTGGCCAGCGCATCGCGCGCGGACATCGCGAGCGTCACTTCGGAGCCGGTCGCGATCAGCACGACCTTGCCCGCGCTGCCCGCGCCGAAGTCCGCGAGCACGTAACCGCCGCGGCCGATTGCCGCCACCTGCTCCGGCGTGCGCGGCAGGCAAGGCACGTTCTGCCGCGTGAAGAGCAGGCACGACGGACCGTGCCGGTGTTCCAGCGCCGCCATCCACGCATACGCGGATTCCACGGTGTCGCACGGCCGCCACAGGTCCATGCCGGGAATGAGGCGCAGTGCGGACGCGTGTTCCACCGACTGGTGCGTGGGACCGTCTTCGCCGAGGCCGATCGAATCGTGCGTGTACACGAAGATCGAGCGCAGCTTCATCAGCGCGGCCATGCGCAGCGCGTTGCGCGCGTAGTCGGAAAACGTGAGGAACGTGCCCGTATAGGGGATGAAGCCGCCGTGCAACGCGAGGCCATTGGCGATGGCGCTCATTGCGAACTCGCGCACGCCGAAGCTCACGTAGTTGCCCGGCTTGTCCCTGGCGACGAGCGTGCTCCCGGTCCAGTTGGTGAACACCGACCCCGTGAGGTCGGCGGAGCCGCCGAGCATTTCGGGCAGCAGCGGGGCGAACGCCTCGATCGACTGTTGCGATGCCTTGCGGGTGGCGACGGTTTCTGCCTTGGCGGCCTGCGCCGCCAGGAACGCGAGTGCCTTGGCGTGGAACTCCGCGGGCAGGTCGCCTGCCATCCGGCGCACGAACTCGGCGGCGAGTTCCGGGAACGCCGCGCGATACGCGGCGAACTTCGCGTTCCAGTCGGCTTCGAGCAGCGCGCCGCACTCGCGCGCGCTCCAGCCCGCGTAGATGGTGTCGGGAATCTCGAACGGCGGATGGTTCCAGCCGAGCGCCGCGCGCGTGCCCGCGACTTCCTTTTCGCCGAGCGCCGCACCATGCACGTGCTCCGTACCGGCCTTGGTGGGGGCGCCCTTGCCGATGATCGTCTTGCAGCACAGGAGCGACGGCCGGTCGGTGACCGCCTGCGCGGCCTTGATCGCCGCGTCCACGGCCGCCACGTCGTGCCCGTCGATGTGCGGGATCACGTGCCAGCCGTAGGCTTCGAAGCGCTTCGGCGTGTCGTCGGTGAACCAGCCCTGCACGTGGCCGTCGATGGAGATGCCGTTGTCGTCGTAGCACGCGATGAGCTTCCCCAGCCCCAGCGTGCCCGCGAGTGCGCACGCCTCGTGCGAGATGCCTTCCATCAGGCAGCCGTCGCCGAGGAACACGTAGGTGTGATGGTCGACGATCGCGTGCCCCGGTCGATTGAACGCGCTGGCGAGTAGCCGCTCCGCGAGCGCCATGCCGACCGCGTTGGCGAGACCCTGGCCGAGCGGACCCGTGGTGGTCTCCACCCCCGGCGTGACGCCGACTTCCGGATGCCCCGGCGTCTTCGAATGCAGCTGGCGGAACGCGCGCAGCTCGGCCATCGGCAGGTCGTATCCGGTCAAGTGCAGCAGCGCGTACTGCAGCATCGAGCCGTGCCCGTTCGACAGCACGAAGCGGTCACGATCGGGCCAGTGCGGATTGGCCGGGTTGTGCCGCAGATGACGGTTCCACAGCGCGACCGCGATTTCCGCCATGCCCATCGGCATGCCCGGATGTCCGGATTTCGCCGCCTCGACGGCATCCATCGCCAGCGCGCGGATCGCGTCCGCAAGCTCTTTGTCGGTGGCGCGCGTGGCGTTGGCGGTGGCGTTGGCGGTCATGTCGATCCGGCGGGTGGCGATGCGGAAATGATGTGCAGCGAGGCGATGCAACGCATGCGATGCATTGCAAAACGGACCGAAATTATCGCTTCGGACCGCTCAATGTGCAATAATCGCATGTTTGGCAGTGCGCGAGCATGCGGGGCGCGATAGGACCCATGCGCGAGGCCCACTGCGGCCAACTTCAGTTCAATCACCGCGGAACGCTACGCGAGCGAGGCCCACGGCACGTGGGATCGCCCGCGAGAGCGGTCCACCGCGGAGCGGACCGCGCCGCGCGCATGAGGGGGACGACGACTAATGGACGGAATCCATCTGTTAGGCGAGTGGTACGACTGCCCCGCCGAGGTACCCGTGTTCACGCAGGCCGCGCCGTTGCGGGACCTGTGCGTCGCGGCGGCGCGGGACGCCGGGCTCACGGTCGTGGGCGAGCGTTTCTTCCAGTTCGAGCCGCAGGGCGTCACCGGCACCGTGCTGCTCGCCGAATCGCACATCGCCATCCACACGTGGCCGGAGGCCGGAATCGTGACGGTCGACGTCTACGTGTGCAATCTCACGACCGACAATACCGCCAAGGCGGAGCGCGTGTTCGAGACGCTCAAGTCCGCGCTCAAGCCGCGCCGCACGCGCTTCCAGTCGATCCATCGCGGCGGCAAGGATGCCTGAGAGGCCGGCGGAACGACCGGCCGGCGCCACGCCGGCTGATACGACCGATCCGACCGGCGACATCGCGCCTCGGAGCGTTGACCGAATACCCTCACCGACGACTGGGCGTTCTTCGTGCGCTCGGTGCGCCGATCGAGAAATTCCACTCGCCGTTCCAGGCGGTGGAAGTGCACCACACGGCGAGGCGTTCGGCGAGCTGTTCCGCCTCGACGGCCACTTCATGACGTCCGAGAAGGACAAGTTCTACTATCACGAGAACCTCGTGCACCTGGCGGCGGTCACGCATCCGGCGCCGGAGCATGCGCTGATCATCGGCGGCGGCGATGGCGGATCGCCGAGGAACTCCTGAAGCACCCGTCGGTCAAGGACGTGACGCTGGTCGAGATCGACCTCGCGGTCGTCGACATCGCGCGCAACTACTTCGGCGCGGTGCACGGGGGCGTGCTCGACGACCCGCGGCTCGATCTTCAGGATCGAAGACGGCTTCGCCTTCGTGCGCACCGCCACCACGATGTACGACCTCATCGTGCTCGACCTGACCGATGCGGGCGGACCGTCCACCGCGCTTTCCACGCCCGACTTCTATCGCGCCTGCGCGGCGCGCCTGACGCCGGCCGGTGCGCTGTCGCTCCACATCGCGAGCCCGGTCGCGCATCCGGAGCGCGTCCGCGCGACCCTTGGCCACCTGCGGGCGGCGTTCGCCAACGTCGTGCCGTATCTCGTGTCGATCCCGCTCAGCAATTGGCGCTACCTGTTCGCCTGGCACCGTTCGGTCTTGCTGAACGGTTACCGGCAGGAAGGATTCGCCAGGTTTGACCGCAACGTGCACCGTGGGCGGCGCCTGAGCGCGGCCCGCGCCTACCTGCACCCCGTGATGCACCGGCCGAACCTCACCGTGCGCACCCTGGCCTTCGTCAAGCGCATCTTGTTCGAAGGCCAGCGGGCAGTCAGCGTCGAATGCAGCCATTACAAAGGCCTGCCGGCGACGATCCATGCCGGCGAAGTCATCCTGTCCGGCGGCGCCATCAACACGCCGCAGCTGCTGCAATTGTCCGGCGTCGGCCCGGCGAACCTGCTGCAATCGCTGGGAATCCCCATTGTCACGGACCTGCCCGGCGTCGGCGCCAACCTGCAGGACCACCTCGAGGTCTACGTGCAGTACGCCTGCCGCGAACCGGTGGCCGTGAACCCGCACATCGGCTGGCTGCGCAAGCTCGGCGTCGGTGCGCAATGGCTTTTCCTGCGCTCGGGCATCGGCGCGACCAATCACTTCGAGGGCGGCGGGTTCTGCCGCAGCAACGACGAAGTGGACTACCCGAACCTGATGTTCCATTTCCTGCCGATGGCGATCCGGTACGACGGCACGTCGCCGTCAGAGGGCCTTGGCTACCAGGTGCACGTCGGGCCGATGTATTCCGATGCGCGCGGCTCGGTGCAGATCCGCTCGAGCGACCCGCGGCAGCCGCCAGCGCTGCGGTTCAACTACCTGTCGACCGACCAGGATCGTCGCGAGTGGGTCGAGGCGATCCGTGTCGCGCGGCGCATTCTCAGCCAGCCGGCGCTGGCGGAGTTCAGCGGCGGCGAAATTTCGCCGGGACCGGGCGTGGAGTCTGACGAGGAGATCCTCGACTGGGTGCGGCGCGATGCGGAAACGGCCTTGCACCCGACCTGCACCGCGAAGATGGGCACGGGCGCGGATGCAGTGCTCGATCCGGGCTCGATGCGCGTGCACGGCCTCGACGGCCTGCGTGTCGTCGATGCGAGCGCGTTCCCCTACGTGCCCAATGGCAACACCTATGCGCCGACGATGATGGTGGCGGAGAAAAGCGCCGACCTGATCCTCGGCAACACGCCGCTGCCTGCGGCAACGACACCCTTTTTCAGGCTGCGTGACGGCAGCCCCCTGTATCCCCCCGGGGATCCACGCAATTCGAGCGGAGCGGGTTCATGACGGCGATGGTGATAGACGGCAAGCAGATCGCAGAACAGACCCGGGCAGAAGCCGCCGCGGGCGCCCTCGCGCTCAAGACGCGCACAGGAGTAGTTCCGCACCTCGCGGCCGTCCTGGTCGGCGAAGACCCTGCCAGCGCCGTTTACGTGCGCAACAAGCAGATTGCCTGCGAAAAGGCGGGTTTCAAGAGCACGCTGCACCGGCTCCCGGCGAGCACGGGCCAGGCCGGACTGCTGGCGCTGGTGCAGGCACTGAATGCGGACTCCGGCGTGCACGGCATCCTCGTGCAACTGCCGCTGCCGAAAGGCCTCGATACCACGCTGATCCTCGACGCGATCCTGCCCGCGAAGGACGTCGACGGCTTTCATCCCGAAAACGTTGGCCTGATGCAGCAAGGGCGGCCGCGCTTCCTGCCGTGCACTCCCGCCGGCGTCATGCGGATGCTCAAGGCTTCGGGCATCGGGACCGCCGGCAAGCACGCCGTCGTGATCGGCCGCAGCGACATCGTCGGCAAACCGATGGCGGCGCTGCTGGTGCAGAAGGGCGCCGATGCGACAGTGACCCTGTGTCACAGCCGCACGAAGGACATCGGAGCCTTCTGCCGTGAGGCCGACATCCTCGTCGCCGCGCTCGGCATCCCGCAGTTCGTAAGGGGCGACTGGATCAAGCCGGGCGCCGTGGTCATCGACGTCGGCATCAACCGCGTAGGCGACAAGCTGGTGGGGGACGTCGATTACGTGCCGGCCGCACAGGTTGCCGCGGCCATCACGCCCGTGCCGGGCGGCGTCGGACCGATGACGATCGCGATGCTGCTGCAGAACACCCTGCAGGCCGCGATCAACCTTGCGGAATCACACGGCCGCTGAAGCCGCTTTTGCGACCGGAGGCTGCAGTTGGCGGGCTGCAGCCAGTGCCGCGGGGCTGAGCCCTGCGCCACCGGCCGCTGCGTGCGCAATGATCTGCGTGCGCATGCGCGGGTCCCAGAACTTGGTGATGTGCGCAGCGATCTCCTGCGGGGCCGCGTCGACGCCGGCCTCCGAGGCGAAGAAATCCGCGATCTGGTTCGCCATCGTGACCAGGCTGTCGACGTTCATTGCACGCCTTCCCGCGTCACTGCCGTGAGCGCGCCGCAGTCGTCGCGCCGCGTAACAGGCCAAGCTGCTGCTCGTTCTGCTCGTGGAATCGGCGCTGCCACTCGGAGGGCCGCTGCACCTTGACCACCTGCACGGCGGTCACCTTGTACTCGGGACAGTTGGTCGCCCAGTCCGAGTTCTCGGTCGTGATGACGTTGGCGCCCGAATCCGGGAAGTGGAACGTGGTGTACACCACGCCCGGCTGCACGCGCTCGGTGACCGTGGCCCGCAACACGGTCTCGCCCGCGCGGCTCGTGATGCCGACCCAGTCGCCGGTGCCGATGCCGCGCTCTTCCGCGTCCTGCGGATGAATCTCGAGCACGTCTTCGTCGTGCCACTGGCTGTTGGCGGTGCGACGCGTCTGCGCACCCACGTTGTACTGGCGTCAGCACGCGACCCGTCGTCAGGATCAACGGGAAGCGCACGTTGACCCGTTCGCTGGTCGGCACGTACTCGGTGACGTAGAAACGGCCCTTGCCGCGCACGAACTCGCCGATGTGCATGGTCGGCGTGCCTGTCGGGCGCCGCGTCGTTGCAGGGCCACTGGATGCTGCCGAGGCGATCGAGCTTCTCGTACGACACGCCCGTGAAGGTCGGCGTGAGGCGGGCGATCTCGTCCATGATCTCGGAGGGGTGCGAGTAATTCATCGCGTAACCCAGCGCGCGTGCGAACCCGACGGTGGCCTCCCAGTCCGCCAGGCCGGCGAGCGGCTGCATCACCTTGCGCACGCGCGAGATGCGCCGTTCCGCGTTGGTGAACGTGCCGTCCTTTTCCAGGAACGACGAGCCCGGGAAGAACACATGCGCGTACTTCGCCGTCTCGTTCAGGAACAGGTCCTGCACGACCAGGCACTCGAGCGCGGAGAGCGCGGCCGTGACGTGCTGGGTGTTCGGGTCGGACTGCGCCATGTCCTCGCCCTGCACGTACATCGCCCTGAAACTGCCGTCGAGTGCCGCCTCGAACATGTTCGGGATGCGCAGGCCGGGCTCGGGCTCGAGCTGCACACCCCATTCGGCGCCGAACAGGGCGCGCGTGGACGCGTCCGACACGTGCCGATAACCGGCGAGCTCGTGCGGGAACGAACCCATGTCGCACGAACCCTGCACGTTGTTCTGGCCGCGCAGCGGATTCACGCCTACGCCTTCGCGGCCGATGTTGCCCGTGGCCATCGCCAGGTTGGCGATGCCGAGCACCATCGTGCGTGCCCTGGCTGTGCTCGGTGACGCCGAGTCCGTAATAGATCGCGCCGTTGCCGCCGGTGGCATAGAGACGGGCGGCGCCACGCACCAGTTCGGCCGGCACGCCGGTGACGTCGGCGAGTGCTTCGGGCGAGTTCTTCGGCTGCGACACGAAGTCGCGCCATCTCTGGAACGGCGTCGGGCTCGCAGCGTTCGGCGACGTAGGCCTCGTTGACCAGGCCTTCCGTGACGACGACGTGCGCGATCGAGTTGATCAGCGCGACATTGGTTCCGGGACGCAGCGGCAGGTGGAAGTCCGCCTCGATGTGCGGCGAGCGCACGAGGTCGATGGCGCGCGGGTCGGCGACGATGAGCTTCGCGCCCTCGCGCAGCCGCCGCTTCATGCGCGACGCGAACACCGGATGGCCGTCGGTCGGGTTGGCGCCGATGACGAAGATCACGTCGGCTCTTCATCACCGAGTCGAACGCCTGGGTGCCGGCCGATTCGCCGAGCGTGTGCTTCAGGCCATACCCGGTGGGCGAATGGCAGACGCGTGCGCAAGTGTCGACGTTGTTCGTGCCGAATGCCGCGCGCACGAGCTTCTGCACCAGGAACGATTCCTCGTTGGTGCAGCGGGAGGAGGTGATGCCGCCCACGGACTCGCGTCCGTACTGGGCCTGGATGCGGCGGAACTCGGACGCGGCGTAGGTGAACGCCTCGTCCCAGCTGACGGGCTGCCAGGGATCGGTGATCTGCTTGCGGATCATCGGCGTGGTGATGCGATCGGCGTGCGTGGCGTAGCCGATACGCGAACCGACCCTTGACGCAGGCGTGCCCGCGGTTGGCCTTGCCGTCGCGGTTCGGCACCATGCGCACGACTTCCTCGCCTTTCACCTCGGCCTCGAACGAGCAACCCACGCCGCAATAGGCGCAGGTCGTCGTCACGGCCCTTTCGGGCCGGCCCATGATCGCCAGCGGCTTCTCAATGAGCGCCGCGGTCGGGCACGACTCGACGCAGGCGCCGCACGAGACGCACTCGGAATCGAGGAACGGCTCGTCCTGGCTCGCAACCACGCGCGACTCGAAGCCGCGGCCTTCGATCGTCAGCGCGAACGTGCCCTGGACTTCGTCACAGGCGCGCACGCAACGCGAACAGGCGATGCAGAGCGACGGATCGAACTGGAAATACGGGTTGCTGTCGTCGCAGGGAGCCGCCTGGTGGTTCGCGCCTTCGAAGCCGTACGGGCTCGTCGTCACGCCCAGGTCGGCGGCGACGCTCTGCAGTTCGCAGTGCGTGTCGGCAGGGCAGCCCTTGCAGTTGAGTGGATGGTCGGAGACGTAGAGTTCGACGACGCCCTTGCGCAGCTGGCGCAGCTTGTCGCTCTCGGTCTTCACCTTCATGCCGGGTGCGACCAATGTCGTGCAGGACGCAGGGAAGCCCCGCTGACCCTCGACTTCGACGAGGCAGACGCGACAGGAACCGAACGCCTTCAGCGTGTCGGTGGCGCAGAGCTTCGGGATCGCACCGCCTGCGGCCGCTGCGGCACGCATGATCGACGTGCCCGCCGGTACGGTGACCTCGGCGCCGTCGATCGACAGCGTGACCGATTCACCCTGGGCCACCGGCGTGCCAGCGTCCTTGCGATTGATAGCAAACATCCAGTAGCTCCTCGTGCCTCAGCGATCGCGAGAAAAATCGCCGGGAAAATGCTTCACGGCGCTCATGACCGGGAACGGCGTCATGCCGCCCAGGCCGCACAGCGAGCCGTGCTGCATGGTTTCGCAAAGGCTCTCCAGGCGGGCGAGGTTCGCCTGCTTCTCGAGACCGTGCGAGGATGCGGTCGATGACCTCCACGCCGCGGGTCGAGCCGATGCGGCAGGGCGTGCACTTGCCGCAGGATTCGACCGCGCAGAACTCCATCGCGTAGCGCGCCATGCGTGCCATGTCGACGGTGTCGTCGAAGGCGACGATGCCGCCGTGGCCCACCAGCGCGCCGATCGCGGTAAACGCTTCGTAGTCGAGCGGAGTGTCGAACTGCGATTCCGGCAGGTAGGCACCGAGCGGACCGCCGACCTGCACGGCCCGGATCGGGCGACCGGAAGCCGAGCCGCCGCCGAAGTCGTAGAGCAACTCACGCAGCGTGACGCCGAAGGCCTTCTCGACCAGTCCGCCGCGCTTCAGGTTGCCCGCGAGCTGGATGGGAAGCGTGCCGCGCGAACGACCCATGCCGAAGTCGCGGTAGTACGCAGCGCCGCGCTCGAGAATGATCGGCACCGAGCCCAGCGAAATGACGTTGTTGATGATGGTCGGCTCACCGAACAGTCCCTTGATCGCCGGCAGGGGCGGGCGGTAACGCACCTCGGCCCGCTTGCCCTCGAGGCTTTCGAGCAGCGCGGTTTCCTCGCCGCAGATATACGCGCCTGCGCCAATGCGCACTTCGAGTTCGAACGCCTTGCCGCTGCCGCAGACGTCAGGGCCGAGATAGCCGCGCTCACGCGCCGAGGCGATGGCTTCACGCAGGGCATGTCCGGCGTGCGGGTATTCGCAACGCAGGTAGATGTAACCCTTCGTGGCACCGACCGCGAGTCCCGCGACAGTCATGCCTTCGATCAGGCAGAGCGGGTCGCCTTCCATCAGCATGCGATCCGAGAACGTGCCCGAGTCGCCTTCGTCTGCGTTGCAGACGACGTACTTCTGCGGCGAGTGCTGTTCGAGCACCGTGCGCCACTTGATGCCGGTCGGAAACGCGGCGCCGCCACGCCCGCGCAAGCCTGACTCCAGCACTTCCTGCACGATCTCGGAACCCGTCATGCCCAGCGCTCGCTTCAGTCCAGCGAATCCGCCGTGCGCGACGTAGTCGTCGACGCTGACGGGATCGATGACGCCGACCCGCGCGAACGTCAGGCGGTCCTGCTGCGCGAACCAGGGCATGTCTTCGACGCGGCCCAGTCGCAACGGGTGCGGCGCGACGTCGAACAAGTCTGCCTGCACGAGTCCGGGTACGTCGTCGGCCGTGACCGGCCCATAGGCGATGCGCCGGCCGCCCGCATCTTCGACCTCGACGAGGGGCTCGAGCCAGACCATGCCGCGCGAACCGACGCGCGTAAGCGTGATCGAGGTGCCCTTTGCGGCGGCCGCGACCTGCAGTGCTGCCGTGGTTTCATCGGCGCCCAGGGCCTGGGCGGCGGCATCGCGGGAGACGTAGATACGAACGGTCATCAGCGGTTCCGCCATTCGGCCAGGATTGCCGCGAGCCGTTCTGGCGTCACTCGACCGTAGAGCTTCTCATCGACCATCACCGTCGGACCCGCCGCACAGTTGCCGAGGCAATAGACCGCTTCGAGCGTAAACAGGCCATCCTCGCTCGTGCCGCCGTAGTCGACGCCGAGTTCGCGCTTGGCGTGCTGCTCGGTTTTCTCTCCGTGCATGGCCTGGCATGCCTCGGCGCGGCAAACGTGCACGACGTGACGGCCCGGTTCCTGTTGCCGGAAGTAGTGGTAGAAACTGACGACGCCGTGGACTTCGGCGCGCGACAGGTTGAGGGCCTTCGCAATGCGCGCCACGTGCCGGGCGCTGATGTGCCCGACCGTGTCCCGCACGGCATGCAGGATCGGCAGCAAGGGTCCTTCCATCCCGGCGTGTTCCGCCAGGATGCGCTCAAGGGTCGAGTCGTTGTCGAGCTCAGTCACGGCCATGCACCAAAGTCCCCCGTGCCGCCGAGGCGGCGACCGTCGGCCGATGGTAAGGCCTGCAGAATCAGAGAGCTACAGGACGGCCAGGCAGTTTGCACCGATGCGTCGATGACGCGGGGCCATCACATTTCGGCATGGGACCGCCCGGCTCAGAGTCTGGCGCTCGGACGCTCCGCCACGCGCTCCCGCCAGTCGGCCAGGTGCTTCAGGCCCGCATCGGCAGGACGGAATTTCACGAGCCGCGCGAACTCGAGGCCGCAGAACGCGGTGATGTCCGCGATCGTGAACCGGTCGCCCGCCATCCAGGGCCGCTTCGACAGCAGTTGATCGAAAAGCGCGGCTGCCGCAAACATGCGCTTGCCCTGTTCGGCCGCGTAATCGGCGAACTGCGGATTCTCGAGCGGCAGCAGCCCAGGGTGCGTGTGGCGCACGTGATTGGCGACGGCCGCGAGCAACGTCATTTCGACCTGGCGGTCGGCCATCTCGATGAAGGCCCGTTCCTCGGCGTCGACACCCATCAGGTTCGGTTCGGGATACAGGTACTCGAGGTAACTGCAGATGGCGCGCGACTCCGCCAGGAAGCGGCCGTCGTCGAGTTCGAGCACCGGCACGCGCGCGACCGGATTCATGGCGGTGAATTTCGGGCTGCGGTGCTCGCCCGCGTTGAGGTCGTACACCACGCGCTCGATGCCGGTGATGCCTTTCTCCATCAGGAACATGTCGACACGGCGTGGATTCGGTGCGCGGAGCGAGGTGTGAAGTTTCATGTTCGGGTCCCCCCTGGGACGATTCGTGGAGCGGTGGGCAGGGCGTGGCAGCTATTCGGCTTCCGGCGCGGGTCCGCCCGTGACGACGATCTTGCGGGCTTCCTCGACGAAATTGCGCGCTTTCTCGGCGGCGTCCTCGGGGCCGCTCAGTTGCGACGGCGGCATCAGGATGCCGGCCTGGACGGCAGGGCGCTGACGGATCTGGTTGACCCAGCGCGTCAGGTGCGGCAGGTCGTCGAACGGCACGCCCGACCATTTCGACGTGCGAACCCAGGCCCAGTTGGCGATGTCCGCAATGGAGTAATCGCCGGCCAGGAACTCGTTGTGCGCGAGATGACCGTCGAGCACCGTGAACAGGCGCTTCACCTCGGCGTGGTACCGGTCGATCGCTGGCTGGATCTTTTCCGGAAAATAGCGGAAGAAGACGTTGGCCTGGCCCATCATCGGGCCGACACCACCCATCTGGAACATCAGCCACTGCAGCACGCGCGAGCGGCCCTTGGCGCCGGCCGGCATGAGCCTGCCCGTCTTCTCTGCAAGGTAGGCCAGGATCGCGCCCGATTCGAACACTGCGAAATCATCCGCAGCGTGATCGATGATCGCCGGGATGCGACCGTTCGGGTTGATCTGCAGGAACCACGGCTCTTTCTGCTCGGCCTTGGTGAAGTCGAGCACGCGCATGTCGTAGGGCAGCGCCAGTTCTTCGAGCGCGATGGAAACTTTGTGACCGTTGGGAGTCGCGGCCGTGAACAGATTCGATCATGGAAGGCTCCGGCAGCCGTCGGTTGGACGCCGTGCCAGAGCTTAGTCCATCAGCCCCCGTGAACCAACGCTCGGGAATCGCCCCGCGACGGGCCGAACCGTGTGCTGCGTGCTATGGACACATGGGAGAAGCCAGGCGCGGCGTGTACATTGGCGGGCGTGGAGGACACGCCAATGCTCAAGTTCCTGCTCTGGCTGCTGCTGCTCGTCGTTTGCTGGCCGCTCGCCATCCTGGCGGTGCTGCTGTGGCCGCTCGTGTGGCTGATTTCGCTGCCGTTCAGGTTGGTCGGTATCGCCGTCGATGGCGTGTTCGCCTTCCTGCGTTCGCTGGTGCTGCTGCCGGCTCGCGTGCTGGGCGGCGGTCCGAGTCGACCGTGATGACCGCTGGTGCCCCGGGCCAGACTCGAACTGGCACTCCCTTGCGGGAAACGGATTTTAAGCCGGAAGATTGGCAATACACCGGGGTTCTCCAGGCTACGGCACTGCCCTCTTGAGCTGGTTTTCTCTCGAAGCATCAAGCCTGCATGATACCCCGGTGTTCGACCCAAATCGACCCGGTTCCCTTTCGCTTGGCTCCTAGCTGGCTCCTGGAAATCGGGCATTTCCAGGAGCAATCATGGCTAAGATCAAATTGACAAAAACGATTGTTGACGCTGCACAACCTCAATCCACTGACGTTGAACTACGCGATACATTAGTGCCGGGCTTCCTGTGCAAGGTCACCCCGGCAGGCCGCAAAGTCTTCATGGTGCAGTATCGCACCAACGCCGGCGAACGCCGCAAACCGTCGCTCGGGCTGTTCGGCGAATTGACCGTCGAGCAGGCCCGCGCACTCGCGCAAGACTGGCTGGCCGAAGTCCGCCGCGGCGGTGATCCGGGCGGCGAGAAGGCGGAAGCGCGCAAGGCACCGACTCGTCAAGGAACTGTGCACCCGATTCATGGAGGACTACTCCAAGACCCGCAACAAGCCGAGCACTCAGCGCTCCTACCAGTATCAAATCGATCGCTCGATCATTCCCGCCTTCGGCAGCAAGAAGGTCCCTGAAGTCACGCGCATGGACGTGACTGCGCTGATGAAGCGCATGGAGAAGTCGCCCACACAAGCCAACCGCGTGCTCGGCTGCATCCGCAAGATGTTCAACCTCGCCGAACTGTGGGGCTATCGGCCCGATGGCTCCAACCCCTGCAGGCACGTCCCGAAGTATCCCGAAAAAGGCAAGACCCGCCTGATCACCGACGCGCAGATGAGCGCAACTGTTCGCCTATCTCGACAAGGCCGATAGCCGAAGGCCTGGAGCATCCGACACTGACACTGGCCATCCGATTGCAGTTCGAGTTTGCCGCTCGCATGTCGGAGGTTCTGCTGTTGCAGTGGGACTGGATCGACCTGCCCAACGGCGTGTGGTCTGGCCGGACAGCAAGACCGGCGACATGTCCAAACCCATGAGCGAGGAAGCTTACCGGCTCCTGTCGAGCGCTACGCGTTACGAGAACTCGCCCTATGTCTGCCCGTCGATCTTCAATCACAAGCAACCACTGACCGGGAATACGTACTACCAAGCTTGGCGGCGCATCCTTGATCGTGCCGGCGTGCCCCGGTCGGGACACACGGCATCCGCCATCGATCAGCCACCGACATCGCCAACTCCGGCATTCCGGTCAAGGTCGGCATGGCGCTGACCGCGCACAAGACCGTCACGATGTTCATGCGTTACGTGCACACCGAGGACGACCCAGTGCGCGCGGCAGCAGAGTTGGTCGCCAGTCGGCGCAAGACCGTTGTCGGGAAGCCGTCCGATTACCTCCGGCGATGTCCCTGCGCCTGCCGCTGACGCATTCTGAAGCGACGCCGGCATACCGAGCCTTCCGTCACCGCAAGGGGCAAGACCGCCCGGTTCCTCCCGGCAGCAAGCGGAGCCGCCAGCACTGCGACCGAGGCGGCCGTGTCATGACTGTCCAACGGCATTCTCCCGGGACTTGGCGGGCTTTGAATTCTGTGAAGTATAAGTTACAATGGAGACTGCAACATGATTGAAGTGCGACGGTATCAACGCCCCGACGGCGAGGTGCCCCTGACCGACTGGCTCGCCGGAATGCGTGATGCGCGGGCCAGGGCGAAGCTGGAAATCCGTTTTCGGCGGGTGTCCTTGGGCATCTTCGGTGACATCAAGCCGGTCGGCGAAGGTGTGCTGGAATTGCGCGAAGACATCGGTCCCGGCTATCGCGTGTATCTGGGCCGGCATGGCGCGACGCTGGTCATCCTGCTCTGCGGCGGCGACAAGCGCACGCAGGATGCGGACATCAAACGGGCGAAGGAATACTGGCTCGGACTGGAAACGGAGAAACACATGAGCCATCGCAAACATGCCGCTTCGGTTCCCCACACCGAAGCGACCATCGCCGAACTGCGGACCGATCGGGCCTTTGCGGTCGAGTATCTGAAATCGGCGTTGGAAGAATTGGACAATCCCGAGCATCGCGCCGTCGGCCTGCTCGCGCTGCGTGACGTGGCCGAAGCCTATGGCGGGCTTGCCGACCGTGGCGCAAGAAGCAGGCGTCACCCGCGAGGCGTTATATCGGGCGCTGTCGCCGAGCGGCAACCCGACGCTCAAGACGCTGCTGGCGGTGCTTCACGCTGTCGGTATGCGTCTGTCGGTTGTGCCAGCCGAGCCTACTCCGGTTCATGGGTAATCCAACGGGTTGATGCCGAGGCCGAACCGCGCATGGCGATAGCGATCACCCTGTCCAATGGACGCATCTGGAGAACGAAGGCAGCCGCCCTGAGTCACTTCAAGGCAATGCTGGCCCGTCATACCGATGGTGCGGTGGTCGAGGATCGCAACGATCATGAAGACCTTGTGGCGCTGCTCGAACGCTACGACGAGGCGATCACCGATGGGCCGAGCAAAACGGGTATGGGTATCGACCACTTCACCCGCACACGCAACAACTTCAAAGGGTATTCGACGCCATCGTTCTGGGTCCATCGCGCGGACGGTACCGCCACCGACTTCAGCTATATCTCAGGGGTAAACGGCCAGCCCAAGGGGCTTTCTCGCGAGTTCTACGATGCCTGCCGCGCGGCCGTGCAGGATGACCTAATAGCAGCCAAGCGCCGATTCTTCGCCGAACACGGAGACGAGAGAGGCTGCGTGCCCTGCGAAATCACCGCCGCCGGAATTGGCTTCGAGGACGCCCATCTCGATCACGCCTGGCCAACCTTCGGCCAGATCGTGGCAGCATTCCGGGCAGCGCGCTCTTGGACCCGCGAGATTCCTTCGGGAATCGTCACGCTACCTGCCGACGCGCAGACGCAGAGCATGTTCCTGGACGTTGATGTCGCCGCAGCGTTCAAAGCGTTTCATCACGACTTGGCAGTCCTTCGCATCGTCGAGCGCAAGGCCAATCTGTCGATGGCCGCCGGTCAGCGTCGACCCGTGGTGCAGCGACCGCTCCGATTGAGTGCGTCGTGACGCCCACGACGCCAGCCATTCATACATGACGACACCCATTTCGCCCTTCAACTCGCAACACTTGGAAGCGGCTTGCCGTGTACTGGCCGATACCGAGCGTGGGCTGACTGGCACGCAGATCGAACGGCTGCTGCAAGAAATCAAGATCGCCGATACATCCCCCGGCATGACCAAGTGGAAGCGCTTATTCAACGCGCTGGCTGAAGCGCAGAACAAACACCAGATCGGCAATCACCTGATCATGCTGATCAACCGCGCGATGGACCCGGTCAACTATGCGCGCGACCCGAACGCGTTCAACTGGCGTCGCGATGAACTGAACGTGGTGCTTACCAAAAAATATGGCTCTTCGTGATTTCGTGTGGGTAAAAACAGAGGCGCCGCGGTGCTTAAGTCCTTGATTATACGGCATGGAATGCCTGTGGCAGGGTAGCGAGAATTTGGCATGATTGCCGGATGTCCAAGACACGCCCGGTCCGCCGTCTGGCGGATGCATATCGGTTCCCCGGTTTTCGTACCTTGCAGCGCGTCCGCGGGATCTTTGGTGACCCCCATGCGCGACTCGTCACGCTCGTGCGGCGGGGAAAAAAACAGTCTGCGGCACCTGTGGCACGGTGCATTTCGGCTGGTACGACCGACGGCAACGGCGGGCACGGGATCTGCCCTGCGGCAACCACCGCATTTACCTGGAGATCGAGGTCCGCCGCGTTCAGTGCCGTCGGTGCGGCAGCGTGAAGCGCGAGCGGCTGGAGGATTTCCTCCAGAACGCGCTGCACAGCCGGCGCTTTGCCCGCTACATCGGCGAGCGCTGTCGCAGCAGCACGATCAAGGACGTGGCTGCGGAGCAGCGCCTGGACTGGCACACCGTCAAGCGGCTCGAGAAGCAGTACATGCGCGAGCAGCTGGAGCGCTCGGGCACGCCGCGGCCGAAAGTCATCGGCATCGACGAGATCTCGGTGCGCAAGGGACACGACTACCGCATCGTGGTCAGCGACCTGGAGAAGCACCGGCCGATCTGGTTCGGCGGCACCGATCGCAGCGAGGCGAGCATGGATGAGTTCTATCGCTTTCTCGGCGAAAAGCCGGCCAGGAGGGTCCGCCTGGCGGTCATGGACATGTGGAAACCGTTTCGCAACTCGACCGGCAAGAACGCCCCACAAGCCGCGATCCTGTTCGACAAGTTCCACATCCTGCGACACCTGGGTGAAGCGCTCGATAAGGTACGCAAGCAGGAGTACGCGCGTCTCGAGGGCCAGTCGCGGACGTTCATCAAAGGTCAGAAGTACGCGCTGCTGTCGCATCCGCAGAACCTCAAGGGCCCCGCTCGCAAGAACCTCAAGCTGCTGCTGGCGGCCAACAAGCGCTTGAACACAGCCTATCTGCTCAAGGAATCGTTTGGCCAGCTGTGGGATTACAACAGCGAAACCTGGGCCCGGAAGTTCTTCGACAACTGGCGCGCGCAGTTGAAATGGCAGCGACTGCAACCGTACGAGAAGTTCGCCGAGATGATCGACCGACACTGGGACGGCATCGCCGCCTACTGCCAGCCGGAGAACAAAGTCGCCCTCGGCTTCGTCGAAGGCCTGAACAACAAGATCCGCGTCATCCAGCGCCGAGCCTACGGCTTGCACGACGAGGAGTACCTCAAGCTCAAGGTCTTGACCTGCACGCTGCCAGCGATCTGATCAAAAAGTGAGCAGAATTTACCCACTCGTTTTCACGAAGAGCCAAAAATATAGACCTCAAGAGGTCGTCACTGCAACCAGAAGTGTGACTGAAGCCGTTTTGTGGTCATTTATTGACCACTTTGCCGACGCTGTTTTGATCGGAGAAAACAGCGGAAATGGCGTGTTTTATAGGCTGGTGCCCCGGGCCAGACTCGAACTGGCACTCCCTTGCGGGAAACGGATTTTAAGTCCGTAGCGTCTACCGGTTTCGCCACCGGGGCTCGAGCCGCAGTTTAGCGGAGCGCAACGCGCACGCGATGGTCATTGGGACACGATCGTCTCGCGTGCCGCCCTGGACGTGCCTGCATACGCTTAATCAGCCATCGTACCGATGCCGACGCGCGTGTCGAGCGCGATGCCGGCCAGTTCGTAGCCGCGGCGGAAGTCCTGCACGTGCCGCGTCATCCAGGACTCGGCTTCGTCGGGCCGGCCCTCGCGGATCGCCTCGACGATGCAGCGCTGCGCCACGAGGATGCGGGTGCGACCCTGCGGCACGCGATCGATCATCCGTCGCAGGGACGGCGCGAGCAGCCGCGTGACCGGCTGCATGGCGAGCTGCAGCACGCGGTTGCCGCTCAGTTCCGCCAGCTGGCCGAAGAACTCCACGACGTGGCCGACGGCGGCATCGGCGCTGCGCGCGGTCTCGACTGCCGCGACGATCGACTCGAGCAGCGCTACGTCTGCGGCCGAGCCCTGCTCGGCGGCGAGCGCGGCCACGCGCGGCGCAACGGCCCGCATGGCCTCCCACAGCTCGATGAAGGTGACGTCGTCGAGCGCGAGCGTGCGGCCGACGCGCGACGCGGTTTCGGCATGACCCGGGCGCGTGACCTTGAGCCGCTTGGCGCCGCCTTCGCGTCCGACGAGCCCGGCGGACTCGAGCCGCCGCAGGGCCTCGCGCACGGTCGAGCGATGCACCGCGAACTGTTCGGCGAGTTCGGTCTCGGTAGGCAGCGGGTCGCCCGGACGCAGGCTGCGCCGCAGGATCTTCTGCTCGATGACGGTCGAGATCCGCAGCGAGGCTGGTTGCCGGGCGAGCGGCTCGAACAGGGGGGCCTTGTAGTCGGTCGTCGATTCGGACATGGCTCGCCTCGATTGACGGATAGTCCGATTGTCGGACAATATAGGCCCCTCGACGGTCCATCGCAAGCTCAGGGTGTCGCCATGTTCGATTTCGACTTCGGCCTCGGTGAGGACATCGACCTGCTGCGTGACTCGGTGCGCGAGTTCGCCGCGCGCGAGATCGCGCCGCGAGCGGCCGAGATCGATCGCAGCAACACATTCCCGACCGACCTCTGGCGCAAGTTCGGCGACCTCGGGCTGCTCGGCATCACGGTCGCACCGGAACTCGGCGGCAGCGGCCTCGGCTACCTCGCCCACGTCGTGGCGCTCGAGGAAATCAGCCGCGCCTCGGGCAGCGTCGCTCTTTCCTACGGCGCGCATTCCAACCTCTGCGTCAACCAGATGCACCGCTGGGGCACGCCGGCACAGAAGGAGCGCTACCTGCCGAAGCTGCTGTCGGGCGAGCACGTCGGTGCGCTGGCGATGAGCGAACCCGGCTCCGGCTCCGACGTCATGAGCCTGCGCCTGCACGCGCGACCGGCGGGCGACCGCTACGTGCTGAACGGCAGCAAGATGTGGATCACCAACGGCCCGGTCGCCGACACGCTGGTCGTCTACGCCACGGTCGAGCCCGGCGCCGGCAGCAAGGGCGTCACGGCCTTCCTGGTCGAGAAGGGCTTCGCCGGCTTCTCCACCTCGCCGAAGCTCGACAAGCTCGGCATGCGCGGCTCGGACACCTGCGAACTCGTCTTCGGCGACTGCGAAGTGCCGGCCGACAACGTCCTCGGCCGAGGTCGGCCAGGGCGCGCGGGTGCTGATGAGCGGCCTCGACTACGAGCGCGTGGTGCTGGCGGGCGGGCCGCTCGGCCTGATGCGCGCCTGCCTCGACATGGTCGTGCCCTACGTGCACGAGCGCCGGCAGTTCGGCGCGCCGATCGGCACGTTCCAGCTGATGCAGGGCAAGCTCGCGGACATGTACACGACGCTGAGTTCCTGCTGCGCCTACGTCTACGCCGTCGCCCGCGCCTGCGACGCCGGCAGGACCACGCGCATGGACTGCGGCCGGCTGCATCCTGCTCGCGGCCGAGAAGGCCACGCAGATGGCGCTCGACGGCATCCAGGCGCTCGGCGGCAACGGCTACATCAACGACTACCCGACCGGGCGTATCCTGCGCGACGCGAAGCTCTACGAAATCGGGGCCGGCACCAGCGAGATCCGCCGCATGCTGATCGGTCGCGAACTCTACGCCGCCACGGCCTGAGCACCACGGGGAGAACGACGATGCATGGGCGGTCTCTATTACGAGCAATTCAGCGTCGGCCAGCGTTTCGAGCACGTGCTGCGCCGCACGGTCACCGAAGCCGACAACCTGCTGTTCAGCGCGCTCACGCACAACCCGGCGGCGCTGCACCTCGACGAGGAGTACATGAAGTCCTCCGAGTTCGGCACCCGCATCGTCAACAGCTGCTTCACGCTGAGCCTGATGGTCGGCGTCTCCGTCGCCGACACGACGCTCGGCACGACCGTGGCCAACCTCGGCTGGGACGAGATCCGCTTTCCGCGCCCGTGTTCATCGGCGACACGCTGCGCACGGAGTCGATCGTGCACGAGATGCGCGAGAGCAGCTCGCGGCCCGGCGCCGGCATCGTCACCTTCGTGCATCGCGCCTACAACCAGCGCAACGAGGAAGTCGCCGTCTGCAAGCGCATGGCGCTGATGAAGAAGCTGCCGCAGGAGACCGCGTGATGCGCTCGCTGCTGTTCGTGCCCGGCGACCGGCCCGAGCGTTTCGCCAAGGCGATCGCGAGCGGCGCCGACGCCGTGATCTTCGACCTCGAGGACGCAGTGACGCCGGCCACCCGGCCGCAGGCGCGGCTCGACGTCGCGCGCCTGCCTGCGCAGCGACCGCGCGCGCGTGCCGCTGTGGGTCCGCATCAACCCCGTCGCAGTCCGCCGACGCGCTCGCCGACCTCGCCGCCGTCGCGGCGGCACGCCCGGACGGCATCGTGCTGCCGAAGGCCCGCACGTCGACGACCTGCACCGGCTCGACCACTGGCTGGAAGCGCTCGAGGCCCAGCACGGCCTGCCGCGCGGCTCGATCAAGGTGCTCGCGCTCGTCACCGAGACCGCAGGCGCCGTGCTCAATGCCGCCAGCTTCGCCTGCCCCGGCGCGCGTGACCGGCTACACCTGGGGCGCCGAAGACCTCGCGGCCGACGTCGGTGCCTCGCCCAATCGCGACGACCGACGGCGAGTTCGAATTCACGTTCCGGATGGCCCGCGCGTCGTGCCTGCTGATGGCTGCGGCGGCGGGCATCGCCGCCTACGACACGACCGACATCGAGTTCCGCGACGTCGCGGCGGTCGAGCGGCGTGCGCAGGCCGCGCGTCGCGACGGCTTCGCCGGCAAGCTCGCGATCCACCCGGCACAGCTCGCGCCGATCCACGCGGCGTTCACGCCGACCGCCGACGAGGTGGCCTGGGCCCGCGCGTGCTCGAGCTGATGGCCGGCGACGGCGGGCAGGGCGCCGTCGCGCTCGACGGCCGCATGATCGACCGCCCGCACGTCCTGCAGGCCGAGCGCATCCTCGCCGCGCCGCACGCCGCTGACCGCGCACCGCCCACGGGGAGACTCGCCGATGACAGTGCTGCAGACCCGCATCGACCGGCACGGCGCCGAATTCGCCGCGAACGAGGCCGTCAACCGCGCGCTCGCCGCCGAGCTGCGGCGAGCTGGCGGCCCGGGTACGCGAGGGTGGCCCCGCCGCCGCGCGTGCGCAGCACGAGGGCCGCGACAAGCTGCTGGTGCGCGACCGCATCGACCGCCTGCTCGATCCGGGCACGCCGTTCCTCGAGATCGCGCAGCTCGCCGGCCACGAACTCTACGACGACTGGATTCCCAGCGCCGGCATCGTCGCCGGCATCGGCCGCGTCGCCGGCCGCGAATGCGTGATCGTCGGCAACGACGCCACGGTCAAGGGCGGCACGTACTACCCGATCACCGTGCGCAAGCACCTGCGGGCGCAGGAAGTCGCGCTCGAGAACCGCCTGCCGTGCATCTACCTGGTCGACTCCGGCGGCGCCTTCCTGCCGCGGCAGGACGACGTCTTTCCCGACCGCGAGCACTTCGGCCGCATCTTCTACAACCAGGCGCAGATGTCGGCGCGCGGCATTCCGCAGCTCGCCGTGGTGATGGGTTCGTGCACGGCCGGCGGCGCGTACGTGCCGGCGATGTGCGACGAGTCGATCATCGTGCGCGAGCAGGGCACGATCTTCCTCGGCGGCCCGCCGCTGGTGCAGGCCGCCACCGGCGAACGCGTCGACGCCGAGACGCTCGGCGGCGGCGACGTGCACGCGCGGCAGTCCGGCGTGGTCGACTACCTCGCCGACAACGACGCGCACGCGCTGTGGCTGGCGCGCCGGCTGGTCGCCAACCTCAACCGGACCGGTTCGAGGCCGCCGCCGGAGCCGGCGCGCGCGCCGATGTATGCGCGCCGACGAGCTGTACGGCGTCGTGCCGCGCGACACGCGTCATCCCTACGACGTGCGCGAGGTCATCGCGCGCCTCGTCGACGCGTCGGAATTCGACGAGTTCAAGGAACTCTACGGCACGACGCTGGTCTGCGGCTTCGCGCGCATCGCCGGTTACCCGGTCGGCATCGTCGCCAACAACGGCGTGCTGTTCTCGGAGGCCGCGCTCAAGGGCGCGCACTTCATCGAACTGTGCAACCGCCGGCGCGTCCCGCTGCGTGTTCCTGCAGAACATCACCGGCTTCATGGTCGGGCGCAAGTACGAAGCCGGCGGCATCGCCCGCGACGGCGCCAAGATGGTGACGGCGGTGGCCTGCGCCTCGGTGCCGAAGTTCACCGTGATCATCGGCGGCTCGTTCGGCGCCGGCAACTACGCGATGTGCGGTCGTGCGTACGGCGGCCGCTTCCTCTGGACCTGGCCCAACTCGCGCATCTCGGTGATGGGCGGCGAGCAGGCGGCGACGGTGCTGGCCATCGTCAAGCGCGAAGGCCTGCAGCGCCGCGGCGAGGAGTGGCCGGAGGACGACGAGCGCAAGTTCCGCGACGAGATCCGCGGCCAGTACGAAACCCAGGGTCACCCCACCTACGCCAGCGCGCGCCTGTGGGACGACGGCGTGATCGACCCGGTCGACACGCGCAACGTGCTGGCCCTCGCGCTGGCCGCGGCCACCTGCCGGCCCGACGACGGCGAGACGCCCTTCGGCATCTTCCGGATGTGAGGCGAGCCATGCTCAAGAGCGTCCTGATTGCCAACCGCGGCGAGATCGCCTGCCGCGTCATCCGCACCGCGCGACGGCTCGGCCTGCGCACCGTCGCCGTCTATTCGGAAGCCGACCGCGGACGCGCTGCACGTGCGCATGGCGGACGAGGCCGTCTGCATCGGTCCGGCGGCCGCGCGCGAAAGCTACCTCGACGGCGGCAAGCTCCTGGCAGTCGCGCAGCAGCACGGCTGCGAGTCGATTCATCCCGGCTACGGCTTCCTGTCCGAGAACGCGGACTTCGCCCGCGCCTGCGAGGCGGCCGGCGTCGTGTTCATCGGCCCGCCCGCGTCATCGATCGACCGCATGGGCTCGAAGAGCGAGGCGCGGCGCCTGATGGCCGCGGCCGGCGTGCCGGTGCTGCCGGGCTACGACGACGACGACCAGTCCGACGCCAGGCTGCTCGCAGCGACCCGCAAGCTCGGTTCCCGTTGCTGATCAAGCCGACCGCCGGCGGCGGCGGCAAGGGCATGCGCATCGTGCGCGCCGACGCCGAGTTCGCCGAAGCGCTCGCCGGCGCGCGCCGCGAAGCCGCAAAGTCGTTCGGCGACGATCGCGTGCTGCTCGAGCGCTTCGTCGAAAAGGGGCGGCACGTCGAGATCCAGGTGTTCGCCGACGCGCACGGCAACGCCGTGCACCTGTACGAGCGTGACTGCTCGCTGCAGCGTCGTCACCAGAAAGTCATCGAGGAAGCCCCGGCCCCCGGCCTGAACGACACGACGCGCGCGGCGATGGGCGCAGCGGCGGTGGCGGCCGCGAAGGCGGTCGGCTATCGCGGCGCCGGCACGGTCGAATTCCTGTACGACGGCGTCGAGTTCTATTTCCTCGAGATGAACACGCGCCTGCAGGTCGAGCATCCGGTCACCGAAATGATCACCGGGCTCGACCTCGTCGAATGGCAACTGCGTGTCGCCTCGGGCGAACTGTTGCCGCTGGAGCAGGCGGCGATCCCGCGCCGTGGCCACGCGGTCGAGGCGCGGCTGTATGCCGAGGATCCGGAGCGCGGCTTCCTGCCGTCCACGGGACGCCTGTCGCGGCTGCGCTTTCCCGCCGCGACGCAGGACGTGCGCATCGACGCGGGCGTGGAGGAGGGTGACGAAGTCACGGTCCACTACGACCCGATGATTGCGAAGCTGATCGCCTGGGCGCCCGACCGCGCGACAGCGATCGAAAAACTGCAGCACGCGCTCGAAGCCACCGAGGTCGAAGGCGTGCGCACCAACGCACGCTTCCTCTGGCAGATCCTGGGCGCGCCTGCCGTGCGAGCGGGCGACGTCAGCACGCGACTGCTCGAAACCGACCCGTCGCTCGCGCCTGGGGTCGAAGCCCACGAAATCCACGCCGCCTGGCTGATTGCGGCTGCGGCTCGATTGCAGTCGCTGCCGGGAGACGATCTCGGGGCTGCCCATTACGCGGCCAGTCCGTGGGAAGCGGCTACGGGCTTCCGGCTGAACGGGCCGGCCAGCGTCCGGGTCGCTTTGCGGCTCGATACGCACGCCGCGCCCGCGTCGATTGCAGAGTCCCAGCCGCTGCAGCACTGGCTCTCGTTCCGGCGCGAGACCGACGGCGTGGCCGTCGTCCTCGATGGCAAGTCGCATCGGGTGACGTTGCGACGCCCCGCGAGCGACGTGCTCGAGGGCTACATCGACGGTCACTCCGGTGCGAGCGCGGGTCGAACTGGATCACGGCCGCTTGATCGTGCGCCGGCACTGCCTGCGCTTCGATTTCGTCGAGGACACGGGCGCAGAACATCGCGTTTCCGCGGAGCACGAAGGACATTTCCGGGCGCCGATGCCTGGACACGTGCTCGACGTGCGCGTGCAGGTGGGGCAGACGGTAGCCAAAGGGGCCGTGCTGCTCGTGCTCGAGGCCATGAAGATGGAACACTCGCTCACGGCGCCTTGGACTGCAAACGTCGTCGAAGTCAAGGTGCAGACGGGTCAGCGGGTCGAGGAAGGGACGGATCTCGTCCGGCTGGAACCCGCAGAGTGACTGCGGCAATCCCCGACCTTGGAATGAGTCTGTTTTGCTAGACTTCGCGCCGAATCGCGACCCTGTAACATGCAATCAGGGCGAAAAACAGGCAATTCGCGCGGAGGCTTGATGACATTCGACGGGGCCGTGTTCGAGGCCCGCGAGATCAACGCGTGGCGAGGCGACCGGCACATCCTGCGTGACGTGTCTTTCTCGGTCCGCCCCGGCGAGTTCCTCAAGGTCACGGGTCCCAACGGCGTCGGCAAGACGACGCTGCTGCGCGTGATCTGCGGCCTGCTGCCCGCTGAAACCGGCGAGCTGTTGTGGCGCGGCAAGTCGATCCGGGGCCGCCGCGACGAATTCAATTTCGAACTGGGCCACCTCGGCCACCTCAACTCCCTGAAGGGCGACCTGACGGCGCGCGAGAACCTCAAGTTCCTTGCCGGCCTGCGCACGACGCTCACGGCGGCGACCATCGACGCGACCCTCGACCGCGTCGGCATCCTGTCGCGCGGCGACCTGCCGGCGCGCTCGCTGTCGGCCGGCCAGAAGCGCCGCCTGGCGCTGGCACGCCTGCTGCTCGCGGACGCGGCCGCTCTGGATCCTCGACGAGCCGGTCACCAACCTCGACACCGCCGGCATCGAGCTGGTCGAAGACCTGATCGTCGACCACGTGGAGCGGGGCGGCCTGGCCATCGCCGCGGCCCACCAGCGCCTGCTCGACGACGCGCCCTGCCTGCGCCGACTGGAGCTCGAGCCATGACCGCCGTGCGCACCCCGACGCTCGCGGCGGCCAAGCTGGTCTTCCAGCGCGACCTGACCCTGGCCTGGCGTCGCTGGGACGAAGTCGCCCAGCCGCTCATCTTTTACGTGGTCGTCACGACGATGTTCCCGCTTGCCACCACGCCGGACCTGTCGGCGCTGCGTGAGATCGGCGGCGGCGTCGTCTGGGTGGCGGCGCTTGCTGGCCTCGCTGCTCGCGCTCGAAGCCCTGTTCCGGGCCGACGTCGAGGACGGCACCACGGAACAATGGGTGCTCTCCGGCCAGCCGCTGGGCTACCTGCTGCTGGCCAAGGTGGCGGCCCACTGGGTGCTGACCGGCCTGCCGCTCGTGATCATGTCGCCGATCGTCGGCACCGGCCTCGGCCTGCCGACCAGCGCCTGGGGCGTGCTGATGCTGTCGCTGCTGCTCGGCACCGGTACGCTCAGCATCCTGGGCGGCATCGGCGCCGCGCTCACCGTGGGCGTACGCCGGGGCAGCGTGCTGCTGTCGCTGCTGGTGCTGCCGCTCGCCATGCCGCTGCTGATTTTCGGCTCACGCGCCGTGGCCATGCAGATGGACGGGGACTCCCCGGCCGGTCCGCTGCAGCTGCTGGCAGCGATCTTTTTCATGGCGCTGAGTCTCGGACCGCTCGCAATGTCTGCGGCGATCCGTATCAGCGTCGAGAATTGACAAGTATTTGACGCAATCCACTGAACGCAACGCACGCTGACCGGTCAAGAGGATCAACATGTCGTGGACCTGGTTCCATAAGCTCGCATCGCCGCCGCACGCCTACCGCATCCTGGGCACGATGGCCCCGTGGTTCGGCTGGGCGTCGCTGGCTTTGATCCTGCTCGCCACCTGGTGGGGACTGGTCAAGGCGCCTGCCGATTACCAGCAGGGCGACGGCTTCCGCATCCTCTACGTCCACGCGCCGAGCGCCTGGATGTCGATGTTCACGTACGTCGTGATGGCGGTGGCGGCCGGCGTCGGCCTGATCTGGCGCATCAAGCTGGCCCACGCGGCCGCGGCAGCCTGCGCCCCGATCGGCGCCTCGTTCACGTTCCTGGCGCTGGCCACCGGCTCGATCTGGGGCAAGCCGATGTGGGGCACGTGGTGGGTCTGGGATGCCCGGCTCACCTCGGAACTGCTGCTGCTGTTCCTCTACCTCGGCTACATGGCGCTGCGTGCCTCGTTCGACGACCCGCAGCGGGCCGACCGGGCCAGCGCCGTGCTGGCGCTGGTCGGCGTCATCAACGTGCCGATCATCCACTACTCGGTCGAGTGGTGGACCACGCTGCACCAGCCGGCCAGCGTGACCAAGCTCGACAAGCCGTCGATCCAGCTGGCGATGCTGATCCCGCTGTTCATCATGATCGCCGGCTTCCAGCTGTACTTCGGCTGGGCCGTGTCGCGCCGCCTGCGCGGCGAGATCCTGCGCCGCGAACGCAATGCAAACTGGCTTAAAGAAGCAGCATAATCATGGACTTACAGAAGTTTCTTGAGATGGGGGGTTACGCGGAATACGTGTGGCCTGCCTATGGGCTGACGGCCCTGGTCCTGCTCTGGAACTGGTGGGCGGCCCGCCGCTCCGAAGCCGAAGCACAGACCGCCGCAAAGCGGCGCAACGAACTTGCCCGGGAGAGACGTCATGACACCGCGACAGAAGCGCATGGTCACCGTCGTCGCCATCCTGGCCGGCGTCGGCATCGCCACCGCCTTTGCACTGAAGGCCTTCAACCAGAACCTGCTCTACTACTACAGCCCGACCCAGGTGCACGCCGGCGAAGCGCCGGAGTCCCGGTCCATCCGGGTCGGCGGGCTGGTCGAGAACGGCAGCCTCAAGCGCGAGTCGGGCAGCATGGAAGTCACTTTCACCCTGACCGACTACCAGCAGACGGTCCCGGTGAGCTACACGGGCGTCCTGCCCGACCTGTTCCGCGAGGGGCAGGGCGTCATCGCGCGCGGCAAGATGGACGGCAACCGCTTCGTCGCCGAAGAAGTGCTGGCCAAGCACGACGAGAACTACATGCCGCCCGAAGTGGCGGACAGCCTGAAGCCGCACATGGACGCATCCAATGCGGCCGCGGCCGCTGCGGCGCCAGCCGCGCCCGGCAGCACCTGATCGTCCCGCACTGAGTCCAGCCAGCCCCGCACCGGAGCATTTACCGCATGGTCGTCGAACTTGGTCTGTTTGCGCTGATCCTCGCGCTGCTGCTGTCCTGCGCGCAGGCCTTCTTCGGCCTCGCCGGCCCGGCGCTGGGCAACCGACGCTGGATGGCGGCGGCCCGGCCGGCGGTGGCCGGCCAGTTCGTCTTCGTCGCGCTGTCGTTCGCAGTGCTGGCCTGGGCGTTCTACAAGAACGACTTCTCGGTCCTGTACGTCGCCAACAACTCCAACTCGGCGCTGCCGACCTTCTACCGCTTCTCGGCCGTCTGGGGCGCGCACGAAGGCTCGCTGCTGCTGTGGGCGTTGTCGCTCTCCGCCTGGTCGATCGCCGTCGCGATGTTCAGCAAGAACCTGCCGGAAACGTTCGCCGCGCGCGTGCTCGGCGTGCTGGGCGTCATCAGCGTCGGCTTCCAGGCCTTCATCCTGTTCACGTCCAATCCGTTCGAACGCCTGATTCCGGCCGCGCAGGACGGACACGACCTGAACCCGCTGCTGCAGGATTTCGCGCTGGCCGTGCATCCGCCGATGCTCTACCTCGGCTACGTCGGCTTCTCGGTGGCGTTCGCCTTTGCCGTCGCCGCGCTGCTCGAAGGCAAGCTCGACGAGAAATGGGCGCGCTGGACGCGGCCCTGGACGACGGTCGCCTGGATGATGCTCACGTGCGGCATCGCGCTCGGCAGCTGGTGGGCGTACTACGAACTCGGCTGGGGCGGCTGGTGGTTCTGGGACCCGGTCGAGAACGCCTCGTTCATGCCCTGGCTCGTCGGCACGGCGCTGATCCATTCGCTGGCGGTGACCGAGAAGCGCGGGCTCTTCAAGAGCTGGACGCTGCTGCTGGCGATCATCGCGTTCTCGCTGAGCCTGCTCGGCACGTTCCTGGTGCGCTCCGGCGTGCTGGTTTCGGTGCATGCCTTCGCGAGCGACCCGAGCCGCGGCCTCTTCATCCTCGCATTCCTCGGCCTCTGCGTCGGCGGCTCGCTGGCGCTCTACGCCTGGCGCGGTCCCGGGCTGCGCGCCAAGGGCGGCTTCGACGTGGTCTCGCGCGAGTCCTTCCTGCTGTTCAACAACATGCTGCTGCTGGTGACCACGGCGCTGATCCTGATCGGCACCCTGTACCCGCTGTTCCTCGACGCGCTCAACATGGGCAAGATCTCGGTCGGGCCGCCGTACTTCAACGTCGTGTTCCTGATCCCGACGCTGCCCCTGATGGCGTTGCTCGCGGTCGGCATGCACGCGTCCTGGAAGCACGCCAAGCTCGAAGAGAAGAAGAAGGCGCTGGTCACCATGCTCGCCGTCGCGATCGTTGCCGGCGTCGCCATTCCGATCGTGGCCTACGGCGGCTTCAACTTCATGGCGTCGGTCGGCCTCACGGCGGCGTTCTGGGTCATCCTGTCGTCGCTGTACGAACCGTTCCAGCGCCTGCGCAAGAAGCAGTCGCTGTCGCGGGGCGTGCTCGGCATGACCGTCGCGCACATCGGCGTCGCCATGTTCTGCATCGGCGTCACCGTGGTGCAGACCTATCGCATCGAGAAGGACATGGCGCTCAAGCCGGGCGAGTCCATCGAACTGCAGGGCTACAAGTTCAACTTCGAAAGCCTCGAACAGGTGGCCGGCCCCAACTACGACGCGACGCAGGCGCACTTCACGATCACCGAGGGCGACAAGCTCATCGCCAAGCTCAATCCGCAGAAGCGCGTTTACCGCGTGCGCACCATGCCGATGACCGAGGCCGGCATCGAGGTGAACTGGAACCGCGACCTGTTCGTCGCCATGGGCGACGACCTGGGCGAAGGCGCCTGGAGCGTGCGCGTGCAGTACAAGCCGATGGTGCGCTTCATCTGGTTCGGGGCACTGGTGATGGCCATCGGCGGCTTCATCGCGATCACCGATCGCCGCTATCGCACGCGCAAGTCCGAGGCCGACGAAAAAGCCGGCCTGGCCAAGACGGCGAAAGCCACCTGACTTTCCGGGAAGTTCGACATGCTCAAGTTCGGCGTACCACTCGCACTGGCCGCGTTGCTCGGTGTGTTCCTGTTCGTGGGCCTGCAGCGCGACCCGTCCTACGTGCCGTCGCCGCTGATCGGCAAGCAGGCGCCGGAGTTCACGCTGCCGAGCCTGCAGGACCCGAACTATCCGGTCGCTTCGAAGGAACTGGCCGGCAAGACCTGGGTGCTGAACGTGTGGGGCACCTGGTGCGGCGGCTGTCGCGAGGAACACGACACGCTGCTCGCGATCGCGAGGACCGGAGTGGTGCCGATGATCGGCCTGGACTGGAAAGACGACAGCGCCGCGGCGAAGGAATGGCTGCGACAGCTCGGCAATCCCTACGCGGTCGTCGCCTCCGATCCTGAAGGTCGCGTGGCGATCGACTGGGGCGTCTACGGCGCCCCGGAGACGTTCCTGATCGGTCCGGACGGCAAGGTGCTGTTCAAGCACATCGCGCCGATGACGATGGAAGTCTGGACCAGGGAATTTCTGCCGCGCATCCAGGCGGCGAACGCCGGCATCGCGCCGGCCGGGGGATGAACGACATGACGTTGCTGTACTTTTCGCGTTTCGCCCGCACCGTGCTCGTGGCGTTGCTGGTCGCGTTCGCGGTTCCGGCGCTCGCCATCGACACCGAGCGCGCTTTCGACGACCCGGCGCTGCAGGCGCGCTACGAGACGATCGGTCGCGAGTTGCGCTGCCTCGTGTGCCAGAACCAGACCATCGCCGATTCGAACGCCACGCTGGCCCAGGACCTGCGTCGCGAGGTTCGCGAGATGATCGCCGCCGGCAAGACCGACGACGAGATCCGCACCTTCATGGTCGATCGCTACGGCGACTTCGTGCTCTACAGGCCGCGCATGACGCCGGTCAATTACCTGCTCTGGGCAGCACCCGTGCTGCTGCTGCTGCTTGGAACGTTCGTGGGCATCCGATTCATCCGCAAGCAGGCAGCGCAAGCGGATGCGGACGGCCCGGAGGCTGGACAATCGTGATGCCGTCTGTATTTCTCGTCGTCGTCGCGCTGATGATCCTTGCGGCCATCGCGCTCGTGCTCTATCCGTTGCTGCGACCGCTGCCTGCCGCAGTGAAGGGCGAGCCCGCCGTGCCGAAAGCAGCGCCGCTCGCTTTCGCGCTGGCAGTCGCCATCGGCCTGGGCGCCATTGGCCTGTACGCGAATCTGAACAACTTCCCCTGGGACAACCCGGTGTCGGCGGAGGCGTTACCCGCGGGACACGGCGAGATGGGTGCGGCCGGAGCGATGAACGAGGTGACCGCCACGCTCGAAGCCCGGCTCGCCAAGGACCCGAACGATCGTGAAGGCTGGCGCATGCTCGGTCGCACGTACCTGGTGGGCGGTAACGCAGTGAAGGCCGCGGAGTCCTACGAAAAGGCCAACGCGCTGGCCCCACAGAAGGACATCGACCTGCAGCTCGACCTCGCCGAGGCGCTCGTGCTGACGGATGACCCGGCCGTGCAGCCACGCGCCAAGGCGATCATCGACGACGCGCTCGCCGCCGATGCGGGCAACCAGAAGGCGCTCTGGTACCAGGGCGTCATCGCCGTGCGCGCCGGTGACAATGAGACCGCCAAGAAGAACTGGACGAAGCTCCTCGAGGGCAACCCGCCCCCGGAGATTCGTGAAGTGATCGTCACCCAGCTCAAGGAACTCGGCGTCGACGTTCCGGCGGGCGCAAGTGCCGCTGGCCCGGCCATGGCGGCCGCAGGCGGTGGCATGGGTGCAGGGCCCATGGGCGGCGGCATGGGAGGCGACGTCGCGCCCACGGGACGCACGATTCGCATCAGCGTCAAGGTCGACCCGTCGCTCGCCAGCAAAGTGAAGCCGGGCGCCACGCTGTTCGTCGCTGCGCGCGAGCCCGGCATCCCGGGTCCGCCGATCGCTGCGACGCGCATCACCACGGACGACTTGCCGGCAGTCGTGGTCCTGAGCGACGCCAACACGATGATCGAGGGCCGCGACCTGTCGTCGGTGAACGACGTCGAGATCGTCGCGCGGGTCGCCTACGGCGGCACGCCGATGACCGCCACCGGGCGACCTCATCGGCCGCGCCGTGCAGAAGAAGGGCGGCGCCGAGAACCTGGACGTCGTCATCAACCAGGTCCAGCCCTGAGGTGACGACCCGGACGGTCCACCTCAAGCTGTCAAAGCTGCCTTCCGGACTGGCGAGTTATCCGCGCGTCCTGCTGACGCGCCGTCCGGACATTCTTTCGCTCGACGAGCCGACCGAATTCGAGGTGCGGCTCGACCAGGTGCCGATCGAGCCGCAGGCTGTCGCCAGGTACGCGTCGGTCTGCGCCTTCGACGCCTCCGACGTGCGCAACGGCTACGTGCCGATCACGTATCCGCACGTGCTCGCCATGCCGCTGCACCTGCGGATCATGGCGCTGTCGTCGTTCCCGCTGCGCCCGATGGGACTCATCCACGTCTCCAACACGATCGCGCAGCCGCGGGCGCTGGAAGCGGGCATGACCGTGAACGTCGTGGTTGCGGCCCGCAATTACCGCAAGACCGATGCCGGGCTCACCTTCGACATGGTGACGGACATCCTGCGGGCCGGACAAACCGTCTGGCGGGAAACGTGCGTGTTCATGTCGCGCTGGCCGGACTCCGTGCAGCGGACGGGAGGGCGCCCGCCGCGGCCACCGAAGGCGCCGAAGGACAGCCAGGTGCTCACGGAGCTGGAGGTGGACCTGAACCGCGCCTGGAGCTACGCGCGCGTCTCGGGCGACTTCAATCCGATCCACCTGAACGATCGCGCGGCGCGCTTCTTCGGCCTGCGCGGCGCGATTTCGCACGGCATGTGGTCGCTGGCGCGCAGCCTGGCCGAGCGTCCCATCGACGTGCCGCCGCCCGACGCGCGGCTCGAGACGCAGTTCCTGACGCCCGTGCAACTGCCGGCGCGAGTGAACATCAAGCAGTGGGTGGAGAACGGGCAGTCGAAGCGCGCCATGTGCGACGTGCGCACCGGGCGCGTGCACATGTACGCGTACTGGACGACCGCCCCGGCGGATGCCAGCGCAGGTGTCAGCGCGGCTTGACCACGAGCACGTTGTCGACGCGTTTCACGCCGTCGATGCCTGCCGTAATCTGACCCGCCTTGTCCTTCATTGCGGCGGTCGCGACGAAGCCGGCGAGCTGCGTGACCCCGTTACGGGTCTCGACGTTGATCTGCAGGCTCTTGACGTCGGCCGCATCCATGAGCGCGGCCTTGACCTTGCCCGTGATGAGGCTGTCGTCGAGCCTGGTGCCCATCGAGGTGGCCGGTGCCACCGCGACGCTGTTGAGCACCTTCTTCACGCCCGCAACGCCCTCTGCCACCTTGGTCGCCGCGGCTTTTTCGCCTTCCGAACGCGCGAAACCGCTCAATTGCACGACGCCCTGGTAGCTGTCGACGTTGATCCGGGTGCCGCTGGTGTTCCTGTTGTCGAGCAGGCCGGCCTTGATCGTCGCCGCGATCACGGCATCGTCAGCCGAGTTCGTGGACGCTTGCTGCGCCTGGGCGGGTGCCGTCAGCAGAGAGAGAAAGGCCAGGAAGGCCAGGAAGGCGGCGGCGAAGAGGGTGCTTCATGCGGGCAAGTGCTCCAGCGGACAACGATGACGTCCCGACGTGCGACGGCGCCATTGTAGTCGACTTGCGCGGTGGCAACGCCGCACGCTGCATGTGATCATCGCCGGATGATTCCGGCCCGCGTGCTGCCGCTCGAGGGTGGCTGCAATTTTCGTGATTGCGGCGGCTACGAGACCACCGATCGGCGCACGCGTGCGCTGGGGCCGGCTCTATCGATCCGGCGTGATGGCCCGGCTGTCGGCAACGGCTGCCGCGCAAGTGCAGGCACTCGGCGTCCGCGCCGTCTGCGATCTGCGCCGGACCGCGGAACGCGCGCTGCATCCCAACCCCTCGTTCGGTGCCGGGGTCCGTCGCTTCGAATGGGACAGCGAGCAGGAGTCGTCACCGATCCGTGACCGTGCCTTCGCCGATTCGCACGACGTTGCCAGCGTACACGCGGCCATGCTGAAGATGTACGAACGGCTGCCGTTCGGCCTGCAGCCGCGGCTCGCGGTGTTTTGCCGCGCTCGACCATGCGGGAGGGCGCGACCATCGTGCATTGCTCGGCCGGCAAGGACCGCACGGGTCGCGTCGCCTCGTGCTCGAGCGCTCGGCGTCCCGCGCGAGCCATCGTCGAGGACTACGCGCTGACGAACACGGCGTGGACCTGCGCGCAGCTGCTCGGCGCGACGGCACGGGTCGGCCTCGCCGCGACGGCCGAGCCCATCCTGGCCTGTCGCCACCGCCCGGACGCCGTGCTGGCCGCGCACCCGAGTACATCCAGGCGAGCCTGGATGCCATCGAGACACGCCACGGCTCCGTGCGCTTACCTGCTGGACGAACTGGCGATCGAGCCTGCCGTGCTCGACCGCCTGCGCGAACGACTGCTCGACTGAACCAGAAACAACCACGAATGCGAAACACGAAGAATCCAATGCTCGGCGGACTTGCGGCGCTGCTGCTCTTTGTCGGCCAGGCCCACGCCACGGCGGCCGGTGTGCAGGTACCTGCGCCGAAGGACGTGCCGTATCCAGGCGTGATCCAGTTGCACGTCGATGCGACGGACCTCGACCACCGGGTGTTCCGCGTCAGGGAAAGCATTCCGGTCGCCGCACCGGGCCGCACGACGCTGCTCTACCCGAAGTGGTTGCCCGGCAATCACTCGACCACCGGGCCGATCGACAAGCTCGCCGGGCTGATCATTCACGGCAACACCGGCGAGCGTCTCGAGTGGCAACGCGATCCCGTCGAGATGTACGCCTTCCACGTCGACGTTCCCGCAGGCGTCACGCAGCTGGAGCTGGAGTTCCAGTTCCTCACGCCCACGGACGCCAGCCAGTGGCGCGTCGTCATGACACCGGACCTGCTCGGCCTGCAGTGGGAAAAGGCATTGCTGTACCCGGCGGGCTATTACGCCCGTCAGATTCCAGTCGAGGCGACGATCCGTTTGCCGGCCGGATGGCAGTTCGCCTCCGCGCTGCGCGGTGCAAACCGTACTGGCGACACCGTGCGGTTTTCGACGGTGCCGCTCGAAACGCTGGTTGATTCACCGTTGTTCGCCGGTTCGTACTACCGTCGCGTCGAGCTGGATACCAGCGCGAAGGGTCCGGTGCGGCTCAATATCTTTGCGGATCGCGCCGGAAGAGCTGCAGGCCACGGACGAGCAACTCGAGAAGCATCGTCGTGTCGTGCGTGAGGCGGTCGACACTGTTCGGCGCACGCCATTTCCAGGAATACGATTTCCTGCTCGCGATCAGCGACCATTTCACCGGCATCGGGCTCGAGCACCACCAGTCGAGCGAGAACGGCGTCGGTCTCGGCTACTTCACGGACTGGGACAGCAACGGCAACGGTCGTGACCTGCTGCCGCACGAAATGATCCATTCGTGGAACGGCAAGTTCCGACGGCCTGCGGACCTGTGGACGCCGTCCTACGAGGTGCCGATGGGACCGAGCCTGCTCTGGGTCTACGAGGGCATGACGGAGTACCTCGGTGCCGTGCTCGCGAGCCGCTCTGGTCTCTGGTCACCCGAACTCACGCGCGACATTCTCGCCCGTTATGCGGCGAACTATCGACCTCGGTCGCGCCGGCCGGCAGTGGCGCAACCTCCAGGACACCACCCAGCAACCGATCCTGGACTACCGGCGGCCGGCAGAGTTACCAGAGCTGGCAGCGCAGCAAGGATTACTACACCGAAGGTCTCTTCGTCTGGCTGGACGTCGACACGAAGATCCGCGAACTGACCCGGGGCAGGCGATCACTGGACGATTTTGCGCGCGCCTTCTACGGCGTCGAAGACGGTCGAATCGAACCTCTCACGTACACTTTCGACGACGTCGTCGCGACGCTGAATTCGGTCGCGCCGTACGACTGGACCACGATGTTGCGCACGCGACTCGATGGCCACGGTTCCCGGGCGCCACTCGAGGGCCTGGAACGCGGTGGCTGGCGGTTGGTCTTCATGGACGAGCCATCGGCGTCGGTCAAGGAGAGCGATTCGGCGGATGGCACGCAGAATTTCCTGTACTCGCTGGGCGTGAATCTCGGCAAGGACGGCAAGGTGGGCGAGGTGTTCTGGGACAGTGTGGCGTTCCGGGCGGGCGTCGCTCCCGGCATGACCGTCGTTGCCATCAACGGCAAGGCGTACACGCACGCCCGGCTGAAAGATGCGCTGAAGGCAGCCAAGGCCGACCCGAAGCTGCCGACGGAACTGCTCGTTCGCAGCGCCGATACGTTCCGTGCCATCCGCCTCGATTACCACGACGGGCTGCGCTACCCGCACCTCGAGCGGATCGAGAAGACGCCAGACCTGCTTTCCTCCATCATGAAACCTCGGCTTCCAGTGCCAGCGGTGAAACAATGAACCAGTCCCTGCAGCGCACGTTCCGCCTGGCGCGGTCGGCGATGATCCTGGCCGTGTCGGCCATCGCGCCCTTTTCGATCGCGATGGGGGCTTCCGCGCCCGAGCCTTACCCCGGTGAGGCGGCCTTCCGCGAGCTGTACAAGGAGCTCGTCGAGACCAACACGACGCTGTCCGCCGGCAGTTGCACGGCAGCGGCGGAGAAGATGGCAGCACGACTGCAGCAAGCGGGCATGCCGGCCTCGTCGATGCAGGTCCTGGCGCCCGCGGAGTTTCCGCGGAGCGGCTCCCTGATCGCCTCGTTCCCGGGCAAGGATGCGAAGCTCGAGCCGATCATGCTGCTGGCCCACATCGACGTCGTGGAGGCCCGCCGTGAGGACTGGGTGCGCGACCCGTTTACGCTCATCGAGGAAGACGGCTTCTTTTACGCACGCGGTGCGAGCGACGACAAGGCGATGGCTTCGATCTTCACCGACCTGCTCGTGCGCTGGAGTGAGCAGAACTACCAGCCGAAGCGGGGCGTGACACTGGCGCTCACGTGCGGCGAGGAGACGTCGGACCACTTCAACGGCGTGCACTGGCTGCTCGAAAAGCATCCCGCGTTGATGACGGCCAAGTTCGTCGTCAACGAAGGCGCGGGCGGCCTGCTCGATGCCAATGGCGGGCACCTGTCACTCGACGTCCAGGCGGGCGAAAAGGTCTACCAGGATTTCAAGCTCGAGGTGACTCACCCCGGCGGTCACAGTTCACGACCGACGCGCGAAAACCCGATCAACCGCATGGCTGCTGCGCTGACGCGTCTCGCCGCGTACCAGTTTCCGGTCAGCCTGAACGCTACGACTCGTGCCTACTTCCTGGCGCAGGCCGAGATGGCTTCGCCCGAGGTCGCCGCAGACATGCGCGCAATCGTCGCGGATCCGTCCAACGACGCGGCCGCGCAGCGGCTGTGGACGGCCAACCCGAGCTGGAACGGCATGCTCCGTACCACGTGTGTCGCCACGCAGTTCGATGGTGGCCACGCGCCCAATGCGCTGCCGCAGCGCGCCAGGGTCAACGTGAACTGCCGCATCCTGCCGGGCGTGCCGATGGAGCAGGTGCGTGCGGAGCTGATCCGGGTCCTTGCCGACGAAGCGATCAGCGTCAATTTCGGCGACGAGATGGGCCTGGCTGCACCGGCGCCGCCGCTAACGGCCGAGATCATGGATCCTATCCGTGCCATCGCGAAGACCCTCTGGCCTGACGCCCGAGTGGTCCCGACGATGTCCACGGGCGCGACCGACGGCCGGTTCCTGAATGCCGCGGGCACGCCCACGTACGGTATTTCGGGCATATTCGCGGACGCGGCCGGCAGCGGCGCACATGGCTTGAACGAGCGCGTCCGCGTGCGGTCCGTGCTCGACGCGCGCCGGTTCCTGCACGAACTGGTCACGAGCTACACTCGGCACTGACCGGCCCGACGGCACAGACTGGGACGCAGCGCCACATGTTCCTTCTTCGATCGCACCGGATCGCCAGGGTCTGGCTGCTGCTTGCCAGCCTCATGCTGTCGGCGTGCGCCTCGCTGCCCAGCCACGATCCGCTGCAGGTCAGCGTCGCAGGAATCGAGTCGTTACCGGGCGAGGGCATGGAACTGCGCCTGCTGGTCAAGCTACGCGTGCAGAACCCGAACGACGCGCCGATCGAATACGACGGCGTGTCGCTCAACCTCGACGTCATGGGTCGCGATTTTGCCAGCGGTGTGAGCGACCAGGCGGGCACGGTGCCGCGCTTCGGCGAAGCGGTCATAGCCGTGCCGGTGACGGTATCCCTCATGCGCATGGCGCGCCAGGTGCTGGGGATGATCGACGGCAAGCCCGTCGACAAAGGTCACGTACTCGCTGAGCGGCAAGCTCGGCGGAGCCTCGATGTTCGGCACCCAGCGCTTCACGTCGAAGGGCGAGTTCGAGTTGCCGAAGGGCACAGCCGACTCCGCGGCCCCGCTCTCGCACTGATCCCTGCCGGCAGGACGCGCATGGCCAACGGACCGATCAAGCTGCTGCTGCCCGAACTCGAAGCCGAAGTCGTCAGCGAGGCGCTCGAACTGTACCTGCATACACGGCCTGCGCCGCTCGACCATCGCTTTGAATACCGTTACCGCGCGGCACACGCCGTGCTCGAAGTCCTGCAACGGACCCTGCCCGAAGAGGACGATCCCGTGCCTGGACGTCGACGCCAAGCCGTCGAGGACTGAGCGCCCGCGAGGCACGCCATGACAATCCTTTCGTTGTTTCCCACCCGCGTCTATACCGCAAGGCTGCAGGCATCAGGCTGGGAGGCGTTCAATACCCGCCTGCTGCACGAGTGCGAGCAGTACCGTGCTGACGACGTGGCCGGGCGCGCCTGGTCGAAGGAGCGGTATCCGGGTGGCTACACGTCCTATGGTTCGCTGAACCGGATGCACACGCTCTCGCCGACGTTTGCGACGCTGGGGAAGCAGCTGCAGCGGCACGTGCTCAGCTATGCCCGCACGCTCGAGTTCGACCTCGAAGGCCGCGAGCTGTCGATGACCGATTGCTGGATCAACATGATGCCCCGCGGCGTCACGCACAGCCTGCACCTGCACCCGCTCTCGACGATCAGCGGCACGTACTACGTGCGCACGCCCAAGGGTGTGCCTGGCCTCAAGCTCGAAGATCCACGGCTCGATCGCTACATGGCGGCACCGCCACGTACGGCGGACGCCAAACCCGACAACCAGCCGTGGGTGACCATGCCCGTCGCGGCCGGCACCGTGCTGCTGTTCGAGAGCTGGCTGCGCCACGAAGTGCCGCCGAATCCGGTCCAGACCGAACGGGTGAGCATCAGCTTCAACTTCAACTGGTTCTGAGAGACATCGAGCGACCGCATCCGCGCCGGCGGGTCGAGGAGGAAGCGTGAGCGACCGTATTCCAATACCCCGCGACCCCGAGAACGACTACACGGCGGACATGGCGCAGCGGCGGCGCGAGTTCGTGACCGGCCGCACCGGAACGGCGCTGTCGCACGTCGGCTCTTTCACCGTCGACCCCGCGCAAGTAGCCGGCAACATCGAGAACTTTCTCGGCGTCGCGCAGGTGCCCATCGGGCTGGCGGGACCACTGCGGATCAACGGCGAACATGCTACGGGCGATTTCTACGTCCCGCTGGCCACCACGGAGGGCACGCTGGTCGCGAGTTACAACCGCGGCATGCGCTTGCTCAGCGAATGCGGCGGGGTGTCGGTCACCGTGGTCAAGCGCTCCATGCAGCGCGCGCCGGTCTTCGAATTCGCCAGCGCGCGTGAAGCTCGCGATTTCAGCCAGTGGCTCGTCGAGCGATTCGACGCCATTCGCGCGACGGCCGAAGCCACGACCCGGGTCGGCAAGCTGACCGACATCGAGCAGTATGCCGTCGGCAACCTGCTGTACACGCGCTTCAACTACACCACCGGTGATGCAGCCGGCCAGAACATGACGGGCAAGGCGACGTTGGCGGCCTGCGAGTGGATCAAGGCCCAGCACCCGCTGCATCCGGTCTACATCCTGTCGGGCTCGATCGATACCGACAAAAAGCATTCGGCCGTCAACACGCTGCGCACGCGCGGCCGTCGCGTGATCGCGGAGGTGACGATTCGCAACGAGACCCTGCAACGACTGATGCGCGTCGACGCCAGGACGTTGTTCCGCTCGCGGCAGGTCAGCCAGGCGGGTTCGTTCATGGCGGGCTCGGCGTACAACGGCCCGCACGCCGCCAACGGCATCGCGGCGATGTTCATTGCGACCGGCCAGGACGCGGCCAACGTCGCCGAGTCGCACGCCGGCATCACCTACGCGCAGTTGCTCGACAACGGCGACTATTACTGGTCGGTCACGCTGCCGTCCCTGATCGTCGCGAGTTATGGCGGCGGCACGGGACTTGGCACGCAGCGCGAATGCCTGGAAATGCTGGGTTGTTACGGCCCTGGCAAGGCCGATCGGCTGGCGGAGATCGTTGCCGCCGTCGTGCTGGCTGGGGACGTTTCGCTGGGATCGGCCGTGCTGGCCGGCGACTGGGTCAGCAGCCACGACAAGCTCGGCCGCAACCGGCCCTGAAAGGCTATATTGGCCGCTGTCCCGACAGGCCCAGCAGCAACGTCGGGTGAGGCAGGAGTCATATGACACGTCCATTGAGTACGCCATGGCTGGTCGGAGCCGCTGCAATCGGGGCCGCCGTAACGTTCTTCGTCATGCAGGGGCAGCTTCGTTCCGCGAACGAACGGGCCACCCTGTTGCAGGATTCGGTCACCGAAAGCGAGCGGTCACTGCTCGGGTTCACGACGTACGTGCGTTACCTGCAGGAAGGCAAGCAGCAACTCACCGCGCAGCAGAAGTTCCTGGCGGCCACGGTCCGCCAGCCGAATGCCGTCACGCAGGTCATCGACCAGTCCGTGCTCGGGTTCCATTCGACGGGCACGATCGCGATCTGGTACTCCGTCGAATATTCCTTCGGCTACGACCTGTCGCCCGACCGGTATGACGTCAAGTCCGGCCCCGGCGGCATCGAAGTCCTGGTCGGCAAGCCGCGACTGGTTGCGACACCCGCCGTCACCAACCTGAAGTACAAGGTGCTGTCCGGCGGCCTGCTCACCGATGAAAAGGCCGCGGGACTGAAGCTGTACTCGGAGGCCTCAAAACGAGCGCAGGCGCGGGGTGAGCAACTGGCGTCGGATCCCGCCATCATGGCGCTCTGCGAAAAGCAGCTTACGACGTTCCTGCGGAATTTCCTGCTCAAGCAACCGAACGTGACGACCGTGCCGCACATCGCGGTGGTGTATCGCTGACCGAAGCAACTCGGACACAAGGAGATCGCAATGCGTCCAAGTCTCAAGTTGATCCTCGCCGGGCTCATGGCCCTGCCCACCATCGCTGCAGCCGATGGCCTCGCCGCCGTCGCCGACGTGAAGGGCTGCACCAACGCCGCTATCACGGGCACGGCCAGGCTCAAGGAGCAGGTGACGCCCGAGGGCGTGAAGGAAGTGATGGTCGAGCTCAAGGTGAAGGGCCTGCCCGATGGCAAGCACGCCGTGCACATCCACGAAGTCGGCGCCTGCGAGCCGTGCTCCGCGGCGGGCGGACACCATGATCCGGGTCCCGCGGGACAGTCGCGGCCTGATTCCGCGATGGACACGACGCCGGCGACGGACATCAATCACCCGTTCCACATGGGTGACCTGGTCAACCTCGACGTCAAGAACGGCGTCGGCACGTTCAAGCACACGACCAGCCGCATCACGCTCGCGCCCGGTCGCCTGAGCGTCTTCGATGCCGACGGCAGCGCCATCATCGTGCATACCCAGCCCGACACGTATTGCGACGAAGAGTCCGAGCTCAAGAAGGGCTGCGCGGGCGGTACGCGCGAAGCTTGCGGCGTGATCAGGCTGGTCGAGTGAGCGGGGCAGGGCCGGTGCTGACCGTTCATCACCTCGAGACCTCGCGCTCACAGCGCATCCTCTGGCTGCTCGAGGAACTCGGCGCTCCGTACCAGCTCAAGGTGTACAAGCGCGACAAAGTCACGCGCCTGGCGCCGCCCGAACTCAAGGCGATTCATCCGCA
>CAVVBC010000015.1:0-9278 GCA_963746325.1 uncultured Gammaproteobacteria bacterium | reverse complement strand
GTTCCATCGAAACATTAATTGAGGCGTCGAGAATCCACAGCATGCCTGCCGCGATCCACAGGTAGGGGCTGTTCGGCATGATCACGAGCGCCGCGGTGGCGAGCAGCGCGCCGATCAGGAAATACGGACGGCGGCGACCGAGGCGGCCCCAGGTGCGGTCGCTCATGTAGCCGATGATCGGCTGCACGACCAGCCCCGTGACCGGTGCTGCAAGCCAGAGAATCGGCAAGTCATCGATCGATGCGCCGAGGGACTGGAAGATACGGCTTACGTTCGCGTTCTGCAGCGCGAAGCCGAACTGGATGCCGAGGAATCCGAAACACATGTTCCAGATCTGCCAGAAACCCAGCGTCGGCTTTTGCTTGCGCACTATCTGTCCTTTCCAAGTCGAAGGTCGAGCCACACGGCGAGCGCGAGCACGATGCCGCGTGCAATGTACTTGGCCTCCGGTGAGACCGCCATCAGGGTCATGCCGTTCAGCAGGCTGGCCATGATCAACGCGCCGAACAGCACGCCGAGCACGGTGCCGCGCCCGCCTCGCAGGCTCGTGCCGCCGATCACGCAGGCCGCGACCGCATCGAGTTCCATCAGGGAGCCCACGGTCGAGGTCGACGCGCCCGAGTACGCGGTCTGCATGAATCCGGTCAGTGCCACGATGCCGCCCATGAGTGCGTAGGCACCGATGATCGTATTGCGCACCGGCACACCGGACACCGCCGCGGCTTCTTCGTTGCCGCCGATCGCGTAGAGGTAGCGGCCAAAGGGTGTGTTCATCACCAGCTGGTGGATCAGTACCGCCACCAGGCCGAGGATGACCAGCGCGATGGGTACGCCGCGGTAGCCGTTGGTGACGATGACGACCAGGAAGACGAGCTGCGCAGGCACGAACAGCTTCAGGAACGTGAGTTCGCCGTCGTCGACCGGGAACCCGTGGGACTGCCGGCGCTTCCGTGCGGCGAGTGCCGATGCGGCGATCGCCGTTGCTGCCAGTCCTGCCAGCACGTAACCGGCGATGCCCGGCAGGTAATACGTGGTGAGCAGCGAGTACGCGTTCGTGCTCCCGCCTTCGACGACGGGCACGGTCTGGTTCTTGATCACGAGCCAGTGCAGGCCACGGAAGACCAGCAGTCCACCCAGCGTCATGATGAAGGCCGGGATCCGCTCTATCGCGATCAGCGCACCCATCGCCGACCAGACCAGCACCGCGCCAAGCGTTGCGATCGACAGTGCGACGGGGGCCGGCACGTCGTGCCAGAACACCAGGACAGCGGCGACGGCGCCGGCGAGTCCCACACCGCTGCCTGCCGACAGGTCGATCTGGCCCGGCAGCAACACCACGAACATGCCGAGGGCCAGCACTGCGGTGACGGCGAGTTCGACCGAGAGCAGCGACAGGTTGCGCGCGGAGAGGAACACCGGCTCCTGCCACGCGAAGAACGCCCAGATCGCAACCAGTGCGACGAGCATCGACAGCTCGCGGGTCGCGAAGCGATTCAAGCGGCGCGCTCCAGGCGGCCCATCGCTGCGGCCAGCAATTGCTCCTGGGTCGCATCCGACCGGTCGAACGTGCCGCCGATGCGGCCTTCGCACAGCATCACGATGCGGTCGCTCATGCCCAGCAGTTCGCCGAGCTCGCTCGAGACGAGAACGATCGCCTGTCCGGCCGCCGTCAGGCGGTTGACGAGCTCATACACCTCGAGTTTCGCGCCGACGTCGATGCCGCGCGTCGGCTCGTCGAGCAACAGGACCTGCGGTTGCGTCAGCAGCATCCTGCCGAGCACGACCTTCTGCTGGTTGCCGCCTGAAAGCGTGCCGACCGGCTGCTCGAGGCTCTGCGCCTTGATGCGCAGTTCCTCGACAATGGACTTCGCGTGCCCTGCTTCCCGATCGCGATCGACGAAGAGACCGCGGCGCAGGCGGCGCAGCGACGACAGTGAAACATTGAAGGTCACGCCCTGCGGCGACACCAGCCCGAAGCGCTTGCGGTCCTCCGTGACGAGCGCGAGACCTTGCGCGAGTGCCTCGCGCGGATTCCGCGCAACAAGTGGCCGGCCGTCGAGTTCGACCGTTCCCGCAATCCTCGTGCCCCAGAGTCCCATCAGGTGCAGCAGCAGCTCGGTGCGTCCCGCGCCCATCAGGCCGCCGATCCCGAGCACTTCCCCTGCCCGGGCTTCGAACTCGATGCCACCCAGCGAAAGTGTGCCGTCCGCCGGCGCTTTCACGTCGATACCGCGCAACGCAAGCAACGTGCGGCCAGGCGTGGACTGCCGGCGCGGGTAGTGATCCTCGATACGACGACCGACCATCCTGCGGATGATCTCGCCGGCGTCGGTCTCCGCCGCATTCAACGTGCCCTGCGCACAGCCATCGCGCAGCACCGTGATACGGTCGGCGATCGCGAACACTTCGTCGAGCTTGTGCGAGATGAACACGCAGGCGACGTCGCGCAAGCGCAGGCGACGCACCAGGTCGAGCAGCGTGTCGATCTCGTGGCGCGCCAGCGCGGCGGTGGGCTCATCGAGGACCAGCACCTTCGGCTTGCGTCCAACCGCGCGCGCAATTTCCACGAGCTGCTGCTGGCCGACGCCGAGGTCGCCGACACGGACCGCAGGGTCGAGCCGGATGCCACAATCGGCGAGCGTTGCAGCGGACTGCGCGTAGACGCTATCCCAGTCGATGCGCCCGCGCCGGCGCGGATACGCGCCGAGGAACAGGTTCTCGCCCACGGACATGTCGGGAAACAGCGCGAGTTCCTGGTGGATGATGGCGATGCCGGCACGCTCCGCGTCGCGAGTCGACCGGAACACCGGTCGCCTTGCCATCGACCCGGATCTCGCCTTCGTAGCTGCCGTGCGGATGCACGCCGGCCAGCAGCTTGATCAGCGTCGATTTGCCCGCCCCGTTCTCACCACAGAGCGCGTGTACCTCGCCCGCCCGCAGGTCGAAACTCACGCCGCCGAGCGCCGTCACGGCGCCGAAGCGCTTCACGATCGCGCATGCTGCAAGGACGCTGCGTTCGCTCATGGACGCGGGGGACGCCGTGCTTCGGGGATGCCGCGATACACGTCGTCGTAGGTCGCCATCCCGTCACGCACGACCGTGTCGAGCAGGTTGTCGCGCGTCACGGTGACGACGTCGTAGAGGGCGGCAGGCACCGGGCCGTGACCGTTGTCGACGGTGCTGCGCGCCACGACGAGGCGTTTCGATGCCACCTGCACGGCAAGTTCGGCTGCACCGCGCGTGAGCGTCTTGAGCGGCTTGTAGATCGTCATTGCCTGCGTGCCTGCGGCGATGCGCTGCAGTGCCACCGTGTCGGCGTCCTGCCCGGTCACCAGCACCTTGCCCGCGAGGCCCTCCTCGCTCAGCGCCTGGATCGCACCGCCGGCGGTGCCGTCGTTGCTGGCAAGCACCGCGTCGATGCTTGATCCGGACGCAGTGATCGCCGCGTTGACGATGCGCTTGGCATTCTCGGGCTTCCAGTCTTCGGCCCAGTCCTCGTGCACGACCACGATGTCGCCGCGGGCGACGTAGGGCTCGAGCACCCGGTCCTGACCGCGCTTGAACTGGGAGGCGTTGTTGTCGGTCTTGGCGCCGTAGATGCGCACGATCCGGCCTTTGCCGGGGGTAGGCAGGTGGTCGACGAGGAATTTCGCCTGCAGTTCGCCCACGCGCTCGTTGTCGAAGCTGACGTAGAGGTCGAGGTCGCTGTCGCGGATGATGCGGTCGTACGCAATCACGGGAATGCCGGCCTCGTGCGCCATCGTGACGGCCTTTGCCATCGCCGTGCCATCGTGGGGAACGATGACCAGCACGTCGACATTGTTGGTGATCAGCTTTTCGACGTCGCTGACCTGCACGGTATCGTCGCTGTTGGCAGCGAGCACCAGCACTTTCGCGCCGAGTTCGCCCGCACGCCGCACGAACATGTCGCGGTCGGCCTGCCAGCGGGCTTCCTTGAGCGTGTCCATCGACAGCCCGATGACGATGCCGTCGTCCCGCGCCTTGCCGGTGGCGCTGCCCCCGCGAGCGGCCAGCGCCAGGCCGATCAGCACGCTCGCGACCAGCGACACGAGCACCAGCAGGATGCGGGTTTTCACGGGTTGAAGGCCGGGAACAGTGTTGGATTCATCGGCGGCTCCACTCACGACGTCTGCTTGAATCGAATGGCGACCCCGCCGCTGGACGCCAGCGCGATCTCCAGCGTGTCGGCCGCGGTGACGTTGCGCTGCTCGACCACGAGATCGTGCGGCCGCGTCCTCCAGTCAGCTCGTGGCCCGTCGCGATAGATCTCGGCGACATAGCGTGCGCGCGGGTCGAGGAAGTCGAGCTTCAGCCGCAGTGAGCGAGCGTTCTCGTCGGTCAATGCGCCGAGGAACCAGTCCGGGCTGCCGCGTTGCTTGCGCGCGACCGCGACGTAGTCGCCGATCTCGCCGGCGACACCGACGCTTTCGTCCCAGTCGGTCGGCACGTCCTTGATGAACTGGAACGCATCCGGGTGCTTCGCGTAGTTCTCGGGCAGGTCGGCTGCCATCTGCACCGGGCTGTACAGCACCACGTAGAGCGACAGTTCCTTCGCCAGCGTGTGCTGCACGCGGTGCTTCGGGGAGAAGCCGTCGAGCTCGACGATGCCCGGCGTGTAATCCATGGGGCCAGCCAGCATGCGCGTGAACGGCAGGATCGCGACGTGCTCCGGCGGGTTCACCGGATCACCCCAGGCGTTGTACTCCTGGCCGCGGGCGCCTTCGCGCGAGATCCAGTTCGGGTACGTGCGGCGCAGACCCGTGTCCTTCACGGGCTCATGCGCGTTGATGCTGATCTTGTACTTCGCCGCCTCGCGCAGCACGCGCAGGTGGTGGCCGACCTGGAACTGCCCGTCGTGCCATTCGTGGACTTCGACGCCGTCGCCGTCGATGCGTCGCACGTCGCCCGCGTCTGCGACGTAGCCGGTCTTGACCTGCCGCACACCCACCGATTCGTAGAGCGCAAACGCCGCCGGCATCTGCGGCTCGTAATTGCCCACGTCGCCGGAGGTCTCGTGATGACCGACGAGACGCACGCCTTTGCTGCGCGCGTAGTCGGTCACTGCCTTCAGGTCGAAGTCCGTGTTCGACTGCGTGAACTTGAACAGCTTGCCGTTGTGGAACCAGTCACCGTCCCAGCCGACATTCCAGCCCTCGACCAGCACGCCTTTGAATCCGTTGGCCGCGGCGAAGTCGATGTAGCGCCGGGTCTCGGCGGTCGTGGCGCCAAGCTTCGGGCCGGTCGCCCACGTCGCCCGGTTGATGTGCATCGCCCACCAGATGCCGACGTACTTGCCGGGTTCGACCCACGACACGTCGCCGAGCACGTTCGGCTCGTTGAGGTTCAGGACGATGCTCGAGTCGAGCAGCTTCGCTGCGCTGGGCGCGATCTGCACGGTGCGCCACGGCGTCGTGAAAGGCGTGCGGGTCTTGACGCGGATGCCGTCGGACCACGGCGTGAGGCTGGTGCGAAAGATGCCGGGCCGCCGGTGATCGAGCACGTAGGCCGCGTAGTCGACGAGCGCCGCTTCGTGGAAGCTCAGGTGCAGGCCGCCCGGCAGGCGCACCGTCATCGGGGTGTGCGCCATGTGCACGGCGTCGAGCGGTGTCGTGTCGTAGACGTACTCGTAGCGGTTCCAGCGACGGCCCGGAATCCACCACGCAGTGATCTCCTGCGTCGCGTCCGGGTCGAGCCGGAACTCGGTCAGTTCCTCGGTGATGTTGACCGCGTCGTACCCTGGCTGCCGGGGCACTTCGTAGCGGAAGCCGAAGCCGTCGTCGAAGACCCGCACGCGCACGTTGAACTTGCGCCCGGCGCCGGCTGCGGATTCGAAAATCACCAGCAGTTCGCGATGGTGGTCGCGCACGAAACGGCGCTCGCCCCAGGGCTGTTCCCAGGTTGCATCGTGGGACGCCGTCGAAGTGCTCGCGACACGGAACCCGTCGTCGAAAGCCGGCTGCGACTGGAACCGCATGCCGAGGAACCCTGCCGGCATGATCAACGCGCCGTTACGTGCGACTGCGTAGCGAGGCGCGCCGTTCTTGTCGACGTCGACGGTGACGACCGTTTGCCCGTCAGGCGAGCGGATTTCTGCGGCCTGCGCGGCCACGGCAACCGACGCGAGCAACACGGCGAACGAGGCCCTGACGCGCAACGTGACCCGACTCATGACGACTCCCCTGCCACAGGACGGGCAGGCAACGGCCCCGCCCGACTTGTTCCGCGGCCGGTCCATCGCTTCCCCCGAAGCCGGTGGGAGTCTAGCAACGAACCGGGGGCCGGCTCGCTACCACCCTTCAATGCAAACGTATGCAACATCTTGTAGCCCGGGTAGCCGGGGTGATTCACTGCCTGTCCCGTGCAGGAGACTTCCCGGATGATCAGGAAATGGCTGGCAGTGCTGTGGCTCGCGATCGCCTCGACCTCGGCCGTGGCGGCCGACCGCATCGAACGCGTCGAGCCTGCGTCCTGGTGGGTGGGCATGAAGGACGACCGGTTGCAGTTGCTGGTGCACGGCGACCGCGTGGCCGAACTGGAACCAAAGCTCTCCTACCCCGGCGTCACCCTCGTCAGTGCCGAACGGGTCGAGAACCCGAATTACCTGTTCGTGAACCTGCGGATCGCGCCGGACACCCGGCCAGGCACATTCCGTATCGACTTTCGCAAGGGGCGCTCGAAGACGGCTAGCCGCACCTACGTACTGAACGCCCGCGCACCAGGATCGGCGGACCGCGCGAGTTTCGGGCCGCAGGACACGATCTACCTGATCACGCCCGACCGCTTTGCCAATGGCAACCCGTCGAACGACACGGTGAAGGGCATACCCGACGGCCTGAACCGGAGCCTGCCACTCGGCCGCCATGGCGGCGACCTGCAAGGCATCGCGAACCACCTCGATTACCTGGCGGGCATGGGGTACACGCAGCTCTGGCTGAACCCGGTGCTGGCGAACAACCAACCCGAGGTCACGTATCACGGCTACGCCATCACCGACTTCTACAAGGTGGACCCGCGTTTCGGCACCAACGAAGGTTTTCGCCAGCTCGTCGCCGACGCTCGCCAGCGCGGCGTCGGCATGATCATGGACATGGTCCTGAACCACTGCGGCTCGCAGCACTGGTGGATGCAGGACCTGCCGAGCCGCGACTGGTTCAACAACGACAGCCAGTTCGTCGCCACGACGCACGTGCGCGAGACGCTGCAGGACACCCACGCCGCAGCCGATGATCGCCGGGTGTTCTCCGACGGCTGGTTCGTCGCCACGATGCCGGACATGAACCAGCGCAATCCGCACCTGGCGACGTACCTGATCCAGAACAGCCTCTGGTGGGTCGAGTACGCCGGGCTCTCGGGTATCCGCGTCGACACGTACTCCTACTCCGACCGTGCGTTCCTGACGGAATGGTCGCGCCGGGTGACGCAGGAGTACCCGAACCTGAACATCGTCGGCGAGGAATGGAGTTCGAACCCGTCGACGGTCGCCTACTGGCAACGCGGCCGCAATCCGCCGGACGGCTACGTGTCGTACCTGCCGAGTCTGTTCGACTTCGCGCTGCAGGAAGCGGTGGCGATGGGACTCAAGGAAGCAGAAGGCTGGGGCACCGGGCTGCGTCGCATCTACAAGGTGCTCGCGCAGGACAGCGTCTTTCCCGATCCGTACAACCTCGTCGTCTTCCACGACAACCACGACATGAGTCGCATGTTCACCGCGCTGGGCGAACGCCAGGACCTGAACCGCATGGCGCTCGCGTTCCTGCTGACGACGCGCGGCATTCCGCAGATCCTGTATGGCACCGAAGTGCTGATGAGCAACAAGGGCACCGAGGACCACGGCATCATCCGCAGCGATTTTCCGGGCGGCTGGGCCGGCGACAGGAAGAATGCCTTCACGGGACAGGGGCTCAGCGACGACGAGCGTGCCATGCAGGACTACACGCGCAAGCTGCTGCAGTGGCGTCGCACCGCACCGGCACTGCGCGATGGCAAGCTCACTCACTACGTACCCATGGACGGCGTCTACGTTTACTTCCGGCACGTTGCGGCACAGACGATCATGGTCATCCTCAACAACGGCGACGCCGGGCGAACTCTCGACACCCGACGTTTCCACGAGCTGATCGGCTCGGCGACCACGGGTACGGACGTGTTGTCGCAGCAGACACACGATCTGGCCGGCGGCGTGGCCGTGGCTGCGCGCAGCGCGACCATCCTTGAGCTCCACTGAGGTAACGCCATGCCACGCGCCGCGCGAGGCGTTCTGTCGATCCTGCTCGCACTGAGCGCAGTTGCTGCCGCAGACGCTGCTCCGGGTGCACGGGCTCCGACTCCGGCTGCCGGCGCCGGTTCCGGTTCCGGTCAAGGGACCCGGAGTCACGGGCACCATCATCCGTCACCCGTCGCTGCACTCGACCCACGTCGCGCCTCGCAATGTCGACGTATGGCTGCCGCCGAGCTACGGCAAGGATCCTGCGCAGCACTACCCCGTGCTGTACATGCACGACGGCCAGAACCTGTTCGATCCGGCGACGTCGTACGGCAACGTCGACTGGGCCGTCGACGAGGCGATGACGGACCTGATCGCCAGGGGCGCGGTGCGCGAGGCGATCGTCGTCGGCATCTGGAACACGAACCGGCGTCGCGACGAATACATGCCGCAGCGGGCCGTGCGGGGCGACGTGCATTTCAATGTGCCGGGCGCCAACGACCTGAAGCCCGGGGACATCATCTCGGATCGATACCTTGCCTTCCTGGTCACGGAACTGAAGCCCTTCATCGACGCCGCGTACCGCACACTCCCCGGTCGCGCCGACACGTCGGTGATGGGCTCGAGCATGGGTGGCCTGATCTCGCAGTACGCGATGAGCCGGTACCCGGATGTTTTCGGGGGCGCCGGATGCGTGTCGACGCATTGGCCGGCAGGCGACGGCATCACGCTCGACGACTTCGCCACGCACCTGCCCGACCCGGCCACGCACCGGTACTGGTTCGATTACGGCACGCAGACGCTCGATGCCGGCTATGAGCCTTACCAGAAGCGGGCGGACGAGATCCTGCGCGAGGCCGGCTACGTCGAGGGCCAGAACTGGATCACGCGCAAGTTCGAAGGCGCCGAGCACTCGGAAAAGGCCTGGCGCCTGCGCGTCGATCAACCGCTGGTGTTCCTGCTCGGCCGCTGACTGGATCGATGCATTACACTCCGGGCCGCGGCGTGACCTGGTCGAGCCGCTGAAAGCGACCGGCCTTTCGGGGGAAACACT
>CAVVBC010000014.1:0-24928 GCA_963746325.1 uncultured Gammaproteobacteria bacterium | reverse complement strand
AACTGGCCGCAAGACGAGCCATGCTCGTGGCGCGCAGTGAGCTGCAACGACGGGAACTCGCGATCAGCAGCGGCGAAGTCGCTCATTCGCTGCGCAAGGTCGATGCGGCCGTCAGTGTCGCGCGACGGGCTGCGACGCATCCGCTGCTGCTCGCTGGCGCGGTCGCCGCCGTCTTTATCGTCATCCGGCCGCGTCGGTTGTTGCGGTACTTACCTGGGGACTGTCGGCTGCCGTGGCTGTGCAACGTGCTGCCGCAGCACCGCCGTGGACAAGCGCTTGAGGTCACGGCGGCAGTTCGAGCCGCTGGCGCAGCGCACGCAAGGCAAGCAGGCTCAGCGCGGCGCCAATAAGTCCAACGGCCACCAGCCACCCGATGTGGCGATGGGCCACGCCGTCGCCGAGCAAGACGGCGCCGATTGCGTATGGCAGCTCGGCCAGGGCCAGCGCAGGGACATACGTTCGGACGCGCACGCCGAGATAACCGCAGAGGTAGCCAGGAATTTCCGATGGCAATGCGAGACACAGCAGCAGGACCAGAGCGAACGTGACTTCACCCGGCGCCCTTTGCAGATAGAAATCGATTTTGCTGGACGACCTGGACCCGTCTCCCCGCGGCCTGCGCAACCCGCGACCGAGCGCATAGGTGCAGATCCCACCCAACAACCAACCCAGCCACAGCAATGCAAAGGTGACCGTGGTACCCCAGGTGTACACGGCCGCCGGCAACAGCAGCGCGCTGGAAAAGAAGGCCAGGATGGCCGATAGGGCGGCGAACACGACGAACGCGACGGCGCCAAGCCGGGGATGCGCGGCAATGCTCGGTTCAACGGCGGACAGTGCCCGCTGCAGGCTGTCGTACACCGCATCGAAAGACAACAGGAGCGCGACGGATGCGCAGATCAGCACGACGGCAACGGCACGGTCCCAGCTGCGAGCATGCAGCCCAGGGTGAACAGTGACATTCGGCGGCTCGATCATCAGTTCCTGACTATCGGCACAGGTCGGACTCGTGCCAGAACAGTCCCGACCCGAGTCGCCCTCCGCATGGCCTCCTTACGGCTCCACGTTAGCAGGCATGCACAAGGGCGCGGTGTCGGAAGTTGCGTACATGGAATGGATTTCGTGACTCGCCCTCACCCTGGATTTGACAGGATTGCGCCGAATCACGCGTCAGTTCCGCGGGCCGGCACTGAGACTCGCAGCGAGCGCCCGGATGAGGGCCGCACCATCACCACGCCAGGCACTCCCGTGCATGCAGGCGAGCGTCGTCGGCATCTCCGCCGCGAGGCGCTCGAGGATCGCGCCGGTACCCGGGCCGTGGGCAAAGTAATCCATCGGCGCCCGGAACGCTTCGCTCGGTCCGAGGATGTCTGATTCGGTGAGCGGCGTCGCGCCGGTACCGCCCTGGGTGAAAAGATCGCCGCACAGGAAAGTGCGCGTGGAGGTTTCCATCATCAGGCCGCCGTCCCAGCCGTGCGGCACGTGCGGCGTATCGAACCAGCGCACCGTGTGCCGGCCGAGGTTCAACACCTCGCCGTCGGCGAGCGCGCGGGCCGCCCGGTCCGCCACGTCGTTGACGGAGACCATCGCAGCGACCTGCCCGCAGAGTGGCTCGGCGTGGGGTGCCGCTGCGAGCCATTCGTTGAGCGCGCCGCATTCGTCGGCTTCGAAATGCGAGAAGCCGACGTAGCGCAGCCGCTCGACCGGCAGCACGCGGCCGACCGCCTCGTGCACGAACGGGAACAGGCGACGCGGCCCCGTATGGAACAGCAGTGGCGCCTCGTCGACGATGAGGTACTGGTTGAAGTTGAAACCATCAGGCACACCCGGGAGGGCGACCGGCGTGTTGATGCGATAGATGCCCGCCGCGATCTCATGGACGTTGGTGCCTGCTGCGTGGTTGGTGATCATGGAAGCCTCCGTGGATGAGTTACGGTGGGATGTGTAACGAAACGCCGGCGCGTTACACATCCCCTGTGAATGATTGATACGACAACCTGTATTCCCTGGCGAGGGCCCTGGGCTATGCTCGAGTCGTGGACACGGGAGAGCTCGAACGGTCACTTGACGATGCCGCACTCGCGCTGGCGATTGCGGCGGCCGCGCCGCGTGTCGATACCGCAGCCGAGGCCGAGCTGTATCGGCGCCTCGCGCCTCGCGTTCGCCTCTACGGCCTGCGGCACCTGCGCAATGCGCCTGCCGCGGACGATCTCATGCAACAGGTGCTGCTGATGACACTGGAACGGCTCCGCGCCGGCAAGCTGCGCCAGCCCGACAGGCTCGCATCGTTCGTGCTCGGGATGTGCCGCATGGTCGTGTTGGAAATGCGACGCGGCACGGCCAGGCGCGAAGGACTGCTGCGCATGTATGGCAACACGCCCGAGGCCATCGATACCTCCGAACCCCGCGATCTCGACGAGGCGAAGCTCGCCGGTTGTCTCGAATCGCTTCCGGAACGCGAGCGCTCGGTGCTCGTCATGGCGTTCTTCGCGGATCAGCCGGCGGACACCGTGGCGCGCGAGCTTGGCCTGTCACCGGGCAATGCGCGCGTCATCCGGCACCGCGCCATGCTGAAGTTGCGTGAATGCATGGGACAGCGCGAGACCCTGCCATGAGCGCGTCGAGTTGCAGCACGCGGATTTTATTCGATGCGCTCGTCGACTACTGGTTTGGCGAGCTTGCCGCGAACGAGGAAGAGCGCGTCGAGGAACACCTGCTCGGTTGCGCCGTTTGCAGTCGACGGCTGGGCAGCCTGGTGACGCTCGGTGCCAGCATCCGGGCCGCGTTTCGTGACGGCGCGGTAGGCGCAGTCATCTCGCGGGCGTTGCTGGATGAGATGAAGCGGGAGGGCCTGCGGTTGCGCGAATACCCCGTCGGCCCCGGCGGCAGCGTCAATTGCACGATCAGCGCGTCCGACGATGCCGTGGTGAGCCGGCTGCAGGTGGATCTTGCGGTTGCGAGTCGCATCGACATGGAACTGCTGAGCGAGCTGGGTGCCGGTCGCCTGACCGATATTCCATTCGAGCCATCCGCGGGCGAAGTGCTCTTCTGTCCGCCCGCCGCGCGCCTGAAGCAAGCGCCGGCCTTCGTGCAAAGGATTCGCCTGCTTGCGGTCGATGAATCAGGCGAGCGCGCAATTGGTGATTACACGTTCGTCCATACGCCAAGTTGAGGGCGCTGTGCGCGGCCGCCGAACTCCCGGTTGCCCGGCCAGTCGAGGACTGATTGAAAGTAGATCGATTGCATTTGTATAGTTGGCCTGACAGCTGCCCAGGATGGCCGCATGCTGAACCCGACCCCCGACTCCCGCACCTCCCCTCATTGCAATCACCTGCTGGCCGCGCTACCGGCCGCTGAGCGGGAGCAGATCTACCCGCACCTGCAGCTGCTCGAGATGCCACTCGGGAAGGTCGTGTACGAGCCCGGGGATGTACTTCGGTACGCATATTTTCCGACGGACTGTATCGTGTCGCTGCTGTACGTGCTGGAGGACGGCGCATCGACCGAGATCTCGATCGTGGGCAACGATGGACTGATTGGCTTGACGTTGTTCATGGGCGGTGGAACGACGCCAAGCCGGGCTGTCGTGCAGAGCGGCGGCCACACCTACCGACTGCTCGGCCAGACCCTCAGGGACGAGTTCCACCGCAACGCGACGATTCGGTTGCTGCTGCTACGTTACACACAAGCGCTGATCACGCAGATGGCCCAGACGGTCGTCTGCAACCGGCATCACTCGGTGGACCAGCAATTGTGCCGCTGGCTCCTGCTGTCCCTGGACCGCCTGCCGTCCAATGAATTGACGATGACCCATGAACTCATCGCCAACATGCTCGGCGTCCGCCGAGAAGGCGTGACTGCGGCGGTAAGCAAGCTGCAAAAACTCGAAGTGATCGATCACAGCCGCGGACACATTACGGTCCTGGACCGGCCCGCACTGGAACAGCTGAGCTGCGAGTGCTACGCGGTGGTCAAGAGAGAAACCGATCGCCTGCTCCCGTGCCCTCGAGACGAGCCAGGGGCCGCGAGTTCCACCGCCTGACATCGGGCACAGGTCGGGAACCGCCGCTTCCGTGCGGCAGCGTACAGAGAGCATCGTCGCAAGGGCCCATACCTGCCGGACTGACCGACGGCCTCTCTTGAAGGGGTGATCGCACCAGTGCGCCACAGGGACACCCATTCCCCATGTTCAAGCTAAGTTTTCATCCGGTAGTCGCATCAATGCTCCTGTTCGGTCTCGTCGGCTGTGACCACTGGGCGACGTTGCCAGAGAGCGCCGGTTTCGGTCCAACGCCGACGTTACCACCGCCGCATCCGACACTGATACCGACGGTGCAGATCGCTCCGGCAAAGGGCTGGCCCTCCGGCGCGACGCCGGTGGCGGCAGCCGGACTGGTGGTGAATCCCTTCGCGGCCGTCCTCGATCACCCCCGCTGGCTGTACGTGCTGCCGAACGGCGACGTTCTCGTTGCGGAAAGCAATGGTCCGACCCGCCCGGATGACGCGCGCGGCGTCAAGGGCTGGGTGGCGAACCGGATCATGGAACGGGCCGGCGCCACCGTTCCGAGCGCCAACCGCATCACGTTGCTGCGCGACACCGACGGCGACGGTACTGCGGACTATCGATCCGAATTGCTGAGAGATCTGAATTCACCGTTCGGCATGGCACTCGTCGGCAACAAGCTCTATGTCGCCAACACCGATTCGGTCATGCGTTTTCCCTACGAGGCGGGCGATACGCAGATCAGCGTGCCGGGCGAAAAAATAGTCAATCTGCCTGCGGGCACGATCAACCATCACTGGACCCGCAACATCATTGCCAGCCAGGATGGCTCGCGTCTCTACGTGACGGTCGGCTCGAACAGCAACGTGGGCGAGAACGGCATGGAGAACGAAGCCAATCGAGCCGCGATCCTGGAGGTGATTCTCGCAACCGGCGGCTGGCGTCAGTTCGCCACCGGGCTTCGCAACCCAAACGGGTTGGACTGGGAACCGCGTACAGGCGCGCTGTGGACCACCGTCAACGAACGCGATGAGCTTGGCAGCGACCTGGTGCCCGATTTCATGACCGCGGTGCAGGATGGCGCCTTCTACGGGTGGCCATACAGTTATTACGGTCCTCACGTCGACACGCGGGTGAAGCCCCAGCGCCCCGACCTGGTCGCTCGTGCCGTCGTGCCGGACTACGCGCTCGGCGCGCATACCGCATCGCTCGGGCTGGCGTTCTATCGCGGCACTCTATTGCCGCAGCACTATTCCGGCGGCGCGTTCATCGGCCAGCACGGCTCCTGGAATCGACAGCCGCGCAGCGGCTACAAAGTCATATTCGTGGCCTTCGACGACGGACATCCCGTTGGAACTCCCGAGGACGTCCTGACCGGATTCGTCAATGCCGAGGGCGATGCCCTGGGTCGTCCGGCCGGCGTGGCGGTCGACCGGGCAGGTGCCCTGCTCGTCGCGGACGACGTTGGCAATGTCGTGTGGCGCGTCCAACCGGAGGCGCCGGGTCGGCGCCGAGCGTGGCAATGACGGCAAGGGTCGGGTTAGCCGCAATCGCCGCGCTTCTGCCTGCGCTGAGCGTGGTCGGCCTCGCGCGCGCCGCGACTCCCGATGCCGACGCACTGCCGTCGTACGTCGCGTCCATCAGCGCGCAACTCGACCCTCGGGTCGCGCAGACCATGGAGCAGCTGGCCGGCACCGGTCGGCAGTTGTTGGCGCTGCGTTCATACCTGCGGAGCGCGCCTCACCTTGCCGAACGCTGGAGCTGGACCCCGGAACAGATTGCAGCCTTCGAAGGCTCCCAGGAGCAACGCGACCTGCAACAGGAGATCGAGAAAGTCAGGAAGGCGTTCGTCGCCGCCAGCCCCGGCTTCGAGTTGTACGTGAATTCACAAGTGCGGAGCCTCGACGTGCAGGTCGAGAACTGGAACAGCAACGGGTCGGTGAAAGCAGCGGCCGAGGAAATCCTGGCGGCGGCGCAGGCGCTGATCCTGTCGCCTGGTTTTGCCGCGAATCGCCCCGAGCAGGCCCGGGAGGCGCTCAAGGCGTTCCTGTCCGGATACAAACCGGTGCCGACGCCGACGATCGCGGCTCCCGGGTTGTCGTTGCACGGCCAGATGCGAGCGATCGACTTCCAGGTGCATCAGGGCGGGCGAGTCGTCGCAGGCCCTGGCACCGCTACGATCGCCACCGATTGGGTGGCGGCGGGATGGGCAGCGAAACTCGACGCAGCCGTGCGTACGGCAAGCGACAAGTTTGTCGGGCCGCAGGCTTCTCCGCCGGCCCCGTGGCACTACACCTACGTGCCCGAAGCGGTGGCCCGCGATTAAACGGCGCGGCCGCCAGGCGTGCCAGCTGCTACTGCGTCACCTGTTGTCGCGCGTACTCGCTGCGCTTCATCGCAAAATAGGTGTCGCGGTCAATTTCGCGGAGCTGGCGGGGGTAGAGCTCGGTGGCATTGAACCAGCGCTCGAGACTCTGTTCGAAGCGCGCCGGGGCGGGCGCCGCGAGCGCGCCGAGATAGGCGTCGATGGCCAGGTAGTAGCGCATGGTGTTGCGCTCGATTGCACCGCGGACGCCGCCGATGAATTCCGGTTGCGAGTCGCTCGATCCCTCAAGCACCGTGAAGCCGACCTTGTCGCTGCCGGATGTCGAGAGGTACATCTCCATCGCCAGGCGACCCGCGAAGCCATAGGTGTAGGAATACCTGAGGTGTACGAACGCCTGCTCGTTCTCCAGGCCCACGGCCTCGAGGGAGATGCGATAGTTTCCGGTGCCGAGCGGTCCGTGGCGTGCATTCAGCTCGACGTCCACGTAGTCCGGCCGCGACGCCGTAATGCTGTAGACGAAATCGGCTCGATAGGTGCTGGTCAGGGGCTGGTCGAAGTTCCTGCCAAGTGCGGTCGAGAGCACCGTGCGCCCGTCACGGGAGACGGGACGACAGTATTTCACGTTGAGGTGCAGTATCAGGGCGTCGCACCAGTTTGTCGGGCTTGAGAACGCGTCGCTGACTGTCGCGATCGGGTAGTCGACGACGGCATAGACATCGCCTTGCGATGCGCCAGGACCCTCCATGGACTCGACGTGGAGATGCTGCGGGAACGGGCTGTGCTTGAGTTGCCCGCTCAAGGCCGCGTATCGAGCACGCAGTGCCGATGCCGGATCTGTTGCGGGCTTTGCGGCGGCCGCCGATACCCACACGCAGGCCGACAGGACCGCAACAAAGCCGGTCATTCGCAGGCAGGAAGAGCTGGATGGCCGACGCCTCATGCAAACATCATCCTCCATGCGGAGACGTCGTATCCGTGCCCTGGCGTACGAACACGAAAGGCCGCCAATCCCACACCACGCGAAAACGTAGCCAGGAAGAAAAGCGCCCTCCGAAGAGGGCGCTATCAGGGGGACACCATTTGCAATCAATAGGTACGTCGAGCCTCGTTCACGCGACGGCCTTGCGGGCGCGGGCGGTCGTCTTGCGGACGGCGCGCTTGACCTTGCGCCTGGCCTTCTTCACCTCGGGAACCTTGTCCTCGGTCGCCTTGATGACGACCCCGTAGGCGTGCCTCGCGACGTCCCGCAGGTCCCGGCCCGAGACCTTCACGATCTCCACCGCACGGGTCGCGTGATCCACGATGCGATCACGAGTCGCACCCAACATCTCCGCCTGGTCGAGTACCAGGTCAAAGACGTTCTCAGCCTGCGCGGCCCGCTCGAGACGCATGGCCGCGGCGGTCAGCACCGACGTGATGACCTCCGACTCCAGCTCGATCAGGTTCTGCACGGCGCTCTGCGATACCGTCGTGAGCTTCACGCCCGAGTGCGCGAATGCGCGGACGGGTGCTTTCAGCGACTTGATGCCGTCGGCGGAACTCGCCGCGACTTCGCGCATGGTCTCGATCGGTTCATCGCGCAACCTGCGGATCTGCTCAGCCAGGTCCCGCCTCCGCACGCTCCCAGACTCATTGATGTGGGTATTCATCGACTGCTCCTCGCAATGCCTGCTGTAAAACAGCACTTGCTGCTATGCAGCATAGGCTTTGACGCACCGCCATCAAATACGGGGAAGTGGCAACCGCCCCTCCGCGTCCTGCGCTGCTTACGTGCGGGAGCGTACAGATGGTGCCGGCGGCGCCAATTAGCCTGTGCCCAGGATCATCGTCGATGCGCGGACCACCCCGCACGACCGGTGACAGCGAGGTGCAGAGTATGAGCATCGGTACGATTCTCCTGATCATCCTTGTGCTGGCGCTCGTGGGCGTCATTCCCGTGTGGCCGCACGCGCAGAGCTGGGGGTACGGTCCGAGCGGCATCGTCGGCGTGCTGCTCGTGATCGTCCTCGTCTTGTTCTTGCTCGGACGTCTGTAGAGACCTGCGGCTCGGCGCCCCTGTCGCAATCTGTTCCCCGAATAGCGGCGGCCGTGATTAACCTGCCACCGCATCGGCGGCAATTCTGGCCGACAAGCCGGGTAGTCCACCATGAATTTCCTTGCGCGCGCCGAGCGCAGGCCGGACGACCCTGACACGACTCAGATCGTGGGATTGGGCGCGTCCGCCGGTGGCCTCGAGGCGCTCGAGCAATTTCTCGCCAACGTGCCAGCCGGCAGTGGCCTGGCATACATAGTCGTGCAGCACCTCGACCCGACGCACAAGGCGATGCTGGTCGAGCTGCTGCAGCGAGCCACGGTGATGCCGGTCCGTGGGGCGACCGAGTCGTTGCGCGTCGAGCCCGATGTCGTCTATGTGATCCCGCCGAACAGCGAACTCACCGTAGTCCGCGGCCTGCTGCACCTGGCCCAGCCGTCGCAGCCGCGCGGCATGCGGCTGCCGATCGATGTGTTGTTCTGCTCCCTCGCCCGCGAGCAGGGTGACCGGGCGATCGGGGTGGTGCTGTCAGGCATGGGATCCGACGGAACCGTCGGTCTGCAGGCCATCAAGGCGCAGGGCGGCCTGACCCTCGCACAGCAGCCTGAGTCGGCGCAGTTCGACTCGATGCCCGTCAGCGCGATCGCCGCGGTCTCCGCCGACATCGTCGCGCCGCCGAGTGAACTGCCGCTAAGAATCCTGCGGGTCCTGGCCGCGCAACACGCCACGTCGCAGCAGGCCGCGGTCGGTGACGACAGCAGTCCGCAGGCCCTGGAATCCATCCTCAGGTTGCTCCGCGAGCACAGCAAGCACGATCTTTCGCTCTACAAGACCAGCACGCTGAAGCGCCGGGTCGAACGCCGCATGGGAGTCCACAGTCTCGACACGATGGCCGCGTACGAGGAATTCCTGCGCAAGAACCCCGAGGAGTTCGACCTGCTGTTCAAGGAGATGTTGATCGGCGTAACGGGCTTCTTCCGCGATGCAGCGGTCTGGCAGGACCTCAGGGAGGCCCTCGCGCCCGCGCTGCTGGCGCAAGCCGCCGCGGGCAGACGCTTGCGCGCGTGGGTAGTGGGATGCTCCACCGGGGAAGAGGCGTATACGCTGGCCATGGTGTTCAAGGAGGCTGTTGAAGCGCTGCCGGCGCCGGGCTCATACACGCTGCAGATTTTCGCCACCGACCTCAGCATGGATGCCATCACGCTGGCGCGCAAAGGTCTCTACCCGGCCCGGATTGCCGAAGTCGTGTCGCCCGAGCGTCTCGCCCGCTTCTTCACTGCCGAGGGTGATGGATTTCGCGTGAACAAGGACATCCGCGAGATGGTGCTGTTCGCCCAGCACGACGTGATCCTCGACCCGCCGTTCACCCGGCTCGACATTCTCTGCTGCCGCAACCTGTTGATCTATTTCAATGCCACGTTGCAGCGACGACTGGTGCCGTTGTTTCACTACAGCCTGCGTCCGGGCGGCATACTGGTCCTCGGTGGATCGGAGACGGTCGGCCAGGCGAAGTCGATGTTCGCACCCCTGAGCCCGAATTCGCGGATCTATCGGCGCAGTGACGCGGCGACCGATGCGGGCTGGGTCGACTTCCCCGTCAATCGCTACAGGTCGTCGCGCCAGTCTGCGCAGGAGTCGAACTTGCCCCAGCCGATCAACGCCCCTCCCAACCTGCAGTCGCTCGCCGACCACTTGCTGCTCCAGGAGTTCTCACCGCCGGCTGTGCTGGTGAATGCGCGGGGCGACATCGTCTATATCAGCGGCCGTACCGGCAAGTACCTCGAGCCCGCGGCAGGCAGGGCTAACTGGAACATTCACGTGATGGCCCGGCCCGCGATTCGTTCGCAGCTGGCTGCGGCCCTGCGGCGGGCTCTGGAGACCCGCAAACCCGTCGAATTGCGCGGCCTGCGGCTAGAGGACGATGCGCAGCGCACCCTCGACGTGACCGTACAGGCCATCCAGGAACCCCAGGCACTCCAGGGCATGGTGATGTTCATCTTTCGCGACGTCGCCAGCGTGTCGGCCGGCCGGGCGCGGCGCAAGCGGTCCGCCGGTCCGATCGACCCGGCGATCAACGACGAACTGGTGCGCCTGCAGGATGAGATTCACGCGCTGCGGCAGGCGATGCACGCCTCGGAGGAGGAGTTGCAGGCGGCCAACGAAGAGCTGCAATCCACGAACGAGGAGCTGCAGTCTGCCAACGAGGAACTGACCACCTCCAAGGAAGAGGGCCAGTCGATGAACGAGGAGTTGCAGACCATCAATGCCGAACTGCAAACCAAGCTCGACGATCTCGCGCTGGCGCAGAGCGACATGCAGAACCTGCTCAACAGCACGGACATTGCCACGCTGTTCCTCGACAAGGACCTGAACGTGCGGCGTTTCACCGACAAGATCACGCGCATAATCCACCTGCGCGAGGGCGATATCGGCCGGCCCCTGAGCGATCTCGCCAACACCCTGAACTATCCGCAGTTGCACGACGACGCGAAGGAGACCTTGCGCACCCTGGCGTTCTCGGAAAAACAGATTTCAACGACCGATGGGCACTGGTTCACGGTCCGCATCATGCCTTACCGCACGGTAGCGAACGTGATCCAGGGTGCGGTCATCACCCTCGTCGACATCACGGCCGCGAAAGAGCTCGAGTCGCGCCTGCGCAAAGCCTGACGGCGTGTGCCGGTGCCGTTGCCTGCGGGCATCAATGAAGAATCGAGGTGAATATATGTCGAGTGAAAAAAGCGAACCGGTCCGTCCGGAAAGTCTGCGCCTGCGGGCTCTTTCGCGCCTGACCGGGAACAGCGGTCCACATGACACACGGGCGAACTCGTCTGCTGCGCTTGCGGTCCTGCACGATCTCGCATCGTCGCCGGCAACGGCCGCTGACTCGCTCAAGCTGCTGCACGAGCTGCAGGTGCATCAGGTGGAGCTGGACCTGCAGGAAGAGGAGCTGCGACGCTCGATGGTCGAGCTGGAAGCAGCGCTGTATCGGCAGGTCCAACTCTACGACTTTGCGCCGGCCGCCTGCTTCACCGTCGATCGCTCCACGGCACTGTGCGAACTCAATCGCACGGGCGTGCGCCTGCTCGGATTCGACCGGGATGCGGTGCTCGGTCGTGCCCTCGACAGCTTCCTGGAAGCGGACTCCAGCCGTGCCCTGCACGCGGCCTTGATGCGGGTAGCCGAGGGTGCGGAGGGAGAAGGGTGTGAATTGCGCTTTGTCGCGCGCGACGGGGTGTCGCGGACCGTTCATGCATCCGTCGGTCTCGACCCATCCGCCCAACGCTTCCTGATTGCGTGCGTCGAAGCGCGTCAATCCGCTGAAGCTACGGCGCGCTAGGCGTTTTCGACGCCAGTCCGCGGTGGCACGTACGGCAGCAGGCGATCCGTTTCGCTCTTGACGACTGCGTAGCATTCGCAACTCAACTGTTCCAGCCTTGGCCGGTCCAGCACCTTGATGTGCCCCCGGCTATAACGGATGACGCCGAGTCTTTGCAGCTTGCCAGCGGCTTCGGTTACGCCCTCGCGGCGTACGCCCAGCATGTTGGCGATGAGTTCCTGCGTCATCGTCAACTCGTTCGAGGACAAACGGTCGAGCGACAGCAAGAGCCAGCGGCAGAGCTGCTGATCGACTGAATGATGGCGATTGCACACGGCAGTCTGTGCCATCTGCGTGATCAGGGCTTGCGTGTAGCGCAGAAACAACCCCTGGAGCGTGCCATTGCGATGAAACTCGTCCTTGAGGTGCTGGCCGTCGAGTCGAAAGGCGTGCCCCTTGCTCTGCACGATCGCGCGGTTCGGGGTCGTCTCACCGCCCATGAACAGCGCGATGCCGATCAGGCCCTCGTTGCCCACCACCGCAAGCTCCGCCGTCGCGCCATCAGCAAGCACATAGAGCAGCGAGACGATGCAGTCGGCCGGAAAATACACGTGCCGCAACAAGTCGCCGGATTCATACAGGACCTTGCCGAGCGGCATATCGACGAGCTGCAGGTGCGGAAAGATCCGTTCCCGCTCCTCCGGGGCAAGGGCCGCGAGCAGGTGATTCCCGGTGGGATCGTGGGTTGCTGGCATTCTCGGATAATGAGCGTGGGGAGCCGCGGCGATGATAGCTGAAAGAGTTGACCAGCCTCTCCGGTTCATGGACGCCGCCAATTGTTCTTGCCTGGACGTCTGCAAGGCCTGCGGCTCGGCGCTGCAGGTGGCCGCCGTCGCCGACGCAATGGCCTACCGCGGTGAGATGATGAAATTGCCCACGGCGACCCCGAGATCCCAACCGCTTCCGGTGCCGCTCAAGGCAAGCGAAACCTCACCTTTGGTGACGACCTGGGCCTTCGCCGATTTCACAGCGCCGGCGTGAGCTTCCGCCGATGCGTAGCTACCGATCAGTTCGTTGATGTCATTGACGCCCGAGAACTCGCCGCGGCCGTCGTCGATCGTCGACTTGCCAAAAGTCAGCCCACCGCCCTTGGCCTGCAACTTCACCGCCATCGACTGGCCGTTAGAGCACTTGATGGTCCCGCTGCCACTCGACTCCTTGTAGAAAACCGACCAGCCCGACATCTGAAAGCTGAGTTCGCACGCAACGTCGCCTCCCGCGGTCGCGACCGCAGGCAGTCCAGCCAGCAACGCAAAGGCGCCAAGGATCGTTCCTTTAAAGATTCTGTGCACATGACCTCCTGGTCAATCGGTAGCAGGCATTCCCAATCATGCGCTCAAGCGACGGATCGCGTGACCCGCCACGGCCGATTGGCATCGAGCCACCTGTGAGATTTGCTGCCAGCGTCGCGATCCGATCGGTAGAACTTCAGCAGCATCAACGGCTTGAATAAGGCACCCGTTGCACGAACTGCCACGCGCGCCCGCTGCTACGCTATCGGGCATCTCGCGTCTGGACAGGCACCTGGTTCACCCATGGCCAAAGCGATTGCAATCAAGGTTCTGGCGGCCATTTTTGTGTTTGCCGCGCTGTGGCTTGGCGATGGCCCAACCTCCTGGTGGATTGCCGGGTTGATCGTCGTCTCGGCGTTTTCGTTGATTGCCTGGGGCGTGTTCGACGTCAACAGCTCCCTCTGGGCGCCCACGCTGTGGCAGGTGCCGGGCGTCAATGCCGTTGCACTCACGTTCGATGACGGGCCGGACCCTGAATTCACGCCCCGCGTGCTCGCAATTCTGGCACGCGAAGGAGTGACCGCCACTTTCTTCGTCGTTGGCGAGCGCGCCCGCGTCAACCAGGACCTGCTGCGCGAGATGGACCGACAGGGGCACCTGATTGGCAATCACAGCTTCAGCCACGCATGGAACATAAACTTCGCGCTTCACGCAGGACTCACGCGCGAGATCAACGACTGCAACGATGCCATTGAAGCCGCGATCGGCAAGCGGCCGCAGTACTACCGTGCCCCGCACGGCTTCAAGAACCCCGTGCTTGGTGACGTGCTGGCGAGACATGCCATGACCTGCGTCGGCTGGCAGGTTCGTGGCTTCGATGCCGTGCGCTCGGACGCCGGTGCAATCGCCCGTCGCCTGGTACTCAAGGCCAGGGCGGGCGGGATTCTGCTCCTGCATGACGGTTCCGGCCTGCAGGGCACACAGGACCGCAGCGCCACGCTGGAAGCCCTGCCTGTGATCATCGGTGGTCTGCGCGCGCGCGGCTTCGTGTTCAAGCGCCTGGATGAACTCGCGGCTCCGCCCGCGCAGCCTTGAAGTCGTCGCCACTGGTTGTGCGTCGAATGAGAAGCGTTCATGCTGCCTCAAGCTGGTTTATCGCACCTCCGCCACCGTGACTGCCGACGCACCATCCAGGCATTCTGCGACGCTCCGCGTCCCTGCAGAACACCCAGCGCTGACAGGCCATTTCCCCGGCAATCCGACAGTCCCTGGAGTCATGATCCTGGATGCGGTCATCGGCGCCGCGGAAGCCTGGCTGGGTGGCGCGTTCCGCATTCATGGTCTGTCGCACGCCAAGTTCCTCGCTCCGCTGAAGCCGGACGAGACAGCTCGAATAGAGCTCGCTCTCCGCGGACCACTGCTTGAATTTGCCGTCTATCGCGGGGAAGCCACGATCGCAAAGGGAACCTTGAGCGGCACCAGGGTTACAGCCTCGTGACAGACGCGTGGCTCAAACGTCCCGAGGGCGGCAGCAGCATCGCTTTACGCCTTCTGGTAGGCGTGGCGCTTGGACTTGGACGCAAGGTCGCGCGACTGGTGCTGTATCCAGTAACCGCCTACTTCATGATCCGGCGCGGGCCGGAGCGCCGCGCCTCGCGAGCCTACCTCGCGCGGTTGCTCGGCCGCTCCCCGACCCGGCTCGAGGTCGCCCGACATATTCATACATTTGCCAGCGTTACCCTCGATCGCGTGTATTTTCTCAGTGACAGCATGTGGCGCTTCGACGTGCGTCTCATCGGACTGGAGGAATTGCACCACGCGATGGACCTCGGCCGGGGCGTGCTCCTGGTTGGCGCCCACGTCGGCAGTTTCGAGGCCCTGCGAGCCGCGAGCACGCTGCGCCCGGACGTCACCTCGCGCGTGGTGCTGGATGCGGAGCACAGCCCCGCCCTCTCGGCAATCCTGAAGCAGCTGAACCCGCAGATCGCGGCAGGAATCATCAATCCCCGCAAGGACGGCACGGCCGTCGCGCTGGAGATCGGCGCCGCCCTGAACCAGGGCGCGCTCGTGACCATGCTGGCCGACCGGGGGCGGCCGGGCAACTCGACGGTCAGCGTGGACTTCCTTGGCCAACCTGCCGAGTTTCCTACGGCACCCTGGCAGATTGCCGCGGCGCTGCACGTGCCCGTCGTCCTATGCGCAGGCCTGTACCGTGGCGGCAACCGGTACGATCTGCATTTCGAGCTGATCACGGAGCAACTGCAGATCGACCGCAAGCAGCGTCAGCTACAACTGCGCGAGGTGGTGCAGGACTTCGCCAATCGGCTTGCGTCCCTGCTGCGCGTCGCGCCCTACAACTGGTTCAATTTCTATGAATTCTGGAACGATCGCCCGGCTGGCAATGATCGGCCTGACGCTGGCGTCAGCTCCGCTGCACGCGGCTGAACTCGACGTCGATACGCTGCTCGCACGTCTGCCACGACCTGCGCCGGACTCGACGAGCTTCGTGGAGGTCCGCTACTCGAGCCTGCTCGAAAAGCCCATCGTGGTTTCCGGTCGCCTCGAGCATCGCGAAGATGGCTCGCTCGTTCGACGCGTGGCGTGGCCGTACCAGGAGGTGACCGTACTGCAAGGCAAGAACGTTTCCGTCGAGCGCGCGGGCAGCAAGCCGCGACGCTTTACTCTCGACCGGGCTCCGGAGCTGCGCGGAATGCTGGCGAGCTTCGGCGCGATCCTCCAGGGCGATCGCCAGCTGCTTGATCAATACTTCGCCGTCAGCGCGCGGGGTGCGGATTCCCGCTGGGAAATCACGCTGACGCCGCGAAACGACAAGCTCAAACGGCAACTGTCGCGGATCGTCGTCGACGGGACTGACAACCGCCCGAAGTGTTTCACGCTCGAAGAACCGGATGGAGATGGGAGCCTGATGGCGCTCGACGTGGCAGGGTCGGGTGATCTTCCAGTGTCGCTCGACCGGGACGTGCTCCACGCCTGGTGCACCGACGGGGACGGGCAATAGGCCAATGACAAGAGCCCGCAGAGGCCTGCTGCTCATCACCTGGATTGCGACGGTCGCGATCCTCGGTTGGATAGTGGATCGGCACCTCGTGATCGGGACCGACCTGCGGCTGTTCATGCCTTCGCCACAGACGCCGCAGGAGCGTCTCATCCTCGACGAGATTGGCGAAGGCCCCGCCTCGCGCATGTTGTTGCTCGCCATCTCGGGGGCGGACCCGCAGGCCGCCGCCGACACTTCGCGGGCGCTGGTTGGCGCGCTGCGCGCCAGTGGCGAGTTTCGCCTGGTCGCGAACGGCGAGTCGAGCCTGGAAGCGATCCCGGATTCGCTGCTGGCCTATCGGTACCTGCTGTCGACGACGCTGGACCACTCAGCATTGGACGCTGGATTCCTTCGGGCGCAGCTCGAGGAGCGAGTACGTGATCTCTCTTCTCCCGCAGCGGGGCTCCTGGAACCCTGGCTGCCGCGGGACCCGACACTCGAACTGCTGAAACTCGCCGACTCCTGGCTGCCGGCACGGCAGCCGCAACTTCTCTACGACGTCTGGTTTGGCGCATCGGGGAAAGAGGCCCTGCTCGTCGCTGAGACGCGTGCGGCGGGATTTGACCCGCAGGGCCAGCGCAAAGCCGCCGATGCGTTGCAGCGTGCGTTCGAGGAATCGCGTACCGATGGCAACCTTCGGCTCGAGTCGAGCGGCCCAGGGGCGTTCTCGGTGCTCATGCAGGAGCGCACGCAGGGTGAGGCGCAATGGCTCGGCAGCGCCAGTGTCGTCGGCATGGTGATCTTGTTGCTGGTGGCTTACCGCAGCGTGTCGGTGCTGGCGCTCGGCCTGCTGCCGCTCGTCAGTGCCGGCGTGGCCGGCCTGGCGGCGGTTGGCATGATCTTCGGCACCGTGCACGGCATCACTCTTGGCTTCGGTTTCACGTTGATCGGCGTTGCCCAGGACTATCCGATCCATCTCTTCAGTCACCAGCACCGCGGGCTCGATGCCCGGTCGAGCGCGCGCGCATTGTGGCCGACGCTTGCCACCGGCGTGGCGAGCACCTGCGTCGCCTACCTGGCGTTCCTGTTTTCAGGGGTCCGCGGACTGGCCCAGCTCTCCGTGTTCACGGTGACTGGCCTCGCGGTGGCAGGACTGACCACACGGTTCCTGCTGCCATCGCTCGTACCGGAAAGCAGCCGGGACGCCGCCGACTCGGCACGACTGGGCCGGCTCTGGCACGCGATCGCGGGACTGCCGCGCCCACTCTGGCTGGGCGTCGCAACCGCGATTGCCTGCGTCGTCTATCTGGCGCTCTCACCGCGACCACTGTGGGAGAACGACCTGGGCGCATTGACACCCATACCACCCGCTTTGCTCGCGCGTGATTCCGCGTTGCGGCAGGAACTCGGTGCACCCGACGTCCGGTACCTGCTCGTCATCGAAGACATGGACGCCGAGTCCGTGCTGCGAAAGGCCACGGACCTCGACCCGAAGCTACAGGCGCTCGTGGCACGCGGCGTGCTGGGAGGGTATGACCAACCGGCCCGCTATCTGCCATCCAAGGCGGTACAGGAGCAGCGTCGTGCCGCATTGCCCGATCCCGACAGCCTGCGGGCCTCGCTGAACGAAGCGCTCGACACGACCCCGTTCAAGCCGGGAATCTTCGAGCCTTTCCTGGCTGACGTGGCGACAGCCCGCCAGCTTCCCGCGCTCGGACCAGCGGACCTTGCAGGAACGCCGGTCGAATCGCGCGTTGCTTCGCTGCTGCTGCAACGGGAGAGCCACTGGACGGGCCTCGTGACACTGACCAGCGTGAACGACGCGGCCGCCGTTGCGCAGGTCGCGGGCCAGGTCGCCAGGCACCACCTTGCTCGACCTCAAGCAGGCATCCGAGGACCTCGTCTCGCGCCAGCGCGAACGCATCCTGTGGTGCCTGGCTGTTTCGGCGATGCTGCTGGTCATCGTGGTGTTCGTGGCGCTGCGCGACGCGATGCGCGTCGTCGCGTGCTGGCGCCGATGGCACTGACGACACTGATCATCGTGGCGCTGCTGCATGCGACAGGGGTGTCGCTCAGCCTGTTCCACCTGATCGCACTGGTGCTGGCAGCGGGCCTGGGGCTCGACTACGCACTGTTCTTCGAGCACGCCGCAGACGACCCGGCCGAGCAGCGACGCACACTGCACGCCGTCATCGTCTGCTCAGTCTCTACACTGCTGGTATTCGCGCTGCTGGCGCTCTCGACCCTGCCGGTGTTGCGCGCCATCGGTCTCACGGTGGCCGCGGGCGTGGTGAGCAACTTCGTGCTGGCATTGCTGCTGACACGCCCCTCGACACGGACCGAAGCCTGATGGCCGCCAACGAACGCATTGCCACCCTCATCCCCCACTCGGGAAGCATGTGCCTGCTTGAAAGGATCGTGCACTGGGACGACTCCAGCGTGACGCTGGCGACGACAACGCATCGCGACCCGGATAACCCGTTGGGGACGGCGTCGGGCCTGCGCGCGATACACCTGTGCGAATACGGGGCACAGGCGATGGCCGTGCATGGCGGACTGGCAGCCGAGGCCCGTGGGGAACGGGCGCTGCCAGGTCTGCTGGTGTCGCTGCGGGACGTCACGCTCAGCTGCGACTTCGTCCAGGACCTCGAGGGTGAGTTGATGGTCGAAGCCCGGCGCCTGACCGAAAGCGACACGGCGTGGCAATACGCGTTCCGCGTGCTGCACGCGGGCGTGCTGCTGGCTCAGGGCCGGGTCACCGTGTCTGTGCTCCCCGCCTCCTGAATCCCATCCTTGCCCACGAACAGGGTCAGCAGGGGACCGGTCATGAACGTCGTCAAGATCGCCATGACCATCAACATCGTGAAGAGGTCGTGGCCGATGACGCCGGCATCGAGGCCGACCTTCATCACGATCAGCTCCATCAGCGCGCGGGCATTCATGAGCGATCCGACCGCGAAGGCCGTGCGCCAGGAGCAGCCCGCGATCCTGGCGCCGACGGCTCCGCCGAACACCTTGCCTGCCACGGCCGCGCCCAGCACGATCAGCAGCGCCGAAAGCCCCGCGCCGACAAACGCCGCGGAGGTCGTGTTGAGCCCGGCGAGCGCGAAGAAGATCGGCATCAGCACGATGATCGCGATGTATTCGACCCGCTCGATCAACGCCGCCAGCAGGCGGTCATCCCGGGGCAACGCGACGCCGAACATGAATGCGCCGAACACCGGATGGACGCCCAGCCACTTTCGTCGCATAGGCGCACGCGAACGTGCCGATCAGCAGCATCGCCAGGATCGCCCCTTCCGGGCGACCATCGCGCGCGAAGCGCGCCATCAGGCGCGACAGCATTGGCCGGCCGATCAGGAAAATCGCTGCTGCAAGCAGCACCACGCCGAACATCATCAGGCGAAAGCGACCCCAGTCCTGACCGGAGTCCGCGAGCACCACGACGACCGCAAGCATGATCCACGCCAGCACGTCAGCCATCGCTGCCGACGTCAGCGACAGGCGCCCGATCAGCGAATGCGTCATCCCCCGCTCCTTGAGGATCCGCGCCAGGATCGGGAAGGCCGTGATCGACATGGCTGACGCCATGAACAGGGCGAATGTCCAGAACGCGACGCCGGCTGGAGCAAACCGCTCGTAAAGCAGCGCGGCGGCGCCGATGCCGCAAGCCATCGGCACGAGGACCGACATGATGCTGATCCATCCGGCCGCGACCATCTGCTGCCGGCCTCCGTGTGGCGAGCGCAGTTCCGCACCGACGATGAACATGAACAGCACGAGACCGACCTGCGCGAGGCCGTCGAGTGCCGGCAGGCTGGCGGGTTCGAAGACGAATGCATGCAGCCCGGGAGCGACCGTGCCGAACACGATGGGTCCGAGCACGATGCCGGCTGTCATTTCACCGATCACGGGCGGCTGCCCGAGGCGCCTTAGCAACAGGCTCAACAGCCGGGCGGTGCCGAGGATGACAACCAGCTGCAGCAGCAACGGCGAGTGCGGCACCGCAGCCGACCGTCAGGCGGCGGATTCGAGCAACATGCCGGCGACTGTCGTGCGCGACGCCTTGCCGATCACCGCGAGCACGGCACTCGCGTCGAGGTCCTCATGTTCGGTGCAGGCCTTGGTGACGATCTCCCGCGCCAGATCCTTGAGCTGCTGCGTAGTCCCGCGGATGCGAGCCTCGAATGCCGCATCGTCGAGTACGTCGCGCAGGCCACGATTGAGCTCGGTGAACCAGTCGAGCTGCGACTGGTCCAGCAGCCCCGAGGGATTGCGGCGTCCGCTGCGGGCCGACCAGGCCCGCAGGAAATCCTGCATCGCGTAATTCAGCGCCTTGCTGCCGTTCAACTCACCGCCCACCCGGGACAGCATCTTCACGTCTGTAAGCCGGCGCTGGAAGAACAGCTGACACAGCACGCCCCAGTAGTACGCGTAGTCCCAGGTCACCTTCACCGGCAGCACCTCGGGATCGCCGAACATCCGGTACTGGTCCCGGTACAGCGACATGGTGCTGTCGTAGAAGGACATGAAGAGCTGCTCGTAGATGCGAGCGTAGGCATGGACGGGTTGCCGGGCACGATCGAGGGCGACGAGTTCAGTGATGTAGGTGTTGGCGATGGCGATGAAGTCGCTGCCGGGCGAATAGAACGGGTCGAGAAACATCCCTGACTCGCCTGTCATCGCCCAGCGGTCGCCCGAGAACACCTTCTTGCAGCCGTACGAGAAATGCTTGAGAGACACGAAGTCCTGCAGCCGCTCGCGCTTCGACTCGAGGTCGTCGGCCAGGCGCGGCTGGAATTGCCGCAGCCAGTCGAGCGCGCGCCCGAACGTGTTGATCCGATTCAAGGGATGGATGCGCGCATCGGCCACGATGCCGACGGAATGCGACCCGGAGGCCAACGGGATCAGCCATACCCAGTAGCCCTCGCCCACCAGGTGAGTCGTCGACAGCCAGCGATTCGGCGGATTGCAGCGGCCAAGCCACTGCGGATCGCTGGACCATTCGTCGATGTCGATCTTCGCGCCGATGCGAAACCAGGCACTGTTGACGTCGTGATCGTTCTCCTGCGCGAGGCCGAGTTTGCGTTTGAGCAGGCCCGCGCGGCCGGACGCATCGACCAGCCAGCGTGCTCGCACCTCGACCGGCCCGGCGTCGAGTTCGCAGCTCACGGTGTGCGCAGCCTCGTCCTGGCCAAGGTCGATTCCGCGGACGGTGATGCCGTCGATGAACCGTACGCCTGCTTGCCGCGCATGCTGGCCGAGAAAGTTCTCGAAGATACCGCGGTCGATCTGGTAGGTCGGCGTGGTGAAATACGTGCTGGCGCCGAGTTCCAGCACACCGTCGATGTCGCGGCGCCCCTCCGAGAAGAAGAAACGGAAGCCGAACTTCTTCAACTGTCGCTGCGTCAGGTGCTCCCCGAGGCCGAGTACCGTCTCGAAGTAATCAGCCGCGATCTCGACCGAGGACTCGCCGACTTTGTGCGCCGCCTCCGGCACTGGATGGCGACGACGCTCGAGCACCAGGATGTCCAGGTCAGGAAAACGCTGTCGCAACTGCAACGACAGGGTGAGTCCGGCCAGTCCGCCGCCGAGGATGACGACGTCAGCCTTCATCGGCATGTCCGACAGATGGAAAATCAATATCCAGTTCGAGCAACAGGGACGGGCTCAACCCGACGCAGACCGTGCGTCGTTCCGCTCGCGCGAGCGCTTCGAAAAAGGGCAGGCACGTCGCCATGGCATTGCCCGCCACGAGTTCGGCATTGGATTGCAGGGCCACGGTTCTTGACGTGCCTTGCCGAGTGCGCCAGCGAACGCGCGCCAGTGAGTTGGCCTGCGCATGGGGCGCAACGATCACGCCGGCACCGACGAGACCGCGGCTCGACACTATCGTCGCCAGCGGACCCCGTGCCTCGATGTCGTAGGCTGCCAGCAGCGTGGCGCGGTCGCCGCACGCCGCCTGCGTCAGGGCCTCGAGCAGGCCCTCGCCAAACGTATCGTCGTAGGCGGACAGCGCGGTGTAGGGCTCGTAACACCCGGTGCCGATCGTCCAGTAACCCGCGGCGGCGTTGTGCACGGAGTTATGGAATCGGGTGGGCGAGATGAGCGTCGGGGTCCTGACCAGCGTCTCGCTCATGTAGTCGCTGATGGCCAGGTCGCCATGAGTAGACGCGAAAACGCTGGGCAACTGCTTTGGGTCCATGCCGGCGCTCTCGCAGGCGCGGCTCGCCACTTCGAGCGCAATTGCGACGGTGTCTGGAGCGCGCCGCCGCTCGGTCGGCCCAAGCAGCATCGGCACTGGCCGCGCGGCCGGCTGCAGCGGGGCCGCGGCTTCGCCACGCAACACCGGCGCCGCAATGTGCCATCCTGGTAAGCGCGGCGCCCAGAACGAAATGCCATACACATAGGCAGTGAGCATGTTCATCGCGCCGTCACGCGTGCCGCGCCCCGGCAAACAGCAGCGAGCAGTTGCTGCCGCCGAACCCGAATGAGTTGCTGAGCGCGAACCTGACATCGGCCGATTCGTTGCGAATGCGGATCTGCGGGCCGCAAGCCGGATCGAGCTCCTGCGCGTTCAGTGTGCCCGGCACCAGCCCCGTTTCCAGGGTGAGGAACGTGATGACCGCCTCGACGATACCGGCCGCCCCCAGCGTGTGGCCCGTCCAACCCTTGGTCGAGCTCGCCAGCGTCCGCGCGGGGAACATGTCGGCCACGAGACGCGCCTCGACCTCGTCGTTCTTCTGGCTCGCCGTGCCGTGCAGGTTGATGTAGTCGATGGCGTCCGGCGTCAATCCGGACCGCGTCAGCGCGCCCTGGATCGCCAGCCGGGCGCCGAACCCCTCCGGGTGCGGCGACGACATGTGGTGTGCATCGCTCGACTCACCGTAGCCAAGCAGCCACGGACCACCCTCGCCGTCGCGCTCGAGCAGCGCAAAACCGCCCGCTTCGCCGAGACTGATGCCGCGACGTGCGTCGATCGAAAGGTCGGCAGGGCTCCGGGGACACGAGTTCGAGCGAGTTGAAGCCGAACAGGACGCTGCCGCAAAGTGAGTCCACTCCGCCGACGATCGCCGCGTCAGCCAACCCCAAACGGATGAGCCGCTCCGCCTGGGCGAAGACCTTCGCGCTGGAGGAACACGCAGTCGCCACCGTGACGGCGACACCCTCGAGACCAAGTGCTGCTCGCACGAAATCGCCCAGCGAGTGCGGCGTGTGCACGATTGGACGACGCATATCCTCGGGATACCGCCCATCCGGAAGCAGCCGTCGGTAGGCCTCCTCGGTCGCCCCGATGCTGGACGTGGAAGTGCCCATGACCAACGCGACACGGTCGACGCCATAGCGGGCACGGGCCGCGACTGCAGTTTCAAAGAAGCCGTCAGACGTCAGCGCAAGCCACGCGAGGCGATTGTTGCGGCAGTCCCAGTCGGCGAGGTGGCCAGGCAGAGCGACGGCCTCGACGCCCGGCACGCGGCCAATCCAGGTGGGCAGTGGCGATTCACCGAAATCGTTCGGCCGGAGGCCGCTGCGGCTCTCGCGCAGGGCAGACGCCAACTCCGGCACTCCGATTCCGGCGGGGCACGCGATCGAGTGTCCCGTGATTCGAAGCGGAGTCATCACGGCGCTACGCCGCGCTTCTGCTGCACGTAGTCCGACAGGGCTCGCAGGGACGCAAAGATCCGCTTGTTGTCCTCGTCGTCGGCCTTGAGTTGCACGCCGTAGCGCTTGGAGATCTCTAGCGCCAGCTCGAGCGCGTCGATGGGGAATCGAGACCCAGCCCGGAACCAAATAGAGCTGAATCCGGATCGATGCCCTGCGGCTCGACGCCGTCGAGATTCAGCGCAGAAACGATCAGTTCGGCCAGTTCCTGCTGTTCGGCTGTCTGTGGTGCTGCCATGATGACGCTGGGCACGCGGGCCCTGAAAATCCTGATTTCCGTCGAGTCTATCATGCGACCTGCAGCGAGCCAGTTGAACGAGTCCGTGTCCGGTATCGAGCCACTTTCCGTGGATTACTCGGCCCTCAGGACCGATGAGCCCCTCGGCGACGACGTCCTCGCGGCGGTAGTGTTCGGCAGCCGGACTCCCGCCCCGACGATCCGCGGTGCTTGCGCATCGACCTCGAACCGCTCGTCGGTGCGGGCTTGAGCGAATTGTGGCGCGGCGCCGGCCCGGCCAGGATCGGCACAGCGGCCCATCGCCACGTGGATGACGGACGCTGTCTTCGCGGGCTCGGATCGAGCTCACGTAGCCACGCCTTGGTGGGCTCGTCGAAGCAGCGGAAGCGGCCTACCGCGGGTTGCTGCGATTCCAGGCACAGTCGCCTTTTCGCCACGTCTGGCGCATCTGGAACTTCATCACAGACATCAACGAAGGCGAAGGCGACGAAGAACGCTACAAGCACTTCTGTCTCGGTCGTGCGCGCGCATTCGCCGCGATGCATGCCAGATCGCCCGACATCGGTTACCCGGCAGCGAGCGCCGTCGGCAAACCGGGGGAGCTCGCACACTGCAGGTCTGCTGGTTGGCCGGGCGCGATGCCGGCACGACGCTCGAGAACCCCCGCCAGGTGAGCGCCTATGACGCCCCGCGCCAGTACGGGCCCGCCGCGCCGAGCTTCTCGCGCGCGACGCTGACGCCGGACCCGCTGCTCCTGATCTCCGGCACGGCCAGCATCGTCGGGCATGCCTCGGCGGACTCCGGCGATGTGGCGGCGCAGCTCGAGGAAACCCTCGCCAATCTCGACAATCTGCTGCGGCATGCGCGCGCGCGCGGGTACTGGTTTCGGCACGGCGGAGCTCGGTCCGGCAAGCCTCGTCAAGGTTTATCTGCGCAGGGCCACCGACGCCGCTGTCATCGAGACCAGGCTTCGCGAGCGGCTCGGTCCGGGGGTCCCGTTCCTGGTCCTTGCAGAGCATTCCGTCGCTCCGAATTGCTGCTGGAAATCGAGGTCGTGC
>CAVVBC010000013.1:0-4579 GCA_963746325.1 uncultured Gammaproteobacteria bacterium | reverse complement strand
ATTTGACCCTCTGCACGACAAGCGGGAACCGGCGGCGTCATGGCGATTGCCGCGAGCAGTCCGGACGTGCCCTCAGCCAGCGGCGTGACCGCGGCGTCGTATGCGCAAGGTGCACCGCCCGTAGTGCTTCACGAGCCGTCCTCCGCGATTGCTGAAACCGGTCTTCGCAGTCGGTCTGGCCATCCAGAACATCCAAATGGTGTCTGGCAACGAAGTCGATGCGGCGGCCAGCTCATGGCGGACGTACCGATGCCGTTGCCATAAATTGAGGGCAGCATCGAGCACGATGAGTGCGGCGCGAGCGCAAACGCCAGCTCGATTGGCCAATTCATGGGGCCACGCTTGGCCATGGTATGGGCCGCAGCATCAGCCTGCGGCCAGGGGCCGTCGATCGCTTCAGGCATCCTGATTTGAGTTGGCGCGCCGCGCTTCCCTGCCCCAACGTACTTTCACCCTGGACGTCCGCGTGGCGAGGTGGACAATGCCGCGCGCGCTTCGCGGCCGCCGGTCAACGAGCCACCGCTCGCAAGGGGTCCGTGCAGACGTCGGCCCCGTCGCGCGGCAGCGGGCCCAGTGTGAGGCGCTCGATTGGCAAGAGGATCGGCGACGCGATCTGTCGCACTACCGATTCCACTGTGTCTCTGCGCTTGAAGCCGAAGCGCTGGTCACTCAGATTGCCGGTCACGTGCAGCGGATTCTGAAGGCGAAACAGGGCCAAGCCCTTGGCGCGCGGCCGGAAGACGAACTCGAGTTGCTCGGTCGCCAGGTTGGCGCGGCCGGCGCCACGGACCCGCACTGCGGACGTGTCGATCAGGATCTTGTCATCGCTCAGGATGCCGTCCTCGAGGTCGAAGCGACCGACGATGCAGTTCACCTTGGATCGCGCATCCGGGTCGATCAACGGCACCACCTGCAGCAGGAGGTTTACCGACCAGAAATTGAAGACGCTGCCGCCCAGCTCGTCCGGCCAGATCGCGAAGTCCGCCCTGCCGCTGGCGTTGTGCATGATCGTCTCCAGCGACGGTGCGCTGCCGACGAGATCCAGATCGAGACTGAGCAGGCCGCGAAGGTTCTGCGTCCGGTCGATGCGGCGCGCGAGGATGCCGTAATCGAAACGCTCGACGCGGGCCGCCACCGCAAGTTCGACATCGGGTTCCTTCAAAGCGTAGGAAATCGACAGCCTTATCGCGCCGCCGGGGAGATTGATCACGGCCGGGTCGAGCGACAGGTGCCCGTCCTGCTAGCTGCAGGCGCACTGCGCCGTCCGCAAGACGGTCGCCTCCGGACAGCACCTCCTTGGCCTTGACGTCGACGGTCGCGTCGAGGCGGCGCAGGAAGGTCGCGCTCAGCAGTCTTTCCGTTCGCCCGGCCATACGGCTCGCCGCTCGGCGCAGGCCACGGTCTTGTTCGGCCGTCTCAGGTGAGTCGGCCAGCCGCTGCGGCAGCGGAAAGTCGTCGAGTTGAATGGTGGGTGCGGCTACGTGCAGATTCAGATAGGGCCGGGGCCTGCTCAGGTCGAGTGCGGCAGTTCCGCGCAGCTCGCTGTCCCCCACTCTTGCGTGCAGCGACGGCAACTCGTAGCCGGTGGCCGTCATCTTGATCGGGCTGCTGAAGGACCACGGACCCCAGGGGGGCAGTTCGACCCGCGCCAGTGTGCTGAGCGAGTCGAGTCGCTCGCCGCGCATCTCGAAGCTCAGCTGCCCGCCGCTGCCGAGGGGCAGCGACACCTCGCCGTCGAGCGCGAGTTGGGTTCCCGCGGCGCGTGCTGTAAGGGCGAACGGCACATGGCCAGCATCCGCGGCGAATTCGGCGAGTGTGCCGCTGGTGACGTCGATGGTGACCGGGGTTTGGTCGACCCCGCCTTCGAGCCGGGCCCGCACCGGCTCGCCTGCCAGCGCGCCGATCCGTGCCTCGTCGACGGACATCTCCGTGATCGTGCTTCGCGACGCGCCACGCACGGCAAGGCTGCCACCGGTGACCCGCAGGTCGAACGTCGAGTGCCGGGCCCACTCGCTCAGGCTGCTGCCACGCCCCTGCAAGTTGAATCGTAGGGCCTGCACGTGTCCATCGAGATCATCGGCGACGCCCAGTCCCCGCAGCAGTGCGCCGAGGTCGATTGCGCCGGTGGACAGCATGAGATTCGCGGCGGGTTGCGGGGCCTGCAAATCCATGTCGAAACTTGCGGTGAACGGCGCCCCGCCGATCTTGCCCGCGAGCGACGAAGGCATCAGACGCCCGGCTCGGGTACGGGCGACGAATGCGAGGTCCTGAAAGTCGGTTCGGCCCACCAGCAGCCGCTGCACTTGAACATCGATGTCGACGTCGGCCAGATCACCCGAGACGGGAAAAGGCGGTGCGGTGCTGCGCGGCCTGCCGTCACCGTCCACGCCGCTGCCGGCATGCAGCGTCGACAGTTCCTGCGCATCGATCAGTGCGCTGCGCACTGACGCCACGATGCGGGGCCGGCCAGAGCCGGAGGAGGTGTGGGCATTGATCGTCACAAGGCTGCGCCCGATTTCGAGCGTCGTATTGAGCGTCCGGGCTGCGTCCGACAGGCGCACGTTGCCACGTACGACCACCGGCAGGTCCGCCTGCGGCGACACGCTGAGCCAGCGTGCCAGGTCGCCGGCGCGCCCTGCCTGGAAATTGAAGCGCAGTGCCGTGTCGCGGGTGGGCCCCACAGGCGCGAGCGTCCCGTCGACCCGCAGGCGCGCCTGCAGAATCGACAGATCCAGTTCGAGCGGCAGCACGCGGTCGCGCAGCATGTCCGGCACGGCTCCGCCACGAAACCTCAGCCTCGCGCGCTCACCCTGCAGGGTCCCACGCGCATGACCCTGCAGGCGTTCGCCACCGCGGGCGGCCAGGTCCAGCGTGTCGATCCACACGACGATGGGATTCGCGCTGGCCATGCCAGCGAAGCGCAGCCGCGCGGCCGCCAGCGACAGCGAAAGCTCGAGGTCGCGCGCCATCGATGCCGGCGTATCGCCGCGGCCATCGATCCGCAGTCGCACGCGCCCGACTCTGCCGTCGACTCCGCCGCCAAGGCCGAGGCTCTGCGCCAGCCCACCGAGCGCGGCGTCGTCCGCGCCGAGGTGCATTGCAAGCGCCGGCGTCGACGACGACGTGTCGAGCTCGAGACCGCCGGCGAACGGCACACCGGCGATCGTCGCGCTCATTGGGATGCGCACGCCCCGCTCGTCGCCGCGCCACGCCAGGCTGACGTCGCGAACGTCGACGCTCAGCCCGAGCCACCGTTCGATCTGTCAGGTCAACCTCGGCGTCGACCGCCGAGAGATCGCGCAAAGGCAGCGCCTGCTCCGCGCGCGCTCCGGTCTCGGACCGCCGGCTCTCAGCCGGCGAAGGCGCCACCAGGAAGGGACGCAGATCGAGCGCGGCAGCGCGCAGGGCGCCGCTGACGCGCGGACGCGCCCCGCCGAAGGCAAGACTGAGGTGTCCGGAAAAGTCGGACTCGCCCAGCCTGCCATGCAGATCGCTGATATGCACCGAGTCGGCGGCGACTGTGACCGTGCAACGCACCGACGAGCCGCCGAATTCCGGCAGCGGCGAGCCGATCAGCCGCTCGATCGGAGCGAGATCCTCGGCGCGGGCTTCGACCTGCACGCGTGCCGTGCCTTGACGCACGTCGATTGCGCCGTCGGCATGCAACCGTGCACCTTGCGCGCTGACCTCGACAGTGAACGGCCAGTTCTCGGCATCGTCCTGAAACAGCCGCATCGGCCCGCCTTCGATAGCGACTGCAAAATCGCGACCCGGCTCCAGGCGGCCGCGCGCGGCGAGGCGCAGGGGTCGATCCCCGCCGGCGCTGACGGACAGGTCATCCAGTTCCACGGAGCGGCGCATTGCCGAGCGCGCGTCGTGGTAGTGAATGTCGAGCCGTTGCAGCACGATGCGGGCGATGTCGATCGCGGGCTGCCGTGGACGGGAGTCGGGTCGTGGCGACGCGGTCCAGTTGCCCGTCCCATCGGCGCCTCGTTCGAGCCTCAGGTCGACACGGCGTGCCTCGATGCTGCTTGACCGCAACCGTCCACGCAGCGCCTCGAACAGGTCGACGCGCGCACGCAATTTATCGATCGCGAGAAACTCCAGCCCCGTGGAGCCGGGCCGGTTGAGGATACGCAGCGCGCCGACCCGCACGGCGAGTTCGCGGCTCAGTGTTGGCGCAAGTTCGAGCGCGCCTTCCAGGACGACCGGGCGTCCGAGCGCGGCCGAAGCGCGCTCGCGCGGCTGCGTCGCGCCAGCGCGAGGCGTCGATCGACGTGCCTGACAGCGCCATCGTCACGACGACCAACGTGGCCGATCAGGACCAAGCCCAGCGGCACGCCGACCAGGGCGGCGAACAGCAGGGCGAAGCGGCGTCGACGGAAGGGCTGACAAGCGGGACGTTCGCGACGTCGGCATGACGTCCTCAGCAGGATCGTCCGCTTTGGTCATTGAATGATGCTAGCGGATCACCGATCGAGCGTCGCGGCAACGAGTCGATGCGCCTCAGCCGCAGCACGGCCGAGGCCACGAAAGCGCATCACGGCGCGTGAGCAGGCACGCAAACCCGGTTGGCCGG
>CAVVBC010000012.1:0-6981 GCA_963746325.1 uncultured Gammaproteobacteria bacterium | reverse complement strand
CCAGTCGCTGGCGCGTCCGACCCGGGACCGTTCCCCCGAGCTTGGAAAGGCAGACACGCGCTCCGGGAACGGTCCCGGATCGGACGCTTGCGACATGCCAGCCTGCGACGCTGCCAGAGCGCTCGATCCGGTGCATGTCACAGAGCGCGTGTCTGCCTTTCCAAGCTCGGTGACAGGCACCGGATCGAACGCACGCACCGCGTCACTTGCGGACCTGTTCAGACCTAGTTGTCGGCGCGCAGCGCCTGCATGGGCGGATGCGACACCACCGAACGCGCCGCGAGAATTCCCGCCAGGCCCACCAGCAGTGCGCCGCCGCCGACACCCACGATCCACACCCAGGGATTGGGGGTGAACTGCAGGTCGAACACGCGCGTGGCCAGCAGGTAGCCCACGCCGGTGGCGCCCGCGGCAGCGAGCAATCCGGCGAGTGCCCCGAGCACGATGAACTCCGCCGCAACGCCCTGGAACACCACGCTGCGCGAGGCGCCCAGCGTGCGCAGCATCGCGCTTTCGTAGCGTCTTTCTTCACGCGACGACTGCACCGCAGCCAGCAGGACCATCACGCCGGCCGCGAGCGTGAACAGGAAGACGTACTGCACCGCCAGGCTCGCCTTGTTCATCACGTCGCGCACCTGCGCGAGCAGGGCCTCGATGTCGATGATCGTGACCTCCGGAAACTGGCGGACGAGGTCGACCAGCAGCGGCCGCTGCTGCGATTCGACGTGCACGCTGGTGATCAACGTGCCCGTCGCGCTCTCGAGTGCGTCCGGCGAGAACACGACGAAGAAATTCGGCTTGAACGTGTCCCAGCGCACCGCGCGCAGGCTGGTGATGCGGCCGGTGACGGCCTCGCCAGCGACGTCGTAGGTCAGCGTGTCGCCGAGCTTGAGGCCGAGCCGCTCGGCGTATTCGATCTCGACTGAAACCTGTGGCTCGCCCGCATGGTCGGCTGGCCACCACTGCCCTGCCTCGATCTTGTTGCCCTCTGCCAGCACGGCGGCCCAGCTCAGGTTCGCCTCGCGCTCGACGAACTCGTTGGCGCGATCGCCTTCGAACGTGATGCGCTCGACCGGCGTGGCGTTGATTGCCGTCAGCCGCGCGCGCAGCATGGGCACCAGTTCGGTCGCCGGGAGGCCGGCCCTGCTGAAGAAGCCCTGCACGGCGGCTCCCTCATCGGGGCGGATGTTGATCAGGAAATAGTTCGGGGCATCGACGGGCAGGCTGCGCTGCCAGTCGCGCAGCAAGTCGTCGCGCACCAGACCGAGCAGCAACAGCACCATGAAGCCGAGGCCGAACGCTACGATCTGCACGATGCTGTCGCGGCCGCGGCGCGCGATGTTGGCGAGGCCGTAGCGCCAGGCCACGCCGACGCCGCTGCGAAATGGCGCCAGCGCCCGCACGAGCAGCCCGCCCGCCACGGCGAGCAGCAGAAACGTGGCGCCGAGGCCGCCGGCGACGTAGCCGACCAGCGTCGGATCGCGCACGATCCAGTAGAGCAACGCGAGCACCGCGCCGATCGCCAGCCCATAGACCACGGAGTAACGCAGCGGCGGCGGCTCGAGATCGCGCCGCAGCACGCGCGCGGGCGGCACCCGCTTCAGGCGCAGCAGTGGCGGCAACGCGAAGCCCACCAGCACGACGACGGCGGTGACGACGCCCAGCACGAACGCGTCGGCGGACGGCGGCGGCAGGTCGCCACGCAGCAGGTCGCGCAACAGCCACGCGATGCCCGCTTGCGCCAGGTAACCGATGGCCGTGCCGATGACGGAGGTGACGACGGCGATCACCACCAGCTGCAACAGCGTCTGCGCCAGCACGAAACGCTGCGGCGCACCCATGCATTTCATGAGCGCCACGGTATCGAGGTGGCGCCGCGCATAGCGCTGCGCCGCCATCGCCACCGCGATCGCCGCGAGCAGCACGCTCACCAGGCTGGACAGCGACAGGAAACGGCCGGCGCGGTCGGCCGACGCACGGATCTGCGGGCTGGCGTCGGCGATCGACTGCACCCGCTCGCCACGCGCCTTGCGGGCTTCCAGCCACTCGCGAAAGTCATCGATCGCGCCGGGCTGCCCCGCAAACAGCATGGCGCGGCTCACGCGACTGCCCGGCTGCACCAGCTGGGTGGCGGGCAGGTCCGCGCGGTTGATCATGAGCGTGGCGGACAGGTCGGCGAACCCACCGCCCTGGTCGGGGCGATAGTCGAGCACGCGCGTGACACGCACCGCTGCGGCACCCACGGTCAGCGAAGAACCGACCGTCGCGCCCAGTTTCGCCAGCAGGCGTGAGTCAGCCCAGGCTTGTCCCGGGGCCGGGATGTCGTCGGTGACGACCCCGGTGCCGAACGGTACGTCAGTCGTCTTCAGCCGGCCGCGCAACGGATAGCCCTCGCCCACGGCGCGCAATGCGATCAGTGACGACTCCTGCCCCGCGAACACCACGCTCGGCATCGATTCGATGCGGGCCACGCGCAGACCGCGCCGTGCCGCCTCGGTTGCGTACGCTTCGGTGATCGGGCGGGCCGACTGCAGGCGCAGGTCGGCAGCCAGCACTTCGCCCGCCTGCCGCTCGACGGCGAGGCCGATGCGGCTCGGTGAAGAACCCGACGGCCGTGAGCGCAGCGACCGCAACCAGCAAGGCGGCCACGAGCACGGCGAGTTCGCCCGATTTCAGGTCGCGCAGCAGATTGCGCAGGGCGAACGCGAGCGACGGCATGTTGCTGGGCGGCATTCAGCTGGCGACGACTCGGCCCGCCTCGAGCCGAATGACCCGATCGCAGCGCTCGGCGAGGAGGCGATCGTGCGTCACCAGCACCAGCGTGGTCTGCGTGGCACGATTCAGCCCGAACAGCAGGTCCATGATCTTCTCGCCCGTCGCGGCGTCGAGGTTGCCCGTCGGCTCGTCGGCGAAGAGGACGTCGGGCTTGCCGACGAATGCCCGGGCGATGGCGACCCGCTGCTGTTCGCCGCCGGACAACTGGCGCGGGTAATGCCCGACGCGCTCGGCGAGACCCACGCCGGCGAGAACCTCGCGCGCGACTTCGCGTGCGTCGCGACGGCGCGCGAGCTCCAGCGGCAGCATCACGTTCTCGAGTGCCGTGAGCGACGGCACCAGGTGGAACGACTGGAAGACGAAGCCGACGTGGCCGGCCCGCACCGCCGCGCGCCCGTCCTCGTCGAGCTGGGTCAGGTCGTTGCCCGCGAGCGTGGCATGGCCGGAGGTGGGCTCGTCGAGACCGGCGAGCAAGGCGAGCAGCGTGGACTTGCCTGCGCCGGAGGCGCCGATGATCGCGACGGATTCGCCGCGCCTGATGGACAGCGTAACGTCCGCCAGGATGGCCAGCGTTCCTTCTGGACTGCTAACCTGCTTGCCGAGTCCAGTTGCCGCCAGCACTACCGTCGTGTCGTCCATCAAATCCCGTCCTGCCTTGACTGTCCTGAAATTTGTCGCCTGCCTGCTGCTCGCCTGCGGCGCGCTGGTCGTGCGCGCGGCCGACGCACCGCCGTCCGCTGCGCCCACCCTGCTGGTGCTGGGCGACAGCCTCAGCGCGGCGTACGGGATCAAGGTCGAGCAAGGCTGGGTGGCCCTGCTGCAGGCTCGGCTGCGCGACAAAGGGTACGGACACCGTGTCGTCAACGCCAGTTCGAGCGGCGAAACCACCGGCGGTGCACTGGCCCGCCTGCCCCGCATGCTGGCCCTGCATCGACCCGCCATCGTCATCGTCGAACTGGGCGGCAACGACGGGCTGCGCGGCCTGCCGATCGCCGACATCCGTCGCAACCTCACCACCATCATCCGTAGTTCGCAGCAAGCCGGGGCGAGGATTCTGCTGGTCGGGATGAAAATCCCGCCCAACTACGGCCCGTCCTACACGCGCGACTTCCACGCCCTGTTTGCCGAGCTGGCGCGGGAATTCAAGCTGCCCAGCGTGCCCTTCCTGCTCGAGGATGTCGTCGCGGACGAGGACCTGTTCCAGGCGGACGGTATCCACCCCACCGCAGCCGCCCAACCCCTGCTGCTGCGCGAGGTCTGGCCTCACCTGGAACCCCTGCTGCGGCGCCCCTGATACCTATCGATATGTGCGGATCGAGGGCCGGTGTTTTTAGGCCCCCGCGCTGCTATATAGGTGCGATGTCTTACACCGCGGCGTCGACCGCGGACCTACCAGCGGGGCATTCGTCTTGGACAAGATCTGGCTGCAGCATTACCCGTCCGGCGTGCCGGCCGACATCAACCCGGCTGAGTTCCCGTCGCTGTTGCACCTGATCGAGCAATCGATCGACCAGTATCGCGATCGTCCGTGCTTCACCTGCATGGATCGCACCCTGACCTACGGCGACCTGGACGTGCTCGCAGGCCGTTTCGCCGCCTACCTGCAGCGCGTGGCACGCCTGCGCAAGGGCGATCGCATCGCGCTCATGCTGCCGAACGTGCTGCAGTACCCGATTGCGATCCTCGGTGCGTTCCGGGCGGGCCTCACCGTCGTCAACGTCAATCCCCTGTACACGCCGCGCGAGCTGCAGCACCAGCTGCACGATTCCGGCGCGCGGGCAATCCTGATCCTGGAGAACTTCGCCCACACGCTGTCGGCGGTGCGGGCAGACGTGCAGCTCGACACGGTGATCGTGACCGGCGTGGGCGACCTGCTCGGCTTTCCGCGCTCGGCCGTCGTCAACTTCGCGCTGCGCCACGTCAAGAAGCAGGTGCCGGACTACAGCCTGCCCGACTCCGTCCGCTTCAAGGAGGCGCTGAACCAGGGCCGCTTCGAGAACCTCGATCCCGTGGACCTCGGCCACGCGGACATCGCGTTTCTGCAGTACACCGGCGGCACGACGGGTGTGTCGAAGGGCGCCGTGCTCACGCATCGCAACCTCGTCGCGAACGTGCTGCAGTCGGAGGCATGGATCCGGCCGAGCCTGCGCCCCGACCAGCCTCTGGTCGCGATCACGGCGCTGCCGCTGTACCACATCTTCGCGCTGACGGCGAACAGCCTCACCATGCTCAAGCTCGGCGCGCACAACGTGATGATCCCGAACCCGCGCGACTTTGGCGGATTCGTGCGCGAACTCGCCAGGCACCGCTTCTCGTTCTTCGCCGGCGTGAACACGCTGTTCAACGCGCTGTTGCACACCCCGGGTTTCGACCAGCTCGATTTCAGCGGGCTGCGCGTGAGCCTGGGTGGCGGCATGGCGGTGCAGAAAGCCGTGGCCGAACGCTGGAAGGAAGTCACCGGCAACGTCCTGACGCAGGCGTGGGGGCTGACGGAAACCTCGCCGGCGGCCTGCATCAACCGGCCTGGCGACGATTTCAACGGCTCGATCGGACTGCCGATTTCCTCCACGGTAATCACGATCCGTGACGACGACGGCAACGTGCTGCCGTTGGGCCAGTCGGGGGAGATTTGCGTCGAAGGCCCGCAGGTGATGCGCGGGTACTGGAATCGCCCCGACGAGACGGCCAAGGTCATGCTGCCCGGGCAGGTGCTGCGCACCGGCGACATCGGCTACATCGACCCGCAGGGCTTCGTGTTCATCGAGGACCGCAAGAAGGACATGATCCTGGTGTCGGGTTTCAACGTGTACCCGAACGAAGTCGAGGGCGTCGCGGTCATGCATCCGGGCGTGCTGGAAGTAGCGGCCGTCGCGCAGCCTGACGAGCGGGCGGGCGAAGTCGTGGCGTTGTTCGTCGTGCGCAAGGATGCATCACTGACGGAAGAACAGCTGATCGAGCATTGCCGCACGCAGCTGACCGGCTACAAGGTGCCGAAGCGCGTTTACTTCCGCGACGAACTGCCGAAGACCAATGTCGGCAAGATCCTGCGACGCGAACTCAAGGACTCGCTGAAGCCCCGGCCGCAGGCGCCAGCCGCAGCACCCGCGGCGAGCCCGCAGTCCAGCGCCCACCCGTGACGCATCTCATTCCAGCCCGGAGTGTCCCGATGAATGCACGCCTCAACAGCCTGACCGCCCTGCTGCTGTGCCTCGGCACGCTTGCCCTGGCCGGCTGCGGCCAGAAAGCTGCCTCGCCCGAGCCGACGATCACCGCCGCCGCCGCGCCCGACACCGCCGCCACCGAGGCCGCTATCGCTGCAGAAGCACAGGCGGCTGCGCAAGCGCAGGCTGCCGCCGACGCCAAGGCGGCCGAACTCGCGGCGCGCGAGCAGGAAATCGCGGCGCGCGAGGCCGCGCTGAAGCAGCAGGAGCTCGAGGCCGGGCTGGCCCGGCGTGACGCGGAGAACGCCGCTGCCAAGCAGGCCGCAGCAAGCAAGCCGCCCCGCTGCCAAGCAGGCCGCCAGCAAGCCAGCGACTGAGTCGAAGCAGGCGGCCGCACCGCCGGCGCCGATCGTGGTACCGGCCGGGACCCGGCTGGCGATCGAGGTCGTCGCCAACGTCAACACCAAGCACGCCACCGTCGGCAGCCCGGTCGAGGGCCGGCTCGCCTCCGACCTGATCGTCGACGGCCGGCGCGCGGCGAAAGCCGGCGCCGCGGTGCAGGGCACCGTCACGCAGTCCGTCTCAGGTAGCGACAAGATAGGAGGCATGCCGACGCTCGGCATCCGCTTCGACACGTTGGTCGCGACCGACGGCGCCACCAAGACGATCAACGCGGCTTATTCGCAGCAGGGCGCGAGCGAGACCGGCAAGGACACGGCGAAGATCGTCGGTGCGGCAGCCGCAGGCGCGATCATCGGCCACCAGGTCAATCACAAGAACGGCTCGGTCGTCGGCGGCGTGCTCGGCGCGGGCGCCGGCACCGCGGCAGCGAAGAAGACGGGTGGCGAGGTCAAGATCCTGGCCGGCACGGTGCTGACACTGACGACGCACCAGTCGTTCGAGGTCAAGCCCTGAACGGACGCGGACGCCGCAGGCGCTACGACTGCTTTTTCTTGCTGCGGCGGGACGCCGCCGCCATCGAGTGCTGCGCGACGTAGTGCGCAGCCACGTCGTCCCCGGCGCTGGCCGCACGATGGATGCCCTC
>CAVVBC010000011.1:0-15851 GCA_963746325.1 uncultured Gammaproteobacteria bacterium | reverse complement strand
TCCGAGGTCAAGAAGGCCTATCGCCGGCTGGCGATGAAGCTGCACCCGGACCGCAACCCGAACGATCACGAGACCGAGGAGAAGTTCAAGGAGGCCAAGGAGGCCTACGAAGTCCTCTCCGATCCGCAGAAACGCGCCGCGTACGACCAGTTCGGGCACGCGGGCGTGGATGCGGCGTCGCGCGGGGGCCAGGGCGGGCAGGGTTTCGATCCGCGGGACGCGTTCGGCGATATCTTCGGCGACGTGTTCGGCGACATCTTCGGTGCCGGACGTCGCGGCGGCCGCTCGCAGGTGTTCCGCGGCGCGGACCTTCGCTACGAGCTCGAGCTCGACCTCGAGCAGGCCGTGTTCGGCGATACCGTCAATCTCGATTTCGCCACGCTCGGCGAGTGCGAGGACTGCAAGGGTTCAGGTTCGGCGAAGGGTGCGAAGCCTGTCACCTGCGACACGTGCCACGGCCAGGGCCAGGTGCGCATGCAGCAGGGCTTTTTCACGGTGCAACAGACCTGCCCGCGCTGCCAGGGCCGCGGCCAGGTCGTGAGCGATCCCTGCGGCAATTGCCGCGGGCAGGGACGCACGCGCAAGCAGAAGACGCTGGCCGTCAAGGTGCCCGCCGGAGTCGATACCGGAGACCGTATTCGGCTGAGTGGCGAAGGCGAGGCGGGACGCAATGGCGGCCCCTCCGGCGACCTCTACGTCGAAGTCCGCGTCCGCGATCATGCGATCTTCGAGCGCGATGGCGCGCACCTCTCGTGCGAAGTGCCGATCAGTTTCAAGACGGCCACCCTTGGCGGCAGCATCGACGTGCCGACGCTCGACGGCGACGTCACGATCAAGGTCCCGCACGAGACGCAGTCGGGCCGCGTGTTCCGCCTGCGGGAAAAAGGCATCAAGCCCGTGCGTGGCGGCACCACCGGCGACTTGTTCTGTCGCGTCGTGGTCGAGACACCCGTCCACCTCACGCGCGAACAGAAAGACCTGCTGCAGCAGTTTGACGATTCGTTGCGCGGCGACAGTCGCCACCATCATCCGCGCGAGGATTCCTGGCTCGACGGCGTGAAGCGTTTCTTTACCAGCCTAGGCGAGTAGTTCCCCATGGTCGAATCGATCAGCGTCGCGATGCTGGGGGCTTCGGGCCGCATGGGTCGCAGCATCATTCCGATGATTGCGGGCGATTCGACCGGAATGCGCCTGAGTGGCGCGCTGGTCGTGCGTGGCGACGTGGCGATCGGCCAGGACGCGGGCACTTTTGCAGGCACGGCGCCGCTGGCTGTCGCGATCACCGACGATGCCCGGCGCGCGCTGGCTGACGCCAGTGTCGCCATCGATTTCACGCTGGCCGAAGCATCGGCCCGCAATGCAGCGCTGTGTCGCGAACTGGGCGTGCCGATGGTGATCGGCACAACGGGCCATACGGATGCGCAGCTCGCGGAGATCGAGGACATCGCGCGCGCGCTGCCGGTCATGCTCGCTCCCAACATGAGCCTCGGCGTCAATGTGTTGTTCAAGCTGGCGGAACTCGCGGCCAGGGCGCTCAAGGCCGAGCAGTACGATGCCGAGATTGTCGAGGCGCACCATCGCAACAAGGTGGATGCGCCCAGCGGCACGGCGTTGGGACTTGGACGGGCGACCGCCCGGGGCAGGGGCGTCGAACTGGACGCTGTCGCGGAGTTTGCGCGGCACGGCAAGACCGGCGCTCGCGAGGTTGGCAAGATCGGCTTCAGCGTGGTGCGCGGCGGCGACATCGTCGGCGACCACCGGCTGATTTTTGCGGGTCCCGGCGAGACCATCGAACTCTTGCATCATGCGCAGGACCGCTCCGGCTTTGCCCGTGGTGCGCTCGTGGCCGCTCGCTGGGTCATCGGGCGTCCGCCGGGCCTGTACTCGATGGCTGACGTACTCGGGCTCTGACGCGTTCCTCACGTCTACGCTAATTCCTCACCTGTCCCGCGCCAGTGGGAGAGGGCGGCCGCAGGCCGGTGAGGGGTCTGTCGCGCAGCGCCGTTCGGGCTGCCCCAATCCATCACGGCGCCCACCCGCCGTCCCGAATGTCGGTCGCCGGGCCGTGCGCCGCATGGACGCGGCGCCCGGAGCCCCCATGGATGGGTTTACGGCGTCCCGGCGATCCGACTTCGGGACGGTGGGCGGGATGCCGCTGGCACTGCATTTGCGCAGATGCGTGCGCTGCTTGACGATTCTCACCCGGACCCTGTCCGACCTCTCCCACATGCGCGGGAGAAGTGAAATAAGAGCGCGTGGCACAACCCGGGACGCTCGCGTAGAATCGCGTACTTAGCCCGTGAGACAAATCTTCACCGGAGTGAGCGCCAGCTCAACCCCGGCGGTGGTCGCACGCGCTAGTAACTGATTGCTGCGCCGGAGGTAACCCGTGACGACACTCGCTGTCTTGGCTCTCGAGGACGGCACCGTGTTTCGCGGCGTCTCCATTGGCGCCGCCGGCACCTCGACCGGCGAGGTGGTTTTCAACACCGCCATGACGGGCTATCAGGAGATCCTGACCGACCCATCGTATTCCCGGCAGATCGTCACCCTGACGTACCCGCACATCGGCAACACCGGGACCAACCCCGACGACCACGAGTCTAGCCTCGTGCACGCTGCCGGCCTGGTGATCCGGAACCTGCCGCTGCTGCATTCGAGCTGGCGTGCCACCGAGTCCCTGCCGGAGTTCCTGCGCCGCCGGAAAACGGTTGCGATCGCGGAAATCGACACCCGCAAGCTGACGAGAATCCTGCGCGAGAAAGGCGCCCAGGCTGGCTGCATCGCCAGCGGCGACGCAGCCCTGCGTCCCGACCTCGCGATCGAGGCAGCGCGCCGCTTCCCGGGACTCAAGGGCATGGACCTCGCGAAGGTCGTCTGCACCGACCGGATCTACCAGTGGAACGAGGGCACCAACTGGTCGCTGGAGCAGGGGCCGCGCCGCCGGGCCGGCCAGCGCCTGCACGTCGTGGCTTACGACTTCGGCATCAAGCGCAACATCCTGCGCCTGCTCGCCGATCATGGCTGTCGCATGACGGTCGTGCCCGCGCAGACCTCGGCCGCGGACGTCATGGAACTCGCGCCGGACGGGGTCTTCCTGTCGAACGGCCCGGGCGATCCCGAGCCGTGCCAGTACGCCATCGATGCCACGCGTGAATTCCTCGCGAACGGCACGCCGATCTTCGGTATCTGCCTCGGGCACCAGATCCTTGGCCTCGCGGTGGGTGCGAAGACGGTCAAGATGAAGTTCGGTCACCACGGTGCGAATCACCCGGTGCTCGAGGTCGACTCCGGCCGCGTGATGATCACGTCGCAGAACCACGGGTTTGCCGTCGACGAGAGCTCGTTGCCGCCGAACGTGAAGGTGACCTACAAATCGCTGTTCGATGGATCGCTGCAGGGGATCGCCTGCACCGACCGTCCGGCATTCAGCTTCCAGGGCCACCCCGAAGCCAGCCCGGGTCCGCGCGACCTCGTGCCGCTGTTCGCGCAGTTCGTCGAATCCATGTTGCGCAAGGCGGGCACCACGCCGCTGCGCAAGACGGTCTGATCGCAGGAGTCCTCGTTCGAATGCCCAAGCGCACAGACCTCGAAAGCATCCTGATCATCGGCGCCGGCCCCATCGTCATCGGCCAGGCGTGCGAGTTCGATTACTCCGGCGCGCAGGCTTGCAAGGCGCTGCGCGAGGAGGGGTACCGGGTCATCCTCGTGAACTCGAATCCGGCCACGATCATGACCGACCCCGAGATGGCCGACTCGACCTACATCGAGCCCATCAACTGGCGCACGGTTGCGCGCATCATCGAGAAAGAGCGCCCGAGCGCACTGTTGCCCACGATGGGCGGCCAGACGGCGCTCAATTGCGCGCTCGACCTCGTGCGCGAAGGCGTGCTGGAAAAATACAACGTCGAGCTGATCGCCGCCTCGCGCGAAGCGATTGACATGGCCGAGGACCGGGAGCTGTTCCGCAACGCCATGCGCGACATCGGGCTCGACTGCCCGCGCTCGCGTGTCGCGCACAGCCTCGAGGAAGCGCTGGCGATCCAGGCCGAGATCGGCTTCCCGACGGTCATCCGCCCCTCGTTCACGCTCGGCGGCAGCGGCGGCGGCATCGCCTACAACCGCGAGGAGTTCGAGCAGATCGTCGCTCGTGGTCTCGACGCGTCCCCGACCAGCGAAGTGCTGCTCGAGGAAGCGGTGATCGGCTGGAAGGAATTCGAGATGGAAGTCGTCCGCGACAAGGCGGACAACTGCATCATCATCTGCGCGATCGAAAACCTCGACCCGATGGGCGTCCACACGGGGGATTCGATCACCGTCGCGCCCGCGCAGACGCTGACGGACAAGGAATACCAGTTGATGCGCGATGCATCGATCGCGGTGCTGCGCAAGATCGGTGTCGAGTGCGGCGGCTCGAACGTCCAGTTCGCGATCAGCCCGACGGATGGCCGCCTGCTCGTCATCGAGATGAACCCGCGCGTGTCGCGCTCGTCGGCGCTGGCGTCGAAGGCCACCGGGTTCCCGATCGCGAAGGTCGCTGCCAAGCTGGCCATCGGCTACACGCTCGATGAGCTGCGCAACGACATCACGGGCGGCGCCACGCCGGCCTCGTTCGAACCGACGATCGACTACGTCGTCACCAAGATCCCACGCTTCACGTTCGAGAAGTTCCCGGGCGCCAACCAGCGGCTCACGACGCAGATGAAGTCGGTGGGCGAGGTGATGGCGATGGGGCGCACCTTCCAGGAATCATTGCAGAAGGCCCTGCGCGGGCTCGAGACCGGCATCGACGGATTGACGCCGATCGCGACGCTGCCGCTGGTCGACGACGATGCGCGCAATGCGCTGCTCGAGGAGCTGCGGATGCCGGGACCGGACCGGCTCCGCTACGTGGGCGACGCCTTCCGCGCCGGCCTGGCGATGGCCGAAGTCCACAAGGCTTCGCGCATCGATCCGTGGTTCCTGGCGCAGATCGAGGACCTCATCAACGAGGAGCGTGCAATCGCCGCAGGCGGCAACTCGGCGCTCGACGAGCCCCGCCTGCGCGCCCTGAAGCGCAAGGGCTTCGCCGACAGCCGCATTGCGAAGCTGGTCCGCGTGCCGGAGGCGCAGGTCAGTTCGCGCCGTCGCGCGCTCGGCGTCCGGCCCGTCTACAAGCGCGTCGACACCTGCGCCGCTGAGTTCTCGACGTCCACCGCGTACATGTATTCCACGTACGAGGACGAGTGCGAGTCCCGGCCTACGACCAACCGCAAGATCGTGATCCTCGGTGGCGGGCCGAATCGCATCGGCCAGGGCATCGAGTTCGATTACTGCTGCGTGCATGCGGCCCTCGCGCTGCGCGAGGACGGGTTCGAGACCATCATGGTCAACTGCAACCCGGAGACCGTGTCGACCGACTACGACACGTCCGACCGCCTCTATTTCGAACCGCTCACGCTCGAAGACGTCATGGAGATCATGCACGTCGAGAAGCCGTTCGGCGTCATCGTGCAGTACGGCGGCCAGACGCCGCTCAAGCTTGCCAAGGCGCTCGAAGCGGCCGGGGTGCCCATCATCGGAACCAGCCCGGACTCCATCGACGTGGCCGAGGATCGCGAGCGCTTCCAGCAGCTCGTCGAGAGATTGCATCTCAGGCAGCCGCCGAATCGCACCGCGCGCACCGAGGACGACGCCGTCCGGCTCGCGACCGAAGTCGGCTTCCCGCTCGTCGTGCGCCCGAGCTATGTGCTTGGCGGCCGCGCGATGGAAGTCGTGTTCAGCGAAGACGACCTGCGTGTCTACATGAACACCGCCGTGCAGGTCTCGAACGACAGTCCCGTGCTGCTCGATCGCTTCCTCGACCTGGCGATCGAAGTCGACGTCGACGCGATCTGCGACGGCAAGGACGTCTATGTCGGCGGCATCATGGAGCACATCGAGCAGGCCGGCGTGCACTCGGGCGACTCGGGGTGTTCGTTGCCGCCGAGCAGCCTGAGCAAGGAACTGCAGGACCAGATCCGCGAACAGACGCGCCGCATGGCGCTCGCGCTCAACGTGATCGGCCTGATGAACGTCCAGTTTGCGATCCAGAACGGCGTGGTGTACGTGCTCGAAGTGAATCCCCGCGCGTCACGCACGGCGCCTTTCGTCTCGAAGGCGACCGGAGTGGCGATGGCCAAGGCCGGAGCCCGGGTCATGACCGGACGCACGCTGGTCGAACTCAACCTCACGCGCGAACGCATCCCGAAGTACTTCTCGGTCAAGGAAGCGGTTTTCCCGTTCGGCAAGTTCCCGGACGCCGACCCCATCCTCGGCCCGGAGATGAAGTCGACCGGCGAGGTCATGGGCACTGGCCGTAGTTTCGGCGAGGCCTACGCCAAGGCGCAGGCGGCATCGGGCGTGACTTTGCCGACGCGCGGCGTCTGCCTGATCAGCGTCCGCGAGCGTGACAAGCCGGGTGCTGTGGAACTCGGCAAACGCCTGCGGACCCAGGGCTTCGAGATCGTGGCGACTCAGGGCACGGCCGACGTGCTCGAGGCCAACGGGATCGAGTGCCGGCGCGCCAACAAGGTCCGCGAGGGGCGGCCGCACATCGTCGACATGATCAAGAACGATGAATTCAGCCTCATCGTGAACACGACCGAGGGCAAGCAGGCCGTGCGCGAGTCCAACTCGATCCGCCGCGAGGCGGTGGCCCGCAAGGTCACGTATTACACGACGCTCGCGGGTGCGCTGGCCACCTGCGAGGCCATCGACCACCTCCAGGACGTGGCGGTGAATCGCCTGCAGGATCTTCACAAGGAAGTTTGGATATGACGCGTAAGCCTATGACTTCAAAGGGTGCTGATCGCTTGCGGGAGGAGCTAAAGCGACTCAAACAGGTGGAGCGGCCGCGCATCATCCAGGCGATCGCCGAAGCGCGCGCGCACGGCGACCTGAGCGAGAACGCGGAGTACCACGCAGCCCGCGAGCAGCAGAGCTTCTGCGAAGGCAGGATCAACGAGCTGGAGCACGAGCTCTCGCACTCGCACATCATCGACGTCTCGAGCCTGCCCAAGACCGACAAGGTGGTCTTTGGAGCCACCGTGCACCTCGAAGCGAGCACCGGCGAGGAAGCCACCTACCAGATCGTCGGCGAGCAGGAAGCCGACATCCGTCGCAACCTGATTTCGATCACTTCGCCGATCGCGCGGGCGCTGGTCGGCAAGTCGGCGGGAGACGAGGTGCATGTCGCGGTGCCGGGCGGAACCCGGTCCTACGAAATCGTGGCGGTCAGCTACGAGTGAGGCGGCGGTCTTACGCGTCCGGCAGCAGGATTCTCGTCTGCGCGGGATTGGCCCGGTAGAACAAGGCGACGTGACCGATGCGCTGGACGATTTCGGAGCGCGTCGAGGCCGCCAGTTCGGCCAGCACACCGTCCCGGGTCGCTCGATCGCCTACGCGCGCGCGGACCTTGACCAACTCATGGTGCGTCAGCGCCCCGTCCATTTCTGCGACGAGGTTCGGGCCCAGTCCGGAATTGCCAATGAGAACCACCGGGTTCAGATCGTGACCGAGACGACGAAGGTATTTGCGTTGGGCGTCGGACAGCATGCGAAGGTCAGGAAGGTCAGGAAGGTCAGGAAGGTCAGGAAGGCCAGGAAGTTGGCCCAGCTGAGCCCACGGTGTTTGACGTTAAGGACCGCTATCATCCCTGAGCAAAGACGACTTCGCACGAATTTGACATTGTACTTACGGAACATGACACCAGCAGATGGCTCGGATCTCGCACTTCCGCCTTGACCCTTCCTGGCCTTCCTGGCCTTCCTGGCCTTCCTGACCTTCCCTTGCCCAAGCGCACCAAGTCTTCCGCCGCCTGGCTCGCCGAGCACGAGTCCGACCCGTACGTGAAGCGCGCGCGGGAGGAAGGATGGCGTTCGCGGGCGGTCTACAAACTGGAGGAAATCCAGAAATCCGACCGGATCCTGCGGCCCGGCATGACCATCGTCGACCTGGGGGCCGCGCCCGGCAGCTGGAGCCAGTACACGAAGCGGCTGCTGGACGGCAAAGGCCGGATCATCGCCATGGACATTCTCGACATGCCCGCCATCCCCGGCGTCGAGTTCCTGCAGGGCGACTTCAACGACGACGCCGTGCTGGAGCAGTTGTTCGCCATGGTCGGCCCGACCAAGGTCGACCTTGTCATGTCCGACATAGCCCCCAACATGATGGGCATTGCCGACGTGGACCATGATCGCTCGATGCAGCTGGTGGAACTTGCGGTCGATTTCGCGGGTCGGACTTTGCGTCCCGGTGGCGATTTCCTCGCCAAGGTGTTCCAGGGCAGGGGCTTCCAGCCGCTGGTTGCCCAGCTTCGCGAACGCTTTGAATCCGTGAAGTTGCGCAAGCCGAAGGCATCCAGGGCGCGCAGTGCCGAAGTCTACGTTCTGGCACGCGGGTATCGAATTGGTGTAGTGTGAAATCAGCCGCAAGCGCGTGCACGATGCGCGCCGCAGATCCGGCTAATCCGAGGTCAGGAAGTGAACGATTTGGCCAAGAATGTCGTGTTGTGGGTCGTGATCGCCGTGGTGCTCGCCACGGTCGTGAGCAATTTCAGCTCGCGCGGCCAGGCCGTGCAGGAGATGCCGTATTCAACGTTCCTGACCCACGTCAAGGACGGCTCCGTCTCGCAGGTCACCTTCTCGGGTGACAAGATCAGCGGGCTGCGCTCGGGCGGCGAGCAGTTCGTGGTCTACAACCCCGAAACCGACAATTCGGCACTGATCGGTACGCTGCAGAAGAGCGGGGTCACCTTCAGCGCTGCGCCACCGGAGCGCCAGTCGTTCCTGATGCAGTTGTTCATCTCGTCGTTCCCGATCCTGCTGCTGATCGGGGTCTGGGTTTACTTCATGCGCCAGATGCAGGGCGGGGCAGGCGGTCGCGGCGCCATGTCATTCGGCAAGAGCCGTGCGCGGCTGCTCAATGAAGACCAGGTCACGGTCACGTTCGCCGACGTCGCCGGTGTCGACGAAGCCAAGGAGGAAGTCTCCGAGATCGTCGACTTCCTCAAGGACCCGGGCAAGTTCCAGCGCCTCGGCGGCAAGATCCCGCGTGGCGTGCTCATGGTCGGTTCGCCGGGCACCGGCAAGACGCTGCTCGCCAAGGCGATCGCCGGCGAGGCGAAGGTACCGTTTTTCACCATCTCCGGCTCGGACTTCGTCGAGATGTTCGTCGGCGTGGGTGCTTCGCGCGTGCGCGACATGTTCGAGCAAGCCAAGAAGCAGGCGCCCTGCATCATCTTCATCGACGAGATCGACGCCGTCGGTCGGCACCGTGGCGCGGGCCTCGGCGGCGGTCACGACGAGCGCGAACAGACGCTGAACCAGTTGCTGGTCGAGATGGACGGCTTCGAAGGGAACGAGGGCGTCATCGTCATCGCGGCCACCAACCGTCCGGACGTGCTCGACCCGGCGTTGCTGCGCCCGGGCCGCTTCGACCGCCAGGTCGTCGTGCCGTTGCCGGACGTGCGCGGTCGCGAGCAGATCCTGAAGGTCCACATGCGCAAGTTGCCGCTGGCCGAGGACGTGAAGCCTTCGATCATCGCGCGCGGCACGCCAGGCTTCTCGGGCGCGGACCTGGCCAACCTCGTGAACGAGGCTGCGCTGTTCGCGGCGCGCGCGAACCGTCGCACCGTCACGATGGAGGAGTTCGAGCGCGCCAAGGACAAGATCATGATGGGCGCCGAGCGCAAGTCCATGGTCATGGACGACAATGAAAAGCGGCTCACCGCGTACCACGAGGCCGGGCACGCGATCGTCGGCCTCAATGTCCCCGACCACGACCCCGTCTACAAGGTGTCGATCATCCCGCGCGGGCGCGCGCTGGGCATCACGATGTTCCTGCCGGAGTCCGATCGCTACAGCACCAGCAAGCGCCGGCTCGAGAGCCGCATCGCCACGCTGTTTGGCGGCCGCGTCGCCGAAGAGATCATCTTCGGACCGGAGTACGTCACGACGGGCGCGTCGAACGACATCGAGCGTGCGACGGAAATCGCCCGCAGCATGGTCACCAAGTGGGGCCTGTCGGACAAGCTCGGTCCGCAGACGTACGCGGAAGACGAGGGCGAGGTGTTCCTCGGCCGCAGTGTCACGCAACACAAGCAGGTCTCGGACGTCACGGCGCACGTGATCGACGAGGAGATCCGCATCCTCATCGACAGCAATTTCCAGCGCGCCAAGGGCATCCTCGAGCGCGACATCGAGAAGTTGCACAAGATGGCCGAGGCGCTGATCAAGTACGAGACCATCGACGACAGCCAGATCGCGGACATCATGCAGGGCCGCGATCCGAAGCCGCCGGCCGATTGGGAAGACCCGCACCCAGGCTCACCGCCAGAGATCCGTCCGCGTCCAACACGCGACGGCGAAGGCGATGCACCGTCGGCACGACCCGCCCCGCAGCACTAGCCAAGGGGCCAGGACCAGGGGTCAGGGTTCAGTAGGAAGGGCGGCATTGCCGCCCTTTCCTTTTACAAGCTGCAGTTCAGCGGCTGGACCGAATGCTCTGATTCACTTCCTGGCCTTCCTCCACCTCCTGCCCTGGCCTCTTCCTCATGCTGCTCCGCTGCCGAAATCGAACGTTGGCCCTCGACGTCCCCGCGGTCATGGGCATCCTGAACGTCACGCCGGATTCCTTTTCGGACGGTGGCCAGCATCACGAACGGCAGGCCGCGATCGCGGCCGGACTACGGATGGTCGGCGAAGGTGCCGCCATCATCGATGTCGGCGGTGAATCGACACGGCCGGGCGCGGAGGCAGTCGGCACCCAGCAGGAAATCGATCGCGTCGTGCCCGTGATCGAAGCCTTGGCGTCGCGTGCCGATGTCGTGCTGTCCGTCGATACCAGCAAGGCGGACGTCATTGCCGCCGCGCTGCGTGCCGGAGCTCACCTGGTCAATGATGTTCGCGCGCTGCGCATGCCTGGCGCGCTGGAAGCGGCAGCGGCACAGGACGCAGCTGTTTGCGTGATGCACATGCAGGGCGAGCCGGCGACCATGCAGGCCGAACCGCGCTACGTCGACGTCGTCGCCGAGGTCCGCGAGTTCCTGTGTCAGCGCGCGAATGCCTGCGTCGTGGCGGGTATCGCACGCGATTCGATCTGCATCGATCCCGGCATCGGCTTCGGCAAGACGTACCAGCACAACGTCGACTTGCTGCGGAACCAGCGCTTTTTCACGGATCTGGGCTATCCACTGTTGATCGGCGTCTCGCGCAAGGGAGTCGTCGGTATCATGACGGGCCGGCCAACCTCGGAGAGGATGGTGGGCAGCGCCGTCGCTGCCGCCATTGCGGTGCAGGCGGGCGCCGCGATCATCCGCGCGCACGACGTGGCCGCCACGGTCGATGCGGTCAAGGTGGCGGTCGCGCTGCGCATGGCATGACAGGCTGGCGGAACGATCGATCAAAGGCACGGTGACGCATGCGGCCGGGGCGCGTCACGGAAAGGAGCGAGCAGCAGATGGCAAGAAAGTATTTCGGTACCGACGGCGTGCGTGGCCAGGTCGGCCAGGAACCGATGACGGTCGAGTTTGCACTGCGTCTCGCCAGCGCCGCAGCTCGAGTGCTGGCACCCGATGGTGGAACTGCACTGGTCGGCAAGGACACCCGGCTTTCCGGGTACATGTTCGAAGCCGCCCTCGAGGCAGGCTTCGTCGCGGCCGGGGTCAACGTGAACCTGATCGGCCCGCTGCCGACGCCTGGCATCGCGTACATGGCGAAGAAGTTCGGCTGCAAGTTCGGCGTCGTGATCAGCGCCTCGCACAATCCGTACGAGGACAACGGCATCAAGTTCTTCGACGAACACGGCAGCAAGCTGTCCGACGAACTCGAGGAACAGATCGAGGCTTACCTCGACCAGCCCGCACTCACGCGCGAATCGATCCACCTCGGCAAGGCGGCACGCGTCGACAAGACGCGTGTGCAGTACCAGGAATTCTGCATGTCGGTGCTGCCGAAAGGCACCGACCTGTCCGGGCTGAAGGTCGTCATCGACTGCGCCAACGGCGCGGCCTACAAGGTGGCGCCGCGCGTGCTCACCGATCTTGGCGCCGAGATCATCCCGCTCGGCTGCTCGCCGAACGGGCGCAACATCAACCTGCGCTGCGGTTCCACGTCACCCGAGCTGATCCAGGCCACGGTGTCGGGTGTGCACGCAGATGTCGGCATTGCACTCGACGGCGACGGCGACCGACTCGTGATGGTCGATCATCTCGGCCGCATCGCCGACGGCGATCAGTTGCTGTACGTCATCGCCTCCGATCGCAAACGCACCGGCACCCTGCAGGGACCGGTGGTCGGCACGGTGATGAGCAATCTCGGCCTCGAGCAGAAGCTGAAGTCGGAGGGCGTGGAATTCCTGCGCGCGAAAGTCGGCGACCGCTACGTGCTCGCCATGCTCAAGGAGCACGGCGGCGTGCTCGGCGGGGAAACGTCCGGCCACCTGTTGTGCCTCGACCGCACGACGACCGGCGACGGCTTGATCAGTGCGCTCGAGGTGCTGGCCGTGATGAAGCGAACCGGGCGGCCGCTGGCCGAGCTCGTCGCGGGCATGCCGAAGTTCCCCCAGGTGATGATCAACGTCCGTGTCAAGGAACGCATCGATCCGTCGCAGTCGCTCCCGATCCAGGATGCCGTCCGTCGCGTCGAGGAAGCACTCGGTTCGACGGGCCGGGTGGTGCTGCGGGCATCGGGCACCGAGCCCGTGATCCGGGTCATGATCGAGGCCGAGGACGAGGCAGTCGCGTCCCGGTACGCGCGGGAACTGGCGGAAGTGGTGCGCACTGCCATTTGACCGGCGGCCGTCCCGAATTGCTTTAACCCAGACCCGCCGCTAAGATCGCGCGCCTTTCGCGGCCGGCCCCCTTGGGCCGGGTTCGCCCACAGTCTTCCGGGGGTAGTTCAGTCATGCGTCAGCCGCTCGTCGCCGGCAACTGGAAAATGCACGGGTCGCGCGCCGAAAACGCGAGCCTCGTCAGCGGTTTGCTAGACCTGCTGCAGCCGGGCAAGCGCGCCGAGATCCTGCTCTGTCCGCCGTTTCCGTACCTCATGGAAACCAGCCGCCTGCTGAAGGATTCCGGTGTTTCGCTCGGAGCCCAGTCGGTTTGTGCGGAGTCGCAGGGCGCCTTCACGGGCGAAGTGTCCGCTGCGATGCTGAAGGATGTCGGCTGCCGCTACGTGCTGGTCGGCCATTCGGAGCGCCGCCAGTTGTTCGCGGAGAGCGATGCGCTCGTCGCCCGGAAGTTCGTGGCCGCCCAGGGCCAGGGCCTGGTGCCCGTGCTCTGCGTCGGGGAAACCCTCGAGGAGCGCGAAGGCGCGCAGACGGCCAGCGTCGTGTCCCGCCAACTCGAGGCCGTCCTGGCGGTGACTGGGGTGGCATCGCTGGCCAGGGCAGTGATCGCGTATGAACCGATCTGGGCCATTGGTACGGGCCGCACCGCATCACCGGACCAGGCCCAGGAAGTGCACGCAATGATTCGTGCCAAGGTGTCGGAACGGGATGGTACAATAGGCGGATCGGTCAGGATCCTGTACGGCGGGAGCGTCAAGGCTTCCAACGCCCAGGAACTGTTTGCGATGCCCGATATCGACGGCGGACTCGTCGGCGGGGCGTCGCTCAAGGCAGATGAGTTCGCACGGATCTGCGCTGGCGCAGGTTGACGGCGAAGCGTCGTCGCCAGAAGGCATAAGGTTTCTTTTCGATGAATTGGTTGCAGACCTTCGCTGTCGTTTTCCACGTGTTGCTGGCAGTCGGCATCATTGCCATCGTGCTGCTCCAGCGCGGCAAGGGCGCGGATGCCGGTGCCGGCTTCGGCGCAGGTGCCTCGGGTACGGTCTTCGGCGCACGAGGTTCCGCCTCGTTCCTGTCGCGAACCACCGCCGTGCTTGCCACGTTGTTCTTCCTGACGAGCCTCGGCCTGACGTACCTGTTCAGCCAGCAAAAGGCGGCCACCAGTGTCGTCGACACCGTCAAGCAGGAAGTCCCGGCTCCCGTAACGACGCCCGCGCAGATGCCGTCATTGCCTTCGGCGACGCCAGCCACGAACACGCCCACGCCGGCCACCACGCCGGTCACCGGCACCGAAGCTGCGCCTGCGCAGCAGGCACCGCCGCCCGCGCCGGCGCCGGCTGGCAACTGAGACGGGACGAACAGATCGACGATGCGGATGTGGTGGAATTGGTAGACACGCTAGCTTGAGGGGTTAGTGCCGAAAGGCGTGAGAGTTCGAGTCTCTCCATCCGCACCAGGACAGTCAGGACGAACGAGGCGAGCCAGGGCTCGCCTTTTTCATTTGCGCCCTTACTGCACTGCAATCCGTGCTGCTAGAATTGTGGGCTAGTCGAACCCGCTTCGAGACTGCCCGCCGAGATGCTCGCGCAATACCTGCCGATCCTGATCTTTCTCGCAGTCGCAGGCGCTCTCGGCGTCCTCCTGCTGGTGCTTGGCTATCTTTTCGCGCCGAACCGGCCCGACGCCGCCAAGCTGTCGCCGTACGAGTGTGGCTTCGAAGCGTTCGAAGACTCGCGCATGAAATTCGACGTGCGGTATTACCTCGTCGCCATCCTTTTCATCGTGTTCGATCTCGAGATCGCCTTCCTGTTCCCGTGGGCCGTCGCGCTCGACTCGATCGGCATCGTCGCGCTGGCCGCGATGGGCGTGTTCCTGCTCGTGCTCGTGGTTGGCTTCATCTACGAGTGGAAGAAAGGGGCGCTCGAATGGGATTAGAGGCTCCGAGCAGCAGCGACGCGCCGGATCGCGGCGTGTTCACGACGTCGGTGGACGCGCTGATGAACTGGGCGCGCACCGGCTCGATGTGGCCGATGACGTTTGGACTCGCGTGCTGCGCCGTCGAGATGATGCACGCGGGCGCCGCGCGCTACGATCTCGATCGGTTCGGCATCGTCTTCCGTCCGAGCCCGCGCCAGTCCGACGTGATGATCGTCGCCGGCACGCTGGTCAACAAGATGGCACCGGCATTGCGCAAGGTGTACGACCAGATGCCCGAGCCGCGCTGGGTCATCTCGATGGGGTCGTGCGCGAATGGCGGCGGGTATTACCACTACTCGTATGCCGTCGTCCGCGGCTGCGACCGGATCGTGCCGGTGGACGTGTACGTGCCGGGCTGTCCGCCATCTGCCGAAGCCTTGATCTACGGCCTCATCCAGCTGCAGAAGAAAATTCACCGCACGCAGACGATTGCGCGCTGAGTACGCCGAGCAGATTCATGAACCAGGCGCTGGAACAACTCGCCGAGACGATCTCGGGCCGCTTCGCCCGGCAGGTCGCGCGCGTCGAGTCGCGCTGCGGCGAGCTGACGTTCGAAGTCGCGCCTGCCGCGCTGCTCACGGTCTGCCAGGCCCTGCGTGACGAGGCCGGCTGGAATTTCGAGCAGCTGATCGACCTCTGTGGCGTCGACTATTCACTGTACGGCCTGGATGAATGGAACACCGAAACGGCGACGTTCCGGGGATTCAGCCGCGGCGTGACCCGTTCCGTTGCCCCCGCCGCCGAGCGGCCGGGCGACGCCAGCGCGGAAACAATCGGGGGACCCATGGCCGAGCGCCGCTTCGCGGTGGTCTATCACCTGCTGAGCGTGCGGCACAACCGTCGCCTGCGCCTGCGCACTTGGTGCGAACCGGGCGAACCGCCGATGGTCGATTCGGTCATCGCCATCTGGAAAGCCGCCGACTGGTTCGAGCGCGAAGCATTCGACCTTTTCGGCATCCTGTTCCGTGGCCACCCGGACCTGCGACGCCTGCTCACGGACTACGGTTTCATCGGTCATCCGTTCCGCAAGGATTTCCCGCTGTCGGGCAATGTCGAGGTCCGCTACG
>CAVVBC010000010.1:0-86592 GCA_963746325.1 uncultured Gammaproteobacteria bacterium | reverse complement strand
GCACGGGACTACGGCGCGTCCTGGCGCGCGAGTTGCGCTGCCCGCCCGACGACGGTGCGGAACATCGCGGTCGTCAGGCGGCGTGTGTTCGTGTTGTACCGGCTGCAATGGTAAGAATCGATCAACGTCATCCCGCGCGGCAGTGCGTGCTCGGCCCCGTGCGCGAACTTGAGCCTGCCGGCCTCAGGCCCAACGCGCGCAACGCCGCGCCGTGCGCGATGGCGCCCAGGGCGAGCAGGACGGTGCCGTCGCCTCACCGTGCCCAGTTCATTCGCCAGGTAGCGATTGCAGGTGGCGATCTCGACGGGCAACGGCTTGTTGCCGGGCGGCACGCACTTGACCGAGTTCGAGATGCGGCAGTCGACGAGCCGCAGGTTGTCGTCGGCTGACACCGACGCGGGTCCGGTCGACAGGCCGAACTCGAACAGTGTTTCGTAGAGCAGGATGCCCGCGTAATCGCCCGTGAACGGGCGGCCGGTGGCGTTGGCGCCATGGAACCCTGGCGCCAGTCCCACGATGAGCAACCGCGCCGCGGGGTCGCCGAAAGGCGGCACGGGCGCGCAGTGGTACTGCGGATTCTGCCGCTTGCCCTCGGCGAGAAACTCGGCGAGGCGTGGGCAGAGCGTGCAGTTGAGGTCGAAGGATGTACCAGGAATCGACATGTGACGAGGATAGCAGTGGCGGCCCACATCAGCCCGGAAGCCCTCACCCCAACCCTCTCCCGCCGACGCGGGAGAGGGAGTCGGACTTTAATCCGCCATGTGGCGGATCACGGCCTCGCCGAAACCCCTGGTGCCGACCAGCGTGGCCCCCGGCACCAGCTCTTCGAGCTCCTGCTTCACCTCGGCCGGTGAATGCGCGTGCGCACGCCGCTTCGGCGCACGAATCGCCTTGCGCATGCGCGCCAGGTCGAACGTGAGCTCCTTCGCGGCGATGGTGTTGGCCACGCCCTTCATGATGAGGTCGGCCGCCTCGTTCCAGCGCAGGTAGCGCAGCATCATCTCGGCCGAGAGGATCAGCGAACCGGGGTTCACGCGATCCTTGCCCGCGAAGCCCGGCGCCGTGCCGTGCGTGGCTTCGAACACGGCCAGCCCGTGACCGATGTTGCCGCCGGGCGCGATGCCGATGCCGCCGACCTGGGCCGCCAGTGCGTCGCTGATGTAATCGCCATTCAGGTTGAGCGTGGCGATGACGTCGAACTCTTCCGGCCGCAACAGGATCTGCTGCAGGAAGTTGTCGGCGATCATGTCCTTGACCACGATCTCGTGCCCCGTGACCGGATTGACGAAGCTCATCCACGGACCGCCGCCCATCTCGAGCGCGCCGAATTCGTCCTTCGCCAGCTGGTAACCCCAGTTGCGGAAGGCGCCCTCGGTGAACTTCATGATGTTGCCCTTGTGGACCAGCGTGACCGACGTGCGGTCGTTGTCCACGCAGTACTGGATCGCCTTGCGGATGAGCCGCTGCGAGCCTTCCTTCGACACCGGCTTGATGCCGATGCCGGAACTGGCCGGGAAGCGGATGCCGCGCGCCCCGAGGTCGTGCTGCAGGAAGTGGATCAGCTTCTGCACTTCCTGCGAGCCGGCCGCGTATTCGATGCCGGCGTAGATGTCCTCCGTGTTCTCACGGAAGATGATCATGTCGACGTAGCTCGAGTCGGCCATCGGTGTCGTGACGCCCGGAAAGTAACGCACGGGACGCACGCACGCGTACAGGTCGAGATTCTGGCGCATCGCGACGTTGAGCGAGCGGATGCCGCCGCCCACCGGCGTCGCGAGCGGCCCCTTGATCGAGACCACGAACTTCTGCAGCGCATGCTGCGTTTCTTCGGGAAACCAGCCGCCCGGGCCGTACACCTCGAGCGCGCGCTCGCCGGCGTACACCTCCATCCACTCGATCCGGCGCTCGCTGCCATAGGCCCGCGCCACCGCGGCATCGACCACCGCGAGCATCGCGGGCGTCACGTCGACGCCGATGCCGTCGCCGGTGATGTAGGGAATGATCGGGCGCTGCGGCACGGTGATCGAGCCATCGGTGTTGATGGTGATCGGCTCACCCGCAGCGGGCACCTGGATTTTCTCGTAGAGCATCGTTCGTATCCTCGAGCTCCGGCTGGGCGCCGGAAACAGAACGGCCCGGAAGGTCATCCCGTCCGGGCCGCTTTTTGAAGCAAGACTGCACTATGCGTGCGGACCCTCACCCCGGCCCTCTCCCGCCACGCGGGAGAGGGAGCGAGACCCTCACCCTCGTCGCCCTCACCCCAACCCTCTCCCGCCAAGCGGGAGAGGGAGCGAGACGGCGTGGTCAGTGGTGCGCGCCGCCCGTGGCGAACTGCTCTTCTTCCGTCGAGCCGTGCATCGCGGTGGTCGAGGAATGATGTTCCTGGATCACGTTGGTGACGTCGTCGAAGTAGCCGGTGCCCACTTCCTGCTGGTGCGAGACGAAGGTGTAGCCGCGATCGCGTGCGGCAAACTCCGGCTCCTGCACCTTCTCGACGTAGGCCGTCATGCCGCTCTTCACGTACTCCTGCGCCAGGTCGAACATGCCGTACCACATGTTGTGGATGCCGGCGAGCGTGATGAACTGGTACTTGTAACCCATCGCACCGAGCTCGCGCTGGAACTTGGCGATGGTCGCGTCGTCGAGGTTCTTCTTCCAGTTGAAGCTCGGCGAGCAGTTGTAGGCGAGCAGCTTGCCCGGGAACTGCTTGCGGATCGCTTCCGCGAACTTCTTCGCGAACGCGAGATCGGGCTTGCCGGTTTCGCACCAGACCATGTCCGCATACGGCGCGTAGGCCAGGCCGCGGGAGATCGACTGCTCGACGCCCGGCTTCGTGCGATAGAACCCTTCCGGCGTGCGCTCGCCGGTGCAGAACGGCTTGTCGTTGGGATCGACGTCGCTGGTGAGCAGGTCGGCCGCCTCGGCGTCCGTGCGCGCCAGGATGATCGTCGGCACGCCCATCACGTCGGCCGCGAGACGCGCGGCGGTGAGCTTCTGGATCGCTTCCTGCGTCGGCACCAGCACCTTGCCGCCCATGTGGCCGCACTTCTTGACGGACGCGAGCTGGTCCTCGAAGTGCACGCCGCCGGCGCCTGCCCGGATCATCGCCTTCATCAGTTCGAAGGCGTTCAGCACGCCGCCGAAGCCCGCTTCCGCATCGGCGACGATCGGCGCGAAATAATCGATGTAGTCCTTGTGACCCTGCGTGATGCCCTTCGAGTGCTGGATCTCGTCCGCACGCTTGAACGACGAGTTGATGCGCTCGACCACCTTCGGCACGGAATCGACCGGGTACAGCGACTGGTCGGGATACATCGACATGTAGCTGTTGTTGTCCGCGGCGACCTGCCAGCCCGACAGGTAGATGGCCTTGATGCCGGCCTTGACCTGCTGCATCGCCTGGCCGCCCGTCAGGGCGCCGAGGCAATTGACGTACGGCTCGGTGTTGACCAGCTTCCAGAGCTTCTCGGCGCCGAGGCGCGCCAGGGTGTGCTCGATCTGCACGCTGCCACGGAGACGAACGACGTCCTCGGCCTTGTAGCTGCGGCGAATGCCTGCCCAACGCGGATCTTTGGCCCAGGAATCTCTCAGTTGTTGAGCGGGATTCGTCATGTCGTCGTCCTCTGGTGGTATTCGTCGCGGGCACGCACGCCGGAGCCCGGAATCGTGTTGCACCGCACAATGAAGAATAGACGGGGACCCTGTCGCGGGCAAGCGTGAATTGTCCGCATTAGGGACAATTGCCGGATGCGGCTGATCCTGTTCAACAAGCCCTACGGCGTGCTGCCCCAGTTCACGTCGGCCGACGACCGGCCGACGCTCGCGCGACTTCGTGTCGCTGCCCGGCCTGTACCCCGCGGGTCGGCTCGATTTCGACAGCGAAGGGCTGCTGCTGCTGACCGACTTCGGGCCGTGGCAGGCGCGCATCAGCCAGCCGGGCTCGACCCTGGCCAAGCGCTATCGCGTGCAGGTCGAGGGAGTGCCGACCGAGGCCGCGCTCGAGCCCCTGCGGCAGGGCGTGATGCTCGAGCGACGGTCCCTGTCGCCCCGCCCTCGCCGGCGTCATCGACGAGCCGGCGGGGCTGTGGCCCCGCGACCCGCCCATTCGCGTGCGCAAGGCGATTCCCACCGCCTGGATCGAACTCGAGCTGCGCGAAGGTCGCAACCGACAGGTGCGGCGCATGACGGCCGCCGTCGGCTTCCCGACCCTGCGCCTGATCCGGTGGGCCGTCGGGCCCCTGGACCGTCGATGGCCTCGCGCCGGGTCAGTGCCGGGAAATCCCACGGACGGAGGCCGAGGCCGTGCTGGCTGCCGGCCGGCGTGAACTGCCGCGCGTCAGGCCGAACGGGCCACGGTCGCGATCCGCATCGCGAGTTCGAGGGCCTGCTCGTAATTGAGCCGCGGGTCGACCTGCGACCGGTAGTCCTTGCCCAGGTCGGCGTCCACGAGCCCGCGCGCGCCGCCGGTGCACTCGGTGACGTCCTCGCCGGTCAGTTCGAAATGCACGCCGCCCAGGTAGCTGCCCATCGCCCGGTGCACGCGGAAGGCCGCCTCGAGTTCCGACAGGATATTGTCGAAGCGCCGCGTCTTGACGCCCGACGCCGTGGTCTCCGTGTTGCCGTGCATGGGATCGCACACCCAGAGCACCGGCACCCCCGTCGCGCGCACGGATTCGACCAGGCCCGGCAGCCTGTCTTCGACGTGCTTCGCGCCCATGCGATGGATCAGCACCAGGCGCCCGGCTTCCTTGTTTGGATTGAGCACGTGGCACAGGCCCTGCACCCACGCCGGGTCCATCGACGGGCCGACCTTCACGCCGACCGGATTCGAGATGCCGCGGCAGTATTCGACGTGGGCGCCGCCGAGGTCGGCCGTGCGCATGCCGATCCACGGCAGGTGCGTCGACAGGTTGTACCAGCGCCCGCTGCGCGGAATGAAGCGTGTCTGCGCCTGCTCGTACAGCAGGTGCAGCGCCTCGTGGCTGGCGTAGAACGGCGCGCGGCTCGCTTCATGCACGCGACTGCCGCTCATCGCCTCGAAGAAGTCGAGTGAGTCGGCGATCGACGCTGCCATCTGCCGGTACTCGTCGGCGAGCGGCGAGTGCTTCACGAAACCCAGGTCCCAGTACTCGGGGTGGTGCAGGTCGGCGAAGCCGCCGTCGATCAGGGCGCGCACGAAATTGAGCGTGAGCGCCGCGCGCTCGTAGCCGCGCAGCAGCAGCTCGGGATCGGGTTCGCGCTCGGCCGGCGTGAAGCCCGGGCGATTGACGAGATCCCCGCGGTAACACGGCGAGCGTCACGCCCGTCCTTCGTCTCGGTGTCGGCGGATCGCGGCTTGGCGTACTGACCCGCGAAACGGCCCACGCGAACGATGGGCTTCTTCATGCCGTGCAGCAGCACCAGGCTCATCTGCAGCAGGATCTTGAGCTTGCGGGCGATCTGGCCCGAGTCGCAGTCGGCGAAGGTCTCGGCGCAGTCCCCGCCCTGCAGCAGGAACCGCTCGCCGCGCTGGGCGTCGGCGATCTGCCGCTTCAGCGCCTCCACTTCCCAGGACACGACGATAGGCGGCAACCGGCCCAAGCGCTTCGACCGCGCGGGCCAGTGCGGCCGGGTCCCTGTAGGACGGCTGCTGCTGCGCGGGACGCGCGGTCCAGCTCGTGGGGGACCAATCGGCGACCTGAGGAAGGGCGTTCATCCCATTGATCCTACCGGGAAACTTTGCGATGCAAAAGAAACCGGATGTACGGCGGGACCCGGTTTCGTCAGAATCGCGCCCCTCAAAACAGAATCTGCGTCCCCGGCAGGCCGTGAGGCCCTCCGCAGGGGCGTAACCAGGAGTTCGACGATGCAGAAGGTCCTCATTCTCGGCGCCGGCAAGATCGGCGCCCTCATCTCCGGCTTCCTGGCGGAATGCCGCGATTACGAAGTGCACGTGGCCGACGTGAACGGCAATGCCGCGCAACTCGGTGGTGGCCGCGCACGGCCTGCCCAACCTGCGCGCCTACGAACTCGATGCGTCCGACCCGGCCGCGCTGGAAGCCCACCTGCGCGCGCACCCTGCGGACACGATCATTTCGAGCCTGCCGTTCTACTGCAACGTGAAGGTGGCCGAGATCGCGCGCAAGGTGAATGCACACTACTTCGACCTGACCGAGGACGTGGCCGTCACGCGCGTCGGTGCGCAAGATGGCCGAAGGCTCCTCGCGCGCGTTCGTGCCGCAGTGCGGACTGGCGCCTGGTTTCATCAGCATCGCCGCCAACGCCCTGATCCAGCACTTCGACGAGATCCGCAGCGTCAAGCTGCGCGTCGGCGCCCTGCCCCAGCACCCCAACAACGCGCTCAAGTATTCGCTGACCTGGTCCACCGACGGCCTGATCAACGAGTACGGCAACCCCTGCGAGGCGCTGGTCGACGGCCGCGCCGTGGAAGTGGCGCCGCTCGAAGGCCTCGAGGAAATCGAGATCGACGGCATGATCTACGAGGCCTTCAACACGTCGGGCGGCCTCGGTTCGCTGGCCGAGACCTACGGCAGCCGCGCGCAGACGATGGACTACAAGACCATCCGCTACCCGGGTCACTGCGACCAGATGCGCCTGCTCATGAACGACCTCAAGCTCAACTTCGATCGCGCGACGCTGAAGCGCGTGCTCGAGAACGCCGTGCCGCAGACGCTGCAGGACGTCGTCATCGTCTACGTCGCGGTCGCCGGCCGCCAGCACGGCGAGCTGCGCGAAGAGAACTACGTGAGCAAGATCTATCCGCAGGTGATCGCGGGTCGCCTGTGGTCCGCGATCCAGGTGACCACGGCCGCGGGCATCTGCGCCGTGGTCGACCTCGTGATGCAGAGCAAGGGCCGCTACCACGGCTTCGTGCGCCAGGAGGACTTCTCGCTGGTCGACGTGCTCAACAACCGCTTCGGCAAGCACTACGCCGACGGCGGCGGCAAGGAAGTCTCGTCGCGCATGATCGTCGCCGGCACGACCGGGCAGCAGCGCGTGGCAGGGGGTGTCCGATGAGCGAAGCGCTGTTGAAGGCCTTGGACTCACGGCAACCAATGCCGGCACGTGGTCCGGCGACGGCGGCTGGCTCGACGACGGCGGCGCGAAGTTGCTCGAGTCGATCAACCCGGCCACGGGCGAAGTCATCGCGCGCGTGCGTGCCACCACGCCGGCGCAGTACGAGCAGGTGATGGCGTCGGCCGTCGCAGCCGCGAAAGCGTGGCGCACCGTGCCCGCGCCGAAGCGCGGTGAAGCCGTGCGCCTGATGGGCGAGGAACTGCGCCAGTACAAGACGAAGCTCGGCAGCCTGGTCTCGCTCGAGATGGGCAAGATCAAGGCCGAGGGCGACGGCGAGGTGCAGGAGATGATCGACATCGCCGACTTCGCGGTCGGCCAGTCGCGCATGCTCTACGGCGTGCAGATGCACTCCGAGCGCCCCAATCACCGCATGTTCGAGCAATGGCATCCGCTCGGCGTCGTGGGCGTGATCAGCGCGTTCAACTTCCCGGTGGCCGTGTGGTCGTGGAATGCGTTCCTGGCTGCGATCTGCGGCAACGTCACGGTGTGGAAGCCGTCGCCCAAGACGGCGCTCTGTGCCGTCGCGGTGCAGCACATCTGCAACCGGGTGCTCGAGCGCAACGGCTATCCGCCGATCTTCCAGCTCTTCATCGATGAAGGCACCGAACTCGGCGATCCGCTTCGTCGAAGACCGTCGCGTCGACCTGGTCTCGTTCACGGGCTCGACGGCCGTCGGCCGCGATGTCGGCAAGCGCGTCGCCAAGCGCCTGGGCAAGTCGCTGCTCGAACTCGGCGGCAACAACGCGATCATCGTCGACGAGTTCGCCAACCTCGACCTCGTCGTGCCCGCCATCGTCTTCGGCGCCGTCGGCACGGCGGGACAGCGCTGCACCACGACGCGTCGCGTGTTCGTGCACCAGTCGCAGCTGCCTGAACTGGAGCGGCGACTGACGAGCGCGTACCAGCAGGTGCGCATCGGCGACCCGCTCGCGCAAGGCACGCTGATGGGCCCGCTGATCGACGGCGGCTCGGTCGCGCGCTACGAAGCGGCCGTGGCCCAGGCGGTGGCGGCCGGCGGACGCCTGCTCTGCGGCGGCAAGCGGCTCGACCGCCCCGGCTTCTTCGTCGAGCCGGCCATCGTCGTCGCGCGTGGCGAATGGGACATCGTTCGTACGGAGACGTTCGCCCCGGTCCTGTACCTCGTTCCATTCAGCACGCTGGACGAGGCCATCGAGGCGCAGAACGCGGTGGCACACGGCCTGTCGTCGGCGATCTTCACCGACCGCCTGCAAAACGCCGAGCGCTTCCTCTCCCCGGCCGGTTCCGACTGCGGCATCGCCAACGTCAACATCGGCACCTCTGGCGCCGAGATCGGCGGCGCGTTCGGCGGCGAGAAGGACACCGGCGGTGGGCGCGAGTCCGGCTCGGACTCGTGGAAGGCCTACATGCGCCGGCAGACGTGCACGGTGAACTGGGGCACGACGCTGCCCCTGGCGCAGGGCATCAACTTCGACGTGGGTTGACCGTCAGCGGCCTGGGCGCTTCTGCGCCAGGTCGCGATAGACGCTGCGGATGAATTCGTCGCGGGCGACGAGGTTGCCCGGGCGGTCGAAACGGGCATCGAAATCGGCAGTGGGCCTGGACGCGAGCAGGTCTTCGATGCCGGTGCCCTGCTCGACCGCCTCGCGCACCCGGCGACCGACGGCGACAAGCATGTCGCGATAGACGGCGAGTTCGGCACGGTTCGACACCGGCCCGTGACCCGGCACCACGACCGTGCGGGCATTGGAACGAGCCAGCGCGGCCTCGATCGCGGCCACCGTGCCGGCCAGCGAACCGCCTGATTCGACGTCGATGTAGGGGTACTGGCCGCTCCAGTAAATGTCGCCCAGCGCGACGATGTCGGCCTCGGTCCAACGCGCGACGATGTCCGCGCCGGTGTGCGCATCCGCCACGTGCACTGCATCGAGCCGGTCGCCATTCAGGTGCAGCGCAAGGGTGTCGGTCGTCGTCAGCGTGGGCCGACTGGCCACCGCCGCAGCCGTGCCTTCGGCGCCCGCGGCTGCAATCGCGGGATCACGACCGGCATGCTCGCGCAACGATTCGTGGCCGATGATGGTTGCGCCCCCGCGGGCGAAGGCCTCGTTGCCACCGGTATGGTCGGGATGTCCGTGCGTGTTGAGCACGAACCGCACGCGACCCGGCGCGATCCGCGCCACCGTCTCGACCAGCATCGCAGACGATTCGGCGACGCCACTGTCGATCAGGACGACGCCATCGGCTCCGGACCACACCACGACGTTGCCACCGGCGCCGCTGACTACGCTGAAACCGGGATGGATGACCTGGCTGCGCAGTTCGACGGCCGCCTGGGACGCGACCGGTGCCAGGCACGCGATGCCCGCGCATGCCAACTGCATGCAGAAGTTGACTATCGATGCGCTGGTGCGTGTCGCCATGCCGTTACGTTCTCCTGCGCCCCCGAGTATATGCCAGGTGCGCAGCCAGCCTCATGCGATCGGCGCGCCCGGCGCAGGTTCCCCGCGCCCTTTTCCGCGCGTGGCGCCCGCCGCTGCGGTACCCGCCGCTTCGCGCAATGCAAGCTGCAGCTGTTCGTCCAGCCGCTTGGCCGACACCGGCAGCAGCGTCCGCAGGTCCTGCGCAAACAAAGACAGCCGGTACTCCTCGACCATCCAGCGCAACCGCTCGCGTTCCACGCTGGGCATGTCGAGGTCCGCCGACAGGCGCAGGCGTCGCACCTGCTGCTCGAAGGGTTCGACCTGCGCCTGCAACTTGCGGTCGCGCTCGACGTCGCCCCGCGCGCGCTCGAGGCGACGCGCCACGGCCCGCACGTACTTCGGCAACTGGTGCCACCAGCCGTCGGGCGTGTCGCGCACCCAGCCGGGTGCGAGCAGTTCGCCCAGCTGGTCGTTGATGCTGCTGCGAACGCCGGCAAATGCAGCGCCGTTGGTGAGACCCAGCTGGGCTCGCACGTCCTTGAGCGCCGTCAGCACCGCCTTCACGGTGCGCGCGATCTCGGCCGCGCGGTCGACGACATCGGCGCGACCGCGGTCCACCTGCGCCTCGAAGCGCAGGCGGTGTCGTGGCAGTTCCGCGACGGGGCCCAGGACAGCGTCGGCTACGGCGCGATCCGCAATCTCGCCGAGCAGTTCCTTGCCGAACCCAGCCGCCGCAACCAGCAAGGTGAATTCACGTTCCGTCGCGGCCTGGCGGCGCGCCAGTTCATGCTGCTGCGGCAGCGCCAGTGCCGCGAGCCGCACGATGCCCGCCCGCGATGCGCGTACTGCACCGCCTGCCGTGGTGAACAGGTGCAGCCGTACGCTCGCGCCCTCGTCCTGGATGCCAGGATAGGCGCGCAGCTGCAGCCGGCCGCTGCGAATCGTCGTCTCGACCGGCCACTCGTCGAAGTCCCAGCGGCGGACACCCACTCGCTCCCATTTGAGGTCTGCCGTCGCCGGGTGCGTGAACGCGGCCCCGCCCGCGCCCTGGCGCATCTCCACGCGCAGCCCGGCTACGTCCCGGCTGGCGCGCAACAGGCGGCCTGCATCGTCGAGCACGCGAACATTCACGCTGAGCCATGGCGGCGAGCGGCACGGCCGCCAGTTGGCCTGGCTCGACCCGGATGCCCGGCCTCCTGCGTGACGAACGCCGCGATGTGCGCGAACAGCGAACCGGAGCCGAACTCGGGCAGCGCGTCGAGCAACCGGTCGGCGGCGTCCGGGATGGGCACGATCTCGCGCCGCACGTCCTTCGGCAAGCCACGCAGCAGCGCGATGACCTTCTCGCGCAGCCAGCCCGGGATCAGCCACTCGAGCCGCTGGGCGTCGAAGGCGCGCAGCAGCGGCAAGCGGCAGATCGAGCGAAACACCGTCGTCCGCGGCCGCGGTGTCGTAGCGATAGTGCATGTGCAGCGCATTGCCCTGGACGTCGAACGTCGTCGGATAGTCGCTCGCCCGCACCGTCGGCAGCGGCTGCAGCAGGAACACGGATTCGTCGGCGTCGAGCGCATGCGGGCTGCCCGTGCTCCATCGTGCGCCACCACTTCTCGAACGCTCGCGTCGACGCGAGCATCGGGCGGGATGCGCTCGAGGTAGAACCGCACCAGCGCATCGTCGCCGGCCAGCAGGTCACGGCGGCGCAGGCAGGCCTCCACTCGCTCGAGGCGCGCACGCGTGGCCGAGTTGCGTTCGAGAAAGGCGAAGGGCATGGCGGGCTGGCGCCGCACCAGCGCCTCCTCCACGAACATGCGTTGCGCGGCGAGCGGATCGACCCCGGCGAAACTGACCCGCCGGCCGCTGCTCAGCACCCGCCCGTACAGCGACACCGTCTCCCTGGCGAAGGCCATGCCACGCCGCGCGTCCCATTCCGCTTCGCCGTAGGTGCGCTTGACCAGGTGGGCCCCGGCCGCCTCGATCCACGACGGCTGCACCTGCGCGACCATGCGGGCATACAGCCGATGCGTCTCGACCAGGCTGGCCGCAACGATCCAGTGCGGTGAACGCTTCTGCAGCGGCGTCCCCGGCGCGATCACGAAACGGGTATCGCGCGCGCCGAGATAGGTGCGCGCCTCGTCGAGCACGCCGATGCCGCCGAGAAAGCCGGTGAGCAGCGTCTGGTGCAGGATCCCCATGCCGGGCGGTGCGGTCTTGTCGCCGCGAACCTTGACGATCGAGCGCGACATCTCCGCGAGCTGCTCGCGCAGGTCCGCCCATTCACGCATGCGCACGAACGACAGGAAGTTCTCGCGGCACCAGTGCCGCAGCACGCGGTTGCCGCCGGCCGCGGGTTCGCGCGATGCAGCCCACAGGTTCAGCACGCCGATGAAGTCGGAACGGTCGTCCGCAAACTGCGCGTGCCTCGCGTCGGCGGCTTCCGCTTTCTCCGCCGGGCGTTCGCGCGGATCCTGGATGCTGAGGAAAGACACGAGCACCAGCGCCTCGTCGACGCAGCCGTGCGCCCCGACTCGACGAGCACCCGCGCCAGGCGCGGGTCCACCGGCAGCGCAGCCATCTGCCGCCCCAGGCGCGTGATGCGCCGGTCGCCATCGACCGCATTCAATTCCTGCAGCAAACGATAGCCGTCGTTCAGCAACCGGGCGTCGGGCGCGTCGAGAAACGGAAAGTCCTGCGGGTCACCGAGCCCCAGCGCCGCCATCTGCAGCACCAGGCTCGCCAGGTTCGTGCGCAGCAGTTCCGGCTCGGTGTAGCGCGGTCGCGCGAGGTAATCGTCTTCGGCATAGAGCCGGATGCAGATGCCCTCGCCTTCGCGCCCGCAGCGTCCGCGGCGCTGGTCCGCGCTGGCCTGCGACACCGGCTCGATCGGCAGGCGCTGGAACTTGGCGCGTGGACTGTAGCGACTGACGCGCGCGAGTCCCGCGTCGATGACGAAGCGCACGCCGGGAATGGTCAGCGACGTCTCGGCCACGTTGGTCGCAAGGACCACGCGTCGGCGGGTGTGACCCGCGAATACCCTGTCCTGCTCCGGCCCGGCCAGCCGGCCGTACAGCGGCAGCACGTCCCAGTCCACGCGGCTGCGCACCAGCAGATCACGCGTCTCGATGATCTGCTTCTCGCCGGGCAGGAAGACGAGCGCATCACCGCGCAGGCCGCGCGCGTCGCTGGCCAGTTCCTCCAGCGCGTCGCGCACCGCTTCCGGCAACGGCGGCGCCGTCTCGTCCTCTTCTGCCAGCGGCCGGTAGCGGACCTCGACGGGGTAGCTCTGCCCTTCGACGTCGATCACGGGCGCGCCGCCGAAAAACTCTGCGAACCGCTGCGTCTCGATCGTCGCGGACGTGACGATCAGTCGCAGGTCCGGCCGCTGCGGCAGCAGCCGCTTGCAGACGCCGAGCAGGAAATCGACGTTGAGATTGCGCTCGTGCGCTTCGTCGATGATCAGGGTGTCGTAGCGCAGCAGCAGCGGATCGCTCTCGATCTCGCGCAGCAGCAGGCCGTCGGTCATCAGCTTGACCAGCGTACGGGGACTCGTGCGATCGACGAATCGCACCTGGTACCCGACCAGGTCGCCCACGGTCGAGCCCAGTTCGGCACTGACGCGGTTGGCAAGGGCCTGCGCCGCGATACGCCGCGGCTGGGTGTGACCAATCAGCCCGGCCGCGCCACGGCCCAGAGCCAGGCAGATCTTTGGCAACTGGGTGCTCTTGCCACTGCCGGTCGCGCCACTGACGATGACTACCTGGTGGGCCTCGATCGCGCGGCCGATCTCGTCGCGCCGGGCGTGCACCGGCAGCGTGTCGTCGAAGAGCACAGGCGGTACGGAAGCGCGGCGCGCCTCGACCAGCACGACGGAGGCGCTGACTTGCGCTTCGAGCCGCTCGAGCTCGCGTGTATCGACCGCTGCGGGACGGCGCGCCAGGCGGTCCAGTGTGGCTTGCAGGCGCCGCCGATCACGCAGCAGGCACTGTGGCAGCAGCTTGCGCAGGGCTGCAAGACGCGCTGCGGCGGGTTCACCGGCAGGCATGTTGTTTCAGCCCAGTTGTTGCTTGGCGCGCAGCCACAACGCTTCGAGACGTTCCATGTCCACATCCGCAGGCGTCTGCCCGGCTGCGCCAAGCGCGGCTTCGACGTGACGGAACCTGCGTTCGAACTTGGCGTTGGCGTCGCGCAGCGCCGCCTCGGCATCGACGCCGAGGTGCCGCCCGGCCTGGGCCAGGGCAAACAGCAGGTCACCCAGCTCTTCTTGCGTGCGGACGCGATCGCCGCGGTCGACCTCCGCCTGCAATTCTCCCAGCTCCTCGCGCACCTTCTGGATCACACCGGCGGCGTCGGCCCAGTCGAACCCCACCTTGGCCGCACGCGACCCGAGCTTGGTCGCACGAGTCAGCGCCGGCAGGCCGAGCGTGACGCCGTCGAGCGCACCGGTGCCCTCGCCCCGAGCGGCTCGCTCCGCGCGCTTGTGCTGCTCCCAGGCCTGGGTTTGCGCAGCGGCATTCTCGATGGTGGCGCCGGCAAAGACATGCGGATGCCGGCGCTCGAGCTTGTCGGCGATGGCCGTGGCGACGGCGTCGAAATCGAACAGCCCGCGTTCCTCGGCGATGCGCGACTGGAACACCACCTGGAACAGCACGTCACCGAGTTCGTCGCGCACCGCGTCGGGCGTGCCGCGCGCGATCGCATCGGCAAGTTCGTACGCTTCCTCGATGGTGTGCGGTGCGATCGAAGCCCAGTCCTGCTCGCGATCCCACGGGCAGCCGGACTGCGGATCGCGCAGGCGCGCCATGATCGCGCGCAAGCGCTCGAGCGGCGTACTCATGCAGCCGCACCGTCGAGCAGTCGACCGAGCGTGATCAGCATGTTGGCGGTGGCGCCCCAGATCTGGCGGCCCTCGAAGTGGATTTCGTGCGTGACGATGGTGTGGCCGGCGATGACGCGGTCGCGCGGCGAGTGATTGCGCGCGTCGAGCACGAATTGCAGCGGCACCTCGAACACGTCCTCGACCTCGGTCCGATCGATACGCAGGTCAAAACCAGGCCGCACGAATCCGACCGCCGGCGTCACGCGGAAACCCGAGATGACCAGGTGATCCTGCAGGTAGCCCGCGTGGGTGACGAAAGCGGCCTCGAGCCCGATTTCCTCGCGCGCCTCGCGCAGCGCGGCCTCCCACGGCCCGGCATCGTCGGCCTCGATGCGCCCGCCCGGAAAACTGATCTGCCCAGGATGGTTTTTCAGGTGCGACGCACGCTGCGTCAGCAGCACCTGCAGGCCCGACGGACGGTCGACCAGCGGCACCAGCACCGCGGCCCGCGCCGGGTTCGCCGGGAACAGGTCCCGCAGCAGCGCGATCTGCTCCGTGCTGAACTGCGCCGCGTAGGGAAACTCGGGATCGTGCCCCGGACGGGTGTCGCGCAGCAGGAACTCGATCTGCGCTCGCAGCGGCTGCGCGGCGACAGGTCGGTCACCGTCAACCAGCCCTCGCCCTTGCCCGGCCCACCGTGTTCGCCGCCGCGGGTCAGCACGGCCGGATCGAGCAACCGGGCCAGCCGGTTCTCGTCGAGGTCGGTCATCTCAGCGGCCACCTCGAGGATCGGGCGCCCTTCGGCATAGGCCTTCTTGGCGATGGCCGCGGCCTTGTCATAGCCGATCACCGGGTTGAGGGCCGTCACCAGCATCGGATTGCGGCTCAGCGCGAGCGTCAGCTGGCGCCCGTTGACCGCGAAGCCCGCGATGGTGCTGCGCGCGAGCGTGCGCGAGGCGCCCGCCAGCAGCTCGATGCTCTGCAGCAGGTTGTGGGCGATCACCGGCAGCATCACGTTGAGCTGGAAGTTGCCGGACTGCCCCGCGATGCCGATCGTCACGTCGTTGCCCATGACCTGCGCTGCGACCATCGTGACCGCCTCGGGCACGACCGGGTTGACCTTGCCCGGCATGATGCTGCTGCCCGGCTGCAGCGCCGGCAGTGCGATCTCGCCGAGCCCCGCCAGCGGACCGCTGTTCATCCAGCGCAAGTCGTTCGCGATCTTCATCAGCACCACGGCCAGTGTGCGGAGGTGTCCGGACAGTTCGACCGCCGTGTCCTGCGACGCAAGCGCGGCGAAGAAATCGCGCGCGGGCCGCAGGTCGAGACCCGTCTGCTGTGACAGCAGCGCCGCCACCCTGGGGGCGAACTGCGGATTGGCATTGATGCCGGTGCCCACTGCCGTGCCACCCTGCGCCAGCGCGTGCAAGCGGGGCCGGCAGCCCTGCAGGCGGCTCACGGCATCCTCGAGCTGCGTGCGCCAGGCGCCCATCTCCTGCCCGAGCGTGAGCGGCATCGCGTCCATCAGGTGGGTGCGGCCCGTCTTGACGATGTCGCCCACGTCGCCAGCCTTGCGTGCCGTGGTCTCGATCAGGTCCTTGAGCGCGGGCAACAGGGACTCGGACAACGCGATGGCAGCGCCGAGGTGGATCACGGTCGGGATGACGTCGTTGCTGCTCTGGCCGCGGTTCACGTGGTCGTTGGCGTGCACGGCAATCGTCGGGCCGCCGGCGTATTCGGTCGCCAGTCGCGCGATGACCTCGTTGGCGTTCATGTTGCTGCTGGTGCCGGACCCGGTCTGGAAGACGTCGACCGGGAAATGCGCGTCGTGCTTGCCCTCCGCCACCTCCAGCGCGGCACGCTGGATGGCGAAGGCCCGCACGCGGTCGAGGTCGCCGAGCTGGAGATTGGCGCCGGCCGCTGCCCATTTCACCAGGCCGAGCGCGCGGATGGCACCCCGCGGCACGCGTAAGCCGCTGATCGGGAAGTTCTGGATCGCACGCTGGGTCTGCGCGCCCCACAAGGCGGCGGTGGGTACGCGGATTTCGCCCATGCTGTCGCGTTCGACGCGGAAGTCGGTATCGGCCATCGTTAGCTCCGGGGAACCGCGCAGGCGCCCCGGGCGGGCCGTGCGGTATCATTCGAGATCGTAGCACCTCCCGGATGACCGCATGAGTCTCACCCCGCTGACCGCGCTCTCGCCCGTCGATGGCCGCTATGCCGCGCGTTGCGCCGACCTGCGGGAAATCTTCAGCGAACAGGGCCTGATTCGCGCGCGCGTGCGAGTCGAGATTGCCTGGCTCCGTGCGCTCGCCGCCGAACGCGGAATCCCGGAACTGCACGGCCTCGAGCCCGGGGACCTTGCGCTGGCCCAGCAGGTCGCCGACGAGTTCAGTGCAGCGGACGCGACCGCGGTCAAGGCGTTCGAGCGCGAGACCAACCACGACGTCAAGGCCGTCGAGTACCTGATCAAGCAGAAGCTCGGCGCGCATGCGGCCTGGCAGCCGCGGCTCGAGTTCGTGCATTTCGCCTGCACGTCCGAGGACATCAACAACCTGGCCTACGCGCTCATGTGCGAGGAGGCGCGCACCCAGGTGCTGCTGCCGCACCTCGACGCGCTGCTCGGCGCGCTGCGCTCGATGGCGCTGGTGCATGCGGACGACGCGATGATGTCGCGGACCCACGGCCAGGCCGCCACGCCCACGACGCTCGGCAAGGAAGTCGCGGTGTTCGTGCGGCGCCTGCGCCAGGCGCGCGACACGTTTGCCGCCGTGCCCATTCGCGGCAAGATCAACGGCGCTGTCGGCAACTACAACGCCCACGTGGCGGCCTACCCGGACGTGCCCTGGCCGCAACTCGGCCGGCGCCTGGTCGAGGGCCTCGGCCTGAAGTGGAACGCCTACACGACACAGATCGAGCCGCACGACTGGACGGCGGAATACTGCGACGCCCTCGCCCGCTGCAATTCCATCCTCACGGACCTGTGCCGGGATTTCTGGGGCTACGTCTCGCTCGGCTATTTCCGGCAGAAGGTGGTCGCGGGCGAGGTCGGTTCGTCGACGATGCCGCACAAGGTGAACCCGATCGATTTCGAGAACGGCGAAGGCAACCTGGGGATTGCCAACGCCCTGCTGCGCTTCCTGGCGGAGAAGCTGCCCATATCACGCTGGCAGCGCGACCTCACCGACTCGACGGTGCAGCGCAATCTCGGCGTCGCGCTCGCGCATTCCGACATCGCCGTGCAATCGGTGTCGCGCGGACTGGCGCGGCTCGAAGTCGACCGCGACCGGCTCGCCGACGACCTCGCGGCCAACTGGGAACTGCTGGCCGAGCCGATCCAGACCGTCATGCGCCGCTATGCCGTGCCCGGGGCCTACGAGCAACTCAAGGCACTGACCCGCGGTCGTCGCATCGATGGACCCGCGATCGCGAGTTTCGTCGACGGCCTGGCGATTCCGGCCGCCGAGAAAGAACGGCTCAAGGCGCTGACGCCGGCGTCCGTACATCGGTCTGGCGGCAAAACTCGCACGCGACGTCTGAGCGGGCCCGGCTCCTTTTTACATAACCCGCCGCCTCATCCCCACCGCGCCCCGTGCACACCCCGCTGGATTACGTCGTGCAACTGGCCTCGTGGGAGCACGACCGTTTGCACATCCAACACGTGCGGCGGACGGTTTTCATCGAAGAACAGCGGATCGCGGAACGGGACGAATGGGACGAGCTCGACCCCGTCATCACCCACGTACTCGTATTCACGCCGCCCGTTGCCGCAAAACGTGACGTGGTTGGCACGGGCCGCCTGGAACCCACCGGTAAGATTGGCCGCGTCGCAGTACTGCCGCCCTATCGCGGCACCGGAGCTGGCGTCGCCGTGATGCGGCGTCTCATGGATCTCGCCGCAGAGCGTGGATTCAGCGAGGTCTACCTGAACTCACAGGTGTCGGCCACCGGCTTTTACGAGCGACTGGGTTTCCGGGCTGACGGTCCGGAATTTGACGAGGTCGGAATACCGCACCAGCGCATGCGCCGGTCGGTCGGGAAGCGGGATGGAACATCGATTGGACCTGACGGGGACGCGCAGCATCCTCGCAAACCTTGACGAATACCGGGCCGCGGTCGCCGAGATCGCGACGCGCGCCAAGCGCACGCTTTCCATCTACACCACCGACCTCGAACCGCTGATCTACGACCACGACCTGTTCCTCGAGCCCGTCAAGCGACTGGTGCTGGCCCGCAGCCACGCGCGGCTGCGCGTGCTGATCTCGAATCCTGGCCGCGTCTCGCGCGAAGGCAATCGCTTCATGATGATGGCGCGCCGGCTCACCAGCTACATCGACCTGCGCAACGTCGCGCCGGAGTACCGCAACAATCCCTGCTCGTTCATCGTCGCCGACGACAAGGCCATCGCGTTCCGCCAGCAGGCCTCGTCGTGGGAAGGCATCGTCGAGTTCGACGACGTCTCCATCGTCAAGCGCTACCTGACCTTCTTCGACGAAGTCTGGGCCGGCAGCCTGATCCAGCCCGAAATGCGCGCGACAGCGGTGGACTTCTGACGGCCCGCTATAATGCTGGGCATGGTCTGGAAACCCGACGTCACCGTAGCCGCCGTAGTCGAACGCGACGGCCAGTTCCTGTTCGTTGAAGAACGCTCCGGCGGTCGCGTCGTACTGAACCAGCCCGCCGGCCACCTCGAGCGCGGCGAATCGCTGCACGACGCCGTCGCCCGCGAGACGCTCGAAGAGACCGGCTGGACATTCGTCCCGCAACAGGTCGTCGGCATCTACCTCTGGCAGTCCGAGCACAACGCCAGGACCTTCCTGCGCGTCGCCTTCTGCGGCCGCCTGCAGGGACACGACCCGTCCCGCCCGCTCGATCACGGCATCCTGCGCACGCGCTGGCTCGACCGCGTCGCAGCTCGCCACGCTGGAGGCCCGGCACCGCAGCCCGCTGGTCGCGCGCTGCGTCGACGACTACCTCGCCGGTGCGCGCTATCCGCTCGAGCTGCTGACGCACCTGCATGCGCAGCGTGGACCCGACGCTGGAACTGAGCACGTCCGTCGCCGCCAGCGGCTGATCTGCCTCACCTCGCCCGCTTGCGAGAGAGGTCGCGCGCAGCGCGGGTGAGGGTCCTGGTCCGGGCGGCCGCTCTGAGGCCCTTGCCCCGAGCTTGGAAAGGCAGACACGCGCTCTGGGCAAGGGCCTCAGACCGCCCGCTCCGGCCCGCGCTAGTTCCGCGCACCTGAAGATGACAACGCACCCTAGCGAGACATTCGCAAGCGGGACCTCCGACGCCTTTCCTCGAGCGCACCTGCCCTGCCAGCGAGGGAAAGGCATTCACGAGCGGCCCCTCTGACGCCTTCCCGCGAGCGCGTGTCTGCCTTTCCAAGCGAGGGGGAAGGCGTGAGAGGGGCCGCTCGGTGAATGCCGTCCCCGAGCTGCCGCGAATGCCTCGCGCTGCGCGGAAAGATCGCATAGCGCAAGCAACGTCCCGGAGCCTGTAAAATCCCCGCATGTCGTCCCAGCGCGTAGTGCTCGCCATTTCCGGCGGCGTCGATTCGGCCGTCGCCGCCGTGCTGCTGCAGCGCGCGGGCTACGACGTGCACGCGCTCTTCATGCGCAACTGGGACGAGGACGAGGACGGCTACTGCACGGCCGCCGCCGACCTGCAGGACGCGCGCCGCGTCTGCGACGACCTGGGCATTCCGCTGCACGCGGTCACCTTCGCGGCCGAATACCGCGACCGCGTGTTCCAGCATTTCCTCGACGAACTCGCGGCAGGGCGCACCCCGAACCCCGACGTCGCCTGCAATCGCGAGATCAAGTTCGGCGTCTGCTACGAACATGCGCTGCGCCTCGGCGCCGACTGGTTCGCCACCGGTCACTACGCGCGCATGCAGGAGGGTCGCCTGCTGCGCGGGCTCGACCAGGGCAAGGACCAGACGTACTTTCTGCACACCGTGTCCGGTGCGCTGCTCGCCCGCACGCTGTTTCCGGTCGGCGACCTGCCCAAGGACGAGGTGCGGCGACTCGCGCACCAGCACGCGCTGCCGGTGCACGACAAGCGCGACAGCACGGGGATCTGCTTCATCGGCGAGCGGCCGTTCGCCGAGTTCCTGGCGGACTACCTGCCCGCGCAGCCCGGGCCGATCGAAACACCGGCTGGCCAGCGCCTGGGCACGCATCGCGGCCTGATGTACTACACGCTGGGGCAGCGCCAGGGCCTGGAGGTCGGCGGCGTGCGCGGCGCGGCGGAAAAGCCCTGGTACGTCGCGGTGAAGGACCTCGCCCGCAATACGCTCGTGGTCGTGCAGCAGCACGACCACCCGCTGCTGCTGTGCGACGAATTCCGCACCGAACCGGCCCATTGGATTGCGGGCGCGGCGCCCGGCCAGCAATTTCGCTGCACAGTCAAGACCCGCTATCGGCAGGCCGACCAGGCCTGCGAGGTCGACATCCTGCCGGATGGCCGCTGCCGGGTGCGTACCGACGTGCCGCAGCGTGCCGTGACCCCCGGCCAGTCCGCCGTGTTCTACCGGGGCGAGGAATGCCTGGGCGGCGCGGTCATCGCGGCCCAGCGCGCCGCCACGCCGGCAGTCGAACCGGCACGCGCATCCGCGCTATAATTCCGCGGTTAACGCGCACGATTTTCGTCCCGGAGGTTCCATGAGAGACAGCTTCAAGACCCGCACGACGCTTGCCGTCGGCAACCAGTCGTACGAGATCAACAGCCTCCCGGCGCTGCAGGGCCACGACCTCGCCCGCCTGCCCTTCTCGCTCAAGATCCTGCTCGAGAACCTGCTGCGCTTCGAAGACGGCGTCAACGTCACGCGCGACGACATCGAGGCCCTGCTCAAGTGGGATGCCAAGGCGATCCCGAGCCACGAGATCGCGTTCACGCCGGCGCGCGTGATCATGCAGGACTTCACCGGCGTGCCCGCGATCGTCGACCTCGCCGCGATGCGCGAAGCGATGGTCCGACTCGGCGGCAACCCGCAGGAGATCAACCCGCTCGCACCGGCCGAACTGGTCATCGACCACTCGGTGCAGGTCGACGAATACGGCGCCGCCGATGCCGCGTCGCACAACAGCAAGATCGAGTTCGCGCGCAACGGCGAACGCTATTCGTTCCTGCGCTGGGGCCAGACCGCCTTCCGCAACTTCAAGGTCGTGCCGCCGAGCACCGGCATCGTGCACCAGGTCAACGTCGAGCACCTCGCGCGCGTCGTGTTCGCCGAGGACAAGGACGGCGTGAAGCGCGCATTCCCCGACACGCTCGTCGGCACCGATTCGCACACCACCATGGTCAACGGCCTGGGCGTGCTGGGCTGGGGCGTGGGCGGCATCGAGGCCGAGGCCGCGATGCTCGGCCAGCCGGTCACGATGCTGATCCCGCAGGTCATCGGTTTCCGGCTCAAGGGCGCGCTGCCGGCGGGCGCCACGGCCACCGACCTCGTGCTGACCGTCACCGAGATGCTGCGCAAGAAGGGCGTGGTCGACAAGTTCGTCGAGTTCTTCGGCGACGGCCTCGCGCAATTGCCGCTCGCCGACCGCGCGACCATCGCCAACATGGCGCCGGAGTTCGGCAGCACCTGCGGCATCTTCCCGATCGACGAGGAAACGATCCGCTACCTCGAACTCACCGCCCGTCCGGCCGACCAGATCGCGCTCGTCGAGGCCTATGCCAAGGCGCAGGGGCTCTGGCGCACCAACGGCATGCGCGAGCCCGATTACACCGACGTGCTCGAACTCGACCTCGCCACGGTCGAGCCGAGTCTCGCGGGCCCGAAGCGCCCGCAGGACCGCGTACCGCTGCGCGTCGCCAAGGACGTCTACCGCAAGAACCTCGTGCTCATGAGCGCCGAGCGTGCCACCAGGAATCCGGGCGCGACCGGCAAGGCAGCGGTGACCTCCGGCGGCAAGTCGTTCGAACTGGCCGACGGCGCGGTGCTGATTGCCGCGATCACCAGCTGCACCAACACTTCGAATCCCACCGTGCTGATCGCCGCCGGCCTGCTGGCGCGCAACGCGCGCAAGCGCGGCCTGGTCTCGAAGCCCTGGGTCAAGACCAGCCTGGCGCCGGGCTCGCGCGTCGTCACCGACTACCTGACCAAGGCCGGCCTGCTGGCCGACCTCGAAGCGGTCGGCTTCTACGTCGTCGGCTACGGCTGCACCACCTGCATCGGCAACTCGGGCCCGCTGCGCCCCGAGATCTCCGACGGCGTGCGCAAGGCGCGATCGTCGTCGCCACCTCGGTGCTCTCCGGCAACCGCAACTTCGAAGGCCGCGTGCACGCCGAGATCAAGATGAACTTCCTCGCCTCGCCGCCGCTCGTCGTCGCGTACGCGCTGGCCGGCACGATGGACATCGACCTGAACGCCGACCCGATCGGCACCGACACCGACGGCAAGCCGGTCTACCTGAAGGACATCTGGCCATCCACGCACGAGGTCGCGACCACCGTCGGCGCCTCGGTCGACTCGGCGATGTTCAAGAAGAGCTACTCGAGCGTGTTCGCGGGCGACGAGCAGTGGCAGGCAATCGACGTGCCGCAAGGACGAGGTGTACCGCTGGGAGCCCACCTCCACCTACGTGCGCAACCCGCCGTACTTCAACGGCATGACGATGACGCCGGGCGCGGTCGCCGACATCCGCGGCGCGCGGGTCGCTCGCCGTGCTCGGCGACTCGGTCACCACCGACCACATCTCGCCCGCCGGCAACATCGCCAAGTCGAGCCCGGCGGCGAAGTACCTCATGGCGCAGGGCGTGCAGCCGGCCGACTTCAACCAGTACGGCGCGCGTCGCGGCAACCACGAGGTGATGATGCGCGGCACGTTCGCCAACATCCGCCTGCGCAACCTGCTGCTGCCCGGCACCGAGGGCGGCGTGACGCTGCACGTGCCGACCGGCGAGCAGATGTCGATCTACGACGCGGCCATGAAGTACAAGGCCGAGGGCACGCCGCTCGTCGTGCTGGCCGGCAAGGAGTACGGCACCGGTTCGTCGCGCGACTGGGCAGCCAAGGGCACGATGCTGCTCGGCGTGAAGGCGGTCATCGCCGAGAGTTTCGAGCGCATCCATCGCTCCAACCTGATCGGCATGGGCGTGCTGCCCCTGCAGTTCAAGGACGGCGAAAACGCACAGTCGCTGGGCCTCACCGGCAAGGAAAGCTTCGAGATCATCGGCCTGAACGGCGGCGCCGCCAAGGTCGTGAGCGTCGTCGCCACGTCGCCTGCCGGCGCGCCAGTCAAGTTCGAGGCGCGCGTGCGCATCGACACGCCGAAGGAGCGCGACTACTTCCAGCACGGCGGCATCCTGCAGTACGTGATCCGGCAGCTGGCGTCGCAGGGCAAGGCGGCCTGAGGAAGGGATCAGGGACTAGGGGATAGTCGGAAATGTCGGCTATCCCCACGGACCTGCTCGCTGCGGCGACAGCGATAGGAAAAGCACGGCAGGTCTGCGTGCTGACCGGTGCGGGCATCTCGGCGGAAAGCGGCGTACCCACGTTTCGCGACGCGCAGACCGGCCTCTGGGCGAAGTTCCGCCCTGAGGACCTGGCGACACCCGAGGCCTTCGCGCGCGATCCCAGGCGCATCTGGGACTGGTACGAATGGCGCCGCGAACTCGTGCGCGGCGTCGAACCCAACGCGGGGCACCTCGCGCTGGTGCAACTGGCCGCACGGGTGCCGAAGTTGACGCTGGTCACGCAGAACGTCGACGGCCTGCACCAACGCGCGGGCAGCACTGGCGTCATCGAATACCACGGCAACATCCTGCGCGATCGCTGCTGCGCCGAAGGTACGCTGGCCGAGCGTTCAACCCGCTCCGTCACCGGCCTGCCCGAGTGCGCACGCTGCGGCGCGCTGCTGCGGCCTGACGTCGTCTGGTTCGGTGAAGCGATCCCGCCGCGGGCGCTGGTGGCAGCGGATGCAGGCAGTGGCTGCTTGCGACGTCTTCATGTCGATCGGCACCGCGTCGGTCGTCTATCCGGCTGCGGGGCTTGCCGCGAATGCCCGGCAGTGCGGCGCGATCGTGATCGAAATCAACACCGAACCGACTGCGCTCACGCCGCTCGCGGATTTCACGTTGCGCGGTCCGTCAGGCGACGTATTGCCGCAGTTGTTGCAGTCGCTGCGCGGCTGACTGGTCGGGCAGCGTGCACGTGCTGAGACGGTGTTCCGTCCGTTCTTTCCGGCGAGCGTGTCTGCCTTTCCGCTCGCCGGAAGAGGAACGGACGGAACACCGTCGTTACAAGACGCCCCTACCGCCCCAGGAACGCCAGCCCGGCCAGCACGAACAAGCCGACGAACAGCGTCTCGCCGACGACGATCGCCACCGGCCGCCACCCGACCTGCGCGAGGTCGCCGAGTGACGTGCGCGTGCCGAGTGCCGCAATGGCCAGCACCAGGCACCAGCGCGACGCCTCCTGCAGGCCGTGCGTGACCGCTCCCGGCAGCCAGCCGAGCGAATTCACCACGACCAGCGCGGCAAACGCCACCAGGAACCCGGGCAGCAAGGGCGGCCGTGCTCGGCGCCGGGCGTCGCCCGGATCATGGAACGTTGCAGCACGAACGAGATCGCCAGCACCACCGGCAGCAGCAGTGCGACCCGGAACAGCTTGACGATCGTCGCGGTGTCGCCCGCCACCGTCGACACGCTGTAGCCCGCGCCGACGACCTGGGCTACGTCATGGATGGTCGCGCCGAGGAACACGCCTGTAGTGTGCTCGTCGAAGCCGATCGGCAGCGGCCAGCACCGGATACAGCACCATGGCGATCGTCGACAGCGTCGTGACGGCCACGACCGTCATGATCGTGTCCCGCTCGTGCTCCGGTCCGCGTGGCAGCACCGACGCGATGGCGAGCGCCGCGGAGGCGCCGCAGATCGCCACCGCGCCGCCGGTGAGCACGCCGAACTGGCGCGGCAGGCCGGTCGCGCGCGCGAGCGCGATGCCGCACAGGATCGTGAGGATGACCGCCGTGGCGGTCAGCGCAATCGCGCCGACACCGAGCGACTGGACCTGATCGAAGGTGATGCGCGCTCCGAGCAGCGCGACGCCGACGCGCAGGACGTTGCGCGAGGCGAACTCGAGGCCCGGCTTGCAGCGCTCGTCCTGCGACAGGAAGTTGACGGCGATGCCGAGCAGCAGCGCGAACAGCATGACCGGGGTTGCGTAGTGCTCGGCCAACCAGGACGCGGCGAGTGCGACGAGCCCGGCGATGACCAGGCCAGGACCGAGGCTGCGGAAATTGGGCATAGGCTCCGTGGACTGCTGTGCGCTCGCCCCCCAGAGGGCGGCGAGCATGTTAAAACGGCCGGCACCGAACCGCGCCGGTTTTCCCGGGTCTCATCCGCATGCAACGCAAACGAACCGATTCCACGCCGCTCCCCTCCGAAATCACCCCGCCCGACCGCTACTACAGCCGGCGCGAGCTGCTCGGCGGACTCGCGGCCGCCGGAGCCATTGGCGTCGGCTTGCCGCAAGCGGGCACTGCGGCCCCGCTGCAGGCCACGAAGAATCGCTCGACTGAGCCTCAAAGAGGCGCCAAATTCTTTTGAAGATATAACGACTTACAACAACTTTTACGAATTTGGTACAGATAAGGCCGACCCGGTCCGGCGCTCCGGGAAGTTCAAGACGCAACCCTGGACGGTCACGGTCTCCGGCGAAGCCGCGAAGACCGGCACCTTCACGCTCGAGGACATCCTCAAACCGCACGCGCTCGAGGAGCGCGTCTACCGCCTGCGCTGCGTCGAGGCCTGGTCGATGGTGGTGCCGTGGGTCGGCTTTCCGCTGGGCGACCTGCTGCGGCGATTCGAGCCGACCTCGAAGGCGAAGTACGTGGCGTTCAAGACCGTCCTGCGCCCGAGCGAAATGCCCGGCCAGCGCTTCCCGGTTCTCGACTGGCCCTACGTCGAAGGCCTGCGCATCGACGAGGCCATGCACCCGCTCGCGATCATGGCGGTGGGGCTGTATGGCCAGACGCTGCCCAACCAGAACGGCGCGCCGTTGCGGCTCGTCGTGCCCTGGAAGTACGGCTTCAAGGGCATCAAGTCGATCGTCGAGATCCGCTTCACGGAGCGGCAGCCGCCGACCTCGTGGAACCGGTCGGCTCCCGGCGAGTACGGCTTCTTTGCCAACGTAAACCCGGCCGTCGATCATCCGCGCTGGAGCCAGGCGCAGGAGCGGCGCATCGGCGCCAGCCTGTTCGCGTCGAAGCAGGACACGCTGCCATTCAACGGCTATGCCGAGCAGGTGGCGGGCCTGTACCGGGGCATGGACCTGCGCAAGTTCTACTGAGCCGCAGCGGTGTCCCAGTCCGCGCGTCCAGCGACCCGGCGTCTCCGGGCCGACAAACCCATCGTGTTCCTGTTGTGCGCAGCGCCGCTCGCATGGCTCACGCTGCGTGCGTTCGGCCTGGCGGGGCTCTCACTGGGTCCCAACCCGGTCGAGGCGCTGCTGCATGCCCTGGGGCTCTGGGGACTGCGCCTGCTGCTGCTCACGCTGTGCGTGCGCCCGGCAGCGGTGGTGCTACGCGAGCCGCGGCTCATGCGCCTGCGCCGCATGGTGGGACTCTTTGCCTTCACCTACGTGCTGCTGCACTTCCTCACCTGGCTGGTGCTCGACCGCGGACTCGACTGGAACGGCATCGTGGCGGACATTGCCAAGCGGCCCTTCGTGACCGTGGGCTTTGCGGCCCTGCTGCTGCTGGTGCCGCTGGCGGTCACGTCCACCGATCGCTGGATGCGACGACTGGGACGCCGGTGGCACTCGCTGCACCGGCTCGTCTACGTCGCGGCCCTGCTCGGCGCCCTGCACTTCCTGTGGCTGGTCAAGGCCGACTGGCGCGAGCCTGCGCTGTACATCGCCATCTACACCGCGCTGATGATCTGGCGCTGGCGCAAGCGACCCGGCGCCCGGGCAGTAGCAGCGACCGCCCGCGAGCCCGTTTGACCGCCGCTGAATGCCGCGGTCAGAAGCTGAGCATCACGTCCGTCGTGAACACCCAGCCATTGCCACCGACGATGAACGGCGACGCCGTGTTGCCCACGGGCGACTCGTCGAGGTACAGGAACTGGGTATTGAGCCTGAGTTCACGGCGCTTGAAGGGAAACCAGTTCGCGCCAACGCTCACATCCCACGGATCACCGTACTGGCCATTGATCTTCGAGCCGGCGACGTAGGCCTGCAGTGTCTGCGGCACCAGCATCGCCGACCCCTGCAGCTGGAATCCATCATCGACGAAGCTGTTGCGCGGCACCGGACCGGTAGCCCGGAAATCGTCGACCGTGCGCCAGTAAGTACTCGCCGTCCAGCGAGAAGCCGCGGTACTTGAACCCGGCGTTCACGGCCGCCATCTGGTAGGTGGCCTTGTTGATCTGCGTGCCTGTGCCGAACGGATCGGCCTGGAAGATCAACGTGCCATCCGACAGGCGGATCTGGCTGTTCCAGAAATCGTTCACGCCTGGCTGGCTCTGCGCGTCCTCGCGGCTGTGCGTCAAGTTGGCGCCCACCAGCGTGGCGAACTCAGTGTGATGTTCGAAGTCGCCAAACCCTTCGCCGGGACCGTACTCGCCGGTGGTCGGCATCCACCAGACCGCGCCGGAATAGGCGTTCAGGCCGCTGTCGAGCTTTCCGGCGTCCACGCCCAGCTGGCTCAGGTTGTTGCCGACCATGACCCGGTACCTGACGCCATCGCCGACCTCGCCCCAGGCCCAGATGCCGGTGGTGTATGACGCACGGAAAAATTCGTCGGCGATCGTCCGGTGATCCACCTTGAGCCAGTTCGGAAACGTGTAGTTGGTGGTGCGGGTGCTCGGCAGGCCGCCGATGCCGCCGGCCAGGCTGAAGGCATCGTTGAAGCGGTAGCTCAGGTTGCCCGCCACGACCACCTGCGCGCCCTGCCCCTGGCTGGTGTTCGAGGTCCAGGTATAGAACTGGTAGCGGAAATCGGGATCGAAGAGCCAGCCCTTGAAGAAGAGCATGACTTTCTGCAGCTGCAGGTCGTCGCGGATGTCGAGTTCCTTGGTCCGGCCAAAGGCGTCCGTGTAGCTGTCGTCGAGCATCGCGCTGGTTCAGGTATCGCAGGTAGGTGAACGCGCTGAAGTCCACCTCGCCCTGGCTCGTCCTCGCCAGCACCAGGCCCTTGCCGCCCTCGTAGGTGCCCCAGGCCGATTCGAGCGGGGCACGATCGGACTGCGCCGCCTCAGGGGCCGCGGCCGCCGCATCGGCCGCACCGTCGCAGCCTGCGGGGCCTGCGGGGTTGCCGCAGGCGCAGCCTGGACGGCCGCGGGCGCGACGGTCGTGGGCGCAACGCCGGCGACGCGCGTTCGGCGCCTTGGCCTGCGCTTCGAGTTCGCGAATACGCGCATCGCGTTCGACCAGTTGCTGCTCCAGCTGGTTCTGGCGCTCCTCGAGGGCCTTGAGCCGAGCCTCGACCGAGGAGTCGGCGGCGCTGACCATCACCGGCGACAGCGCAAGCGCTGCCGCCACTGCAATCCTGAGCTGGTTCATGCGTGCAGGGTCCCTGTTCGATCATTTGACGTTCGCCGCTTCCCACGCGCGGACCCTGCCCCGGGCCTCGTCGAACAGGCGTTCGTAGGTACCCAGCCGGACCTTGCGGCTCGCCTCGGGCGTCAGTTTCGCCCAGATCGGCTGCCACATGTCGTAGACCCGCATCTGCGTCGCCTGGTCGCTCGGCGCGACGTTGTCGGTGCCGAACAGGAAGCGATCAGGATACGCGTTCAGCAACTGCGACAACCGATCGATGGCCGCCTGCGACGAAACTGCGTACTTGGCGACCTCGTCCCACGAGATGTCGAAGTGCACGTGGGCGAGCGTCGGATCCTCGAGCATCGCCTGCAGGATCTCGACGTGATTCGGACTTCGCTCCGCCGCCTCGGTGCCGGCCTGCGGCTGGACAGGATGGACGACGCGGCCGAGTCCGGTGTGCGCCCAGATGATCGTCGTGCGCGGATGTCGACGCAGCAGGTCCTTCATCTGGGTGAGATAGACGGGTTCGGCGCCGGCCTTGGCGAACGGCATGTCGATGTCGTTGTGCAGGATGACGACGAGACCGACCTCACCGGCAAACTCGCAGGATGCGGTCCAGCGCCGGGTCGGTCAGGCTCGCCACTTCGCCCGCGACCTTGGACGACACGAACTCCTTGTGGATCGTGAACTCGCCGATGCCCGTGAACACGCCCGGAAACGTTTCGAGCACGCGTCGAATGTGATCGGCGGCATACATGTCCGCGGGATTGAACCCCGTGATCATCGGATCGAGTCGCGCCTGCTGTGCGGGTGTCAACCGCTGGAAGGCGCGCGCGATGTAGGCGTCGGTGAACGAGTAGTAATAGAGCGGCGCGTCGGTCTGCAGGTAATACGTTGGCGCGAAGTCGCCCGAATTCCCATGGGCCCAGGTCTGCTGCAACGGGATTCCGAAGAGCGTCGAGCGACAGACCTTGTCGCCCATGATCTCGTCGACGTACTTCGCCGCGTCCGTTCCCTGCTGCACGTAGTTGGTGAGGTGGAAGTGGCCGTCGTTGAACACGCACGTGTCCACTGGCAGCTTGGGCGGCTTTGGCTTCGCCGCCAGTGCCGACACGGCAGGGAAGCTGCAGGCGATGGCTGCAAGCAGGACCGCACCGCTCAAGCGAGGCCGGCTCACTCCGGATTCGCCCCGAACACGCCGACGCCGAGTTCACCCGCGATGTCGCGGATGGCGTTCAGCGAACGGACGCTGTTGCCCGCCTCGTTCAGGCGCGGCGAGAACGCTGCGATCGCGAACCGGCCCGGCACGACCGCCACGATGCCGCCGCCGACGCCGGTCTTGGCCGGCAAGCCCGCGGTGTACATCCAGTCGCCCGATTCGTCATAGAACCCGGCCGTCGCCATGATCGCCAGCAGCTCCGGCACGTGCTTGGCCGGCATCACCTGCTTCTTGGTCAGCGGATTGACGCCGCCGTTGGCCAGCGTCGCGCCCATCATGCCGAGGTCCTTGGCGCTGACACCGACCGAGCACTCACGCGTATACACCCGCGAGCGCTTCCTCTGGGTCGCTGTAGAGACGGCCCCAGTTGTACAGCAGGTTGGCGATGCCGCGATTGCCGAAGGCCGTGGTGTATTCAGACTCGTACACCTTCTCCAGCACGGTCAGCGGGCGCCCGGCGAAGTCGCTCAGGTTCTGCGACACCTGGTTCCAGCGGTCCGCCTCGGACTTGGCCTGCACCAGGCTCACGGCCGCGATCGCACCGGCGTTGACCAGCGGATTCACCGAGTTCTCGTAGACCGACAGCGCCAGCTTCGAGTTGAACGCCATGCCCGTGGGCTCGACGCCGATCTTCTCCTTGAGCACCGCCGGGCCCTGCTGCGTCATCACCAGCGCGGCCGTGAACGGCTTCGACACGGACTGGATCGAGAACTGGTAGTCGACGTCGCCGGCGCTGTAGACCTTGCCGTCCTTGGTGACGATCACCACGCCGAACAGGTCGCTCGGCGTCTCGGTCAGGATCGGGATGTAGTCGGCGTTCTTGCCGTCCTGCAGCCCCTTGTACTTGGCGTAGGCGGCGTCGACCAGGCGCTGGAAGTCCTTGACGGCCGGGTCCGGCAGCGGCCCTTTCGCGTATGCAGGCGCCGCCAGCGCGAGAGACAGCGTGGCCACCAGCCCGGCGGCCAGCGAATTCCTGTTGATAGTTTTCATGATCGTGTCCCTCGATTCGCTCGGTATCAGAGCTTGATGCCGAAGTTGTACTTGACCGTGAACTGGAAGCGCATGTCGTCGCCGTCCGCCCCGTCGTTGTTGGTGCGCCGGCCGTAGAGGAACTCGCCGCCGAGCATCAGGTTCTCGCCCGGAAAGTGCAGCAGGTTCACCGAGGCGTACTCGCCCTTGTTGAACGTGTCGGCCGCCTGGAAGTTGGTGTTGTCGACTTCCGTGTAGCTGTAGCCGATCGAGCTCGACCACTTCGGGGTCCAGTAGTGGTCGTAGTAGGCGACGACGCCCGTGAGCGGGATGGCCTCCGCCTCGACGTCGGTCACCGCGTTCTCGTCGAACGTCGCGGTCGGCGCCAGGTCCATGCCGCCGTCGTTCATGTAGCTGGCGATGCCCTCGCCGTACACGACCTGCAGCAGGATCTTGTCGCTGCCGATCGTGTTGATCGAGGAGCCGAGGTTGATGCCCCAGCCGGTCTCGCTGCCGCTTCGCCAGCGATCGGCCGACGACTCGCGCACCTCGAAGCCGACCTTGCGCAGGATGCCCGCCGACCTGCACGTGACCCCAGTCGCCGCCGTAGCGGTACTGCGCGGTCAGGTCCGGCAGCGTCTCGTCGTTCTGCACCTGCAGGTTTTCGAAGCCTTCGATCAGGCGCAGGTTGCCGGAATCGATGTCGTTGCCCGGGCGCTCGATCGGCGATCGAGAAATGGCTGTTGTCCGACTTGAACGGCGTCTAGCGGAGCTGCACGTTGCGGTAGAACACCATGCCCGCCGGGCCCCAGTAGTCGATCGTGTTGGGGAACACGTCGCCGTCCATGAACAGGGTGTTGGTCTGTCCCGCCAGCAGCGGGCCCCACTCGCCGTAGGCGTGGCGCAGGCGGAACGTGGTCTGGCCCGGCGTCGGCGCCGGTGCCGAACAGGTCGAACTCGAACTTGAAGCGTGAGCGGCGTGCCGCCCTCGCCCGTCGGCATGCTGCCTTTGACGCCGAAGCGGCTCTGCTTGACGCTGATGCTCGACTGCCCGTCGCTGCCGAACTGCTCGTCGATGCCGATCTTCGAGGGGCGGAACGCATCGTCCCAGTCCGGGTCGAGACGGCCGTCGAAGTCCTGGATGAAATCGGCCTGCGCGAAGCCGTACAGCTCGAAGCTGCGGCCGGTGTCTTCCGCGGACGCTGGCGCGGCGGTGGCAGAACCGACGACCAATGCAACTGCCAACGTGAGCGCGGCGGAACGCCCGCTACCGAAACATTCCATTTCGAGATCTCCTGAAACCCGATTGAGGGGAGGTGCAAGACGAATAAGGCCGTCCGGGAAAACGCGGCCGGAGGCTGCAGTGCGCGCGGGGATTGTCCCGTAGGCGTCGACCTACGTCAAAGACTGCATGATAGGCTCGCGCAAGCCCGGCGATTGGATTCATGCGCGTTTCAGCAATGCGTGCGCAAACACGCTGCCGAGAATGACTGCCAGCCCGGCATAGAACTGCAGCCCCAGTTCGCGCTGCTCGCCGAGCAGCAGGATGGCAAGAAACACGGCGTATACCGGCTCGAGACTCACGGCGAGCTGCGCGCTGAACGCGCTCAGGTTGCGCAGCGCGACCAGTGACAAGGCAAACGGGAACAGGGTGCACGCGAGCGCCAGCACCAGCAGCAGCCAGGCATCGTGCACGCCGGGGAGCGGCAGGTGCGTTGCCTCACCGCCGAACAACACGGCCAGCAGCGTGAGGAATGCAGTGCCCGCTGCAAGCTCGAGCCCGGTCACGGCCATCGGCTCGCCCAGTTCGACGTAACGCTTGTTGAGCGAGCCAAACACCGAGACCAGGAAGGCCGAGAGCACCCCGGCCGCGATCCCCAGCCGCATGCCCTGCGGCGTACCGCCGACGACCAGCAGCACCCCCGGCACGGCGGCCACGCCGATCAGCAGCTCGCGCGGATCGAAGCGCTTGCGCGTGATCCAGGGCTCGACGACCGCCATCATGAGGGGTGCCACGCCCATGCAGGCCGCCGCGACCGAGGCATTCGCGAGCTTGATCGCGCCGTAGAAGGTGACCCAGTGCAGCGCGACGACGACGCCGATGCCGGCGAAGATGCCGACGGTTCGCAGGCTCATGCGCTGCAGTCCGCGCCAGAACGCGGGGATGAAAGCCAGCGCGACGACCACCAGGAACATGCGCCACCACACGAGCGCAAACGCTGGCAGCGAGATCAGCTTGCCGAGGATCGCGGTGAAGCCCCAGATCACCACGCAGAGGTGGATCTGGAGCAAGGCCTTGCGGGCAGGAGCCATGGTCAGGGCAAGGCACCGGCGATCTTCGCCGGTGCCCCCTCAGGGTTTCTGCCGCAGGTAACCCTGCACGATTTCCAGTGCTGTCCGGTCGCTCGGCGGCAGCTCGACATCGGTGGTGCCGAGCGGTGTCGTGCGCGCACCCCAGCGCACCAGGTGCGCGCAATACGTCAGGCCCGCTCCGAACGCCGGCAGCAGCAGCAGGCTGCCGGGTTTGACACGGCCTTCTTCGATGGCTTCGACCAACGCCACTGCGACCGTCGCCGCTGACATGTTGCCGTACTTGTGCACGTTGACGAACATCCGGTCCGCCGGCGCGCCGACACGCTTCGCCACTGCATCCATGATGCGCAGGTTGGCCTGGTGCGGAATCACGACGTCGACGTCGTCGACCTTGTAACCCTGGGCTTCGAGCACGTCGGCGCAGGCGCCGGACATGCCAAGCACGGCGCGCTTGAAGATCTCTGGACCCTCGAAGATCCACGAGGTCGCGCCGTACTGCCGCCCGGCATTGCAGTAGCGGCCACCCATGCCTTCGACCACGAGCGTCGACCGGGCCTCGCTGTCACAGCCGAGCTTCTCGCCGAGCAGGCCTTCGACATTGTCGGTTGCCTGCAGCACGACGGCTGCACAGCCGTCGCCGAACAGCACGCAGACACCGCGATTGCGCCAGTCCATGAACGCCGAAATCAACTCGCCGCCGACCACCACCGCGTTCTTGACGACGCCCGTGCGGATCAATGCGTTGGCCGTACTGAGGGCATAGAGGAAGCTCGTACACGCGGTATTGACGTCGTACGCCGCCGCGCGCTTTGCCCCCAGCCGCACCTGCAGGCCTGACGCCTGGTTCGGCACCTGGTCGTCGAAGCTGCAGGTGCCGACGACGATCAGTTCGACGTCGGCCGGGTCGAGACCAGCCGCCGCCAGTGCCCGCATCGAGCTGACATAGGCCATCTCCTCCAGCGAGACGTGCGAGATGCGACGCTCCTTGATGCCCGTGCGCGAGACGATCCACTCGTCGTTGGTATCGAGGAAGGTGGCCAGGTCGTCATTGGTCAGGACATTGGCCGGCAGGCACTTGCCCCAGCCCGTAATGGCAGCGTGAGTCACCGGCATCCCCCCAGGGGCGATTCAGGAAAAGTGCGTCACTTTACCAGTCCGGAAGCCGTCTGGAGCGATCCCACCCCGGGCGTGGCGGCAGGCACCCCGGGGAGGCAAGCTTTACCCGCCGTCGCACGCTGTGAAATCATCCAGCCGGCCCCATTCCGGGCCGCACCCGCCAGAGTGATCCTGCATGCCCATCGCCCGCATCAACGGCCACGACATGTACTACGAAGTGCTGGGCCAGGGCGACCCGGTGCTGTGCATGGGCGGCTGGGGCACGTTCTGCCACGACAACCACCATCACCTCGCGCGAGGCCTCGTCGACCGGTACCAGGTCATCGTCTTCGATTATCGCGGCATCTGCGAATCGGGCGACGACCTGAGCGTGCCCTCCACGATGGAGCTGCACGCGAACGACGCGATCGGCCTGCTCGATCACCTCGGCCTGGGCAACGTGCACCTCATGGGCCTGGTGGGCATGGGCGCCTGCGTGTGCCAGGAAATCGCCATCCGCCGGCCCGACCTCGCACGCAGCATGCTCAACATGGGCGCGTGGTGCGAGGTCGACGATTTCCTGCGCGACCAGCTCGAGATGTTCCGCTGGATCCATCGTGACCTCGGCTTCGAGCGATTCCAGGAGGCGGTGACCCTGCTCTCGTTCGACGCCGAATACTACAACGCGCACAAGCAGCGGCTGCTCGGCCCGGCCGGCGGGTGGAAGGAACTGAACGGCCGCTACGCTGCTCATGCACGCCTGATCGATGCCTGCGTCGGATTCAACTCGAGCGACCGGCTCGAGCAGATCCGCTGCCCGTCGCTGATCATCCACGCAGGCAAGGACGTCGTGACAGCTCCCCGCACCACGCTGCCGATCGAGCGTGGCATCCCGGGGGCGAAGGGCGTGCTGTGGGAGGACGTCGCGCACGTCGTGGCCGGCAAGGAGCAGAAGATCCGGTTTGCGCAGACCTTGTTCGACTGGCTCGCGGCGAACTGACGCAGGATCCGTGGTGGCACCCCTACGTCACTGGCTGGTCCTTGGCGCGCTTGGCGCCGGCATCGCTTTAGGCGCCTGGATCGATCACGCGGGCGGCGCGACGGCCCACCAGCTCGCGACGGTCCTCGAAGTCGATCGGCACGCTCTGGCTCAACGCGCTGCGCATGACGGTGGGCCCGCTGGTGTTCGCCATGCTCGTTTCGGCAGTTGCCAGCGTCGCGGACGCGATGGCCACCGGACGACTCGCCACCCGGGCGATCGGCTGGTTTGGCGCGCTGCTGCTGCTGGCCGGCGTGCTCGCCGTCACCCTGTCGCAGGCCTTGCTGGCACTGTGGCCCGTCGACCCGGTCGCCGCGCAGGCCTTCCTCGCGGGAGTCGGCAGCGACGCGACCCAGGTGACGACACGACTCGACTGGTCCCAGTGGATGCAGCAATTGCTGCCGCCGAACATCATCGCGGCGGCGGCCGACAACGCGATCCTCGCGCTGGTCGTGTTCGCGACGCTGTTCGGTTTCGCGGCCACCCGCCTGCCCGTCGCACAACGCCTCGTGCTGACGAACTTCTTCAGCGCCATGGCCGAGGCGATGGTCGTCATCGTGCACTGGGTGCTGCTGCTGGCGCCGCTCGGCGTGTTCGCGCTCGCCCTCGGCGTCGGCCGCCAGGCCGGGGTTGGCGCCGCCGGCCTGCTGGCGCAGTACGCGGTCACGGTGGCCCTCGTCATCGCGATCGCCATCCTTGCGATCTACGTCGTGGTGGCTTTGCGCAGCAACGCGGGTGTGCGGACGTTCGCCGTCGCCGTCGCGCCCGTGCAGGTGGTTGCCGCCAGCACCCAGAGCTCGCTGGCAACCCTGCCCGCGATGATCGAATGCGCGCGCGAGCGGCTGCGCGTGACCCCGCGCGTGGCGCATCTCGTGCTGCCGCTTGCCGTCGCCGTGTTCCGCTACACGAGTCCGCTCGGCAACCTGGGCGTGTGCTTCTTCATTGCGGCGATGTATGGAATCGAACCGAGCGTGCTGCAGATGGCGGGCGCCATCCTCGTCGCGATCGCCGTGAGCATCGGTTCCGTGGGACTGCCTGGCCAGGTGTCCTTCATCGCGAGCGTCGCACCGATCTGTGCTGCGCTCGGCCTGCCCATCGAGGTGCTGGGCATCCTCGTCGCGGTCGAGATCATTCCGGACATCTTCCGCACCATCGGCAACGTGACGGCCGATGTCGCAGTCGCGACCCTGGTCGACGACGCGGAGCCCGCGCCCTCCTGAGGGTGTCCTTTCCCAATCGCCGACAGCAGATCCGCGCTGGCTGCAGGCGGTCGATCCGGGACCTTGCCGCGAACTGGGAAAGGCAGACACGTGCTCACTGCAGGCGGTCGATCCGGGACCTTCCCCCGAGCTTGGAAAGGCAGACACGCGCTCGGGGGAAGGTCCCGGATCAACCGCTGCAGTTGCAACAGCGCCTCAGCCTTTCGTGCACTCGGAAAAGATACGGAGGACGGTGATGTCAGGCGCTCGACCCGGCATTGTCCTGACGCGCGCGTGTCTGCCTTTCCAAGCGCGGCAGGACAATGCCGGGTCGAGCGCCTGCAACTAGCGCATGTCTGCCTTTCCAGCGCGGCAGGACATCGCGGGAACAGCGCGATGTCGGATCAGCGCGCGGCGCTTAGTCCATCGATGTACTTCACGACCTCGGCGGTGGTCGTCACGTCCGCATAGCGTCGACCGACGTCGGCGAGATTCGACCGGTGCGGCGCTTCCTCGGCGTCGCCGCAGCACTCGTCCGGCACGATGACCCGGAAGCCGTAGGAGAACGCGTCCACGATCGTCGCGCGCACGCAGCCGCTGGTGGTGCAGCCAGTGACGATGACGGTATCCACCTGCTGCTTCACCAGGAAAGTGATCAGCGGGGTCTGGAAGAACATCGACGGCGCGTTCTTGCAGTAAGTGAAATTCTTCTCGTGGTGGATTTTCGGATCCATCGCCGTGCAGGGATCCCCGTAGTAGAACTCGTCGCGCACCGGCTTCACCTTCCAGAACGGCATGTCGGCCAGGCTGCCATAAGCGGTGTAGCACGCCGCGACGGGGACGTTCTTCGCCCGCGCGAGGTCGAGCAGGTGCGCCGTACGGTCACGCGCGGCGTGTATCAGCGGCAGTCCGCCGAGCGGCCAGCGCGGGTCCGTGAAGGCCAGCTGGAAGTCGACGACCAGCACCGCCGGTCGCTGACCGGCGCTGAAGCTCGGCGAGCTGTAGCCGACGGTGGTGTACGTGTCGGCTGCGCCGGTCATCTCAGGCCACCTTCGACTTCTTCCTGGTCGCTGCCGTGGCTGACTTGAGCACCCGTTCGGAAAAGCGCGGCTGCCGCGGCGGCTCGTGACCGGTCTCGGCCTTGCAGCGCTCTTTCAGCGACTCGATCGAGGTAAACCCGCGATCGAACAGTGCCACCGGCCCGCGCTCGGCGCGCAGCTTCGCGCGCAGCTTTTCCGTGGCGGCCACGTCGGCCGTGAGGTCTGTGTTGATCACGACGCCATAGTTGCGCGCGCCCTGGGCCGTGACGAGTCCGGCCTGGACGTCGAACACCACTTTTTCCACTTCGCGCTCGAACGGGTCACCGCAACCGCCGCCACCCCAGGTATCGGACAGCAGCAGGTCGCCCTCGTTGACCTTGACGCGGTCGATCTTGGACGGCAGCAGTTCCTCGGTGCCATCCGTGCGCACCAGCGTCTTCTTGCTGCGCGCGCCGGGCAGGCCGCCGTTGACGCCCCACGGGTACGTGAGCCAGCGATCGTCGTGGATCGAGATCTCGCCCTGCTCGAGGAAGCGATAGCCGATGCGCAGGCCATTGCCGCCGCGGTTCTTGCCGGCACCGCCGGTGTCCGGGATCGTCTCGTAGATGTCGATGCGCAGCGGGAAATAGCTTTCGAGGAACTCGTTCGGCACGTTGGTGAACGAGGGCCACAGCGAATGGCCGTCGGGGCCGTCGCCGAACGGCTTGCCCGGGATGCCGCCGAACGTGATCTGGTACAGCTGGTACCACTCGCCGTTCTTCTTGTACCCCGAGTACATGAAATGCGGGCTGTCGGAAAAGCCGGCCGCGCACATGAAGGCAGGATTGCCCTGGCCCAGCAGGCCGCCCAGGATGTCGAAGATGCGGCCGAGCGCGTGCGTGCGGCACGACAGCGCGGCAGGCTTCAGCGGCTTCAGCAGCGTGCCCGGCGGAATGCGCACTTCCATGAGGTCGTAGAAGCCGTCGTTGAAGAGGATCTGCGGGTCGAACACCATGATCATGTAAACGCCCGCGAACATCTTGAACATCTCTTCGTTCAACAGGAAGTTGATCGAGGAGATCGACTGCGGGTCGGTGCCCGTGAAGTCGAAGATGCACTTGTCCCCTTCGCGCCACATCGTGCAGGCGATCTTGTACGGGCCCATGTTGAGGCCGTCGTCGCAGATGTAGTCCTCGAAGTACTGCTTCTTCTCCGGCACGGTCTGGCGGATGAGCTGGCGCATCGCGCGCTTGTTGCGCTCGAGCATGGCGTCCATCGCCGAATAGAACACGTCGTCGCCGAAGCGGGTCGAGATCTCGACGCAGCGGATGGCCGCGGTGCGCAGCGCCGCGACGATGGCGTTGAAGTCGGAGAAATTCCAGGTGGGCAGCCGGCAGTTGTGCAGGATGACCTTGAGCAGGTCGTCCTGCAGCTGGCCGCCCTTGATGATCTTGATCGGCGGCACCGACACGCCTTCTTCATAGATCGTGCGGGCATCGGTCGGCAGTGAGCCCGGCACCTTGCCGCCGACGTCGGTCATGTGACCGAACATCGCCGACCAGGCGATCACGCGGCCGTCCTTGAACACCGGCATCAGCATGAGCCAGTCGTTCTGGTGGCTGATCGCTCCATTGACCGAGTACGGGTCGTTGGTGAGGAAGACGTCGCCCTCCTCGACCGTGCCGTCGTACCCCTGCATGAACCCCCAGATGAACGAGCCGAACTGGCCGACGACCATCTTGCCGTCGAGGTTCGCGATCATGGGGAACTCGTCGTGCTGCTCGCGGATGCCGGGCGACATGGCCGTGCGGAACAGCACGGTGTCCATTTCGTAGCGGGCATTGCGCAGTGCGCTCTCGATGATGTCGATGGTGACTGAATCGACCTTCACCTTCTTCATCGGCTTCTTGTTGCGCTGGATGATCTTGGCGGGCATGTGCGTATCTCCGGAATGCGTGGGGCGGTGGGCGGTTACTTGGCCTTGCGGACGGTCTTCTTGACCGCGCGCTTGACCTTCGCGGGAGCCGCCTTCGGCTTTGCTGCGCCCGCCTTCGCCCGGGGCGCCTGGTAATCGTCGGGGTAGATCAGGATGTTGCCGTGGGCATCCACCCGGCCGTGGTGGCGGGGCAGGATCACGGACGTGGAGTCCATCTCCATCACGATCGCGGGACCGGCGATGCGGTTGCCGGCCTTGAGCCTGGCGCGGTCGTACACCGTCGCCACGCAGTCCTTGCCGACCATGTAGGCCTTCTGCTTGCCGACGGCTGCCGCCACGGGCGAGGCGCCGCCGCGGGCAATGACCTGGCGCTTGACGTTGATGCCCTTGCCCTGCACCACCGCGCGCAAGGCCACGAACTCGTGCTCGAGCGGCAGTGCAAACGTGAACAGGCGGGTGTGTTCTGCATCGAAGGGCCCGGAGATCGCCGCCAGGCCGTCTTGCGCGAGACGCTTCAGGTCGACGTCGACGGTGAGGCGCAGGCCCTGGCCGTGGTAGCGAACGTCCACCTGGTAACCGAACGCCATGTCCTTGGCTGCAACCTTCTCGCCAGCGAGCGCCTTGGCCGCATCGGCCGCCAGCGCCTTCAGCTGCTTGAGGATGTCGTCCTTCGACGTCTCGGAGAACTTGCGGATGTAGGTGCGCGAGGACTCGTCGCGGACTGCCGTCGTGGCGTCACCCAAGGCGCACAGCACGCCCGGGCCCGGCGGAATGATCGACGGCCACGAGCCGAGCAGGATCGACAGCGCGTTGGCATGCAGCGGACCGGCGCCGCCGAAAGCGATCAGCGCGTAATCACGCGGGTCGTGACCCTGCTCGACCGAGACGAGCCGCAGCGCGCCCACCATGTTCTCATTGACGATGTTGTAGATGCCGAGCGCGGCATCCTTCGGCGTCTTGCCGAGCGCCTTGCCGACTTTTTCGACGGACTGCTGCGCCAGCTTGCGATCGAGCACCATGTCGCCGCCGAGCTTCTGCATCTCGGGCAGGTAACCGAGCACGACGTTGGCGTCGGTCACCGTGGGTTCCGTGCCGCCCCGGCCGTAGGCCGCAGGACCCGGATCGGCGCCCGCCGACTGCGGGCCCACGCGCAGCGCGCCGGTGAGCTCCGGCACGTGCGCGATCGAGCCGCCGCCGGCGCCGACCGTGCGGATGTCGACCGAGGAGGCGCGCACCGTGACGTCGCCCACCGTGGTTTCACGCCGCAGGCGCGGCTGGCCGTTCATGATCAGCGCGACGTCCGTCGACGTGCCACCCACGTCCACCGTGAGCAGGTTCGGGAAGCCCGCCTGCACTGCGCCCCAGAGGGCGCCGGTCACGCCGCCGGCAGGACCGGACATCAGCAGGTTGACGGGGAAATCCTCGGCCGACTTCGCCGAAGCGAGGCCGCCGTCCGAACGCAGGATGTGCAGCTTGACGCGCTTCGCCTTGGCTTCGAGCTTGGTCTGCAGGTTCTTGACGTACTTCTGCACGCGGGGCCGGACGTATGAGTTGGCGACGGTGGTCACCGTGCGCTCGTACTCCTGCATCTCCGGCACGACTTCGGACGAGAGCGAGACCGGGATGCCCGGCAGCACTTCCTGCGCAATCTCCTTGATGCGGCGCTCGTGCCGGTCGTTGGCGAACGCATTGATCAGCGAGACCGTGAGCGCCTCGATGTTCTTCGCGCCGAGCGCCAGCAGGTCGCCGCGCAGCTTCGTCTCGTCGAGCGTGGTGACCACGTCGCCTTTGGAGCCGACGCGCTCGTCGGCTTCGATGGTGAGGGCGAGCGGCGCCATCGGCAGCGACTTGTTGTAGATCACCCAGCCGCCGAGACCGCCCGGCACGAAACTGCGCGCGATCTGCAGCACCTGGCGGTAGCCTTTGGTCGTGACCAGGCCGACACGGGCGCCGGTACCGGTCAGCACCGTGTTGGTCGCGACTGTCGTGCCGTGCATGACGTGGTCGATATCTTCCGCCGATACCTGCGCCAGTCCACAAACGCGCTCGATGCCGCGCAGCACGCCCTCCGACTGGTCGTGCGGGGTGGAGGAAACCTTGGCTTTCCACGTCTGCCCTGTCTTCTCGTTCACCAGCAACAGGTCGGTGAAAGTCCCGCCCACGTCGACGCCCAGTCGGTAAGTCATGCTGTCACCCTGTAGAGTTCGTAATCGTCAGGCCGACGCCAGCGTCGGCCGCGGAAATCCGCCGGCCTTGGCCAGCATGCCGGGCACGGTGCGCCCGAGTTGTTCCTGCAGCCACTTGGCCGTCTCGATCGCCGCGTCGAGCGATATACCCGTCGAGTAACCGGCGCGATGCAGGAGATAGAGCAGGTCTTCGGTGGCGATGTTGCCGGTCGCGGCTGGCGCGAACGGGCAACCGCCGATGCCGCCCAGGCTGGCGTCGAACGTGCGCACGCCCGCCTGCAGCGCGGCGTAGACGTTGGCGAAGCCCGTGTTGCGGGTGTTGTGGAAATGGCAGCGCAGCGGGATGCCCGGCACGGCCTCGCGCACGCGCGCGACGAGTTCGCCGACCTGCGTCGGCACGCCGACGCCGATGGTGTCCGCCAGCGCGATTTCGAACGGCCGCGCTTCTGCGACACGCTGCGCGACTTCGACGACACGGTCCACCGCGATCTCGCCTTCGAACGGGCAGCCGAAGGCCGCCGACACCGTGACCTGTGCCCGCACGCCGGCACGCTCGGCCTCGCGCGCGATATCGAGCCAGGCGGCAATCGATTCCGCGGTCGAGACGCCCTGGTTGCGCCGGTTGAACGTGTCGCTGGCCACCACCGCCATGCCGATCTCGTTGCAGCCGGCGGCCACCGCGCGTTCGAACCCCTTGCGGTTCAGCACCAGGCCGATGAAATGAACTCCGCCCGGCGGCGGCCCCAGGGCGCGCAGCACTTCTTCGGCGTCCGCCATCTGCGGCACTTTCTTCGGGTTCACGAAACTGGTGACTTCGACACGACGGATGCCCGCGGCCAGCGCGCGCTGAATGAACTCGATCTTGGCCGTGGTCGGGACGGCCTGGGGCTCGCTCTGCAAGCCATCGCGTGGACCGACTTCGACGACGTCGACATGAGCGCTCATGGGTCTTCCGGTCGCAGGGGAAACCTGGCTAATGTATATTAATATAACATTTGACCGGGGACTGCACGGCCAAGGTTAAGAACCATCCCCCATGAACACAAGGTGATGCAATGACACGTCCCGCATCGGGCCCGCTCGCCGGGTTGCGCGTCATCGAACTCGGCACGCTGCTCGCCGGGCCATTCTGCGGCCAGCTGCTCGGCGACTTCGGCGCCGAGGTCATCAAGATCGAGCCGCCGGGCCAGGGCGACCCGATGCGGGTGTGGGGACGCGAGAAGGCCAATGGCAAGTCGCTGTGGTGGCCGGTCGTGGCGCGCAACAAGAAGGCGATCACGCTCGACCTGCGCCAGCCCGAGGGCCAGGACCTGCTCAAGTCGCTGGTCGCCGAATCCGATTTCCTGCTCGAAAACTTCCGCCCCGGCACGATGGAAAAGTGGGGTCTCGGCTGGGCCGAACTGTCGGCCATCAATCCCCGGCTGATCATGATCCGCGTTTCCGGGTTCGGCCAGACCGGGCCTTATTCGCGCCAGGCGGGCTTCGGCGCGATCGGCGAAGCGATGGGTGGCCTGCGCTACGTGGTCGGCGATCCGTCCACGCCGCCGTCCCGCATGGGAATCTCGATCGGCGATTCGCTGGCCGCGACGTTCGCCTGCATCGGCGCGCTCACCGCCCTGCACCACCGGCACAAGACCGGGCGCGGACAGGTGGTCGACTCGGCGATCTACGAAGCCGTGCTCAACATGATGGAATCGCTGGTCACCGAATACGACAAGGCGGGCTTCATCCGCGAGCGCACGGGCGCGATCCTGCCGAACGTGGCGCCGTCGAACGTCTACAAGACCAGTGATGGCCTGGTGCTGATCGCCGCCAACCAGGACACCGTCTTCGGTCGCCTGACCGAGGCCATGGGCCAGCCGGGCCTGGCCACCGATCCGCGCTACGCCACGCACGGCGCGCGCGGCGCGAACCAGCAGGAACTGGACGCCATGGTCGAACGCTGGACCCAGTCGCTCACCACGCGCGAAGTGCTCGACCACATGGACCAGCACGGCGTGCCGGCCGGCCTCATCTATCGCGCGCCCGAAATGCTCGAGGATCCGCACTTCAAGGCGCGCGAGGCCATCGTGACCGTGCCGCACCCTGATTTCGGCGACCTGCGGATGCAGAACGTGGCGCCCAAGCTGTCGGAGACTCCCGGCGGCGTGCACTCGCCCAGCCCGGACCTGGGCCAGCATAATGACGAGATATTCCTGAAGGTGCTCGGCCTGGCCGCCCAGCGCTATGCCGAACTCAAATCGCGCAAGGTCATCTGACGCGTCATGACGACGAGCCTCGAGGACAACTACGCGGGTGGCGGCTTCGGCCGCGCACTCGAGCCCGGGCGCCGGCCGGCGCTGATCATCGTGGATTTCGTCATGGCCTACCTGCAGCCGGGTTCGCCACTCTATGCCGGGGTCGAGTCGACCCGCGATTCCGCGGCGCAATTGCTGCAGATGGCCCGGGCGGCGCGCATTCCCGTCCTGCACACCAACGTGCGCTTCCAGGCCGGCGGTCGCGACGGTGGGGTCTTCTTCCGCAAACTGCCAGCGCTCGCCTGCTTCGCCGACGGGGCCGACCCGGCGCTCGCTCGCTTCGACCCGGCGCTCGAGCCCGCCGCCGGCGAAACCGTGATCACCAAGCAGTACGCCAGCGCATTCTTCGGTACGACGCTCGCGCCCACGCTCACCGCACTGGGCGTCGACACCCTGCTGATAGCGGGCGTCAGCACCAGCGGCTGCATCCGCGCCACGGCGCTCGATGCCTGCCAGCACGGCTTCATTCCGTGGGTGGTCCGCGAGGCTGTCGGCGACCGCCACCCCGCCCCGCACGCAGCCAACCTGTTCGACCTGCAAGCCAAGTACGCCGAGGTCGTCACCCTGGAAACCGTCGGCCACTACCTGTCCGGGCTGTCGGCGGCGACCGCCGCCGGGCCGGCCAACTGAACTCCAGCGGCTGGCCGGCCTCCAATCCACGAAGGGCGCGGGTGGCGGTACAATGCGCGCCACCAGGACCCTGTTGCCCGAGAGGCTGATGATGAAAAAAGCGAACATCGTGTTGATGGCTGCCCTTGCCGCGGCCGGTCTGACCGGCGTCGTCGGCGGCACCTTGCTGCCCGTGTCGGTTGCCGTCGCAGCCGAGAAGGAAAAGGCTGCGCCGAAACAGAAGCTGAGTCCGGCCGTGCAGAAGCCGCTGGTGGCAGCGCAGAACGCGATGACGGCCAAGAACTGGGACGAGGCCCTGGTGCAGATCCAGGTCGCACAGGCAGTCGAGCCGAAGACCCCCTATGACGCGTTCATGGTCGATGAACTCGGCTGGTACATCTACCTGCAGAAGAAGGACTACGTGAAGTCCGCCGAGATCCTCGAGCGCTCGCTCGCATCGGGCATGGTGCCCGAAGCCGACAAGGCCCAGCGCCTGCGCGCATTGACGCAGATGAACCTGCAGAACAAGGAATACGCGAAGGCCATCACGAGCGGCACCGAATACATGAAGCTCAATCCCGGCGACGCCGAGATTGCGTTGAGCCTGGCCCAGGCACGCTACCTGTCCGACGACTTCGCCGGCGCCAAGGTGGCGGCTGAGCAGCTCGTGGCCTCGAGCGCGAAGCCCTCGGAGCCCGCGCTGCTCCTCGCCCTGCGCGCGAATTACGAACTGAAGGACGAACCGGGCATCATGCGGTCGCTCGAGGGCCTGGTGCGCTATTACCCCGCGCCGAAGTACTGGGAAGACCTGCTGAACGCGCAGCTTTACCGCACCAAGGACGAACGCGCCCTGCGCTCCCTGTACCGCCTGATGAACGACACCCAGACGCTCGACAAGGGCGAGGAATACGCCGAGATGGGCGGCACGCTGGTCACCGGCGGCTTCCCGAACGAGGCCAAGACGATCCTGGAGCGCGGCATGTCGGCCAACGTCTTCCAGGGCGAGTCGAAGTCGCGTGCCCAGGCCGAGCTCGAGCGCGCACGTGCGGGCGCCGCGGCGGACGCCAAGGAAGTGAGCACGGCGGCGGCGCAACTCGCGGCAGCCAAGACCGGCAACCAGATGGTGGCCATCGGCAAGCTCTATTTCAGCGCAGGCGATTTTGCCAACGCCGTCGACGCAATCCAGAAGGGCATCGCCAAGGGCGGCGTCGTCGACATCGATGACGCGAACATGATCGCGGGCATCGCCAACTCGCGCCTGGGCAAGCTGACCGAAGCACGCGCTGTCGTTCGACGCCGTCAAGGCGCCGGGCCTCACCGACGTCGCCCGGTTGTGGAAGCTGAAGCTCGACACGGCGGCGACTCCGGCGGCAGCGGCTGCGCCTGCCACGGGCGGCTGAGCCCGTCCGTCCCAGTCCGGCGACTCTGCTGGATCAGAAAGGCCTCGCGGGCGCGTCCTGCGGGGCCTTTTTCTTGGGCGGGGTCATTGGCGCGGGGCTTGGGCTGCGGGCGTGTGCAGTGGCGGGTGCTGCGGGCGGGTGCTGCGGGGCATTCCGCCGATTCCCCCTCCGCTTGGAAAGGCAGACACGCGCTACGGGGGAATCGGCGGAACGCCCCGCCTTGATTGCAGCCCGGCGTCACGCGCGCCACCGAACGACCCGCCCTGACCGCAGCCCAACTTCACGCGTGCCAAGGATCGGCGCCATTGCCCACGCGGTGCGGCATCTGGAAGCTGCAACGGCACCCTCAGGCAGTGGCTCACTCCAATGGCTTGTCCGGCGCGCGTGTCTGCCTTTCCAAGCGCCGGACAAGCCACTGGAGTGAGCCGCTGTCAGGACTGCTGCAAATACCCAAGCGCCGGACAAGCCATTGGGGTGAGCCGCTGCCGTGATCTGCCATGACTGCGCGATTGGAGTGAGCCGCTGCAGGAGACGCAAATGAAAAGGGGCGGAGACTTGCGTCCCCGCCCCTTACTTCTGATTCAACCAGCCCGCTCTAAGACGGGCCCGACCCAGCCTCAGCGCGCTGCGATCTTCCAGAGCTTGGCGATCTCGGCGAACTTCGGCTCCTGGACCAGATCGAACGCCTTCGCGGCACCCGCCTTGTCACCGTTGCGCTTCAAGGCGATGCCCAGCAGCATCTCGGCATTGTCCAGGTCGGTGATGCCACCCTTGGCGATGGCCTTCTGCAAGGCCGCAGTGGCGTTGGTGTAGTCGCCGGCGCTGAAGTACATCTCGCCGACCTTGACCATCTCGTCGCCCGTCTTCGCCGCTGCCAGCGTTGCCGCTGCTTTCGGCAGGGCCTGGCGCTCGATGTCGCCACGGCGCTTGGCTGCCTCCAGCGTGCGCTTGGCTCGGGTCAGTTCATCACCGGCGAACACGTTGTTCGAAATGCCCTTGTTCATGACGCGCTCGGCTTCCTGGCCGAAGCCGCCGATGACCAGCGCTTGTGTCAGGTCGGTGTACTGGCGCGACGTCTTGAGCGCGCCGACATCTTCAGCCAGGCGATAGAGCGCCATCAGCGCGTGGTCGTGCTTGGTCGTCTTCATGTAGCCGTCGAGCACGCGTTCCCACGTGTCCGTCGACGGGTAGTACTTGAGCAACTGGTCGAGCGCTTTCGCCGTCCCCGCCGAGTCACCGAGTTCGTAATTGGAACGCAGCAGCAGTTGCAGCAGGTCCTGGCTCGGCGTGCCGCCGCCTTTCATGACGCGCTCGGCCGCGGCAATGGCGCCCTTGTAGTCCTTCTGCTGGTAGTAAGCATTGGCGACCAGCAACTGCATGTCCTTGTCGCCCGGAACGGACTTCAGGTATTGCTGCGCCGTGGCAGCGGCCTTGCCATAGTTGCCCGCACGGGCATACAGCTGCGCCAGCGTCTTCGTGCGCTGGACTTTTTCACCGGCCGGCATCTGGCCGGACGCGATCTGCCCTTCGAGCACGCGCGCCGCGTCGGCGTTGCGGCCCTGCTGCAGGTAGACGTACCACAGCATCTCGTTGATCTTGTACTGATCGAAGGCCGTCTTGCCGGGGGCAGCGTCGGCTTCCTTGATCTTGCCAAGCGCGGCATCCCACTTCTTCTTGGCGATGGCGTCCTGCGCCGCCTTCAGCGGCACTCCCACCTTCTGGCTGACCTTCTGCTGTGCCTCTGCCGTAGCCGGCAGCACCAGCATCGTGCCGGCCACGCCAACCCAACCCGCGATTGCGAGTGCGCCGGTGAGAACAAAACTCGCCTTGCTCATCGAATTCCTCACTGGGACGTTTGCGCCCCGCTGACAAGGAAAGAGCCGCCGGAGCTCTTCGCTCCGGCAGCCCCCTTTTTTAATGATCCGATGCCAGCACCTGCCGCCGCCAGGCCGGTGTTGGCAACGCATCCGTTACATGAACTGCTCGTTGCCGACGAAACCGATCTTCAGCAGGCCATTGCGCTGCGCTGCCGCCAACACGCGCGCGACGACGTCGTACGACGCGCGCTTGTTCGGGCGGATGTGCAGTTCGGGCTGCGGGTCGTTCGCTGCCTCGCGGCGGAAGTACGTGTCGAGGTCGTCGACCGTGACTGCCGTACCGTTCCAGAGCACGGTACCGTCGAAATCGATCTCGAGCTGGATCACCACCGGTTCGGACAGCTTCGGCGCATTGTTCGGCCGGGGCATGTCCAGCTTCACGGCATGCGTCATCACCGGGATGGTGATGATGAACATCACGAGGAGAACGAGCAGGACGTCGATCAACGGCGTCATGTTCATTTCCATCATCGGCTCGTCTTCGCCGCCGCCACCAATACTCATACTCATCGTTTCAGACTCCTGCAGCGATCAGCGTGCGAGGCCGCGGTCGGGCTCGGTGATGAAACCGATCTTCTGGATGCCGGCCCGCTGGGACAGCACCATCACCCGGCCGATGTGCTCGTAGGCCGTGGCGCGGTCGCCACGGACGTGCACCTCGGGCTGCGGCTCGAGCACCGCGATCGACTTCAGGCGATCGAGCAGCGCTTCCTGCGTGGGCACCAGCGACGTGTTCCAGTAGACGTTGCCCTGCGAATCAACCGCGATGTTGATGTTCTCGGGCTTGGTCGCCGTCGGAATGTTGGCCGCCTTCGGCAACTCGACCTTCACCGACTGCGTGATCACCGGGATGGTGATCAGGAAGATGATGAGCATGACCAGCATCACGTCCACGAGGGGCGTGGTGTTGATCTCAGACATCGGCTTTTCGTCGATCTCTGAGTCGCCCGCAGATACGTTCATGCCCATGGTCGGTCTGTCTCCGCGCTATTGGAACAGGCTGGCGCCTGGTTACTTCTTGGCCGGACCGCCGGAGATGACCTTGGCGCCCGCGCCTTCGATGCGCGAACCGCTGACGATCACCTGCTCGAGGTCGTTCGAGAAGAGCTTGACGCGTTCCATGATCTGCTTGTTGCGGCCGAGCAGGAAGTTGTAACCGAGCACCGCGGGCACCGCGACCGCGAGGCCGATGGCCGTCATGATCAGCGCCTCGCCGACCGGACCTGCCACCTTGTCGATCGAGGCCTGACCGGCCACGCCGATGGCGACGAGCGCGTGGTAGATGCCCCACACCGTGCCGAACAGGCCGATGAACGGCGCGGTCGAACCGGTGGTGGCCAGGAACGGCAACTGGGTGGACAGCGCGCTGTTGATGCGAGCCGTGGCGCGGGCCAGCACGTTGTCGATCCACTCGTGCAGCGGAACCTGCTGCGTGAGGCGCTCGTCATGGTGCTCGGCGGCGTCGATGGCTTCAGCGGCCATGCCCTTGAAGATGTTGCCCTTGCCGGACAGCTTGTTGAGGCCGGTCTTGATGTTGTCGGCCGCCCAGAAGTTCTTCTCGGCTTCGTGGGCCTGCGACAGCAGACGGCGCTGTTCCCACCACTTGGTGAAGATGATGAACCAGGAATAGGCAGACATCAGGACGAGGAGGACCAAGACGCCCTTCGCGACGTAGTCGCCCTGTGCCCAGAGGGCGCCAATTCCGTAAGGGTTGTCGACGGTTACGCTTTCGGTGGCCATTGAGATCGGTTCCTGTGACTGTTTCTACTGGTAATACGACGTTAGGTGCGGTTGCGGGTCAATACAGACGGATCAATCGGTGAGGCGGAAGGTAACGGCAAACGTGTGCCATGCCGCCACAGGCTTGCCATCTTCCTTGCCCGGGACGAACTTCCAGTTGCGCTGGACTTCCTTCACGGCGGCTTCGTCGAGCTTGTCGAAACCACTGCTTTTCACGACGGAAACTTCGCTGCAGCGACCGGATTCACTGACAAAGCAGCGTAACTGCACCGTGCCTGCCTCCCCGGCGCGGCGTGCGGCCGGCGGGTACTCGGGCTGGGTGATGCGAGCACCCTTGCCTGACGTGGACGGCGGCGTCTTGACGGTGGCGCGCTCGACCGGCTTCGGTGCAACCGGCGGCGGCGCAGCTACCGGCCGTTCCGACGTCGCGTTCGAGATCGCCGTGGTCGGGCCCGTGTCGATGGCGAGGTCGACCGACACTTCGGGCGGCGGCACGTAAGGCGGCGGCTGCTCGATGTCAGGGCGGCGGGGGTGGCGGCTCCTTGTTGTCATCGGGGAGTTCCTCGATGATCTTGGTCTCGACGGGGCCCATGACGGTCTGCACCATCTTGGCACCCAGCCCGGACGCGAGGACCCAGAAGAAGAACGCATGGATGGCGACGACCAAGACGAACGCCAGCGTGCGCTTGCTGTTTTTTGCCGGATCGTCGATCGAATAACTGTAAGCCACTTCCCCTCCACGTATGTGGGCGCAAGGTATCTCAGGCCTCAGGCCGCGCCCTCCCCGGGACCGCCGACACTACAAGACCTCCATCCACCCTAGCAACCCCTGATGCTGGTCCGCGAAGATCGATGCATGCCCGTTGAGGGGCCATGCAATTCGGTCAGCGCGATTGCCGTCTTTCTTCTCGCCGAATGCTGCATTGCAACACGAAACAAAGCCGTTCCGGTCAAACCGCTGCCGGAGCGTTTCTGGCGGCGGTCGGACTTTACCGACGCGGGTTGCGCAACACAACACTTCTTCGCTTCACCCATGCAGCCGGAGCGTTTCAATCCTGCCCCTTTGCGACCCGCAGAGCCGCGATCCGTGACGGCGCCAAGCGACGCGCTGCTCACGAGTTCGGCGTATTTTGCGAGCACGCCGCGCGTGGCATACGGCGCGCGCGGTTGCCAGCCCGCACGCCGGCGCGCGAGCTCGGCCGGCGCGACGTCCACCGACAATTCTTTCTTCGTCGCGTCGATGCTGATGGAGTCACCGTCGTGCACGAGCGCGAGCGGGCCGCCGAGCGCGGCCTCCGGCGTGACGTGGCCGACGACGAAGCCGTGGCTGCCGCCCGAGAATCGGCCGTCGGTGATCAGCGCGACCTTGTCGCCGAGGCCCTTGCCCATGATCGCGGCCGGTCGGGCTCAGCATCTCGCGCATGCCCGGGCCGCCGCGCGGGCCTTCGTAGCGGATGACGATCACGTCGCCCGTCTTCACCGTGCCATCGAGGATCGCCTGCAGCGCAGGCCTCCTCGCCGTCGAATACGCGCGCCGTGCCGGTGAACTTGAGCCCTTCCTTGCCGGTGATCTTGGCCACCGCGCCGTCGGGCGCGAGGTTGCCGTACAGCATCACGAGGTGGCTGTCGTTCTTGATCGGGTTGGTCGAGCGGGCGAATCGATGTCCTGGCCGCTTCGGATACGGCTTCACGCGCGCCAGGTTCTGCGGCCAGCGTCTTGCCGGTGACGGTCAGGCAATCGCCGTGCAGCAGGCCGGCGTCGAGCAGCATCTTCATCAGCGGCGGATGCCGCCGATGGCGACCAGTTCGGACATCGAAGTAGCGGCCGCTCGGCTTGCAGGTCGGCGAGCACCGGCACGCGCTTGCCGATGCGGGTGAAGTCGTCGAGTGCCAGCGTCACGCCGGCGGCGTGCGCGATCGCGAGCAGGTGCAGCACGGCGTTGGTCGAGCCGCCGAGCGCGATGACCACGGTGATGGCGTTCTCGAAGGCCTCGCGCGTCAGGATGTCGCACGGCCGGATGCCGCGCTTGATCAGGTTCGACGACGGCGGCGCCCGCCTGCTCGGCATCGGCGCGCTTTGTCGGCGCGAAATCGCGTCCTGCGCGGAGCTGTTGCGGCAGGCTCATGCCGAGCGCCTCGATCGCGGAGGCCATCGTGTTGGCCGTGTACATGCCGCCGCAGCGAGCCCGCGCCGGGAATCGCCGTGCTCTCGACCTGCTTGCAGCTGCTTGTCGCTGATCGTGCCGGCGGCGTGCGCGCCGACGGCCTCGAACACGGAGACGATGTCGCGCTTCTGTCCGTTGCGACCGCCCGGGCAGGATCGTGCCGCCATAGACGAAGACCGCGGGACGATTCAGCCGCGCGATCGCCATCATGCAGCCGGGCATGTTCTTGTCGCAGCCGCCGATCGCCACGAGGCCGTCGAAGCCCTCGCAGCCCACCACCGTCTCGATCGAGTCGGCGATGACCTCGCGCGAGACGAGCGAGTATTGCATGCCCTCGCGTGCCCATCGAGATGCCGTCGGAGATCGTGATGGTGCCGAAGATCGTGCTCTTGCCGCCGGCCGCGTTCGCGCCCTTGGCCGCGGCGTCGGCGAGCTTGTCGATGTGCATGTTGCACGGCGTGACCATGCTCCAGGTCGAGGCGATGCCGACCTGCGGCTTCTTGAAATCGCGGTCGCGCGAAACCCGACCGCACGCAGCATCGCCCGGCTCGCCGTCTGCTTGACGCCGTCGAACACGAGCTTGGAATACGGGCGGGTGTCTACTTTGCGTCGGCTCATCGCAGGGCTCCGGTCATGTTGCAGTCGGGGTCATTGTGCGGTCTGGCCGCGCAGCGGTCACGCCGCGTTTGCCGCGAGCTGCGCGCGGCGCATGCGTGTGGAACTGATACGCGCCGCTGCCCACGAGCAGCAACGGCAGCAGCAGCGCGCCCGGACCGAGTCCGGTTCGCAGGTGGTCGAGCAGGTGATAGAAGCCGATCGTGAGGGGCGGCGCGACCAGCCCGCGCATGCCGGTCAGCGTCACATGCAGCGCCATGTAGCGTGTTTCCTCGCCGCGGGGCGCGAAGTCGTTGTGGCCCAGGGTCCAGCCGAGATTGCCCGCCGCGAGGCTCGTGCCGAGCAGCAGCGAGCCCGGGCGCCAGCAGCCACGGCACCCTGCAACAGCACGGCGGCAACCAGCAGTGCGACCGCGACCAGCGTGACCTTGCCGTGGACCGAGCGGAACGCGACCACCCGGTTGCAGGTCCAGGTAACGCGCCCAGGGCTGGATCGCGAACGGCACCACGAGCACCGGCACCGCCGTCATGACCAGCACCTGCCACAGCGCCGGCAGGCCCAGCACGTCGCCGAGGCAGATCACCATCAGCGGCGTCAGCGACAGCATGCCGGCGCCGAACACCGACATCGCGTATTGATACCGCCGGAACGGCTCGTCGCGGGCCAGCAACTCGCGCATGCCGCCGATGCCGAATGACGCGCCCTCCTCCAGCCGGGCTGCGCTCCGCGGCCAGCAGGTCGTCTTCGCGGCGCACCTTGAACTGGCGGAACGCCAGCGCGCCGGCCACGCCGCAGCCGGCGCCCGCGACGATCGCCAGTCGCCACCACGGTCCGTCGTGGCCCAGCAGCCAGCCGATGCCGAGGCCCGTGATCGCGAGCGCGATCGACGTGTTGACGGTGATGCGGCCGGTGATGCGTGCCCGCAGCCGCGCCGGGTAGTTCACGCTCCAGAGCACCGAGCGCACGGTTTCGACGCCGGCCCACAGCAGCCGGGCCGCTGCGTACAGCGCCAGGAACAGCAGCAGCCCTGCCCCGCTCTTGCGGCACCAGCGCCAGCGCGCCCACGCAGGCCGTCAGCGCGAGCAGCAGCGGAAACAGGAATGAAATCTTGCGCTGCCCCTGCGCGCGTCGCGCATACGCCATGCTCGCGAGGTTCGACCACGCCGGCGCGGCACTGACGACAGCGCGACCACGAGGTCGACCGCGAGCGCGCGGCGCCTGGTCGCCGAACAGCGCGCGCACCATCACCGCGGCCGTGCCGCCCTCGACCAGGCCGAGGCACAGGTAGATCAGCGTCCAGGCACGCCGCTCGTAGCGCAGGTCGATCACGTGGCAGGTCGGTTCAGTGGCTCGTCCTGAGCTTGGAAAGGCAGACACGCGCTCCGGACGAGCCACTGAACCGACCCGCCCCGTGTGCTCGACCTGCCTTACGCATAACGCGCGGCCAGCATGCGCGAACAGCGCGCGCACCGCGTGGGCCTCGGCGCCGACCGGCCGCCCCGGCCGCTCTTTCGGGTTCCAGGCGAACAGGTCGACGTGCAGCCAGTCCGGTCGTCTGCGTGACGAACCGGCGCAGGTACAGCGCGCCGATGATGGCGCCGGCGAAAGCCGACGCCGAGGCGTTGTTGATGTCGGCCACCTTGCTCGAGAAATCGTCGTCGTACCCACTCCAGAGCGGCATCTGCCACAACGGGTCGGCTTGCTCGCGGCCGTGTCGCAGCAGTTCGTCGATCGTCTGCTGCCGGGTACCGAACAGCGCCGGCAATTCGGGACCGAGCGCGACGCGTGCGGCGCCCGTCAGTGTCGCCAGGTCGATCAGCAGGTCGGGTCGCTCGTCGTCTGCCAGCGCCAGCGCGTCACAGAGCACGAGCCGGCCTTCGGCATCCGTGTTGCCGATTTCGACGGTGAGGCCCTTGCGCGTGCGGATCACGTCGCCGGGACGATAGGCATTGCCGGCGATCGCGTTCTCGACTGCGGGCACCAGCACGCGCAGGCGCACCGGCAAGCGTGACGCCATCACCAGCTGCGCCAGGCCCAGCACGCACGCTGCGCCGCCCATGTCCTTCTTCATCAACGCCATGCCCGCGGCGGGCTTGATGTCGAGGCCGCCGGTGTCGAAGCACACGCCCTTGCCGACGAGCGTCACCTTGGGATGCGCCGGATCGCCCCACGCAAAGTCCACGAGACGCGGTGCGCTGACGGACGCCTGCCCGACCGCATGAATCGCGGGGAAGCCGCGCCGCAGATCGTCACCGATGATTTCCTGCGGCACGGCGCCGTGCTCACGCGCGATGCGGATCGCCTCGGCTGCCAGGCGTTCGGGCGTCATGTCGCACGCCGGCGTGTTCACCAGGTCGCGAGCCAGCGCTGTCGCCGCCGCCTGTCGCGCCACCTGTGCAACGTCCACGCCTGGTGCAGCGACCAGCCGCGCGCGCGCGACAGCGCTGCGGGCTGCGGACTTGTAGGCATCGAAGCGGTAGCTGCCGTAAGCCCAGCCCAACGCGAACGCGGTTGCGGCTGCCGGCGCGAGTTCGTTGGTGACGCGCCAGGTGGTGGCCGCGGGCAGCCGCTCCGGCAGGCCCGCCGCATGCCAGAGCTCGAGCGCCTCGAGCGCGGCCAGTGCACCCAGGCCGACGACGGCACCGAGCACGCGGCCATCCGCGGCAGGCAGCAGCACGACCTGGTGGCGATCGGCCTTGAACTGATGGGACTGCAGCCACGCCCGGGTAGCCGCATCCTGGTTGGCGAGCCAGGCGGCCAGTTCGGCGTGCGTGACGAGCGCCAGCGGGAGCGCAGGCGCGGCAGCGTCAGCGCCGGCGCTGTCGATGAGAAAATCCACGGGTGAATGGCTCCGGTGCGGGGGCTGCGACTAGTTTACAGCGCCGCCTGCGGGATACGGCGGCTCATCCCGCCGCACTCTTATGGACTCACTCTTTTTGCACTGCGGTTGACAATGGACGGCGCGCTGTGCTGCTATCCGCACCCTACTTTTTCGCTCTCCATTAAACGCAGGCGCTGGATGCGGTCGTCGCTCGACTCGTTCCCTTCGACACCGGTCACTCTGCTGGCCGGCCTGCTGCTTGCGTCCCTTACCCTGCTTCCCCTGCGGAGGTGCGGGGCTACGGGCTGAGAGCGCACACGCGCGATTGGACACCGAAACCCCGCACGGCGAGCCGGCCGGCGCGGGGTTTTTTACGTTTCAGTACCGGCAAAACGTTCAGGACCCGAGGAGATTGCAAAGATGCGTGCGTATTCGAAGAAAGACGTCGACAAGAAAGCACTGAAGGGCGCCAGGATCGCCGTCGTGGGCTACGGCAGCCAGGGTCGCGCGCATGCGTTGAACCTCAAGGACTCGGGCTTCGACGTCGTCATCGGCGTGCGCAAGGGCGACAGCTGGAAGCAGGCCAAGAAAGACGGCCTCGCGGTCGCCGTGCCTGCGGCAGCCGTCAAGGGCGCCACGCTCGTCGCGCTGCTGACGCCGGACACGACCCAGGCCGAGAACTACAAGGAAATCCTGCCGAACCTCGCCAAGGGCGCGACGCTGCTGTTCGCGCACGGCTTCAACATCCACTTCAAGCAGATCAAGCCGCGCAAGGACCTCGACGTCGTGCTGATCGCACCGAAGGGACCGGGCGGCCTCGTGCGCCGGCAGTTCCAGGAAGGCCGCGGCGTGCCGTGCCTGATCGCAGTGGCACAGGACGCCTCGGGCAAAGCCCACGCGAAGGCCCTCGCCTACGCTGACGGCATCGGCGGCACGCGCGCCGGCGTCATCCAGACGACGTTCAAGGAAGAGACCGAGACCGACCTGTTCGGCGAACAGGCCGTGCTGTGCGGCGGTGCCACCGAACTCGTGCTCAAGGGCTACGAGACGCTGGTCGAAGCCGGCTACCAGCCCGAGGTCGCGTACTACGAGTGCATGCACGAATTGAAGCTGATCGTCGACCTGCTGCACGAAGGCGGCCTCGCCAAGATGCACAAGTACATCTCGCACACCGCCAAGTGGGGCGACCTCACGCGCGGCCCGCGCGTCGTCAACAAGGCGACCAAGAAGGAGATGAAGAAGATCCTGGGCGAGATCCAGGACGGCAGCTTCGCGCGCGTCTGGATCCGCGAGAACAAGACCGGCCGCAAGAAGTACGACGCCCTGATGAAGAAGGACCTGGCGCATCCCATCGAGAAGGTGGGCGCCGGCCTGCGTGGCCGCATGCCCTGGCTGAACCAGGGCTGAGGCCGACGCAACCCTCCGCCGCATTCGACGACCCCGCAACGGTGACAACCATGTCAAGCCAGAGACCCGAACCGCGTGTTGATCTTCGACACCACGCTGCGCGACGGTGAGCAATCACCCGGCTGCAGCATGACGCAGCCCGAGAAGCTGCGGCTGGCCCGGGCCCTGGCCGAACTGGGCGTGGACGTCATCGAAGCGGGTTTCCCCGTGGCCTCCCCCGGCGACTGGGAAGCCGTCCATGAAATCGCCCGCGAAGTGCGGGGCCCGATCATCGCGGGCCTCGCACGCTGCAACCGCGAGGACATCGACAAGGCCTGGAGCGCCGTCAAGGTCGCCGCGCAGGCCGCGCATCCACGTGTTCCTGGCGACCAGCGCCATCCATCGCGAGCACAAGCTCGGCATGGCCAAGGAGCAGATCGTGCACACGGCCGTCGAGGGCGTGAAGTACGCGCGCAGCCTGTGCGAGGACGTCGAATTCTCGCCCGAGGACGCCTCGCGCACCGAACTCGACTTCCTCGGCGAAGTGGTCGAAGCCGCGATCGCCGCCGGCGCCACGACGATCAACGTGCCCGACACCGTGGGCTACACGACGCCCGAGGAATACTTCGAGATCTTCTCGTACCTGAGCAGAACGTGCGCGGCGCGGACAACGTCACCTTCAGCGCGCACTGCCACAACGACCTCGGCATGGCCGTGGCCAACAGCCTCGCCGCGATCCGCGGCGGCGCGCGCCAGGTCGAGTGCACGATCAACGGCATCGGCGAGCGAGCGGGCAACGCCTCGCTCGAGGAAATCACCATGGCGCTCGACGTGCGCAAGGGTCTCTACGGCCTGCACACCGGCATCGACACCAAGCGCCTGTTCCCGACCAGCCGCCTGCTCTCGAGCATCACGGGCATGCCCATCCCGCGCAACAAGGCGGTCGTGGGCGAGAACGCGTTTGCGCACGAGTCGGGCATCCACCAGCACGGCATGCTCAAGCACCATTCCACCTACGAGATCATGCGGCCGCACGACGTCGGCATGTCGCGCACCAACCTCGTGCTGGGCAAGCACAGCGGCCGCGCGGCGCTGCGCGAGCGCATCAAGGAACTGGGCTTCGAGCTCTCGGACGCCGAATTGTCGCGCGTGTTCGACGACTTCAAGGCGCTGGCCGACAAGAAAAAGGAACTCTTCGACGGCGACATCGAGGCGCTGGTGCTGAAGCACGAGATCGAGTCGGGCCCGTGGCACCTCGAGAACCTGCACGTCGTCAGCGACTCGAGCCGGTTCGCGTCGGGCCGCGTCGTGCTGCGCCACACCGACGGCCGCATCGTCACCCAGGAATCGACGGGCGACGGCCCGGTGGACGCCGCGCTCAAGTCGATCGAGCAGGCGACCGGGACGTTCGTCAAGCTGCGCAAGTTCGAGGTCCGCAGCGTGTCGAGCGGCGAGGACGCCCAGGGCGAGGCCGTCGTGACGTGCGAGTTCAACAATCGCAGCTACCGCGGCACCAGCGTCACGACCGACATCGTCGAGTCCGGCGTGCGGGCCTTCATCGAAGTGATCAACGCCATCGAGTCCTCGCGCCGCCGCGGCGCCGACAGCCACGAAAACGACACGCCGCCCGCCGCGGCGGTCTGAAGCCTACGACCGGAGTCCGAATGCCTGCGCAGAGCCTGTTCGAAAAAGTCTGGGAGCGGCACGTGGTCGTGCCCGAGACGGCCGACACACCGGCCGTGCTGTACATCGACCTGCACCTGACTCACGAAGTCACCTCGCCGCAGGCGTTCGACGTGCTGCGCGCACGCAAGCTGCCGGTTCGCCGGCTCGATCGCACGCTCGCGACGATGGACCACTCCACCCCCACCGACACGGCACAGATCTTCGGCGGCCTGCCCATCAAGCTCGAGTCCGCCGCCAAGCAGGTGCGCCAGCTCGAGGTGAACTGCGCCGAATTCGGCGTGAACCTGATCGGCTTGCAGGATTCGCGCCGTGGCATCGTCCACATCATCGGTCCGGAACAGGGCGCCACGCAGCCCGGCAAGACGATCGTGTGCGGCGACAGCCACACCAGCACGCACGGGGCATTCGGCGCCCTCGCCTTCGGCATCGGCACCACGGAAGTCGGCTACGTGCTCGCCACGCAGTGCCTGCTGCAGCGCAAGCCGAAGACGCTCGAAGTCGTCGTCAACGGCACGCTGCCGCGCGGGCGTGTCGGCCAAGGACGTCGTGCTGGCCGTGATCGGCAAGATCGGCGTGAACGGCGGCACCGGCCACGTCATCGAGTTCCGCGGCTCCACCATCGAGGCGATGTCGATGGACGAGCGCATGACGGTCTGCAACATGTCGATCGAGGCCGGTGCCCGTGCCGGCATGATCGCGCCGGACGCGACGACCTTCGACTACCTGAAGGGCCGGCCCTTCGCGCCGCAGGGCGCGGACTGGGACCAGGCCGTGGCCGACTGGCAGACGCTGCGCAGCGATCCGGGCGCTACGTTCGACCAGTCGGTGACGCTCGACGCCACCACGCTCGAGCCGATGATCACGTTCGGCACCAACCCCGGCATGGTCACCACGATCAGCGGCAACGTGCCGGAACGTCCGGGCGATGCCGTCTTTGCCAAGTCGCTCGCCTACATGGGCCTCACCGCCGGTGAGCGCATGGCCGACAAGCCGGTGCAGGTCGTCTTCATCGGCAGCTGCACCAACGCGCGCCTTTCGGACCTGGAAGCGGCCGCCCACGTCATGCGCGGTCGCAAGGTGGCCGCAGGCGTGCGCGCGCTGGTCGTGCCGGGTTCGCAGCAGATCAAGCTGGAAGCCGAGCAGCTGGGCCTCGCGCAGGTCTTCATCGACGCCGGCGCCGAATGGCGCGAGTCGGGCTGCTCGATGTGCCTCGGCATGAATGGCGATCTCGTCGACGCCGGGCAGTACTGCGTCAGCACCAGCAACCGCAACTTCGAAGGCCGGCAAGGCGTCGGCGCACGCACGCTGCTCGCCAGCCCGGCCTCCGCCGCTGCTGCCGCGGTGCGCGGTCGCGTCACCGACCCGCGCGAGTTCCTCGGCTGAGCCGGGGCCCCGCACCAGACAACGAACCAGAGCCCCACATGGACCCGATCACAGTCATCCGCTCGCGGACGGTCGTCATGCCGTCCACCAACATCGACACCGACCAGATCATCCCGGCCCGCTTCCTCACCACCACGGTGCGCGATGGGCTCGGCGTCTCGCTGTTTGCAGACTGGCGGTACGACAAGGACGGCCAGCCGAAGCCTGACTTCGTGCTGAACACGCCTGCCGCGCAGGGCTGCCAGGTGCTGGTCGCCGGCCGCAACATCGGCTGCGGCTCGTCGCGCGAACACGCGCCCTGGGCCCTGCTCGACTTCGGTATCCGGGTGGTCATCAGCACCGAGATCGCCGACATCTTCCGCAACAACAGCCTGAAGAACGGCCTGCTGCCGGTCGTCGTCGACGCCGCCACGCATGAATGGCTGCTCGCCAACCCGGGCGCCGAGGTCGAGATCGACCTGCCCGCCTCCGTCCTGCGGCTGCCCGACGGCCGCGCCGTGAGCTTCCCCATCGAGTCGTTCTCGCGCTATTGCCTGCATGAACGGCATCGACGAACTCGGCTACCTGCTGAGCCAGGTGGAAGCAATCGAGCGCTACGAGCGCGCGCGGGAAAAGCGCGCATGAAGGCCCGCATTGCAGTACTCGGTGGCGACGGCATCGGCCCCGAGGTCACGGCCGAGGCCGTCCGGGTGCTGCAGGCCGTCGCAGCCCGTCACGGCCACGAGTTCGAGTTCGCCGAAGCCCTGATCGGCGGCGCTGCCATCGATGCCTCCGGTTCCGCACTGCCGCCGCGCACGATCGACGCGTGCCGTGAGAGTGCCGCGACGCTGCTCGGCGCGGTGGGCGGCCCGCAGTGGTCCGACCCGGCCGCGCGCGTGCGGCCTGAGCAAGGCCTGCTGGAATTGCGCCGCACGCTCGGCGTGTTCGCCAACCTGCGTCCCGTCCGCACCATGGACTCGATGCTGGATGCCTCGCCGCTCAAGCCCGAGATCATCAAGGGCACCGACATCATGGTCGTGCGCGAACTCACGGGCGGCATCTACTTCGGCAGGAAGAGCCGCACGGCGCACGAAGCCGAAGACGTCTGCACCTACACGACCGCCGAAGTGGAGCGCGTCACGCGCATGGCAGGCCGGCTGGCGCTGGGCCGGCGGCGCCGCATCGTCTCGGTCGACAAGGCCAACGTGCTCGAGACGTCGCGGCTGTGGCGATCCGTTGCCGAGCGCGTGCTGCGCGAGGAATTCCCGCAAGTCGAGTTCGAACACATGCTGGTCGATGCGGCCGCGATGCACCTGATCCGCCGGCCCGCCTCGTTCGACGTCCTGCTCACCGAGAACATGTTCGGCGACATCCTGACCGACGAAGCCTCGATGATCGTCGGCTCGCTGGGGCTGTTGCCGTCGGCGTCGCTCGGCGAAGGCAGCAACGGCCTGTACGAACCCATCCACGGCTCGGCGCCGGACATCGCAGGTCGCGGTATCGCGAATCCGTACGGCACCATCCTGAGCGCGGCGCTGCTGCTGCGGCATTCGCTCGGACTGGAGGACGAGGCGCTGGCGGTCGAGGCGGCCGTGGAATCCGCCCTCACGTCGGGCGTGCGCACCACCGACATCGCCCTGCCCGGCAAGACCCCCGTAGGCAGCCGGGAGGCGGGGGCAGCCGTCGTCGATCGGTCTAATGTCAAACCATTAAAATTCAATTACTTAGAGACTTATCCACAGAAACTGTCAAGCTCAGGTTTAGAACCCGCGGCCGGCTGAAAAATCGCCCACGCCGGGGTGGACTCCGACCGGATTTTCGGCGCTATACTGCGCGTCCGCAGGCGGCTGCAGGCCCCTGCTCCCAGTTTTCAGATCGAATCTCCGAGTGGTGCGGACTTGAGTCGGGTTAGTCTTTGTCTCATGGAATGAGGCAGCTCGGGTCCACCCGAAGGCCGGCAGCAATGCCGGCCTTCTTTTTTTGTGCGATCGCCTTGTTGTGCCGGCGTCCCGCGTAAGCGCGGTTCAGGCACGCCCCGCCGCGTCGAGCCCCGCCGCCAGGTCGCGCAGCAAGTCATCACCCTGCTCGATACCGATCGACAACCGCATCAACGTCGCGGAAATCCCAGCGCGTTCCCGCGCAGCTTCGTCCATCGCCGCGTGCGTCATGCTCGCCGGATGGGCCACCAGGCTTTCGACGCCGCCCAGCGACTCGGCCAGCGAGAACAACTCGACGTGCTCGATGAACGCCTTCACGTTCGCGACGCCCCCGGCCAACTCGAAGCTGACCATCGCCCCGAACCCGTGCTGCTGGCGGTTCGCGATTGCGTGACCCGGGTGATCCGCCAGGCCCGGGTAGTACACCCGCGCGACCGCAGGATGACGCACCAGCAGTTCGGCAACGCGTTGAGCGTTCTCGCCATGCGCCCGCATGCGGGCATGCAGCGTGCGCAAACCGCGCAGCGTCAGGAAGCTGTCGAACGGCGCGCCGGTCACGCCGATGCAGTTGCCCCACCAGCGCACCTGCTCATGCAGCTCCGGCGTGGCGGCGATGACCGCACCGCCGACGACGTCGCTGTGGCCGTTCAGGTACTTGGTGGTCGAGTGAATGACGAGATCGGCGCCCAGTTCCAGCGGCCGCTGCCAGACCGGCGACAGGAATGTGTTGTCGGCGACGACCAGTGCACCCACCGCCTTCGCCCCGGCTGCGACGGCCGCCACGTCGACGATCCGCAGCAGGGGATTGCTGGGGGTTTCGATCCACACCAGCGCCGGGCGCGCGTCGAGGGCCGCCTGCAGCGCCCTGGCGTCCTGGAAGTCGACGAACTGGACCTTGAGCGCCCCGCGCAGGTTCAGCGCATTGAACAGGCGATACGTGCCGCCATAGCAATCGTGCGGGACGACGGCCACCTGGTCGGGCTTGAACAACTGCGTCACCAGCGAGACGGCGCCCATGCCCGATGCCGTGACCACCGCGCCCGCGCCCCCTTCCAGATCGGCTAGCGCGCGCCCGAGGGCGTCGCGAGTCGGGTTGCCGGAGCGGGAGTAATCGTATTCGCGCTTCTCACCATAGCCCGCGAACGCGAAAGTCGAAGTCAGGTGGATCGGCGGCACGACGGCGCCGTGCTGCGTGTCGGTCTCGAGGGCCGCCCGCACGGTGCGGGTCTGGATGCTGTCTTGCTGCTTGCTCATGAGAATCCGCTGCGGGCCCCCGTTCAGGCGAGTGTGCGATAGAAAACGTCGGCCAGCACGCCCGACTCCTTGAAGAAGGCGTCGTGGCCGTACATTGAATTGATCTCGACCAGCTGGCAGTTGCCGCCGAAGCGGTCACGCAGGGCGCGCATGTCCGCTGCGGGCACCAGTTGGTCTTCGAGCACGGCGACGAACGTCATCGGGACCGTGATGGTCTCGGGTTCGATGCGGTGCAGGTCGATCGATTCCGACAGGCAGACGAACGCCTCCGGCCGATAGGTCTTTGCATAGGCCTCGCCACGCGCGACGATGTACGCCTCGACCGGGAACACGAACTGTCCAGCCTCGTTGCGCTGCGCCTCGCCGGGAAAGCGGTCCTCGAACTCGCGCACCGAGCGGTAGGTGGTCATGGCCAGGGCGCGGGCCAAGCGCGAGGCCCTGCTCGCCTTCGCCGTGGCCGATGGCGTAGCGCACGAAATTGCGCTGCACGCTGCGCCACGCCGTGGACATGGGATGAGTGCGGTGCGCGGCGCTGACGACGATGCCATAGCGCAGTCGCGCCGCGTGCCTGGCGCCGAGCACCAGCGTCACCATGCCGCCGTAGGACGCGCCGATGCAGCCGTGCAGGCACTCGATGCCAAGATGATCCATCACGGCCAGCAGGCAGGCCGCCTGGTCGTGCGCACTGACGCTGGGAAACACCTCGCCATGGCCCGGCCCGGTGGTGCGATGACTGCCGCCGAGGAAATCGATGCCCAAAATGCGGAACCGGTCGGTATCGAGCGCCTTGCCGGGCCCTGCGATCTCGTCCCACCACCCCGCCACGCCCTCCCGGACCTTGAATACGTTGCGACCGGCCGAGATGCCGCCGAGCACGACGACGACCGGGGCGTCAGCCGCGCCCGCCAGCCGATAGGCGATCTCGACGCGCGGCAGCGTGCCACCGAAGTGCAGCGGGAACGGTTCGCCGTCGAGAACCAGGATGCCCTCGTCGCAGGTATAACCGGGCGGCAACGAAATGGGACGCAGCGCAGCCGCCGGATCGAGCGAAGACGGATCGGCCGCGCCGTCATCCGCCGCGGTGGCTGACGTCTGCGATTCGGCATTGACGGGGACGGACGAAGACGACACGGCGACGGCTGCTCGATTCTCGAATCATTCGGGCACGCGAAACAAACGAGGCCCGTGCCGGCCTGCTGCCCGAGGTGTGACCCGCCGAAGGAAATTGCGCGCGCAAGTGGATGGTTGCGGCGACCAACACCCCCGGCCAGAGCGGCCGGGGCAGCCTCGCTGCAACTCATCTTCCGGCGACGCGCAAGGGTCCCCGAGGAGTTGGCACCATTTCGGGCAGGTTGGGCCCGATGGTTGCCCCGGCTTCAAAGGGCCATTCCCTCAGCCGGTCTCGATGAGCGGCGGGAAGTTTAGGTGCCACAGCACGTTAGCGCAAGGAACGGCTGGTGCAACTCGGGGGTTGGCACGCCGGCAGGCTACGAGGTCATTTCGGCGCCAGCGGCGACTCCGGTCCGGACGCGTTCCGAAAACCGTCCGCGCCATGGATGGCGCGGCCGGAGCCCCCAGGGACGGGTTTACGGCGTTTTTCGGGACGCGTCCGGACCGGGGGCGCCTGATGGCGCTGGCAGCTGCCCGGCTGACTCCGGCAAACCCATCCCCGAGTTGCGCAAACCGTTCCAATGTATTAACGTGCTATCACATTAATACACGCCCGCCACTCGAGACCCCGTGAAGAATCACCATGGAATTTCGCCGCGCCAGGAAGCGGCCGCCGAACGCGCGCTGTGCCAGGCACTGTTGACGCTGAAGACGGTCGACGAATGCCGCGCCTTCCTGCGCGACCTCTGCACGCCCGCCGAGCTGCAGGCCCTGGCCGATCGCTGGACGGTCGTCGGCCTGCTGCAGGCCGGCATGCCGTACCGCGAGATCGCCAAGCAGACCGGGGTGAGCGTCACCACCATCGGCCGGGTCGCCCGCTACCTGGGCTCGGGCAACGGTGGCTACGAACTGGCGGCCCGCCGCCTCGGAGAACGCTGATGGATCGCCAGCAACGCCTGCGCATCGCCGTGCAGAAATCCGGCCGGCTCACGGACGAGTCGCTCGACCTGCTCCACCGCTGCGGGCTCAAGTTCAGCCGGGGCAAGGACCAGCTGATGTGCTACGGCGAGAACATGCCGCTCGACGTGCTCTTCGTGCGCGACGACGACATTCCGGACCTGGTCCAGGAGGACGTCTGCGACCTCGGTCTCGTCGGGCTCAACGTGCTCGAGGAAAAGCGGCTGGCGATGCTCGCGCGTGGCACGCCCCCCCGCATCGAGGTGCTGCAGAAGCTCGACTACGGGCGCTGCCGCCTGGCGCTCGCGGTGCCCGACGACTACGTGTTTGACGGGCTGCAGTCCATTGCGGGCAAGCGCATCGCCACCACCTACCCGCACGTGCTCGCGCGGTTCCTGCAGGAGCAGGCGATCACGGCCGAAATCGTCACGCTGTCGGGGGCCGTGGAAATCGCGCCACGCCTCGGTCGCGCGGACCTGATCTGCGACCTCGTCTCGACCGGGTCGACGCTGCGGGCCAACCACCTGCGCGAAGTGATCACCGTGCTCGAAAGCCAGGTCTGCCTGGTCCGCACCCCGATCGCGCTGCCGGACGTCAAGGCGGACTGGGTGCGCCGCCTGCTGGTGCGCATCGACGGCGTGCAGCAGGTGCGTGAAAGCAAGTACATCATGCTGCACGCGCCGCGCTCGGCGCTGCCGCAGATCGCCAAGCTGCTGCCGGGCAGCGAGTCCCCCACCGTGATTCCGCTCGATGGCACGGGCGACAAGGTCGCCGTGCACGCGGTCTGTCGTGAAACCGTCTTCTGGGAGACGCTCGAAAGCCTGAAAGCGGCCGGCGCCAGCGCCGTGCTGGTGCTGCCGGTGGAGAAGATGCTCGCATGAAGAGCCCATTGGACATCCTCGACTGGCAGGCGCTCGACGAGCCTCGGCGCGACGCCGTCCTGCGCCGCCCGGCGCAACGCGATGCGGCTGGCCTGCTCGAGCGCACGCGCCTGATCGTCGACGACGTGCGCGCGCGAGGCGACGTGGCGCTGCGCGAGTACACCGCCCGGTTCGACGGCGTTCAGCTCGCTGCTTTTGCCGTGACCGACCAGGAGTTCGCCGACGCGGCCGCCGCCCTGAGCCAGGTGCAGCTGCGAGGCACTCGAACGCGCCATCGACACGGTCACGCGGTTCCACGAACTGCAGACCGTGCCGGCACTGCGTCTGGAGACGGCGCCCGGCGTGGTCTGCGAGCGATTGACCGTGCCGCTCGAGGCAGTGGGCCTGTACGTGCCGGCGGGCACGGCGCCCCTGCCCTCGACCGCACTGATGCTGGCCGTGCCCGCGAAGATCGCGGGTTGCCCGACACGGGTGATGTGCACACCACCACGGCCCGACGGCACCGCAGACCCCGCCGTGCTGGTCGCGGCGCGCCTCTGCGGCGTGCGCAACGTCTTCAAGCTGGGCGGCGCGCAGGCCATTGCAGCGATGGCCTACGGCACCGCGTCCGTGCCGAAGGTGGTCAAGATCTTCGGTCCCGGCAACTCGTGGGTGACCGCGGCCAAGCAACTCGTCGCGCAGGATGCCGCCGGTGCGGCGCTCGACATGCCGGCCGGTCCGTCCGAGGTCATGGTGATCGCCGACGAGTCCGCACGGCCTGCCTTCGTGGCGGCGGACCTGCTGGCCCAGGCCGAACACAGCGTCGATGCGCAGGTGCTGCTGGTCACGGTGTCGCGCAAGCTCGCGGATGCGTGCGTCGCCGAAGTTGCGCGACAACTCGCGGCCCTGCCGCGACGTGAGATCGCCGCCCAGGCCATCGCGGCCAGCCGGGTGCTGCTGGTACCGGACATGGCCACCGCGATGGAGATCTGCAATCTCTATGCACCCGAGCACCTGATCCTGCAGGTGACCAGCCCGCGCGACCTCCTGCCGCAGGTCCGCAATGCGGGTTCGGTGTTCCTCGGCGCGTGGACGCCCGAGACCATGGGCGACTACTGCAGCGGCACCAACCACGTGCTGCCGACCTACGGGCACGCGCGCGCCTACAGCGGGCTGGGCGTGATCGACTTCGTCAAGCGCATCACGGTGCAGGAGCTCACGCCGGACGGGCTGCGCGGGCTGGGCCCCACCGCGCGCACGCTGGCCCAGCTCGAATCGCTCGAGGGACACGCGAACGCGGTCACGGTGCGCCTCGACGCACTGGCACAGGCAGGCCACGGCTGATGACCAACCCCATCCTGGCACTGGCCCGGCCCGACATCCTGCAGTTGCAGCCTTACCAGCATGCCGCGTGGGATCCCACGCTGGAGCGCATGCACGCCAACGAGATGCCGTGGCGAGCCACGGGCGACAACACGCAGGCCGGCCTCAACCGCTACCCGGAACCGCAGCCGCGGGCCCTGGTCGAGCGCATGTCGCAGCTCTACGGCGCACCTGCCGCGCAGCTGCTCGTGGGGCGCGGCAGCGACGAAGCCATCGACCTGCTGGTGCGCGCGTTCTGCCGCGCCGGGCAGGACAACGTCGTCATCACCCCGCCCACGTTCGGCTTCTACAAGGTGGCCGCGAAAATCCAGGGTGCGGGCGTGCTCGAGGTACCGCTGCTGCGCGCGGGTTTCAGCCTCGATACAGAGCAGGTCATTGCGGCGGGCCGCGAGGCCAAGATCGTGTTCCTGTGCTCACCCAACAATCCCACGGGCAACCTGCTCGACGAAGGCGCGATGCTGCGCGTCTGCAGCGAGCTCGCCGGCAAGGCGCTCGTCGTGGTCGACGAAGCCTACGTCGAATTCTGCGGGCGACCCAGCCTGGTGTCGCGACTCGGCCGAGTTTCCCAATCTCGTGCTGTTGCGCACGCTGTCGAAGGCGTATGCGCTCGCCGGCGCGCGCCTCGGCACCGTCATTGCCAGCGAAGACATCATCGGCCTGTTGCGCCGGATCATTCCGCCCTACGCCATCCCGGCCTCGACCGTCGAAGAAGTACTGATGCTCACCGAGGCACCGCAGCGAGCGACTGCCGCGGCGCGCATACGCACACTGCTCGACGAGCGCGCGCGGATGGCGGAGCGCCTCGAGCGCTGCGGCAACGTGGCGCGGGTCTACCCTTCGGACGCCAACTTCCTGCTGCTCGAATGCCGCGACGCGCGGCGGTTCTTCGAGGCGGGCAAGGACGCCGGACTCATCGTGCGCGACTTCTCGTCGTACCCCGGATTGGCGCAGTGCCTGCGCGTGTCGATCGGAACCCCGGCACAGAACGAGCGGCTGCTGGCCGCGGTGGAGCGAGCATGAGCGGAGCGCAGCACATCCTGTTCATCGACCGCGACGGCACGCTGGTCGAAGAGCCTGCCGACGAACAGGTCGACAGCGTGACCAAGGTGCGACTGCTGCCCGGTGTCATCCCTGCCCTGCTCGAACTGCGGCAGGCGGGCTACCGCTTCGTGCTGGTCAGCAACCAGGACGGGCTCGGCACGGCGTCGTTCCCCGAGCCCGCCTTCCGCGAGACGCAGGACTTCATTCGCGCACTCTTCACGTCGCAAGGCATCGAGTTCGACGCCGAGTTCTTCTGCCCGCACCGCCCCGCCGATGGCTGTGCGTGCCGCAAGCCCCAGACCGGCCTGCTCACCGACTACCTGCGCGACCACCCGCTCGACCCGCGCCACAGTTACGTCATCGGCGATCGCGATACCGACCTGCAGCTGGCCGCCAACCTGGGGCTGCAGGGACTGCGCGTGCGCGCCGACGGCCGCGACGGCGCGACGTGGGCTGCCATCGTCGAGCAGCTGCGCCGCCCGCACGCGCGTCGCAACCGTCTTGCGCAAGACCAAGGAGACCGACATCCGGGTGCGGGTGAACCTCGACAGCGCGGGCCCCGTCGCCATTGCCACCGGCATCGGCTTCTACGACCACATGCTCGAGCAGGTTGCGCGGCACGGCGGCTTCGCGCTCGAGCTCACCTGCACGGGCGACCTCGAGATCGACGAGCACCACACCGTCGAGGACTGCGCGCTGGCGCTGGGCCAGGCTTTGCGCGAGGCGCTCGGCGACAAGCGCGGCATCGCGCGCTTCGGCTTCGTGCTGCCGATGGACGAGGCGCAGGCGCAGGTAGCCATCGACCTCTCGGGCCGCGCGTATGCGGTGTTCGAAGGCCAGTTCGGGCGCGACGCCGTCGGCGGCTTGCCCACCGAACTGGTGCCGCATTTCTTCCGTTCGCTGGCCGACTGCGCTGCTCGCGGCGGTGCACGTGCAGGTCACTGGCGACAACTCTCATCACATGATCGAAGCCTGCTTCAAGGCCACCGGACGCGCCCTGCGCCAGGCCGTGCGCATCGAGGGCACGGAACTGCCAAGCAGCAAGGGCGTGCTGTGAGCGAGTCCAGCGGGCCATGACCGACGTCGCGATCATCGACAACGGCGGTGCCAACATCGCCTCGCTGCGCTTCGCGCTCGACCGGCTCGGCGCGTCGTCGGCTGTCACCGCGAACCCGGCAGAGATTCGTCGAGCGCCGCGCGTGATCCTGCCCGGGGTGGGTGCCGCAGCCGACGCCATGGATCGCTTGCGGGCCTCTGGCCTCGCCACCGTGATCCCGACGCTCGACCCAGCCGGTGCTGGGCATCTGCCTCGGGATGCAGCTGCTCTTCGTCGCCAGCGAGGAAGGCGAGACCGGATGCCTCGGCATCATTCCGGCGCGCGTCTCCCGCCTGCCGGACGCGCCTGGCATTTCCGGTGCCGCACATGGGCTGGAACCAGTTGCAGCCGCGTCCCGAGTCGCCGCTGACGCGCGGCCTCGACGCCGGGGCCTACGTCTATTTCGTGCACAGCTACTGCGCGCCGGTCGGCGCCTGGACCGATGCGGTCACCGACTACGGCGGCGAGTTCTCCGCCGTGGTGCGGCACCGCAATTTCATGGGCACCCAGTTCCACCCGGAGCGCTCGTCGCAGGCGGGACACCGCGTGCTCGCCAATTTCCTCGAGCTCACCTGACATGCAACTGATCCCTGCCATCGACCTGCGCGGCGGCCAGTGCGTGCGACTGCTGCAGGGCCGTTTCGACGCCGAGACCGTCTACGGCAACGACCCGCGCGTGATCCTGGAGCGCTACCGCAGCCTGGGCGCGCGTTACGTCCACGTCGTCGACCTCGACGGCGCGCGCGATGGCTCGCAGGGCAATCGGGCGGCCATTGCCGGTCTCGCCACCGCGTTTGCCGATACCGGCATCCAGGTGGGCGGCGGCGTCCGCACCCGAGCCGTGGCGGCCGAATTGCTCGGCCTGGGTGTTCGACGCGTCGTCGTCGGCAGCGTGGCCGTGACCCATCCGCCCGAGATCCAGCAGTGGTTGCGTGATTTCGGGCCTGACCGCATCGTTCTCGCCTTCGACGTGCGCGTCGATGCAACCGGTACGCCGCGGCTCACGACGCATGGCTGGGAGGCGCAGACAGAGTCGAGCCTGTGGGACGCGGTAGCGGCCTACCTGCCGCACGGGGCCGTGCACGTGCTGTGCACCGACGTGGCCCGCGACGGCGCGCTGGCCGGCCCCAATCTCGAGTTGTACGCTGAGGCCGTGCGACGGTTCCCCACGATCCAATGGCAGTCATCGGGTGGTGTCAGCAGCGGCGCCGATCTCGCCGCACTGGCCGCCGCCGGCGCCAGCGCCGCGATCAGCGGCCGCGCACTGCTGGAAGATCGCATTCCGGTCGAGGAGCTAGCCCCATTCTTGCCAAGCGCATAATTCCCTGCCTCGACGTCCGCGATGGCCAGGTCGTCAAGGGTGTCCGGTTCCGCGAGCACAAGGTCGTGGGCGACATCCTCGAACTCGCCGCGCGCTATTGCGCGGAAGGCGCGGACGAACTCGTCTTCTACGACATCACGGCCAGCCCCGAGAATCGCTCGGTCGACCGCGGCTGGATCGAGCGGGTCGCACGCGTGCTCGACATCCCGTTCTGCGTCGCCGGCGGCATTCGCTCGGTGCGCGACGCGGAGGAAGTGCTCAATTCCGGCGCCGAGAAGATCTCCGTGAATTCGCCCGCACTCGCGGATCCCGACCTCATCGATGCACTCGCCCGCCGTTTCGGTTCACAGTGTGTCGTGGTCGGCGTCGACAGCCAGACCGTGGCCGACGGTTTCGAAGTGCACCAGTTCACCGGCGACCCGGATCGTGCCCAGAGCACGCGCCGTCGGACGCTCGACTGGGTGCGCGAGGCGCAGGAGCGCGGTGCCGGCGAGATCGTCCTCAACTGCATGGCGAGCGATGGCGTGCGCCAGGGCTATGACCTGCGCCAGTTGCAGGCAGTGCGCACCCTCTGTCGCGTGCCACTGATCGCCTCCGGCGGCGCCGGCCTGCCGGAGCATTTCGCCGCCGTGTTCACGGCGACCGGCGTCGATGGCGCGCTCGCCGCCAGCGTCTTCCACAGCGGGGCGATCGCGATTCCCGACCTCAAGCACTACCTGCGCGCGCAGCGCGTGGAGATCCGTCCATGACCGAGCTGAATCCTGCCCGCCTGGAATGGGCCAAGGGTGACGGGCTGCTGCCCGCCGTCGTGCAGCACGCCCTGGACGGGCGGGTGCTGATGCTCGGGTACATGAACGAAACCGCACTGCGGCGCACGCTGGCCGAAGGCCGCGTCACCTTCTTCAGCCGCAGTCGCAACCAGCTGTGGACCAAGGGCGAGACGTCCGGCCACTTCCTGCGGGTCGCGCACGTCAGTGCGGACTGCGACAACGACTCGATCCTGGTACTGGCGCATCCGGACGGCCCGACCTGCCACAACGGCACGCCGACCTGCTTTGCCGCAGCACACGACCCCGCGGCCGTGCCCATCGCTTTTCTCGCGACCCTGCAGGCGACGATCGCCCAGCGCATCGCGGACAACCCGACGGGCAGCTACACCGCCCGCCTCTTCGCCGACGGCGTGGGTCGCATCGCGCAGAAGGTGGGCGAGGAAGGCGTCGAAACCGCGCTGGCCGCCGTGACGCGCGACGATGGCGAACTGGTGGGCGAATGCGCCGACCTGCTCTACCACCTGCTCGTGCTGCTCAAGGCGCGCAGCCTCACGCTGGAACAGGTCGTGCAGGAACTCGCCGCACGGCACGGCGCCCGCGTCGCGGGCAGCGTTTAAGCGGCTCACGCCGGGGCGGAATCCCGCGCCAGCCAGGACATCCACGCCGCGCCACAGGCCGTGACCAGCGCCGCAACGGCGAAGGCGGCACTCGAACCGAACCACTGCCAGATCGCGCCGAACAGGACGGCGCCTGGCAGCACCAGCAAGCCGCTGGCCAGGTGATACAGGCCATACGCAGTGCCGCGCTCGTGCGCCGCCGCGTGGTCGCCGATCAGCGAACGTTCGGCCGGTTCGGTGACTGCAAGGGTCGCGGAATAGGCGATGAACAGCAGCCACACCTGCCAGGCCGCGGGCGCTGGCCAGCGCGGCCAGCGCGAGCAGCACGATGACTCGCAGCGTCCAGCCGCCCAGCAGGACGGGGACGCGTCCGAGCCGGTCCGACACGATGCCCGCCGGCATCGCGATCAGCATCTTGGCGAGGCTCGCAGCCGCCCAGACCAGCGGCACCCACTGCACGTCCAGGCCTGCGTTCGTCGCCCACAGCACCACGAACACCTCCGGCACGCTCGCCAGGGCGAGCCAGCCGGCGGCGACGATCATGGCGCGCAACCGGCCGTGCAACGAGCCCCACGCAAACGCAGCGCGCGGCGGCGCCACGAACGGCTGTCCGCGCGGCAAACCCAGGGCGAGCAGCAGCAGGACCAGCGTGCCGGGCACGACCGACGCGAGAAAGACGTGCTCGAGCGGCACCTGGGCCGCAAGCAGTGCAAAGGCGATCAATGGACCGATGACGGCGCCGGCGTGATCCATCGACCGATGAAAGCCGAACGCGCGACCGCGCTCGGCGGCCGGCGTGGCGCCAGCGATCAGCGCATCGCGTGGCGCGGTTCGCAATCCTTTCCCGACCCGGTCCAGGAACCGTAACAGCAGCACGGCACTCCAGGCCGTCGCGAGGCCGAGCAGCGGGCGTGTTGCATTGGACAGGCCATAGCCGCCGAGGACGAGCGACTTCGGATCGACCCCGCGATCGGCCAGTCGGCCCGCGACGAGCTTGAGCACGCTCGAGGTGGCCTCGGCGAGTCCCTCGACCAGGCCCACGATGGCCGGTCCCGCACCGAGCGTGGCGGTGAGAAAGATCGGCAACAGCGGTGTGATCATTTCGCTCGAAGTGTCGTTCAGCAACGAAACGACACCGAGAACCACCACGGTGCGGGGCAAGCCCGATTTAAACGACGCGATCATGGTGCAGGCGTACTGACCGGCGGCAGGGCCGGTCCATGACTTCTAAAATTCATGCAGGAACTCAGTCACGCCTGTTCTAAGCTCTCATGCAGCGCATGTGCACTCGCGCTGCCCGCCGTTTGGCCAACCAGAAAGGACACGTCATGAGTCTATTCGGATCGATGCTCGAAAAGCTGGGGCTCAAGAAGAAAGCAGCCCCGCCGCCACCTCCGCCGCCGCCGCCCGTGCAGCCGCAAGCGGCACCGGCCGCCCCCGTACCGCCACCTCCGCCGCCGCCGCCGCCGAAGCCGGAGCCGATGGCTGCGGTCGACGTGGTCGCGATGCTCGAAGGCTGGGCCGCCGAGACGCCGCAGAAGCTCAACTGGCGCACGTCCATCGTCGACCTGATGAAGTTGCTGGGCATGGACAGCAGCCTGACCGAACGCAAGGAACTGGCCACCGAACTCGGCTGTCCCGCGGAGTTCATGCATGACTCGGCCAAGATGAACGTCTGGCTGCACAAGGAAGTGTTGCGGCAGATCGCGCAGAACGGCGGCAACGTGCCGGCCGAGTTGTACGACTGAGCCACGCCACTGCAGTTCGCCCTCTCTCGCCTGCGTGCGGCAGAGGGCGGATTGCGTTGCAGGCCTGCGACGCCCGCCCTATGGAAGCTCTGCCCAGGTCCGCAAGTGACGCGTTTGCGTGCGCTCGATCCGGTGCCTGTCACCGAGCTTGGAAAGGCAGACACGCGCTCTGTGACAGGCACCGGATCGAGCGCTCTGGCAGCGTCGCAGGCTGGCATGTCGCAAGCGTCCGATCCGGGACCGTTCCCAGAGCGCGTGTCTGCCTTTCCAAGCTCGGGGAACGGTCCCGGGTCGGACGCGCCAGCGACTGGTCGCCCTCGCGTGTTCGACACGCGGTGCCGAATTGGAAACCGGCGCGGCTGACCTTGAGTGCTCGGTGACAGGCACCGGATCGAGCGCAGCCAACGCGTCAACCTGTGCAGAGCGTCCCTAACGCCCGACCCAGCCCCCGCACACCGGGAACACCTGGCCGACGAAACAGTCGGCCGCACTGCTGCAGAGATACGCGGCGAACAGCGCATCTTCGCGCGCGCCCACCAGGCGCCCCAGCGGCACTTCACGCTGCAGCCGCTCCTGGAACGCCGGCAGCGCCTGCACGGCAGGCGGGAAATAGGTCGGGTTGTCGACGAAGTTCTGCGCGATGGCGTTGACCTGCACGTTGTGCGGCGCCACTTCGACCCCGACGGCCTGGACGTAGGCCAGCTGCGCGCCGCGGGCTGCGCTGTAGGTCGACGCGCGCTTCATGCCGCGCAGGGCCGACGCGCTGCCCAGCACCAGCACCTTGCCCGACTTGCGCTCGATCATCTGTGGCAACACAGCGCGCACCAGCCGGGGCAGCGGATCGACGAGATGGGAGAACACGTTCGACCACTCGGCGTCGTCCACCTCCTGCACCCGCGTCGCGGGGGCCGGCAGGGCCAGGTTGGCGACCAGCACGTCGATGCGTCCCGCGGCTGCAACAAGCGCTGCCGGAGCGCCGGGGTCACGCAGGTCGGAATCATCCGCGACGACGTCCGCACCCGCCGCGGTGAAAGTCTCACACAGCGCCGGGCCCATGAAGGCACTGGCCTGCGTGATCAGGATCCGCTTGCCGTGAAGATTGACGAGGCCGACCGGCGCTTCTTCCTTGCCCATCGCGGCACTCCCTTCAGGACGGTTCGTCGTACTTGCGTGAACTGCCGTGAAACCGGTCCACCGGATACTTCAGGCCGTTCAGCTCGATCTTGCGCAGCGCAGCCGCGCCCAGGTCGATCTGCAGCTTGTCGGCGAGCCGCACCAGGTAGAGCAGCACGTCAGCGAGCTCGAGTGCGACCGCGTCCCGGGTGGCCGGCGGCAGGTCCGCGCTCTGCTGTTCGCTCAACCACTGGAAATGCTCGAGCAGTTCGCCCACTTCGCCCGCCAGGGCCATGGCCAGGTTCTTCGGCGCATGGAACTGGTCCCAGTCCCGCTCGCGCGCGAACTCGGCCAGCCGGGCCGCGAGTTCTTCGAGTGAAGGCGGGGCGGGCTGCTGGGTCACGGGCCAGACTCAGGCCGGGCCGCGCTCGACGAGAATGCGCAACATGCGGCGGATGGGTTCAGCCGCGCCCCACAGCAACTGGTCGCCGACCGTGAAGGCCGTGATGTAGTCGCCACCGATGGCGAGCTTGCGCAGCCGGCCGATGGGAATGTCGAGCTTGCCGCTGACCGCCGCCGGCGTGAGCGAAGCGATCGAAGCCTCGCGGGTATTGGGCACCAGGCGCACCCAGTCGTTGCCGCCTGCGATCAGGCGCTCGATCTCGACCAGCGGCAGGTCGCGCTTGAGCTTGATGGTCATCGCCTGGCTGTGGCAGCGCATGGCGCCGACCCGGACACAGATGCCCTCGACGGGGATCGCGGTGGCCTCGCTGCGCCCGAGGATCTTGTTGGTTTCCGTGCCGCCCTTCCATTCCTCGCGGCTCACGCCGTTGCCCATGTCCTTGTCGATCCATGGGATGAGGCTGCCCGCGAGCGCGGCGCCGAAGTTCGACTGGGGCAGGTCCGCCGAACGCAGGCGCTCGCTCACGACGCGGTCGATGTCGAGGATCGCGCTCGCCGGATCGCGCAACAGCGCGCCAGCCGCGCCGTGCACGCTGCCCATCTGCTCGACGAGTTCGCGCATGTTCTGCGCCCCGGCGCCGGAAGCCGCCTGGTACGTCATCGACGTGATCCATTCGATGAGGTTGGCGCGGAACAGGCCGCCGAGCGCCATCATCATCAGCGACACCGTGCAGTTGCCGCCGACGTAATCGCGGATGCCGGCGCCGAGCGCCTGGTCGATCACGCCGCGGTTCACCGGGTCGAGGATGATGACGGCGTCATCCTTCATGCGCAGCGTCGAGGCCGCGTCGATCCAGTAGCCGGCCCAGCCAGCGGCGCGCAGGCGCGGATGCACGTCGGTGGTGTAATCCCCGCCCTGGCAGGTCACGACCACGTCGCAGCGCGCCAGTGCAGCCACGTCGCTGGCATCCTGCAACGGCCCCGTCATGCGGCCGCCGACCAGCGGGCCGGCCCCGCCGGCCTGCGACGTGCTGAAGAAAACCGGCTCCACCCGCTCGAGGTCACGCTCGGCCGCCATGCGCTCCATGAGCACCGAGCCCACCATGCCCCGCCAGCCAACGATTGCCACTCTCACGTCGCCACCCTCGCCTGCACCCGCTTAAACGACGATCTCGCGCGCCGGTTCGCGCAGGTTGTACCTCGAACTCATCGCGTGCCCATAGGCGCCCGCGTTGGCGATCAACAGCACGTCCCCCTCGCGGGTCGCCGGCAGCAGGCGCTCGTGTCCAAGATAGTCCGCCGACTCGCAGATGGGACCCACCACGTTGTACACCTCCGTGCCCGGCTCGCCATAGCGCGTGAGATTGACGATGTCGTGATGCGCGCCGTACAGCGCCGGCCGGATCAACGAGTTCATGCCGGTGGTGACGCCGACGTACTGCACGGCGCCCTTGCCCTTGAGCTGGGTCACTTCGACGACGAGCACGCCCGCCTGCGCCACCAGGAAGCGGCCGGGCTCGAGCCAGAGCTGCAGCCGCGGTGACTGCGCGTGGATCTCGTCGATGACGGCCTGCAGCGCCGCGAGGTCCACGGGCACCTGGCCGGGTTTTTCCGGCACGCCGAGGCCACCACCGAGGTCGATCGCCCGGACGTGCGGGAACCGCTGCGCCAGCTTGCCGAGCACGAGCCCGACTTCCTTCCAGTTGCGCACGTCGAAGACGCCGCTGCCCGTGTGCGCGTGCAGGGCCACGACGCGCGCGCCGACCTGCTGCACCAGCCGCTCGACCTCATCGAGCTCGAACAGCGGCACGCCGAATTTCGAATGCACGCCCGCCGTCCGCACGTGATCGTGATGACCGCGACCAAAGCCGGTGTCGATGCGCAGCAGCACGTCGCGACCGCGGAACAGCTCGCCCCACTCGCGCAACGCGTAGACGTTGTCGATCGTGAGGTTGACGCCCTGCGCGATGGCCCATTCGTACTCGCTGCGCGGCGCGAAATTCGGCGTGAACAGGATGCGCGACGGGTCGATGCCCGGCACCACCTGCATGACCCGCTCGCACTCGCCGCGCGAGACGCATTCGAACGACAGACCGAGCCCAGCGAACACCCGCAGCAGGTCCGGATGCGGATTGGCCTTCATCGCGTAGAAGACACGGTCGACGCCCCGGATGCCGAGCAGTTGCCGCGCGGCCAGGTCCACGGTCGCACGGTCGTAGACGTAGGCGCTGCCGTGCTCGTGCGCGATGCGCTGCAACTCGTCGCGCCGGTCCTGCCACCAGGGCGGGCCGCCGGCCGGCAGCACCGGGCCGAGGCCGTGGATCTGCTCCCACGTGGGCCCGAGCACGTGATCGGAGGGCGCGTTCCAGACGATCACGTCGTGCAGCCGGCGCACCAGGCGGTCGCCCTGCTCCTCGTCGACCACGAACGTGATGTTGAGATCGTTGGCGGCCTGCGACACGAGGTAGATGCGCTGCTCTTCGAACAGCTCGAGCGCATCGCCCAGCCGGTGCAGCGTGGCGCGAATGCTGCGGCCGACCAGGCTGACCGCGGCGCAGGGCCCGATCACCTCGACGCGGCACAACCCGGACAGCGCGGTCACCAGCGCCTCGAGCGCGCGGCTGTCGAGGGAGTTCGCGGCCGGATCGAGCGAGACGGTGACGCTGGTCTCCGAGGTCGAGACCAGGTCGACCGACAGGCCATGATCCTTGAACACCGCAAACGCGTCAGCCAGGAAGCCGACCTGGTGCCACATGCCGAGTGTCTCGAGCGACAGCAGCGTGATGCCCTTCTTGATGCAGACCGCCTTCACCCGGGCGCCGCCATCGCCGCCGGTCGCGGTGACCACGGTGCCCGCGAGTTCGGGCAACTGCGTCGCATGCACGGTGAGCGGGATCGCGTACTGCTTCACGGGCAGGATGCAGCGCGGGTGCAGCACCTTCGCGCCGCTGCTCGCGATTTCCTGGGCCTCGTCGTAATCGAGCGACTTGAGCAGGCGGGCGTTCGACACCGACTTGGGATTCGAGGTGAACATGCCGGGGACGTCGGTCCAGATCTCGAGCCGGCGCGCCCGCAGCTTGGCGGCGAAGTAACTGCCCGACGTATCGGAGCCGCCGCGCCCGAGCAGCACCGTGTCGCCGTGCGCGTCGCTGGCGATGAAGCCCTGCGTGATCAGCACCTTGCCGCCGGTCGCGAGCCGCTGCTGGAAGGCGGGATCGGGCTCGAAGTTGCAGGTGGCGGACAGGTAATTGGCGCGGTGCGTCGCACCCTGGCGCTCTTCGGCGTGCAGCAGCGTGCGGGCGTCGAGCCATTGCGCGTCGATGCCTTCCGACTGCAGGAAGGCTGCGCCGATGCGCGTGGCCATCAGTTCGCCGTTGGCCATCACGCGCGCGCGCAGGCGATCGCTGACTTCGCCGATGAGGTGGATGCCCTCGGCGCTGCGCCGCAGATCCGTGAAATGGCGATCGAGGTCGGCTTCGATGTGCAAGCCCGAGGTCGCGCGCGAGATCGAGGTGCCGTCGCTCGATCTGGTCCATGACCGGACCCCACTCACCCGTGAGCGCGGTGGCGAGCAATTGCTCGAGGCGATCCGTGATGCCGGAAAGCGCGGAATGCACGATGAGCGGCTGGAGGCCTTCGTCGAGCCGGGCCTTGACGACGCCCGCGACGTTCTTCCAGTTGCTGACACTCGAAACGCTGGTGCCGCCAAACTTGAGGACGACCCAGTTCGATTCGCTGTGGCTGGTCATTTCTAGAGCGGGCCCCGGTGCAACGCTCGCTTGGCGTTGGCTGTGCTGCGTTCCCCGTGCGATACGGGACGGACTACTTGTCTTCGTAGTAGTCCTTGAGCTCTTTCTGCAGGCGCTTCTCGGCGAGCACGTCTTCGAGCTTGCTCCACGCAGCCTTGCCCTTTTTTACGGCAGCCGCCTGCTTCCGCCGGTCAACGCGGTCGATGAAGCGGTCGTAGTCTTCTTCCTCCGCCCCGGCTACAAACTCTTCGTCCAAGTCGAAGTGTTCCTCGTCTCGTTCCATTGCGCGGCCCCGAGAGAAATTCCTGATTTATCAATGCGCTGCCACCAAAGGCTCAGGCGCAAGGCTGCGAACTATACACGGATCGCCTTGCATCTCAACCGCTTCGTGTTGCGCTGCAACGACCCCGCCCCTGCACCACCACCGGGGCGCCCAGCTCCAGGCCCAACCCGGCGGCCGCGCTCATTTCAGCCCGGGCGATTTCCAGGACCCCGAACGAATTGACCAGGGCAAGGTACTCCCCGGGCCGGACGTCGCTGTACGTCCGCTGCAGGGGTATTTCTCGACCTGCCGCCCGGACCACGGGGTCCGGGATGTCCGCCAGCAGCGTGGCGTCCAGGTTGGTCAACAGGTTGCCGAAATGGTCGATCGTCATCACGACGCCCATTGCCTGCCCCGGCTCCCGCCGCGGCGCGGCCCAGGAACCGGCCACCAGTGACGCCCCCGCAGGCCCTAACTGGTCCGGGAACAGCCTGCCGGACGCCACCTCCGCCGCGACAGGCGCAAAGATGTCGCGCCCATGGAAGGTGCTGCTGGGCTGCCCGAGACCCAGCCGGGGCAGCAGGTCCAGGTCGAGCAGGCGGACCACCGGCAGCGATGCCAGGCGGTCGATCACCCCGGACAGCAGGCCGTTGTCGGGGGCCAGGAACAGGTGCCCTTCGGCTTCGACGACGGCGATGGACCGCGTCCCGCCGACACCGGGGTCCACCACGGCCACGTGCACGGTGCCCGCCGGGAAGTAGCCGAACGACCGCCCGAGCCAGAACCCGGCCTCGGCCGGGCGATGCACGGTCACGGCGTGGGTCAGGTCCACGATGCGGGCGTCGCGAAACCGCTGCAGGATCTGGCCCTTGAGCACGCCGACAAAAGGATCGACCAGGCCGAAGTCGGTCGTGAGCGTGACGATGCCCGAAGGACTGAAAGGGGCTGAGACGGCAGCAGTCGGCATGACGGGTCCGGTCCTCGATGCGCTAGGCCTCGGCGCACGGCAACGGTCGCGCGTCGGTTTAGACTGGGTGGCTTATGCCCTATCTGCACCTCGTCCGCCACGGCCAGCCCGATTTCGCCGGCAACTACGACTCGATCACCGCGCTCGGCCAGCGTCAATCAACCTGGCTCGGCGAGCATTACGCCGCACGCGGCGTGCGCTTCGCGCGCATCGTCTCCGGCACGCTCGTGCGGCAGGTTGCCACGTGCCAACTGATCGTCCGCGAACTCAGGGAGCCGGCCGCAAGCGCGCAGGACGCGCGCTTCAACGAATACGACCACCAGTCGCTGTTGCAGGAGTTCGCGGGCGAGCGCCTGCAGGCGATCAGGGCGTCCGGCGACCGCCGCGAATACTTCGCCGCGATTCGCAGCGGCCTGCAGCAGTGGTCGCGTCGCGACGACGCCCTCGCCGGCGGCGAGACCTGGCTGCAGTTCGGGGCGCGGATCGAAGCGGGCCTGGCCGCGGTGTGCGCGGGCCTCGAGCGCGACGACAACGTGCTGGTGGTGACGTCGGGCGGCGTGATTGGCCGCTATGCCGCGGACGTGCTCGGGGCCGGCGCCGACGCGGCCATCCAGTTGAACCTGCAGACGCGCAATACCAGCGTGACGGAAGTGATCCGCCCTGCCGGCAAGCCCGCCCGGCTGGTGTCATTCAATTCGATTGCCCACCTCGAGCGCGCCGATCGCAGCGAGGCGATCACGCACTCGTAGGAAGTGAGCAAGGAAGAGGACAGGAAGTGACTAGGAAGGACAGGAAGGACAGGAAGTTAACGAGTGAATGGAGGTTCACTAGTTCACTATTCACTGATCACTTCCGTCAGCCCTGTCGCACCAGGGACACGAGGTTGCGCGTGTCGATCGTCTTCGCGGCCTGCTCGATCTGCGCCTGGTACTGCGGCGCCATGCCGCGGGCCTCGGCCAGCAGCGCGGTGAAGGTTTCCTTGAGCGCTGCGGAGTCGAGCGTGCGGCCGCCCGCGTAGTAACGCTGCGCCACCCGGCCCATCGCGTACGTGGTCGCAAACGTGAGGCCGGAACTGGCGGCCTGGCGGCCCACCGAGCGGCCGATGCCTCCGCCCAGGCCACCGAGCAGCCCGCCGAGGAGTTTGCGACCGAACTGCTCGACGTACTGCGAGGTCAGGCCGACGCCGAGGGTGGCGATGAAATCACGCGCATGCGAGCTGTCCATCTCGTAGCCGTGAGCCTTGCCGATGCGATAAACGAGACGCATCTGCAGCGGGATGATGGCCATCGACGCAATCGATTCGGGCAGCAGTTCGAGCGCCGCGTTGGTGATCGCAGCCTTCAGGATGGTCTTGTCCATCTCGGCGTCGGCAACGTTGGCCTTGCCGAGCAGGGTGCCCGACGCGGCGGCAGCAGCAGCGGGCGCAGCCGTGGCGGCGGCGGCAACAGCGGCAGCGGGCGGAATCGGCTCGTCGGCCGCAGCGGCCACCGCACTCGCCTGCTGCGCCATCGAACTGGACGCGGCCTCGGGCAAGTCGAGCAACCGGGCCAGCCGCACCAGGAACGCCGCCTCGGCACTGTTCTGCGCGCCGTCCGCGTTGACGACGCCCACCGCCATCTCGTAGGCGTACTGGCGCAAGCCGGGGGTGTCGAGCGGCTTGACCACTTCGGCCAGGTCGAGCTTCGACAGCAGCACGTCGCGATACAACGCTGGCAGGTCGATGCTGGCCGCGGCGCCCAGCGCTTCCGCCAGCTGGCGCACCGTGTCGCGCTCGCGCTCGTCCTTGAGGCCGTCGGCGAAGGCCGCCATGAGGGCCACGGTGAGAATCGATCGGGTTTGTTGCTGGTCCATGTCGCGAACGCTGTCCGATGTGACGGGGGCGAAGTGACTGGTCAGCCTGAGGTCCGGAGCAGGACCGGGCTGCCGCTCGTACGAGCGGTAGATTGGTCGGAGCGAGAGGATTCGAACCTCCGACCCCTTGCACCCCATGCAAGTGCGCTACCAGACTGCGCCACGCTCCGACCGGGCGCGGATTATAGCCGAATTGCTCAGCGGCGCAGGATTTTGATCAGGTCTTCGAGCTCGACACGGAGCTGCCGTGCCAGCTGGTGCGTCTGCGTGACGTCCTCGCGGGCTTCCTCGCCCTCGAGACGATTGCGGGCCCCGCCGATCGTGAAGCCCTGGTCGTAGAGCAGCGCCCGGATCTGGCGGATCACGAGCACGTCCTGGCGCTGGTAATAGCGCCGGTTGCCGCGGCGCTTGACGGGCTTCAGCTGCGGGAACTCCTGCTCCCAGTAACGCAGCACGTGCGGCTTCACGCCGCACAGTTCGCTGACTTCACCGATGGTGAAATAGCGCTTGCCCGGGATCGCCGGGAGTTCGTCGTTATTGCTGGGTTCCAGCATACGCTTCCACGCGCGCCTTCAATTTCTGGCCAGGCCGGAACGTCACGACGCGCCGCGCGCTGATCGGGATTTCCTCGCCGGTCTTCGGGTTGCGACCGGGGCGCTGGTTCTTGCTGCGCAGGTCGAAGTTGCCGAAACCGGAAAGCTTGACCTGTTCGCCATTCGACAGAGCCATGCGCAGCTCTTCGAAAAACAGGTCGACGAGCTCGCGCGCCTCACGCTTGTTGAGGCCGAGCTGGTCGAAGAGAGCTTCCGCGATTTCCGCCTTGGTCAATGCCATTTTTGTCTTATCTGTCTCGTATCGTGGCGGAGCACTCCCGCTCCAGGTCGGAAACGACCCGAGCCACGATGGCATCCGATTCATCGTCAGTAAGCGTGCGCGAAACGTCCTGTAAATTCAAGCCTATCGCCACGCTCTTGCGACCAGTTTCTATGCCCGCGCCGCGGTAGATATCGAAGACCGTAACCTCGCGCAAGGCACTGCCCGCCGCGCCGCGGACGCAATCGAGCAGCTTCTGCACCGGCTCGCCCTCGTCCACGACCGCGGCCAGGTCGCGTCGCACCGCGGGGAAGCGCGAAACTTCCTGGAAATGCGGCACCGTGGCGGCCAGCGCCACGTCGAGCTCCAGTTCGAACACGACCGCGGAATATGTCAACTCGAGCCTGCGCTCGACTTCGGGGTGCAGGCGACCGATCCAGCCGGCGTGCGTCTCGCCCCGCAGGATCTCGGCCGTCTGCCCGGGGTGCAGTGCCGGATGGCTGCCGGGCACGAAACGGAACGCAGCGCTGGCATTCGTCGCCCGCAGCACGGCTTCGATGTCGGCGCGCACGTCGAAGAAGTCGACGCTGGTGCGAACCGCGCCCCACTGCTCCGGCAGCGCCGGGCCGGCAGCAATGCCGGCAATGACCGGCACTTCCCGCAGGGCACCCTCGCCCGCCGCGTCGACGACGAACTTGCGGCCGACTTCGAAGAGGCGGACGCGCGGCTGCTGCCGCCGCTGGTTCGCGGCCAGCGCGGTCGTCAATCCAGGCCACAACGAGGCACGCATCGTCGCGAGATCGGCCGAGATGGGGTTGCGCAGCGTCAGGCTCGACGCGCCTGGCGTGAACAACAGCTGCAGGCCGGGCTCGATGAAGCTGTACGTGATCGCTTCGAAGTACCCGCGCTGCACCAGCATGTCGGCGCCGGCATCACCCGTAATGCGGGTCTCGGGGACGGCGGGCAGCGGCAGTCGTGCCGCCTGCACCGTCTCGGGAATTTGGTCGAAACCGTGCGAACGCGCGATTTCCTCGATCAGGTCTTCCTCGATCGCCACGTCGAATCGCCAGGTCGGCGCGGTGACGCGCCACGTCGCACCGCCGCGATCGACCTGCATGCCGAGTCCGGTCAGCATCGCCGCAATGGCCGTGTCGTCGATGTCGGCGCCGATGACGCGGCGGGCGCGCTCGGGCCGCAGGGTGACCACCGCGGGCTGCGGCAACTCATTGCGCAGCTCGGCGACCTGCACCGGCCCAGGCGTGCCGCCAGCGCAGCCGCACAGCAGCGCCGTGGCGCGCTCGAGGGCGCGCTCCTGCAGCGTCGGATCGACGCCACGTTCGAAGCGCTGCGAGGCGTCGGTCACCAGGCCGTAGCGGCGACCACGTCCCGCGATCGCGTCGGGCAGGAAAAACGCCACCTCGAGCAGCACGTCCGCGGTGTCGTCACCGATGCCGGAGTGGTCGCCACCCATGACACCCGCGAGCCCTAAGGGCTTGTCGTGGTCGGCAATGACGAGCACGGAATCGTCCAGCGTGATGTCGCGCCCGTCCAGCAGCTTGAGCGTCTCGCCCACGCGCGCGCGACGCACGACGATGCCGCCTGCCAGCTCGCGCAGGTCGTACGCATGCATGGGCTGTCCCAGCTCGAGCATGACGTAGTTGGTGACGTCGACCGCGGCGCTGATCGGCCGCAGCCCGGCACGGCGCAGGCGCTCCTGCAGCCAGGCCGGCGACTTGGCGCCGGGGTCCAGCCCACGGATCACGCGCGAGGCAAAACGCACGCAGCCGGCGCCGGGCGTCAGTTCGACTGGAAAGGTTTCGCGCGACGCCGGCCGCGACCGGGGCCATGGCCGGACCGGTCAGCGCCTGGCCCGTGAGCGCAGCCACCTCGCGTGCAATACCCGCGACGCTCATGCAGTCGCCGCGATTCGGCGTGAGATTGACCTCGAGGATCGTGTCGTCGAGACCGAGCGCTTCGACCAGTGTCGCACCGGTCTGCAACTCGGCGGGCAGGTCGAGCAGCCCCTGCGCATCCTCAGCCAGGCCGAGTTCGCGCGCCGAACACAGCATGCCCATCGAATCGACGCCTCGCAGCTTGGCCTGCTTGATCTCCAGGCCGCCCGGGAGCTTCGCCCCGACCATGGCCAGCGGCGCCTTCATGCCCGCCCGCGCGTTGGGCGCACCGCAGACGATCTGCACCGTGGCCGAGCCGGTGTTCACCTGGCACACGCTGAGCGTATCGGCATTGGGGTGCGGCACGCGCTCGACGATCTCGCCGACGATGACGCCGGGCAGCGGCGGCGCCGCGGCCGCCACCCCTTCGATCTCGAGTCCCGCCATCGTGAGGCGCGCGGCGAGGTCATTCGGCGCCGGCAGCGGCCCGCCGATCCATTCACTCAACCATTGCAGACTGATGCGCATCGTCTTTTTACCGGCTCAGCCGAACTGGCGCAGGAAGCGCAGGTCGTTTTCGAAGTACAGGCGGATGTCGTTGACGCTGTAGCGCAGCATCGTCAGGCGCTCGATGCCCATGCCGAAGGCATAGCCCGTGTAGCGCTCGGGATCGATGTCGACGTTACGCAGCACGTTGGGATGCACCATGCCGCAGCCCGCCACTTCGAGCCAGCCGGTCTGCTTGCAGACCCGGCAGCCGGCGCCGCTGCAGAACACGCACTCGATGTCGACTTCGGCCGAAGGCTCGGTGAAGGGGAAGTACGACGGGCGGAAGCGGATACCGAGGTCACGCTCGAAGTACCGCTGCATGAAATCGTGCAGCACCGATTTAAGGTTGGCGAAGCTCACGCCTTCGTCGATCACGAGGCCTTCGACCTGGTGGAACATCGGCGTGTGGGTCATGTCCGAATCGCAGCGATAGACGCGGCCCGGCATGATCATGCGCAGCGGCGGCTCGTCACGCAGCATGGCGCGCACCTGCACCGGCGACGTGTGCGTGCGCAACAGCCGGCCATCCGGAAAATAGAACGTGTCGTGCATCGCGCGTGCCGGATGGTTGGCCGGGATGTTGAGCGCTTCGAAGTTGTGCCAGTCGTCCTCGACCTCGGGACCGTCCTCGATCGAAAAGCCCGCGTTGCGGAAAATCGCCTCGATGCGCCGGCGCGTGCGGCTCACGGGATGCAGGCCGCCCGGCTGCTGACCGCGGCCCGGCTGCGTCACGTCGATGCGGCCCGCGGCCAGCCTGGCCTCGAGGTCGGCGCGATCGAGCTCGGCCTTGCGCGCTTCGAACACCGCGCCGAGTTCGTCGCGCACGGCATTGATGCGCGCGCCCGCGGCCTTGCGTTCTTCGTGCGCGAGCGCGCCGAGCGACTTCAGCTGCGCCGTGATCGTGCCCTTCTTGCCGAACAGCTCGACCTTGAGCGCTTCGAGCTCGGCCAGGTTCGCGCACGCAGCGATGCGCACCCGGGCGTCTGCGGCGAGGCCATCGAGGCCGGGGTTGGTCGTCGTGTCGCTCATCGGGCGGTGGTTCGGCTCGGTTCGTGCAGAATAAAAAAGGCCGGGCTGCTTGCGCGTCCCGGCCTTCTCTTGGTGGTTGCCAAGGGCGAAAGGGAATTCCTTTCGCCGTCGGAACCCGGAGGTGTGCTCCCGGCTCCGCCTTGCAACGCTTACTGGG
>CAVVBC010000009.1:0-214454 GCA_963746325.1 uncultured Gammaproteobacteria bacterium | reverse complement strand
ATCCAGCGCTTCCTGTCGCAGCCGTTCCACGTCGCTGAAGTGTTCACCGGCAGCCCGGGCAAGTACGTGCAGCTGAAGGACACCATCCGTGGCTTCAAGGCCATCGTCAAGACGGTGAGTACGACCACCTGCCCGAGCAGGCGTTCTACATGATCGGCGCGATCGAAGAAGCGGTCGAGAAAGCGAAGACGCTGCAGTAAAGAAGGGGCTAGGGGATAGGGGTTAGGGGCTAGTCGGAAGATTCGGCGTTAAACCCAAACCACGGCTCCACCTTCACCCGTTACGGATACGCAAATGGCCACAATGCAGATTGACGTTGTCAGTGCAGAAGAATCCATCTACTCGGGTGAAGCCGAGTTCGTGGTGCTGCCTGGCGTCATGGGCGAGCTGGGCATCTACCCGCGCCACGCTCCGCTGATCACGCAGATCAAGGCCGGCGTCGTGCGCATCAAGGTGCCGGGCAAGACCGAAGAAGAGATGGTGTACGTGCAGGGCGGCTTCCTCGAAGTGCAGCCCATCGACACATCGAACGTGCTTTCCGACACGGCCATTCGTGCCGCCGACCTCGACGAAGCCAAAGTGCTCGAAGCGAAACGTCTCGCTGAAGAAGCGCTGCGCGCCCGCAGCGAGAAGCAGGAAATCGCGAGCGTCGAGGCCGAGCTTTCGGCCTCGTCGGCCCAGCTGCAGGCGATCCAGAAGCTCGAAGACGCTGCAGTAAAGAAGGGGCTAGGGGATAGGGGTTAGGGGTTAGTCGGAAATTCGGCTGGAACCCTGAACCGCGGCTCCACCTTCACCAGTTACGGACACGCAAATGGCCACAATGCAGATCGACGTCGTCAGCGCAGAAGAATCCATCTACTCGGGTGAAGCCGAGTTCGTGGTGCTGCCTGGCGTCATGGGCGAGCTGGGCATCTACCCGCGCCACGCTCCGCTGATCACGCAGATCAAGGCCGGCGTCGTGCGCATCAAGGTGCCGGGCAAGACCGAAGAAGAGATGGTGTACGTGCAGGGCGGCTTCCTCGAAGTGCAGCCCGACCACATCAACGTGCTGTCCGACACGGCCATTCGTGCCGCCGACCTCGACGAAGCCAAGGTGCTCGAAGCGAAGCGTCTCGCTGAAGAAGCGCTGCGCGCCCGCAGCGAGAAGCAGGAAATCGCGAGCGTCGAAGCCGAGCTGTCGGCCCTGTCGGCCCAGCTGCAGGCGATCCAGAAGCTGCGCAAGTCGCGCTGACCCTCTGCTCCCTCTCCCGCCTCGCGGGAGAGGGTTGGGGTGAGGGCTTCGGCGCGAAGCTCAATCGGAGTCCCCGGCGAGACAAAGAAAAGGGCCCGCTTGCGCGGGCCCTTCTCGTTGCAGCGGCTGTGAGCAGCCGTTACTTGAGCACTACCTCGCGGATGATTCTCGAGCCAAGCGGACGGCGCATCTTCTCGCGGTCTACGGTCGCCGCGTCGCGGGCCGCCTGGTCGCCAAAGCTCTTCTGCTGGATCCCTTCCATCCGATCGTCCAGGCCATCGAGCGCGGCCATGTTCTTGTAGGTCACCATGAGGTAGAGGTTGGGGTCGTCGGCCGAACGCGGCATCGTTTCATGGACGCTGTAGCTGAGGATGATGCCCTGCTTCTTCGCTTCGTCCATGTTGGCCCGATACGTCGTGGCCAGATAGCGAAGGTAAGTATCGCGCATCCCCGGCAGAGTACGGATCGAGCTCACCACGGTGACCGCCCCTTCCGCATAGGGCCGGTCTGCGGCCTGGACCGAGCCAGTCGTGGCGACGAAAGCAACGCACAGTCCTGCGAGCGCGCCGAGCGCGCGAATCCTGATGTTCATCCTTTGAATCCCCTGCTTCTTGACGCCTGGCGCAAAAAGTGCGCCGCGCCCTGTTTATTACGAGGAAAATACCTCGTATGGCCCGAATCTACACCCAGTACAAACTTGGGTCATGCTGCACCGCAAGGAAACCGATCGCTTACCTTCTCCGTGCCCGTGCCCCCACGCGTGACTACCATGCGGTAACCGAGTCAGATCCAGGAATGACGCAATCGTGAATCCCCTGCGACGGATTTCGGAACAGCTGCGCGAAATGCGCTGGGCGCAGGTCCTCATCGAGCTGCTGCTGCTCGTGCTCGGCATTCTCATCGCGCTGGCCGTCGACGACTGGGTGCAGAGCCGGCGCGACGCGCGCATGGAGCGCGACTACCTGCAGCTGCTGGTGCGTGATCTCGAGCGCGACGACGAGATCCTCAAGGAGTTCATCGGCTTCGAAGAACTGCAGGTCAAGGACGGCATCGACGCCTATCGAGCTCTGCGAACGACGGTTGCTCCTGCGGACAGGGAAGCTGTCGCCGCCCAACTGAGCCGGCTTACGTCGCGCAGGACGCTGCGACTCGTCCGGGCCACCTACACGGACCTGGTCAGCACGGGCAACCTGCGCCTGATCAGCAACCCCGCCCTGCGCGACCGCGTCGTCAAGTACTACGAGGAAAGCGATCGTCGCATCGCGATCGTCGACCGCAACAACCAGTTCTTCGTCGACCAGATGTACGCAGCGCACCTGGGCAATACTGGCCTGATCATGCCGCGACCCACCCACCACCTGCCCGCCGTGCAAGCAGCAATGGGGGAACTCGCGGTGCGGATTGGCATGCCGGTCGTGGAGGGCTCGGACCGACTGTGGCGGCTATCTGCGCAAGCACCCGAGTACGAGGTGCTGGTCGGGCAAGTGTGGCAGCGCACCAGCGTCAGCTTCCTGGCCATCAACACCGTGAAAGTGGCGGCCGAGCAGGCGGCCGAAGTGCGGCAGGCGATCAGCGCTGAGCTGGCCGCCCGCTGGCGGGAATGAGGTCCGGAATCGCCCGCAATGCGCCTGCGGTAGAATGAGAGCACCGATCCACTAGCAGCGGCTGCCCATGCCCATTTCCGTCGTGATCCTGGCCGCCGGCCAGGGCAAGCGCATGAAGTCGGACCTGCCCAAGGTCCTGCAGCCCGTGGCGGGCCGTCCGCTGCTCAAGCACGTCATCGATTCCGCCCGTCAGCTCGGCACCGACGACATCCACGTCGTCTTCGGCCACGGCGGCGAGCGCGTGCGTGAGGCCCTCGCCGCAGAACACGTCACCTGGGCCCTGCAGGCCGAGCAGCTCGGCACGGGCCATGCGCTGCAACAGGCGATGCCGGGCGTGCCCGACGACAACCTGGTGCTCGTGCTGTTCGGCGACGTGCCGCTGGTGCAGTCGGCCACGATGCAGCGCCTGATCGACGCCGCCGCCCAGGGCGACGCGCTCGGCGTGTTGAGCGTGCGCATGAAAGACCCGACCGGTTACGGACGCATCGTGCGCGACCGTGCCGGCACCGTGGCCCGCATCGTCGAGCACAAGGACGCCAACCAGAAAGAGCGCTCGATCGACGAGGTGAATACCGGCCTGATGGCGGCATCCGCCAGGCGCATGCGCGAATGGCTCGGGCAGCTGCGCAACGACAATGCCCAGGCCGAGTATTACCTGACGGACGTCGTCGTGATGGCGGCCAAAGCCGGCCTCAAGGTCAACGCCATCCTGGCCGAGCGCGAAGACGAAGTGCTCGGCGTCAACGACAAGGTACAGCTCGCCGAAGTCGAAGGCGTGTATCGCCGCCGTCGCGCGACCGAGCTCATGTTGCAGGGCGTGACGCTGGTCGACCCGGCCCGCTTCGACGCGCGCGGCCCGGTGACCGTCGGGCGCGACGTGCAGATCGACGTCAACGTCGTGCTGGAAGGCAGCGTCAGTCTCGGCAACCGCGTGCGCATCGGGCCGAACGTACTGATCCGTGATTGCGAGATCGGCGACGACGCCGAGATTCATGCCAACTGCGTGCTCGACCGCGCGAAGGTCGGCGCGCGGGCCATCGTCGGGCCCTACGCACGGCTGCGTCCGGATGCCGTGCTGCACGAGGAAGTGCACGTCGGCAATTTCGTGGAGGTGAAGAAGTCGGAGCTGCACCGCGGCGCCAAGGCCAACCACCTCACCTACCTGGGCGACGCAACCATCGGTGAGAACGTCAACGTGGGCGCCGGCACCATCACCTGCAACTACGACGGTGCCAACAAGTTCCGCACCGAAATCGGCGCGGGCGCGTTCATCGGCTCGGGCTCGATGCTCGTCGCGCCCGTCAGGATCGGCGCCGGGGCAACGATCGGCGCGGGTTCCACCATCACCAAGGACGCGCCGGACGACAAGCTCACGCTCGAGCGCAGCAAGCAGATGACGCTGGACGGCTGGAAACGCCCGGTAAAGCAGCCCAAAGGCTGACCATGCTCGAAATTCGCCGCACCACGCCTGCCGGCATGGAGCGACCCGCCGCCCCGGGCGAGGGCTGTTGGCTGCACGTCACGCAGCCCACGCCGGCGGACCTGGCGGCCGTACAGCAATTCGGCGTGCCCGCGTCGTTGCTGGATCACATCGCAGACATCGACGAGCGCCCGCGCGTGGCGCACGCCGGTGAGTCTGTGCTGGTCGTAATGAACTACCCTTTGCCACGTGAGCAGGACGGTGGACCGCCCTGGCGCACCCTGCCGCTCAGCGTGCTGCTGAGCCCGCGCGGCATCGTCACGATCAGCCAGGCCGATACCCCCTTCCTGCAACCGCTGCTCGACGGCAACGTGCCAGGCCTGTCCACCGGCCGCGGCGCGGAGTTCGTGCTGCGCGTGTTCTGGCAGCTGGCCGATGCCTGCCTGCGCGCATTGCGCGAGATCAATGCGGGAGTCGAGAACCTGGAGGACGAGCTGAGGCGCTCGCTCCGCAACGAAGAAGTGCTTGGCCTGCTGAATTTCCAGAAGAGCCTGACCTTCTTCGCAACCGGCCTGAAGGCCAACGAACTGGTGCTGGAGCGCCTGCAGCGCGTCCCCACCCTGCATTGGGCCGACCAGGACCAGGAACTGCTGGACGACGTGCGAGTGGAACTGCGGCAGGCCATCGAGATGGTCGAGATCGGGGACCACGTGCTCAGCGACATGATGGACGCCTTCGCCTCGATCGTGTCCAACAACCTGAACTCAGTGATGAAGGTGCTGACCTCCGTCACGATCATGCTGGCGGTGCCGACCCTCATCGCCAGCGTCTATGGCATGAACGTCGGTCTTCCTGGGGCCCACAGTCCGCTGGCGTTCGCCGGCCTCATCGCCCTGTGCGTCGTCGCGGCGGGCGCCCTTTTTGTCGTCTTCCGCCAGAAAAACTGGCTCTAGCGACTTACCGCTCACTGGCCCGGTCTTGCGGGCGCATTCCTGTTCCGTGGTTCGTCGCTCGCCATTCAATCGCAGGTCATTGTCGTTTCGACGCGACGCCGTTGGCACGCCGCGACAGATGAGGTACGCTCGGATGCAGACGTCGCACAACGACGCATTACCTGTTTGATTGGGTGGGCAGGAGTCCTGATGAACGAACGCAATGCGCGCAGCGCGGCCTCTTCCATTGTGCGTGGCAGCCAGACGGGCGTCCTGACGCCGTCGCAGCCGCTGCGGGGCCGGCCGATGACGCCGCTGACCGCGGCCATCTTCGCCGTGCTCTACCCGGCCTCGATGACGCTGGCGCAGCAGGCCGGGTCCGAGACGCTCAAGCTCGAAGAGATCGTCGTCACCGCCACGCGGCGCGACGTCAACCTGCAGAACGTCGGGCAAAGCGTCACGGCCTTCTCGACCGCCGACATCGAGCAGCAGGCGTTCAGAGGCACTCCTGACCTCATTGCCGCGCTGCCAAGCGTCAACCTGATTTCCTCGACGCCCGGCCGCAGCACCATCGTCATGCGCGGCGTTTCGACGGGCTCCGCCGAGTACCGCACCGACAGCCAGGTGGCGGTGTACCTCGACGACCAGCCCATGACCTCGATCTCGACCCAGGTCGATGTCCAGGCGATCGACCTCGCCCGCGTCGAGGCCCTGCCCGGCCCGCAGGGCACGCTGTTCGGCTCCAGTTCGCAGAGCGGCACCCTCGTCTACGTCACCAACAAGCCGGATCCGACCGGCTTCTCGTCGCAGGTCGATGCCGAGATCGGTACCACCGAGGGCGGCGACGAGAGCTACGCCATGAGCGGGCACGTCAACATCCCGGTGACGGACAACATCGCGATCCGCGCCGTCGGCTTCTACACGTTCGACGGCGGCTACGTCGACAATATCCTGGGCCCCACGCTGGCGGATGCCACCCAGGACAACGCTTCCGTCGTCGAGAAGAACCAGAACGACTACACGACCTACGGCGGGCGCATTGCGGCGCGCTGGCAGATCAGCCCGGACTGGGAATCGACGCTGAGCCTGATCTCGCAATTCAGCGAGGCGGAGGGCGCCTGGGAATCGGACCCGGCACTCGGTGATTACAAGATCACTCGCTTCTTCGACGAGTATCGCGACGACGACTGGTACCAGACCTCGCTCAACGTGAAGGGCGACCTGGGCTTCGCCGAGCTTTCGCTGACGGCCTCGTATTTCGACCGCAGCATCAAGTACGAATGGGACAACGCCAACTACAGCCAGTGGCGCAGCGCCTACTACGGCGGCTTCGACCCGGCTTACGGCACGGGCAGCTACAACATCTACAACACCGGTGTGCTGATCGGCACCGAATTCAACGACCAGAAGCAGGAGCGCTCGGCGTTCGAGGCGCGCCTGACCTCGCAGGGCGAGAGCCGCTTCGCCTGGATGGCCGGTGCCTTCTTCGAAGACGTCACCGACGAATGGGACAACCCTTCCCGGCTGCCGGGCCTCACGAATACGACGGCCTGGGACGTGGCGAACTATTACGCCTGCATCGCCCAGGGCCTGGGCTACGACATCGCCTGCCCGCTGCCGCCGACCGACATCTATTACTCCAACAAGTACCGCAAGAACATCAAGCAGACGGCCCTGTTCGGCGAGGTGACTTACGACCTGACCGACCGCTGGTCGATCACCGGTGGCGCGCGCTGGTTCGAGTACGACCGCGATCAGCGCGAGGTCTACAACCAGCCGCTCGGCCTGCCGATCGGCAGCGACTTCGAGGGTGGCGCGGTCAACGCCAGCGAGGGCAAGGAATCGGACACCGTCTTCAAGTTCGCGACGCAGTTCGAGATCGACGACGACCGGATGATCTACTTCCTCTACAGCGAGGGCTTCCGGCTGGGCGGCAGCAACAGCGAGCGCGCGGCGGAGAACGGCTTCCTGCCGCTGAACTACGAGTCCGACAAGCTCAGCAACTACGAGGTCGGCCTCAAGAGCCAGTGGCTCGACGACCGGGTGCAGTTCAATCTCTCGGTCTTCTACATGGAGTGGGACCAGATCCAGCTCAACGTCTCCGGCAGCCGCGCCGACAACCCTTTCTGGTTGCGCGGTACGTTCAACGGCGGCAAGGCCGAGCAGAAAGGCGTCGAGATGAACGGCGTCTGGCAGGTCACCGAAGACTTCAACATCCAGGCGAGTGCCTTCTTCGCCGACCCCGAGTTCTCGGAAGATACGATCTACCCGGACCCCGACGACGGCATCGCCATCCCGGCCGGCACCACCATGCCGGTCTCGCCGGAGGAGAAATACTGGATCGCCCTCGACTACACGCTGCCCAATTTCTTCGACCTCCCCGGCAAGAGCTGGACGCGGTTCTCGTACAGCTACCAGGGAGAAGTCTGGAGGAGCACGGGAGCCATCCTGGACTTCATCGAAGCCCAGACTCCGGAGGAACGCGCCGAGGCGCGGGAACTGCTGCTGCCGTCCTACTCGACGTCGACGTTCCAGCTCGGGTTCACGGCCGACACCGGCTGGGAAACGGCGCTGATCGTTCGCAATCTCTTCGACGAGACCGGCTACAACTACATCAGTGGCAGCAACTACGGCGAGTTCTTCGGCGACGAGCGGTACAAGTATGTCCGCAGCCTGCAGCGACCGCGCAGCATCAGCCTGTCGTTCTCGAAGAAGTGGAAGTAGCGAGGGTCGCCACCGGCGCTGGTTGAGTCCGGTGCTGGCGCGTCCGGCACGCAGGACAGCATGAAGCTCCTCACGACGTCGGTCGTTCGCGGCAGCCACCAGGGCGAGAGCCATGGTGGCGTCTACCTGCTGGACATCGAGTCCGGTACGGTGCGCCAGACGCTCGACTGGAACACCGCCGCGATCGACTGGCAGGGCCGCGGCTGGGACCGCGGGCTGCGCGGCATCGCCTTCGACGGTGACGTCGTCTACATCGCGGCCAGCGACGAACTGTTCGCCTACACGCCCGACTTCAAGCTCATCGGCTCCTGGCGCAACGCCTACCTGCGGCACTGCCACGAGATCGCAGTGCACGAGCGGCGCCTGTTCCTGACCTCGACCGCGTTCGATACCGTGCTGGGTTTCGACCTCGACGCGCAGGAATTCAGCTGGGCACTGCACCTTGCGACGCACCAGTTCCAGTTCAAGGGCAACCTGTTCGACCCGCGGCTGCCGGACGGCCCGCTGCCGCTCAACAAGCTGCACCTGAACAGCGTCCACTGCACGCCCGACGGTATGTATGTCACGGGGCTCAAGACCGGCGGCATGCTGCTGTTCAACGGCACGCGCGTGCAGATGGCGGTGGAGCTGCCGCCCGGCACCCACAATGCGCAGCCTTTCCGCGACGGCGTGCTGTTCAACGACACCGAGGCCGACGTACTGCGGTACACCGGCCGTGGCGAAGGCCGCGAGGACCGTGGGATGAAGGTGCCGCGCTACGCGCCCGAGCTGCTCACGCACACCTCGCTGGACGAGAGCAGGATCGCGCGCCAGTGCTTTGCGCGCGGACTGTGCGTCATCTCGAGCTCGATCGTGGCCGGCGGCTCGTCGCCGTCGACGATTTCGGTGTACGACCTGGCCGCCAATACGCGGCTGTTGCAGGTCAACCTGACCATGGACGTGCGCAACGCCATCCACGGCCTGGCGGTCTGGCCCTACGACTGACCGACGGCGGGCTCACAGGCCCGCGTTGCGTACCGTGGCGGGCAGTTCTTCGAGGATGTCGGCGAAGTCTTCGCGCCACAGCCCCAGGTGGCTTTCGAAGCGGCGCCAGTGGCCGAGCGCGTCGGTGTAGATGGGCTGGCGCACCTGTTCTGAGCTGGCCGTGCGCACCGCGCGACGGTTTTCATGGAAACGCACGCACGATTCCTCGAACGGCAGGCCGCAATGCTCGAGGATGCGGCGGACCTGCGTTTCAAGGTCGGTCACGGTTTCTTCGTAGTGCACGTCCAGCACCTTGCCCGGCAGCACCTTGTGCCAGTGCCGCATCGTCTCGTAGTACTGGCGATAGTAGGCCGAGAGATCGCCCATGTCGTAGGTGAAGTTCTGGCCCTTGCCGAACAGCTGCTTGTAGCCGCCGAGACAGCTGTCGAACGGGTGCCGGCGGGCGTTGATGATGCGCGCGTTGGGCAGGATGAGATGCAGCAGCCCGACGTGTGAGAAATTGTTGGGCAGCTTGTCGGTGAAGTACGGCCGGTCGGTGGCCCGGTAGGGCCTGGTCTCGTCCATGTACTGGCGACCGTAGGCCTTGAGGTCCTTGCCGCGCAGGTCAGTGACGGCTTCCGGATAGCGCTTCTGGTCCGGGCGGTAGCGGCCGATCGAGTACGCCAGCCGCATCAGCACCGGCAGCTCGGCCGTGCCCTCGACCTGGCTGTGGCTCGCAAGTATCTGCTCGATCAGCGTCGAGCCCGAGCGCGGCAGGCCGACGATGAAGATCGGGGCGGTGGCGTCGCAGCCCTGCCCGGCGTGCCTGGCGAACAGTTCGGGCGTGAACACCGCCGCGATCTGCTCGTGACGCAGTTCCATCGCGACGGGATCGTGAAAGACGCGCTTGCGCTGCCGCTGGTTGCCGGTGTCGTAGAAGTGCCAGGCGCGGTCGTACTCGCCGCGGTCCTCGTACGCCTTGGCCAGGGCGAAGCGGAAGTGGATGTCGGCGCTCTCGGACAGGTCGTCCCGCTCCAGCTGCTGTTCCATCGCCGCGATCTCGGCTTCCTCGAAGCGGAAGACCTTGAGGTTGGCCATGCTCCAGTAGACCTCGCCGAATTCCGGCCTGCCCGCGATCGCCGCCCGGTAGGCGCGCAGCGCCGCGGGCTGGTCGCCCCGGGTCTTGAGCACGTGCCCGAGACTCAGCTGCACGCTGGGGGAGTCCGGGTGCAGGGCCAGCGAGCGCTCGAACGCGGCGATGCTGCGTTCCACGTCGCCGATGTGCGCGTAGCCGTTGCCGAGCCCGGCCCAGGCGATGGAGTTGCTGTCGTCGGAGCGGATCGCCGCGTGGTAGCACTCGATCGAGTCGGCATAGCGGTCGGATTCGTGCAGCAACGAGCCGAGCATGATCCAGGCCGCGGTGTAGCCGGGTGCGAGGGTCGTTGCCCGCCGCAACAGCGCCTCGGCGTCGCTTTGCTGCTGGTCTTCGCGCCAGTAGATGTGTGCCAGGAAGCGCATGGCGTCGACGTTGTTGGCGTTCTCGCGCAGTGCCCGGCGCAGGGTATCGATGGCTTCCGTCTTGCGCCCCGCCCGCAGGTGATCGAGCGCCAGTGCGACCTGGCCGCGGGCCGAGTCCTGCTCGAAGAACTCCTCGAACGCCGCGTCGGCGTCCTGGCCACGACCGAGGGCCGCCAGCGCCTGGCCCAGCTTCTTGTGTGCCAGGGGCAGTCGCGGCTCGAGCCGGATGGCCTGCTCGAAGCACGGCACGGCTTCCTCGAAACGATCCTGCAGCGCCAGCACGCTGCCCAGGTCTTCGTGCAGGTGCGGGTAGTCCGGTTGCAATGCGACGGCGAGACGCACCGTCTGCTCCGCCTCCGGGTAACGGCCCTGCTTGGTGAGCGCCGTGCCGAGCATGCGCAAATGTTCGACGCAGCCCGGATTGGCTTCGAGGTACGAGCGGCAGATCTCTTCAGTCCGCAACGGCCGGTTCGATCGCAGCGCCTCGAGCGCCGCACCGAGGCTCGCATCCTTGGACGGTGGTGACGGGCTTACGGGGTTCATTGCGCGGTGCTCACGAGGTATTTGTCGAACCACTGCCGGTGGCGCAGCATGAAATCCTTCTGGAATTCGTCCGTCCAGTCACTGTGGTGCATGCCGGGATAGACGACCAGCTGCGTATCAATGTTGCGTTTGCGCAGCGACTGATAGAACAGCTCGGCGTTCAGGATCGGCACGTTCCAGTCGTCGCGACCGCCGAGAAACAAGGTCGGAGTCTGCACCTGGCCGGCCCGCAGCAGGGGCGAGAGCCGGTCGTATTTCTCGCGGTTCTCCCACGGCGGCCCAAGCTCCCAGTTGTACCACTGCTGGTAGATGTCATGGCCGTAGTTGCCGGCGATGAAGCTGTGCCCGGCACCGGACGCGGCGGCCTTGAAGCGCTGGGTGCGCGTGATGATCACGTTGGTCATGTAGCCGCCATACGAGTAGCCGAGCACCCCGAGGCGGTCGGGATCCGCCACTCCCATCCCGACGACGTGGTCGACGGCGGCGATCACGTCGTCGTAGTCGGTGATGCCCCAGCTCTGGTAGATGCCGCGGACGAACTCCTGTCCGCGCCCGGTCGAACCGCGCGGATTGGGCTGGACGACGACGTAGCCATGGGCGGCGAAATACTGGGCCTCGAAATCGAAGCCATAGGCAAACTGCCCGACCGGGCCGCCATGGATGTGCAGCAGCGTCGGGTAGCGGCGGCCGGCCACGAACTGCGGCGGACGGGTGACGAAAGCCTCCACTGCCGTGCCGTCCGGGCTCTTGAACTCCACCTTTTCCTTGCTGCCGCGGACGATGGTCTGCAGGAACGCATCGTTGATGCCGGTCAGCCGGTGCGCGTGGCCCTTCGTCACCGCATGCAGTTCCGGCGCGTCGTTCATGTGCTGGATCACGGCGGCCAGTGCGCCGCCCCGGGACACGTCGAAACTCCAGGCCTGCTGTTCGCCCTGCAGCAGGGGTTCGAGCAGGCCATCACGCAGCCGGACGCGCGCAAGGTTGGCGCCGCCCAGGTGCTCGTAAGCAATGTAGAGCCACTGCCCATCGGGCGAGAACCGGAAGGAATTGATCCAGCGATCCAGCCCCGTGGTGAGGATTCGCGCCGGACCGCCGGACGCAGGAATCACCGCGAGTTGCGGCAGGCCGTAGACGCCATCCTCGGCCGAGAGGAACGCAATGCTGCGGCCGTCGGGGCTCCAGGCGGGTGCGGACTTGACGCGGTCGTCGTTGGTCAGCCGGATCAGCTCCCGGCCCTGGTCCGTATTCTGCGTGGCGACCAGCCACAGGTCGGTCTTGTAAGAGGCGTCGGGCTCGTCCTCACGATTGCTGACGAACACGAGGGTCTTGCCGTCCGGCGACCAGGCGGGCTGCGACTCGGTGTAGGTGCCGGACGTGACCTGCCGCAACTGCGCCGTTGCCAGCTCGTAGACGAAGAGGTGCTCGGCACGGTCGCCAGTCAGGTACCCGTCGCCCGCGTCCTCCTTGAACTGCAGTCGCGTGATCACCCAGGGTGCGGCCGCTGCTGGCTTCTCTGGCGGCGCGTCCGCCTTTGCGGTGGCGGCGGTGACCGTCGAGGTAAGCAGCAGCTGCGTCTCATCGTGCGAGAAATTCAGGACATCGATGCCGCGGTCCAGCGTCGTCACCTGGGTCGCCTCGCCGAACGAATCGACCGGCAATTTCCAGACCTGGCTGCTCTTGGAGCGGTCTGACAGGAAATACAGCGTGCGGCCGTCCTTCGACCAGTACGGAGCTGACGCCTTCGAGCCTGCCGAGGTGACGGTGCGGGGCGTGCCGCCGGCCGTCGGCAGCACGAAAACCTGGTCGTCGACGACGTAGGCCACCTGCCGTCCGTCACGCGACAGGCGCAGGTCGCCGGGCCATTTGACCTGGTCGTAATCGTCGAGCGTGAGCGCGCGCGGTGTCGTCGCGGCGCCGGCGGCCGTCGGCGGACTGGCCGCGGCCCAGGCGAGCGACACGTTGACCAGCAGCATGAGCGAGGTCAGCAGGTGCAGGGGTCGGATCACGGGGACTTCACCGCTGGCTGGAAACGTCGGCTAATGTACGATGGCGCGCCTGCCCATCCAAGTTCCGCCTGCGCGCACTCGCTCGGGCTTACAGGTCGCCGATCTGCGCCACGATCGCCTCGCGCAGGCGCGTACCGTTGTCGCCGTTGGTGAAGATGACCAGGCCCGAACCCTTGGCCCGATTGAACTGACCGAACGTCCGGAAGCCGGAACTGTTCGACCCCGAGTGCTGGACGATGTCGCCTTCGGCGGTGACCTCCACGCCCCAGCCGAGCGCCGTGTAGGTGGCGACGGATCGGGCCCGACCGGGCCGCACGACAGCCGTGCCGTCGGTGACGCGCTGCGCCCGCTGCAACAGCAGTTCGACGCTCGACTGGGTGAACGCACCCTGGCCCAGGCTCTGCGGCCGCATCAGCGTCAGCATCAGCTGGGCGTACTCGGTTGGAGTCGTGTACAGCGAGTACGCGCCATTCGCCTTGCGGTAACGTGTCCGGTCCTTGAAGGTGCCGTCGTCACGATGGCCGCTGGCCAGGTCCTGCTCGATGGCCGGCGTCCACACGTAGCTCGTGCGCGTCAGGCCCAGTGGCGCAAACAGGCCCTGTTGCGCATGGCGGTCGAGCGGCATACCGACGATGGCTTCCAGCGCCTGCTGCAGAAACCAGATGCCCTCGCCCGAGTAGGTGTACTCGGATCCGGGGGAAAACAGCAGCGGCAGCGGCCCGCCCATTTCCTCGTAGCCCATCCGCCAATTGGGGAGACCCGTGCGGTGGGTCAGTGCCATGCGCGTGGTGACCAGGTGCTGTGCGGGCTGGTCGCGCAGGTAGTCGTGTCCAAGGTACTGCGTCAAGGGAGTGTCGAGGTCCAGTCGCCCCTGCTGCAGCAACTGCAGCGCGCTCAGCGCCAGGATGGGCTTGGACATCGAACACGCTTCGAAGACCGTCGCGGTGGTGACGAGCTGCGGCCCGCGTGCGTCGCGCACCCCGAAGCCCTGCGCCCAGTGCACGCGACCGTCCTGGATGATGGCGATGGAAACGCCCGGCACGCGATGCTGCTGCATCAGCGCCGGCACGTGCTGCTGCAGCCACGCCAGGTACGAGGCCAGCCGCTCCGGCGCAATGGGCGCCGGCGGCACGATGCGCTGCATGGCCGCCGCTGCGGCCAACCGCACTTCGAGCTCCGGGTCGTCCAGCAAGGGCGTGAGATCCGGCACGAGATCGCGCGCCGTCGGACCCATCGCGGCCAGGGTCCCGAGCGTCGACCTGCGGATCTCCTGGTGTGCATGCGTCAGCAATTTCCGCAGTGCGGGCAGCGCAGGGGCGGCGCGCGACTGCAGTCGTGTCAGCGCGGCCAGGCTGGCGTAGACGATCCGCTCATCGCTGTGCGCCAGTTGTCGCGTCAACTGCGGCAGGAAGCGATCGATCCCGGCGGTACTCTGGTACAGGGCCAGCGTGGCGGCCCAGCGCTGCTGCGCGCTGCCGTGCTCGAGCATGCCGTCGATGGTGGTGAATGCGTCGGCGCCCAGCTTGCCCAACGCGCTCGCCGCCTTGCCGGCAACGAAGCCGTCGCGGTCGTCGAGCAACCCGGCGATCTGCTGCAGGATGATCGGGTCGGTGGCGGGAGTCGCGATCAGCCGGTCCAGCGCCCATTCGCGTCGCTCGGCGGCGGGCGAAACCAGCGCAGCAGCGAGCTCTGCATCGCGAGTCCCGTCAGCGGCCAGCGATGCGGTCGTGACCGCCGCAAGCAGCGCGAAGCAAAGACAGTGCCTGGTCAAAACTCGCCCACGGCCCGGTGTGCCTGGTCGATGGCGGCGTGCGCGTAGGCCTCCCAGCCGGCGTCCGAATTCGCAATCGTGACGCGTCCCGACTTCCGGCGTGCCAGCTCGATCGTCGCCGCCGCCTCATCCTCGTCGTCCACCAGCGTGTTCACGCCCCATGCATAGCCGTGCGACCAGCGGTTCACCGTGATGGCGAGGATGTCACGCTGGTCATCGAAGCCGCCCGGACCCAGCATCCGCGACAGGTCGGTGCGCACGGCGTGCTCGTGGTCGGCGAACGTCTGCCGCAACAGCAGCGAGCGCGCCGCACGCAAGGCGGTGCGCGGCTCGTTGCTGCCCGGCACCGTCGGCACGTGCACCAGGTGCAGCACCATCGGCTCGTCGGGTCGCGTCGGGTTGCGATAGCCACCCATCGCCACGGGGTAGTCCAGCTTCACGCGCGAATGATGGCTGCTGACGCCGTAGATCTCGTGGACGCCGAGCTTTACCCACGGCTGCCAGTTGCGCACGACGACGTTGGTGTAGACGAGCGGTGACTTGACGTTCAGTTTCAGCGCCGCCGCCTGCGCCTCAGGCAGGCCGTCGAGCACGTACGGAATCAACATGTTGAAGCAGGCCATCACGACGTGCTTCGCGCGCACGCGGTGCAGGCTGCGGTCGCGGTGGTCGAGATAGCCGACGTCGACATGGCCCGTGCCATTGACCACGCGGACCACGGTGCTGTGCAGACGAATGCGAACCTTGTGTCCGGCGCGGTCGAGTTCGTCGTAGCGGGCGCGCGCCAGCACGATATCGTCCATCGTCGAACCCGGAATCGCCGACGGCACCAGGCTGCGCACCAGCAGGCGCGCGATCGACGCGTTGCCGTCGGGGAAATGGTAGATGTAGGGTTCGTCCATCTCGCCAGCCGCCTCCGGATCGGCAGGCAGCGAGATGCCGGCAAAGCCCGGGTAGCGGAACAGCCCCGCATCGAGCGCGGGGATGAGGTTGGAGGGCATGCCGAAGAAATCCAGCGGTCGCTGGTCCAGGTACACGCTGGCATCCGGGCCCAGTCCCCAGTCCTTGCGCAGGAATTCCGCGTAGGAAATGCCGGCGAGGTAGTCCTCGCGTGCGGCGTCGTCCGCGAGATGCCCCAGGGTCACGCGCTTCGTGGTGTACAGCTCGAGCAGCTGCCGACGTGCCTCGTCCGACACCGGAAAATCCGCGATGAACTGCGCGAGCGGACGCCCGTTGCGGCGATCGGGCGGGATGTCGTCACCGACCCAGTCCGTCGGGTCGCCGGTGACCAGTGCGTCGCGGCCGAAGCGGTCGCGATCAAAGAAGCTGGCGCGCGACAGGTCGAGGCCCGGATAGAGCGTCCGGTCGAAGTACTGGCGGAAGCGGTCGGTCTCGACCCCGAGCGACTTCATCAATGCATGCACGACTGGGGAGAAGTTGGCCGCGGGCGATTGCAGCGCCTCACTCCCGCCGTAGCCGATGAGGCGGCGTTCACCGACGGTGAACTCGTTGCGCCGCGCGTGGCCGCCGAAGTCGTCGTGATTGTCCAGCACCAGGATGCGCGCGTCGGCACCGTAGCGCTGACGGTAGAACCACGCCGCAGCCAGCCCGCTGATGCCCCCGCCGACGACGATGCAGTCGAACTCGTCTGCGACCGGCAGGCCGCCGACGCGGAACTGGCGATGGTCGAACGCCATGCTGTGCGCGGCCTCGAACGCGCCGTCGTGCTGGCCGCGCAGTCCGGTGAGGGCGGGCGGATACGGGGCGGCGGCCCCCGCCTGGGCCAGCAGGTCCAAGGGGGCCAGGCCCGCGGCGATCGTGAGCGCCATGCCGTCGAGGAAATCGCGGCGCGTGATCCTGTCGGTCATGACCCGTTCCCGCCTGCAGCCCCTTTGCTGGAGACCATACCACGGCGAATCCGCAGGTATGATCTGGATACCCGACCTGCCCGATGAGCCTCATGCGCACCACCACCTCCGTCGTCGTCACCGCCCTCCTGCTGGCTTTCTCGCGAGTGCCGGCCGCCGACGTGCTGCTCACGAACGTCGTCGTCTACGATGGCACCGGCAACGAGCCGTTCCGCGGCGACGTGCGAATCGAAGGTGAACGGATCGCTGCCGTCGCCCCGCACCTCGCGCCCAGGGCGGGAGAGACCGTGCTCGATCAGCGTGGGCTCGCGCTGGCGCCGGGCTTCATCGACATGCACAGCCACGGCAGTGGCGGCTTGACCGAAGACCTGGACGCCGCAACCGTGTCGCGCCAGGGCATCACCACGATCCTGGTCGGGCAGGACGGCGAATCGAATTTTCCGCTGGCCACGTACTTCGCGCAGCTCGAGGCGAACCCGCCGGCGATCAACCTGGCGAGCATGGTCGGGCATGCGACGCTGCGCGAGCAGGTGATGGGCAAGGACCTGTACCGCCCTTCGACCCCGCAGGAACTCGCGCAGATGAAGGCGTTGCTCGCGCGGGAGCTGACGGCCGGTGCCTTCGGCCTGTCGACCGGACTCGAATACGAGGCGGCGCACTTCGCCACGACCGAAGAAGTCGTCGAGCTGTCGCGGGTCGCAGCCGAGGCCAAGGGCTTCTACATCAGCCATGTGCGCGACGAGGCAAGCCGCACCTTCGATTCGTTCGACGAAGTGCTGCGCATCGGCCGCGAGGCGAAACTGCCGGTGCAGATTACCCACATCAAGATGGGCTCGACCTCGGTCTGGCACCAGGCAGCGAAGCGCATGCCCGAGTACTTCGAGCGTGCGAAGCGCGAAGGCATCGACCTGGCGGCAGATGTCTATCCCTACACGTTCTGGCACTCGACCATTCGCGTGATCGTGCCCGACCGCGACTACTTCAATCCGCAGAAGGTCGAGCAGGCACTGGTCGAGAATGGCGGCGCCCAGAACATCCGCATCGTGAACTACGGTCCCGAGGCGGCGCTCAGCGGCAAGACACTGGCCGAAATTGCCGCGCACTGGCAGGTGACGCCGGTCGAGGCCTACATGCGCATCGTCAAGGCCACGGGCGGCACCGACGGGCCCAACGAGTACGACGTCAACGTCCTCGGCACCTCGATGAGCGAGGATGACGTGCGCTGGTTCATCGCGCATCCGCAGATCATGTTCAGCACCGACGGCGCGCTGCACGGCGCGCACCCGCGCGGCGCCGGCTCCTACCCGAGGATTCTCGGGCACTACGTGCGCGAAGAAAAACTGCTGCCGCTCGCACTGGCCATCCACAAGATGACCGGACTGCCCGCGGCCCAGCTGCGGCTGCAGGATCGCGGGCGCATCGCGGCCGGCTATGTCGCCGATCTCGTGCTGTTCGACCCCGCGACAGTCATCGACCGGTCCACGGTCGCGAACCCCGTGGCGCCGCCCCTCGGCATTCCGGCCGTGATGGTCAGCGGCGAGTGGGTCATCCGCGACGGGGCCGTGACCGGCAAGCGGCCGGGTCGCGTCCTGCGCAGCGCCGCGTTCAAGACCGTCCAGCCGATACCCGGGCACTGACGCCATGCTGGTCCTGCGCCGACCCTACCTGTTGTACCTGGGCGATGCCGTCCTGAAGTCCGACTGCAAGACCGCCTTCGGCTTGCGCGACTGGTGCGGCCAGGACGTGATCGGCGAGTGGTCGCATCCCGCGGCCAAAGTCAGTCTCGGCCTGCCGCGCCTGAGTCCGGCGGAGGCCGCGCGGCAGGGCGCAGGCTCGATCATCGTCGGCGTCGCGCCGACCGGCGGCGTGCTGCCGGATCACTGGCAGGACGATCTCGAAGCGGCGCTCAGCGCCGGCCTGGATGCCGTGAGTGGCCTGCATACGCGATTGGCCTCGCTGCCGCGCCTGGTGCGCGCCGCCGAGCAATCCGGCGCGCGGCTGGTGGACGTACGCAACCCCGCCGGCGCTTACCCGGTGGGCAGCGGCCGCAAGCGCACCGGTCGACGCGTGCTGACGGTGGGCACCGACTGCGCACTCGGCAAGAAATACACGGCACTGGCACTGGCGCGCGCATTGCAGGCTAGAGGCACGGCCGCCACGTTCCGTGCGACGGGCCAGACCGGCATCATGATTGCGGGCAGCGGCATTCCGATGGATGCGCTGGTCGCAGATTTTCTCGCGGGCGCGGCCGAGGCGCTCTCGCCGGACAACGATCCCGCGCACTGGGACGTGATCGAAGGCCAGGGTTCGCTGTTGCATCCCGCGTATGCGGCGGTGACGCTGGGCCTGCTGCACGGCTCGCAGCCGGACGCGATCGTGCTGTGCCACGCCCCCGACCGCGTCACCATCGAAGAATATCCCGACTACCCCATACCGCCGCTGCCGCAGGTGATCGACGACTACCTGCGCGCCGGGCGCCTGACGAACAGGAACATTCGCTGTGTCGGCGTGAGCATCAACTCGTCGACTCTCGACGATGACGCGTGGGCGCGCTACCGCGCCCAGCTCGAGCGTGAGCTGCAACTGCCGGTGTGCGATCCGCTGCGCGACGGCGTCGAGCCGCTCGCCGAGGCGTTGCTCGCCGGATGATCGAGGTAGCGACCCACGTCGAGCGCTGGGAGCTGAGCGAGCCATTCGTCACGGCGCGCGATGCGAACACGCACGTGCCGCTGCTGGTCGTGCAGCTGACCGGTCCCCGCGGCCAGCGCGGCTGGGCCGAGGCCGCCGGCGTCGACTACGACGGCGAGACGCCGGAGTCGATGGCGTCGCAGGTCGAAGCCGTCCGCCACGCCCTGCACGACCGATTGTCGGGCGCCGAGCTGCTCGACCTATTGCCGGCCGGTGGCGCACGCAATGCCCTCGATTGTGCGCTGTGGGACCTGCGAGCGAAGGAAGCGGGCATTCCCGCCTGGAAGCTCGCTGGACTGCCTGCGCCGCAGCCGGTGACCACGGCGTTCACGATCGGCCTGGGCGACGAGCAGGAAGTGCGGCGCAAGGCGCAACAGGCGCTCGCCTACCCGCTGCTCAAGCTCAAGGTCGATGCCGAGCGCCACGTCGGCCTCGTGCGCTGCGTGCGCGAGGTGCACCCCGCGGCCCGCGTCATCGTCGACGCCAACCAGGGCTGGACGCGCGACCTGCTCGAGCAGCTGCTGCCGGAATTGCACAGGCTCGGCGTCGAAATGGTCGAGCAACCCGTTCCACGCGGAGCAGATGCCACGCTCGATGGCCTGCGCAGTCCCATGCCGGTCGCGGCGGACGAGTCCTGCACCGATCGCCACTCGATTGCCGGCTTAGCCGGACGCTACCAGTCGATCAACATCAAGCTGGACAAGTGCGGCGGGCTCACCGAAGCACTCGCGATGTGCGCCGAAGCGCGGCGACTCGGGCTCGGCCTGATGGTGGGCAACATGTGTGGCACGTCGCTGGGCATGGCGCCGGCCTTCCTGGTCGCCCAGGCCTGTTCCGTCACGGACCTGGATGGTCCGTTGCTGCAGCGACTGGATCGACGCCACGCGATCCGCTTCGAAGGCGGCGTCATGCACGAGCCGGAGCCCGCGCTCTGGGGCTGAGCGCTGCAATTGCCCGCGCGCGTCGAGTGCAGTAGCGTAGAGCGATGGACATCGACGTGCCGATCCGCAGCTTCGGCGAGGTTGCAATGCAGGACCTCGCCGCCGCCATCCTGGCGCAGGACGAGGCTGCGTGGAACGAAAACACACAGCGACAACAGGACTACGAAGTGCACGAGCAGACGCGCTCGATCGTGCTGCTGTTCGCCGAAGTCGATGCGTGGCCGGAGGCGAGGATCAGCCGCAAGCAGGGCTGGGATCGACTGGGCGCCGTCGCGGAGCCGGTCATGCAGGAAATCCTCGACCGCCACTACGCCCCGGGCGGCAGGATCCTGCGCGCCATGGCCGCCAAGCTGCTGGCCGGTGGACGCATCCTGCCCCATCGCGATACGCACCCTTCCTTTGCCGCCGGTCACCGGATCCACGTGCCGATCACCACCAATCCGCGCGTGCGCTTCACGATCGACGGCCGGCCGTGCCGCATGGAAGTCGGCCAGGCTTATGAAATCAACAACCAGAAGATGCACAGCGTCATGAATGGCGGCGCCGAAGACCGGATCACGTTCATCTTCGACTACCTGCCGCCGGCCTGAGTCGGGTCCAGACACCAGACGTGGAGAATCGCTTGGCACCTGCGCCCGTCGTCGTCATCTCCGGGGCCGCGACGGGCCTCGGACGCAGGACCGCCGAACGCTTCGAGGAAGGCGGCTTTCGCGTGCATGTCTGCGATGCGAATCCGGCGGCAGTGCAGGAGTTCCGCGCTGCGCACCCGCAGGCGCTGGCCAGCGTCGTCGACGTGAGCGATGCGGGGCAGGTCGATGCCTGGTTCGACGAGATCGCCGCGAAGTACGGTCGCGTCGACGTGATGATCAACAACGCGGGCATCGCCGGCCCCACGGCGCCGGTCGAGAAGATCGCGCCCGCCGACTGGGACCGCACGGTCGCGGTCGACCTGAACGGCCAGTTCTACTGCACGCGCCGTGCGGTGCCGCTGCTCCGCGCCGCGGGCGGCGGCTCGATCATCAACATCGCGTCCAGTGCGGCGTTTTTCGGCTTTCCGTTCCGTACGCCGTACGCTGCCTGCAAGTGGGCGCTGCTCGGATTCACCAAGACGCTCGCGATGGAGCTCGGTCCCGAGGGCATCCGCGTCAATGCCATCTGCCCGGGCAGCATCAAGGGCCCGCGCATCGATGGCGTCATCGAGCGTGATGCGGCTGCGCGCGGCATGGAGCCGGCGGCGATCCGCAAGCTCTATGAGCGGCAGGTGTCGCTGCGGCAATTCGTCGACGCCGAAGACGTGGCCAACACGGTGTTCTTTCTCGCCTCACCGCAGGGCCGCATGATTTCGGGCCAGATCATCGGCGTCGACGGTCACACGGAATCACTCTCGAACTGGCTCGACGACTGAGCGCACGCACCAGGAAATTCGATGAAAGCAGCATGGTTCGAGCGATTTGGCGCGGCACGCGACGTGCTCGTGCTCGGCGAGAAGCCGACGCCGGTGGCAGGTCCAGGCGAGGTACTGGTGCGCTTGCGCACGAGCGGCGTCAATCCATCCGACGTCAAGAAGCGCGCTGGTTCGTTCCCCAACCTGCTCGACGACGGCTACGTGATCCCGAACAGTGACGGGGCCGGCGTGATCGAATCGGTGGGCGAGGGCGTCGATGCCAGGCGGGTGGGCCAAAGAGTCTGGGTCTACCAGGCCCAGTTCGGACGCCGCTTCGGCACGGCGGCCGAGTACGTGGCGCTCGATTCCGCGCGGGCGGTGACGCTGCCGATCGAGGCAGGCTTCGACGTGGGCGCGTGCGCCGGCATTCCGATCATGACCGCACACCGTTGCGTGCACGCAGACGGCCCCATTGCCGGCCAGACCGTGCTGGTGACCGGCGGCGCCGGACGGGTCGGCTACTACGCGATCCAGTGGGCAAGGATGGCGGGCGCCAGGGTGATCGCGTCGGCGAGCAATGCCCGCGACGAGGCTGTCTGCCGCGATGCGGGCGCGCAGCAGGTCTTCAATCACCGCGAAGCGGGGTGGGGCGAGCGCGTCAAGGCGCTCAACAGCGGCAAGCCGATCGACCGCGTGATCGACGTCGAGTTCGGCGCCAACCTGCACGAAGTCCTGCACTGCATTCGCAGCAGCGGCGTGATCGCCACGTACTCCTCCACCCAGGTGAAAGAGCCGCAGCTGCCGTTCTTCCGCATGATGTACCTCGACCTGACCCTTCACTTCGTCATCGTGTATTCGATGCCGGAGCCGGCGAAGAAACACGCGATCGCCGACATCACACAGGCTTTTCGCGACGGCATGCTGCAGCACCGCATCGCTGAGCGTGTGCCGCTCAGCGAGATCGCCCGCGCCAACGAACTGGTGGAGCAGGGCGGCTCGATCGGATGCGTCGTCGTCGACGTGACGGCCTGACGCCGATGGCAACCCCCACGGCGACGTCTGGCCCAGGCTATTCGCCCTCGGCCACGCGCCTGGTGCTGCTGGTCACGGCGGCGCTGTTCATCAACTACATCGACCGCGGCAGCCTCGCCACCGCCGCGCCGCTGCTGCAGGACGAACTGCAGCTGAGCGCAAGCCAGCTCGGGTTCCTGCTTTCCGCGTTCTACTACGGCTACGTGCTCTGCATGGCGCCGGCAGGCTGGCTGGCCGAGCGCTACGGCGCGCACAAGGTGCTCGCGACCGGACTCGTGATCTGGTCGCTTGCCACGATGGCGACCGGGTTCGTACACAGCTTCGTCGCGCTGGTGGTGCTGCGGGTGCTGCTCGGCGTCGGCGAAAGCGTGGCCTTTCCGTGTGCGTCGAAGGTGTTCGCCAGTTCGGTCAAGGTCGAGCACCTCGGCGTCGCCAACGGCGTGCTCGGCTTCGGCTACCTGGTGGGTCCCGCCGTCGGCACGCTGCTCGGCGGCTACCTGATGAGCATCTATGGCTGGCGGCCGGTGTTCATCCTGTTCGGCGCGCTGTCGCTGCTGTGGCTGTGGCCGTGGAGCAAGGTCAAGGTGGCGCTGTCGCCGAAGACCGGCGTGATCGACCGCGACGTGCCGCCGATGCGGCTGATCCTGCGCCAACGCGCACTGTGGGGGGCATCGCTCGGCCATTTCGCCGCCAACTACAGCTTCTACTTCATCCTGTCGTGGCTGCCGTTCTACCTGGTCAAGGAGCGCGGCTTCTCGATGGGCACGATGGCGTTGATCGCGTCCTGGGCCTACCTGCTCAACGCCATGAGCGCGCTGTTCATGGGCTGGCTCGCCGACCGCTGGATCCGTAACGGGCGCAGCGCCAACGTCGTCTACAAGGGCCTCATGGGCGTCGCGCATCTCGCCGGCATCGCCTGCATGGCTGGCATGGTGCTGCTGCCGATCGGGGGCTCGCTCGCCGCGCTGTTCCTGTTCCAGGTCATCGCCGGCTTCTCCTACCCGGGCGTGTTCGCGATTCCGCAGATCATCGCCGGGCCCAAGGCCTCGGGCAGCTGGGTCGGCGTGCAGAACGCCGCTGGCAACGTCGCCGGCCTGATCGCACCCTTGATCACCGGCATCCTCGTCGACCAGACCGGCCACTTCGAACTGGCGTTTGCGCTGGTCGCTGCGATCAACGTGCTCGGGCTGATCGGCTGGCTGGTCATCCTGCCGCAGGTCAAGCCCATCGACTGGGTGCGCGCGGCGCTGGCTCGACATGTCTAGCCGCACTCGCGCATGCGGGCTGGCGGCCCTGCTCGCAGGGCTCGCGCTGACGACGACAGTCGCTGCCGCTCGTGCCGTGACGGCGCCGGTAGTCACGACCAATGGCGAGACGCTGCAGGGCGACTTCGACGGCGAGCATCCGCAGGTCGCGAGCTTCAAGGGCATTCCCTTCGCGGCGCCGCCGGTCGGCGACCTGCGCTGGCGAGAACCGCAATCGCCGACACCGCGCCGCGGTCGCCAGGACGCACGGTCGTTCGCAGCCGGCTGCTATCAGGACGACTACAACATCGACTGGTACCGCGACGTCGGCCAGGCCTTCGGCGTCGCACCGGCTACCTTCGTCAATCCCGCCTTCAGCGAAGACTGCCTGTACCTGAACATCTGGACACCGCGGCTCGCGCCGGACGCGCGGCTGCCGGTGATGGTGTGGATCCACGGCGGCGCCAACCGCGGTGGCTGGAGTTTCGAACCGAACTACCAGGGCGCAAGACTCGCCGCGCGCGGCGACGTGATCGTCGTCACCATCGCTTATCGGCTCGGAGTGTTCGGTTTCTTCGGGCACCCGCAACTGCGTGGCGCCGCGGCACCCGCCAACTTCGGGTTGCTGGACCAGGTGGCCGCGCTGCGCTGGGTGCGCGACCACATCGCGCAGTTCGGCGGCGAACCCGGCAACGTGACTGTGTTCGGCGAATCGGCCGGCGGCAGCAACATCGGCTACCTCGTCAGCCTGCCGGCGGCGCGCGACCTGTTCCGACGCGCCATCAGCCAGAGCGGCGGCTTCCAGCTGCTGGATCGCGGCACGCTCGCCGACGCGGAGCAGGCCGGACGGGCGCTGAGCGACACGATTCCCGGACGGCCCGATCTCGCCGCCCTGCGCCGCATGCCGAGTCCGGAAATCTGGGACGCGGCGCTGCGTGGCCTGCCGAGCCAGGACTACTCGCCGGTCGTCGACGGCGTCACGGTGCTGGAGACGCCCGCCGCGGCGTACGCGCGAAACGGCATAGCCCATGACCTGCTGATCGGCACCAACCAGGACGAGTGGTACATGTACCTCGACGCCGATGCCGACGGTTTGCGCAAGGACGTCGCAGCGCAGCCGCCCAACGTGCGCGCCGCCCTCGAGGCGCGCGCGGCGCAGGAGCCGGACGTGCGCAGTGGCCGCGACAAGGTCTTCACCTTCGTCAACATGGTGTGCCCGGCCTACGTGATGTCCGCCAGCGTGCGCGCTAAAGGGCACAGGGCCTGGGTCTACCGCTTCACGCGCATGCGCCCCGGTCCCGGCGGCACGACGCTGCGCTCGTACCATGGAGCTGAGATTCCCTACGTGTTCGACACGCACGACGACTGGTTGTCCGGCGACGACACCGACCACGCGCTGACGACGCGCATGCAGCAGTGGTGGGTCAACTTCGCACGCTACGGTGATCCTGCAGGCAAGCGTGACAGCGGCGACGACTGGCCTGCATTCGATCCGGCACGTCCGCAGATGATGGAGCTCGGCGACCGGACGGGCCCGCTGCCTGCTGTCGACCACGCCCTCTGCCAGCAATGGGCGGGCGACCTGTACCCGGGCTGGCGTGAACCTGCGGCAGTTGCCGGGCCTTGAGACCCGCGGGAGACATGCGATGAGCGGGACTGCAACCACGAAGCGACGGCTCGGCATCGTATCCGCGCCCGGCTGGATGGACCCCAACGCGCCGGACCTGGAACGGCTGTATCCGGGACAGCTGCACCTGCAGCAGACGATCCTGCCGCCACCCGGATTCGACTACAGTTTCGAGGCCATTGCCGCGTCCGAGCTGCATCTCGTCACGGCGGCGAGAATGCTGGCCGAGGCAGGCTGCGAGCTGATCATCCAGGACGGGCCGGGCTTCGGCTGCCTGATCGGCCAGACGCCCGCGGGCGCGCGCGCGGCGGGCGAGCGGATCGGCCAGGCCTGCGGCGTGCCCGTGGTGCTGAACGCGGTGGCGATCCTCGATGAACTCGATCGACTCCGGGCGCGCAGGGTGGCCGTGGCCGCCCCCTATTACAGTCCTGAATGGAAGGCGATGTTCACGGCGTTCCTGCAGCACGGCGGCTTCCACATCGAGGCATTCCAGACCTTCGTCGAACAGGGCCTGTTCCCGGACCAGGCCAGCGTCAGTGCGCGGCATTACCAATTCAGCGAGGACGAGGTCCTGGCGAGCCTGCGCCGCACGCGGGCCGCCGCACCCGACGCCGAGGCGATGATCATCGTCGGCACGGGCATCCGCACGGCGCACTGGATCGAGCGTCTCGAGCGCGACCTCGGCCTGCCCCTGGCGCCGGCAGACTCGTCGCTGTACCGGGCAGTGGCGCGGTGGCTGCGCCCGTGAACCGGCAATTCACCATCTCGGCCCGCGGCAAGGCGACCGCCATGCCGATCCAGATGTTCATGAAGCGGCATTTCAGCGACATCCCCGTCGCCCAGATCGACAGCTTCTTCGGGTTCACGACCGACAAGAGCACGCTCTACGGCGGCCGCATCTACGGCGGTACCGAACTCAGCGCGTACGACCTGAAATCGATGTACGAGATGGGCATCGGCTTGCGCCTGCCGTTGACCAATCACGACGCCTCGCCGGAGGAATACGCGGCCAACCGACCCATGCTCGAAAAGCACCATCGGCCGGGCAACTCGATCATCGTCACCAACGACAACCTGGCGCGGTGGATCCGCCGGGATTTTCCCCAGTACCGACTCGAAGCCAGCGTGATCAAGAACATCGACAGCCTGGCGAAGATCGACAAGGCGTCCGCCCTCTACGACAGCATCATCCTGCCGATGAGCGCCAACGAGGACGAGGCCTTCCTCGCCTCGATCGGCAACAAGGACCAGATCACGCTGTTTGCCAACGCCGGCTGTGCCCTGACGTGCCCTGCCAGGATCTGCTATCCGAGCATCTCGAAGGCCAACAAGACCGGCGACAAGTCGCTGTTCCGGTGTTCGCAGAAACTGAAGTACCGGGAACTGCTCGGCATGCAGGACTTCGACCTCGATCAGCTCGAGCGCCTCGGCTTCCATCGGTTCAAGCTGCTGCGCGCCCGCGACGGCAACGTCACCGGCGTCTGAACGGGCCGTCGCCCCAGCGGGCTGAGGCGGGGAGGGGCGAGGGGTGCCCGGGCCCCTCGCCGGCTCCGAATGTGACGTAAAGCCGGTCAGGGCCCCCGTGGGGCCGTAAAATCGTGCTTCGGGTGGGGTGGAGGGAGCAGCGCGGGCCCTGGCGGGCGGGCGTAGTCCTTTGATCTGAAACGAAAAACTGTTAGTCTCGCCGCCCCGCGGAAAAAGGATCGAGCATGTGCGGAATCGTCGGAGCCGTCGCCCAGCGTGACGTCGTGCCCATCCTGATCGAGGGCCTGCGTCGCCTCGAATACCGCGGTTACGACTCGGCCGGCGTCGCCGTGCTGACTGACGCCGGCACCATCAAGCGGCTGCGAGCGGTGGGCAAGGTTCGCATGCTCGAGGAAGCGCTCGAGCAGAGCCCCACCGACGGCCTGCTCGGCATCGCGCACACGCGCTGGGCCACGCACGGCGTGCCGAGCGAGCGCAACGCCCACCCGCACATCTCGAAAGACGGCATCGCGCTGGTCCACAACGGCATCATCGAAAACCACGACGAGCTGCGCGACGAGCTCAAGGCCGCGGGCTACGAATTCACGTCCGAGACGGACACCGAAGTGATCGCGCACCGCGTGCACTACCACCTGCAGAAAACCGGCGACCTGTTCAAGGCGGTGCGCGCCACCGTCTCCGAACTGCAGGGCGCTTACGCGCTGGCGGTGATCTCGCAGAAGGATCCCGAGCGCATCGTGCTGGCGCGCGAAGGCTGCCCGGTCGTGGTGGGCCTGGGCGAGGGCGAGAATTTCGTGGCCTCCGACGTCGCGGCGCTGCTGCCGGTGACGCGCAGGTTCGTCTTCCTGGAAGAAGGCGACGTGTGCGAGATCCGGCGCGACGGCGTGCGCATCTCGGACAAGGACGGCAACACGATCCAGCGCAAGGTGCATGAGAGCGAACTCTCGGCCGATGCGGCCGAGAAGGGCGACTTTCCGCATTACATGCTGAAGGAGATCCACGAGCAGCCACGCGCCGTGGCGCAGACGCTGGAGGAACGCGTCGCGGGCGGCAAGTTGCTCGAGGCCGCATTCGGCCCGGCGGCGCAGGCCGTATTCGCCAAGACCGAAGCGGTGCGCATCGTCGCGTGCGGCACCAGCTATCACGCGGCATCGGTCGCCAAGTACTTCATCGAACAGATCTGCCGCCTGCCGTGCTGGGTGGAGATCGCCAGCGAATACCGCTACCGCAATCCGGTAGTACCCCAGAACACGTTGTTCGTGAGCGTCTCGCAGTCCGGCGAGACCGCCGATACCCTTGCAGCACTGCGTCTCGCCAAGCAGGCCGGCTACCTGTCGCAGCTGGCCATCTGCAACGTGCCCGAGAGCTCGCTGGTGCGCGAGTCCGAACTCGTCATGCTCACGCGCGCGGGCCCCGAGATCGGCGTGGCGTCGACCAAGGCGTTCACCACGCAGCTCACGGCGTTCGGCATGCTGGTGGTGGCGCTTGCCAAGTTTCATGGCGCCGACGCCGAGCGCGAGCGCGGGCTGGTGCAGCGCCTGATCGGCATCCCGTCACTGATCGAAGCCACGCTCAAGCTCGACCCGGTCATCAAGGAGCTGGCGAAGCGCTTCGTCGACAAGCAGCACGCGCTGTTCCTCGGCCGTGGCCCGATGCATCCGATCGCGATGGAAGGTGCGCTGAAGCTGAAGGAGATTTCGTACATCCATGCCGAGGCCTATCCGGCCGGCGAGCTGAAGCACGGCCCGCTCGCGCTGGTGGACGCCGACATGCCGATCATCACGATCGCGCCAAACAACGACCTGCTGGAAAAGCTGAAATCGAACCTGATGGAAGTGCGCGCGCGCGGCGGCGAGCTGTACGTGTTCGCCGATCCGGAGTCAGGCATGCAGTCGGAAGACGGCGTGCACGTGATCGAGATGCCGCGGCACGTGAGCTACTTCCAGGCGCCGGTGGTGTACACGATTCCGCTGCAGCTGCTGGCGTATCACTGCGCCATCCTCAAGGGAACGGACGTGGATCAGCCGAGGAACCTGGCGAAGAGCGTGACGGTGGAGTAGCTCGTCGGTGGTCAGTTGATCTTGTTGAACGACTCGACCTTGCCACTGCTGCTGACGTTGCAGACGTATTGATACTGCTCGAAACGCATCACCACTTCCCAATAGCCGGGCTTCATTGCGCTCTGGCTTACGATCGTGCCGTCGTAACCCTCGTTGGCGAACTTGTTGCAGGCCTGAATTGCAGCCGCTGGTGCACGGTCGCTGCTTCCGGCCGCCGTCGCTGCGCCAAACCCGGCCTTGGCGTTCTCGGCCTTGGTCTTGTTGATGTCGCAGCCCTGCAACTCGGACGCCTGGGTGCAGCCGGAGCGTTCGAGCTTGCTCTGGTAACTCTCTTTGCCGGAGGAGGCCGGAGCCGCAATAAACCCGGCCTTGGCGTTCTCGGCCTTGGTCTTGTTGATATCGCAGCCCTGCAACTCGGACACCTGGGTGCATCCGGAGCGCTCCAGCTTCTTGGCATAGTTGGGGTCGGTAGCGTTGGCGGCCAAGGGCAACAGTAGTGCAATGGCGGCGCTGCTGGCGGCGAGTTTCACTTTCTTGTGCATGGTGTAGGCGCTCCGTTGATGTTGCGCGATGTTCGCAACCGAAATGGAATAGTAGAAGAGTTTGTGCGCCCAGTCAGCGGCGGGGCGAAAAGATGTCGGAAAGGTTCACGCGGACACCTGGAAGACCATCGATCAGGTTCCTTGGGGAGAGGGTCTTGCGCGCAAATCGTCCTGCCAGCCCTGTCGGACCCCCTCATTGCGAATGAGGAAAAAGCCATACAGCGCCATGGGTCCGACGATCATCAGGCCGCCTGTCAATTGCGTCATCGGATCAGCGACCGGAGCCGGCCCAACTCGACCTGCCCCAATGACGAAAACGGCGAGATCCCACAGCCAATGCAGGATCATGACCGGAATGAGTGAGTGCGTGCGTATGCGCAGGGCGAGGAACGCCGCACCGCTCAGCATTGCATTGAATGCCTGTACACCCGCCCCGGCAAATTGCCCCGTCATGAGAGCGTTCAGGACATGCACGATCCCGAACAGGAAGGTCACCAGGAAGAAGGCTCCCCAGAACGACATCGCCTTGCGGGCGCCACCCCACAGGACGCCGCGAAACGCCAATTCCTCACTGAAGCCGACCACCATCGTGTTGATTGCCACGGTGAACACAACCGATGTCGGAACCGGCCTGTCCAGCAGGATCGCGAACCCGATAAAGCCACACACCAGCAGCATCGGGAGCCACAGCAGGCGCCATGAACTCGAGGGTCGGACACGGTTGAACCCCAGGTCCCGCCATCCCATCACCCAGGCAACGAACAGCATGAACGCCGCTGCGGCGGGCGGACCCCACACAATCTGCTCCGATGCAAATTTGTCCAGCGATGTGCCCGGGCCTACCTGAAGCAATCCAACCCCCATTGTGATTGCCACCCAGAGGGCGACCGCAATGAGGGCAATCGCAAGACGCTTGTTCGCTTTGTTCACGTTGCCATCCAGCGAGTTTGATCAAGTCGACAAACCTGAGCTAATCGCCCTTCACGAAGGCATCGGGGATTTCGTAGCGCTCGGTACCCAGCGTCGCGATGGTGGTGTCGCCCCTGCGCATGGAACCGCTCAGCATGGCAGCGGTGCCATCGGCTTCTGCCGTCGAGAAAGCGAGGAAGCTGCCGTTCGGGTTGAAAAAGAGGGTGCGCTGGCTGCCGTCTGGAAGTGTCACCTCGACATAGGTGCCAGTCTCAGTGCCGCGCACGACCCCCGCATCGCACATCCCGGCTGCCGCGCCTTTATAGCCCGAGCAACGAATCTGCGCCGTGGCGTTGTACTTGGTTCCGGCAACCTTGGCATCACCCTGCCCGTCGCCGTCGCCCGGCATGGCGGCAGCGGCTGGCACTGAAACCAACGTCACGCCATCGATCGTGGCAACCACCGTACCGCCCAACTGTCGCCGCGTCATCCGCGGACAGGCAACCCGCCAGCGTCGCGGTGTGATCAAGAAAATCTATCGTCGCGGCGCTTTCTCCGATCCTGCGGCACGGGTCGCCGGGGTTGGGAAAGCCGTCTCCGAACACGTTCAGGCTGGATGGCCACGTGACCTGCGTCGTGGCCGTTGCAGCCGCGTCACCTGCTCCTGCGGCAGGCGTAGCGGAGTTGTCCCCCGCCTTCTGGCAACCCGACAACACCAGGGCTGCGCTCAATACGATCAAACCTGTCTGGACATTCGTTCGCATGATCGTGATCCTCCTATCGCCGGTAATTGCAGTCAGCTCAAGGCCGAAGGGCCAATCTTGCCAGCTCCAACTCGGCGTTGAACCTCAGAATAAGGGAGGAGTCTCCCGGCGTCACGGGCACGAATTGGGGACAGAGCCAGTTTCTATCGAAGCGGAATTGAAGGTTGACCAGGCACTGGGTCCAACAGGCGCCGACGCCGACTTTCAGGAATCGGCAAGCCGGATGTCAGCCGCAGGTTCGTGATCGCTCGCGGTGGGCGTCGGTGTCCGCGTACAGAGTCACGACGTTGCTGGCCGCGACAGGCACGGTCTCGGTGCGATCGGTCAGGTGCTCAAGCCTTCCGTCCACCGTGGCGCCGCATTCCATATGCACCTGGCGGTAGCGGATGTTGCCGGTGACGCGCGCATTGGCCTGAAGCTCGAGGAAATTCTCCACCTCGAGATCGCCGCAGATCGAGCCATTGATGACGGCATCGTAGACCTTGGCGCCGCCAGCGATGCTGCCCTTCTCGCTCAACACGAGCAACCCGCGCGCGGCGTCCTTGCAGAGGACGTTTCCCTGCAGCCGACCGTCGATCCGCAATCCGTCGGTGATGGTGACGTCCCCAACGATCTCGACACCAGCAGCGATCAGGCTGGAGAGTCGGGCGATGTCAATTGGCGTGCGTGATTTTCGACGAAACATGGTGCTCACTCCGTAGGGTGCCCGTCGAACAGCTATTGCGTTGCACGCTGACGGTCGCGCTGCGCGTTGCGGAAATCGATCTGGCCGCTCAGCTCCACGATGCGCTCGTTCAGCGCCACGATCTGTCGCTCGAGTGAGGAACGCGTGGCGCGCTCCATCGCGAGCTCGGTCCTGAGACGGGCGCCTTCCGCTTCGAGGGCGATGCTGCGAGCCTGCAGGTCACGCAGGCTCGATGTGCGCGTTCCGCCGTTCGCATAATTGTGCAAGGCGAGCGTCCCCAACAGCGCGAGCAGCGCAACCAGTACCGCGCTCTGGAAGCCGATACGCAGGCGCCGCGCGGAGACCAGCTCGAGGCGGGCAGACGACAGGCGCCGAGTTGCGGCAGAGGATGCGAACGTCCTCATGGCAGCTCGGGCGGGGCCTCCACCTGGGCCAGGTAATCCCTGGGCTCCACCCGGAGCCCATGCCGCATGACTTCGAAATGCAGGTGCGCGCCGGTCGAGCGTCCGCTTGAGCCGACCGCCGCGACCACCTGATGTGGCATCACCAGGTCGCCACGACGGACGAAGACCCTCGAGGCGTGCCCGTACAACGTGGCGAGACCGTTGCCGTGGTCGATCACCACTGCGTTGCCATAGGCCCCGTTGGGGCCCGCGCTGACAACCCAGCCGCCGGCGCTGGCGCGAATCGGCGTGCCGACAGGTGCCGGAAAGTCGAGGCCTTCGTGACGCGCCGGCCGGCCCGTGAACGGGTCACGACGTGTGCCGAAACCCGAACTCGTGCGTCCTTCCTGGATGGGTCGACGATTCGGAAAAGCCATGCTCGCCAGGTTGTGCTCGGCGTTGAGGTTTGCCAGCTGTCCGATCACAGCCTCGAGCTGCGCCAGCTCATCCTCGAGTCGAGACAGACCCGTGCCCGAATCGCTGCGATGGACACGACCGATGGCTGGCCGGCTGGCGTCACCTGGGAGAGGAATGTACGGGCCGCCACGGGGCAGAGCGTCGATCGGCTGCGCGGCCGCCTTGTCGGGGACCGTCGGTGAACGGCTCACGCCAAGGCGGCTGGCCAGGGCCGCCGCTTCGCTTTCCAGCAGTGTCAGGCGACCTGAAAGTGCGCCGACCCGATCGATCAAGGCGCGGCCCTCGGGGCGATCAAGATCGAACCGGGTCACTGAGCGGTCGGATGAGCCCTTTGCGATACCTGGCTGTGCCGAGCCATAGCCCAACGCGAAGCTGCCGACCATGAGCAGCAGCACGAGCAGGCTGGCGCCGACCGCGAGTGGCAGGGCATCGACGGTGCGTTGACGCGCGTAAGTCACGGGACCGGCAGAGAAGATCACAAATGCCACTGGCATGCCCTCGTTGGTCGCGCGGCCGGGACGTTGCTCGAAGCGTTGCCCTCGATACTTATCGCTAGTTCATACGCCCGACAATCGTTTCGGGCGCGAATTGCCCAATCTGTGACCTACGCCGCAGGAGTGGACTATCGGGTCATTGAACCTGGACGTTCTGGACCAGCATGAACTCGCACGCACCTGCTCCACTGTCGGTGCGAGTCAGCGACGTGCGGATGGTCATGCCGTCGTCCCGTGCGCCGTCAACCAGCAGGCCTGTCAGATGGACCACCTGCCCGCCGTGACGCAGCGCATCGAGTCTTGCGGCGACGGCGGCATCGGACGGAATCAGGTGAGTGTTGGCGCTGTGCGTGGTGACGTCACGCAGGTCGATCGGCAGTGACTCAGTGACGGGCCGCCATGAATAGAATCGTGCGCCCTGCGAAATCTCGAGCGCTTGCAGCACCTGGTTGTCCGACATGGGGCCCCAGCCGAGCGCAAGATCGAGCGGCGCCAGGTCCGAGATCGGATCGAAGCGATAGTCTTCGCGGCCGAGGACACGCGCCGTGATGTCGTAGGTGGCCCGTGGCGTGAGCGTCCAGCGTCCCAGCACGATGGCGGGCGCACCGTCCGCATCCGCTTGCACGGGTGCATCCGGCGCGAGGGCCCCGTCGGCCGGATGGAGGGCCCGCTGTTCCCACTGTCCCCACGCCTTCGACAGCGCAAAGACGAGCAAGGCAATCCAACCGACACGGCGCCAATTCATGGGCCTATGGTGCTGCAGGCACCCCCGGACCGGTGTGACTGCGCTCGCGTTTCGCAGCGGGTAAGCGACCCGGGCCGCGCATCCGTCGCAGGCGGGCCGGAGGACGCCAGCTCGGCCCACGCATCCGTTGCGCTCATCCGTCCGATCATCCATTCTCCTGAGCCTCGTTTTCCGCAGGCACAACGGACCTTCTTGATGGCGATCGGTTCACGTGGCCGGCACGATCCGGCGGGCGGCCTGCTGCGCGGTGTCGCATGTCGCGCCATCGCCTGCGTGCTGCTGCTGGGCTTTTTCAGCGCCGCGCAGGGCGAGGAAAAGCGCCTGCACATCTACAACTGGGCGGACTTCATCGGCTCGCGCACCTTGCAGCGGTTCGAGCGTGAGACCGGCATCAAGGTGGTCTACGACACCTACGACGCCGAGGAGACGATGGAAGCCAAGCTGCTGGCGGGGGCGTCCGGCTACGACGTGGTGAGCGCGTCGACCAACTTTTTCAGCCGCGAGATCAAGGCGGGCGTCTACCGACCGCTGGACAAGCGCAAGTTGCCGAACTGGAAAAACCTCGACCCGAAGGTCCTGGCGCTGCAGTCGTCTGCCGACCCGGGCAACAAGCATGCCGTCCCTTACCTGCACGCGATCAATGGCTTTACGTACAACGTCGACATGATCAAGGCGCGCATGCCGAACGCGCCGCTCGGCAGCCTCGACATGCTCTTCAACCCCGACGTCGTGCGCCGCTTCGCCGACTGCGGTGTATCGCTGCTCGATTCGCCCGACGACACGATGCAGCTGGCGCTGGTGTACCTCGGGCTCGATCCAAACAGCCGCAAGCGCGAGGATTTCGAGGCGGCGCAGAAAATGCTGGCGAAAGTGCGGCCCTACATCCGCAAGTTCGATTCCGTCGAGTACATGAATTCGCTGGCCGATCGCGATCTCTGCATCGCCATGTCGTGGTCCAGCGACTACGCCAACATCATGGCGCGCGCGCGCGAGGCGGGTGCGCCGTTGAATCTCGCGTTCACGATTCCCAAGGAAGGCGCCAACCTGAACTTTTCCTCGCTGCTGGTGCCCGTGGACGCGCCGCACCCCGAGGCCGCGCACAAGTTCCTGAACTTCATCCTGCGGCCGGATGTCATCGCCGAGATCACCAACGAGATCTACTACGGCAACAGCAACCGTGCAGCCAATGCCCTGGTGCGACCTGCGATCCTGAACGACCCTGCCATCTACCCGAACGATCACGTCAAGGCACGCCTGTACACGACCGACGAGATGGACATGGCAACGCAACGTGTCCGCACCCGTATCTGGACGCGGATCACGACCGGCAAGTGACAAAGCCAAAGAAATCGCGGGTCACGAGCGAGAAGGCGCTGCACCAGGCGCTGCCGCTACGGCAACGGCAACGCCTGATCGACGCCAGTATCACCGCACTGCATCTGTACGGGCCCACCGGCACCACCGTGGCCAGGGTCGTGGCCATCGCCAGGCTGTCGCCCGGCATCGTGCGGTTCTATTTCCGCTCCAAGGCAGCGATGCTGGTGGCGTCGCTGCAATTCCTGGCGACGGAGTTCGAGGAGCGCGTGGTGACGCCGGTCGTCGCCTTGCGCGAGCACCCGGCGCTCGCGCTGCAGCGCCTGGTCGAGCTGTACCTCGACCCGGAGATCGCCAGCCCGCGCAAAGTCGCCGTCTGGTATGCGTTCTGGGGCGAGGCGAACGCGCGCCAGGAGTACCTGGCCATTTGCGGGCAGAAAGACGCGAACTTCGCCGCGCTCGTCCATGACCTGGTCGAGCGCATGATCGTGGCCAGTGGGCGCCGACACCTCGACAGCGACGCCGTTGCCCTGGGGCTCATCGGGGTCCTCGAAATGCTGTGGCAGGGATTTGCCTTCGAGGACGAAGCGAACATCGATCGTGCGCTCGCCCGGCGGCGCTGCATGGCGTACCTGCGGTCGGTCTTTCCGCGCGAATTCTCCAGCCTGGAGGGTGGCGCCACTGCGGTAACGCGCGCCACGCAGGGCAACCTCGACGAGGAGCGCGATCGCGTCTTCCGTGGCGCCTGGCAGTTCGTCGGTCTTGAGCAGGACGTTCCCGGCAGCGGCGATTTTGCATCGCTCGACCTGGTCGCGACCCGTGTACTCGTCGTGCGGGACGCAACGGGTACGGTGCGGGCGTTTCGTAACGCCTGTCGCGGCCTGCCGCACGCGCTGGTAACGACGCGCCGCGGGCACTTTGCCGACGGCCGCATCACCTGCGCCGCGCATGGCCTCGCCTACGGATTGGACGGCCGCTCCGTGCCGCCGCGCGACGACGCGGGACTGCTCGAACTCGACGTGCATCGTTCGCGCGGATTGATCTTCGTGCGCTCGCCGGCGGCGGCTCGCCGCTGGCCGGAGCCGAACCTGGCCGGTCTCGACGATGCGGGCGACTGCGTGCCGGCGCCGGATTCCGCAGAGTGGTCGCTGACCGTCGCGGCGGACTGGAAGATCGTCATGCGCACACTGCTCGATGCCCGCTCACCGGGCACGACGACCAGTGCGGGGCAGTGGCAATTCCTGTGGCCCAATGTGCTCGTGCTGCAGGGGCCGGGCGTCCTGTCGATCGTGCAGGTGCTGCCGGCCGGTGCGGGCAGCAGCTGCGTGCAACAGTTCGAGTACGAGGTGCCTGCCGTCGATGCGGAGGCGCGGGTACGAAATGCTGCAGCACGCAGCCTGTCGCGAACCCAGCTCGAGCGCGAGCTGGCACTCGCGGCGTCGACGCAACAAGGCGAGAGCGATCCGGACTATCGGGCGGACTCCAGCGTGACGCCGTCGCCCGCGGTGTCCGTCTTCCTGCGCATGCTGCTCGACTCGGAGTACTGACCCAAAGCCGGTATCACGCGAACCGTGCGGGCGCCTGTGCCTGCCGGGTCTCAGGGATGCGTTCGCGCAGCAGGTCGTGGAACTCGCGCATCCAGCGCTCGAGCTCGGACAAGGGACCGGGCGTGTAACTGCTCGACGCCAGCCCGCGCTGCACGCGCTGGCACAGCCATTCGTCCTCGCCATTGACTGACTGGTTGATTCTCTGGCCCAGGTAACGAGCGACGCGCATCTCGCGACTGGAATCCGGCAAGCCGTAAATTGCGCCGCGAATGGTGCACTTGCCGGGCCCGGCCGGCAGCACCTGGAAGAAGTCCATCTGTTCGGGAAAGACGTCGATGCCCAGGTTCGGCAGCATGCTGTAGAAGCGCCAGCAGCGGCGGTTGGCTTCGGGCAGGTGCGGCGAAACACGGCCGACGAGCTGCTGGTACCTGCGCTCGGCCCAGTGGGTCGAGGGCTGCTCGCGCATCCAGCTCACGCCGCGCGCCACGCCCGGAACCGCAGCCTGGTCGTCGTAATCGGGAGTGAACATGCGGTACAGCCCCGGATGGCCGATCGGCACGTGGTACGACTCCAGGTAATTGTCCATCGCGATCTTCCAGTCCACGTTCCAGGTCTGGCTGGTGATGGGCGTGAGCGGCACCATGTCCTGGAAGCGATAGGGTGCGAAGTCGTCGGCGAGCGTGCCCCAGGTGCTGGCCACCGGCGGCGGGTCGCCGGCCAGCGCGACGAAGACGAAGCCAAACGCGACCTCCACTTTCACCGGCCGCAGGCCGTGCTCGGAGCGATCGAGGCCCGGAAAGGTGTCGCGTGCCGCCACTCCCAGCAGCGCGCCGTCATGCCGGTACGACCAGCCGTGGTACGGGCAGGTGATGGGGCCGGCGCAGTTGCCGTCGCCGTCGAGCAGTCGCGCGCCGCGATGACGGCAGACGTTGTGGAACGCACGGATCACGCCGTCGCGGTCACGCAGCCCGACGACGCTTTCCGCGCCGATATCCAGCGTGACGTAGTCGCCGGCATTACGCAGCTGGCTGACGTGGCAAAGCATCTGCCAGCTCGGCAACAGGATGCGTTCGAGCTCGAGCCGCGTCATCTCGGGGTGGTTGTAGATCCAGGCGGGCATCGCCCGCGCGGAGGCGGACGCCGTGCTGCGGAGATCGCTGCGGTCGACGGTAGCGGTCGTCATGGGGCGACTCCGGAGGCGGGTAACCCGCGCCGACTATATGGGCATACAATTTACCCCCGGACATGAATGTCTGGCAAGCCAGAGCTCAAATCGCAGTAAATCCCCGCTGTCCAGCTTCTCAAGGCAGAAATTATATGGTCATATAGGCCCGCTGCCGACCCCTTTCCGGCGCGTCCAGCATTTCCTGGGATTGCCCGATCATGGAGGGCCGAGACATGGCGCGAGACCTGACCCGGAGCAATGCCCACTTCCGGCGGGCGGTCAAACGCCTGCCCCTTGGCGTCGCCTCCAACTTCCGCTTCTGGGGCGAGGAGCGGACCATCTACGTCAAGCACGGTCGCGGCGCCCGCGTGACCGACATCGACGACAACGAGTACGTCGACTACCGCCTGGGTTACGGTCCCGCGATCCTCGGCTATGCCGATCCCCGCGTCGACGAAGCCGCGCGCAAGGGTATGGAAGTCGGCGGAGTGTTTGCGCTTTCGACCGAGCGCGAGCTGGCCGTCGCCGAGCGCATCGCCCGCATGGTGCCGGCCGCCGAACTCGTGCGCTTCTCCAACTCCGGCACGGAAGCCGTGATGGCGGGCCTGCGACTGGCCCGTGCCTACACCGGCAAGGACGACTACGTCATCCTCGAAGGCAGCTACCACGGGCTGTTCGATGCCGCGATGTGGTTCACGCCGATGGACAAGTGGAACGAGGTCGGCGAGCCGACCGTGTATCCCTACAGCGAAGGCGTGCCCGTCGGGCTGCGCAGCTTCGCCCATTTCGTGCAGGCGAACGACGCCAACCAGCTCGAAGACGTGTTCAAGCGTGCGGCCGGGCGCATCGCCTGCCTGCTGATCGAGCCGATCATGGGTAACTGCCTGGGCATCGCCGCAGAACCGGAGTACCTGCGCGCCGCGCGCGACCTCTGCGACAAGCATGGAGTCCTGCTGCTGATCGACGAAGTGAAGACCGGGTTTCGCGTGGCCCGTGGCGGTGTGCAGGAGCTCTACGGCGTCCACGCCGATCTCTGCACGTTCGCGAAGGCCGTCGCCAACGGCTATCCGATCTCGGTGCTGGCCGGACGCGAGGAAATCATGCGCAAGCTCGGCCGGGGCGTCGCGCACGGCGGCACCTACACTGCGCACTCCGTTGCACTGGCGGCGGCCGAGAAAACGCTGGAGATCCTCGAAGAAACCGATGCGCTCGAGCGAGTGGCGGACTACGGCACGCGCCTGCGCGACGGCATGCGTGCCGTGCTGCAGTCGCGTGGCGTTCCGCACAGCTTCGTCGGCCACCCGTCCATGAGCGGGCTGTATTTCGCGCACGAACCGCCGCGCAACTACCGTGACTGGAAGCGCAGCGACTATTCGTTCTACGACGCCATGGCGCGCGTGCTGCACGACGAGCGCATTCTCTGCGAGCCGGACTCACGGGAGCCCTGGTTCGTCTCGGCGGCGCACGACGACGCGTGCCTGGCAGACACGATGCGCGCCTTCGAAATCGCGGTCGACGAAACCCTGCGCACGGATGGCGCGGGCCACCGGCGGCCGGCTTGAGCGCGACGACCCACGACGCAATCGTGATCGGCGCCGGCCACAACGGGCTGGTGGCCGCGTGCTACCTCGCGCGCGCCGGTCTCAAGGTGCTGGTGCTGGAGCGCAACGATTACGTCGGCGGCGCGGCTGTGAGCCGGCAGTTGTACGAAAACTTCACCTATTCGAACTGCTCGTACGTCTGCAGCCTGCTGCGCCCGGAGATCATGCGCGCGCTGGAGCTGCCGAAGTACGGACTGCAGATCATCCCGTACGACGGCGGCTGCACCATGATGAGCGATGGCGGGCATCTCGCCATCTACGACAACCACGACGCGCTGCGCCGCGAAATCGCGCGCCACTCGCCGCGCGACGCCGAAGCCTACGACCGCTATTCGCGCGACGTGATGCGGCAATGCAAGTTCATCAAGCCGCTGCTGCTGCGCGAACCGCCCGATCCCACTTCGTTCCGGCCGCGCGACATCGCATCGCTGCTCGATCTCGGATTCCGGCTCAATCGGCTCGGTTCCGAGCGCATCTACGACACGCTGCGCTTCTGGACCATGAGCGCCGCCGATTTTCTCGACGAGTATTTCGAGAGCGAGATCGTCAAGGCGCACTTTGCCGGCAGTTCGATCATCGGCACGGCACTCGGGCCGCGCTCGCCGGGCACGGCCTATGTGCTGCTGCACCATTACATGGGCGAAATTGACGACACGGTCGGCGCCTGGGGGTTTGCCCGCGGCGGCATGGGCGCGGTCTCGGCGGCGCTGGCCGCCTCGCTGCAGGCGAGCGGGGGAACGATCCGGACCGGCGCCGGGATCGACCGGATCCTCGTCCGCAACGGGCGCGCCGTGGGTGTGGTGCTGCACGACGGCGAGGAGATCCACGCGTCACAGGTGCTCTCGAGCATGGACGTCAAGCGCACGTTCCTCGAGTCGGTCGACGAGAAGGAATTGCCGGGCGAGTTCGTGCAGCAGGTGCGCAACTTCAAGATCCGTGGCTCATCGGGCAAGCTCAACATCGCGCTCGACGGGCTGCCGGTGTTCCCGGCGATTCCGGCCGGTGCGCCGTGCTCGCGTGGCGACCTGCACGTCACCGATACCCTCGAGATGATGGAGCGTGCCTACGACGACTGGAAGGAGGGGACGTGGTCGCGCGCGCCCTACATCGACATGCTGATCCCGTCGCAGATCGATCCCACCATGGCGCCAGACGGCAAGCACTACATGTCGGTGTTCGTGCAGTACTGCCCGTACGAGCTCGCCAGCGGCCCGTGGGACGCGCAGAAGCGCCAGGCGTTCGGCGACACGGTGATCGACACCATCGCGCGCCACAGCCCCAATTTCAAAAGCCTGATCCTGCACGCCGAAGTGCGCACGCCGTGGGACATTGAGCGCGAAGTGGGACTGACCGAAGGCAACATCTTCCAGGGTGAACTCACCATGGACCAGTTGCTGTTCAACCGGCCGATCCCCGGGTACGCGCAGTACCGTACGCCGCTCGAGGGGCTGTACCTGTGCGGCTCCAGCACGCACCCGGGCGGTGGCGTCATGGGCGCGCCGGGCGCGAATGCTGCGAACGCGGTGCTGCGCGACCTGGGCCGGACGGTGCCGCGGTGAGCGTCGTGCAGCCTGCGACCAGTTACGACTGCATCGTCATCGGCGGCGGTCACAACGGCCTGGTCTGCGCCGCGTACCTGGCCCGCGCGGGGCGCTCGGTGCTGGTGCTCGAGGCAGCCGCACAGGTGGGCGGCGCCGCCGTCACGCACGAGTTTGCCCCGGGCTACCGGGTCTCGGCCTGCGCGCACGTCCTGCACCAGATGTCCGCGCAGCTGATCGCCGAGCTGGCCCTCGAATCCCACGGCCTGCGCTTCGCAACGACGCAGATGCCGACGTCTGCGCTGTCACCGGCTGGCGATTCGATCCTGTTCGGTCCGACAGGGGTGTCCGGTTCGGCGCGCCTGTCGCCGCGCGACGCCGACGCCTACCCGCGGTTCATCGAGCGACTCGATCGCTTCGCCCGCTTGCTCGGCCCGGTCCTCGAGCAGGAGCCGCCCCGACTCGGCACCACCGCGTGGTCGGACCGCGCGGCCTTGCTGGGTCTCGGCTGGCGGGTGCGGCGCCTCGGGCGACGCGACATGCGCGAACTGCTGCGCATCGGCGCCATGAACGTCTACGACCTGCTGCAAGAGCACTTTGAATCGCCGCTGTTGCAGGGGGCGCTGGGCCTCGACGCGGTCCTCGGCACGAACTTCGGTCCGCGCTCGCCGGGAACCGTACTGACGTTGCTCTACCGGCTGGCGGCGCAAAGCGGTGCAGGTCCGCGGGCGCTGTCGCAGCCACTCGGCGGCATGGGTGCGGTGTGCGACGCGTTGGCGCGAGCAGCCGTCGTTGCTGGCGCCACGATCCGCACCGACGCCCCGGTGGCTCGTGTGCTGGTCGAGAACGACACCGCCTGCGGCGTGCTGCTGGAATCCGGCGAGCGCGTCGCGGGGCGGGCAGTGATTTCCAGTGCCGACCCGAAGACGACGCTGCTGCGGTTGCTGGGCGCCGAGCACCTCGACACGGGCTTCGTGCGCAAGGTGAGCCACCTACGCACCAACGGCCTCGCAGCCAAGCTGCACCTGGCGCTCGACTCGGCGCCGCAGTTCGCTGGCCAGGATGCAGCGGCGCTCGGCGGCCGCCTGCTGGTGGCGCCGTCGCTGGACTACATCGAGCGCGCCTTCAATCACAGCAAGTACGGCGAGTACTCGGCCGCACCCGCCATCGAAATCACCGTGCCGACCGTGCGCGATCCGGCGCTGGCCCCGGCCGGAGGACACGTGCTCTCGGCAATCGTCCAGTACGCGCCGTACGCGCTGCGCGACGGCTGGGAAGCCGGGCGCGAACGCATGGCCGACCAGGTCATCGCGGTACTCGAACGCTTCGCGCCGGGGCTGCGCAGCCAGGTGCGCGCGTGCGAGCTGCTGACACCTCTCGACATCGAGCGGAAGTTCCGCATCACCGGGGGGCATTGGCACCATGCGGAACTCGCGTTCGACCAGTTCTTCATGCTGCGTCCCGTGCCGGGAGCGGCGCAGTACCGCACGCCGCTGCCGGGTCTCTACCTGTGTGGTGCGGGCTCGCATCCGGGCGGCGGCGTGATGGGCACGGCCGGCCGCAATGCCGCGCGACACGTCCTGGCCAAGGCGTCCTGACATGCACGACGAATTCCGAGCGCCCGCCGCACTACCTGCAGCCGCTGCTGCCGACGCCGTTCCATCCGCGCGCGCGCGCGCTGAGCCAGCTCGACAGCTTCGTGCCGTGGAGCGGCTACACGACCGTCGACGTCTTCACGACCGTCGAACAGGAATACTTCGCCATTCGCAACGCGGCGACGCTGTACGACTTGACGCCGATGGTGAAGTACCGCGTGGCAGGCCCGGATGCCGCGCGTTACCTCAATCGCCTGGTCACTCGCGACGTCGCCAAGCTCAAGTTGAACCGGGTCTGCTATTGCGTCTGGTGCGATGACCAGGGCCACGTGATCGACGACGGCACGATCTTCCGGCTGGGTGAGAGCGAATACCGGCTGTGCACCGCCGAACGGCAGATCGACTGGCTGCTCGATTCGGCGCGCGGTTTCGATGTCACGGTGACCGAAGTCACCGAGCAGATCGCCGCACTGGCGCTGCAGGGCCCGACGTCGTGCGCCATCCTGAAGCAGCTCGGGCTCGCCGGCGTCGAGCTGCTGAAGCCTTTCGAGGTCGGCGAGTTCGTGGCCGATCACCTGCGCGTGACCGTTTCACGCACCGGGTTCACCGGCGACCTCGGCTACGAGCTGTGGGTCGCACCCGCGGACGCACTGCGCCTGTGGGACACGCTGATGGCGCGCGGCCAGTCGCGCGGCATCCGTCCGATCGGTTCAGCCGCGCTGAATCTCGCCCGGATCGAGGCGGGCTTCCTCGCGCCCAACGTCGATTTCATCTCGGCCGAGAAGACACTGCGGGTCGGCAGTTCACGCTCGCCGTTCGAACTCGGGCTCGGCTGGCTGGTCGATTTCGGCAAGGGTCACTTTACGGGCCGGCGGGCCCTGCTCGAGGAGCAGCGGCGCGGTCCGCGCCGGCAACTGGTCGGCCTGGACATCGATGGCAACAAGCCGGCCGTCAACGCGCTGCTCTACGCGGACCGCTGCCGGCCGCAAGGAGGTCGGCAGCGTGTCCTCTGCGATGTGGTCGCCGACCTGCAAGCGCAACCTGGCGCTCGCCATGGTCGACGCCCCGCACATCGAGGTCGGCAGCGTCGTCTGGGCCGAGATCTACCTGAACCGTGAACTGGTGTGGGAGCGCCGGATGTGCCGTGCGCGTGTCGTCGAGCGGCCCTTCTTCGCGCCGGACCGACGTCGTGCCACGCCGCCGGCCGACGTTTGAGCCGCCGTTCCGCGGCAAGCTTCCGCTCGCCCGCGTGTTATATTTTGACCGTGACAAAACGCGCTGCCGCCGCAACGGCCGGCGCGCGCGATGACGGTAATGGGAGCCACGAATGCGTGCAGTGAAGACCCTGGGGCTGCTCGGCACCGGCGTGATCGGCGCGGGCTGGGCGGCGCGCGCGCTGCACTTCGGTATCGACGTCGTGGCCGCGGACGTGAAGCCCGAGATGGAGGCCTGGCTGCGTGCTGCAGTCGCCAACGCCGAGCCCGCACTGGCCCGGCTCACGCTCGCTCCGCTGCCGCCCAAAGGGGCTCTGTCTTTCACCACGAGCCTGGCCGAGATGGCGGCCCGGGCGGACTTCATCCAGGAGAACATCCCGGAGCAGCTCGAGCTCAAGCAACGCATGCTGGCCGAGGTCAGCCGGCAGGCGGCGCCGGACGTGATCATTGCTTCGAGCACGTCCGGGCTGACGCCGACCGACCTGCAGCGCGACATGCACGCGCCCGGTCGATTCTGCGTCGCGCATCCTTTCAACCCGGTGTACCTGCTGCCGCTGGTGGAACTGGTGGGCGGCCAGCAGACCTCACAGCAGACGATCGATGCCGCGAAGCGCTTCTTCACCTACATCGGCATGCATCCGCTGCAGGTGCGACGGGAGGTGCCTGGACACCTCACCGACCGATTGCAGGAAGCGTTGTGGCGCGAAATCCTGCACCTGGTCAACGACGGTGTCGCGACCACGGGTGAACTCGACGAGTCGATCATCTACGGCCCCGGCCTGCGCTGGGCCGGCATGGGCACCAACCTCATTTACCATCTCGCGGGCGGCGAGACGGGCATGCGCCACATGCTGGCGCAGTTCGGCCCGTGCCTGAAGTGGCCGTGGACGAAACTCGAGGCGCCTGAACTCACGGATGCACTGATCGACCGCATGGTGGAGGGCACGCAGGCGCAGGCGGCAGGCCGCTCCATCCGCGAACTCGAACGGCTGCGTGACGACTACCTGGTGACGATCCAGCAGGTGCTGCGCGAGCACGACATCGGCGCGGGTTCCACCCTGCGCGCACTCGAAGCGCGGCTGTACGCGGATGCGGCTCGCGACGAGGCTCCTGCGCCTGCGAGCGAGGGACAGCCGCTGCGCGTCCTGGGCACGTACGTGCGCCCGGAGTGGATCGACTACAACGGCCACATGAGCGAGTCGCGCTACCTGCAGGTCTTCGGCGACGCCATGGACGCGCTGTACCGGCGCGTGGGTGTCGATGAGGACTACCGTGCCGCGTCGCGCATGTTCTACACCGTCGAGTCGCACCTGGTGCACCTGGCCGAAGCGCGGGTCAACGAGCCGCTCGAGGTGACCACGCAGGTGCTCGCGCTGGACGACAAGCGCCTGCACGTCTTTCACCGCCTGTACCGCACCAGCGACGCGACATTGCTCGCCACCGCCGAGCAGATGCACGTGCACGTCGACACGACGAATCGCAAGGCCGCGCCGATCGCGGGTGCCGTGCGAACCCGGCTCGGCCAGCTGGGCAGCGCGCACGCGAGCCTGCCGGTCCCGCCCCAGGCGGGCCGGCACATCGGTCCGCGAGTGCAGTAGCCCGCCATGCCCAAGGCAGTGGACCACGACGAGCGCCGCGAGCAGATCGCCCATGCGGCCTGCATCGTCGTGGCGAACCACGGCTTCGAGCAGGCGACCGTGGTGCGCATCGCGCGTGCCGCCGGTTACACCACGGGCATGCTGCCCCACTATTTCTCGTCGAAGCAGGACATCCTGCTGGCCGCGCTGCGGCTCAGCCTGCTGCGCATCGAGGCGCGCCTGCAGGAAGCCGGCAGCCAGGGGCCGGACCTGCTGGCCGTCCTGACCGAGGCGCTGCCGCTCGACGAATCGCGCTTCCAGGAGTGCGCGTTCTGGACGGCATTCTGGGGCCAGGTCTCGACCGACAGCGACGCGCGGCAGCTCAATGCCTGGGTCCACCGCGAGTACGCGAAGCTGTTCCGCAAGTGCCTGGCCACGCACTGGCCGCAGTCCGCGCACTGGGCGCCCGCGTTGCGCGCGCAGGTGCTGCTCTCGATCATGACCTTCATCAACGGGCTGACGGCCAGCGCCGTGACCAGCCCTGCCGACTGGCCCGCCGCGCGGCAAGTGGAGCAACTGGACCTGCAGTTGCAGATGCTGCGCCGCTGGGCAGCGAACGCCGACCGTACGGAGTCTTCACCAGCTCGCCGACGGCAGCCACGCGCGCACCGGGCGCCGTCCCGGTCCACGCCCCGCACTTCAAACAAGCCACGCTAGGCCGCAGCGACACCCATGGACTTCAGTCTCACCGACGAACAGCAACTGGTCATCAAGACGACGCGCGAGTTCGTGGAGCGGGAACTGTACCCGCACGAGCTGGAAGTCGAGCGCACGGGCATCCTGCGCGACGAGCTGCAGCAGCAACTCAAGGCCAAGGCCATCGCCGCGGGACTGTACGCGGCCAACATGCCGGTCGACGTCGGCGGCGGCGGGCTCGATACGGTCACCTGGACGCTGTACGAGAAGGAGCTGGGCCGCACCAGCTACGCGCTGCACTACAACTGCGTGGGCCGGCCGTCGAACATCCTGCTCGCGTGCGCAGGCGAGCAGCGCGAGCGCTACCTGCTGCCGTCCGTCCGCGGCGAACGCGTCGATTGCCTCGCCATGACCGAGCCGGGCGCCGGCTCCGACCTGCGCGCGATCCGCACCACGGCGGTGGAGCGGGGCGGCGATTTCGTCATCAACGGCACCAAGCACTTCATCAGTCACGCGGACCACGCCGACTTCGTGATCCTGTTTGCGGCGACCGGCACGACGCAGGATGCACGCGGCTCGCGCGCCACGCTGACGGCGTTCCTGGTCGACATGGGGCAACCCGGCTTCACGGTGCGCCCGGGCTACAGCAACGTCTCGCATCGCGGCTACAACAACTGCATCCTCGAGTTCGACGACTGCCGCGTCCCGCGCTCCGCCGTGCTCGGCGAAGTGCACCAGGGTTTCGAGGTGGCCAACACCTGGCTTGGCGCAACGCGCCTGCAAGTGGCGGCCACGTGCCTCGGCCGAGCCGAGCGGGCACTCGACCTGGCGAAGCAATGGGCGGTCGACCGCGTGCAGTTCGGTCAGCCGATCGGCCGCTTCCAGGGCGTGAGCTTCAAGCTGGCGGACATGGCCGTCGAATTGCGGGCCGCTGAGTTGCTGGTGCTCGAGGCCGCATGGAAGCGCGACCAGGGCACTGCGACCGACATGGACATGGCCATCGCCAAGCTGAAAGCCACCGAGATGCTGGCAATGGTGGCCGACGAGGCGCTGCAGATCCACGGCGGCATGGGCCTGATGGCCGAGCTGCCGCTGGAGCGCATCTGGCGCGACGCACGCATCGAACGCATCTGGGACGGCACCAGCGAAGTGCAGCGGCACATCATCTCGCGCGCGCTGCTGCGGCCGCTTGGGGGCTGACCGGGTCCTTGCTCCTGCGGGGCGACCTGCACCGCGCCAGCCTCCATACTCCGCAACTTCTGATAACGACCGAGTCGCAAGGGCGGCTCTTGCAACTTCGTGCTCCGGAGCGCTTACCTCATGGCAATTCCCGTCAATTCCAGCGACATTCTTCCCATCATCCAGGCGTCGGTGGCCCCGGTGGTGCTGATCTCCGGCGTCGGGCTGCTACTGCTCACGCTCACGGCGCGCCTCGGGCGCATCGTCGACCGCACGCGTCTGGTGGTACAGGAGCTGCGCGCTGCGCCGGCCGGGGAGGCCGCTGGAATCCGCACCCAGCTCGAGATCCTCCGGCGCCGCGCGCGCCTGGTTCGCATGGCCGTCGCACTGTCTGCCTCTGCGGTCGGCAACATCGGCATCCTCATCACGGTCCTGTTCCTGGGACTGCTGTTCGGCTGGGACGTGGGCTACGCCTGTGCGGCGCTATTCATTGCCTCGATGGGCTGCCTGGTGGCGGCAATGCTTGTGTTCGTCACGGAACTTTTCTCCTCGCTGACTGCGCTAGAGCTGACGATCGAGCCGCCTTCCACCTGAACAGAGCGGAACAGGCTTTGTGCGGCGTCGAGACTATTTGCGAGGCCGCGCCTCGGAGAAAGGTCCATTGCGCCAAGCCACTGCATCTATTCGAGCTCGATTCGCTGGCTCGATGAAGAAAAGATACTGGGTTTGCTGGCCGTAGCGCTGCTTGCTGGGCCGTTGGCGGCAAAGTTCCCAATGCAGCCGGTCGCCTTTCTACGGCAGATCGATCGTTTCAGGCGGCTTGGCTCTGCTCTGAAAGCCACAGCGCCATTGGATGGGTCGGGCCCGCATTAGCAACAACGTGGTCCCTCAATCCTCGCAAATCGTCGATGTGTAGTGCCACCACCGCGTACGTGCCGTCTTTTGCAGTCTCGAGACGCAACATGCGCAGACCGTACACCCAATATGGCTTGATCGCGTCGATCTCATTCCAGGACATGAAACGCTTGCCGCCTCGAGGGGAGGACGCCACGACACCTTGGGAAGTTACCCGTATCGCCATAAATCGACCCAGTACGATGGAAAACGCGATGAACCCGACAAAGAACAAGGGAGCAATCGCTAGTAGGCGTAGTAGTCCATCCGCGCTGAAAGAGGAGCCTTGGAGCAACACGGCTGAAAGGCCTGCAGTCGCGAGTCCAGCTGCCAACGTGAACAGCGCTATACGAGCGCCTGTACGCACGCCAAGTTTGATGCTCGGATAGAACCTTTGCTCGCCGCTCAAAAAACACCTATACGATCAACTCGACCGTCCGTTTCTGGGCGACCTTACCGTTCCCGTAAGCAGACCTTCTAGGCGAAAGATCGACCCGATCCGGTCGTTCGGCAAGAAGCCGCATAGTGTCGCGAACCTGACCGTGCACGGCCAAATCTGGCTACCAGACCTTCCACCACGGTCCCCGCTGCGGCTCGTACTTCAGTCGCATCACCGGCCCGGCGCGACCAAACATGGATTCGGCGAAGACCACTCGGATTCGCTCCTTCGCGTTTCGCCCAACTGAATCGCCGTCTTTAATGACCGGGCCCTTATCAACGACATAGGTCGCGAGTTCAACGAGTCGCTCGCGCAACTCGGACGGCTTTTCCGGAGACTCTTGGACTTCGATCTCCATGCAGCCAAGCGCCTGCATTCCAGAAGTGAAGCCGCCGCTGAAGTTGTTTCCCTGCATTCCAACCCGAAAATCTACCCAAATGTGGAGCGGTGGCCCGTGAGGGAGCACCTTCTCCGCAAAATCGATAAAGATATGCCGTGGAATCACAAGGGTTGCACTGCCCCAATAAACGCCCAACGCCGCCGGACATGCACGCACTACCGCGGCAGTCGCTCTGGTTAGCTGGCGAGCGATTTCGACAGGATTCAGATCTGCGGTGACCGTCAAGACAATGTGAGCCGCGTGCTCTTTGAGGTCCGCCGTTACGTTGGGCCACAAAATGCTGGTAGCACAGGGACCTTCCAGGTCGGACCAGGGCATCGGTGCCGGCATCCTGCCGAGGACTACATCAGTCGCTCCCGCGCTGAAAGATATTGTCTCGCCGTCCTCGCGAACGTTAGTCGGCGTGAACTCCTCGCCCCAATTCGTGCTGAAGTCGCTCTGAAGTGCTGCGACGGATAAAGGCGTGTCTTGTCCGAGTAGGATTATCGAAACTGCCAAAGCCATATTGCACGTCCCGTCCCAAGAAGCCGCGGCCGGCGGGAACCGACCCAAAGTTGCCTATGAACCAAAGCGGGCGGTGAGCATCACGATCAGCACCCCGGCTGCGACAGTCGCCGCAACAAACCCGCCGATAAACGCGCCCAATCGACTTCGCTCATTGTCTGGTGCGATCCAGTAGATCGAAGTGGACGTCAACCCGCCGGCTACCGTCACGGCCGCCAGAAATGGGACGACGGAGCCCGAGGACGCATTCTGTTGGGCTGCGTTATAGAAGAGCCACGCTGACGCCACGGCGATCATGCTGCCCGCTGTGGCAGCCGGGATCATCCATCTGTAACTGCCCCTCATGGTCTACGCTTCCCTGTCAATTTTTTAGTCGAGCGAATGACGTGTCACGGCTGATGTTACCGCTCGGCCACCGGCAAAAACCGACCCGAAGCGGCCGGTCGTTGGAAGATTGCGTCATGCCTCTCCATTGCATGACACCCGCAAGAAGGCCTCTGTCGACGCGTCGTACTCGATCGTGACAACGCCGCAGTCGCCGTCGAGGATCATCGGTAGCTTTTCTGCGGTCGTGATAACTACCTGGGCGTTGTCGCCGAGGACATAGATTGCCGCCACGGATGATCCGATGGCCATTCTCGCTGACGCTCGCGTAGTAGCGAGCGAATGCCAACACCGGCTCTGACCCCCGCGGAAGCACGACGACCTTTCGATTGTTTGGACTTCAGTCTTTGATGGCTGAGCAAGCGAGTCCGCACCGGACCAGCCAGGGACCAAAATCAACAAGCCTAGCCAAGCTGCTAACGCAGACGGTGCGCGACTCAAATCCGACTCCTTACGACCCACATAAGACACTCGGCGGGGCGAGCATGCACCGATCGCGGATCGCGTCCGCTGCAGCGCGTGTCTAGGCGGCATTTGGATCGACCAGAAGCTTGTTCGCGGCGACCACGTGCCGAAGTCGAGGCAGACCGGACGCGACCCGCATGGCTTCGTTCGCATGAAGTCGTCCTGACGCCGAGATGAGGAGGGTTTCGAGGTTGGGGCAGCTCTCGGCAAGCTGGCCGAGTGATTCCAAGTTTCGACAGCGTTCAACGACTAATCGCGTCAGGGATGGAAGTCTTGGCAGACCGTCAAGCGTTTTCACGTTAGACCAAACGATTCTGAGCGAATTCAGCGACGGCGGTAGCTCTAGGTCTTCCAATGTCCCCCCATGCGCCTTGTAGCGCCAGAGCCAGAGATTTTTGAGTTCGTGAAGAGTACCGCTGCCTTTGTCCCCAGGCTGGTGATTCCAAACCAAGGCGCGTAGCGACCGCAGTCTAGTTAAGTCGAGTGCCGGCCGCTTCCCGTCAAGCCGCAGGTGGCGAAGATCGCGCAACTCGTAGATCGCCGCGATATCTCGAAGAGCGATACCCCAGAACTCCGCCGCTTCAAGCTGCGGAAGCTCCAGCACAAAGTCTAGCGTCGGCTCTCTGAAGAATGGGACGGTCCCGAAAACTCCCTTCAGCTGTCGTCGTTTGACCTCGGACACGCACTCGCTGAGACGATCCGAATCCATTCCGAGCGACGGCGTGTGGTACGCATCGGGCCATAAAATGAACCCGTGGTTTCTCGCTCTGTCGGCCCACTCGATCGGCATCTCGCTTGCCGCCTAGCAATAACTTGGCCGCGTTGTTGTGCGGCGATTCGCCAAATAAGGGATCATGCGCTGCGCCTTTCGTCACCGTCCGCTTCTGGTCGATATTACAGCTCGGCGACCGGCAAAAATCGACCCACAGCAGAAGGCCTGCCGGTCTAGGTCGCCGGCACGAGGAAGACCCCACGCCGCCTTGCCGCGCGCAGCAGCAGCGCAACCGCGACCGTGGTCGACACGATCACCAGCAGCGAACTTTCCGGACCGAACATGCCCCCGGTCAGCCAGTCGGGCCCGGCATAGCGGCTTTCCAACGGCGCCAGTGCGCGCCAGTCCTCGATGCCGGAAAGCGGCACGCCACTCAGCAGTATCGTGAAGTTCCATGCCGCGTGATTGGCGGCCACCACCCACAGGTTGCGCGCTAGGACGAACAGCCCGCCCCACAGCAGGCCCAGTAAGGTGACCGACACCAGCATCGCGACCACATCACCGGTCCTGCCCTGGGGGACGTTTTCCAAGTGCCCCACGGCGAATATCAACGCCTGTGCCGCCAGCGCAATGCTCGTTCCAAAGGCCCGCTCCAGCAGCCGGAACAGCAGGCAGCGGTAGACCAGTTCTTCGAGGACGGCCGCGATGCCGATGAGGACCGCCACGCTCCACAGCGCCGGCGATACGCCACGGAACAGCACCTTTTCGTAGGCGCCGAGCGCGAACAGCACGGCGATCGGCAACGCAACCAGGACGGTGCCGCTTGCGCCGCCAAGCATCAGGGGAACCAGCCGCAGCTGCAGCTCGGTCGCTTCGCGTCTTTCATGCCAATGCACGTAAGCCCAGTAGCCCGCCATTGCCGACAGGAGGATGCCGGCGCGCCTGAACGCACTGAGCAATTCGGGCCCAGGTTGGAACATCGCGTCGATCAGCGGCAGTAGGCCCTGCCGAAAGACCAGCACCGAGCCTAGGACCGCCGCACCACCCAGCAGCAGCGCGCCCAGCGTCCGGCCGGCGACGCGCATGCGCTGCCGTGCGATGCCTCCCGGTGCCACCGAAAGAGTGCGACTCGGGTCGAGTCGCTCAGAAGACACGGCATCTTCGCTGGATCGGGGCGCTTCGGAGTGGAGAGAACCTACAACTGGATCATGATCTTTCATGTCGACCTAACGCGATCTGAAAGAGCGGCGCCTCGACTGTGCATGGCGGCGAAACACCATTGCGTCACTCGCGTGCGGCCGTGGAAATCGGACGGGATGAGCTTGCCCGCCTTCTGAGCGATGTGGAGCCCAACGGCCGCGGATTCGGCGACGACGATCCTTGGCTGCGCAAGCTCCACGCGGACCGCCCAACAATATCAGCGTGGTGGACCGCCTGTCTCACACGCGTCCGCGTTCCGGTCGTCTGCTTCTGACCGATCTTACCGCGCCACGACAGGCCGGACGCGACCCTGAGCAGCCACAGGCACTTCAGGAAAGCGGACGGTCCGGTCTCCGCGAAGAAGCCAATTGTCCTCTACACGCAGTTGGCACGCTTCGTCCGCCACAGGGCCGGCGTCGTGCCACTCCAGCGGCGGAAGGCTCGAGTGAACGCACTCGCGCGGGCGTAGCCGAGCGCCTCGGCGATCTGGCCGACATCGAGTGACGTGTCTTCGAGCATCTGCCGGGCGATCTCGAAACGACCTTCGTCGACGAGTTCCTGAAAGCTCGTGCCGAAATCTTCCAGTCGTCGGCTCAGGGTGCGCACATGCATCGAGAACAGCGCGGCGATCTGGTCGGCGCCCGCGTGATCTGTCAGCAGCGCTGACCGCAAAATGCCGCGAACGATTGCCGGGAACTCATCGCCGTGTTTGGACTCGAGCATAGCGATCTGCTTCTGCAGCAGACGTCCCAATTCAGCGTCGGTGCCTGGCACGCGCCGGTCCAGCCAGTCGCGCGAGAAGACCAGCGCGAAGTGCTCGGCATCGAAGCGCAGCGGAACCTTGAAGAACTGGCGAAACGGCCGAACGTCATCCGGCGTGCGGTGGGCAAACCGAGCCTCGATGGGTAGAAAGTCGGTGCCACACAGCGTCCGCATGGCGTTGAGCATCATGGCGGTTGCGCCATCGCCGGTCTGGTCGGTGGCCTCCACGGCGAGTTGATAGGCGTCATAGCTCAGCATCGCCAATCCGGGGTCGACCGTCAGTTCCATCACCGCGCCGCGCGCGTGGAGATGCAGGTAGGTGACGAGGCTGCGCAGCGCCGATCCGACATCGGGGGCGTTTCTCGCCAGCAAGCCGACGAGCCCAAGCGACTGCAGGTTCATCCGCTGGCCGACCAGCAAGCCGAAATGCGGGCAACCCGTTCTGACCACGCTGCGGGTCATGAGACGGCCGCGGGCCCGATAGGTGATCAGATTGTCGGGATCGTCGAACAGCTCCGGCGCGATTCCCGCTTCAATCAGCACCTCGCGTGGATCGATGCCGAAGTCTCTCAGGACCGCCGTGATTGCCAGTGCGCCACCGACGCGGAGGGTCGCCTCGCTGGGCTTTCGCTTAAATCTTTCGCCTGACACGGTGCGTGACCCCCACTGCAGATAGGGGCAAATGCTAACCCCTGTCGCCAGAAGATGTGCAGAGGTTGTCCGAATATGTGCATCCCAGTCGCCCGCGCAGTGTTGAACTACCGTTCGGTAAGGGTCGATGGCTAGCCAATCCGTGGAGTGCAGACACGACCCAGAACAAGCGCGGCAAGAGCGGTGAACCGACCGCCTGCTTCCCCGGCGATCTATCCAGAAAGGAACTGACCATGGCGAATAAAGACATCAAGCTGAACACGGTGAAGCTGGACTGGAAAGAGGTCTACTACACCAACTGTCCACTCGTGTCCGCGAGCAACGTGGACCAGGAACTCGGCTGGACCCGTGAGGAGTTCAAGAAGATCGGCGTCAAGTACGCCTTCCTGCGCTCCACCCGCGAGAACGACTGGTACCCGCACTACATCCATAACCTCGACAACCTGATTCGCTTCGGCGGGCTGTTCCCGCCCATCCACGTGCACGCCGACATCCGCAGGACCAAGCTCCTCGGCGTCACACACGCCCCGCACGAAGGCGGTTGCATGCTCGTGCGTGCCCGGGACGACATCTACCGGATGAGCGAACTGAAGGGCAAGAAGATCGGCCTGTCGAAGAGCCTGAACACCCTCAAGAACGACTGGTGGCGCATCCAGGAAGAGCAGGGCATCGAGCTGATGCTGCGAATGAACGGCATGACGCGCAAGGACGTCGAGATTGTCGAGTTCCCGTACCCGGACGACTGGTACAACAAGCCCGAGATGCTCGACCCCATGGAGAACCCGTCGGAACTGTGGCTCAAGCGCGACCACAAGCACGACCTGGCGTTCCGCCCGCTCGAGACGGCACTGCTGAACGGCACGGTCGATGCGATCTACACGCAGAGCAAACCCTTCCAGCACCTGCAGGAAGCCACGGGCAAGATGAAGGCCATCGAGGACCTGTCCCGCTATCCGGACTGGACCCTGCAGGTCGCCAACATTCCCGCCGCCATCACCTGCACCACCGAGATGGCCGACAAGCATCCTGAACTCGTGGTCACCTTCATGAAGGGCATGATCAAGGTCGGGCGCTGGGCCAACGAGCACAAGCACGCCGCAGCCGCGATCCTCGACAAGCAGACGTTCTACCTGGACGTCGAGGACACGTATCAAGGCATCAAGCACATGGACATGGTGCCGAACCTGTCGGCGCAGAACCTGGCCTCGGTCGAGATTGGCAAGGACTTCATGCTGAGCCACGGCTACATCAAGAACGACTTCGACGTGCAGAAGTGGGCGGCGCCGGAGTTCCTCGAGCAGGCCGCGAAGGAGTTGCTGGAGGAGCGCTGGAAGAAAGTGACGGGAGACAAGGTTCCGACCTTGCCTGCGGCACGGATCGGGTAATCGTTCGATCGCCCGGATGCCGGCGCGTACCCATTCCCGGGGCCGCGCCGGCGTCGCAAGGCCTGCAGTCAGTGCGCAGGAGCAACGCCGTTCCGGGCCGATAGACGGCTGCGGGAACACGCCAGCGACTTGCGCCCGACGTGGATACGGAGCACTTATGGCAGACAACAGCGATACGCGGATGCATCAGCTCGGTTACCGCACACCCGCGGATGTCCCGGAGCCTGATCAACTCGTTCTTCTCGAGTACGATTCCGGCGGGCAAGTGGCGATCATCACGCTCAACCGCCCGCACGCCGACAACGCCATCACCACAGAACTGGCGACACAACTGATCGAGGTCCTCGAGACGATCGCGGCCCGTACGGCCGTGCGCGTTGCCATCATCACCGGGGCCGGTGACCGCGCGTTTTCTGTCGGCGGCGACCTTTATCAGCGCAAGAACATGACCAAGGAGCAATGGCTGCGCCAGCGCCAGGTCTTTGATCGCGTCCTATACACGCTGCGCCTGCTGCGCAGACCGATCATCGCCGCAGTCCAGGGCATGGCCTATGGCGGCGGTTGTGAGATCGCCATCAGCACGGACTTCATCATCGCTGCCGACGACGCCCGATTCGGACAGCCGGAGGCGATGGTCGGCTTGTCCGCAGGCGGTGGCGCGCCCGTATTCCTGCCGCGGGTGCTCCCGCCTGGTCTCGCCTTGCAGATGCTGATGACCGGCCAGCCGATCACTGCGCAGGAGGCGCATCGGCTCGGCATGGTCAACGAGGTGCATCCGCGCGTCGAACTGATGAATGCAGCGATGCGAATCGCGAAGCAGATAGCGAGTAACTCACCGACGGCGGTACAGGCGGTCAAGCGCGCGGTGCAGATGGGACAAGGCGAGCCTGTCGAGCAGGCCGTCGCGATCATGATGGAGGGCCACTGGCGGTCGGTGGTTCATCCGGATCGCGTCGAAGGCATCCGTGCGTTCACAGAAAACCGGGAGCCGACTTTCCCGGATCCCGACTTCTGAGGCGCAAGACGGCCTGTCTGGAGACTTCTTCATGAACAACATGCGACGGATCTCGATCTCGATGGCTTGCCTGGCGCTGACGGCCGCAGTGGCGGCGCACGGCCAAACTGCGGCACCAGCCGCATCGAAGCTACTTTCCACGTCGCTCGGGATGGTCGTGTTTCCGGCAAAGGGCCAGACGCCGCAGAAGCAAGCCCAGGACGAAGGCGAGTGCTACGCCTGGGCGAAGGGCCAGACCGGCGTGGACCCGATGGCGCCAGCGCCGGCAGCGGCCCAGCCTGCAGCGTCGTCGGCAGTCCAACCGGCCCCCGCCGCGGATGGATCGCGACTCCGGGGCGCGGCACGCGGTGCCGCCGCGGGCGCCGTGATCGGTGAGGTCGCCAACAATGATGCCGGCCAGGGCGCGGCAGTCGGCGCCACGGTCGGCGTCGTAGCCGGCGGTCGGCAAAGCCGCAAGAACCAGCAGCAGGCCGCCCAGCAGACGACGCAGCAGCAACAGCAGGCCACGCAACAACAGCAGGCTGCGCAACAGCAGCAGATGGACCTTTTCAAGAAGGGCTTCGCGGCCTGCCTTGAGCCGAAGGATTACACAGTCAAATGAGCAATTCAGGCAACTCCAGGATTTCAATAACGATCGCAGCGGCGCTTTGCTTGTCTGCAGGCGTCGCAAACGCGCAGGAACAAGCTGCGACCAGCGATGTTGCGCAGGCCAATAACCCACTCGCGAACTTCACCGCTTTCAACCTTCACAACTATTACATCGGTGAACTCACCGATCCGGACAAGGACGCGAACCAGTTCTGGGCGCGATTCGCCAGGCCGTTCTCGCTTGGGCAAACGAACTGGCTCATGCGCGCGTCTTTACCGATCAATACGTTCCCGGTATCGCCCGATTTCGACCACGAGACCGGGCTTGGCGACCTGAACGTCTTCGCGGCCTACCTGATCGATACCGGCAACCCGGCGCTCAGCGTCGGCATCGGCCCGCAGATTACGGCACCGACCGCGAGCAAGGACGCGCTCGGCAGCGAGCAGTGGTCAGCGGGATTCGTGCACACGCTGTTCAACGCCAGTTCACCCAGGATCCAGTACGGCTACCTGCTGTCCTGGCAGGCGAGTTTCTCGGGTTCGGACGACCGTGACGAGGTGAACCTCGGCGCCTTCCAGCCGTTCGTGTTCTATCAACTCGGCGGCGGCACCTACCTGCGCTCGACGGCGGTCATGGCGTACGACTTCGAGCACAGCAGTTACAGCGTGCCGATCGGGCTCGGCATCGGCCAGGTGATTCCACGCGAGAAGATGGTCTTCAACGTGTTCATCGAGCCGCAGGTTTCCGTGGCCGACGATGGCGCCGGCTGGCCGAAATGGCAGGTCTTCGTCGGATTGAACAGCCAATTCAAGTAGACCCCGCAGGCGCAACGAGAGCGGAAGGACGCAGACTATGAACAAACCGCGCACGGATATTCCGCAGGGAAAGCAGACCGTCCCTGGACTGTATGTCACAGCAAGGGAGGCGTACGAAATGTGGCGCAGCGCTCCCGAGACAGTGAAGATTCTCGATGTGCGCACGCCGGAGGAGTATCTCTTCGTCGGTCACCCGACCATGGCCTGGAAGGTCCCCGTGGCGGTTCAGTCGTACGTGTGGGACGAGGCCAAAGGCCAGTTTCCCATGCGCCCGCTTGGGGATTTCGTCTCCCGCGTGCAGACGTTTGCCGAGCCCGAAGACACGATCTGCGTCATGTGCCGCTCGGGCGGCCGCAGCGCCATCGCGGTCAATATGCTCGACAAGGCAGGATTCACACGGGTGTTCCAGATCGTCGATGGCATGGAAGGCGATCCGGTCAAGGATCCCGACAGCGTATTCCTGGGCCAGCGCCTGAAGAACGGCTGGAAGAACGCGGGGTGCCCGTGGACCTACAAGCTGACCCCCGACCGGCTGCTGCTCGCCGGTGAGAACGCCTGACGCCACGGGGCGGGGAGAATCACGATGTCAGAGACTCAACTCCACGGAGCCGCTGGCGCGAGCAGTGCGTCGCTGGACGCACTGAGCAATTTCTCGCTGGTCGCCGGTGGCCCGGTCTATCGTCTCCTGCGCCGCACGCACCTGTCCGGCGACGAGATGCAGTGGACGGGCCGGCGCATGATCTTGCTGGCGCTGCTGGCCTGGCTGCCGCTCCTGCTGCTGTCGATAGTCGACGGTCACGCATGGGGCAGTGCCGTGGCATTGCCGTTCCTGAAGGATGTCGAGGTGCACGCCAAGTTGCTGATCGCGATCCCCCTGTTGATCGCGGCCGAAGTCACGGTTCATCGGCGCCTGCTTCCGATAGTGCGGCAGTTCCTGGAGCGAGGTCTCATTCCAGGCGCAGAGCGCCTGCGGTTCGACGCCGCCATCGCTTCGGCGATACGCCTGCGTGATTCGATCGTCGCCGAGGTGCTTTTGGTCGCGTTCGTGTATCTCGTCGGCGTGTTGTTCATCTGGCGAACGCAGTCGACTCTCGAAATTTCGAGCTGGTACGCGGAATTCAAGGGCGGGAGTCTGCAGCTTTCGAAAGCCGGTTGGTGGGCTGTCCTGGTGAGCCTGCCATTGGCACAGTTCCTGCTGGTGCGCTGGTATTACCGTCTCTTCATCTGGGGACGATTCCTCTGGCAGGTGTCGCGCCTGAAGCTGAACCTGATGCCGACGCATCCGGATGGCATGGCCGGCTTGCATTTTCTCGGCACGTCGCGACGCGCCTACACCCAGCTGCTGATAGCGCAGGGCGCCGTGCTGTCTGGAATGATCGCCAGCCGCATTTTCTATGAGGGTGCCAACTTGCTGGAGTTCAAGCCAGAGTTGTTCGGTACGGTCGTCGTCATGGTTTTCGCGATACTTGGCCCGTTGCTCGCGTTTACGTCCAAGCTTCGGCGGACGAGGCGCCAGGGAATGGAGGAATGCGGCGCGCTCGGGCAGCGTTACGCGAGAGAGTTCGACGATAAGTGGTTCCGTGGCGGCGCGTCGTCCGGCGAACCGCTGATGGGCAGCGCCGACATCCAGTCGCTGGCCGATCTGCGCAACAGCTTCGTGGTCATCCGCGACATCGAATTGACGCCGTTTACCATGAAAGCCGTGCTGAGCATGGCCGTCACGACTCTGCTGCCGGTGGCGCCGCTGCTGCTGACGATGTTCTCCGCCGAGCAGTTGATCGAGCGAGTACTGAAAGTCCTGCTATGAAATGACCGCCGTGTCTGGAGTCGGTGATGCGGCGCAGGACGCTGACCTCGCGGCGGAAACTTGCGTGCCTGGTGGCGTGGTGCGGACTGCACGTGTGCGCAAATGTCGCGAGCGCCGCCGATTCGTATGAGATCTGGCTCAGGTCTCCGCCTTCGTGGGGCTGGGCCCGCGGACCAGGCTCCATTTCGACGCGGCCTACGCCGAGGGCAAGGAATCCGATACCCAATCGCTGGACCTTGCTGCGTACCTCGATATTTCCCTGAAGCCTATCAAGCGCAAGGAACTCTGGACGGAGGACTGGCAGCGCAGCCGATATTTTTGGGCGCGAGTCGGCTACGGCACGATTTTCAAGGCGACCGATGAGTCTGGGGCGAACGTCGCCGAAGATCGGGGCATCATTTCCTTCTACGGCAAGGCGCCCTTGCCAGCCCAGGTCTGGCTCGAAGCGCGCGCTCGCGCAGACCTGCGATGGATTGGTGATGACTACTCGAACCGTTACCGATTCTGGCTCGAGGCAACGCGTGAGTTCACCGTGCGCGATCACACGGTCGTTCCCTACTTGAACGTGGAGTGGTTCTACGACATGCGCTACGATGGCTGGGCGCGAGTCCTTTATCAATTCGGACCGGAGGTCGCGGTCAACGAGCACTTCCGGTATGAGATCTACCTGGCAAGGCAGGTTGACCGTCTGCCGAATCCGGAGACCCTCAACGCCATCGGGTTCGTAGCCAAGTGGTACTACTGAACCTGCGACGCGATAGCCGGCTCGCCGACGTCGCTGGAACGGCCGCTTCCGGGAAGTTGTCGCTGCGTTCTCGAAGGACCGCTAGTGGCAGTTTCACGCCTCTGACGAATGTCTGCTTTCTATTCGAGATCCTCGAGCCCGACAATAGCATCGGGCGACGCCCCACGAACCTAGCGGCCGGTCCAGCGCGGCTTACGCTTTTCGGTGAAGGCCCGCGTGCCTTCCTTCAGGTCTTCCGAGCGGATGACCTGCTGCACGAGGTGCAGCGAATCGTGCAGCTCGAAGGCTTCGTGCTCGGGCACCGTTTCCGTGTGCCGCAGCAGCTGCTTGATGGCCGGGAACAGCAGCGGCGGTCCTTCGGCCAGTTGGCTCGCGATCTCGCGCGCCTTGGCCAGGCCCTGGCCCCTGGGCACGACGTGGTTGGCGAGCCCCCAGTGCTTCGCCTCGGTCGCGTCCATCCAGCGTCCGGTCATCAGGAACTCGACCGCGACGTGGTAGGGGATGCGCCGTCGCAACTTGATCGTGCCGGCGTCCGCCAGCACGGCCACGTTGATTTCGGGCAGCGCGAAGCGCGCGTGCTCTTCCATCACGATGATGTCGGTGCCGAGCACGATCTCGAAGCCGCCACCGCAGGCGATGCCGTTCACGGCGGCGATGATCGGCTTGTTCAGGTTGCGCGGGTAGTTGAGCCCGCCGAAACCTCCGGCACCCCAGTCTGAGTCCGACTCCTCGCCGGCGGCCGCCGCCTTCAAGTCCCAGCCCGGGGAGAAGAAGCGATCGCCCGCACCCGTGATGATCGCCACGCGCAGGCTCGCGTCGTCGCGAAACTGCGTGAAGACGTCGTTCAGCCGACGGCTGGCGGCCACGTCGATCGCATTCGCCTTTGGCCGGTCGATCGTGACTTCGAGGATCGCCCCGTTGCGTTCGGTCAGGATTCCGTCTTGCATCTCACGACTCCTCTGCCTTGCGGATCAGCACGTCGACGGCGATCGCGCCCCGGCCGCGCGGACGCACGATGATGGGATTGACGTCGAGCTCAACGAGCGTGTCGCAATGCGCGGCGGCAAAGCGACCGACCGCGAGGATCGCGTCGACGAGCGCCTCGCAGTCACCCGCGGGCCGGCCACGGAAGCCCTCGATGAGCGCGTGAACCCGCAGCCGTCGCAATGCCGTGGAGATCTCGGCATGGGTCCACGGTGGCAACAGCGTCACCGTATCCTGCCAGAGTTCGGCCTGCACGCCGCCGGCACCGATCAGCAGCACCTGCCCGAACTGTTCGTCGACGGTGACGCCGACCAGGATCTCGACCACGCCGTCGTCGATCATCTGCTCGACCAGTACTTCGTCCGACAGTGCGGCAAGCCTGTCGCCTGCCGCCGTAGCCTGTTCGGCATTGCGGACGCCGAGCACGACGCCGCCGAGTTCGGTCTTGTGTTCGAGTCCCGCGCCGGTCGCCTTGATCACCACCGGAAACCCGACGGCCATCGCGGCGGCGGCCGCCTGCGTTGCGGGCACCACCTGCGAACGCGGGGTCTGCAGGCCGAATGCACCAAGAGCCGCCTTGCCCGCCGACTCGTCGAGGGTCCGCACCGCTCCGGCTGGCCCTGACGGCCGCGACAGGAGCGGTGGCGTGCCGTCGCGCCAGGCCTCGCCGACAGCTGCGGAGAGATGCAGCGCCTCGAGGGCTTCGCGCTGGCCCTGCAATGGAACCAGGCCCTGCGCCAGGCACAGCTGCCGTACGGTGCGACCCTGCGTTTCCGGCAACGACGAGATGAAAACGCCGCGCGGCGCGGCACCTTGCGCCGCCGCCGCGAACTGCTCGATGACGGCGGTGTAGGCGGAGTCGTCGGCACTGGCCGTCGGCGGGCAGTCGAGCGTGAAGCCGACCGCGTCGACGTCGCTGCGAAACACTACCTCGAACAACTGCCGCAGGGCCGCGTGCTGAAACCAGAGGTACGTGTGCATGTCGAACGGGTTCGCCACGGTCACGCGCTCGCCGACGATGGCGCTCATGCGCGCCGTGGTCTCCGGCGCAAATGGCGGGAACTCGAGCGCCAGGTGGCGCGACACATCCGCGGTCATGGCCATGTCGCCACCCGACGCGCCCATGACGACCACGCGTCGTCCCGCGAGGGGGCCGCCGCCGTGGAAGATCTTCAGTGTTTCGCACAGCGTGGAGAGCGTTTCGCAGCGGGCGACGCCGGCCTGCGCACAATAGGCGTCGAACACGGCATCGGCTCCCGACAGGGCGCCGGTGTGACTGCGCGCGGTGCGGCTGGCGGCCTCGGTGCGGCCGGACTTGACCACGGCGATCGGCTTGCCGTGCGCACGTGCCTTGGCGACGGCGCGCGCGAACTTCGGGGCGTCCTTGATGCCCTCGAGGTACAGGCCGAAGGCCGTGACGCGCGGATCGTCGCTCAGCACGTCGATGAGGTCTTCGGCAGCGAGGCGTGACTGGTTGCCCACAGTGAGCAGGTACCCGATCGGCAGCGAGCGATCACTGAACATCAGCGTCAGCGCGATCGTTCCGCTCTGCGAGATCAGCGCCACACCGCGCTCGGGTGGCTCACCGACGACCTGGTCAGGCCACAGCGCAACCCGGTCGAAGAAATTGACCATGCCGTAGCAGTTTGGGCCGAGGAACGGCAGTTCGCTCGCTGCCTGCTCGAGTTCCCGGCCGAGGCGCAGGCCGTCGGGCGTGGCGGTTTCTGCAAAGCCCGAACTGAAGCACACGAACCCGCCCGCACCGCGCCGGACGAGCGACGCAGCGATCGCAGGCACTTCGTGATTCGGTGCAGCGATGAACGCGGTGTCGGGGCCGGCCGGGAGGTCGTCGACCGAGCGGAAATACGGCGTGTCCGGCTGCGATGTGCGTGTCGGGTGCACGCGCCAGATTTCCCCGGGATAGCGCAGCGTTCGTGCGCCGGCGGCGACCGCGTCGGTCCATGCGCCTGATCCGATCAGTGCGACGGTGCGCGGCACGAGCAGGCGTTGCAGGTCGGGTGGATTCATGCGTTGCCTGCGGTGGCGGCGCGTTCAGCGCTGCGGCAGTTCCATCCGGCGCGAGCTGAGTGCCGGTGACGGCAGCAGCTGATCGGCAGCCAGCCAGCGCTCGAGTCGCTGCTGGACGTCGGGTGGGAAAACCGCGCTTCTCGGCGCCGGCTGCTGCTGCACGTGCAGCAGCATGAACTCGCCGAGGGCCGCGGGCTCCTCGAGGCGGGGGCAATGCAGCGCCAGTCCCACGTGCATGCGCTTGGCATCGACGCCGAGGGCGCGCGCACGCACGCTGATCGCGTCGCTGGCCTTGATCTCGCGCAGGTAGTGGAGGTGCGTCTCGAGCGTGAACAGCGTGCAACCTGACCGCGCCCGGTAGGCGTCGTCGAGGCCGACTTCGTCCATCAGCGCGTCTACGGCCTGGCTGAACACGAGCGTGTAGTAGGCATCGCGCAGGTGCCCGTTGTAGTCGATCCAGAGCGGGTCGATGGCGCAGTGATAGTCGGTGGGTCGCCAGTCCATGCGGCGGTCAGCGCAGGCGCAGGCGGTCGCGCGTTTCGGCCGGCGTCAGGATGCGCGCACCCATCGCCTCGATGATCGAGCGTGCCTGCTCGACCAGCTGCGCGTTGGTCGCCTTCACGCCCTTGCTGAGGTAGAGGTTGTCCTCGAGCCCGACGCGCACGTGGCCGCCGAGCAGGATCGACTGCGCCACCCACGGCATCTGCATGCGGCCGAGGGCGAACGACGCCCAGACGGCTCTCCGCCGGCAGCTAGTTGACCATCGCGGCCAGGTGCCCGGTGTCGGCCGGCGCGCCGTACGGGATGCCCATGCAGAGCTGGAACATCGCCGGTGCGTCGATCAGCCCCTCCTCGACCAGCTGCTTCACGAACCACAGGTGGCCGGTGTCGAAGATCTCCATCTCGGCGCTTGACGCCGAGGTCGCGGGCATCTGTGCGCCCTCGCGCAGCATGTCCGGCGTGCTGACGTAGACGCAGGCTGCCCTCGCCGAAGTTGAGGCTGCCGCAGTCGAGCGTGCAGATGTCGGGCCGGTACAGCCCTTCGTGGCACAACTCGATCACGTGCTTCATGCGCTCTTCCTGCGTCACGAAGTCGCTGCCGGGAGCCGGCGTGTCCTTGAGCCCGTTCTCGCCGATGACGATGTACCCGCCCATGCCACAGGTGAGGTTGACGATGACGTCGGTGCCGCTCTCGCGGATGCGCTTGACCACTTCGCGGTAGTGGCGGGTCTCCATGCTGAACGCGCCGGTGGCAGGATCGCGCACGTGGATGTGGACGATGGCCGCACCGGCCTGCGCCGCCTCGATGGCGGTCTGTGCGATCTGCTCGGGCGTGATGGCGCAGTGAGGGCTCTTGGCGACCTTGGTGTCGTCGCCGGTCACGGCGCAGGTGATGAAGACTTCAGGGTTCAAGGCGGTTCCCCTTGGCGTGTCGAGCGACGATGCGGGCCGGCCACGATGCGTCGCGGAGCCGGCAACCTGGGCGCAGTAGCGGCCATATTATAACGACGGTAATAATAAAGTCACCGCCGCGCCAGGCTGCACGCCGACCCCTTCAGGCCCGGCGCGACGGGTATTCGCTCAATGCAGCAACAGCGTCAGCGCGGCGATCAGGCGGTCCACCTCGGATGCCGAGGTGTAGTGCACGAACGATGCGCGCACGACGCCCTCGGTGGTGTCGATTCCCAGCGCCTGCAGCAGGCGGTACGCGTAGAAATTGCCGTTGCCGACGCCGATGTTCAGGTCGGCCAGCTGTCGCGCAAGGGTTGCGGACGACAGCCCGGCCACCGTGAACGCCACGGTCGGTGCGCGCGAGTCCGCGCGAGTGGCGCCGATCAGCCGCACCTTGCGCTGGCTTGCGAGGAAATCGAGCAGGGGCTGCAACAGCTCGGTCTCGTGTTCGCGAAACAGGTGCCGCACGGCCGCAGCCTGTTCCTGCACGGGGCGCTGCCCGTGCCCGTGTCGCGCAGCCACGGCTTCCAGGTAGTCGATCACTCCATTCACCGCCGCCACCTGTGCATGGTCGGGACCGGCGGGGGTGAAGCGGCCCGCCAGCGCGTCGCCCTTGAAGAAATGAGCCTGCGACGGCAGTTGCGCGGCGAGCTCGGCGCGGACGTACATCGCGCCAAGGTGCGGTCCGTAGACCTTGTAGAGGGAGAACAGGTAGATGTCGGCCCCTGTCGCGGCGATGTCCGGCAGGCCGTGCGGGCAGTAGGACACGCCATCCACGACGGCCCACGCACCCGCCTGATGCACCAGGTCGGTGATTTCCCGCACGGGATGGATGCTGCCCACGACGTTCGAACACTGCGTGAACGCAACCAGCCGTGTGCGGGGCCCGAGCAGCGCGGCGAGGTCTGCGATCCGCAACTCGCCGGTCGGGTCCACCTGCCACGTGCGCACCACGCAACCCGCGTCCTGCAGTCGCGCCCAGGCGCCGACGTTGGCCTCGTGATCCTGGTTGGTGACGATGACCTCGTCGCCCGCGCGCAGGTGCTGGCGAAATGCCTGGGCCAGCGAGTAGGTGTTCTGCGACGTCGAGGGACCGAGGTGCAGTTCATCACGGCCGACATTCAGCCACTCGGCCAGGCGATGCTGCGCGCTGTCCATGCGGGCGCCCGCGGTGGCTGACGGCTCGAAGCCGTAGTAAGGCTGTACCTTGGTCTGCTGATAGAATTTTTGCAGCGCGGTGATTGCCTGGCCGCAGGCGAACGATCCGCCCGCATTCTCGAAGTGGCCAAAGCCGGCGAGACTCGGCTCAGCAAAGGCAGGAAACTGCGCACGAACGAAGTCGAGGTCGAGCGAACTCATGGCTACCTGGCTCCAGCAGAGAGTGGGTCTGCATGACCTCCCGCATTCTGCAGCAACAGGGTACTGTTACGAACCCCTTCGGCGCCCTGTGCAGGAGAGAAAAATGTCGTCCATGGCGCTCGAGCCGGACATTGGCAGGCTGTCATGACACGCGTGCGCTTCACTCGCATGGAAGACGGCACCCGCGAGGAGTTCAGCTACCTGCAGCGGCTCGAGGACGACTACTCGAACGCGATCGCCGACCGCGTGCTCGGCTACTTCCGCGCCCAGGGCTCCACGTTCGCAGGGTACGCGATCGACCGTCAGCAGCACGCGCTGCAGACGGCCACGCGTGCGCTGCGCGACGGAGCGGACGACGAGCTCGTGGTTGCGGCGCTGCTGCATGACCTGGGCGACGCGCTGGCCCCGCACAATCACGCCGAGTTTGCCGCCGCCATCCTGCGCCCGTACGTGTCCGAGCGAACCTGGTGGATCGTCCAGCACCACGGCGTCTTCCAGGCCTACTACTTTGCGCACCACACGGGTGGCGACCGCCATGCCCGTGACCGCTACCGCGAGCATCCGTACTACGCTGCGGCGGTCGATTTCTGCCATCGCTGGGATCAGTGCTCGTTCGATCCTGCCTACGACACGCTGCCGCTGGAGCACTTCGAGCCCATGGTGCGGCGCCTCTTCGCCCGGCAGCCGTTCCAGCACGCGGGCGAGTAGTTGGGTCAGGGATCGCGCGGAAAGCGCTGGGTCCAGCGCTTTTCCCGCAGCAGCTTGCCGTTCTCGTACACGCGCCGGACATACTCGTAGTCGTACCCGGTGAGGTCGCTGCGAAACACCAGGTCTGCTTCCCACCGCAGCTTGCGCTCGGGCAGGTCCACTTCCATGCGGTGCGTGCCAGTCATCGACGTGTTCTCGGGGTGCGCCTCCGACGTGCTGTGCTCGATCCGCTCCGAGTAGCGCTCGATGCCCCACGGACGACGTTCGGCTCCGGCGTTGGTCGCCACCGCGACGACCGTGCCCGTCTGCGGATTGCGGCGCACCTCGGCAATCTCGCCGTAACCCGACGGCGTGCCGTTGTCGAGCGGCTCGAAGCCCGCCAGCGCCGGACTGGACTCCGGCGGCAGGAACAGCCGGTGCGGGACGCGCTGCTTTCGGCACCACCGGCAAGATGACGCGCGCGCCGTCGGGTCCACCGATCGCGAGCGTCGTCGTCATCGGGTGCGGTGACGGCCACAGCATCGGCCATTGCGAGTTGTTGATCGCCACGCGGATGCGGTGCCCTTGCGGGAACACCCACGAGGTGAAATGCATGGCGATGTCCAGCGGGAATTCCTCGCCGGGCGTGAGCAACTCGGGCGCGCGGGCCGAGCGCCGGTGATTGCCATTGAAGCCGGCGCCCGCCACCTGCGTCACGGTGCCGTCCGGAGCGACGTCGGAGATGCGCGCGAACCAGTTGGCGCGCGGCGCGTCGGCACTGACGCGCAGCAGCGCGCGCGGCAGTCCCAGGATCTCCAGGTCGGCCGTCAGCGGCGCGGAGTCGTACACCAGGCTGAAGGCGTCGGTGGGTCGCTGGTCGTGGGCGACGTCTCCCCACCACATCACGGGCCCGCCTGCCTCGATGCCGATGCCCGGCGTGTAGCGCAGGCGATGCGTGGCCCGTGTCGTGTCGGCCTCGCCCAGCGTGTGATCGTTGCGCAGGTTCAGCGGCCGCTGCTCGATGCGCGCGATCGGCCAGCCGTCTTCCCAGCGCCAGTGCCCGGGCGCCGTGTCGAGGTACGGTCCCGGTGGGTGCCAGTCGCGCACGTACACGGCGAAGCGCGGCTCGCGCAGGATGCCGGTGTCGGCACCCTTGAGCCAGTGATCGAACCAGCGCACGGCCTCGTGCCGCCATTCCATGCCGGGCTTCGGGTACGGCTCGTGCGGCCACGCGTGCGACCACGGCCCGATCATGGCCTTCACCGGGCCGCCGGCGTGTTCGAGCACGCGCGGGATCACGTCGCGGTAGCCGTCGTACCAGCCGCCGATGTAGAAGCCCGGCACGGTGATCTGCGGCTGACGGTCGCGCCATGAAGCCCGATCCCAGAACGGACCGTCGCGCTGTTCGCGCTTCCACGTCAGCATCCACGGCGGCGTGTCGAAGCGGTCCCTGAAGTAGGCCTCGTCCATCACATAGCCCGGCGCCCCGGGGCGGGCATTGTCGAGGTCCTGGCTCATCTCCCAGGAATCCAGGTGCATGATGCCGTCCATGTAGTGGACGTCTTCCTGGTACAGGTCGTCCGTGGCGTGGACAGCGATGAACGCCCGCAACGCCGGTGGCTTGCGACCCGCGAGCTGGATCGCGTTGAAGCCGCCCCAGGAGATGCCGAACATGCCCACGGCGCCCGTCGACCACGGCTGTTGCGCAAGCCACGCGATGACGTCTTCGCCGTCGTCGAGTTCGATGTCCGAGTACTCGTACGGGACGAGCGTGCCTTCGCTGTTGCCGGTACCGCGAATGTCCACGCGCGCGACCACGTAGCCGCGCTGCACGAAGTACGAGTAGAGCGGCCAGTTGCGCCCCCGCGCTTCGGTCTTGCGGTAGGGCAGGTACTCGAGCAGCACCGGGAACTTCGCGTCGGCCGCGGCGCCGGTGGGCCGATACAGGTCGGCGGCCAGGCGCACGCCGTCCGGCAGGACGATCCAGGCCTCCTGCAACTCCATGCCGTACTGCGGCGTCGACGGCGCGGCTGCCCCTGCCACGCCGTTAAGCAGCAGCAACAGCGGCAGCAGCAGCAATATCCGCTTCACCGGCCGGCCTGTGCGGTCAGAACCTCTGCCCGAACTTCAGCCCGTACGTCCGCGGTCGCACGGTGAGGACGAGTGGCGACGGGCAGATCGAAGGTGAACACGCCGTATAGCGGGTGACCTCGCCGAGTTCGTCGGTGACGTTCTCCACGAACAGCTCTGCCGTCCAGTTGCCTCTCGCAAGGCCGAACGACAGGTCGGCAGTCGTGAACGACGGTTGCTTGCCGATGACCGCTGCGTCATCCACCGCCAGCGCCGGAATGACGTCGCTCTGGTACACGACGGCGCCCTGCGCGAAGGCATCGAACGTCGCGACCTTGAAGTCATAACGCGCGATGGCATTCATCTTGAGTTCCGGGGACACCGGCAGGCGGGTGCCCGCCGGCGCCAGCGTGAAGTTGTCCTGCGGTTCGCCGCCATCAGAGGCCGGCGGCCCGGGAATCGTGCAGTCGAACTGCGGATTCACGAACTGGCAGGAGTTGGTCTTGAGTTCGGTGTCGAGAAAGGTGGCCGAGGCCGACAACGTGAGCTGGTCGTTGACTGCCCACTGCACGTCCGATTCGAGCCCCAAGATCTCGGCGCGACCCGCGTTGACGACTTCGGTGATGTTGTTGGGGCCCGAGACGCCGAACTGCGCATCGTCCCATTGCTCGAAGAACACCGCGCCGTTCCAGCGCACGCGCCCCGCAGCCCAGCCAGTCTTCCAGCCCACCTCGTAGTTCTCCAGTTCGTCGGGTTGGAAGGGCGGTCGCACCGGGTTGCGATTGACGCCGCCTGGCCGGAAGCCGCTCGAGTACGTCGCGTACAGCATGCGGTCGGCGTCGATGCGGTACGTCACGTTGAGGCGACCCGTGAAATCCGAGCCGTCCGTATCCGAGTCGATGTTGTTGCAGGGGCGCAGCGAGGGCTGTCGGCCGATCGAGTCGGGTGTGCACGGGGCGCCCGAGTCGACGCCTTCGCCGACCCGGCTCGAATAGAAGGGCCCGAAGCCGAAGAAGCCGACGACTTCGCTGTCGTAGTCGAAGGCCCGGCCGCCCAGCGTCACCGTCCAGGCGTCGGCGAAATCGACCGCCACCTCGGCGAAGATGGCGCGATCGACATCCTCGCGCGTAGTGGAGTTGAGGTAATTGACGCCCGGCTGGCCGGTGATGGAGCGGTCGTCGGCGAGACCGTCCACCGTGTAGGCGTTGTAGTTGTCGTTCGTCTGCCGCTGCAGGAACAACCCTGCCACCCAGCGCACCTTCTCGTCCGCCGGTGACGAAATGCGCACCTCGTGCGTCTGCTTGGTGAAATTCGCGCGGTTGACGGTGTACTGCGAGGGATCGATGAAGTCGCCGTTGTTGTCGAGGAAATAGTTGCCGAAGTAATCCGGGTTGTCGACGTAGTACGAATCGTAGCCGAACGAGTAGTCCGAATAATCGTACGAGTTGTCGATGTCGCGATCGAGGTAACCGCCACTGTAGATGACATCGAACTTGGCAATCTTGCCCTGCACGGTGAGTGCGGCCTGGTACCAGCTGTCTTCGTTGTAGTCCCGGCTGTAGCGCGCGATCTTGCGGTCGCCCAAGGCGGTGTCGGTGGCGAAGAAGCCGTCGGCGTCCTGGGACTGCCAGGTCACGGCCGGGCTCACGGTCCAGGTGTCGTTGATGTCGAACTTCAGCGCGGCCCGCGCGCCGGTGGTCTCTACGTCGTTGAAGTTTTCTTTCCGCAGGTCGCTGTTGTCACGCACGATGCCTGAGGTCGGAAAAACCTGCAGCGGGTCCGGCGTGACGTTGTCGATGTAACCCGGATCCCTGCTGGTGTAGCCCACCAGTCGAATCGCTGCGCGGTCCGACACCGGCAGGTTCACGAACCCTTCGATACTGCCGCCCGACCCGCCCGAGTCCACCTGCGTGACGCCGAGATCGTAGCCGGCCTCGAACTTTCCGATCTCGGGCTTCTTGGTGATGATGCGCAGCGTGCCGGACATCGAGCTCGCGCCGAACAGGGTGCCCTGCGGTCCCGACAGCGCCTCGACCCGTTCTATGTCGTAGATGTGGACGTCGAGGTTGTTGAAGATGGTCGTGACTGGCTGCTCGTCGAGGTAGATGCCGACGAGTGGTGCGGCGCCCACGCTCAGGCCGTCGCCGCCGTTGGTGACGCCGCGCACGTAAAGCTGGGATTGCCCCGGGCCGAAGGTCTGGAACGACAGGCTTGGCAGGAACTTCGCGTACCCGTCGAAGTTGCTGATCGACAGCTGTTGCAGCAGGCGCGAATCCAGCGCCTGGATGCTGATCGGAACGTCCTGCAGGTTCTCGGAGCGCCGCTGTGCGGTCACGATGACCTCTTCGAGGCCGCCCGTGGTTTCGGCTGCCGGCGCCGTGTGTGCCGCGAGAACGCTGGCGATTGCGAGCGCCAGCGGCTGCAAGGAGGGGAACGACACACGACGAACGGCGGATGACTGCTGCAACATCGGAGTCCCTTCCTTACGGTGAAATTGTGGTCGGTTCAGGGTCGGTGGCCGCGCCCCGCGTGCGGGGCGGGCGCGAGTACGTCGGGCAATGGGGCTGCCGCCTTCGGCTGGGCTTCGCGGAAGTCCCGGCCGAGGAACGCGGCAACGGTCGCGGCGACCTGCGCCTGCGTGACGGGCGGAATGTCGCGACGCTCACCGAGCGCCGGCGTGTCCGGGCCGATCACGGCGATCCAGACGTCGGCGGAGCCTGGCGACTCGATGCCATGTTCTTTCCAGTCGATCGGGCCGCTGCCGCGGCCATGGTCGGTGGTGATGATGAACGTGGTCTTGCCGCGGTACTGCGGCATCGACTGCAGGGTGTGCCACAGTTGTTCGACGAACCGGTCCACCTGCCGTGCGGCCGTCAGCACCAGGTCGTAGCGACCGCTGTGGGCCCAGCTGTCGGTTTCGCCGTAGCCTACGAACAGCACGCGCGGTTGCGCCTCCTTCACGTAGTCGAGCAGCGCCGCCTGGGTGAAGGAGTTGTAGAGATCGTTGGCATCGAGCAGGGTGGTCGTGGCATACAGTTCGTTCAGCAGTTCGTCCCTGGGCGTCAGCTTGCCCGTCTTGGGGCGAACCCCGGCCTGGATGTGCAGGCCACTGCGTTCCCGGTTGAAGATGTCGCCGAACGTGCCCCAGGTGGCGTAGACCGCCACGCGCCCGCGCAGGTCGGGCTGGCCGTTCAGCCATTCGAAGACGTTCAGGTTGGGGTTTGGACCAAACTCGTTGCTGTCGATCCGCGGATCGCCGAACCCTGCGACGAGCTCGTTGTAGCCCGGGTAAGAGAACGCAACGCCATTGGTGACCTGGGCACTGCTGCCTGCGGCCTTGTTGCCGAAGAGCTGCCCCTGCTTTGCCACGGTGCCCCAGAGGAACGGGAACAGCAAGCGACGGCGCGCGGCGACGTCCTCGTGCCAGAAGTTTTCCAGCAGCGTCTTGTCATCGAGCCAGCTGCCGCCCTCCTGGTCGTTGAGCAGGGCTTTTTCGGCGCCGGTAAAGACTTCCTGCCAGCGTATGCCGTCGGGCACGATCAGCACGACGTTCTCGGTGAGCAGGCCGTGCGGCGCAGGAGCGGTGCCAGGAGCGCGCGCGAAGGAGACGCCTGCCGCCAGCAACAGGCAGGGCAGCAGCAGCTGCAGCCGACCGGCACCTGTGCGACGCAACACGGTCTCCCCGTTTTTCCCGGCGTGGTCGACAACCTATGCCAGTACGGGCTTCGTGCGCAAGGTGCAAACGCATGGACTGTCCGCGTGCGCGCTCAACACCCAGCGTAACGTCGTGATTGCGCGGGAGCGTACAGGCAGGCCGGTCAGCAGTCAGGGCTTAGGTTGGAGTGCCACCGAGAGCAGCACTATGCCTGCCGCATCTCGTGCGCGTGCTACAAGTCGACTTGAGGTGCGAGCATTGCGGGCAGGCTTTCAAGCCCGCAATGCCCGACGAACGAGCCGCGATCAGGAACGGAGCTAGCCGCGGCCCGCGCGGGCAGGGCGCTTGGAAGGGGTCTCCGCCGGCTGCTCGGTGGCGTCCAGCAGAGCCGTGTCCAGCTCCGGAACCTCCGGCAGGCTCTGCGCATCCGCGACCAGCGGCTGCAACTGCTCGTGCAGTTTGAGCGTCAGTGCGTGCAGGTCGCGAAAGCGGCTCACCAGGGTCTCGCGATTCTTCAGCACGTCCGCAGACTTCTGCTCCTGCACGCGCTTCTCGGCGCGCAGCGCATTCAGTGCGGACTCGACCTGGCGCCGCGAATCCGCTTCTTCCTGCTTCTGCTTCTTGAGCGTGTTCATCTTCTTCAGCAGGTTTTCGGGCGTGTCGGCCAGCGCCGTGTTGATCGCCTTGAGCGCCTTGTCGCGCTCGGCCAGGCTGTCCTTGACCTTCTGCAGCTCCCTGGCGGCGGCAGCGCGCTGGTTGGCGACCTGCTGCACCGCGTCTTCCTGCCCGGCTTTCGCTTCGGCAGCGGCCTTCAGTGCAATGGCCAGGCGCTCCTCGCTCGCGGCCAGCTGCTTCTCGAGCGCAGTGATGGCGACCTTCGCCTCTTCCTTCGCGTTGAAAAGGTCGGTATCCGCCTTGGCGGCCTTCTTCAGGGCACCTTCCAGTGCTTCCTTCAGCTCTTCCTGGGTGCACTCCGGATTGAGCTTGAGGGCGTCCGTGGCTGCTCGCATCAGGATCTGCTTGCTGATGGCGAGTTCTTTCCAAACTTTCAACTGAAGGTCTTGCTGCGCTTGACTCACATTTTCCTCGCGGGTCAGGGAATGGGGAAATTCGAGCCCGCTATTGTAATCCAGAGCCGGGCAGGCCGGGCCGGGTCGGATCCAAATCCTCGCCGGACCCCAACCGGCCGTGCCAGGCCTGCGGATAGCCGCAAGTCGCGGCAAATGCCGTCCCTGACCTAAAATCGGGCCGTGAACGCTCGTTGGACATCGAGCGGCCGGACCCGCTTCTGGGTCATGCTGCTGCTGCTACCGGCCCTGGCCGGCCGCATGCTGGTGCCGCCCGGATTCATGCCGGGCACGGGGGCAGATGACGCGCCCACCCTGCAGATGTGCCATGGCGCCGGGCCGCTGCCGCAGGGGGTGCAGTCACCCGCCGGTGGCGAAGGCCAGGGTTCTGGCGACCCCGTAAGGCATGAATCACCCTGCGTTTTCGCGGCCGCCGGCACAGCGGCGCCCCCTCCGATCGCGTTGCCGACGCTTGTAACTGCGGCTACGGCGGAGGCCATTCCGGCGCCTCCCCAATCCGCCATCGTCCAGCGAACCCAGCATCGCGCCCATTCCCCCAGGGCGCCTCCCGTCTCGAACGACCTCGCCTAGGGTTCGATTGCCCGCTTGAGGCTGGGTGCCAGCAATGGCGCCTCGCTTGCGTCCGTCGGGCGTCCCGCCGTCCTGCTCGCCGTCTCGCCGCGACCGTTGCCCTGCCGGGCGACGGCTGCGGTTGCGCCCCGTCGCACGAGATTCCTGGCGGTAGCGCCCGGCGACGCCGGACTGCGCCACGAATCCCGCCCGGCGAGGCTGCGGCACAGCTTCCGCACCCCTTTTGCCTGCGGAGTTTGAAGAAATGCGACCTCGTCAGATCACAGTTGCCGTTTTACTGGCCCTCTACGCCGCCCAAGGCGTGGCGGCGGAAGATGGCGCCAACCTCGAAGAAATCCTGGTCACGGCGCGCCGGATTTTCACGCCCGGACTCGGTGCCACAGGCCTCGACAATGCCGAGATTTCCCGCAAACGCGCACGCACCAGCGACACCGCCAGCCTGCTTGCGGACCTGCCTGGAGTGAGCGTCTATGGCGCCGGGGGCGTATCCAGCCTGCCGGTCATCCGTGGCCTCGCGGACGATCGCCTGCGCACGCAGGTGGATGGCATGGACCTCGTGGCCGCCTGTCCCAACCACATGAATTCACCCCTGTCCTACATCGACCCCACGGCGGTCGCAAATATCGACGTTTACGCCGGGGTGACGCCGGTCAGCGTGGGCGGCGACAGCATCGGCGGCAGCATCGTGGTGCGCTCGGCAGACCCTGCGTTCGCGCAGCCCGGCGCTTATCTGCTGCAGGGTGAAGCCGGCACGTTCTATCGCGGCAACGGTGATGGCTGGGGCGGGAACCTCTCCGGCACGTTTGCTACGGAGACACTCAGCCTCAGCTACACCGGCGCCTTTGCCCAGGCCGACAACTACCAGGCCGGCGGCAACTTCAAGAACTACACGTTCACCGGTCGGGCGGGCCACACGCTGCCGACGGACGAAGTCGGGTCCACTGCATACGATTCCCGCAACCAGACGGTGCGGCTGGCGTGGCGCAGCGGCAGCCACCTGGTCGATTTCAGCTACGGCTTCCAGGACATCCCGTACGAGCTCTATGCCAACCAGCGCATGGACCTGACGGAGAACAAGAGCGACCGGTTCAACCTTGCCTACACCGGCGGCCTGGGCTGGGGAACCCTGCAGGCGCGGGCGTATTACCAGCACACCGAACACGAGATGGACTTCGGCGACGACAAGCGTTTCTGGTACGGCCCCGGGCAGCCGCCGCGTGGCTCGGGAGGGGACACGGCCCTGAACGGCTCACCCTGCTCGCCGATCTCCGGTTCGATGATGGTGGGCGGGCAGATGATTGGTTGCGCTGCCGGCATGCCGATGATGACCGACGGCAAGAACACCGGGGTGTCCGTCAGTGCGGCGATCCCGCTGGCCGAGCAGAACCTGCTGCGTGTCGGTGGCGAGTATCAGGAGAACCGGCTGGATGACTGGTGGCCGCCGTCCGGTGCGGGCATGTGGCCCTACGACTTCCTGAACCTGAATGACGGGCAGCGTGACCGCTATGCCGCCTATGGGGAATGGGAGTTCAGCAGGCAGCGCTGGACGCACATCCTCGGCGCCCGCTTTGAAACCGTGGACATGAATGCGGGCCCGGTGCACGGCTACAACCTCGACTCGTATCCGGTAAGCGGCGTTGGCGGCATGGGCAACCAGACGCGCGACGCGGCGCTGTTCAACGCCGCGTCACGCGACCAGACGGACGACAACTGGGACCTCTCGTGGATCGGCCGCATCGTACCGGGTGCCACTCAGACCTACGAAATCGGCCTGGCGCAGAAGACCCGCTCGCCCAACCTGTATGAGCGCTACACGTGGTCCACGTGGCAGATGGCGGCGTTCATGAACAATTTCGTGGGCGACGGCAACGGTTACTTCGGCGACGTCGACCTGAAGCCCGAGGTGGCGCGCACCGTGAGCGTCACCGCCGACTGGCACGATGCCGATGCGGAACACTGGAGTGTCAAGGTCACGCCGTACTACACGGACGTGCGGGACTGCATCGACGCGGTGCAATGGGACGCAGCGACGAACGCGCCCCGCATCGTGCCGGTGGCCGGCAACTTCACCGTGCTGCGGTACGCCAATCAGTCCGCCCAGCTCTACGGCGCGGATCTATCAGCCGACTACCGCCTGACCAGCACTGACCTCGGCCAGTTCTCGGCCCAGCTGGTAGCGAGCTACACGAGGGGCAAGAACGAGGATACGGATGGCGACCTCTACAACATCATGCCGCTGAACGCCAAGCTGGCCTTCACGCAGGAACTCGGCTCGTGGCGCAATTCACTGGAGGGTGAATTCGTGGCGGCCAAGGATGATGTCTCCGCGGTGCGCAATGAAATGCAGACCGCAGGCTACGGACTTGCGCACCTGCGCAGCCGCTACGAGCGAGCAGCGTGGAGCGTGGAGGTCGGCGTCGAGAACCTGTTCGACCGCTACTACGAGCTGCCGCTGGGCGGGGCGTACGTGGGTCAAGGCACGACGATGACGGTCCCGCCCGTGCCCAACCAGCCGCAATGGGGCACGCCGGTGCCCGGTGCCGGTCGTTCGATCTATGCCGGTGTCAGCCTGAAGTTCTGACGGAACATGAAGCGGCCGGCGTAGACCAAGGCGCCCGCAGGCTCAGGGATCGAGCCTGCCGCGGCGACGCCACCCACGGTAAAGGGCCAGGGTGAGCAACCCCAGCAGCGTCGCGCCTCCGGTATTGCCGCCACCGCCGCCACCTTCGCCGTCCGAGTCGTCGCCCGCCGGTTTGCTGCTGCCGAGGAAGGTGGCCATCGACTGAATTTCCGTGGATGACAGGCAGCTCAGAAACTGCATGTCGCGCTTCTCACGGATGGCCTCCGCGATCTCATTGGCGGAATCGCCGCGCACATTGCCGCCATTGCGTCCGCCGCGTCCGTCGTTGCCATGGCAGCCGGAGCACGCGGCGACGTAGCGCTGTTCACCGGTCGCGGTGCGGGAATTCAGGTAACTGGAAATGTCGGTGATCTGCGCAGTCGTCAGCAGCTTGTTGCCGAATGCGACCATGTCGGGCACGCCGGTCGGAAACAGATCCGTGCCGAATATCGCACCAGAAATCGTGCACGAACTTGCACCCGCGACGCGCAGGCGACCGGGCAGCGATGAATCTGCGGCCAGTCCGCTCCACGGATCGCCATGACAATCCGCGCAGTTCGCTGCGTACAAGTTCGCCCCGGTGTCGACGACCTGGATCGCTGCGGTGGTCGTGGCGGTACCCGTGCGGCCCGCATCGTCAGTCACCGTCAACGCCACCGTATAAGAGCCAGCGGTCGCGTAGGCATGTGTCGGCTTCGCGCCCGACGCCGTGCCGCCGTCGCCGAACGTCCAGTCGTAGCTGACGATCGTGCCGTCCGGATCCGCCGAGGCGGAGCCATCGAACGCAACCGGCGACGCCGTCGTTCCCTGGTAAGGTCCTGCGGGATTCGCGACTGGCGATTGCTGGCCAGTCCCGTCGGTCACCTGCGCCGTCGTCGAGGCAGCATTCGTGAGTCCGTCGTTGTCGGTGACGGTGAGTCGCACGGTGTACGTCCCGGCCGCGGCGTAAGAATGCATTGCCGTAGCGCCCGAGGCCTCGGCGCCGTCGCCGAAACTCCACAGGTAGCTCACCACGCTGCCGTCCGGATCGCGCGAAGCCGCACCCGTGAAGTCGATTGCAACGTTCGCGGCGCCGGAATAGGGCCCGCCCGCGTTTGCGACGGGCGGCTGGGTATTCGCAGTCACGGTGACCGTCGTGCTGGCCTGGTTGGTGGCGCCACCGTTGTCCGTCACGGTCACTGCCACTGTGAAGGTGCCGGCACTCGCATAAGTCACGCTCGGCGTCGCGCCCGATCCGCTCGTGCTGTTGCCGAAGGTCCAGGCATACGAGGCGATGCTGCCATCCGGATCCCGCGACCCCGATCCATCCAGCGTCACGGGTGCGCCGACAGCGGCCGAGTACGGACCGCCGGCATTGGCGACCGGCGGCTGGTTGGAGGCGGCAGGTGGATCAAGCAGTGCGATCGACGCCGGCGGAGTGCGCGAGTTGTTGTTGCAGCCGGGCGTGGTGGCGACGCACCAGCCAGGCTGGGCGTTCAGCGTGATCTCGACCAGGTTGGAATGGCCTTCCTTGTCCGAGTCCACGCTCTCGATCGCTGCCATGCGCTGATCGTTGCTGCCGCTCACGGTCCGCAGGTCGCGTCCGTAGGCGTTGTAGTTGCTGGTCGAACCGCCGTGGCACGTGTTGCTGCAACCCCCGGTGGTGCGAGTGGTGGACGCGGGGTAGCGCTGAGAGAAAGAGGTCGCCCAGCCGGATGTCGCGGCGGCAGGTGTGATGCCTGCCATGCCGAGGACCAGCGAAGACGCCGCAAAAAGCACGAATCGGACAGTTCGGGTCGAACACATCGGCATCTACTCCTGGACGGCTATGGAGCACGTCCGGATGGAGCGCAGCCCTTGCTGCGAACGTCTGGTTGCGCGCATCTCCCCGTGAGACGTCAAGACCCGCCCGATTCAATCGCGACAGAGCGAATCCATGTGCCAATCCACATGGATTCGCATTCGCATCGCTGGATGGCTGGAGACCAGCCGAACCTAGTCGACGAGATCGCCCGGCGTCGGCGGCAGTCGCGGCATCTGCTGGGTCGGGAACGGCCCCGTCAGTGCTTCCAGGAACGACACGATGTCTGCGACCTGCGCGTCGCTCAGGGTCTGGTTCAACTGCGTGCTCGCCATGATCCGCACCGACTCGTCGATCGTGTGCACCAGGCCGTTATGGAAATACGGCGCCGTGTACACCAGGTTGCGCAGGCCGGGGACCCGCCAGACGTTCTTGTCCGACGCGTTCTTGGTCGCGTTCTCGCGTCCCGTGTCGCTCAGGAAATCGTACTTCGCGACGTAAGGGCTGTCCGGGAAGGTGGGGAACTTCATGAAGAAACCCGTCCCGACGGGCAACGGCGGGCCGCTGAAGGTCGGGCCCTGGTGGCAGCTGCTGCAACCGATGCTGGCAAACGTCTCGAGGCCGCGAATCTGCTGCGCCGTCAGCGCCTTCGTGTCGCCCTTGGCGTACTTGTCGTAAGGGCTGTTGGGCGTGATCAGCGTGCGCTCGTAGGCGGCGATGGCTTTCGCCACGTTGTCCATGGTGACGACGTCACCTGCGCCGAAGGCCTGTTCGAAATAGGGCTTGTAGCCAGGAATGCCGCGCACGCGACTGATGACTGCATCGAGGTTGGGCATTCCCATCTCGATCGAGTTCGCCGGCGGCCCTTTCGCCTGGTCCTCGAGCGTCGCCGCGCGACCGTCCCAGAACTGGCTGGCCAGGAATGCCGCATTGAACACCGTGGGCGCATTGCGGCCACCGACGTGGCCGTGCACGCCGATGGACGTGGGCCGATGGTCGTCACCGCCCTCCATGACGTTGTGGCACGAGAAGCACGACACGTTGCCGCGCGACGAAAGGCGCGGATCGAAATACAACATCTTGCCGAGTTCGACCTTCGCGGCCGTCGTCGGGTTGTCTGCAGGCGCCGGAGCGACGTCGGGCAACGCCTGCCAGGTCGTGGCGGCTGCACAGGCCACTGACGCCGCGAGCAGTGTCGATGTCAGGACGATGGCGGTAATCGAAACGATACGCATTGCACAACTCCCAACAGATGAAGCGACCACCATGACCTTAGGCGAGTCGCTTGCAACATGTAATCAGGGAGAACCGGCAACCGATCTCTTAGCGAAGACACGCGACCGCAGCCGCCAACGCTGCAAGCACGACGAGTGGCACAGCCCAGTTCGCAATGCGCAGGCCCAGCAGTACACGCCGGAAATACTTCCGGTCATTGATGCGGGGAAAGGGAACGCCGACGGGCTCGGGCAGGCCGAGGAATTCGCATAGCGGACCCCAGCCTTGTTCGATGCGATACACGAGCAGTCGCTCTGCAGGAACCGCGCGCCGCACGTCCTCGATATGCGACTTGAATGCAGCGATCGTCGACTCGCGGTCAAGAAATCGCCCGTTCAGACGCCCCTGCCAGATCACGACATCCTGCATGCGCAGGATGGAGCGAGGAAACCACCAGGGCAGCGCGTGTTCAATAGCAAAGAGCGTCTCCCTGGTGCTGTCGTACCACGCTTCCGGATCGCGAACGGTCAGCAGGACCTTGGCCGCTGGAAACGCCGCCATGATTTCACGATAGAACTCGCAGGCGGGCCAATCGACCGTGGCTCGATAGCCGCGAAAGAATTGCCTGAAGTCGACGGCCGGATCCGTCTTCGCGCGGATCCAGAACCGTGCGTGGCCAGGGCGACTCATTGCAACGCGCATGTGATAACACGGACCCAACCCCAGGAGCTCGAGCGCTCGCTTGAGCGAGGTTGTACCGGTGCGACCGAAACCGGCGCCGATCAATGCCAACGGGTCGTAAGAAGAAGCTGGGTTCAATCGAAGACCGCCTTGAGGCTGCAACCGCGCTGCGGCCACTGTCCTACGATCGACGGGCCGCATCAAGCGACCGCCCGTCGCCCGGCCGGCGAGATCCACGGCATCGGGAGCGCAACCGGTCGCTGCCGTCCGGTTCGCTCGCAAACCTGACCCGGTGGCGACGATCGAAGCGGTCGTCCGCGAATCGGTACAATCGGCTTTCCTCGTCGCAGGGTTGCCATGACCATGGATCACGCTGACAAGGCGGGCCGTGCCGAAGTATCCGCTGCACTGGACCTGGCGTTGGAGCAAAGCCACGGCGTCAAGGCCAAGGTGGAATCCTGCGCCGACGAGCTGGCTACCGCCAACGACATCATGAAAGACAAGATTGCCGGAGGTACGACCGTGCTCTCGGCGCACCAGACGTTGGCAGCCGGGACGACCGTCGAAAGCAAGGTGCAGGAGTGCGCTGACGACCTGCAGGAGGTGACCGAAACCCTGGCCCAGGGGGTCGAGGACCTCGCACAGACGGAGAGCGCCTTGACGGAATCCAGGGCAATCCTCGCGGCTACGCAAGCGGCGCTGGTGATCTCCCGTGAAGAAGAGCGGAATGCACGGCGACGGGCCTTGCACGACTCCCTGACCGGGCTGGCCAATCGCGATCTCTTCGACGACCGGCTGTCGAGTGCGATATCGCTCGCCCGGCGCCACGACTGGCTACTCGCCGTCATGTTCCTCGATCTTGATGGTTTCAAGACGATCAACGACACGCACGGGCACGCCACTGGAGATGCAGTGCTGAAGGAAGTGGCGAGGCGACTGTCGCTGCGCGCGCGCGACGAAGACACGGTGTGCCGCAATGGCGGCGATGAATTCCTGTACCTGCTGGTGGATCCGCAGGACACGGCAAGCATCGAACGGATCGCCAGCACGATCTGCAACAACGTCGCCCAGCCCATGGCGATCGGCAGCCTGCAGCTGGTTGTCGCGGCGAGCATGGGAGTGGCCGTCTACCCTCACGATGGCGCTACCAGCGATGAACTGATCAGGAACGCCGACACCGCCATGTATCGCGCGAAGAAGAATGGGGGCGGCAGCGTGTTCTTCGGCGACCTCGGGCAAGCACCGGCCCTGGCATGAGCGTCGCACCTGTGATCGATTGCGCCAACGGAGTGTGTGAATGATCAAGCCTGAGACGCCGATTCCGCTGGGCGTGAAGTGGCTGTTCGGGACGTTGCTGCTGGGGGCGGGTGGATTGGGGCTCGCGGTTGCTGCGGGGCTGGCTGGCATTCGTGTTCCTGGTCTCCTTCGGACCGGGTGAGCGGCATTTCACGACGCATACGACTATCGGTTCCGGCGCGGTGGGCGTCACGACGGTGGCGGAGGGCGGGGCGCTGGGCGGGCGAATGGTGTTCGGCGTCTTTGCCGTACTGCTCGATCTGCTGATCGTGTCGCCGCTGATCCTCTGGGTGTGGCGGCGAGTGCGCTCCACGACCCGGCAGGGTTCGTCCGGCGAAGGCGCGTAGCGAAGCAAAGGGGAGCGTCTGGCGATCCCTCGAGAGCGGGGTCGGTCAGGCAGGCCGCTTACGGAAAATTCGGTTCCACGGTTCGATGCGCCGTCGCATACTGGGCCGAAAAACAGGGCGTAGACGCCATGCATCCCCCGGAAATACATCGAACCCATCGGACAGGCTGGCTCCGCGCCGCGGTACTCGGCGCGAATGACGGCATCGTTTCCACCGCCAGCCTGGTCCTGGGCGTGGCTGCCGCAGGCGCCGATACCCAGGGCATCCTGGTTGCAGGCGTCGCGGGTCTCGTGGCAGGCGCGATGTCGATGGCTGCTGGCGAGTACGTCTCGGTCAGTTCGCAATCCGATACCGAGCGTGCGGATCTCGCGCGCGAGAGCAGGGAGCTGGCGGCGAGTCCGGTCCAGGAACACGCGGAACTCACGGCGATCTACGTCAAGCGCGGACTGGATGAAACACTGGCGTCGCGCGTTGCCACTCAATTGATGCAGCACGACGCACTGGCCGCACATGCGCGGGACGAGCTGGGCATATCGGACACGATGGCCGCCAAGCCAGTGCAAGCCGCATTGGCCTCGGCGGCAACGTTTGCGGTCGGCGCTGCGCTTCCCCTGCTGATGGTGCTCGTGCTGCCGGTGGCACGGCTCATGTGGGGTCTCGCCGGCAGTTCGCTGGTCTTTCTTGCGCTGCTGGGCGTGCTGGCCGCACGCGCAGGCGGTTCACCCGTGATCGCATCGGTACTGCGCGTCACGTTCTGGGGCGCATTGGCGATGGCATTGACCGCCGGAGTCGGCGCCCTCTTCGGCGTAGCCGCCTGAGCTCGCGTCAGCCTTCCAGCGCCCTCTCGGTCTGCCACTGCTGCCAATATCGACGCAGCCGCTTCTCCATGACCGCGGGCGCGTCTGCATAGAGAGCAGTGCCGATCTTCAGCGCACGCCGGCGCAGGCGGCGCCGGCGCCGTTCGATTGCGTCGAGCAATTCCGCAACGGGTTCGCCCCGACTCTCCGTTGCTGAGGCGCGTAATTGGTCCGCCAGCAGCGCGAGGTCGTGATCCTCGCCCAGCGTGTCCGCGAGACGCCGGGCCAATCCAATCGTGCGGCGGATCTGGGCTGGACACACCGGCACGAATACCTCCAATGCATGCCAGTAGCTCTTCACCTGCTTGCGCCATTCGTGCATGGCTTCGACGGACACGGTGTCTGGCTTCGCCGGCACGCGTTGTCGTCCACTTCTGTAGATGGAGCGGATGCCGGCGCCCAACGGTGTCCAGTTGCGGGCGGGTAGCGAGGCGCGTGCCAACCGCCTGCGCGCAGCGGCGAGCCCGGTCAGGACGGACCCGGGATCGCCGGGCTGCGCGGCAGAAGCCGTGGGCAAGCTCTGCGCGAGACTGCTTACCGCAGACCTTGCAATGCCAGAGCGTCGCAGCATCTCATCGAAGCGGTCCGCAATGACTTTCGCATCACGCGCGGCCGCCAGGGCTCGTCCGGCATCGCGCAGTTCGTGTTTACTTCGTGCAGCACCGCTTGCAGGCAGCGAGGGTCGCAGCAACTTCAGGACGGCACGCGCGCGCTTGATCGCTTTCCGCGCTTCGTGCACGTCGGTCGCCGTCATCGCCCGGCGCAATTGCAGGCGACTGATCACCGCATCGATGTGGACGAGCAGGAGATCGCGGACGGCTGCAACGCTTTCCGGGCCGACGTGCGCAGCGGACTTCACCTTTGGAGCCATGCGCCCAACCGCTCAGTGATGCAGCGAGCTCTCTCCTCAACGTTTTCTATCGATATAGTCCGGGCTTCCGGCCGCCCGTGGCGTGCCTCGCGCGTTCGAGGCTCGCTAGGCGGCGCGCCGCGTTGGCTCCCCGGCTTGCGCACCCGCTTCGATTTGCCGGATTCGCGGGGTACGACGCAACCGAAACGTAACTGCGTCACCGGCCTTCTGGTCGACGTCGATCTGCATGCTGCCAGAGGGCAATGCGTCGGTCGCATGCATTGCGAAAAGCACCAGTGTTGCGACCACGATGAAGCCGGCGCCAAGTGCTGCAACAGCGCCCAACAATGTAAGTTCCATGTCCGCCTCCTGAGGTGGCTTTGCGAGAGGCCATCGTCGGCCAGGCATGGAATGTACGCGGCGAATGTTGCAGTGCAATAGACGGCAAATGACAGGTTCGAGTGGGTCACGGGGCTTCGATTCTGCACAGTCGTCGAGATGCAGGCCGACTCCAACTGCTACCTGGCCATGACGATTCGCAGCCCGATGCCATGCACCTTGAGGTGCATCTGCTCCTGCTGCAGGTCCGCTTCAGTCAACGGGTGCCGGCGCAGCGAGCGAACCTTGAAGTTGGCGATGACGCCGCGGCCGCGCGGTGTCAGGACCATGCGTGGCGGGCTGCCGTCGCCCCGGTTCCGGTGCAGCAGAACCGCCAGTCGCAGGATGATGATCAGCCGTTCGGAAAGCTGGTTCCACGGAGAGCGCAGGTCGTCCAGCTCATCCAGGGAAAGCTTGCGTCGATGCGATCGAACCAGCCGTGCCAGCAGCAATTGTTCATCACGACCGAAGCCGGGCATATCGGCGTTCTCAAGCAGGTACGCGCCGTGCCGGTGGTAGCCGCTGTGGGCTACGTCGAGTCCGATCTCGTGCAGGCGCGCAGCCCAGCGCAACGCGAGTTCGGCCAGCGGATCCGTCAGCTGCCATCTGGATTTCACCTGGCGCAGCAAGGTGACCGCAGTCGCTTCCACTCGGCCTGCCTGCGCCAGGTCCACCTGGTAGCGCGCCTGCATCGAACGAACCGTGCGTTCACGCGCGTCTCCGGCCGTCAGCCGCCCGACGAGTTCATGCAGCACCCCTTCGCGCATGGCACCTTCGGCCACGACCATCCGCTTGATCCCAAGTTCGGAGAACACCTCGGCGAGAATGGCGAGGCCGCCAGCGATCACCGGTCGCCGGTCGACGACGATCGACTCGAGCGGCAGCCTCGACACATGACCGGCCTCGATGAACTGGTCGATGAGCTTCTGCAGACCGGCGGCCGTGATGCCACGCAATGCGGATCGAGTTCACATAGCGCTTCGTACAACGCGCGAATCGTGCCGGAGCTTCCGACCGCAGAGTCCCAGCCGCGCTTGCGAAATGCCAGCCGGATGGGCTCGATCTCCTGCCGGGCAGCGAGGCGCGCTCGCTCGAAGCGGCGCAGGGTCAACTTGCCGTCGCCGAAGTGCTCCTTGCTCATGGCGACACAGCCCAGCTTGAGGCTTTCCAGGTTCAGGGCTTCCGTGCCACGGCCGATGATCAGTTCGGTGCTGCCGCCGCCGATGTCCACCACCAGTCGCCGGCCCGTACTCCGTGGCAGCGACTGGATGACGCCGCGATAGATGAGCCGCGCCTCTTCCTGGCCGGAGATGATCTCGATCGGATGACCGATGGCCTTGCGCGCCTTCTCGAGAAATGTCCGGTTGCGCTTCACCCGGCGCAGCGCACTCGTGCCGACGACGCGCACGCAATTGGCGCGCATGTGCAGCAGACGCTGGCCAAAGCGTTCGAGACCTGCCACCGCGCGCGCGGCCACCTTGGGATCGAGACGCCCGTCCTCGTCGACGCCGTCGCCGAGGCGAACCATCTCGCGCAGACGATCGATGATTACGAGCTGGTTGCCGGTCTGTCGGGCGACCACCATGTGGAAACTGTTGGTGCCGAGGTCGACGGCCGCGAGGACGTTGCGTTTACGTGGCATTCCGCGCAGCTCAGGGCAAGGAAGGTGCGAGTTCGAGCGCCACGCCTGCCTCCAGGAGTTGCCGTGGGCTCGGCAACGATGGGTGTTCTGGCCAGGATACGCAAGACGTAAAGTCCGCGGCGTCGTTTCAGTCGCAGCCACGCGTGACGGTGCAAACGACGGATGGCGAGCTTGACGCTGCACCGCTATCGAGGTCGTGCTTTCGCCGGTTTCCCCGCCGCGCTGTCTGCCTTTCCAAGCGGAGGGGAAATCGGCGGAAGGCACCACCTTGGAAATGCGGCCACGCGCGTCGCACCCGCCACGACCTCGAACCGCGGCTGCGCAGCAGGCAGGACCGCGTACGGTGGAGCCTCACGCTACGTCCCCTCGCCGAATGGCGGCCGACCGCTCGCGGATCGCCTGCCTTGTCGGCGTCGTCCAGACGCGCCAGGTTTCGCACCTGCAATGCCATGCGCGGATTCGACGCCAGCCTGGTTTCGTGGCGCAGCAGGAAATCCCAGTACAGGGTGGTGAACGGGCAGGCATCGTCGCCGGTGCGTTGCGCAGGGTCGTAACGGCAGCCCCGGCAGTACGGACTCATGCGCTGGATGTACTTGCCCGTGGCCACGTACGGTTTGCTGGCCATCAGTCCGCCGTCGGCGTACTGGCTCATGCCCAGCGAATTGGGTAACTCGGCCCACTCGACCGCGTCCACGTACACGGCCAGGTACCACGCATGCACCTGCTGCGGTTGCACGCCGTACATCAACGCGAACAGGCCGGTCACCATGAGCCGCTGGATATGGTTCGCATAGCCGTGCGCCAGCGTCTGCGTCAAAGCGTCGTGCAGGCAGGCCATGTCGGTGGCGCCGTTCCAATACCAGGCAGGCAGGTTCTGCTGTGCATCCAGCTCGTTGAGTTCGAGGTAGCCGGGCATGCGCGTCCAGTAGATGCCACGCACGTACTCACGCCAGCCCAGGACCTGGCGCACGAAGCCTTCGACGCTGGGCAGCGCAGCTGCGCCTGCGTGGTATGCGGCCTCGGCCGCAGCCACGACCTCGCGCGGGTTCAGCAGCTTCAGGTTCAGCGCCGCCGCAACGTGCGAGTGGTACAGCCATGGATCGCCCGGCCACATCGCGTCCTGGTAGCGACCGAACAAAGGCAGGCGCTCGGCGACGAAGCGCTGCAGCGACAGGAGCGCGTGCTCGCGCGTCACCGGCCAGGCGAAGCTGTCGAGCCGACCCGGATGCGTGGCAAAACGCGCTTCGACCAGCGCGATCACCTCGCGGGTGATGGCATCGGGCGCGAAGGCAGCGCGCGGCGGCACGGCCCCTGGACCGGCGGCGCCAAACGAGTCGCGGTTCTCGGCGTCGAAGTTCCATTGCCCCCCAACAGGTTCATCGCCGGTCATCAGCACGCCGTGACGCTTGCGCATCTCGCGATAGAAGTACTCCATGCGCAGCGACTTGCGGCCGCGCGCGTAAGCGGCGAAATCGCGCACGCTGCAGTAGAAGTGACGGTCCTCGCGCACGTCCAGCGGCAATCCCTGTGCCTCTGCCACGGCCTTGATCGACTGCAGCACGCGCCAATCGCCGGGCGCCGTCAGCACCAGCCCGGTCGGGCGCAGCCGTTCGATGTCGACCTGCAGTTGCGCCTGCAGGCTGCCGCGGTTGTCGTCAGCGTCGAGTGCCTTGTAGTGCAATGCCCGCCCGGCGGCGCGCAGAGCCTGTGCGAAGTGACGCATAGCCGCGAGGAACATCACCGTGCGCGGCTTGCTCGACCAGACGTGCGTCGATTCCTCGGCGACCTCGGCCATCCAGACGGCATCGCGCGCAGGGTCGAACCCGTCGAAGGCGGTCGCGTCCAGGTCGAGCTGGTCGCCCAGCACGACGATCAGGTTGCGCAGTTCACGCACGTGCGGCCTTGGCGCGCCGGCAAGCGTCTGAGCAGTACTTCACCTCGTCCCACGTCCTGGCCCAGCGCCGACGCCACGTCATCGACCGGCCGCAGGCGACGCACGGCTTGCTCGGCAGCGACGCCTTGTTGCCGCGGAAGTTCGAGACAGAAGGTTTGGTAGGCAACGCGAGTGGGCCGTGGCAGCGAAACGAATCGACCTTAGAATGGATACCTTAGCAAAAAGCCATGCCACGGAGCCGGCAAGGAGCCCCTCGTGCTGCAAGCTGCTGCGAACGGCGGCCGTCTATTTCGCTCTCGTCTTTGGCGCGGGCTTCCTGCTCGGCACCCTGCGCGTGCTGCTCGTCGTGCCCGCCATCGGGACGCGCGCGGCGGAGCTGCTTGAAATGCCGTTGATGCTCGCAGTGATCGCCGTGGCCGCCGGATTCGTCACGCGGCGGTTCCACGACGGCATCCACGGCAAGGCTGGATGGTTGCAGGTGGGTGCCATCGCATTCGCGTTCGTGCTGTGCGCCGATGTCGTCGTCGGAGTCATTCTGCGCGGCATGACCGTCTGGCAGGCGCTGTTCGAGCGCGATCCGCTGTCGGGTGCGGCTTACTACCTTGCGCTCGGCTGGCTCGCGGCAGCGCCATGGTTTCTTGCGCGCAAACGCTGAGCTAACCGAAGATCCCTTTCAGCACGGGCACCATTTTCCTGGGGCCCGCGATCGCCGCAGCCGACGCCATGCCGCCCATCATCGCGCCGGCCACGCCGCACGACATCACGTCCTGTCCGGTGAGCCAGAGGCCCTTGATGCGCGTACGGGGCTGCAGCCAATCCTGCTGCATCCGCTGCGGGTCGTGATCCAGGCCGTACAGTTCGCCGCGTCCATAGCCGCAGAAGTGCTGCATCGACAGCGGCGTCGAGACCTCCCAGTAATCGATCTCGCCGCGCACCTGCGGCACCTTCTCGTACAGGTGTTCGAGCAGTCGCTGGCCATACGCCTGCTTGAGCGTGTCGTAGTCGTCGCCGCGCTTGCCCCAGGTGGTGCCCGCCCACTGCGAGAAAATCTCATACGGCGCCGGCGCCACGATCTCGATCGTCGCGCGACCGGGATAGCGCCCGGCAAACGACGGATCCTTCGCTGACGGGAACGAGATGTAGACCACCGGAAACGGTCCGTGTGGATCCTGCATGAAGCGATCCAGCGCGCCGTCGTAATCGTTGCCGCCGGGATAGATCCAGTAGTTGGTCTGCGGCAGGCCGAGTTCCTGCGCCGATTTCTGCAGTCCGATGTAGACGCCCAGGTGCCCGATGCTCGGTTTCACGCTGGTCAGCAGGCGGTCGTAGCCATGTTCCTGCGCTGTCTGCGCCGGCAGCAGGTGCCCGAAGGTGTTGATGGCACCGGCGCTCGAAACGACCGTATCGCAGGCGATCTCGTGACCGTCGGCCATGCGCACGCCGCGCACGCGTCCGTCGCGCAGCAGCACTTCATCGACGCGAGCGTAGGTGAACACCTCGCCACCGGTTGCGCGGATGCGCGGCAGGATCGCGTCGGCGATGCGCCACGCGCCGCCCACAGGATAGAAGCCGCCGTGCATGTAGTGTCGTGCAATCAAGGCCTGGATGACGAACGACGAGCGCTTGGGTGGCAGGCCGAGATCGCCCCACTGGCCCGTCAGCACGGCGATCAGCTCGGGGTCGGACGTGAGTTCCGACAACACCTCCCACGTGGTGCGTTGGAACGTGCGCGGCAGGCGCCTGCGCAGGAACGGGCCCGCCAGCACTGCAGCCCACGGCGGCAGCGTCCGCTGCAACGTGAACGTGCGCATGCCGCGCGAAACTTCACGCAGCAGTTCCAGGTAGCGGTCGATAGCGACCGCTTCGTGCGGGAAGTGGGCGAGCAGGTTGTCGCGGAACGCTGCAGGGCCGGCGACGGCGTCGTAGATGCGATCGCCGATGAAGAAGCGATCGTAGTGCGCATCCATCGGGGCCCACGCCACCTTGCCTGCCGTGAGGAAGTCCATGAGCCGGCGCGACATCGTCGCGGCACCCATGTCGCCGATGTAGTGCACGCCCACGTCCCACTCGTAGCCGTTGCGCTCGTAACTGTGGGTGGCGCCGCCCGCCGTGTAGTGCTGCTCCAGCACGGCTACACGCCAGCCGAGCGCGGAGAGCAGGGCCGCCGTGGTGAGGCCGCCGATGCCTGAGCCGATGATCAGTGCGTCGTAGGATTCCTGCAGCCGCGAGGGTCGGTAGCGGTGACCGATCCGCAGAGTGCTGGGTTGTGGCCGGGTGCGGGTTGGAGTCGACGACGTCATCGACGGATTATCGATGACGTCGCGGCGCGAAGCCCATCGTTCTGCGCTCAGGGCTCCGGCGTCGGGCGCGACGGAGAGCGATCGTCGCTCGTGGCAGCGGTTCGACTCGGGCTGACACGCGGGCCGCGGTCGGGTGGCGGCGCAGCACGACGCGGCGGTTCTGGCGGCCGCGCCTGACTGGGAAGGGGAGCGGGTGGCACGCCCGCGTTCGGCGCGGCAGGCGCCGGACGTACGTTAGCCGGCGGACGGGGAACGATGAGTGGAACCATCCCCGGTGCGGTGAATAAATCCTCTGCTCCACGGCGCACGCGGGGACCGTTCCCCGGGGCATTGTCCCTGGGGCGCGGCGGACGTTCTGCGCCGTTGTGCTGGTCGTCGGGCCGGTCGTCATCGTGGCCCGCGCCGTCGGGCTGGCCGCGGTGCTTCGGCGGCCGCTGGTCACAACGGCCGTCCTGATTCGTGTCGGCGCAGGGCACGGGCACGTAGCGCGGGTACGGCACGTAAACCACACCCGGCGAGTAATAGCGGGGATCGCCGCCGCCGTAGTACTGGCTGTTGTAATACGGGTCGTAGCCAGGACGATAGCCCGAGCCATAGCCGTAGCCATAGCTGTACCCGGAGCCGTAGTAAGGACTGTACCCGGGATACTGCTGCTGGCTCGATCGCGCCGACGGGCCCAGGTCGGGCAGGGCGAGAGGATCCTGGTAGGCGCAGCCCGCCAGTGCAGCCAGTACAGCGGCACCCAACAGGGCTTGTGCGACATTCCGGTTCATCCCTGCCACGCTCCTTCAATAAGGCAATGCACTGATCCTGAGACAGGGTTCGTCGACCAATCGTTCCGTGCGCTTGGTCGTCGCTCCTATACCACATGCGACTTTCGACCCCCGCTCAACCGGAGCGAGCTGCGGATTACCCCCGGTACGCACGCGTCGATTCCACGACAGCTGCGGGGAATACCCAGCTGAAGCCTGTGGCAGCGCTGTATCTATTGGAAAAGCCTAGCCATTGCCACGAATAGCTGCACTGCAGCAAAGCGTCGAACCTTGTCCTCCATGAGAGCAATGCAACCCCCCGTGGGCGCGATGCAACGCTCTTCATCGTCGCAAGGAGACATTCGCATGCGTATTTCCAAGATCCTGTTCCCGCTCGCAACGGGTGTCCTGCTCGCGCTGCCGCTGGCCAGCATCGCGCAGGACCGCGGCATCAACGAAGTGTTCGGCTCCCTGGCCTACACCGACATCGGCGATGCTTCGACCACCTCGATCGACATCTCTTATGGCCGCTACCTGACGCCGCAGCATGAGGTGGGCGTGAGCTTCGGCTACATGGACGCCGACTATGACGGCCTCGGCAGTGTCGATGGCACGACGCTCGGGGCGTTCTACCAGTTCAACTTCGACAGCGGCGCCGACATGGTGCCGTTCATCGGCGCCGACGTCGCCTACATCGGCGGCGACCTGGGCGATGCCTACGAGTGGGGCTACGGCGCCACGGCGGGCATCAAGTACTACCCGTACGAGCATGTCGGCGTGCTGATGGGCGTGTCGTACATGAACATGGTCGGCGCCGAGAACTTCATCGACGACGAAGACGGCTTCAACGTCAACGTCGGTCTCTCGCTGCGGTTCTGATACGCCAGGGCTGAACCCACGCTACCGACCGGGCGGATGGCCGCCCGGTCGCAGCGTTCAGCCCGGCGCGCGTTGCCGCTGCCACCCTGCGCGGCCAGCGCTGCGCTACATCTTCGTCCGTTCCGCCTTCGGGTCGTACAGCGGGCGGCTCGAAACGACGGCGGGGTAGCGCGTGCCCGCGATATCAACTTCCCACCGGCCGGACGTGAGATACGCCTCGTCTACGGTCTGCTTCGGCTCGAGGAACGCGAGCCCCACCGACCCGCCGAGCGTGTGGCCGTAGGACGCGGCGCGCACATAGCCCACCGGTTTGCCATCGCGCAGCACGATTTCCGCATGGAACATCTGCGGCACGGGGTCCTGCACCAGCACCGACACCAGCCGTCGCTGCAGCGGTCCTCTGGCCTTGCGCTCAAGCAGCGCTTCCTTGCCGATGAATCCGCCGGGCTTCTTCACGTCGACGGCGAAGCCGAGGCCGGTTTCGTAGGGGTCGTCGGTGTTGTCCAGGTCGTGCCCGTAATCGCGATACCCTTTCTCCATCCGCAGGCTGCCGAGGGCACGCAGTCCGGCATGCACCAGGCCGAACTTCGCGCCGGCGGCGATCACCCTGTCGTACACGTGCACGGCCTGGTCCGTCGGGATGAACAGCTCGTATCCCAGCTCGCCCAGGTAGGTGATGCGCGTGCACAGCACGCGCGCGTAGCCAATGTCGATTTCACGGGCTGCGCGAAACGGAAAGGCTTCGTTCGAAAGGTCGACGCTGGTCAGCGACTGCAGCAGCTCGCGTGAGCGCGGACCCTGCACGTTCAATTGCCCGTAACCGGACGTGACGTCCGTGACGAATGCATGCGCGTCGTCAGGGATATTGCGCTTCATCCAGGTCTCGGCATGACGGACCATCGTGTCGGTGACGACGACGAAATACCTGTCGTCCACGAGCTTGGTCACGGTGAGGTCCGCCTCCAGCCTGCCCGCCGTGTTGAGCCACTGCGTGTACGTGATCATGCCCGCGGCGCCGTCGACGTCGTTCGCGGAGATGCGGTTGAGGCAACGGCCCGCATCGCGGCCCTGCACCATGAATTTGCCCATGAACGACATGTCCATGACGATCACGTTTTCGCGCGCGGCCCGGTGTTCCGCCTCCCACTGCGACCACCAGCCCGGTCGCGCCCACGTGTCGGGCCCGGGTTCGGGCGTCTGGCCGGCGCCCGCGTACCACGCCGGGCTTTCCCAGCCGCTGGTCTCGATAAAATACGCGCCTTGCGCTGCAAGGCGGTCGTGGAACGGCGACCTGCGCGCATCGCGCGCGCTCTTCAGCGTGTGCGTCGGGTAATGGCACTTGTAAACCATGCCGAGCGACTCGACCGTGCGTGCGCGGCGGTAGTCCGGGTTGGCCTGGTACGGCAGCACGCGGTCGATGTTCATGCCGGTCACGTCGACGTCGGGCAGGCCGTTGATGATCCAGTGCGCCATCACGCGACCAAGCCCGCCGCCCGTGAGGATGCCGATCGAGTTGAGGCCCGCCGCGACGAAGTAACCGCGCAGCTCGGGGGCCTCGCCCACGATCGGCTTCAGGTCGGGCGTGAAGCTCTCCGGTCCGCAGAAGAACTTCTTCATGCCGACCTGCGAGGTGATCGGCACGCGCGCCATGGCCGTCTCGAGGTACGGCCCCATGCGCTCCCAGTCGGGCTCGAGGTCGAGATAGGGCGTATCGGTCGGCGAACCCTCGATCTTCCAGGGCGCGCAGACGGGTTCGAACAGGCCGACCATCAGGCCACCGCCTTCCTGCCGGTAGTAGCCGTAGCTGGACGGATCCTCGAGCACCGGCATGTTCTGCGGCAGGTCCTTGATCGCCTCGGTGATCAGGTAGTAGTGCTCGGCGGCCTGGTTCGAGATCGCGACGCCCGACTGCGCGCCGAACTCGCGCGCCCACAGGCCGCCGCAGTTGACGACATAGTCCGTCTTGATGTCACCGAACGGCGTGCTTATGCCGGTGACGCGACCGTTCTTCTGCAGCACGCCGGTCGCGGGCACGCCTTCGAAAATCTTGACGCCGCGCATCCGTGCGCCCTTGCCGAGCGCCATCGTGACGTCGACCGGGTTCACACGGCCGTCTTCCTTGACGTAGAAACCGGCTTCGATGTCGTCGACCCTGGCCAGCGGAAACAGCTGCTGCACCTCGCGCGGCGAGATTTCCTGCACGTCGATGCCGCAATAGCGGTTGAACGCCGCCACGCGCCGGAATTCCTGCAGTCGATCCTGGTCCGAGGCAACCTCGATGAAGCCGATCGGCATGAATCCCGTCGCCTGTCCCGTCTCCGCCTCGAGGCGGCCGTAGAGGTCGCGCGTGTACTTGCGGATCTCGGTCGACGTCTCCGACGTCGAACCGTACGTGACCATGAGCCCGGCCGCGTGCCACGTGGTGCCGGCGGTGAGCTGGTGCCGCTCGAGCAGCACGATGTCCTGCCACCCCATCGCGGCCAGGTGATAGGCGGTGGAGGTGCCGATGACGCCGCCGCCGACGATGACGACGCGCGCGTGCGTGGGGAGCGAGGGAGGGTTGGCCATTAACGGATTCCGGGTGATGGTCGAACCCGGGTGTCCGGGTTCCGTTGAATATTGCGCAAGGATACCCCGACCACCGGGCTCATCCGGCCTGTGCCCGGTCCAGCAGCCGCAGTTGCGTTTCGAGGTCTTCGAGGTTGAGGTAGCAACCCTGCAGGTGCCGCTCGCCGGTCGTCGGGTCGAAACTCGCGCGACCGTGCAGCACACGGTGATTGTCGTACGCGATCAGGCAGCCAGGCTCCAGCCGCAGGTTCAGGTGATACGCCGGATCGCGCAGCATGCGCCAGAACGTCGCGAGCGCTGCGTACAGCGGCTCGACCAGGTCCGCCGGCACCGCCATCGGTGCGCGCAACCAGTTGTTGAAGCGGATGCGGACAATGCGGCCGCCGGCATCGAGCGTGATCGCGGGCGCGCGGGTGCTGATGTCGCAGGACTCGTCATGAAAGCGGAACTCCATCGACTGCGTGCTCAGCAGCCCGAACGCCTCCGGGTCCTTACGCCGCAACTCCTCCGCCACCCGGAAGCCGTCCGCGAACAGGGATTCCCCGCCCTTGACGCTGCTCTTCACGCAGAAGAGCAACTGCACGTCGGGTGGTGAATGCCAGTTGGCCAGGTCCGTGTGCAGCTCGAGGCCCATCGAGGTATAGGCCGACGCGTTTGGATTGGGCATCGACACGACGTCGTAGTGCTCGCCGAAGTTGGTGGGGCGCATCGCGCCGATGCGTCGCGCGACCGGCAGCAGTTCGCCCGCCTGTGCCGGAACCCCGCGCATCAACACGATGCCGTGTTGCTGGATCGCCTCGATCCACGCGCGCAGGCCGGTGGCGGTGTGCATGTACGCCGCGTAGTCGACCACGGGCAGCGTGTCGTTGATCCCGGCGTCCCACAACCGCAACCGGCGCTGGCGCTCGGCCAGTGCCCCGGCGGAGTTGTCGTAGGCGCGCAGCCAGCCGCGCGCATAGCGCGAGACGTGGATCGCCTCGCCCGTCTTGAATTCGACTTCAGCGCGCCTTCGCCGCCGATACGCGCCGCAGTGATGCGAGGTGCGCCGTGGTCGATGAACATGAACGTACGTTCCAGTGCCTGCGGATGACGGCACTGTGGGCACGCGCAATTGTCCCGCAGCCAGAGAGCGTCGAACCCGCTCTGGCGTCCGTCGCTCCAGTCGAGCGTCACGCTGCGTCCGTCCTGTCGTACCCCGACGATCGCATGCGCGGTTCGCAGCGGCGCGAGGTCGCCCATCGAGGGCTCGCCGCTGGGCGCCGGCGCTGCGGTCAGACGGACATTCGGCCAACCTCCGGGTGACGGTTCACCGATCCTAGGGAACAGACCATGGGCTCGCAAGCAAGTAAACTCTGGAACTCGTCGCCGCGTTCGCGCCGGACCCTCCAGGCAGCCGATGACTCCAGCTCCTGCAATGATCTCCTGCGGTACTGCTGCTGCTGAGTGGCTGCGTCGCACCCCAGCCGCAGCCGCGTGCCAGCTCGCCCGCTCCCGTGGTCGCTGTCGCCACTGCCCTGTCAGTGCCGGTGTCCGCCGCGGAGAACCGCGCGGTCTCGTTCACCAACAAGCGCTCCGCGTTCTACTACACGCAGACGCATCGCAACGACCACCCCGAGCACGCCTATTTCCGCGGCTTCAATATCGCGGGCCGCCGCATCTTCGGCGAGTACCGCCTGTACGCGGGTGAGCAGCTGCTCGAGCCGCTGACCGCGACGGTGGTCGTGCGGCCGGATGCGCTGGTGCGACGCTATCCGCAGGGCGTCACGGAAACATTGCGGTTGTTCGACCGGCAGGATGCCCTTGAAATCGAAATCGAGATCGCAGCGAACACCGCTGCGAGGCTACGGCTGGAGCTGGACGGCGACACGCTCACGAGGCTGCCCACGGAGTCGGGCATCGACTGGTACACGTCGCGACAGGGCGGCGATCCGACCAGTATCGACTTCATCGCCGTGGGACCCGGCGATCGCGGTTTCCTGATTGCGGTGGGTTCTTCGCGCGAGGCAGCAAGAGCCCTGCTCGAGCAGGCGCGCTGCATGCCGTTGAATGGCACGCGGCACGGGCCACGCGCGTCGCCGCGGTGCTGAATGGCGAGCACTACGTCACCACGGCGACCCACGGCTTGACCGCCGCTCTTCGTTGGCTCGTCGCTCACGACGGATTCGCTGGTCACCGAGCAGCGCGGGGCGGGCATCTACGCGGGACTGCCCTGGTTCAACGAGTACTGGGGCCGCGACAGCTTCATCTCGCTGCCAGGCGCGACGCTCGTGACCGGTCGGTTCGAGGAAGCCCGGGCCGTGCTCACATCCGTTTGCGCGTTTCCAGGAGCTCGATCGAAACTCCCGCTTCTACGGGCGGATGCCGAACATCGTCAAGCCGGGCAGCATCGACTACCACACGACGGATGGCACGCCGCGCTGGGTCATCGCGCTGCGCGACTACGTGCGCTACACGGGCGACCGCACGCTGATCGCCGAGCTGTATCCAAACGTGCAGGCCAGCATCGACGGCGCATTGCTCAACTTCACCGACGCCTCCGGCTTCCTGGTCCACGCGGACAACGAGACCTGGATGGACGCGCGACGCGAACCCGACAAGGTGTCCTATTCGCCGCGAAGCACACGAGCCAACGACATCCAGGCGCTGTGGTACGAGCAGCTGCGAGCGGGCGTCGAATTCGCGCAGATGCTGCGCGATGAAGCAGCGGCGGCGCGCTGGTCAGCAGCGGCAGAGCGGTTGCGGAGCAACTTTGCACGCGAATTCGTCGACACCGCGTCCGCCCGCATGGCCGATCACCTCGATGCGCAGGGCGTGCCGAACTTCCAGGTGCGACCGAACGCTCTCTTCGCGCTGTCACTGGTGGATCAACCGGAAGTTGCCGCACGTATCCTGCGTACGAAGTGGCAGGCACTGGTTTATCCGTGGGGTGTGGCTACGCTCGACCAGGCCGATCCCGGCTTTCATCCGTACCACGTGGCGCCGGAGCACTACCACAAGGATGCGGCCTACCATAACGGAGCGGTCTGGCCCTGGCTCAACGGCATCGCGATGCAGCGCATGCTGGAGATGGGTCAGACGGAGCTGGCGTGGCAGCTATTCACCCACGCCAATGAAATCGCACTGACACGTGGAGTGGTAGGCGGCCTGCCCGAAAACCTCGACGCTTATCCGCACCCTGGCGAGTCGGCACCGCGCCTCACGGGTACGTACCTGCAAGGCTGGTCCAACGCCGAACAGCTGCGCACCTGGTACCAGGGCGTACTCGGTGTGCAGCCGGAGATGCAGCGCGAGGCCCTGCGCCTCGTGCCGCGGCTGCCGCAAGCGTTCGGAACAGCCGAGTTCGTCGCACGCATCGGAGCGGGCCGCTTGCACGGTCGGTACGAGCCCGCTCGTCACAGGGCCGTCGCTACACTTGGCGATTGGAAGGCGAGGCCGCCACCCTCGAGATCGACATCGCGCCGTTCACGCCGCAGAACTTCGTCGTTGCCGCCGGTGATTCGCTGATCGTCGAGCAACGGCCTCACCGGCTCACCGTCCAGCACCGTGGACGCCTGCAGGCCGTCGCCAGGCGCAGACTGCCGTGGTCCCGGACGCGGACCGCAGCGCACGGCAGACCCGCCTCGACGCGATCCTGGCCTCCGCGGTATTTGCGCAGCCGGGCAAGGCGGATGCGCATCCGGCGATGCAGCGATGACCCCGTAGAAATACGCGTACCGCGGCGCGGTCCGAGCCAGTGAAATAGCCGGTCGCAAACACACAGGCCGGACCATCGGCCCTGCCCAGCCGGAGGCGTGCCGCCGATGACACTGACCCGTCGTGATTTCCTGCTGCACTCCGGCGCCATCGCGGGTGCTGCCCTCGTCGACCGGGCGCCGGGCCTGGGCGCTCGAAGACACGGCTGACGTGATCGTGATTGGCGCGGGACTTTCAGGTCTGCAGGCCGCATGGACGCTCGAGCAACAGGGTTTCAAGGTGCTGGTGCTCGAAGGCCAGGGCCGTGTGGGCGGGCGCGTGCTCTCGTTTTCGCAGGCGCGCGGTGCGCCGGAAGCCGGCGGCAACATCATCTACGGCGACTACACGCGGGTGATGGCGGCCGCCAAGCGGGTCGGCGTGACGCTCGAGGACCAGGTGCCGCGCTTGTCGAAGCACTCGAAGTACACGCTGGTGCTGGACGGCAAGCCCGTGAGTCGCGAGCAGTGGAAGGATTCGCCGCGTAATCCGTTTCCGCCTGCGCTGCGCGAAATGATGCCGTGGCAGTACGTACCGCTGGTGACCAGCCAGGAGAATCCGCTGGCGGGCGTCGACGGCTGGTACGAGGCGAAGAACGCGCCGTTGGACATTTCGATGCGTGACTTCCTGCGCAAGCAAGGCGCGACGGACGCGATGATCGAGCTGGCCTACGACACGATCCCCACCTATGGCCTCGATGCGCGCGACATTTCGGCGCTGATGATGGCGTACGTTTCGGCGTTCACCCTGGCGCAGAAGTCGGTGAAGCCCGTGATGCTGCAGGCGCAGGGCGGCAACCAGAACCTGCCGCTGGCGATGGCCGCGCAGCTGCGACAGCCCGTCCGTCTCAACCAGACGGTCAAGGCGATCGAGTCGACCGCAGCCGGCGTCGAAGTCCGCACCGCCGCGGGCGCAAGATATTCAGCGAAGGCACTGGTATGCGCGGTGCCTTTCAGCACGCTGCGTCGCATCGACCTGCGTCCCGGCCTCGAGGGCGCGCAGGCGCGAGCGGTGAAGTCGTTGCCTTACCAGCCCATTCATCAGGTTGCGCTGCATGCGTCGCGTCCGTTCTGGGAAAGCGACGGTCTCGAGCTCTCGATGTGGACAGACTCGCCGATCGGCCGCGTCTCGGCGGTGTATCACGAAGACAAGGACGACGAGGCCTCGAGCCTGCTGGTCTCGGCTTTCGGGCCCGGGGCGCGTCATCTCGATCGGCTGGGCAAGGAAGGCGCAGCGCGTTACGTGGTCGCGCAGATCGAGCAGATGCGGCCTGCTGCGAAAGGCGCCTTGCAGGTGATCGGCCAGCATTCCTGGGAACGGGATCCGTTCGCCGGCGGTGCGTGGGCTTACTTCAATCCCGGAACGGTGACCCGGTTCCTGCCGGCCATGCTGCAGCCGCAGGGCCGCGTGCACTTCTGCGGCGAACACACTTCGGTCTCCGCGCGGGGCATGGAAGGCGCGCTGGAGTCCGGTGACCGAGCAGCAGCGGCCGTCGCACTGCAGCTCGCTTAGGCGGAAACAAAAAGGCGGGTGGCCCTGCGACCACCCGCCTGATTCGTATCGAGACGCCGCGATTACTTCTTCGCAGCCTTCGCCGCTTCGATGGCCTTCGCCACCTGTGCCATGGCGTCGTCAGTCGCTTCGCGCACGCAGCGATCGATCGTCCAGCCTTCCACGGGCACGTCGACCTTGATTTCCTTGCAGGACGAAGCCGCAGTGTCTTTCACGCGCTTCTCGAGCGTGGCCGCGCCGGCGGCGGTCGTCAGGTCGAGGTCCGCGTAGCTGACGCGCGAACGGATCGTCAGTTCCTTGATCGGCGCGCCGATGGGCGACTTGCCGACCACGATTTCGCGCACGGCTTCGACCGTCACGACTTCCATGGCCTGTGCATACAGGCCCTGGCTGGCGAGAGAGCAACCGGCGGCAGCCGCCAGCAGAACGAACTTGTTGGGCTTCATGGTCTAGTCTCCGTTAGCGTCTGGCGGACCGCGGTCCTGTTCGAGCAGAATTACCCACGAAGCTTAGGACGCAGTCCAAAAGCAGCACATCCGTGACGTTACGGACGGGGAAAACCGTGACGGGGCCTGCCGACGGCCGGGGGGTGTCCCAGAGCAAGACTCAGTCTAATAAATCGGCGTACCCTGTAAAACTGCACCGAAAAGCCAGGCCAACCGTGCTCGAACTGCGTCCCTCCTGCGAATGCTGCGATCTGGATCTTCCGGCGGATTCGCCGCTCGCCCGCATCTGCTCGTTCGAGTGCACGTTTTGCGCGACGTGCGCCGAACGCCTGCTGCACGGCCGCTGCCCCAACTGTGGCGGGGAACTCGCGCCACGGCCACGGCGGGCCCTGGACAAGCTCGGCGCCTATCCAGCCTCGACGCAACGGATTCTGAACCCCAAGCTGCAGGTAGAGCTGTCGAGCAGGAATTCTCAGCGCACTGGAGCCGAGCGCTCGGGGGCGACTGCGGCCATGTCGGTGGTCCTGCGCCGGGTTTCGACCGATGACCTGTCACTGCTCGAGCCGCTCGCCGACCTGCTCATCGATGCCGTGCACTCGGGTGCCTCGATCGGCTTCCTCGCTCCGCTGTCGCGGCCGACAGCGGAGCAGTACTGGCGCAGCGTGCTGGCCGCAGTCGGCGAGCTCCTGTTGCTCTGGGTCGCCGAGATCGACGGCCACGTCGTGGGCTCGGTGCAGCTGGCGCTGTGCGACAAGGACAATGGCCGCCATCGTGGCGAGGTGCAGAAACTCTTAGTACACCGGTCGGCGCGGGGCAACGGCATCGCGACGCGGTTGATGAATGAGGTCGAGGCCGAAGCACGACGACGGCAGCGGCAAGTTGCTGGTGCTCGATACGCTTGCTGGGTTCGCAAGCCGAGGACGTCTATCGGCACCTGAACTGGTCCCGTGCCGGCGAGATTCCCGAATACGCGGCGTCGCCTGCCGGCGAGCTGTTTCCGACGGTCGTGTACTTCAAGGCGCTGGCGTCATGATCACGGGTGACGCGCATCGTTGCGCGATGCAGCGTGGCATTGCTGTCGGCACGCAGCGTTGACGATGCGACCTCCGTCGCGCTCATGGTCTCGCGCGCATCGTGGATCGCGCGGAGGCACCCACGATCCACGGCGAACCTTGTTCGAGCGGCCGCGAGGCGATGGTGCCAGCGGCTGGATCGGAAGGATGGATGCCGCCTCGCGACTACGCTCGAACTGCGGCGCTCGACAAATCGCGCGCCAGAGGTCGCATCGTCAACGCCGCGTGCCTGCCGCAAATGATGCACACCGCATTGATCGTGCAACGGCCCGCCGGTCCCGCGCGGCAGCTCGTGCTGCTGTTTCATGGCGTCGGCGCCGACGAGACGGACCTGCAGCCCGTCGGCGAGCGGCTCGCGCGCGAATACCCGGAAGCGCTGGTGGTCAGCCTGCGTGCGCCGCACCAGGGCAACTTCGGGTCCGGTCATCAGTGGTTCGCGGTCGACGGCATCGACGACGCCACCCGCATCGAACGCGTTGCAGCCGAGTTGCCGTCCTTCGTGGAGCGCATCCGGCAGTGGCAGCGCGAATACCGGCCTGGGCCCGGAGGCCACGGTGCTGATCGGCTTTTCGCAGGGTGCGATCATGGCGCTCGAGGCCGTTTCCCAGGCGGGGGCCGACGTCCTGGCCGGCCGCGTCGTCGCGCTGGCGGGACGGTATGCGCGGTTGCCCGCGGCCGAGCCGGGCGGTACCACGCTGTTCCTGATGCACGGCAAGGCGGATCAGGTCATCCATTACGGCTACACCGTGGAGGCCGCGAAACACCTGGTCGCGCTCGGGGCCGACGTCGTGGCCGACGTGATTCCGGGGCTGGGCCACGGGATCGACGCAGAGGTGCTCAGCCTGCTGGTCCAGCGGCTGCGCACGCACGTCCCGAAGCGGCATTGGGAGGCCGCCATGCGACAGGGCGTTCCCCCGCCGGGGGGCGGGACACAGTAGGATAGGCGCCCCTGACGCTCGTCCTACAAGGCAGAACGCACGATGAACTCGCCGGCTTCGACGCTCAAGACCGCCGACGCTTCGCTGGTCAGCTACACGCACTGGATGTACGGGCTGCATGCGGCCAGCGCGATCATCGGCATGTTCAGCTCGGCCTTCATCGCGACGGCGTTCCTGTTCGGCCTGCCGTCGATCATCGCCGTGGTGATGAACTACATCCGCCGCAGCGACGCGCGCGGCACGTACCTCGAATCGCACTTCAGCTGGCAGCTGCGCACGTTCTGGTTCGCGTTGCTGTGGGTGACGGTGGTGTTCCTGCTGTCGCTGCCGCTGTTCTTCATCCTGGTCGGGTTCGTCACGTTCCCGGTCGGAATTTTCATCGTCGGCGTCTGGGTCATCTATCGCGTCGCGCGCGGCTGGCTCAAGCTCAAGGACGGCCAACCCGTCTGACAGTCGCTCTCTCTGTCTTGCCTTCCTGTCCTTCCTCCCCTTCCTCCCCTTCCTTGCCTTTCTCACCCACGGAGTCGCGTTCATGGTCGTCGCAGCGGATAAGGTCGTGCTGATTCATTACACCCTCACCAACGACGAGGGCAAAGTGATCGACAGCTCGTCGGGCGGCGATCCGCTCGCCTACATCCACGGCCACGGCAACCTGATTCCGGGGCTCGAACGCGAACTCGAAGGCAAGCCCGCGGGCACCAAGCTCAGCGTGAAGATCGCGCCGGCCGACGGTTACGGCGAACGTGACGCGGAGCTCGTGCAGCGTGTGCCGAAGCGATCGTTCGGCAACACCGCGAACATCCAGCCCGGCATGCAGTTCCAGGCGCAGACGTCCGATGGGCACTCGCGCGTCGTCACGGTGAAGGGTATCCAGGGCGACATGGTGACGATCGACGGCAACCATCCGCTCGCGGGCGAGCACCTCAACTTCGACGTCGAGATCACCGAAGTGCGCGAGGCGACGCAGGAAGAACTCGAGCACGGTCACGTGCACGGCCCGGGCGGCCATCACCACCACTGACGACGTGGGTCGACTGGGTCCAGTTTGCAGCGACGGGCGCATTCAACTGCGTCGCACGGCGAAACTAGTCATTTCCACCTAGCCCCGCGCGGACATTCCGGAAGCAGGACCAGCGCGCACGGAGCAACCTATGCTCCGTACGTTTTTCCTCCTGCGTGAAAATTTGGCCGGCCACCGCAAGGTTCGCCGGCCTTCTTTTATTCAGCGGACGACCGCTGCGGGCACGCGGAAATCACTGTTCAGCGCGGCGAGCGTCGCCGGGTCGCGGCCGTAAATGTCCTTGCGGAATATCACCTGGCCATCAGGCCGCGGCTGCGCCGTCCAGTACAGGATCAGCACGGGGACGGGACGCTTCAGGTTGACCGTTCGTGTCTCCTTGGTCGCGATCAACGCGGCAATGCTTTGCTGGTTCCATTGCGGGTCGTTCAGTACGAGCTCGGCCAGCTCGAAGGGCTTCTGCACGCGAATGCAACCCGAGCTGAACGTGCGCTGGTCCTGCTCGTAAAGCGACTTCGCCGGCGAGTCGTGCAGGTACACCAGGTAGGGATTCGGGAACATCACCTTCACCAGGCCCAGCGCGTTGTTCGGGCCCGGGTCCTGCACGAACTGATACGGCGGCAGGCGCGACGGGCCGTACTGGTTCCAGTTGACCGAGTAAGGGTTCACTTCGCGTCCGCTGCCGTCGAGCACGCGGATGTTCATGCGCTTCAGTGCGCCCGGATTGCGCTTGAGCTCCGGCAGCTTGTCCTTCACCAGGATGCCCGGCGGAATCGTCCACGTCGGGTTGAAGACCACGTAGGTGACCTTGGAGCGGAAGATCGGCGTCTCGCGCTCGTCACGTCCCACGACGACGCGTGAAGTCCAGATCGGCTCGTCGTTGCGGAAGTAGCTGACGTAAAACCCGGCGACATCCACCAGCACGAACTCGCCCTTGATCTCGTGCAGCGTCCAGCGCGCACGCTCGAGGTTGATCCGAATCTGGTCGATGCGCTCCGCGACCGGTACGTTCATCGCCGTGCGCGTGCCTGGGCCGATCGCGCCATCGGCCGTGAGGCCATGCCGCTCCTGGAATGCCTTAACGCCCTGTTCCAGGGTCGCGTCGTAGAGGTTCGGCGAGTCGGCCACGGCGGTTGCCGGCGACGCGGGCAGATCCCGCGTGATGGCCAGGCGCTGCCGCAACATCGGCACGCGCGTGTCGCTCATGCCGGGCTTCAGCACCGGGCCATCGGCGAGGCTTGGCCAACCGCCCGCGGCCTCGATGGCGCGGTATTCCTTGAGCCGCTCCCGGCCCCGCTGGTACCAGACATGCGCCGGCCGGGCACCGTCGAAGGCTTCGGTGATCTGTCCCGCTGCCAGGCGGGTCGAGAAGCGCTGCAGCCCTTCCTCGAACGACGGCGTGGGTCGCTGGGAGAAATTCCACTGCGTGCTGAGCTTCTCGGGATGCACCTTGCCCAGGTACACGTGGTACAGGCCGAGCATGAAGGCGTCGGTCGCCAGCAGTTCGAGATCGGCACGGTCCTGCAGCGTCAGGTCCGTTTTCATCCGCATGTCGAGGCGGTATGAGCTCAGTGCCTCGAGGTGATAGTCGTTGGGATCGAGGCCGTCGTTGCGCAGTTCCGCGATGTTCGCGACCAGCGCATCGAGCTTGGCAGTGTCCTGCCAGGCCGGCGCGAACTGCTGGGACTCGAAATACTTGGCGACCAGCTCGTCGGCGATGATCCGCTCGCCACGCACGTCTTGCTGCGTCTCGTAGCGCAGGTGATCGATGCGCTCGCGGATGGCCTCGGCCAGCGGACTGGCGGCGGCAACGACGGTCGACGAGGTCGAAGGATCGGCTGGCTGCGATTGGGACTGCGCCGGGCCAGCGTGCGGCAGGAGCATGGCTGCAGCGAACGCAGCCGTGAGGGCCAGCCGCGGGAAAGCTCCTGCGGCGGGCGCGATGGATCGACGGGTCATTGCGTTGCGCGCTCCAGTTTTGCTGTCAGGTCGTAGGCGTCGGCGCCGGTGATCCGCACCTGGGCCCAGTCGCCGGCCTGCAGTTTCTTGCCTGGCTTGGCGATGCGGACGACACCGTCGATCTCAGGCGCGTCGGCCGCCGAGCGCGCGATGCCGCCCGCCTCGGGGTCGACTTGATCGACCAGCACGCGCATCGACAAACCGACCTTCGCGGCGAGTTTCTCCGCGCTGATTGCGGCGGCCACTTCCATGAAGCGCGCGAGCCGTTCTTCCTTGACTGACTCGGGCACTGGATCGGGCAGCGCGTTGGCGGCTGCGCCGTCCACGGGTGAATACTTGAAGCAGCCCACGCGGTCGAGCCGCGCTTCGCGCAGCCAGTCGAGCAGCACCTCGAAGTCGGCTTCGGTCTCGCCCGGGAAGCCCACGATGAACGTGCTGCGCAGCGTGATGTCGGGGCACACTTCGCGCCACCGTGCGATGCGTGCGAGCGTGTTCTCGGCATGCGCCGGACGCTTCATGAGCTTGAGCACGCGTGGACTGCCGTGCTGGAACGGGATGTCGAGGTAGGGCAGGATCTTGCCGTCCGCCATCAGCGGAATCACGTCGTCGACGTGCGGGTACGGGTACACGTAGTGCATGCGCACCCAGGCGCCGAGCGAACCGAGGGCCCGCGCCAGGTCGACGAACTTTGCCTTGACCGGTTTGCCGCCCCAGAAGCCGGTTGCGTATTTGAGGTCGGCGCCGTAGGCGCTCGTGTCCTGCGAGATCACGAGCAGTTCCTTTACGCCGGCCTTCACCAGCCGCTCAGCCTCGAGCATGACCTCGCCGATCGGGCGACTCGCGAGGTCGCCACGCATCGAAGGAATGATGCAGAACGTGCAGCGATGATTGCAGCCTTCGGAAATCTTGAGGTACGCGTAATGCCGCGGCGTGAGCCGGATGCCCTGCGGCGGCACGAGGTCGACGAACGGATCGTGCAGCGGCGGCAACTCTGCATGCACGGCCTGCACCACTTCTTCGTACGCATGCGCCCCGGTGACCTTGAGCACCGCTGGATGGCGCTCCGTGATCAGCTCGGGCCGGGCGCCCAGGCACCCCGTGACGATGACCTTGCCATTGCGGGCGAGTGCCTCGCCGATGGCGTCGAGCGACTCGTGCACGGCGTCGTCGATGAAGCCGCAGGTGTTCACCACCACGAGGTTGGCGTCCTCGTAGGTGCCGACGACGTCATACCCCTCCGCGCGCAGGCGCGTGAGGATGCGTTCTGAGTCCACCAGGGCCTTGGGACAGCCGAGGGACACGAAGCCGATGCGGGGAGGGGTGGGCAAGGGATTGGGGACTAGGGATTAAGGATTAGGGTCGGATCGGAGGCATTGCCTCCACCGTTCCGCGGGAGAGGTTGGCCGCAGGCCGGGGGAGGGCTGACTTCAAGCCGTGTGCAGGTATTCTAAGGGAATACGGACTCAATCCACAGGAGGTGAACCATGCACGAGATTCGCCGCGGGCAGGACCGGGGATATGCCGACCACGGCTGGCTCAAGTCCTACCATTCATTCTCTTTTGCCGACTACCGTGACCCGCAACACGTGCACTTCGGGCCGCTGCGCGTCATCAACGAGGACCGGGTTGTCCCCGGTGCCGGCTTCGGCACCCACGGCCACCGCGACATGGAGATCATCAGCTACGTGCTCGACGGCGAGCTGGCCCACAAGGATTCGACCGGCACCGCCTCGACGATCCGGCCCGGCGACGTGCAGCGCATGAGCGCGGGGCGGGGTGTCCAGCACAGCGAGTTCAACGCATCACCTGCGAATCCCGTCCATTTCCTGCAGATCTGGATCATCCCGAACGTGGCCGGCATTCCGCCGGAGTACGAGGAAAAGCGCTTCGACGACAGCGAAAAGCGTGGTCGCCTGCGCCTGATCGCTTCGCCTGCAGGCGCCGAGGGTTCGGTGCGCATCCACCAGGACGCCCGGGTTTACGCGGGTTTGTTCGATGGGACTGAGCAGGCCGCGCTGCAGGTTGCCGCGAACCGGCTGGTGTACGTGCACGTTGCCCGCGGCCGGATCACGGTCAATGGCGAGGTGCTGGATGCCGGCGATGCGCTCAAGCTGAGCGACACGCCGAACCTCGCGCTCAGCGAGGGTCGCGACGCAGAAGTGCTGGTGTTCGACCTGCCGGACGTCGACTGAAAACCTAGATCGCGCAGCCGCCCCCGCCGCAACCGCCACCACCGCAGGGGCCGGTGTCGCAGGGCCGTTCGTAACCACTGCCGAGGGAGCCGGCGTGCACGACGCCGCTGGCGCCGATCAGCTTCTCGACTTTCGCGCGGCCCGAGGTTCCATCCAGCGGAATGCCGGCCTTGCGGCAAAGCTCGCTCCAGCGGGTGATCGACTCGGCCATCTTGTGGCTCACCTCGACGGTGCGGCCATTGGCGGGGCAGTGATAGTCGTACGTGGGCATGGGCAACTCGGGCGGTAACCGGAAGTCGCTATTCTAAGGCGTATTCGCGGTGCCGGCCGCCCGTGTCAGCGCCCGGGCCCGAGATAGAGCCGGTCGTCGAAGCTCATGACCCAGTAGGGCCGGTAGATCACGGCCATCGCCACCAGGGTGCCGTTGGCCACGGCTTCACCGAAGCTCATCAGCGGCAGGATCGCGAAAAACTCCGGGCCGACATGCGCCTCGGCGAGCGTACCGCTGGCGGCCATCAGCCCTACGCGCACCAGGCTGGCGAGGCAGAACGCGAGCGCGGACCCCAGGCAGGTCGTGACGAAGAAGTAGATGAAGTAGTTGTGCGGCAGGCGGGCATGCACCAGCTCGTGGAACCAGGCGGTGAACAACGCTGGCACGACCGCGAGGCAGAGCAGGTTGGCGCCGAAGGCCTGCCATTCCGCCAGCCCCAGCACCGAGAACACCAGCAGCACCAGTGCGCCGGCGACCACGGCGAGGTGCCAGCCATGCATCAAGGTGAGCGCGGTCATGAGCAGGAAGCGCACGGTGAGGCCCGGCGTGATGCCGGCCTTCATGGCCCACACGACGAGCAGCAGCGCCATCGAACCGAACCAGACCCACTGCCGCTCGCTGCCGGCGAGCCAGGCTTTCCATGGCGCACCATGAACCGCGAAGGCGAGGGCGACGCCCCCGGCCACCGCGGCGACTGCGCTCGCACCACCGCGGAGCTCGCCGACGTCGATCAGCATCAGGCGGGACGCGGCGCGTCCTTCTCCGTCCTGTTGCCACCCGCCAGCCGCTGCCCGGCGTCGGGGTCGACGCTGCGCAGATGCAGGGACTGTTGCGGGAACGGGATCTCGATGCCCTCCCGCGTCAGCGCTTCGTACACGCGCGCGGTCATCTCGGTGCGAATCGTCACCCAGTCGCCGAAATCGTTGGTCCACGCGCGGATGCCGAAGTCGAGCGAACTGGCGCCGAAGCCCTTGAAGACGATGGCGGGGGCAGGCTCCGGCGTAATCCCGGGCGTGCCGAGTGCCACCTCGCGCAGCAACGCCAGCACGCGGCGCGGATCCGTGCCGTAGGCCACGCCCACTTCGACGTCGATGCGCCGGTTCATGTCGCTCAGTGTCCAGTTGATCAGCTTCTCGGACAGCAGGGTCCCGTTCGGCACGACGACATCGGCGCCCTCAAAGGTCGTCAGCGTCGTCGCACGCATGCCGATCTCGCGCACCTTGCCCGAGGTGCCCGATACCTCGACCACGTCGCCCGGCTGGATGGGACGCTCGAACATGAGGATCAGGCCCGACACGAAGTTGTTGACCACGTTCTGCAGGCCGAGACCGATGCCGATGCCCAGCGCGCCGAAAATGAGTGCGAACTGCGAGGTTTCGAAACCCGCAGCGGCCAGCGCGAACATCAAGCCGGCCAGGATCACGGCGTAATAGCTCAACGACGAAACGCTGTTGCCCACGCCGCGCGGTAACTCCATCTTCGGCAGGATTTCGTCACGCAGCAGGACGCGCACGGTGCGCGCCACCCAGAACGCGACATACACCGAGAAGAAGAACAGGAGGATGCTGCCGAGCGTGACCGAGATCTGGCCCACTTCGAGCGGGTGAGTCAGGATCGCCTTCGCGGTACCGAAAATCGGGCGAGCGATGCGGAACTCGTTCAGCACGACGATCACCCAGGACACCAGCGCGCCGAACATCACGAGCTTGGTCAGGCTGGCCAGCAGCGGTCCGGCATGTTGCGTGATCACGCTGAAGCGCGTCATTGCGCGCCGCGCGAGCAACATGCTGAGTACGGACGAAATCACGTTGGCGCCCGCATACAAAGCGAGCGCGGTATAGGCGCTGTCGAGCACTGCGCCGGTCAGCATCTCGGCCAGCGACACGTTGCCGACCACGTTGGCCGCGATCGCGACGAGTAGCGCCGCCACTGCAGCCCAGCCGAGGGCGCGCACGATTTCCGGCGCCTGTTCTGTCTGGGAACGCTCGTGGCGCGCCTTGGAGGACAGCAGCAGCCAGAGCAGCAACGCTGCCGTGAGGGATGCGATGCCGAGCATGTACATCCGGTACAGCAGGGGCTGGCCCAGCAGCACCACGCTGAGGCGATACAGCAAATACAGGATGGTGCCGAAGATCGGCCACCGGCCGAGCACCTCGTAGACCCGCTGCGGCAACAAGCGCAGCACGGGCACCATCGCGAGCATCAGCGCCATCTGGTGCATGACGAGCGGTGCGTCGGGGAAAAAGAACGGTACGCCGATCATGACCAGCAACAGCCACGCCGAGAGCGGCCGCCGCAACACCTTGGCGGCGGCCTGCATGGCCGGCTCCGTCATGACCGTCTTGCGGCTGCGCCACCCCAGCCAGAGCAGGATCGGCAACAGCACCAGGGCGCCGATCCGATACGCCTCGATTCGCGACCTGTTGGCCTTGCCCCACTCCTCGAGGAAAGCGGTCTCCAGCCGCAGCCCCGCCTCGGTGCCCTTGAGTTCCGCCGAGGTGAAACGCGAGTCCTCCACGGCCTTCCAGGCGGGTGGAGCGTCGATCGTGCCAAGGCGTCGATCGTAATAAGTGATCGCCGCATCGACGCCCTTCTTGCCGGCATCGATGCTGGCCTGCACGGTGTTGGCCCGCCGGCGCAGCTTGAGTTGTTCGTCGAGTGGCTGCGACAACGCCTTCTCGGCCTCGGCGAACTGCCCGATGATGACGTCGACGCGATCGACCAGGGCCGGCGTCACGCCGCTGGCGCTCATGGCTGTTCGTGTCGTTTCCCACACCTGGCGCCGCTTCGCGAGTTCCGCCGCGTTCTCGGTGTACGCGCCGGTGCTGTTGTCGAGTTCCGTGCGCCACTGGTTGAGCTCGCGCTGGTAAAAGCTCCAGTGGTTCTGCAGGCTCTCGAGCCGGATCGCCGAGAGCTGCTTCAGGTCGTCGTTCTCGAACGCCTTCGACAGCTTGGCGATGCCGGTCGTGAGTTCGCTGAGCTGTGCGCCCAGCTTCGCGCTGGGATCACGGCCTTTGGCCTGGCGCACCACGTCCTGCGCAAACCGCTCGTCGGCGTCCGCTCGCATCGGGATGTCGCCGGCCGCGATCGGTTCCGGCGCCGCTGGCTTGGGCGTTGTTTCAACCGGCGCATCCGCTGGCTTGGTCGAGCCGGCCAACAGTCCGACCTGGGCGTCGACCGGGGCGGCCGAGAAGGAGATCAGCACGGCGAATGCGGTCGCCACGAGGCGTGTCGTGGCCAGAGGCAGGAGCGGTTGGCGAGCCATCGTTAGCGGTGTCCGAGCCGGCGGAGTGCCGCCCATTGTCGCATCAGAGTCGGCTACGTCCTACGGGGAGAAGCCGACGGACCGTGGCCCGCTCTGGCAAAATCCCGCCCCATGCACGAAATGCTCGCGTCCCTGATCCAGTGGTACCTCGCTGCGCTCGACCAGGGTGGTTACCTGCTGATCGTGCTGCTCATGGCGATGGAAAGCTCCATCCTGCCGGTGCCGAGCGAATTCGTGATTCCACCAGCCGCTTACCTGGCAGCTTCGAAAGGCACGTTCTCACTGACCGGCATCGTCATCGCCGGCACCTTCGGCTCCTGGGTGGGGGCCAGCATCATGTACTGGGCGTCGTACCTGCTCGGCCGGCCGCTGCTGCTGAAGTTCGGCCGGTACGTGGCCATCACGCCCGAGAAAATCCTGCAGGCCGAGGCGTGGTCGTCGCACTACGGCATGGTCGGCGTCTTCATTTCGCGCCTGCTCCCCGTCATCCGCCACCTGATCGGCATTCCTGCGGGTGTCGTGCGCATGCATTTCGGCTGGTACTCGCTGGCGACGATCGTCGGGTCGGGACTGTGGTGCGCAGTGCTCTGCTGGGTGGGTGTCACCGCGGGACAGGACGAGCAGCTGCTGCAGGGCAATCTGCACCGCATCACCTTGTGGGCCGGCGGCGTGCTGCTGTTCCTGGGCGCGCTCTACTATTTCTTCGTGCACCGGCAGATGCGCCGATGACGGGCAGCGCCTTGCCGTGAACGCAGCCGATTCGCCGCCGGCCGCGACGACGACAGACGTCTCGCCGCCGGCGCCCGAACCATTGCCGGCGCAAATGCGGGATCCCGTGACGGGGCGAACCGTCATCGACTATCGCGCCGTTGCGCTGCTCGCGCTGCCGCTGATGCTCAACAGCAGCCTGCAGGCCGTCATCAGCCTCACCGACACCTGGTTCGTCGGCCACATCTCGACGACCGCGATGGCGGGCATGGCCGCGGTCTACTGGGTGGTGCTGCTGTTCCTGATGCTGGTGGGCGGCGTGGGACTCGCGGTGCAGACCTTCGTCGCGCAGGCCGAAGGCAGCCGCCGGCGGATGCGCGCAAGCCACGCCACCTGGGTCGCACTCACGGCCAGCGCGCTGACGCTGCCCTTCTTCGCGTTGCTGGCCTGGTCCGGCCCGCTGCTGTTCGCGCCGTTCGGTTTGCCCGCCGACGTGTCGGAGCAGGCGATGGCGTTCTGGCAGCCGCGCATGCTGGGTGCGCCGGTCGGCGTCGCGCTGTGGGCCGTGCTCGGCTTCTTCAACGGCATCTCGCGCCCACGCGTCGCCGTGATGACGACAGCCCTCGTCGCCACCATCAACGCTGCGCTCAACTGGCTCTTCATCTTCAAGCTCGATGGCGGCATCGCCGGTTCGGCCTGGGCCACGAACGTCAGCATGGTGTGCGGGCTCGCGTTCGCATTGTGGGTGTTCCTGGGCGCCGAACTGCGGGCGAAATACAAGTCGCACCTGACCTGGCGGCCCGACCTCGGCAGCCTTGCACGGCAGTATCGGCTGGGATTGCCGATGGGTGCGATGTACGCCGCCGACCTGTTCGGCATGGCGCTCTTCCAGTTGATGCAGGTGCGCCTGAGCGCGGTCGACGGCGCGGCGACGCAGATCATCATGATGCTCACGTCGATGTCCTACATGCCGGGCATCGGCATCGCGCTCGCCGGCACGACCCTGGTCGGCCAATCGATTGGTGCGGGCGATCACGCCTGGGCCCGACGCCTGGGCAACGCCATCATCGTGCTCACGGTGGCCTTCATGGGCACGCTCGGCGTGCTGGTCGCGCTGGCCGGTCCGTGGTTGCTGCCCACGTTCATGGATGCGGCGGACCCGCAGACGGCGGCGGTCGTGGAAATCGGCGTCGTGCTGCTGTGGATCGCCGCCGGTTACCAGATCTTCGACGGCCTCAACCTGGGCAGCGGCTTCTCGCTGCGCGGGGCGGGCGACGTCCGCGTGCCGGCGATCCTGTTCTTCGTGCTGGCGTGGGGCGTGTTCGTGCCGCTCGCGCATTCGTTGTCGTTTGCGCCGGGCCAGGGCTGGGTCGACTTCCTGCCGCAATTCGGGTTCGGCGCTGCGGGCGGCTGGACGGGCATGCTCGTCTACGTCGTGCTCTTGGGCACGGCTTTGTACCTGCGGTGGCGGTCCGATCGCTGGGAGCGCATCCGCCTCTGACACCTCCCGCCCCCGCTTGCGGGAGAGGTCGCGCGTTAGCGCGGGTGAGGGTCCGGGCCTCCGGTCCGGTGTCGGGTCCCGAGCTTGGAAAGGCAGACACGCGCTCGGTACCCGACACCGGACCGGAGGCCCGACGTCACGCGCCTTGGCGGCTTTTCCGCGCGGCAAGCGTTCCGCTGCTGCTGTTGCTCCTGGGCGCCGCTGCAGCCAACCGGAATCGCCACCGGACCTGAGCGGCGCTGACGCACCAGCGGTCGATCCGGGGCCTTTCCCAGAGCGCGTGTCTGCCTTTCCAAGCTCGGGGAAAGGCCCCGGATTGGCCGCTGGTCGGCGCGGGTGGGTCTATCCAAGCGCGACAGGACCAGGCCGGATCGAACGCCAAGGACCCTCACCCGCGCTGCGCGCGACCTCTCCCAGCAAGCTGAGAGAGGTGATCACGCGGCTTTCGGCACCGGCCCGTCGATCGCATGCGCGATCGCGTCCTCGACGCGGTCGAGCCACACGAATTCGAGGTCCTTGCGCACGCTCTCGGGGATGTCATCCAGGTCACGCCGGTTGCGCGCTGGCAGCATCACCGTGCGAATGCCGGCCCGATGCGCGGCCACGGTTTTTTCCTTGATGCCTCCAACCGGCAGCACGAGGCCGCGCAGGCTGATCTCACCCGTCATCGCCACGTCATTGCGCACGGTCTTGCCGGTCAACAGTGACACCAGCGCCGTGTAGAGGGCGACACCCGCGCTGGGGCCGTCCTTCGGGATCGCGCCCGCCGGTATGTGCACGTGGATGTCGCTCTTTTCGAAGCGCGCCGAATCCACGGCCAGCGATTCGGCCTGCGACTTGAGGAGACTCAGCGCGGCCTGCGCGCTTTCCTTCATCACGTCGCCGAGCTGCCCGGTCAGGATCAGCTTGCCGGTGCCCGGGATGCGGGTCGCCTCGATGAACAGGATGTCGCCGCCCACCGGCGTCCACGCGAGGCCGGTGGCCACGCCGGGCACGCTGACGCGCATCGCCACTTCGTTCTCGAACCGCGGCGCACCGAGGATTTCCTGCACGTCGACCGCTTCGATGCGGACCGACGTCGCCTTGCCTTCGGCCACGCGCACGGCGACGTTGCGCAGCACGGCGCCGATGGCGCGCTCGAGGTTGCGGCAGCCCGCTTCACGCGTGTATTCGCGCGCGATCACGTGCAGCGCCGCGTCGGAAATCGAGGCCTGCTCGTGCTTGAGGCCGTTCGCCTCGAGCTGTCGCCGCACCAGGTAGCGCCGCGCGATCTCCACCTTTTCCTCTTCGGTGTAGCCGGTGAGCTCGATGATTTCCATGCGATCGCGCAGGGGACCCGGGATCGTGTCGAGCTGGTTGGCCGTGGCGATGAACAGCACCTTCGACAGGTCGAACGGCACGCCGAGGTAGTTGTCGCGGAACGTCGAGTTCTGTTCCGGGTCCAGCACTTCGAGCAGGGCCGACGACGGATCGCCCTGGTTGCTGTGGCCGAGCTTGTCGATCTCGTCGAGCATCAGCACCGGGTTGCGCGTGCCGGCCTTGCGGATCGCCTGGATGATGTTGCCCGGCAACGCGCCGATGTAGGTGCGACGATGGCCGCGGATCTCCGCCTCGTCGTGCGTGCCGCCGAGGCTGGTGCGCTGGAACTTGAGGCCGACGGCGCGTGCGATCGACTGGCCCAATGATGTCTTGCCCACGCCGGGAGGACCGACGAAGCACAGGATCGGGCTGCGGCCTTCCGGATTCAGCTTGCGCACCGCGAGGTACTCGAGGATGCGCTTCTTGATCTTCTCGAGGCCGTAGTGATCGGCGTCGAGGATGCCGCGGGCCCGCTGGATGTCGATTGCTTCCGCGTCGAGCTTCGACCACGGCAGGGCGATCAGCGTGTCGAGGTACGTGCGCGCCATCGAGTACTCGCCGCTCGCCTCGTTCATGCGCTCGAGCCGCTTCAGTTCCTTGCGGGTGTGCTCATCGATCTCGGGCGGCATGCCAGCCTTCGTGATGGCCTGGGCCAGTTCCTCGGCTTCCTCGCCTTGCGTCTCTTCGCCAAGCTCTTTCTGGATCTGCTTCAGCTGCTCGCGCAGCACGTATTCGCGCTGGCGGTCGTCGATCGCGTCCTTGGTCTGCTCCTCGATCTGGCGCGAGAGCTTCAACACCTCGACCCGACGCATCAGGTGCGTCGAGACGCGCTCGAGCCGCTCGCGGATCTCGGCGGTTTCCAGCAGTTCCTGCTTCTCGGCGGGTTTCACGTCGAGGAAGCTCGCGATGGTATCGGCGAGCGTCGCGGGCGATTCGATCGCCTGGATCGAGTTGACGAGTTCTGCCGGCGCCTGCGGCAGCAGGGTGATCGCCTCGACGGCCTTCTGCTTCAGCAGCAGCGTGCGGGCTTCCACCTCGGGATGCGTGGCGCCGGTGTCGTTGATGTATTCGACCCGCGCGACCAGGTACGGGAACCCGCCCACCGCGTCGAGCACGCGGAACCGCCGCTCACCCTGGCAGACCAGGTGGTGGGTGCCGTCGGGCGCCGTCACGTAGCGGATGATGGTCGCGGTCGAGCCGATGCGATGCAGGTCGTCGAAACCCGGATCATCGGTTGCGGGGTCTTTCTGCAGCAGGAAACCCACTTTGCCTTCGACCCGCACGGCCTCCTGCGCGCCCGCCACCGTCTTCTCGCGCTTGATCGAGACGGGCACGATCACCCCGGGGAACAGCACGAGGTTGCGGACCGGCAGGATGATCAGCATGTCATCCGGCAGGCTGGGCCGTGCGCCCTCCGGCCCGCTGTCGGGCAGGAGCTTGGCGGCAGCAGCAGCGGCGCCGGCGTCGTCGTCCTGGATCGTCGTCATTGCTTCACCTGTCATGAGTTCTTCAGCGGCGGGCCAGCAGCAGCTGCAGGCAGCCATCGGCGAGTCGTCGGTCCACCAGCTCCCAGAGTCCGGGGCCCAGTGCGAGCCGGCGTTCAAACCGTCCGTACGGGATCTCCAGTCGTTGGAGCGTCGTGCCGGTGGGCCGGTTCAACAGGGCTCGCTCGCCGCGGACGACGAGTTCGCCGGGGGCCAGCACGATCTCCATGCGGTCGGCCGGAACGCCCGGCAGGGCGACCTCGATCAGCACCTGCTCGGGTCCCGCGTAGACGTCCACGGGCGGCTCCCATCGCGGCGGCTGCCGCGAGCCTGCGGGCTGCGCAGCGAGCCGAAAGAACTGGCGCTGGAGGCGCTCGGCCCGATCCAGCCCGTCCACCGTCTCCGCCCACATCCACGTATGCATCGCGCGTCGTTTCATCTTCGCGGTCGCCTGTCGCCAAGGTCGTGTACCCGTTGTGGGGGCGCGCGCCTGCGATGCAACCGGAAGGCGGCAGAGGGGGGCGACGGGGAATTCGGCGGTCGAGTTGTCGTTGTTTTACAAAAGTGATCAAACGCGGCTGATCCTCAACCCTGATAAAGTACTTTATGCTTTAGCTACGGAATGACTGCCGTGGCTGGCCCCCGTCCCTGGTCTGCAGAACCTAGAGTATCGAGTACACCTTGCCCGCCAAGACCGCCCCGTCCGAACCCTTCGGCGAAGCTTTTTTTCGCCGCTTCTACCTCAACCCCAAGACCCGGGTCGTCACGCAGAAGGAGATGGTCCGGCGCGCCAACCTCATTGCGGCCTTCGTCCAGCACGGCGAACTTGAGGTGCGCTCGATCCTCGACGTGGGGTGCGGCCTGGGACTGATGCGCGACCCGCTGCTGCGGCATTTTCCCAAGGCGAAGTACACCGGCCTCGAAGTCAGCCAGTACCTCTGCGACAAGCACGGCTGGACGCAGGGCTCGGCGCATACCTTCGAGGCGCCCCGGCCGTTCGACCTGGTCGTGTGCTACGACGTCTTCCAGTACCTGCCCGTGCGGCCTGCGGCCGCCGGCATCCGCAACCTCGCACGCTTGTGCCAGGGCGTGCTGCACTTCGGCGCGCTCACCCGCGAGGACTGGGAGCTGTACTGCGACAAGCGCCGCACCGACCGCAACGTGCACATCCGCCCGGCCGAGTGGTACCGGAAGCGGCTCGCGCGCTCGTTCATCAATGCCGGGTCCGGGATGTTCGTGCGGCGGGGCGCCCCCGTGCATCTCTGGGAGCTCGATCAGGTCGAGGTGCTGCGGTCGAGGCGCGGCTACAACGCCTGAGTTCTCACGGCACCCTGCAGGCACGGCGGCCGCGTGAAATCGATTGCAGGCGCTGTCGGCGTCATGGCCCGGACATCGCCTGTCGTGCGCCGTGGCGGCAGGCCCGGCACATCCGGGCGAGGGGACGCTACAATGCGCCCCCTTCGCATTGCCGCCCCGGTGACCCGCTGATGCCCGTATCGAGCCGATCGTTTCGCACGCTGGTCCTGCTGCCGGGCCTTGCGGTGGCCACGCTCACGGGCTGTGCCACCCAGAACCCGTGCGGCGAAGATTCCGAGTACCTCACGGCCCGTGATCGCCCGCGCCTGCAACTGCCCGAGGGTGTCACCGGCAGCGAGCGGCTCGGCGGAACCATGACAATTCCTGCCGCGGACCCGGACGCAGCCAAGCTCGACCCGCAGCCGCAGTGCCTCGACCAGCCGCCGTCCTACTTCGGCAACAAGGCAGTGATGCAGGGCTCGGCCGAGGAAGCCGTGTACGTCTGGGCCTCGGCCTGGGCCAATCGCAAGCCCGACCAGGTGGCTGCGTTCTATTCGCCGCAGTTCGAGACGGGCGACAAGGGTGGCGCGGCCGCCTTCATCGCCGACCGCAAGCAGGAAGTCGCCGATGGCGACGTGCCCGATGCGCGCCTCGAAGAAATGAAGACGCGGGACGCCGGTCCCGACCGCAAGGTCGTGACGTTCGTGCAGCGCTTCGGCCGCAAGGCCTACATCAAGGAGCTGACGCTCGCGAAGGACGCCCAGGGCTGGCGCATCGTGGGCGAACGTACGCTCGATTCGCTGTAACTCGCTGCCTGCTGCCTTCGCCTCGAACAACAAGACGCGGCAGTGCCCGCGCGACCAAGAATGGAGCCTCACGTGAGAAGCACGTCCCTGCTCAGTGGCATCGCACTCCAGCCCGGCACGCTGCGTGCCGTCCTGCTCGACCGGCTGACGCGCTCACTCGGCAAGGACCCGGAATCGGCCACGCAGCGCGACATCTACGACGCGCTGTCGCTCGCGGTGCGCGAGGAACTCGCGTCACGCTGGCTGTCGACGCAACGTCGCATCTCGCAGGCGGGCGTCAAGCGCGTCTGCTACCTGTCGGTGGAGTACCTGCTTGGGCGCTCGCTGATCAACGGGTTGGCGAGCCTCGACGGCGACCTGGTGCAGGAAGCACGCGAAGCGCTCGCTGAACTCGGCTACGACCTCGAACGCGTCGCGCACGAGGAAAACGATCCGGGCCTGGGCAACGGCGGCCTCGGCCGACTCGCCGCCTGTTTCCTCGATTCGCTCGCGACGCTGCAATTCCCCGCGGTCGGGTACGGCATCCGCTACGACTACGGCATCTTCACGCAGGTCATCGACGAGGACGGCCGCCAGCGCGAGATCGCGAGCACGTGGATGCGCGAACGCAGCCCCTGGGAGATCGCGCGTGACGATGCCCGCTACGTGGTCCGGTTCGGCGGCCGCTGCACGGCTCAGCAGGATGCGCAGGGGCGCACCCGCTACCGCTGGGTGGACACGCACAACATCTGGGCCGTTGGCTTCGACCAGCTGATCCCCGGCAACCGCAGCCCGACGGTGAATCACCTGCGGCTCTGGGCCGGTCGCGCCATTGCGCCGTTCAACGTCGAGACCTTCAACGCCGGGCGCCACGCGGAGGCTTCGGCCGAACAGGTCGACGCGAAGAACGTCTCGCGCATCCTCTATCCGGACGACACGACGCCACAGGGCAAGGAACTGCGTTTCAAGCAGCAGTACTTCTTCGTGAGCGCCAGCCTGCAGGACATGCTGGCGCAGCACCTGTCCGAGGGCCGCACGTTCGACACGCTGCCCGATGCCATCTCGATCCAGCTGAACGACACGCACCCGGCGCTCGCGATCCCCGAGCTGATCCGGCTGCTGGTCGACGAGCACGAGGTCAGCGTCGAGGACGCCTGGAAGATCACGCGCAAGGTGTTCTCGTACACCAATCACACGCTGCTGCCCGAGGCGCTGGAAGTGTGGCCGGTCGCGTTCTTCGAACGCATCCTGCCGCGTCACCTGCAGATCATCTACCTGATCAACCGTGCTTTCCTGGACGAGGTTTCTACGCGCTGGCCCGCCGACAACGAGCGCCGTCGCCGCATGTCGCTCATCGACGAGGGCAATGGCCGGCAGGTCCGCATGGCCAACCTCGCGGTCGTCGCCAGCCACACCGTCAACGGCGTGGCCAAGCTGCACTCCGAGCTGATGACGAAGACGATCTTCAGCGATTTCGCCGAGCTGTATCCGGACCGCTTCACCAACGTCACCAACGGCATCGCCGTGCGGCGCTGGCTGAAGCAGTCGAACGTCGGGCTGTCGGCGCTGATCACGCGGCACCTCGGCCACTCGTGGGAAAACGACCTCGAGGAACTCGACCGCATCCGCGGGCTTGCGGACGACGCCGGGTTCCGCCGCGAGTTCCGCGCGATCAAGCTCGAGAACAAGCGGCGCCTCGACGCCGAAGTGCAGCGCCGCGTCGGCATCGATCTCGACGTGCACTCGCTGTTCGACGTGCAGGTCAAGCGCATCCACGAGTACAAGCGGCAGCTGCTCAACCTGCTGTACGTCGTGACCCGCTACCACAAGCTGCAGGCAAACCCCGACGCCTACGCCGTGCCGCGCACGGTGTTCTTCGCCGGCAAGGCGGCGCCTGGCTACGTGATGGCCAAGGGCATCATCAAGCTGATCAACAACGTGGCGAGCGTCGTCAACGCGGACGCCAGCATCAAGGGCAAGCTCAAGGTCGTGTTCCTGCCCGACTACGACGTGTCGCTGGCGCAGCGGATCATGCCCGCCGCCGACCTGTCGCAGCAGATCTCGACCGCCGGGCTCGAGGCCTCGGGCACGGGCAACATGAAGCTCGCGCTGAACGGCGCGCTCACCATCGGCACGCTGGACGGCGCCAACATCGAGATCCGCGAACAGGTGGGGGCCGACAACATCTTCATCTTCGGCCTGCAGGCGCACGAGGTCACCGAGCTGAAGGCGCGCGGTTACATGCCCGGCGCGATCGCGGCGGCGAACCCCGACCTGGCGCGCACGCTGGAGATGATCGACTCCGGCCACTTCTCGCCGGCCAACGTGTTCGACGGCAAGCCGATCGTCGAGCGCCTGTTGAGCGACGGCGAACCGTACTTCGTGCTCGCCGACTTCGCCGCGTACTCGGCGGCGCAGGACGCGGTCGATGCGCTGTACCTGCAGCCCGACGAATGGAGCCGCAAGGCCGTGCTCAACGCGCTCGGCATGGGCACGTTCTCGAGCGACCGCAGCATCCGCGAGTACGCGGAGCGGATCTGGCGCATCAAACCGGTGCTGTAGGAAGGGACTAGGGGTTAGGGGTTAGTCGAGCCGGTTCGGCGATGAATTCGATTTCAATGCCACCGCGGACCTCCGACTAACCCCTAACCCCTAGCCCCTAGCCCCTTCCTGCACGCTAGACTCGCGGCGTGGCCACCCGAACGACCCTGAACGCCGCGGACATCGACGCCCTCGTCCATGCCCGGCACCCCGCGCCGCGCTCCGTGCTCGGCTATCACGAGTTCGCCCGCAAGAACGATGCACCGGCGTGCGTGGTGCGTGTGCTCGAGCCCGATGCCGTGGCGGTGAGCGTGCGCTGGGACGGCGTGGCCGACGTGCCGCTGAAGCAGGTGCATCCCATCGGCCTGTTCGAGGGCCGCGTGCCGCATCGTCGTCCGCTGCAGCCTTACCGCCTGCACGTGCGTTACGCGAACGGCGTCGAGACCGAGAAGCACGACGCCTATTACTTCGCGCCGCAACTGTCGGACTTCGACCTCTACCTGTTCGGCGAGGGCAATCACTACTCGATCTACTACAAGCTTGGCGCGCATCCGGCCGAGCTCGACGGCCTGTCGGGCACGCGCTTTGCGGTATGGGCCCCCAACGCCGCGCGCGTGAGCGTGGTCGGGCCCTTCAACCTGTGGGATGGCCGCAAGCACTCGCTGCAGACACGCGGCAGTTCCGGCATCTGGGAGTTGTTCGTGCCGGACGTGGGCCCGGGCACCGTCTACAAGTACGAGATTCGCACGCAGGCCGGCACGACCGTGCTCAAGTCCGATCCGTACGGCTTTGCCATGGAGCTGCGGCCCGGCACGGCATCGATCGTGGCCTCGCTCGACGGCCATGCCTGGCGTGACGCCGACTGGCTCGCCGCGCGCACGACGGCGCCGCACCACCAGCAGCCGATCAACATCTACGAGCTGCATCCCGGCAGCTGGCGGCGCGACTACGGGCGCGAGCCGCAATTCCTCAACTGGCGCGAGCTGGCCGACGAGCTGATCCCCTACGCGAAGGAACAGGGCTACACGCACCTCGAGCTGATGGGCGTCGCGGAACACCCGTTCGACGGCTCTTGGGGTTACCAGGTCGTCGGCTACTACGCGCCGAGCTCACGCTTCGGCACGCCGCAGGACTTCATGGAGTTCGTCGACCGCTGTCACCAGGCGGGCCTCGGCGTGATCATCGACTGGGTGCCGGCGCATTTCCCGCGCGACGAGCACGGGCTCGCGAACTTCGACGGCTCGAGCCTGTACGAGCACTCCGACCCGCGACTCGGCGAGCACGCGGACTGGGGCACCAAGATCTTCAACTACGGCCGGCACGAGGTGCGCAACTTCCTGGTCGCCAACGCGCTGTACTGGATCGACCGCTATCACATCGACGGCCTGCGCGTGGACGCCGTGGCGTCGATGCTGTACCTCGATTACAGCCGCAAGGCCGGCGAGTGGATTCCCAACCGCTACGGCGGCCGCGAGAATCTCGACGCCATCGAGTTCCTGCGCCAGCTCAACATCGCGATCGGGCGCGATTTCCCGGGCGTGATGACGTTCGCGGAAGAATCCACGGCGTTTCCCGGCGTCACGCAGCCGGCCCATCTCGGCGGACTCGGCTTCCACTTCAAGTGGAACATGGGCTGGATGAACGACACGCTGCGTTACGCCGAGCACGACCCGGTGCATCGCCGCTTCCATCATTCGCTGGTGACGTTCTCGTTCGTGTACGCGTGGTCCGAGAAATTCGTGCTGCCGATCTCGCACGACGAGGTGGTGCACGGCAAGGGCTCGCTGCTCGGCAAGATGCCCGGCGACGAATGGCAACAGCGCGCCAACTACCGCTGGTTCCGCGCCTACATGACGGCGCACCCCGGCAAGAAGCTGCTGTTCATGGGCAGTGAGTTCGGCCAGCGACAGGAGTGGCGCGAGCAGCATTCCGTCGACTGGCACCTGCTCGAGCAGCCGGAGCACCGCGCGCTGCTCGACCTGAACCGTGACCTGAACCACCTCTATCGCGCCAATCCGGCGCTGCATGCCAGCGACACCGATCCCGCCGGATTCGGCTGGATCGACCTGCACAACGGCGACCAGAGCGTGTTCGCGTTCCTGCGCCGCTCGCCGCAACATCCCGCGCAGCCGCCGCTGCTGTGCGTGTTCAACTGCACGCCGGTGCCGCGCGAGAACTACTGGCTCGGCGCGCCGCAGGCCGGCACGTATCGCAAGGTGCTCGATACCGACGCGCAGCAGTACGGCGGCTCGGGCTACAACGCGCAGGATCGCGTGGTGACCCAGTCGCCCCCGTGCCAGGGATACCCCTGCCACCTGCAGGTGAACCTGCCGCCACTCGGCGCGCTGTTCTTCGAGCTCGAGCGCTGAGCTGCCTGATGGACGCGTTCGACTCCACCCAGGACGACATGACCTTTGATCTCGCGCCGGGTTCGCCACGGCTCGAAGCCGGGCTCGCCGCAGCCCCTGGGCGCGAACTGGACGGGGCGCGGCACCAATTTCGCCGTGCTGAGCGCCAACGCGAGTCGCGTCGAATTGTGCCTGTTCGATGCCACCGGGCGCGACGAAGTGGCTCGGCTCGACCTGCCGTCGCGCACCGGTAATCTCTGGCATGGCTTTCTCCCCGCTCGCTTCGGCGGCCCGGGCCTGCAGTACGGCTATCGCGTGCACGGCCCCTACGAGCCCGCGCGCGGTCATCGCTTCAATCCGGCCAAGCTGCTGGTGGATCCCTGCGCGCAGGCATTGCGCGGGCCGTTCCAATGGCACCCATCGCTGCAGGGGTCGGTGCGCGGGCGCGACGACCTGCCTTCGACCGACGACAGCGCCCCGTATGTGCCGCGGGCAGAGGTGGTGGACGGCAGCTTCGACTGGGCGAAAGTGCGTTCGCCGAACGTGCCATGGCGCGACACGATCATCTACGAAGTGCACGTCAAGGGTTTCACGCAGCGCCATCCCGCAGTGCCGTCGCACCTGCGCGGCAAGTACCTCGGGCTCGCGCAGCCTGCCGTCATCGAGCATTTCAAGCGACTGGGCGTCACGACGATCGAACTCATGCCGGTGCAGGCCTTCGTCAGCGAGCAGTTCCTGGCCGAGCGTGGGCTGGCCAATTACTGGGGCTACAACTCGCTCGCATGGTTTGCGCCTGAGCCCCGCTACGCAGTGGACGATGCCGTCATCGAATTCAAGACGATGGTGCGCGCGCTGCACGAGGCCGGGCTCGAGGTCATCCTGGACGTGGTCTTCAACCACACGGCGGAAGGCAATGAGCACGGGCCGACGCTCGGGCTGCGCGGCTTCGACAATGCGCTCTACTACCGGTTGCCCGCCGACAATCGCGCGCACTACGTGAATTTTTCCGGCTGCGGCAACACGATCAACTTCGACGAACCCGGCGTGCGCGCGATGGTGATCGATTGCCTGCGCTACTGGGCCACCGAGATGCGCGTCGACGGTTTCCGCTTCGACCTCGCGCCGATCCTGGGCCGCGACGCGACGGGGTTCAGTCGCGCGGCACCGTTCTTCTCGGCATTGCGCGCGGACCCGCAACTCGCCTACCTCAAGATGATCGCCGAACCGTGGGACGTCGGCCCGGGCGGCTACCAGCTCGGTTCGTTTCCCGTGGGCTGGGCGGAATGGAACGATCACTATCGCGATACCGCGCGTGCGTTCTGGCGCGGCGATCGTCCGCTGGTCGGCGCCTTCGTCGAGCGTTTCGCGGGTTCGAGCGACCTTTTCCGTGCGCGCGGCCGCAAGCCCACCGCCAGCGTCAACTACGTCGCGGCCCACGACGGTTTCACGCTGCACGACACGGTCGCTTACGCGCAGCGCCACAACGAGGCCAATCTCGAGGCCAATCGCGACGGACATGCGCACAACCTGAGCGCCAACTACGGCGCTGAGGGACCGACCGACGATCCGGTCATTCTCGGTACGCGCGCCCGGCAGGTCCGCAACCTGCTGGCGACAGTCTTCCTGTCACAGGGGGTGCCCATGCTGCTCGCCGGCGACGAGTTCGGTCGCACGCAGCGCGGCAACAACAATGCGTACTGCCAGGACAACGAGATCAACTGGATCGACTGGACGCTGGCCGAGCGCAACGAGTCGCTGATCGCCTTCGTGCGGCGGTTGATCGACCTGCGCAAATCGAGGCTCTGGCTGCGGCGCGACACTTTCCTGAAAGGCACCCAGCGCGGCGCCGACACCAAGGACGTCACGTGGCTGCACCCGTCCGGCCGCGAGATGACGGACCGCGACTGGAACGATTCCAACCTGCGCTCGATCGCGGTGCTGTTGAACGGAGCCGCCGCACGCAATACCCGTACGGGCGACCTGCTCGTCGTCTTCAACGCGGACGACGCTCCGACGCAGATGACCTTGCCGCCCGCGCCCGAGGATTCGGCGTGGGGCGTGCTGTTCGACACGAGTCACGAGCAGCCGCCGCGCAGTGTGGTGAACCTGGCCGCGGGCATGCGGCTGGCCGTGCAGCCGCAGAGCACGGTCCTGCTCGAGTCGCGGACCCAGACGGGTTAGGAAGAAAACACGGTTGCGGCGGCGCCCGGTGTGAGGCATCGTCGCGGCCGCCCAAGCGGACGGAATGGCATGCTCGAATCATTGCTCGACCAACTCGCGCGCCAGCGCGGCATCGGCGACGCTTACCACAACTATCGGGGCGATCTGCTGCAGATCGGCCGGCACAGCAAGACCGCCATCCTCGCGGCGATGGGCTGCCCGACGACCGATGCCAGGGGCCATCGAGCGTGAGCTGCACGCGGACGCCGTCCGCCACATGCGACAGTTGTTGCCGCCCGTGGTCGTGCTGCATCCGCATCGCACGGGCGTTGCCATTGCGGTTCCTGCCGACGAGCTCGATCGTCCGCTGCGCTGGCAGGTCACGCTCGCCAGTGGCGGCGAAGTCAGCGGCGAGGTGAGTGCGGGCTCGCTGCAGGAACACGAGCGGCGCGAACTCGACGGACGCTGGCAGACGCGGCGCGACCTGCCGCTGCCCGTCGACCTGCCGCACGGCTATCACTCGCTGCGGGTCAGCCTGGACAATGGCGCGACTGCGCACAGCGCGCTGGTGGTTGCGCCGCAGCCATGCTTCGAGCCGCGGGTCCTGCGCGACGGCAAGCGACTGTGGGGCGTGGCCGTGCAGCTCTATACCCTGCGGTCGACGCAGAACTGGGGCATCGGCGACTTCGCCGATCTCGCCACGGTCGTGCGCGGCTGTGCAGGGCACGGCGCTGCCTTCATCGGCCTGAATCCGCTGCACGCGTTGTTTCCGGGCAATCCCTGGCAGTTCAGCCCGTACAGCGCATCGTCGCGGCACTTCCTGAACGTGATGTACATCGCCGTCGAGCAGGTGCCGGAATACGCACGCTGCGACGCAGCCCGCGCACACGTGACGGCTGCGGCCTTCCAGGCCGAGCTGGCACGGCTGCGTGACACGGCGGTCGTCGACTATCCCGGCGTGGCGCGGGCCAAGTTGCCCGTGCTGCGAATGTTGCACGCGCAGTTCAGGCACGAACGCTCGGCAGGTGGTTCCGCGCGCGGCGCGCAGTTCGCCGCCTACGTGGCCGAACGCGGCGAATCGCTGCGTCTGCATGCCTTGCACGACGCACTCGATGAATTCATGCGGGCCGAGGCTGCCCAGCGCTGGGGCTGGCCGGTGTGGCCGGAGGCGTACCGGGATCCGGCGCACGCGTCCGTGCAGGCGTTTGCCGCGGAGCACGCCGAGCGAGTCGAGTTCTACGCCTGGCTGCAGTGGCTTGCCGACGTGCAACTGGGCGAGGCCCAGTCGCTGGCGCGCGAGCTGGGGATGCCGATCGGGCTTTACGGCGATTACGCCGTAGGCGTGAACCCGAGCGGTTCGGAGACGTGGTCGGACCAGGCGTTGTACCGCAAGGGTGCGGGCGTCGGCGCGCCACCGGACGCACTTGCGCTCAAGGGCCAGGACTGGGGTATTCCACCGCAGGATCCCAACGTGCTGCTGGCCGAGCAGTACCGTCCGTTCCGCAACCTGATCGCCGCCAACATGCGTCACTTCGGGGCGCTGCGCCTCGATCACGTGATGGCGTTGTTCCGCCAGTGGTGGGTGCCGGCCGGGCTCGGGTCCACGGACGGCGGCTACGTGCACTATCCGCTGGACGACCTGATGTCGGTGCTCGCGCTCGAGAGCGAGCAGCACAGCTGCCTGGTCGTGGGCGAGGACCTGGGCACGGTGCCGCCCGAGATGTCGCACGCAATGGGCGAACGGGCCGTGTATTCGTATCGCGTGCTGCTGTTCGAGAAGCGTGCCGACGGCAGCTTCATCCCGCCGCGCGACTATCCGCGACGCGCGATCGCGACCATCACGACGCACGACCTGCCGACTCTGCTCGGCTACTGGTCCGCCAGCGACGTCGAACTGCGGCGCCGGTTGTCGCTGTATCCCAGCGACGAGACGCGCCTGCAGGTGCTCGCCGAACGCGTGCGCGACCGCCACGCATTGCTGGCTGCGCTTGCAGCGGAAGGCATTCCGGTGCCCGGCTGTGACGGCAGCGAGACCTCGTATTCCGCCGCCTTGTCGCGCGCGGTGCACGTGTACCTGGCCCGCACCAGCTCCGCCCTGGTCGTGCTGCAGGCCGAGGATCTGCTCGGCATGGCAGATCCGGTCAACGTGCCGGGCACGCACGAAGACCACGCCAACTGGCAACGGAAGATGACCTGCGACACCGGCGCGATGTTCGACACGGAAGCCGTTCGCACATTACTGGGCGACGTTCACTCCGCACGTACCGGCAACCACATGCGGGTTAATGCGTAGCTTCGCCTGTTGCTATCGTGCAACAGCGGTACATTATTCAATGAATACGTTTGCACGCCATTGCAACTGGTTTTATAGCGCGACTAGCATCTTGTGTTGGGTGTGCACTACACCTTTGTAAACACCCAGGGGGCTTTTGTGGCCAAGCAATTGCAGTCCGGCGACACGCGCGCCGTCGATCGTTTCAGTTCGATTCTTCCTCCCACCCGTCGCACCGCACTGTCGTTCGCGATTGCGATCGCGCTAGGCATGCCTGGCATGGTGCACGCGCAAGCCGCGCCCGCTGCCGAGGGAGAACTCGAAGAGATCGTCGTCACCGGCATCCGCGCCGGCATCCAGAGCGCGATCGCGACCAAGCAGGAAGCGATGAGCATCGTCGAGTCGATCTCGGCGGAAGACATCGGCAAGCTGCCGGACACCAGCATCGCTGAATCCATCTCGCGCCTGCCGGGCCTCACGTCGCAGCGTGCCGAAGGCCGCGCCTCGGCGATCAGCCTTCGCGGCACCGACCCTGGCTTCACCTCCGCGCTGCTCAACGGCCGCGAGCAGGCGACCACCGGTGACAACCGCAACGTCGAATTCGACCAGTACCCGTCGGAACTGATCAGCCAGGTCATCGTCTACAAGACGCCCGACTCGAAGCTGATCGGCCAGGGCCTCGCCGGCACGATCGACATGCGCACGGTGCGCCCGCTCGACTACGGCAAGCAGGCCGTGGTGCTGAACCTGCGCGGCGAAATGAACGACAACACCGACCTCGGCGCCGACTCGGACGACACCGGGTTCCGCGCGAGCTTCTCGTACATCGACCAGTTCATGGACGGCAAGCTGGGCCTGGCCATCGGCTATGCGCACCTCGACTCGCCGATCAACACGGCGGGCTTCGGCACGTACGAGCCGTGGTTGCCGGCTGGAGCCCAGCGGCTGGTGCGGCCAGCTGCGGTGGCGGCTGCACCGGCCAACTGCGCGTACAATCCGGGCGTTCGCGGCCGGCACTACGGCACCAACGGCATGAAGGTCCGTGCGGACATGGGCTCGACGGAGCGCGACGGCCTTATGGCCGCCGTGCAGTTCGCGCCCAACGATTTCTACACGGGCGTGATCGACCTGTACTGGTCGACGATGGACCAGACCAACAACGCGCGCAGCCTCGAGGTCAACCTCGGCGGCTACCCGGCGCCGTGCTGCGACGGCATGTTCCCGAACGGCACGGTGTTCGGTTACTCCGACACCACCATCCAGGCCAACTACGATCGTCGCCGGCACGCTGAACAACGTGATGCCGCTGGTGCGCAACTTCCTGTTCACGACCGAAGACGAGATCATCGCGACCGGTTGGCGCAACGAGTTCACGCTGAGCGACGAGTGGTCGCTGATGGCCGACATCAGCTACTCGAACGCCACGCGTGACCAGCTGCAGCCCGAGATCAACGCGCAGTATGTGACGCTGCCCGCGAACGGCACGGCGCCGCGCAACCAGTACGACACGGGCACGTTCCAGCTGCGCAACAACAGCAACATGCCGTCGCTGTCGTTCCTGCGCGACTACACCGACCCGACGCAGGTCCTGATCGGTCCGACGATCTACGGTTCGGGCTACACCAAGAAGCCGCGCACCGAGGACGAGCTGACCTCGTTCCGGCTCGACGCGACGCTCGACAGGGACATGTGGTGGTTCCAGAGCCTGACGTTCGGCGCCAACTACAGCGACCGCTCGAAGGAAAAGGAATCGCCGGAATCGGCGCCTGAGCACGATCGGCGGCGGCGCCTACCCGATCGATCCGCGGTTCCTGCTCTCCAACACCAACCTGAACTACGCCGACGCAGGCCGGGCGTTGGCGCTCGAACGTGAACGGCGTGTTGCGTGAGTAATTCAACCCGGTCGTCTGGGGCACCCCGACCCAGCCGGGCTTCGCGTACCTGGCCGGCAAGTTCTGGACGGTCGAAGAAAAGATCGCCACGACGTTTATCCGCGGCGAACTGGACCATGACATCTCGGACACGGTGACGTTGAAGGGCAACGTCGGCGTGCAGGTGATCTACACCGACCAGAGCTCCGACGCGTACCGGGTCAACACCGCCGCGGGCAACACGGTTTACAGCATCACGGACGGCAAGGACTTCACCGACGTGCTGCCGCAGATCAACCTGGCCTTCGTCCTGCCGGATTCGCAGGCTGTGCGCTTCGGCCTCGCGAAGGAACAGGCCCGTCCGCGCATGGACCAGTTGAAGGCCACGGAAGAGAGCGGCTTCAACTTCGCCACCGGCGAGCCGGGCGGCAGCGGCGGCAACGCGCAGCTCGATCCGTGGGAGGCCTGGGCCTTCGACGTGTCGTACGAGAAGTACTTCTACGACAACAAGGGCTACGTGTCGGCGGCGGCGTTCTACAAGGACCTCGACACCTACATCTACAACCAGACCACCGACGGCTACAATTTTGACGCACTCTGCGCGACGACCCCCGACTCGGCTTTCCCGCCGGGCGTGGTCAAGCAGTGCACGGGTCGCTTCACCCAGCCGGTCAACGGCGAGGGTGGCTACCTGTGGGGCATGGAGTTCGCGGCGTCGGTGCCGTTCGACATGTTCTCCGAGGCGCTCGACGGCTTCGGCGCGATCCTGAGCTACTCGTACACGCAGAGCGACATCGAGATCCAGGGTTCGATCAGCTCGGTCTCGACCGAGAACATCCCGCTGCCGGGCCTGTCCGAGGACGTGTGGAACGCCACGCTGTACTACGAAAACCATGGCTTCGGCGCCCGCATCGCGACGCGCTACCGCTCGGAGTACATCGGTGAAGTCGCCAACTTCGCCAACGAGCGCGCGCTGCGTTACGTGGATTCGGACATGATCACGGACGCGCAGGTGAGCTATGCGTTCAGCGGCAACGCGCTGGATGGGTTGCAGGTGCTGTTCCAGGTCAACAACCTGACCAACGAACCGTACATCGCCTACTCTGAAAACAAGCAGCGCCTCCTGGACTACCAGGAATACGGCACGCAGTACCTGCTGGGCCTGAACTACAAGTTCCGGTAACCGTCAGCGACCTGCCCGCACCGGCCGTTCAAGCCGGTGCGGAGTTCGACACTGAAGCCCTCGCCGGTCCGCCGGCGGGGGCTTTTTTTGTCTGGCTCGCCTGCGCTAGGGGTGAGCGTGCCCGCCGGTCGTCGCCGCGACGCCTGGATCTTCCTTGCCGGACACGCTGCGCCACGCGACCGCAGCGAGCGCCAGGCTGATCGCGCCGATCAGGAAGATCGCGCCCTTGTCCTCGACCCTGCTGACGAACGTGCCGATGCCGAGGCTCACGACGAGTTGCGGCAGGACGATCGAGAGGTTGAATACGCCCATGTAGAGCCCGATGCGCGAGGCATCGACGCGCTGCGACATGATCGCGAACGGCAGGCTCACGATCGCCGCCCAGCCGATTCCCATCATCGCCATCAGCGCATACAGCGGCAGGGCTGCATGCGCGAACAGGTACACGCCTGCAAACCCGGCGGCCATGACGAACAGGCAGGCCGAATGCACTTTCACGACGTCGTACTTCTTTGCGAGTGGCAGCAGCACCAGCGCAGGCAAAGCCGCAGCAACCGCATTCAGCATCAGGAAGCTCATCGACATCATGCGGCCGGTGGCATCGTCGCCGAGCTCCGGAAACCGCTGCTGGACGAACGCGATCATGTACACGAACATCGTCTGCACGCCGATCCAGCTCAACGAGTTGGCGGCCAGGACCTTGCGGAAGTCCGTGAGGTCCTGCTGCGCGAACTGCTCACCCCGGCTGCGGGCCGTCAGCGTCTGCCAGAACAGCACTGCGGCGAAAGCCACGCACGCCGCTTCGAGCCACAGGCCGGGCGGCTGGACACCCGCCAGCTTGAGCGCCATGGCGACGATGTCGTAGACCAGGAAGGCCCACAACGGACGGATCAGGTGCAGCAGCTCCGTGAAGCTGTCACCGCCGCGCTGCTTGCCGCCTGCGGCCAGGTCCGCAGCGCCCGCGCCGGCCAACACCCGCGGCTCCTCGATCAGCAGCGCCGGCAGCAGCGAGAACGCCACCACCAATCCCGCGGCGAAATAGATGAGGACGAAATTGCCGAAGAAAGCGCCGATGGCGTAGGCCAGCACGCCGAAGGACCCCGAGACGGTCTGCATCCAGGTGTAGCCGCGTGTGCGCGCGATGCCTTCCGGCGTCACGTCGGTGATCAGCGAACGTGTGGGATTGAAGCTGACGTTGATCGAAAGATCGAGCGCCAGCGCGACGGCGATGGCGACGCCCATGACGGCATCGAAACCGAGCGTCGTCGAGATCAGTCCGATGTATGGCAACGCCAGGATCATCAGGGCCGCCAGCAGGCCGCCGATGATGATGAACGGCCGCCGTCTTCCACCCCAGAACCAGACGCGATCGCTGATCACGCCGATCAGCAGCTGGCCGATGATTCCGGCGAGCGGTCCGGCGGCCCAGACGATGCCGATCTCGTGGATGTCGAGCTTGTACTCAGTGGCCAGGATCCAGCTCAGTACCGAGATCTGGACCGACAGCGCGAATCCCATCGCGGTGGCAGGCAGCGTCAGCAGGATCAGGAAAGGCGTCGACAGCTTGCGCTGCATGCCGAGCATCGTGTTGTCCCCCGGAATAATCCAATCGTCCGCGGTCAGCTCGCGCTGCCGCGAATCGCAGTGTAAAGCATCGAACCCCAGGGTGTTGCAGCTCAGGCTTGCTGGCGAAAACCGCGCGGCGTCATGCCGTACCGCAGGCGGAACTGCCTGTTGAAATGCGAGAGCGTCGTGAATCCGCACTGCTGCGCGATCGCAGCGATGGGTTTGTCCGACCGCCGCAGCAGCACGCAGGCCTCGCTGCAGCGGACGTCGTTCACGTAACCCGTGAAGGTCTTGCCGACCTCGTGCCGGAAGTAGCGGCTGAACGCACCTGGCGTCAGGCGAGCGATCCGGGCCGCAGCCGTCACCGTCAATTCACGGGCCATGTTCCGCCGAATCCACCCGAGCACGCCGTCTATTCGCCGCTGTTCACGCCCATCGTCCGCACGCGCGCCGCCCTGGTATCGCATCGAGCGATGCGCCAGGGTCGTGAGCGAGTTTTCGTGCGTCGTGCAGCACCTCGAGTATCCGCAACAGGCTCGCCAGCCGGCCGATGCCGCCGGCGGTCCGCATGCCCACGAGTTGTTCGACGACGGTCCGGTGCACGGCGCCGGTCACGCGCAGTCCCACGCCCGACTTCTGGGCGAGCGGCGCCAGTCGCGCCAGTTCCGGCAGCGAGGGCTGCGCAAACAGCTCGGGCGTGAACTGGAGCACCGTCGCTGCATGCGCCGCTGCGACCCCGCGAACTCACCCAGCAGTGCGGCGTATCGGCGCCGAGCAGCACCAGGTCGCCGGCCGCAAACGGGGCGACGCTGTCGCCCACGAATCGGAGCCCTGTTCCGGCTTCGATCCAGGTCAGTTCGAGGTGGTGATGGCGATGGGGTTCGCCCTCGAAGCGCGGCGTCTCGAAGCGCAGGTAGCGGAACGACTGGTCGGGATGACTGACATGTTCCCGGGCGACTTTCATTGACCAATATTAGTGTCATTCAGGTCAGAAAACAGTCGGTTCTGGTGATTGGCGTCATACACAGGGCCTCGGCGCTCACCGATACTGCGAGCCATCGCACCCGCTGGCGGAACCCGGCATGCAACAGGCCGAGTGGTGGCGCGGAGCCGCCCTGTACCAGATTTACCCACGCAGCTTTCAGGACAGCAACGGCGACGGCGTCGGTGACCTTCGTGGCGTGCTGCAGCGACTCGAATATGTGGCGAGCCTCGGCGTCGACGGCCTCTGGCTGTCGCCGTTCTTCCCATCGCCGATGCTCGATTTCGGCTACGACGTCAGTGACCATCGAGGCGTTGACCCGGTGTTCGGCACGCTGGCGGACTTCGATGCCGTCCTCGCGCGGGCGCACAGCCTCGGGCTGAAAGTGATCATCGACCAGGTGTGGTCGCACACGGCAGCAACGCATCCGTGGTTCACCGAGAGTCGAGCGGACCGCGATAACCCGCGGGCCGATTGGTACGTCTGGGCCGACGCCAGGCCGGATGGCAGTCCGCCCAACAACTGGCAGAGCTGGATGGGTGGTTCGGCGTGGCGCTGGGAGCCGCGTCGTCGCCAGTACCATCTGCACAACTTCCTGCCGCAGATGCCGGACCTGAACTTTCATTGCGCGGCCGTGCAGGACGCGATCCTCGACGTCGCGCGCTTCTGGCTCGACCGGGGCGTGGACGGCTTCCGGCTCGACACCGCCAACCTGTACTTCCACGACCAAGCCCTGCGCGCCAATCCCGCATTGCCCCCGGGACACGCCGGCGACTCGCCGGTGCTGATGCAGCGCCACCTGTACAACGCGAACCAGCCAGAGACGCTGCCGTTTCTCGAGCGGCTGCGTGCGCTGCTGGACCGCTATCCGGACCGCTTTGCGGTCGGCGAGATCGGTGGCGCCGACAGCCTGCCGCGCATGATCGAGTACACGCACGGCGCGAGCAGGTTGCACACGGCGTACTCGTTCGCGCTGCTTGGCGACCGGCACGATCCTGCCTATGTCGCAACGTGCCTCGCACCCTGGGCAGAGGAAGCGACGGGCGGCGCGCGGGCCTGGCCTGCATGGGCCATGTCGAATCACGACGCGCCGCGCGTGGCCTCGCGCTGGGGCGCGGGTGGCGGGGATTCTTTCGCGTTCGGCGGCACCGAAACGCGTGCCACGACCCCGGAACAATCGGGTCCCGGCCCGACGCCACACCTGCATCTCGCCCTGCTCGCCGCCTTGCGCGGCACGATCTTCCTGTATCAGGGCGAAGAACTCGGCCTGCCGCAGGGCGAGGTCGCCTTCGCAGACCTGCAGGATCCGTTCGGCAAGGCGCACTGGCCCCTGAGCAAGGGTCGTGATGGATGCCGTACACCGATGCCCTGGGATGCCTCGGCGCCCCATGCGGGATTCACGCGAGGCACGCCGTGGTTGCCCCTCGACGCCGCACACAGGGTGCTCGCGGTAGACAGGCAGGAACTCGATGCCTCATCGACCCTTGCGTTCACGCGCACGTTGCTTGCGTTGCGCCGACGGCATGCTGCATTGCGACTCGGCAGCTTCGAAATCGAACGGGCTGACGATTCGCTCCTGATCGTGCGGCGCCGGCACCACGACGATGTCCTGTGGCTGGCATTCAATGTCGGTACGGCTGCGCGACAGGTGCCCACGCCAGGAAGTGCAAGCGAAGCCATCCTGGCGGTGCAGTCCGCGCGCGCGTCGGGTGCTCACGTCGACCTGCCGCCCCATTCCGCCATTTTCCTGAGACTCGCCCACTGATCGAGGCGCATCGCGATGACCATCGACATCGACAGCCACTACCCGTTGACGGCGGACCAGGTCGCGTCCTTCCGCGCGAACGGCTTCATCAAGCTGCGCGAGGTGCTGTCGCCCGCAACGCTTGCCTACTACGGCCGCGAAATCACCCGCCTCACGATCGCGCTCAATACTCAGGACACGCCGCTCGAGGCGCGCTCGACGTACGACAAGGCCTTCCTGCAGGTCATGAACCTGTGGGAGCGCAGTCCGCTGGTCGGCCGCTTCGTCATGGGCCAGCGCCTGGCTCGCATCGCTGCCGAGTTGCTGGAGGTGAAGGGCGTGCGCCTGTACCACGACCAGAGCCTGTACAAGGAACCCGGTGGCGGCATCACCCCGGCTCACGCCGACCAGCACTACTGGCCGCTGTCGAGCGATCGCACGATCACCGCGTGGATTCCGCTGCAGGCGGTGCCGCCGGAGATGGGTCCACTCGGCTTCTACGCGCGCAGCCAGTCGGTCGAGTTCGGCCGCGAACTCGGCATTTCCGACGCGAGCGAAGCCGCGATCAGCGCCCACATGGCGCGTCACGGCTTCGAGTACATGAGTGGCGGTTTCGACCTCGGCGAGGTCAGCTTTCACCTCGGGTGGACATTTCACAAGGCGGGCGCCAACACGTCGAGCCGCCCGCGCTCCGTCATGACGGTCATCTACATGGATGCGGCGATGCGACTCGCTCCTGCGCTCAATGCCGCGCAGGTCAACGACCACGAGCAGTGGTGTCCTGGTGCCGTTCCCGGCGCGGTCGTCGACACCCCCAAGAACCCGCTGATCTGGCCGGTCTCATGAACCCAGTCGTCGCTCGCAGGCCGAAGGTGCGCAAGAGGTGACAGCAATGACGCGCAGGGATTTCGTGCTGGCTGCGGCAGCCTCCATCACCGGTGTGCCAACGATCGCGGCCGGTGCTGACGTCCATCCATCCACCGACCGGGCCGCGCCCGCTGCCGCAGCGGTCGTCAAACCCGTTGGCGCCGATCGGCCTGCGCGACTGCGCCGCTTGCCGCTCGGTGTCGGTGCGTCCACGAGGCTGGATGCGGGCCCAGATGCAGCAGGACCTCGATCACGGGTTTGCCGGCCGGCTCGACACCCTGAGCCCGCATGTCGCCAACGACCTGTTTACGCACCGGCTGAATTCCGCGAACGGCCAGCTCGCCTGGTGGGACGCCGAATCGCGCGGCAACTGGCTCTGGGGTTATACGCTGCTGGCCCATCTCGCCGATGCGCCGCCGCACCAGGAGCGCGCCGATGCGCTGATTCGCGCCTTGCGTGCGACACAGGACGCAGACGGCTACCTCGGTATACACGCCGCCGCAGTGCGCTACCGGACCGGCGACGTGGAGAATGGCGAACTGTGGGCGCAGTCGCGCGCGCTGCTGATCCTGCTGGCGCACCATGAATTGACGGGCGACGCAGCCAGTCTCGATGCCGCGCGCCGAGCCGCCGACCTCACGCTCCGGCAGTACGACCGGGTGAAGTCGCCCTTCGGACGCAAGTCCACCACGGACGACCGCACTGGCGTCACGCATGGCCTGTGCTACATCGATGCGTTGCAGACACTGCACGAGGCCACCGGCGAGGAGCGCTATGCAGTGGCCGCCACAGGTCTCCTTCGCGATTTCGACGCCTGGCCGCTGCCATTTCCAAACGACGACTTTGCCGCGGCCAACCTCGCCGATCCGATGCGTGGCCTGCATGGGCACGCCGTTCATACAGTCGAGCACCTGCGGGCAGTGGCGTACGGCAGCCGGGATGAATCGCGGCTGCGGTCGGCCCTGCACAAACTGCACTTGAGCACGACGCCGAGCGGCGCGGTCATCGGCGACGAGAGCCTGCACGGGTTGCCCCATCCGCAGGCGGGTTACGAGTACTGCTCGCTCACGGAACTCGTCTTCGGACTCGGTCGCTCCGCGCAGGTGCTCGCGGATCCAGCGCTCGGCGACTGGCTGGAGCGCGTCACGTTCAATGCAGCGCAGGGTGCACGCACCGCCGACGGCAGGGCAATCGCCTATCTCTGCTCCGACACGCGACTCGACGCGACCACGCACCGGCCTGACAGTTACTCCCTGCTGAACGGCAAGCATGGACGCTACAAGCTCTCGCCGACGCACGATGACATCGCGTGCTGCTGCAATCCCGAATTCCACGCGGGTCCTGCCGCACTACGTGTCGTCGATGTGGCTGGGCTCGCACCGACTCACCGGGCCTGGTTGCACTCGCCTATGGGCCCAGCGAGTTGCGCACCACTATCGACGGCACGGAATTCAACGTCCTGCAGGAGACGCAGTACCCGTTTGAGGACACGATTCGGTTTACGGTCGAGACTGCCGCGCCGACCCGATTGACCTTGTGGCTGCGACAACCGGCCTGGGCGCGCGCCTTCCATCTGGACGGAATCGAGGGCGTGGAGAGGGACGGCTGGATCGTCGTCGAGCGCGAGTGGCAGGGCCGCCTGTCCTTCACCCTGGGTTTCGACGTACCGGTACGCGCTGAATCGTATCCGGCCGGCGAAGTCGCGGTGCTGCGAGGTCCGCTGCAGTTCGTGCAGCCGATCCCGTTTCGCGTGCGTGACCTGCCGGTTCCGGCGCGAGCGGACTGGCCGGACGCCGAACTGCTGGCTGATGACAACACGCCGCTGGAGACGCTGCCGATCATCGACACCGCGCGCACCGACCTGGGTTTCCTGACCGAGCGTGTCGCGACCAGCGCACCGGACCGACCCTGGCACGAGTCGCCGTTGCGACTGCGCAGTGACGCAGTGACGCTGGTGCCGATCGGCTGCGCGCCCCTGCGCCGGGCAGATTTCCGCGCGCGCCCGGGCCGGCGCGAGGACGAGGCATGAGCACGGTCCACCGCACGCGCAGGGCCTGGCAGCGCCTCGCAGCGACACTGGTCCTCGCCGCCTGTGCACTGAATGCCGCTGCTGCCGAGTCGCTTACGCGCTACGTCGATCCGTTCATCGGCACCGACGGCACCGGCCACGTGATGCCGGGCGCGTCGATGCCCTGGGGCATGGTGGCGCCGAGTCCGGACATGGCGACGACCGGGTGGAGCTACACCAGTGGCTACCAGTACCGCACGCCGACGCTGCTCGGATTCTCCAACACGCACATCAGTGGCGCCGGCATTCCCGAGCTCGGCGACGTGCTGCTGCAACCGGCGGCTGGAGCACGCTGGTCCGCAAGCACGACCCACTTCGCCGGCAAGTACGACAAGGCGTCGGAGGCGGCGCATCCGGGTTACTACACGGTGAAGCTCCCCGGGCACGGCGTGACCGTCGAACTCACGGCAACGTCTCGCGTCGCCCTCCATCGCTACACCTTCAACAACGACGGTCGCGTGCAGGTGCTGCTCGACCTGCAGCACGGCCTGCTCTACGGCGAGGGCCCGCGCGTGAAAAGAGCGCAGGCGCTGGTCGATGCGCCAGCCGGGTGAGGTGAGCGGCACCGTCCACACGCGGGGCTGGACCGATCGCGAAGCATCTTTCGTCGTGCGCTTCGATCGACCGATCGTCTCGCGGCAGCAGTTGCCGCCGCAGCCCGGCGAACTGGCCCCGCGCTACCTGCTCGAGTTCGACCTGGGCGACCGACGCGTGCTGGAAGCGCGCGTGGCGCTCTCGACCGTCGACGTGGCGGGCGCCCGCCGTAACCTCGCGACTGCCGACGGGCTCTCGTTCGACACGGCGCGAGTCCAGGCAGACTCCGCCTGGAATTCCCTGCTCGGTCGGCTCGAGATCGAAGCCGACGCGCGCACCAGGCGCATTTTCTATTCGGCGCTGTACCGGACGCTGCTGCACCCGAGCGACATTGCAGACGTCGACGGTCGCGTCCGCGGCCCGCGCGGTGACGTGATCCAGGCTCCGGGCGGGCGCTACGACAGCACGATGAGCCTCTGGGACACGTTCCGCGCAGTGCACCCGCTGTACACGCTGGTGTATCCGGAGCGCGTCACGGGCTTCATCACGACGCTGCTGGCGCATCACCGGCAACAAGGCTACCTGCCGCTGTGGACCGCCTGGGGCCGCGAAACACACACGATGATCGGTAACCCGGCCCTGCCTGTGATTGCCGATGCCATTGCCAAGGGCTTCGGCGGCTTCGAACGCCACGAAGCCTTGCGCGCGATGGTCGAGACGTCGACGCAGGAGCGGCCAGGCGCGCCGGCGTGGGCCCAGACCTCGTGGCAGCTGTACCTGCGGTACGGCTACCTGCCGTTCGATCTCGAAGGCGGCGAGGCCGTTTCGAAGACGATGGAGCACGGGTACGGTGACGATGCGGTGGCACGTGTCGCCCGTGCGGTCGGCGATTCCGCGACCGCCGAGTCGTTCTCGCGGCGCGCCGACGGGTGGAAGCGGCTGTTCGATCCGACCACGCGCGTCGTGCGCGGCAAGGACTCGCAGGGACGCTGGCGTGAGCCGTTCGACCCGCTCCGTGCGACCTCGCCGTTGAACAATCCAGGCGACTACACGGAAGCCAATGCCTGGCAGTACACGGCCACCCCGGCGCTGCATGATCCGCTCGGATTCCGTGACGTGCTCGGCGGGCCCAAGGGTCTCGAGGACTGGCTCGATACGTTCTTCTCGTTGCCGATGCCGAACCCGGACAAGCACCTCGGCCAGGAAGCGATGATCGGCCAGTACGCGCACGGCAATGAGCCAAGCCATCACATCGCCTGGCTGTACGCGTACACCGCTGCGCCCGGGAAGGGCGAGCGCCTGATAGAGCGCATCGCGCGCGAGTTCTACACCGATCGTCCGGATGGCATCGTCGGCAACGACGACTGCGGCCAGATGAGCGCGTGGCTCGTGTTCGCGACGCTGGGGTTCTATCCGGTGCAGCCGGCCAGTGGCACGTACGTGGCGGGGGTGCCGCTCGTGCCGAGCGCCAGGATCCACTTCGCCACAGGTCGCACGTTGTTCATCGAGCGCGCGAGCTCGGGCGGCGCAACGCTGAATGGCAAGCCGGTTCCGCGCACTGCGATTCCGCACGCGGCGCTGGTGGCCGGTGGGACGCTGCGTCTCGGTCCGGACTGAAGCTCAGCAGAGCGTCGTGCCGCACCGGCGCGGCACGAATTCAGCGCCCGAGCAGGAACACCAGCGGCTGGTCGACCCGCACCCGCCACGCCTTTTCCGAGTGCTCAGCACCTTCGAACTTGCGCGTGATCCAGTTCTGCCCGTCGACGTACCCCGCCTTGCGCAGGATTTCGTCTGCACGCTGCTGGTAGGGCTCGTAGCCGGCATCCAGGGTCTGCGTGCCGTAGTCGAACCAGTACCGGTGAGTGGCGGGATCCGGCAGGTGCGCCGCAAAGTCGTCGAGCGCGATGCCGTCACCGGCGGGCCAGTGCGTCGAGACGCAACCGGCCCCGCCGAACACGTCCGGGTACTTGCTCATCGCGTACTGCGAAATCAGGCCACCCATGCTCGAGCCCATGACGATCGTATCTGCACGTCCAGGCAGCGTGCGGTAGCTGGCGTCGATGAAGGGCTTCAGCTCCTCGACCAGGAACGCCAGGTAACGGTCGGAGACGATGTCCCCCGGCCTCAGGTCCGCCGCGCCGGGCACGTTCATGGGCATGTCACGCGTCACGGCGCGTTGCGGCATGTACTCCTCGCGCCGCTTGCTCGTATTCCAGACGCCGACGACGATCGCCGGGCGCGCCTCGCCGCGCGCGATCAGCCCGGTCATGGCCTCGTCGACTCCCCAGTCGACGTTGCCCATCGACGTCGCGGGATCGAACAGGTTCTGCCCGTCGTGCATGTAGACGACCGGATAGCGGCGCTGCGGGCTTTCGTCGTAGCCCGGTGGCAGCCAGACGTCGACGTTGCGCGCCGCCACCTGGGTCGATGGCATCGCCGCGTGTCGCAGCACCGTGCCCGTGATGCCAGGCCCGGTGAGGGGAACCGCTGCAGGCATGCCGTCGCTCATTGCCGCGGTCGTCTGCGTCGCCAGCAGGGTCAGCAACAGGCTCGACATGATCGGGCGCAGACCAGGGCTCATTTCAGTTCGAGGATGGTCGCGCTGCGCGCCGGCGCGGCGATCCCCTCGGCCAGGGCATGGGCCTTGCCCGAGACCACGTCCGTCCCCGTGGTCGCCTTGCCGATGACCTCCTGGAAGCGCTGCGTGGCGACGGTGTGTTCCTTGTCGGTGTTGTTCAGCACGACCATCACCGTCTGCGCCTCGTTGTGCCGGAAGTACACGTAGATGCCGTCCATGGGCGCGAACTGCGTGAGCTTGCCGTCATGCACGGCCGTTGCCGTGCGGCGCCATTGCAGCAGCGTGCGGACGTACGCCTGCATGTCGCGCTGCGCGTCCGTCAGGCCCTCGCCCGTGAACGCGTTCACGGTGTCGCCGGCCCAGCCGCCGGGGAAATCCTGGCGGAACAGGCCATGGTCGTTGGACCCAGCGGGGTTGCTCATCAGGATCTCGGTGCCGTAATACAGCTGCGGCGTGCCACGCGTGGTCAGGAAGAACGCGAGCGCCATCCGGGTCAGGTCCACGCGCTCGCCCAGCACGGCAAAGAGGCGGCTCACGTCGTGGTTGTCGGGAAACACGACCAGCTGATACGGATCCGCGTACAGGCCGTCGTACGACAGCGTGCGATAGATGCGGCGCATCCCTGTGCCCCAGTCTTCCTTCTCCAGCAACGCTGCGTTCACCGCTTCCGCCAGCGGGAAGTCGAACAACGTGGGCAGGTGCGAAACGTAGCCATCGGGCGGCTTGCGACCCCGCTGCCAGTACGAAACCGTGACGGGACTGCCGCTCCACTCTTCGCCGACGATGCCCAGGTTCGGGTATTCCTCGGTGACGCGGCGCGACCACTCCGTGAGGAACGAGTGGTCCGAGTAGCTGTACGTGTCGATGCGCAGGCCCGAGAGCCCCGCGTACTCGACCCACCACAGCGTGTTCTGGATCAGGTAGTTGGCCAGCAGCGGATTGCGCTGGTTCATGTCCGGCATGGTCTCTACGAACCAGCCGTCGGTGAAGATCTCGCGGTCCGCCTGCGCGGCGTGCGGGTCCTGCATCGCCTCACGGACGTGCGTGGTGGGCTTGAAGGTGCTGTCGTTGTTGAACCAGTCCTGCGACGGCAGGTCCTGCATCCACCAGTGCGCGGAGCCCGCATGGTTCAGGACCACGTCCTTGATCACGCCCACGCCGCGCGCGCGCGCCGCGGCGACGAGTTGCCGGTACGCCTCGTTGTCGCCGAAGCGCGGATCGACCTTGTAGAAGTCGCTGATCGCGTAGCCGTGGTAGGTGATTTCGGGCTGGTTGTTCTCCAGCACCGGGTTGAGCCACAACTGCGTGAAGCCCATGCCGGCGATGTAGTCGAGGTGTTTTTCGATGCCCTTGATGTCGCCTCCGTGCCGTCCAAGGGACCGGGCGCGGTCCAGCTTGTCGTGCATGCCAGCCACGGAGTCGTTCGTCGGGTCGGCGTTGGCGAAGCGATCGGGCATCGCCAGGTAAATCACGTCGCGCGGGCCGAAGCCGGCGCGCGCCGCCGAGCCTGGTTCACGGGCGTTGAGCACGTAAGTCCGGCTGGCCACCTTGGTCTTGCCCTTGCGAAAAACGATCTGGAGCGGGCCCGGGGCAGTCTCCGGTGCGATCCGCAGGTTCACGAACAGGTAATCGGGATTGTCGACGCGCTCGGTGCCCGTGATCGTCACGCCGGGGTGGGCGATCTCCGGCTGCAGCTCAGCAACCCGTTGCCCGTAGACCAGCAGCTGCAAGCGGTCGTCCTTCATGCCCACCCACCATGACGGGGGCTCGACGCGCTCGATCCGATCGGCGGCCACGCTCACTGTCGCGGCCAGAGCGAGTCCCAGCAGAGCCAGCCATTTCCTGAGCATCCATGTGCCTCCTGAAGGTGACGCGCAGTGAATCACTCCGGGCGCCAGAGCCACAAGGCCCTGCATACGTTTGCATTGAACGATGGTGGGGCGCCTCGCTGGTTCGTTGGTAGACTGCTCGGCGCTGCAGAAGGGCGGAAGCAGCGTGCCAGGCGAGGGGGAGACGATGTCTAGTATTGGGCGCCGCGCCGCGTTCCTGTTGGCCGTGCTGCTTGCGGGCTCGGCCTCAGCGAAAACCGTGGCGGGGCACGTCGGCACGGTCCGTTCGCCGGACGCACAGGTCACGGTCACCGTCGACGTCGACGAGAACGGCGCTCCCAGGTACGCCGTGACCCGCAAGGGCCGCGCGATCATGCCGGCCGGGTTCCTCGGCCTGCGCTTCGAGTCGCAGCCTGCGTTCGATGATGGCTTTCACATCACCGACACCGAGGCCACGACGCACGACGCCACCTGGGAGCAGCCCTGGGGCGAGCGTCGCCTCATGCGCGACCGCCACAACGAATTGCTGGTCACCTTTGTGGCGGTCAAAGGGCCTGGGCGCACATTCAATCTGCGCGTCAGGGTGTTCGACGACGGCTTCGCCTTCCGCTACGAAGTGCCGCAGCAGCCGGGCTATGGCGCGGTCCACATCACCGAGGAACTGACGGAGTTCCGTCTCGACCCGAAAGCCACGCAGGACATCAAGGCCTGGTGGATTCCCGGCCGCCGCTGGAACCGGTACGAGTACCTCTACAACTCGACCTCGCTCGATGCCGTGCACATGGCGCACACGCCGATGACCGTGCGTCTGCCCGACGGCGTGCACCTGAGTTTTCACGAAGCCGCACTGGTCGACTACGCCGCGTACGTGCTCGACCACCGCCGGCCCGGCATCTTCCGCACCAGCCTGACGCCGTGGTCCGATGGCATCCGGGTCAAGACGGCCACGCCGTTCAAGACGCCGTGGCGCACGGTGCAGATCGCGCCGAATGCAGCGGAACTGCTGAATTCCAGCCTGATCCTCAACCTGAACGAGCCGAACGTCCTCGGCGACGTGTCGTGGGTGGAGCCCGGCAAGTACGTCGGCATCTGGTGGGCGATGCACATCAACGAGGCGACGTGGGGTTCCGGCCCGAAGCACGGCGCGACCACCGCAGCGACCAAGCGCTACATCGACTTCGCTGCAGCCAACGGCTTCCAGGGCGTGCTGGTCGAAGGCTGGAACGTGGGCTGGGACGGCGACTGGTTCTACAACGGCAAGCAGTTCCGGTTCACCGAGCCCCATCCGGATTTCGACTTGAAGGCGGTCACGGACTACGCGCGGTCCAAGGGCGTGCGGCTGGTCGGCCATCACGAGACAGCGGCTGATCTCGGCAATTACGAGCCGCAGATGGCCGCGGCGTTCGACCTCTACGAGTCGGTCGGCGTGCGACAGGTCAAGACCGGGTATGTCGCCGACGCGGGCGACATCCGCCGCATCGACGCCAACGGCGTCGAGCTGCACGAGTGGCACGACGGCCAGTACACCGTCGAGCATCACCTGCGCGTGCTGCGTGAAGCCGCCAAGCGCAAGATCAGCATCAACTCGCACGAGCCGGTGAAGGACACGGGGCTGCGCCGCACGTACCCCAACTGGCTGTCGCGCGAGGGCGCTCGCGGCCAGGAATACAACGCCTGGGGCAATCCCATCAACGCACCCGAGCACGTCGCGATCCTGCCCTTCACGCGCATGCTCGCCGGGCCGATGGATTACACGCCGGGCATCGTCGACCTGGCGTTCGAGGGTCTCGACGGCAAGCACCGCGTCCCGCACACCCTGGCGAAAGAGCTCTCGCTGTACGTCGTGCTCTACAGCCCGGTGCAGATGGCGGCGGACCTGCCGGAAAATTACCTGCGGTACCCGCAGGCGCTGCAGTTCATCAAGGACGTGCCGACCGACTGGGACGAGAGCGTGGGCCTCGCCGGCGAGGTCGGCGACTTCGTCGCGATCGCACGCAAGCAACGTGGTCGACCCGACTGGTTCCTGGGCGCGCTCACGGACGAGAATGCGCGCACGCTGCAGGTGCGGCTCGATTTCCTCGAGCCCGGCGTGCGCTACGACGCCGAGATCTATCGCGACGGCCCGCAGGCCGACTGGAAAACGCGACCTGACGACCTGGTGGTCGAGCGGCGTACGGTCGCGTCGATTGACACGCTGGACCTTGCGCTGGCGCGCAGTGGCGGCGTGGCGATCAGGTTCACGCCGGTCATTGCAATGGGGAAGGGTCACTAGTGCGCACGCAGAAGCCGACGCTGACGTTCTGGCAGATCTGGAACATGTGCTTTGGATTCCTCGGAATCCAGTTCGGCTTCGCGCTGCAGAACGCGAACGTCAGCCGTATCTTCCAGTCGCTCGGCGCGTCGATCGACGACTTGCCGATCCTGTGGCTAGCCGCGCCCGTCACCGGCCTCATCGTCCAGCCCATCATCGGCTACCTGAGCGACCGCACGTGGAACGGTCTCGGTCGTCGGCGCCCGTATTTCCTGGGCGGAGCGCTGGTCGCGACCGCCGCCCTCGTCGTCATGCCGAACAGCCCCTACCTGTGGATCGCGGCAGGCATGCTGTGGATCCTCGATGCCTCGATCAATATCTCGATGGAGCCGTTCCGCGCGCTGGTGGGCGACATGCTGCCCGAGAAGCAACGATGCAGCGGCTACTCGATGCAAAGCTGGTTCATCGGTGTCGGCGCCGTCGTGGCCTCCGCGTTGCCGTGGATCCTCACCAACTATTTCGATGTCAGCAACGTCGCGGAGCCGGGCGAGTTGCCGCAATCGGTGAAGCTGGCGTTCTATCTCGGCGCGGCGGCCTTCCTGGGCGCGGTGCTCTGGACGGTGTTTCGTACCCGCGAATATTCCCCGGCCGAGCTGGCCGCATTCGAAGACGCCGCCACGGAGCGCGCGACCGCTGCCGGCACGCTCGCGCAGACTCCGCAGTGGTATCGCAAGTCCGCGGCGGCGTGGATCGTCATCGGATCTGCGTTCGCGGCGGCCGTCGCTGCCTTCGGCTGGGACAAGCAGCTCTACGTGCTGGGCTTTGGCCTTGCGGCGTTCGGGCTGCTGCAGATCGTGGTGGCCTCGCGCCAGCAGCGCGGCCAGACGGACGGCATGCTGCACAACGTCGTCAACGACCTCTACCTGATGCCGAAGGTCATGCGCCAGCTCGCGGTGGTGCAATTCCTCTCCTGGTTTGCGCTGTTCGCGATGTGGATCTACACGACCTCGGCCGTGACGCAGCATCACTACGGGACCACCGACGCCACCTCCGTCGCCTACAACGAAGGCGCGAACTGGGTGGGCGTGCTGTTTGCGGCGTACAACGGCTTTGCCGCGCTCGCCGCGCTGTTCATCCCGAAGCTGGCTGCGGCATTCGGCCAGCGCAAGGCACACCTGGTCTGCCTCTGGCTCGGAGCAGTCGGACTGATGTCGATCCGCTTCATCGACGACCCGCGCCTGCTGCTGCTGTCGATGGCAGGCGTGGGTTTCGCCTGGGCCTCCATCCTGTCGCTGCCGTACTCGATGCTCTCCCGCGCGGTGCCGGCGAGGAAGATGGGCATCTACATGGGCATCTTCAATTTCTTCATCGTGATTCCGCAGATCCTGGCCGCGAGCGTGCTCGGTATCCTGGTGCGAGTGCTGTTCGGCGGCCATGCGATCAACGCGCTGGTGCTTGGCGGGCTGCTGTGGGTGCTGGCCGGACTCGCCACGCTGCGCGTGGACGAAAAGGACTGAGGGTCTTCCTGCTGCTCGTACGCCGCGCTCGCGCCCACGCTCACGGAGCGTGATAGATCTCGAGCGGTACGCGACGTTGCTCCAGCAGCGCGCGCACCGGCATCTCGAGCGGGCTGCCGGGGCGCGACGCTCGCCGCAGGGTCTCGAGCTTGGACTTGCCAGTGACATGCAGCGCGAGCAGGTCCGTCGTGAGCAAGGTGGCGAGCGACAGGCTGAGTCGGGCCGCAGGTTCGACCGGCGCGAGTCCGCGCACCACCGCCACCGGGCCGCTGCTGGCGAGCGCCTCCGCGAGGCCGGGCATGCCGGGAAACAGCGAGGCGAAATGACCGTCGTCGCCCATGCCCAGCACCACGGCGGCGAAGGGCAGGGGCAGCAACTGCAGCGCGGCGCTCCACGTTGCCGCAGCATCGCCGCGTGTGGCGTCTATCTCCAGCAGTGGAGCTGCAGCTGCCGCCGTGCCGGCAAAGGCTTCGCGCACCAGGCGCACATTGCTGGCCGCGTCCGCGGCCGGCACACACCGCTCGTCGGCCAGCGTGACGTGGATGCGCGACCAGTCGAGCGGGCTTTGACCCAGTTCGCGCAGGAAAGCCGCGGGCGTTCGCCCCCCGGAAACCACGAGGCTCGCGCGGTCGTGTGCTTCGAGTCGCCGTCGCAACGATGCCGCGACGTCGGCGGCGAGCGTCCTGGCCAGCGTGTCGCCGTCAGTAAATGAATGCTGTCGCACGCCAGGTCAATTCGCGCTGCCTCCGCCGCACGAACCGCGCACCACGAGCTTCGGCTCGATCAGCGCGGACTCCACGGGTTCGCCCGCGGACATTCGCAGCAGGTTGTCGACCAGCATGTCAGCCGCGCGGAGCGTGTCCTGTTGCACGGTCGTGAGCGGAGGTATGAAGTGGGCGGCCGCGGTGATGTCGTCGAAGCCGATCACTGCCACGTCCTGCGGCACGCTGCGGCCGCGCTCGCGCAGGGCGCTGATCGCGCCCATGGCAATGAGGTCGCTCGCGGCGAAGATCGCGTCGAATGCCAGGCCCGACGCGAGCAGGCCCATGGCCGCTTCATGGCCGGCGTGTTCGCTCGACTGGACCTCGACGGCAAGTCCTGGATCGGGCGCCAGCCCCAAATCGCGCAACGCGCGCTCATAACCGCTGTAGCGCGCCTGGAATTCGGGCCAATGATCCGACGAACTGCCGAGGTAAGCGATGCGGCGCCGGCCCAGTCCGAGCAGGTGGCGGGTCGCCTGCAGTCCGCCGGCCATGTTGTCGGTGCGGACGTAGCGGCCGGGCGTGCCGTCGACGTCCGGACCCCAGATCACGAAGTTCGCGCCCGCATCGGCGAGCTTGCGCAGGCGCGGCATCGACGAGATGTAGTCGCCGTAGCCGAGCAGGATCAGGCCATCCGCGCGGTTGCTGAGCTGGTAGTCGGTGTGCCAGTCGTCGCTCAGCTGCTGGAAGGACACGAGCAGGTCGAGTCCACGGCGCGCCGTTGCGCGCGTGATGTGCCCGAGCATGGACAGGAAAAAAGGGTTGATCTGCGCGTCTTCGGCCGATTCCTCGAACAGCAGCAACGCGAGCGTGTTCGAACGGCGGGTACGCAGTCCGGCCGCGCGTCGGTCGGTGCGATAACTGAGTTCGCGCGCGATCGATTCGATGCGCTCGCGGGTCTCAGGCCGGACAAGGGGGCTGTTGCGCAGGGCACGCGACACCGTTGCCTGCGAGACCTCCGCCAGGCGCGCGATGTCGCGAGAAGTGGGCCGAACGCTTTTCATTGATTACCCCGCAGGCGGGCGCACGCTAGCATGCGCCCGGTGGGGCATCAACGACGGGCGCGGACTGTCTACCGCCGGCTGTAGCGGTCGTCCGCGAGTTGCCAGGTGCCCTGGCCGTCGGTGCAGGCCACCGTGCGGCCCTCGCTCAGGCCAAACGACCCGTGTGCGATGAGCCGGAATCGCCGGCAGCCGTCCACGCCGCGTTCGTTGTCGAGCGGAGTCAGTTGGTAGGTCACGCGCGTGTTCGGGTTGGTCCACTTGACGCTCTGGCCATACTCGGCGAGCTCGAGCGAGTGACCCGCGCAGGAGCGATCGGTCTTGTCCATGCGGCGTCCGACTTCCGAGCCGATGGCCGCGCCGACCACGGTGCCCACGACGATGGCCACGTCGCGGTGATCGGTGCCTTTCGCCACGTCCGCACCGATGGCGCCGCCGGCCGCGCCACCCACGACGCTGCCAAGCACCTGCCCGATGCGGCCGCGGTCGCACGAGCCTGAGCGCACGCCGTAGTCGTAATCCCATTCGCGACCGCTGTAACCCGCGTAGGTGGGGTCGCCCTTCTTGCGCGCGCCATGGGCGGGTGCCCATGCCGGCGGTGTCGCGAGTGCAACGCACGGCACGGCGAGCACCAGCGCGATTCCTGCGCGTCGCGTCAATGTCTTGAGCGCTTGCATCGAAACCCCCTCGGCCTGTCCGTGTTCGAGTCCGGGATTGGACACATGCCGCACGCTAAACCTCCCGGTCGCCTGCTTCACGATGGGTGGCCGGATGAGTGACAGCCGTCACGGCTCCGGTTAGGTTCAGGTCACCACGAGGGAGTCACGCTTATGACAAATCTGGATGCGGCAGCGGCCGGTTACCTCACGCTGGGCGGCGACTCTGCGCGTTCCGCGGCTCGGTTTCGGTGCAATGCACCTGACCGGCGAAGGCGTCTGGGGTCCGCCCCGTGATCCTGCAGCCGCCCACCGCGTCCTGCAGCGCGCCGTGCAGCTCGGCGTGCGCTTCATCGACACCGCGGATTCATACGGCCCGGGTGTCAGCGAGGAGATCATTGCCGAGGCACTGCATCCCTACGCCAGCGATCTCGTGCTCGCCACCAAGGGCGGTATCGTCCGCCCCGACCGCCCTACATGGGCCGCCGAGGGCCGGCGTGGGCACCTGCGTGCGGCCTGTGAAGCCAGCCTGCGCCGGCTGCGTGTCGACCGCATCGACCTCTACCAGCTGCACACGATCGATCCGCGGGTTCCGCTCGAGGAGTCCATCGGCGAGCTGGCGCGACTGCGCGAGGAGGGCAAGATCCGTCATGTCGGCGTTTCCAATTTCGGCGTCGCCGAACTCGCACGCGCCCGCAAGATCGTGCCGATCGTGTCCGTGCAGAACCGTTACAACGTGGCAGATCGCGCCGCCGACGACGTACTGGACATCTGCACCCGTGACGGCATCGCCTTCATCCCGTGGCGGCCGCTCGCGTTGGCGTCGGCAGACGCCGCGCAGCCTGCGCGACGCCAGCTGGAGGCAGCTGCGGCGCAACGCGGCTGGAGCGTGCCCCAGGCGGCGCTCGCCTGGTTGCTGGCTCGCTCGCCCGTGATGCTGCCGATCCCCGGCACCTCGAACGTGGCTCACCTGGACGAACTGGTCGCCGCTTCGGCATTGCGACTCGCCGACTGAGGCACCGCCCCGCAGGCATGGCTGGCGCGTCGGCAGGCCCTCGACCAGCCCGCACGCGGTTGGTTATGCCGGCCTGGAGCGTCTAACTCGTGCCCACCTTTTCCCGGCGGGCGCACCAGGCAGGGGTCGGCCGCGATAATTTTGAAAATTCCCCAAGCTTTACAGAGATTTACGCCTTGGTTCGCGCTCGTCGCGGTGTACCTCGCCTTAGGACTGGTCGGCAGGGTGGTGCTGTGGGCCAAGTTCGGTGTCGAAGCCGATGTGGGCCTCTCCCGTCTGCCGTTCCTCGTCGCCGCAGGCGTCGCGAACGACCTCGTCGAAAGCCTCTACCTGTTCGCGCCGTTCGCGCTGTACATCCTGCTCGTGCCTGACCGCTGGTTCAGGTCAACCGCCAATCGCATCCTCATGCATGGCGGCATGGCCGCGGCCGTCACCGGGTTGCTGTACGTCACTGCGGCGGAATACTTCTTCTTCGAGGAGTTCGACGCGCGTTTCAATATCGTGGCGTACGACTACCTCGCCTATCCCACGGAAGTCTTCACGGACATCTGGGACGCCTACCCCGTCATGCAAGTGCTTGGCGTCACGGTGACGCTCGGTGTGCTGGCGGTGTACTTCATGCGCAACGCGATCGGACGGGCCTTTGCACCGATCGTCTCGTTCCGTGAGCGGCTGGTGACGATCGTGCCGTATACGCTCGCATTGGCGCTGGCGATCTCGTTCTACCCGACGAACGCGCTGTCCGGCTCGTCCAACCGCGTCGAGAACGAACTCGTGCAGAACGGGCACAGCAGCTTTTTTCGGGCGGCCCGCACCAGCGACATCGATTACGAGTCGTATTACACCAGCAGCAAGGCCGCAACGAACCTGGGCCTGCTGCAAGCTGAACTGGCGCCCGATGGGGCTTCATTCACGCAGCTTGCACTGGGCAAGATGAGCCGGCGTCATCCCGCCCACCCCGACGGCCTCGGCAGGCTCAACGTCGTCGTCGTTGCCAGCGAAAGTTTCGGCGCCGAGTTCAGCAAGCTGCACGGCTCGAACAAGGACTGGACGCCCAACTTCGACGCCTACGCGAAGCAAGGCCTGTGGTTTGCCAACGCCTATGCGTCGGGCACGCGCACGGTGCGGGGGCTCGAGGCGATCGTGGCGTCGTTCCCACCGATCCCCACCGTCTCGATCCTGCGCCGCCCGGGCAATCAGGGCATCGGCGGCTGGGGCAAGACCATGGACGAACTGGGCTACCAGAGCAGCTTTCTCTACGGCGGTTACGCCTATTTCGACGACATGAAAACGTTCTTCGGCGGCAACGGCTTCCAGGTGCTGGATCGCACGGATATCGCAAAAGTCCGCTTCGAGAACGTGTGGGGCGTCGCCGATGAAGACCTGTACGACCGGGCCATCCAGCACTATGGCGAGCAGCACCGGTCCGGCAAGCCGTTCTTCTCGATCATCATGACGACGTCGAACCACAAGCCCTTCACGTTCCGCCCCGGGCTCGAGCAGCAAGGGATCAAGCCGGAGGGGGGCGGACGCCAGTCGGGTGTGCGCTATGCCGACTATGCGCTCGGCTACTTCCTGCGCGAGGCGACCAGGCAGCCGTGGTTCGACGACACGATCTTCGTGGTGGTGGCGGATCACGGCGCCCGCGTCTATGGCAAGGCCGAGATTCCGCTCGAGACTTACGAGATTCCCTTGCTGGTGTATGCGCCGAAGCACATCGCGCCGCGGCAGGTCGACGCACTGATGACCCAGATCGACATCGCGCCGACCGTGCTCGGGTTGCTGGGGCTGGAATACGAAGCGCCGTTCTTCGGCGTCGACGCCCTGCACGAGCCCGCTGGCCACCAGCGCATCGCGCTGTTCAGTCATAACCACGACGTGGCGATCCTGCGCGGCAATGAACTCGAGGTGCTCGGTCTCGGCAAGACCCACCAGACATTCACTTTCGATCCTGCGAACCACAGCTTCAAGGCGCGTGCCGACGACCCGGACCTGCTCGCACTGGGCATTGCCTATTTCCAGACGGCGTCCGACCTGTTCAAATCAGGCCGTTACAACTGACCGGCTGCGTCCCCGCGGCCCAGGAGCGCATCATGAGCAAGGGCATGGAACGGAAGAAAGAAACCAAGAAGAAGCCGGCGAAGTCGAAAGACGAGAAGCGCGCCGAGAAGCGCGCGAAGAAAGCGTAACTCGGCCGCTTCGTCCCGTTACTTGCGGGGCTTGCGCGACTTTTTCGCCGGCCCCGCCGACTTCGCACCTGCCGGCACTGTTCGCGCGGCGGGGCTCGCCGGAACACGCGGCAGCCCGGTGTGCTGCGTGCGGAAAGGCTGGGTCGTCGGCTTCTTGCGCTGGCCCTCGTGCGCCCGGCCCGTGCCGATCGGCTGGTAGGTCGGGATCAGCTGTTGCCGCCCGTTGCCGATGAGGTCGGAGCGCCCCATCTGCCGCAGCGCTTCGCGCAGCAGCGGCCAGTTGTTCGGATCGTGATAGCGCAGGAACGCCTTGTGCAGGCGCCGCTGCCGCATGCCCCTGGGGATCACGACGTCCTCTGACGTGCGTGTCACCTTGTGCAGCGGATTCTTGCCCGAGTGATACATCGCGGTGGCCGTCGCCATCGGTGACGGCAGGAAAGCCTGCACCTGGTCGGCACGGAAACCGTTGCGCTTGAGCCAGAGCGCCAGCTGCAACATGTCTTCGTCGCTGGTGCCGGGGTGCGCCGCGATGAAATACGGGATCAGGTACTGCTCCTTGCCCGCTTCCTTCGAGAACTTGTCGAACAGCTCCTTGAAGCGGTCATAGGTGCCCACGCCGGGCTTCATCATCTTCGACAGCGGGCCTTCGGCCAGTGCCTCGGGCGCGATCTTGAGGTAGCCGCCGACGTGGTGCTGCGCCAGCTCCTTCACGTACTCAGGCGACTCGATGGCCAGGTCGTAGCGCACGCCCGACGCGATCAGCACTTTCTTGACGCCCTTCAATTCACGGGCACGCCGGTACAGCTTGATCAGCGGCGAGTGGTCGGTATTCAGGTTGGGACAGATGCCCGGGTACACGCACGAAGGCTTGCGGCACGCGGTTTCGATCTCACGCGACTTGCACGCCACCCGGTACATGTTGGCGGTGGGGCCGCCCAGGTCGGAGATCACGCCGGTGAAACCGGGGACGGTGTCGCGGATCGTCTCGATCTCGCGGATCACCGAGTCTTCGGAGCGATTCTGGATGATGCGGCCTTCGTGCTCGGTGATCGAACAGAACGTGCAGCCGCCGAAACAGCCGCGCTGGATGGAGATCGAGAAGCGGATCATCTCGTAGGCCGGAATCTTCGCGTCGCCGTAGAACGGATGCGGCACGCGCTGGTAGGGCAGCTCGTACACCCCATCCATTTCCTTCGTTTGCAGCGGAATCGGCGGCGGGTTCAGCCACACGTCGGTGTCGCCGTGACGCTGGACCAGTGCGCGCGCGTTGCCGGGATTGGCTTCGAGGTGAAGGATGCGGGAGGCGTGGGCGTACAGGATGGGGTCGTCGGCGACGGCTTCGTACGATGGCATGCGGATGACGCTGCGTTCGCGGTCGACAGGCTGGGCCGTGCGACGGTGGAACTTCAGCACGATCTCGGCTCGGGGACCGCTGCCAACGGTCGTAACGCCGCTGCCACCGGCCGTGACTTCCGGGTTTGCCCGGGAGGACGCCGTAAACCCATCCGTGGGGGCTCCGGGCGCGGCGTCCATGCCGCGCACGGCCTCCCGGTCAAACCCGGAAGCCAGAGCCGGCGTTGTGGCGCCATCGCGTGCACTTGCAGCGCCGCCATAACCCTCGACTGCATACGGATCGACCGGCGGCGCCAGCGGCCCCGGCGTGTCGATCGACGTCGAGTCGATCTCGGTCCAGCCCTCGGGCAACGCCTTGCGCACGAACGCGGTGCCGCGCAGGTCGTCGATCGATTCGATCGGCTTGCCTGCAGCGAGCCGGTGCGCGATCTCGCAGATCTGTCGCTCGGCGTTGCCGAACACGAGCAGGTCCGCCTTCGCGTCGAGCAGCACCGAGCGCCGCACCTTCTCCGACCAGTAGTCGAAGTGGGCGATGCGGCGCAGCGAGGCCTCGATGCCGCCGATCACGATGGGCACGTCCTTCGCCGCTTCGCGGCAGCGCTGCGAATACACGATCACGCAGCGGTCGGGCCGTGCACCGCCCGCGCCATGGGGTGTGTAAGCATCGTCCGTGCGGATGCGGCGATCCGAGGTGTAGCGGTTCACCATCGAATCCATGTTGCCGCCGGTCACGCCGAAGAACAGGTTGGGCTTGCCCAGCCGCAGGAAGTCGCGGGTGGAGTGCCAGTCGGGCTGGGCGATGATCCCGACCCTGAAACCCTGCGCCTCCAGCACGCGCCCCACGATCGCCATGCCGAAACTCGGGTGATCGACGTAGGCGTCGCCGGTGACCAGGATCACGTCGCACGAATCCCAGCCCAGGGCATCCATCTCCTCCCGCGACATGGGCAGGAACGGCGCGACGCCGAAGCGCTGCGCCCAGTGCTTGCGGTAGGAGAAGAGGTCGCGGGTGGGGGTCTGCATGGAGGGCGCAGTTTATACGGGTTGGACCGGTACCCATTCGTGGGGCAGGGCAATTTGGTCGCAAGCGGGCGGGATTTCGGGCCCAGTGCGGGCGGCTCATCCGCTCGCTTCGCCACGGTGCAGCCGAGCTTGCCGGCGTCGGGTCCGGCCTGTCCTGGCGTGCGCGTGTCTGCCTTTCCAAGCACGGCAGGACAGGCCGGACCCGATGCCGGCAACCGGGGCACGGGATCAACAGGCCCAAGCGAAGACCCTCAGCCGGCCTGCGGCCGACCTCTCCCACTACCGCGGGAGAGGTGGGGGAGGTCAGGCGAGCGTGTGATACACCTTCTGCACGTCCTCGTCCTGCTCGAGCTTGTCGATCAGCTCGAGCACCTCGGTCGCCTCGGCTTCGCCGAGCTCGCTCGCGGTCGAGCAGATGTATTCGTGCTCGGCCGAAATCGGGACGATGCCGCGCTCCTCGAGCGCCTTCTGCAGCGTGCCGAAGTCCTCGAACAGGCAACGCGCCACAAGCTGCGGTTCGCCTTTTTCCCCGGTGCTCTCGCCAAACTCCTCGAGCCCGTGGTCGATCAGGTAAAGCTCGAGGTCGTCCGCGTCGATGCCTTCCGGGTTGAGCCGGAACACGCCCATGCGCTTGAACTGGAAGGCGACGCTGCCGCTGGTGGCGAAGTTGCCGCCGTTCTTGTTGAACGCATTGCGGATCGCGGCCACGGTGCGTGTCGGGTTGTCCGTCGCGCATTCGACCAGCACGGCGACGCCGTGCGGCGCGTACCCTTCGTAGATCACCTCTTCGAAGTTCGCCGCGTCGCGACCGGAAGCGCGCTTGATCGCCGACTCGACCTTGTCACGGGGCATGTTCACGGCGCGCGAGTTCTGGATCGCACGGCGCAGCGCCGGATTCGAGTTCGGGTCGGAGCCGCCCTTCTTGACCGCGATCGTGATGTCCTTGCCGATGCGGCTGAACTGCTTTGCCATGCGGTTCCAGCGCGCGAACATCGTGTGCTTTCTGACTTCGAAAATGCGTCCCATGGAGCTGCCCGGATGACCTTGGGCCCGAAGGCCGGTGAGGGCGCGCAATCTACCTGAGCGAGCGGCACATCGCACCTTCGGAACTGGCGCAATGCGGCCGGTCAATAATAAATATAAACTGAATTAACAAGCTTTTTAGTCCATTACCCGATTGCCTTCAATCGATAGCGGCTTAATAATTTGGCGACCTGCCCGTCGGCTGGAGAATGGCTTTGGGCCTCTATCACCACTGCGTATTTCCGTATTTGCTCGATGTGGCGATGGGGAGTCCGGTCCTGGCGCAGCCCCGGCGTCGTACGCTCGCGCGGGCCAAGGGCCGCATTCTCGAGATCGGTTTCGGCACGGGCCGGAACCTGCCGTTCTACCCGCCGGGCGTCAGCCGCATCGAGGCCATCGATCCCGACGCCGACCTCGACCGCTACTCGCAGCCACGGATCGCCGCGTCGAGCATCGCCGTCGATTTCCATCACCTCGACGCCCAGCACCTGCCCTTCGAAGACGCCCGGTTCGACACGGTGGTGAGCACGCTCACGCTCTGCTCCATTGCCGACGTCGCGCATGCGCTGGGCGAAGTGAAGCGCGTGCTCAAGCCCGGCGGACAGTTCCTGTTCCTGGAGCACGGTCTGGCGCCCGACCCGGCCGTGGTGCGTTGGCAGCAGCGACTCAATCCGCTGCAGCAGCGCCTTGGCGGTGGCTGTCATCTCGACCGGGACACAGTAGCGCTCGTGCGCGGCGCGGGCCTGCAACTGGACGCTGCCGAGCAGTACTACCTGCGGCGCGTGCCGCGGTTCGCGGGCTTCGTGACCGAGGGCATGGCTTGCAAGGCGTAGCCCCCTGCTGTTGTGAAAAAGAAACCGCGTTCCTGCGCCTCGCAGCGGGGCGCGTCGTTTTTGCGCTGCAAGGTGACGACCACCGGCAAAGCGCGTAGAAAGCGGCTCAGTCGCAAGCTGGGGGAGACCGGGCGACAGACGAAAGGGAAGGCTCGACCGGGGGACGATCAGGGCCGTCATGGAAGACGTCAGCGTCGGAAAAGCCGCGATTCGTGCGAACGAGTCGCGGCTTTTTCTATTTGCAGCCGCTGCGCCGCAGGCGACAGGCGGTGGGTGGCTTGAGACGAACCGAAGTCGCGCCTGCTCCGCTCAACCGCGCGATCCCCTAACATGGCAGCGATGACCCGCAACACATTACCCGTCCCTGGCCACAGGTTGACGGCAGTCGACGGAGAGCAGTCATGAGACCGGTCGCAAGAGCCCTCGCCCTGCTGACAGTGGGGCTGGCCCTGGCGGGCTGCAGCATCGAGCGCACCAGCGACGATTCCGTGGCGAAGCAGATCGGCACCGATTACTTCGGCGCGGGCGGTGCGGTGAACCTCACTGATCCGGTGGTGGGGGACGCGTTCCTCGCGGGCGGGCAGGTCAATACGGCGGGCGAGGTGACGGGCGACCTGATCGCCGCGGGCGGCGAAGTCTCGATCGGCGGCGGCATCGGCGACGATCTCTATGCGGCAGGCGGCGAAGTGCAGGTCGACGCGATCGTGACTGGCAATGCGCGCGTGGCCGGTGGCGATGTCATGGTGGGTCCGGCGACGGTCATTGCCGGCACGTTGTCCGCAACGGGGGGGCGCATTCGTTTCGAAGGCAACGCCCAGCAGTCGCTGCACGCCTCCGGCGGCAGCGTGCACCTCGATGGCGTCGTGCAGGGCGATGCCGAGGTGAAGGCCGAGGAAATCACGATCGGACCGAACACGCGCATCGCCGGCAAGTTGATTGCGCACACGGCCCGCGAGCCCGGGATTCCTGCGGGTGCGCAGATCGCGGGTGGCGTCGAGTTTCACGAGGCCGACGTCGGCCACACCGTCGGCGGCGAGGAGCCAGAGTCCGACTCCAGCACCGTCGCGCATGGCGTCGGCTCATTTTTCTGGATGCTCGGCGTCTTCATCGCCGGCGCCCTGTTCATGCTGGCGTTTCCGGCCTACTCCACCCGTGCCGCGCAGTGGATCGGCCAGGAACCGCTGCGCAGCCTGGGGCTCGGCTTCGTGATCCTGTTTTCGCTGCCCGTGCTGGTCGTGTTGCTGCTCATCACGCTCATCGGCATCCCGCTCGCGCTGATCGTCCTCATGCTTTATCTGCTGCTGCTCTTCCTCGGCTGGGTGACGGCGGCGATGTTCGTCGGCCAGAAGCTGCAGGGATTCATCGGCGGCGATGCGCCCGCCACGACCGGCCGCCGCATGCTCGCGTTGCTGGTCGCCGTGCTCGCGCTGTGGGCAGTGGGGCTCGTCCCGATCGTCGGTGGCTGGATCAGGTTTGCCGCACTGCTGCTCGGCATCGGCGCGCTGGTATGGCAAGGTTGGCCGCGGCGCGACCATCGGGCGTCGCCGCAACCTGCCTGACATTTCGAGCCGTCCCGCCGCTGCCGCGGGCAAGGACCTGCAACGATGACTGCTTCGCACTGGCCCCACCTGCTGGCCCTGCTCGTCGGCATCGGCCTGACGGTCCAGGTCGGCATGAACATGACGATCGCGCGGGTCGTCGGTACACCGCTCTGGGCATCGGTGGCGAACTTCGCGGTGGGTCTGGCCGCACTGGCCGTGACGGCCGTGTTGATCGGTTCGCGGCCCGCCCCCGGTTCGATCGGGCAAGTACCGCTCTGGGCCTGGTGCGGCGGCCTGCTTGGCGCAACTTACGTGGCTTCCGTCACCTTGCTGGGCCCGCGCATCGGTGCCATGACGATGGTCGCGCTCGTAGTCGCCGGGCAACTGGTGGCGGCCCTCGCGGTCGACCACTTCGGCGTGCTCGGCTACCCGCAGATGCCAGTCACGGCGACGCGGTTGCTCGGTGCGGCTTTGCTGCTGGCCGGCGCGGTGCTGGTGATGCGCCGCTGACGCCGGGCGCCGCCGTCGGTCGGCTGACTCGTCGCGCCGGCGACGCGACTACTTTGGCGCGCCCACGCGCGGAGGCACTGCGAGCGCGATCTCGCGCGCCATCTGATCGATGATGCGGATCCCTTGCTCGGTGGAACCACTGCGGGTCTCGGCCGTGACGCTGCCACGCCAGAGCAACCGGCCCGTCGCGCGGTCATCGATGAAGATGAGCACCGAACCGTCGCGCACGCGATGTTCGCGCGGCAGCACCGACGCGGGCGGGGGCTGGATCTCGCCCGGTCGCAGCACGGTCGTGGCGGAGGGCGCGCCGATGCGGCGCTCGTCCGCGATCACGAATCGCTGCGTGCCGGCCACCTGGAAGCTCACCAGCATGTCGGCCGCAGCGGCCGAATCGACCTCGGTGTAGCCCTTGCGGGCGAGTTCCCGGCCGACCGTGCGGTGCAGCAAGTCGCTGGTCGACGCGACCACCTGTGGATCGATCGACGCAGGCGTGCCGAACTCGCCGCCTTGCCAGAAGAACGTCGACCGGGCCGCGACGTTGCCCTCGGGGGCTTCGAAGCTGTCGACTTCCCAATGTGTTGCGCAACCGGCGGCCAGTGCCAGGGTGATTGCGAAAATGAACGCGCTGCGCCGGGCCATGGCCGTCTCCTCGATGCTTTCCTCCCGATTGTACCGCTGGACCGCCGCTGCCGGCGTTTTGTGACGCGTGTCGACAGCCTGAGGCCGCAGAATGGTGCGTCGCGACGGCGCGGGAGCATACTGCGCCGAGCAAAGTGCCATTGGGCACCAGGCTGCCGCCTGGCACGCCGGGCACTGTGTGAGGAGCCGAAGTCCTGCGATGAAGACCGTCCTGCTGGCTTACGAACGAGACCAGGATCTCGCAGCCGTCGAGAGCGTGCTGCAAGCGCGCGGTCATCGGCTGCTCAAGGCACGCACCGGAATCGAGGCGCTCGAGACGGTCCGCAACCAGACCCCCGATGCGATCGTGAGCGACGTGATGTTGCCGCGGCTCGACGGCTTTGCATTGTGCCGCCGGTTGCGTGAAGACCCTGCTTATGTCCACCTGCCCGTCGTCCTCCATTCGTTCCGTGTCGAGGGACCGAAGTACGAGGCCTTCGCCGCCGAAGTAGGGGCCCTGCGCTTCCTGCCGCGCGGTTCCACGCTCGAAGAGCTCGCGGGCCTGCTCGACGAAACCCCCACGGCCGCGACCACGATGCGCATCCCGGCACTGGTGCCCGAGCTGCTGGACAGGCGTGAACAGGATCGGCGCCGGCTGGCCGACCTCGAGAAGCAGTTGCGCGACACCGAGGCGACCAACCTGCAACTGACCGCGGCCGAACGCGTGGCGCGCGAGCGGGCCGAATACGAATCACGGGCTCGGGCCGAGTTCGCGGCCGCAGAATCGGTGCGCATCCGCGAGCTGCAGACCCGCATCCGCGACCTCGAGACTGCCCAGAAACAGGCAGCCCAGGCCGAGTCGATGGCGCGCGGCGCCGCCGCTGAATCGCGGGCGGAGGCCGGCCGCATCAACGTGCTCGAGGCACGTCTCAACGAAGTGCAGGCCGCCCGCCTGCGTGCCCAGTCGGTCGCGAGCGATGCGGAACGGGCCTTCGCGGCGCAGCCTACGCCGACGTGGCTGGTCGACGTCGAATCGCGCATCGTGCATGCCGTGACCGATTCCGCTGCGGCGCTGGTCGGGCAGGAGCCCGCGGCGCTGCGCGGCCGACCGCTGGCGGAGGTGTTGCCGGGTGTCGAGTTCGCCGACGATGCGGCGCGTGACACCCACCTGCACTGGCAGCGGCCGGATGGCAGTGATGCGCGCCTCGAGGTGCAGCGCGTCACCACCAGCTTTGCCGGGCGTTCCTGCTGGATGCTCACGGCCCGCGACGTCACGGCCGAACTCGCGGCGCAGGTGCGCGAGCAGGAACTCGCAGCCCACGCCGACGCCCTGGAGGCCGCGCCGGAGCCCTGCGGCATCGTCGATGGCGAAGGCCGCTTCCGCTACGGCAACCGCGGCCTGCTCGGCCTGCTCGGCACCGAAAGCGAGCGTCTCGGCACGCTGACGCTGCAATCGCTCGAGGTCGACAGCGACGGCAGCAGCACGGTGCGCAGCATTGAGCGCACGGCAGCCGGGGCGTTGCGGCAGGAGGTACGGTGGCGCCGGCCCGACGGACAGGCCATGGACGTCGAGGTGTCGCTCGCCCCCGTCAGCGAAAGCTCGAACTTGCGCGTGGTCACCGCGCGTGACGTCTCCGCGGCACGGCGCGCGATCGAGCGCAACGAACGCGATCACGACCGCGTCGGTCGGCTGCTGGAACTCGCGCAACGCGCGCACGCCCTGACCGAGACCGAGATCCTCGAGCGCACGCTGCATCTGGCGCATGAATTCACCCGCAGCTCGCAGGCTTACCTGTTCCTTACCGTGGGCGATGCCACCGCCATTGAGATCGCCGCGCGCAGGGGCAGCGAGTCCACGGAACCGCTGACGATGCTCTCGCGCTGGCGCGGAGCCCCGCCGGCCGACCTCGCCCTGACCGAATGCCTGGCAACGCTGCGACCTGTCGTCCGCGATGCCAGCGAAAACACCGTGGCCTTGCTGGAAGCGGGCCTGCCGGCCGCGCTCAACCGGCAGCTGGTCGTGCCCATGCTGGACGGTGGCCGGCTCGCGGGAGCGTTGCTCGTCGCCAATTCGGCCCGGCCGTATGACGACGACGACCGACGTCACATGAGTCACATCGCCGACGCTGCCGCCAAGCTGCTGCGACGGCGCCGTTCCGACGCCGAAGTCGTGAGCGCCATGGATCACATGGAGCGCGTGATGTTCGGCGCCATCGAAGCGCTGGCACAGCTGGCCGAGGCGCAGGACGCGTGCAAGACGGGCCGCGCGCGCCGCGTGGGCGACTATGCGGCCGGCATCGGCGCGGGCCTTGGCCTGCCAGGCCACACGGTGCGCGGCTTGCGCGTCATGGGCCAGCTCATCGACGTCGGCATGTTGCAGATCCCGCGCGAATTGCTGTGGCGCCCGGGGACGCTGACCGCCGCCGAATTCGAACTGGTGAAGACGCATGCGGAACGCGGCTTCGAAGCGTTGCGCGCCATCGAGTTTCCGTGGCCCGTCGCCGAGACGGTCCGCCAGCATCACGAGCGGCTGGACGGCTCGGGTTACCCGCGCGGTCTCAAGGGCGAGGAAATCCTGCTCGAAGCCCGCATCGTGGCGGTGGCCGACGCGGTCGAAGCGATGCTGGCCCAGCGCCCGCACCGTCCGGCGCTGACGCTGCCGGCCTGCATCGACGAACTGCAGGCGCAGGCCGGACGGCGGTACGATGCCCGGGTCGTGAAGGCCTGCGTCAAGATGCTGCGTCAGGATCCGGCGCAGACGACGTTGATCCCGGTCCAGCACCAAGGCGAGGCGCCCGCAGGGCAGCGAATCGCCTGAGGCGGTTCGCACCATGCAGCTAGAGTTTTACGGCGCCGCCGGTGAAGTGACCGGCTCGTGTCACGTCCTCACGGTCCGCGGACGCACCGTGTTGCTCGATTGCGGCCTGATCCAGGGCGGCGTCGATCCCGACGCCCGCAACCGCGCAGCGTTTCCCTTCGACCCGGCCGCCATCGATGCCGTGGTGCTGAGCCACGCGCACATCGATCATTGCGGTCGCCTGCCGCTGCTGCGCAAGCGCGGCTTTCGCGGGCCCATTTACTCGACGACGGCGACGCGTGACCTCGCGCGCATCCTGCTGGCCGACAGCGCGCACATGGCGGAACGCGAAGCCGAGCGCTTCCAGCGCCGGCAGGCGGGGCAGCGCGAGCCGCTCTTCACGACCGATGATGCGACGGAGACGCTCAGGCAGTTCAAGACCGTGCCCTACCAGCAGCCGCGCGAGATCATGCCGGGGGTGGTGCTGAGCTTCCGCGACGCCGGCCACATCCTGGGTTCGGCGGGAGTGTGGCTCGAACTAGAGGAAGGCGGTCGGCAGGCCCGCGTCGTCTTCAGCGGCGACATCGGCCAGTTCGACTCGCCGATCCTCCGCGATCCGGTCGGCAACGGCGCAGCGGATGTCGTCGTGATGGAGAGCACGTACGGCAATCGCCTGCATCGCGAGCGCGCGGAGACGCTGCGCGAATTCGGCGCGATCCTGCGCGCCGCGCGGCAGGATGGCGGCAACGTGCTGATCCCCGCGTTTGCCGTGGGTCGCAGCCAGGAGATCCTGTACGAACTCGCGCGGCACTTCGACGACTGGGGCGTCGGTGACTGGCGAGTCTTTCTCGACAGTCCGTTGGCCATCGAGGCCTCGGCCATCTACGCGCGGCACCCCGAACTTTATGACGAAGAAGCGGGCGCCGCGCACAGTGCCGCCGAACGCGGCATGCCGGCGCTGCCGAACCTGCAGTTGTGCCGCTCTGCCCAGGAATCGATGGCCATCAACACGATGCGAGGCGGTGCGATCGTCATCGCCGGCAGTGGCATGTGCACGGGCGGCCGGATCGTCCACCACTTGAAGCACAACGTGTCACGGCCCGAATGCGACGTGATCTTCACGGGGTTCCAGGCCGGGGGCACGCTGGGCCGTGCGCTCGTCGACGGCCGCGAAACGGTCCGCATCCATGGCGAGCCGTTTGCGGTGCGAGCCCGTATTCACACGCTCGGTGGGTTTTCGGCGCATGGTGACCGCGACGACCTGCTGCGCTGGCATGCGACCGTGACTGGAGCGCCGCGAACGTACCTGGTGCATGGCGAGGCGGAGGGCGCGCAGGGCATGCGGGATGCGCTCAGGGCGCAGGGCAAGTTCGCCGAAATCGCGCAGCCGGCGCTGCGCGTCGACCTGCCCTGATACTGGGATGCGGTGGCGCTGGATCGCGCCACACGTCACGCGCGGTTGCTCAGCTGTCCACGTCGAAGCGCATGGTGACCGTCGAGCGTTGCGCGACGGGCTGGCCGTTCACGACACGCGGGCGGAAGCGCCAGGCGGCGACGGCATCGCTGGCCGCACTGTCGAACACGCCACGCGGTTCCGCGGCCACGACCTCGATGTCGCGCACCGAACCATTCGACGACACGGTGAATTCGAGTTCCACCCAGCCCTTGGTGCCGTTGCGCAGCGCCTGTGCCGGATACACCGGATCGCGCGTGGCGATGCGGTCGAGCGAGTCGGCGGCGACTACGCCCGCTGCCATCGCCGTCTCGCTCGCAGGCGTGGGTTCGGGCAGTCGTCGTGCGTCCGGCCCGGTCATGCCCACCGTGGGCAATGCGTTGACAGGTTCACGCGCATAGCTGCGGGCCGGCGTCGAGGTCGACTGCGGATTGACGACGCGCGGCGCCAGCGGGTCAGGTCGCACGACGTGACGTACGCCGGGGCTCACGGCTGCGCCAGGGGCGTCCGTCTGAGCCCTGGATGCCATGGCGCCCATGCGCGTCACCGGGCCCGGCAGGGCGGCGAGCGCGGCTTCGATTTCGGCGAGCGTCTGCACCGGCGCTGGCGTGGACACCGCGGCGTCAGTGTCATCTCCGGCGTCGACGTGCGCCGCCCACTGCGCTTCGACTTCGGCCTTCTGTTCACTCGACAGCTGCCGCGATGGCGTGTTGCCCGGACTCAGGCGCTGCGCCAGCGATTGCGCGCCGTCATGCCCGGGAACCACGGACAGCACGCGTTGCACGAGACGCTCTGCTGCGGCAGTCCGACCCGCGTCCGCCTCCTGCCGTGCGCGCTCGAGCAGCAGGTCGACCGTGCGCGCGAGCGAGGCCTGCGCCTCGGCTTGATCGGGCTGCGCAAGCAGGACGGCCTGGAACAGGTCGAGTGCGTTGCGGCCTTCGGGTGCCTCGAGACGTCCGGCCTGCAGCGCCGCCCGGGCCCGCGACAGTACCGGGTCGGCACGGTTGCTGGAGGCCCTCGGTATTGCCAGGGCAGCAGCGGGCGGGTTCGCGGCAGTGCCGGAGCTGGAATCCGCCTCGTCGCCCATGAACAGCGGTACGGTGAGGACGAGGGCCACCAGGCCCAGCAAGGCGAGATATCCGCGCGGCATGCCCGCAGTGGGCCGCTGCAATCCGCGCAGGATCGGCCGCAGCGGATCGCCCGCGTCCTGGCCGTCACGCCGTTCGACGTGGCGACGGATGGCAGCCTGCAGGAACATGCCGGCGCGTCGTGCGGACGCGGGCTTGTGCATGAAGCGGTAGACGAGTCCGTTGCTGATGAGCGGCGCGAGCAGGGGCTCGTCGTCGCGCGTACCCGCCACGCAGACCACCACATCGGGGAACTGCTCGACGATCTGCTCGATGAGCGTGTCCGCATGCTGCGAAACCGCTGCCGTGTCGACGACCAGCACCCCGCAGCGTCCCGTAATCAACAGGTCCGCCGCTTCCTCGGCGGTACGCGCGCGCCAGACGGGATTGCGCTCGCCTACGGCCGCCTTGGTCGAATGGAACAGTTCGTGGTCCACCGTCAGCACGACGACGTCCACCAGCACTGCATCGGGGACAGTGGGGACGGTCGCAGTCCCGGGATCCGGGGCGGTCTGGAGCTTGCGCAGCATGGTTGACGCATTGCACGCCAAGTGGACTCCACACTCCACCGCACCATGCCGAAAACATGAAGCAATTCATAAAAATAGCCGCTGCGGGCCGGGCGGCCTCCGGCGCTCGTTTGTGGCGCTGCAGCAACAAAAAGGGGGCGGTTCGCTCGACATAATGTGGCGGCGGCGAGCATGATCCGCCAGTCCTCCGTCCGGGGGCCGTCATGCGGCTGGGGTTGTGACATGCGGGGAATCGAATTCACGTCGCGAATCCCTCGCCACAAGCGCCATGCGCTGGAGCGGATTCTCTTTTTCAACGGCTGCCAGGATCGCGTCGCGCGTGACATCGTCGACGTCATCGATCGCTATGGCCCGCCGGAAATCATCGAGGACGGTGACGACCTGCGCGTGCGCGTGGGCGACCTGCCCGGCGTGCAATGCCTGTTCGCGGTCGAAACCCTGACCGCCCGGCCGATCGGCGTGGCCGTCTATGTCCGCGCCGATCTCGAGCAAGTCACCGTGCTGCACGTGGGCGTGAGCGAGGACTACTGCACCGGCGGCATGAACGAAAGTGCAGCGTTGCTGCTGCGACTGATCGGTGAAGTCCGCCGCTCGACGCGCCGCATGAAGGGGGTGCGCCGGCTGGAGGTGTTGTACGGCGGTCAGCGGCCCCGCGCGTCAGTGGTCTAGGGCACCGTTCCAGTCAGGTCGTCGAGCATGGCCTTGATCGCTGCGACCTGCGGCCCGGCCTGCGTCGCGTAAGCGTCGCCCGTGTAACCCCACCAGTCCCAGCAGCCGTTCGGGTTCAGCGGCTGGAAGCTCGGTTCCACCTGCGGAAACAGCACGATCACGTTGCCCGCGTCTGCCGCCGCCAGGTAACCGGACTGGCGCACGAACGCATCCTTCACGTACGAAGCGCCCTGCTTGCAACCGTGGAAAGCGACGTGCAACCGGCATCGCTGCGGCTTGCCATCGCCTGCGCACGCCGCCGGCACGTACAGCCAGCCGCGCTCAGCCAGCCCTGCCGCGCCCGTGAGTTGCGCGTAAGGCGCCTGGGAGAATTCCTGGAGCGTGCCGGGGGCGGCTTGGCCGGACGCGGCGCCGAACGGCTCGTACAGGTGCTCGAGCAACTCCCGCGCTCCATCGATGCCGCAGCTGCCGACGAACGGCGTCTCGGTCTTGTCGCAGGCCTGCAAGCCGGTGGCTGCCGCCGGAAAGGTATGGCCGGCCTCCGCGAAATCGGTGCGCCGAATGCCGCGCGTATCCGCCAGCAGTCCGTAATACGACTGCAACGCATCGACCACGGACTTGGCGACGACTTCGTCCCGCTCGCCACGGAAGATCCAGATCCGGTCGTCGGCAAGGTTCGCGATCGGGTCGATCCGGGCGTCGAGCGCGAGCTGGCTCGTGAGCCCCACCAGTTCATCGACTGCGATCGGTTCGTCACCCTGCATGCAGCGGCCGAGCGCAAGCCGCAACGAATTCTCGGCGCAGAAGTAAGGCCCCGCCGCGACGACACCCACGCCATTCACCAGCGCCGAGTGCGCGACGTGGACCTGCACGGCCATGTAACCGCCCGCAGAGATGCCGGAGACGGTCACCGAGCCAGCGGCCACCGGCAGCGGCGCAAGACGATCGCTGCGCGTTGCATCCGCGTCGCTGCCGCCACAGCCCGCCAGGGCCAGTGCTGCGAGCGAGGCGCAGAGCAGCGCACCAAGACAACGGTGGGCAGTCATGTTCGAGGTGGTTCCTGCAAGTGCCGGCTTCATTTGCGTGACTTCGCTGTGCGTGTCGCCGTGGATCTGCGCGATTTCGGCGCGCACAGGGCACGAAAGCCCGCCGCGCAATACGGCACCAGCCGCTCATGCACGCTGTCCAGGTCGCTCGACCGGCACGCGCCACCCGAAAGCTTGTCGATGCGGCCAGTCTCGGCGAAGGTGAGCGTCAACGCGCCCGACAGGAAATGATAAGCCCAGAACAGGTCGCGATCCTCGCAGCCCGGCAGCGCCAGACGGATCGCCGCGATGAACTTCTGCACGACCGGGTCGAAGTAGCGCGTCATGAGCACCTGGCCGAACTCCGGCGAGTTGTTCACCTCGGCAATCAGCGCGAAATAGCTCTTCCAGCCCGGGCTGCCGCGCGACGACCGGTCGAGCAGCGGGTGCGTGAACGCGTCGATCACGGCTTCGAGGGACGGGGGCTTGCGACTCCCGGCCGCGGCCAGCACCGCGTCGAGGCGCGCGCTGCGTTCGGTGTTCAGGTCCTCCGCGCGGCGCAGGAACACCGCCTCGAGCAGGCCCTGCTTGTTGCCGAAGTGGTAGCTCGCGAGCGCCACGTCGACCGCAGCGGCGCCGGTGATGTCGCGCACTGAAACGCCGTAAAAACCGCGTTCGGCGAACAGCTGTTCGGCGGCATCGAGGATGCGTTCGCGCGTGGCCTGCGAGCGCGATCCGGTGCCGGTGCCCGGTGTACGCACGCCGCCGCGCACTGCGCTCGCACGGGAAGCTGCGGCCTGCTTTTTTTGCATTGCGTTACGAAGCGGTCCCGGCGACGGCGTGGACGTCGATTCTGAAGAACACGGAGGCCATCCTGCAACGACTGTTGAATTTCAACGAACGTTCAACTAAATTCCAACGCTCGTTGAAACACCGGGCGCCGCAGACCGGCGCCACAGCAGGGGGATCCATGAAGAAGCTCGCCGTTCACCTGGCGCAGGCTGCCGCAGCCTTCGCCGCCTCGACCTTCGCAGTTCCGGCCGTGCTCGCGCAGGACGCGCCAGCCGCCCGGCCGGCCGGGCTCGAGGAAATCACCGTCACCGCGCGGCGCCGCGAGGAGTCGTTGCAGGACGTGCCGATCGCAGTGTCGGCGTTCTCGGCCGAGCGCATCGAAAGCACCGGCGCACCGGACATCACCTGGCTGCAGCAATCGACGCCCAACCTCACGCTGCAGGTGGCGCGCGGCTCGAACTCGACGCTGATCGCCTTCATCCGCGGCATCGGCCAGCAGGACCCGCTCTGGGGTTTCGAGCCCGGTGTCGGCCTGTACGTGGACGACGTCTACATCGCGCGGCCGCAGGGCGCCGTGCTCGACATCTACGACATCGAGCGGCTCGAAGTGCTGCGCGGCCCGCAGGGCACGCTGTACGGCCGCAACACGATCGGCGGCGCGATCAAGTACGTCACCAAGTCGCTCGGCGAACGAGGCGTACCTCAACACGAAGCTCACGCTCGGCACCTATGCGCAGCACGACTTCCTGGCCTCCGGCGTGCTGCCGGTGGGTGACACGCTGTCGGTGGGTGCCAGCGCGGCGATCTACCGACGCGACGGCTACGGCGAGAACCAGCTCACCGGCAACGAAAATCACTATGCCAAGAGTGTCGACGCGTTCCGCATGAGCGCGGACTGGAACCCGATGGATACGCTGAGCTTCCGGCTCGCCGCGGACTACATCGAAGACAATTCGCCCGCGAAGCATGGCCACCGCGAGGCGCCGGGCCTCGGCCTGTCAGCCGGCGAGGTCGTGCTGCCGGACGTCTACGACACGCGCGCCGGCATCGGCGACGACAACAAGGTGCGCAACCAGGGCATCTCGCTGACCGCAGCCTGGGAGCTGTCGCAGGCGATCACGCTCAAGTCGATCACTGCGTATCGCGAGGGCAAGACCGACACCCTCATCGACTTCGACACCGGCCCCGCTCCGTCGCTCGACGTGCCGGGCCAGTACGAGGACGACCAGCTCTCGCAGGAACTGCAGTTCCTCTACGAAGGCGACCGTATCCGTGGTGTCGCCGGCCTCTACTACCTCGATGCGCATGCGGCCGGCAAGTTCGACACGATCGTCGGCCTGATCAACACCACCATCGCCACCTCCGGCTTTGTCGACACCACGAGCTACGCGGCCTATGCCGACTTCAGCTATGACTTCACCGACAAGCTGTCGGCATCGCTCGGCGGCCGCTACACGAACGACGACAAGGAAGGCGGCGTCTACCGCCAGAACTTCACCGGGCTGTACTCGCCGTTGTTCGGCAACACTGCGGCGATACCGGGCCTGGTGCGCTCCGACTACACCAACGACCGCTCCTTCGACCAGTTCACGCCGCGCGCCAGCGTCAGTTACAAGTTCACCGACTCGCTCACGACCTACGCTTCGTACGCCGAAGGCTTCAAGTCCGGCGGCTTCGACATGCGCGGCGACGTCGTGCTGACGCCGGACACCGTCAACGGATACGAGCCCGAGTCGGTGTCGTCGTACGAAATCGGCGTCAAGGGCCTCCTGTTCGGCGACCGCTTCTCGTACAACCTCGCAGCGTTCTATGCGGACTACACCGACCAGCAGATCACGCGCCAGCAGCCGACGGTCACGGGCTCGATCGCGAGCTTCGTCGACAACGCCGGCGCCTCAACCATCCAGGGCGTGGAACTCGAAGGCGCAGTGCAGTTCACCGAGCAGTTCTCGCTGACGTACGGCCTGGGCTGGACCGACGCCGAGTTCGACAAGTACGAGACGTTCCAGGTCATCACCAACCCGGCGCCGCCGCCGGCCACGATCACGGTGCCGGTGGATCTGTCGGACACCGCGGTGTTCCAGAACACGCCGGAATGGAACGGCAACCTGGCGCTCAACTACGCCCAGCCGCTGCCGGGCACGTGGGGTTCGCTGCTGCTTACCGCGTCGGCGTCGTATCGTGACTCGTACTACATGTTCGAGTTCCCGAACCCGCTCATCGACCAGAACGACTCCTACACGCTGTTCGACGCGAGCGTGACCTGGACGGCCGAGAACGAAAAGCTGCGCTTCCAGCTGGTGGGTCGCAACCTCACCGACGAGGAGTACAAGATCGGCGGTTACTACTTCCCGGGCGCTACGTTCGGCAACATCGTCAACAGCTTCTACGGGCCGCCGCGGACCGTCAGCCTGAGCGCGAGCTACCGTTTCGACTGAGCGACACAGGAGAGGAGGACGGCCATGGGCTGGTACGACGTACCGCGGCCGATCGTCCCCGACCTGATCGTCCAGCACGGGCGTAACCAGCCCAGCAAGCCGGCGCTGCTCTGCGAGGAGCGCCGGCTGACCTGGGCTGAATTCGACGCCGCCACGAACCAGGTCGCGAACGGTCTGCTGCAACTCGGGCTTGCGCCCGGTGCGCGTCTCGCGGTGCTGATGCAGAACAGCGCCGAGATGGCGCTGCTGTTGTTCGGTGCCGGCAAGGCGGGCGTCACCGTCGTGCCGTTGAACACGTCGGTCAGCGATGCCGCCGTTGCTGCCATGGTGCGTGACAGCGGCGCGCGCGCGATAGCCGCATCGGGCGCGCACTGCGGGCGAGTCGATGCATTGCTCGCCGCAGGCCAGATCGAGGCCGGGCTGCTGCAGCTCGGCGTGCAGGCACCGGCGACTCCGGCCAGCTGGGTCGAAATAGACCCCTGGCTGCGGCAGCAGTCCACGGCGCGGCCCGCTGCCGTCGTCACGCCCCGGCCGAGTGCAACATCATCTACAGCTCGGGCACGACCGGGCTGCCGAAGGGGATCGTGCATACGCACGGCTGCCGCTACGACTGGGCCACGGACCTTGCCATCGCGTTGCGCTACCACAGCGGCGCGGTGACGGTCTGCTCGCTGGGGCTGTACTCGAACATCAGCTGGGTTGCGATGCTCAGCACGATCGTCGCCGGCGGCACCCTCGTGGTGATGCCGTCCTTCAGCGCCGAGGCGCTGGCGCACACGGTCGAGCGGCACCGCGTCACGCACGGTGGCTTCGTGCCCGTGCAATTCCAGCGCCTGCTCGAATTGCCCAACCTCGCCGCGCACGACCTGTCGTCGTTGCAGGCCATCATGTGCTGCGGGTCGCCCTTGCCGCCGCCGCTGAAGCGCGCCACCCGGGATACGCTCGGCTGTGAACTGATCGAGCTGTACGGACTCACCGAAGGGCATCATCACCACGCTGGCGCCGGAGGACTTCGACGATCACCTCGACTCCGTCGGCAAGCCGATTCCGGGCCAGCAGCTCGTGCTGGTGCGCGATGACGACACCGAGGCAGCGCCCGGCGAGCTCGGCGAAATCTGTGGCCATGGCCGCCTCGTGATGGAGGGCTATCACAACCGCCACGACGCAACCGAGGAAGCCACCTGGACGGATCCGGCTGGACGGCGCTGGCTGCGCACGGGCGACATCGGGCGCATCGACCAGGACGGCTTCGTCTACATCGTCGACCGCAAGAAGGACATGATCCTGACGGGCAGTCAGAACATCTATCCGGCCGACATGGAGGCCGTCATGCGCGGGCATCCGGCCGTCGCCGACGTCGCGGTGATCGGCGTCCCGAGCGAACGCTGGGGCGAAACGCCGCTCGGCGTCGTCGTGACGCACGGTGCAGCAACCGCGTCGGCGGCCGCCGAGCTCGTCGCGTGGACCAACCAGCGTGTCGGCAAGCAACAGCGGATCGCCGGCGTGACCTACGTCGACGTCCTGCCAAGAAATCCGAACGGCAAGGTGCTGAAGCGCGAGTTGCGCCAGCAGTTCGCCCACTGGGAGCGCACGCGACCATGACCGCAGCCGCAAGCACCGAACGCTACTACTCGTCGGCTGACGGGCTGCAACTGTTCTATCGCGACTTCGCGCCGCTGGCCGCGTCGGCGCGGTTGCCGGTGCTGTGCCTGCCCGGACTCACGCGCAATTCCCGCGACTTCACCCACGTCGCCGAGCGCATCCGGCGCGACCGTCGCGTGCTGTGCGCCGACCTGCGTGGTCGCGGACGCTCGCAGCACGACCCCGTGTGGCAGAACTATCACCCGGGCACCTACCTCACGGACATCGGACTGCTGCTGCAGGACGCGGGGATTGCCCGTTGCGTGCTGCTCGGCACCTCGCTCGGCGGCATCCTGTCGATGCTGCTGACGGCAATGAACCCGGGGCTCGTGGCCGGAGTCATCCTCAACGACGTCGGTCCCGAAGTGGCGCCGGAAGGCCTGGCGCGCATCGCGTCGTACGTGGGCCGTGCGGCACCGCCGGCGACCTGGGACGAAGCCGTTGCCACCGTCCGTGCGACTTACGAACTCGCCATGCCTGGCCTGTCGCATGAACAATGGCTGGCTTATGCCCGCCGCAGTTACAGCGACGTGGATGGGAAGCCGAGGCTCGACATGGATCCGATGATCGGCGAGGCCGTGCGCAGCGCGCCGGCGGCCGCCGCACCCGATCTGTGGGGACTGTATGCCGTGCTGCAGCCGGTGCCGACGCTGGCGCTGCGCGGCGCGACGTCCGACATCCTGTCCACGGCGACCTTCGCGCGCATGCAGCGCGAGAAGCCGGACCTGGTTCGCATCGAAGTGCCGGACCGCGGCCACACCCCGCAACTCGACGAGCCGGCGTCCGTCGCTGCCATCGACGCCTTCCTTGCCCGCACGCCCTGAAGCCGGCGCTGCGCGCCGCAGAGGACAACGATGACGCTCGAATGGATCGGACTGCTCGGCAGTCTTGCGCTGCTGATCGTCCTGACGATGCGAGGCGTCGACCTGTTGATCGCCGCGCCCGTGTGCGCACTGCTGCTCGCGCTCTCGTTTGGCCTGCCGCTGTTCCCACCGTTCGCGGCGGAGGGTGCATCCAGTTTCACGACGGCCTACATGGCGGGCTTCAGCGGCTTCCTTGCCTCGTGGTTCTTCGTGTTCCTGCTGGGCTCGATCTTCGGCAAGGTGATGGAAGACAGCGGGGCCGCCGACAGCGTGGCGCAGTGGGTGATCCAGCGCTTCGGCGCGCGCCATGCGCTGCTCGCCGTGATCGGCGCGTGTGCCGTGCTGACGTACGGCGGCGTCAGCTTGTTCGTCGTCGCGTTCTCGGTGTTTCCACTCGCGCTGTCGCTGTTTCGCGAGGCCGGGCTGCCGCGGCGCTTCATCCCCGGCACGATTGCCTTCGGGTCGGTCACCTTCACGATGACGTCGGCCGGCTCGCCCGAGATCCAGAACTGGATTCCGATGCAGTACCTGGGCACGACGCCTTATGCGGCATGGCAGGTGAGCGCGGTCGTCGCGGTGGTGATGGCGACGTCGGGCTTCGTCTGGCTGCGCTGGATGATCGGTCGCGCCATCGCGCAGGGCGAGGCGTACGACGTGCGTGAGGGTGATCCAAAGCCGAAGGCAGGCGGGCTCCCGCATCCAGCCACGGGACTGATCCCGCTTGCCGCGGTGCTTGGCGTCGCCTTCGCGCTGCACGAGCGGCTCGGTCAGTCCGCGCTGATCGTGGCGCTGCTCGCCGGTGTGCTGACGGTGCTCGTCGTCAATCGCAGGTATTTCCTGAACCTGCCACACGCCGTATCGAATGGCGCGCTTGGCGCGCTGATCGCGATCGCGAACACCGCGGCCGTCGTCGGGTTCGGTGCGATCGCCAAGCTCTCGCCTGCGTTCGCCGCGGCCGTCGACACGCTCACCTCGCTGCCGGGCGATCCGCTCATGAGCGCGGCCATCGCCGTCACGCTGATTGCGGGGCTCACCGGTTCCGCGTCCGGCGGCCAGGCGATCGCGTTGCCCGTCATCGCGCCGCACTACCTCGGTCTCGGCGTGGATGCGAACGCATTGCATCGCGTGGTGGCGATTGCCTCCGGCGGGCTCGACTCGTTGCCGCACAACGGGTACGTTGTCACGACCATTCGCGGAGTGTGTCGCGAGACGCACAAGTCGGCCTACTGGCCCATGTTCTGCATGACCGTCGTCGTCCCCATGTTCGGACTGATCGTGGCATTGCTGCTGCTGTAGCGCCGTGCGTTCCTCCCAGCCAGGCGCCGCACGCATGCTGGCCATCGCGCTCACGGGCGCCTTGGCTGCCGCGCTCGCCTCGGTCCTGGCGCCGCTCGGCTGGCCGTTCGAACTGTTCGCGCATTTCCGCTGGCAACTGGCCGCTGCCAGCATTGCGCTGCTGGCCGCGGCCTTCGCCCTGCGCCGTCCCTGGCTGATGGCCGTCGCGCTGGCCGCGCTGGCGCTGCCGTTCCTGCCGGGGAGCGCGCTGTTCGGCGGGAAGGCGACGGCCAGCACCACGTCCGCCATGTGCAGCGCCGACGAACTGCGCGTAGTGACCGCCAATGCCTGGTTTGCCGCCACGGAGCACGCGGCGCTGCTCGACTGGCTGCTGCGCAGCGACGCCGATGTCATCGCGCTGCAGGAAGTGACGCCGGCGTGGGAGGCCGCGCTCGCGCCGCTGGCACGTCAATACCCTTATCGCAAGGTGATCGCGCGACCGGATCCGTACGGCATCGCGCTGCTGAGCCGGTGGCCGGTCGTCGGAGCCATCGCGGAGGCCGACTTTGCGGGCGATGGCATGCCTTCGCTCGTCGCGACGCTCGAGCGCAACGGGCGGCGCATGCAGGTGATCGTGCTGCATACGCGCTGGCCGGTGTCGCCCGCCCTGCAACCGCTGCGCGACCAGGCATTGCAGCAGGCAGCGCAGCTTGCGGCGACGCGGCCTGACAGTACCGTCCTGCTCGGCGATCTCAACCTCACGCCCTTCGCACCCGCTTTCGCGCGCCTGCTGGACGAATCACGCCTGCGCGATGCGCTCGCAGGCGAAGTGTGGCGGCCAACGTGGTTGGCGGGCTTCTGGCCGCTGGCGCTCCCGATCGATCACGTGCTGGTGCCGCGCGGCAGTTGCGTGACCGCGCATGAGATCGGCCCGTACGTGGGTTCCGACCATCGACCGGTGCAGGTCACGCTGCGGTTGCCCTGACGGCGTGCGGCGTCAATCCTCGAGGTAGTCGCTGTCGCGTCGCCCCGGCAGATGGCGGCGACTGTCGTCCTTCGCCACGATGCCGTGCTGCCCCGCCCGCAATACGGATCGTCGCGGACCGGCCCGACGATCGGCGTGGTGCTGGAACCGGCACTGACAGCCTTCGGCATTGGTGCAGCCGACCAGCGGCAGGCGCGGCGCTTCGAGCGATAGCAGGCGCACGTCCTTGACGGCAAGCGCCTGCGCACAAGCGGCCGGTCCGGCGACGATCGTGACGGCGTGATAACGCAGGCGGAGCGGACGCGGCTTCAACGGGGTTGCCATGGGATTCCCTTCACCGAGGATCTTCTTTTTCTTTGATGAAACGCTACGCCATTGCGCGCGCCGCGCCAAGAGGGGCGTCGTGGCGACCGCCGCGACCCGAGTTATTCGACGCCCAGCGTCTCACCCATGGGCGGCGGAAACTCGCGGCAGCATTCGAGCAGCCAGGCACGGAAACGCACCACCTTGGGTAACGAAAAGTTCGCCGGCGGGGCAACCAGGAACCAGGCGTTTCGCTGCAACACGCTTGGCAGCATGGGGCGTGCAAGCCGGCCCGCGGCGATGTCGGCCGCAACCAGCGACCAGCGCGCCAGCGCCACGCCCTTGCCCTGCTCGACGGCAGCAAGCGAGGCCGCCGAATCCTCCAGCGGCGGGCTGGTGTCCGCGCGGGTCGTGTCGCCGCCCACGCGCCGCAGCCAGTCCTGCCAGGGTTCGGACCGGCTGTGGATGAGCGGGTAGCGCGCAAAGTCGGCCACGGTCTCGATCGGGCCGAACCTGGCGAGCAGCGCGGGGCTGCAGACCGGGAACACGTATTCGTCCAGCAGGCGCTCGGCCTTGAGCCCGGGCCACTGGCCCGTGCCGTAGAGAATTGCGGCGTGGAAGTCTTCGCGGCTGAAGTCGAGCCCGGCGGCCCGCGGGGGCCCGAAGCGGACCTCGATCTCGGGATGCTGGCGGGTAAACTCACCCAGACGGGGCAGCAGCCAGCGCTGCAGGAACTCGTTCGGCACACTCAGGTTGAGCATCCCGCCCACGCGTTCGCGGCGGATGCGCTCGACCGAGCGGCGCAGTTCGTCCAGGCCGCGGCGTACCCCGGGGAGCAGCTCGGCGCCTTCCTGCGTGAGCGCGACCGCCCGCGTGTGCCGGCGGAACAGCGGCACGCCGATGTCGGCCTCGAGCGCCTTGACCTGCGCGCTGACGGCCGCCGTCGTGACGCCGAGTTCCCGCGCCGCCGCGGTGAAGCTCAGGTGCGCGGCGACGGCCTCGAAAACGCGCAGGGCGTTCAGCGGCACACGGTCCGGAGGGGTCGCCATCGGCTGCCTTTAAGTGAATTGATGGTTAACAATACGGTCCTGAGGTCATGCAATCAAGGGCATTATTGGACAGCTGTCGAGGGAATCTGAAGAAATGCGATTGTTTCCATGAGCTCGTCAACCCGCCTGCAGATCGATCCGGCACAACCCGCCGATGCGGCGTTGATCGTCGCCCTGGTACGCGAACTCGCGGCCTACGAGCGCCTGCTGGACGACGTGGTCATCACGCCGGAGGACGTCCACCGGGACCTCTTCGGACAGCGGCCGTATGCGGAGGCAGTCATTGCACGCATTGAGGGCGAGCCCGTCGGCTTCGCCCTCTGGTTCCACAACTACTCGACGTTTGCCGGCCGCCCCGGCTTGTACCTGGAGGACCTTTTCGTGCGGCCCGCCTTTCGCGGCCGCGGGTATGGCGAGGCATTGCTGCGTCACCTGGCCCGCGTCGCCCTGGAGCGCGGGTGTGCCAGGTTCGAGTGGTCCGTGCTCGATTGGAACGAGCCCGCGCTGGCGTTCTACCGCAAGCTTGGCGCCGTGGGCATGGATGGCTGGACGGTGCACCGGGTCAGCGGCGAAACGCTCGCTGCGCTCGCGGCGCCTGCCGAGGATGAATCGCAAGCAAGAGGAGCAGCAGCCGAATGACGCAACAGCTACGGATCAATTACGCCACGGGCACGCCGTGGGAACCGGTCGTCGGTTATTCGCGTGCGGTCCGGGTGGGCCCGATGGTGTTCGTGTCCGGCACCACGGCGACGGGGCCCGATGGGCAGATCGTCGGCGGCGCGGACGCGGGTGCGCAGACGCGCCAGGTGCTGGCCAACATCAGGCGCGCGCTCGAGCGAGCCGGTGCGCGGCTCGAAGACGTCGTGCGCACACGCGTGTACGTGCGCGACATCTCGCAATGGGAAGCGATCGGCCGGGCCCATGGCGAGGTGTTCGGCACGATCCGGCCCGCTTCGGCCATGGTCGAGGTCAGCGGCCTGGTCGACCCGGCCATGCTCGTCGAGATCGAGGCCGATGCCTACGTGACGGCGGCCTCGCCGCCCTGAATCTGCGGCCCCCCGGGGGTCGAAAATTCCGCCACACTCACACACGTATTCGATACAGGGAAGTCCACCGATGATGCGCAAGATACTGACCACGGCCTGCCTGCTGCCGGCCGTCGCGTGGCTCGCTGGATGTTCCAGCGCCCCCACCATCCCCGTGGCAAAGGACGTCGACCTCGACCGGTTCATGGGTGACTGGTACGTCATCGCCAACATCCCGACGCGTTTCGAGGTGGGCGCCCACAACGCCATCGAGTCGTACCAGCGGGACAAGGACGGCAGCATCGCGACGACCTTCACCTACCGCGACGGCGGGTTCCACGGGCCCGAGAAGGTCATGCGTCCGCGCGGATTCGTGCGCCCGGGCACCGGCAACGCCGTCTGGGACATGCAGTTCGTCTGGCCGATCAAGGCCGAATACCTGGTGGCCTACGTCGACCCGGCCTACTCGCAGACCATCATTGCCCGCAGCGCGCGCGACTATGTCTGGATCATGGCGCGCACGCCGACGCTGACAGACGCTGAGTTCGCGCAGCTGGAACGCCGGGTGCACGATCTCGGTTACGATTTGTCCAAGCTGCAGAAAGTGCCGCAACACTGGGGTTCCGCTGCCACTCTGAAGGGTGCGTCCGGTGCTGCAACGCCCTGAAGTTGAAAGTCTTTTCGAGGAATGCCACCGATGATGAGCAAGCCGCACTCGACCCGCCTCCCGCAACGCGCCTGTGGCCGCGGTGGCATGGCAACGCTGGCAGTAATACTTGGCAGCGTGGCCCTGGCTGCGAATGGGGCAGAGCCCGCTGCCGCGACGAAGGCGCCAGGCGCGCCAGTGTCCGCGCCGGCTGCGAGTGCGCCAGCTCCGCAGGCCGCGCTGCCTGATATGAGCCAGGCCGCACTGCTGGAGCACCAGGCCAAACATGCCGATCACCTGTTCGTGCTGGACGTGCGATCGCCCGAGGAGTTTCGCGAAGGGCACGTGCCGGGCGCCGTGAACGTGCCCTACGACCAGATTGCAGCGCGGATCGCCGAGGTGCCGAAGAACAAGGACGTCGTGCTGTATTGCCGCTCGGGCCGACGCGCGGGCATCGCGGCGGACGTGCTGGCGGCCAATGGCTATACGCGCCTGTCGCATCTCGAGGGCGACATGCCGGCATGGATCGCGCAGGGCCGGCCCGTCGTCGAGGGGCCGTAACGTCCCGCCCGTGCGATGACGGCGATCGCGAGGCCGCACGAGGCTGCCCGGACCAGACGACGGCGCGCTCGAAGCTTTCGAGGCCGCCCGAGGTTGCCCAGACAAGACGAGGGCACGCCGTGAATACGTCCCTGTAGGCTCGCGCTCGCCATCCGTGGCTCGCGACGGCCCTCATCTTGTCCGGGCAGCCTCGCACGCCCTCGCGACATTGCTTCGCACCCCGGTTGTGGCGAGTCAGATGCATCTGCGGCCACGTCAATCGGCCGGCGCTGCGAGTGCGGGATGCGAGCTACCGTACCTCACAGCTTCGAATGGCCGCGGTCGACCGCACCGGCCCGTGCGGCGCACGGTTTCGACACGCGATCGAGACGTAGTGCGGCGGTACTGCCGAAGCGACGTTGCAGCACGCTCCTCGAGTATCGCGAGGGCCGTCGCGAGCCATGGATGGCGAGCGCGAGCCTACAGGGACGTATTCACGGCGTGCCCTCGTGATACTCGAGGAGCGTGCTGCAGCGTCGCGTAGCAATCCGCGTAGCCGCAGTCATACAGTGCGGCCCAGACCGCGCGATCAGTCGTCGAGGGCCTGGTCTAGATCCGCGATCAGGTCGTCCACATGCTCGAGCCCGATCGACATGCGCAGCAGTCCCGCGGGCGTGCGGCTCAGCGGGCCTTCCATCGACTGCCGGTGTTCGATCAGGCTCTCGGTGCCGCCGAGACTGGTGGCGCGCGTGAACAGCTTTACCTTCGCCGCGACCGCCAGCGCACGCTCGCGCCCACCGGGCACTTCGGCCGACAGCACGCCGCCGAAGCCACCGTGCATCTGCCGCAATGCGATTTCGTGGCCCGGATGGTCGGGCAGGCCCGCGTAATGCACCCGTGCGATGCGCTTATCGGCGTGCAGGTACCGTGCGACGGCCAATGCATTCGCTGCCTGCGCCCGCACCCGCAAGGGCAGTGTCGCGAGGCTGCGCAGCACCAGCCAGCAGTCGAACGGCGAGGGCACGCCACCTGCCGTCGCCTGGTAGTCGCGCAGCGCGGCGCAGGCAGGCGCGCCGTCCGTGCGCGTCACGACGATCCCGCCGAGCACGTCGCTGTGCCCGCCAAGGTACTTGGTGGTGCTGTGCATCACGAGGTCCGCGCCGAGCGCGAGCGGCTGCTGCAGCACCGGGCTCGCGAACGTGTTGTCGACCCCGACCAGCGTACCGCGGGCATGAGCCAGGTCGGCCAGCGCAGCGATGTCTGCCACGCGCAGCAACGGGTTCGACGGCGTTTCGAACCACAGCAGGCTCGTGGCCGGAACCAGCGCCTGGGAAACCTCCGTCAGGTTGCCCACGTCGACGAACTCGACGTCCACGCCCCAGCGCGGAACGATGTCACGCAACTGCTTGGCCGTACCGTGATAGCAGTCGCTGGCGCAGACGATGCGGCCGCCCGGTGCGGCCAGAGCGAATGCGGCAAGAGTCGCAGCTGATCCGGAAGCGAAAGCCACCGCCTCTCCGCCCTGCTCCAGCGCCGCCACGGCATGCTCGAGCGCCGTGCGATTGGGGTTGCCGCTGCGGGAATAGTAATAGCCACTGGGGTAGGCGCCGTCCGCGCCGCGCTCGAACGTCGTCGACAGGTGCATGGGCTCGCGCACTGCGCCCGTGGCGGCGTCCGGCTCGCGGCCCGCGTGGATGGCGAGCGTTTCGAATCTCATGGCGGCGACCCCGGCTTCTCGTATTCCTGCAGACCGACGACGAGCATACCCGGTCCGCCATGCGCGCCAAGTGCGCTGCCGATCGGCACGAGCTTCGCGTACTCGACGTTGGGCAGGCCCAGGGCCTGCAACAGCCACTGGCCGTCCGCTTCGCAGTTGGCATGCCCGACGATGAGGCGATAAGTCACGTCATCGCGCATGCGTCGACGCACCCAGCGCGCGAACTGCCGCTTGAGGTCGCGGCGTCCGAACAGCACGCCACCGGGAGTGACCCTGCCTTGCCTGTCGTTGTGCAGCACCGGCATCACGCGCAGCGCATCGGCGACCCGCTTGACCCACCGCGGCAGGCGTCCGCCGCGCACCGCGTACTCGAGCGAGCCGGCCACGCCGAACGAGCGTGTCTTCGGCAGGATCGCGTGCGTCGCAGCGACGATGCGCGCGGCGTCGTAGCCGGCCGCGGCGCACTCTGCCGCATACATCGCGATCAAGCCCTGGCCCGCGGAAATGTTGCCGCTGTCGATGACCGTGACCTCGCCATGCGAGGCGGTGCGGGAGGATGCCGTTTGCGCCGCCGAGCACGTCCCGCTGACGCGGCTCGAGAGGTTGATCGAGATCACGGCGCTGTGGTGCGAGGCGAGGAACTCGAACTGGCGGCGGAAGTCGCCCGGCGGTGGCTGCGATGTTTTCGGCGCAACGCCGCCCCGCGCGATCTCGTCGTAGAACTCGGTGGACGTGATGCCTACTTTGTCGAGGTAGCTGCGCTCGCCGAAGTGCACGCGCACCGGCACCATGTGGATGTCGAGGCGGTCGAGTTCCTCGTCGGGAATATCGGCCGCGCTGTCGGTGGCAATTGCCACGCGGCGATCCTGCGAATGTGCCGTGTGCTGCTGTCGCTGCATGTCGTCGGCCTTCTGCGCCGACACAGCGCCGAACTCGCTCGCTACGCGAAAGACTGCGGCGGGATCGTTCACGTGGATGTGCACGCGCGCCTTGTGCTGCAGGCCCGCGACGACCAGGCTGCCGCCCAGTGTCGACAGCCGCTCGCGCAGACGGCGCAGTTCGACGCGCTCGCCGCTCACGACGCATTCGGTGCAGTAACGGTAGTCGAGGTCTTCGTCACCACTGCCGGCCGTTACCTGGTCGACGGCGGTGGCGACTGCGGGCAGCGTCAGGTCAGCGGCCGGTTCTCCCTTCGCGCCACTGACCAGGTAATCCGTGACGCCCTGGATGAGTTCGACGAAGCCCTGCGCGCCGGCATCCACCACGTTCGCCTTGCGCAGGGCTTCGAGCTGGAACCTCGTCTGTTCGAGCGCTGCATGCGCGGCCGCGACGCCTTGCTGCAGGATCGACAGGAAATCGCCGGGACCGTCCTTGCGCGCGCGTTGCACGGCCACCGCGAACGCCGTCAGCACCGTGAGGATGGTGCCTTCGCGCGGCTCGCTCAGGCTTTCGCGCGCATAGTCCGCGCCGCCGCCGACGGCCGCCGCAAAGTCCGCGGGATCGATGGCGGTCAGGTGGCCCAGGCGGTCACCGAAGCCGAGGAAGAACTGGGCGAGTATGGCGCCGGAGTTGCCGCGCGCGCCGTCGAGCGCCGCGTCTGCCACGCGCGTGAGGGTTTTGCCGGCATGACGGTCGGGCCACTTGCGCAGGGCCCCGAGCACGGCACTCACGGTCAGTGCCAGGTTGGTGCCGGTATCGCCGTCCGGCACCGGGAACACGTTGATCTTGTTCAGGTACTCCTGGCGCGAGAGCACGCGCAGGATGCCTGCCTGCAGCGCAAAGTTCAGGCGCAACCCGTCGAGGCTGTCAGCGCCGATCGATACCGCATTCACTCCGACCGACTCCCCTCAGTTCAGTCGTTGGCCAGCTTGAACCGGCTGCCGCGAAAATTCAGCACCGCGCCATCGGCGGTGATCTGCTCAACGACCGGTCCCTCGGCCAGCGTGTCGCCTTCCCGGTACTTGCGCGAGTTCACGAAGATGAACCGCTGCGGCGCCTGTGTCGCATACACGTGCAGGTCGAGATGGAGCGCGGGCAGGCTGCCGCGTGCCGTCAATTCATCCGCGCCCGGCAGCGTCTCGCGCGCAGGCGGTGCCGCCGACTGCACTGCGGGCGCAGTCGTTGGCGCCGCGTAAGGCGCGTCGGCAGCCTCGGGGATCGGTGCGTACACGACGGAGCCGCCCTTGGCGCTGGCAGCGCTGGCGACCACGGCAGGCGGGCCCCGGGGGATGGCTGCAGCAGCCGCCTGCACGTTGGGTTCGTAGCCGCCGTCGGCCGTACCCACTTCGTCGGCGAGCGGGTTGCGGCGTGCCGCGTCGTTCGCGGCGGGACGCGACGATGGCGTTGGCGGTTGCGCGCTTTGGGTGATTGCGGGTGCCTGCGCGGCTGCGGGTGGCGCAGCGGCCAGGGTCGGATTGGCCGGGTTGCCCGGACTGGTGGCAGGCGCAACAGCAGGGCCCGTAGTGCCCGTCGCGACCGCAGCGGAGTCCTGCTGTTGCGCGCGTCGCAGCAGCAACACGCCGACGGCGAGCAGATTCACGACCAGCAGTGCGACCGCGGCCGTGGCCCACACGTTCGTCTTTGACCTGGGCGCAGCGACGGGCACCTCGGCCAGGCCGGGTCCTGTCTGGCGTTGTCGCGCGTGCTCGGACTTGCGCAGGGCGTCGAGAATGAAGGACACGCGTCAGCCTCCCGCGCGCGCTACGGTCTCGCCCAGCGTGGGGGAGCCCGACGGATTGATGACCGTGTCCAGCACGATCTGTGTCTGCACGCCCGCGACGCCATCTGCGTTGAGTCGATGCGTGCGCTGGAAATCCTGCACCAGCCGTGTGAGATCTTCGTCGTAGAAGTCACTCGCCGGGCGCGCCTCGGGCAGGCCTTGCGCCGCCCGCACGTTTTCGCGCAGCCAGCGCACTTCCGCGCCGCGCATGCCCGGGCCGAGCGACTTGGCGACGGCGAGCGGCGGGCGCCAGAGCAGCAGGAAGTCGCCGAACCAGTAGCGCGAGATCGTCGCAATCGGCACCGACTGGGTGCTGCCACCGAGTTCGATCGTGGCGTCATCGTCGGTGAGGGCCACCAGCACCACCTGGTGCGTGCCGCCGACGTCGTCCGTCAGCGTCAGCACCGCGGGGCGGTTGAGCGTGCGCAACTGGGCCCACGAGCCTTTCTGGAACAGGCACTCGAGGCCTTGCGCAGCCGCCTGTTCGCAGCCGCGGCCACGATTGGGCACGTAATCGATCTGCCACCGCGCAAAGAGACCGGCGAGCGCAGCTTCAGTCGTCGTGCCGTTCGCGTTCTGCGCGAGTAACTGATCGAGCCTGGGCGGCGCGGGCACCGGCGCGACGACGGCCGAGGCGGGCGCGGTGGCCGCGACTTGCTGAGCGTCCGCATCGACGCTGGCATTGGCAGCAGCCGGCACGACCGCAGATGCGGCGGGGTCCCGGTTGCTCAGCACGGCCCACGCGCCGATCGCCACGAGCGCCAATGCAGCAGCCATCGCGCCGCCGGTGGCCCAGCGCAGCCAGGGCGCCGGAACCGGGCGTCCATACACCTCCGAGGCTGCCTGCCGGATATACGACGCGCCGACGCGATGGTCCTCGCGCGTGAAGGCGCCGAGCAGCGCGCGATCGCACACCACGTTGATCACGCGCGGAATGCCGTTGCTCAGGCGATGCACTTCGCGCAGTGCGCCCGGCGTGAATGCTTCGGCCGTGGCGCCTGCCACCCGCATGCGGTGCTTGACGTAGCCAGTGGTCTCGTCGCGCGACAGCGGACTGAGGTGATAGCGGCCCGTGATGCGCTGCGCCAGCTGGCGCAGGTCCGGTTGCTCGAGCAGAGCCCGCAGTTCTTCCTGGCCGATGAGGATGATCTGCAGCAGCTTGGTCGTCGCGGTTTCGAGATTCGTCAGCAGGCGCACCTGCTCGAGCGTCTCGAAACTCAGGTTCTGCGCCTCGTCCACGATCAGCACGACGCGGCGGCCGCGCGCATGCGCTTCGAGCAGGTAATGGCCGAGCAGGTCCATCAGCGCCTTGGTGCTGGCGCGGCCTTCGGCCGGTACCTGCAGGTGCAGTTCCTCGCAGATCGTGAGCAGGAACTCGGCCGGCGTGATCCGCGGGTTCAGGATCAGAGCGACCTCGGCATGACCCGGCAACTGCTCGAGCAGGCTGCGGATTACCGTGGTCTTGCCCGTGCCGACCTCGCCGGTCAGCTGGATGAAGCCACCGGCCTCGTTGATGCCATACAGCAGGTGCGCCAAGGCCTCGGCGTGCCGCTCACTGAGGTACAGGTAGCGGGGGTCCGGAGTGATCGCGAACGGTTTTTCCTGCAGCCCGAAAAAGCTCGTGTACATATGGACTTAGGCCTGCCGTGACCGGCGGGGGATGGCAATCATGCCTGATCCTCGGCCAACGCTCACGCCTCATGGCCGGGCGGCCCCGCGCCCGCCCGCCTGCTACATTCCAGACCAGGTCTTGAGGCGGAAGCCCGGAGGGGCCATGAGGTTGGCGAGACTGCTCTTGCTCGGCGTCCTGCTGCCAGCGGCAACTGTCGGCTGGGCCGCGGAACCGCCCTACCCGCGGGCGCGTCCGCTGACCGAGCGGACCTTCGATGCCAGCCCGGCGCGCGTCGAACGCGGCCGTTACCTCACCGAACACCTGCTGCAATGCTTCGTCTGCCATTCCGAGCGGGACTGGAGTGCGCCCGGGGCGCCGCCCAAGGCGGGCCGCAAGGGCGCGGGAGCCGTCATGAGCGAGGCGGGTGAGCGCCGCATCGTGGCCCCGAACATCACGCCGGATGTCGAGACCGGTGCCGGCAACTGGACCGACGACATGCTCGCCCGTGCGATCCGCGAAGGCATCGGGCACGACGGGCGGGCGCTGTTCTGGGGCATGTGGTACCGCTCGTTTGCCGGCCTGGCGGACGAGGACCTCGCGTCCGTCGTCGTTTACCTGCGGACATTGCCGCCGGTTCGCAACGCCCTGCCCGCGACGGTGCTGCCTGCCGACGAGGCGGCCGCCAATGCGCGCAATCCCCGGCCCATCACCGCGCCGGTCAGTGGCCCGGCGCCGGGCGACTCGAAAGCGCTGGGGCGCTACCTCATCGGCCTGGCCGATTGCACCGGCTGTCATTCCGCGTGGACGGCACCCCGCAATCCCGGACTGCTGGCCGGGGGGAACCACCTTGGCCGTGGTGAGCGCACCGCGTTCAGCACCAACCTGACGCCGCACGAATCCGGCCTGAGCTATCCCCGGGAGACCTTCATTGCGGTCATGCGCTCGGGCAAAGGCGAATCGCTGCATCCAATCATGCCGTGGACCGCGTTTCGCGGACTCACCGATGCCGACCTCGGTGCGATCTACGACGCGCTCGGCGGTGCCTATCCGGTCGCGCACTACATCGGCAACGTCGGCGAGCCCAGGCACTGCGCCGTGTGCGGCCAGGAACACCCTTTTGGCGAACTCAACCAGGTCCATCTGCCCGCGAGCGTCGCAGTGCCAGCCGCCACCAGCGCGCGACTGGCGGGCACGTACCGCGCGGAGGACGCGGATTGGACCATCGTGATCAGCTCTCGCGACGGCGCACTGTATGCGCGAGAGAATTTCGGCGACGCCGATCTCCCCATGATCGCGCTCAGCGCAACCCGCTACCTGGTGCCGGGACTGCCGGCACCGTTGCGCTTCGAACTGCCGGCCAGCGGGCCGGCGACGCAGCTCGTCTCGGAGGAGATCGCGGAACTCGCGCTGGACCGCTCCGGGCCGTGACGACCACGGTCAGCGCTGCGGCTTGTCGAGCGTGCTCGCGGCGCGCAGCGCAACCTTGCCGAATTTCTCCCGTACCGCGTCCACGGTCGCATCGAGTTGCCGGTTGCGCGTCGACTCCGGCGCGCCGAACAGGTCGCCCTGGACTTCCTCGCCCAGGTCGCTTACCCCCACCCCCAGCAGCCGCAGAGCCGCCCGGGGCTGGGTCTTGCGCCACGCATCGAGCAAATCGGCTGCAATACGCGCCACGACCCGCGTCTCCTGCGTGCGCGGCTCGACCTGCCGCTGGCGCGTGTAGGTCGTGAAGTCGCCGCGGCGGATCTTCACCGTTACGCACCCGCCCAGCAGTTTCCTGGCGCGCAGACGTGTGCAGGCCTTGTCGGCCAGCCGCACGATTTCAGCGTGCATCCGCGCTGGATCGACGATGTCGGCGTCGAACGTTTCCTCGGCGCTGATCTGCTGCTCGTCGACGTCGGGCAGCACCGGCCGCTCGTCGATGCCCGCCGCCCGCTGCTGCAGTCTTTCGGTGTAGCGACCGAAGATCGGCCGCAGCTGCGACGGCGCCGCCTGCCGCAACTCACCCAGCGTGCGGATGCCCAGCGCTTCCACCTTTGGTGCCGTCTTCTCGCCCAGGCCGAACAGCTTGCGGATGGGAAGCGGATCGAGCAAGCCGCGGATCTCGTCCGCGCGGACGATCACGAAGCCGTCGGGCTTGCGCAGGTCCGAGGCGATCTTCGCGACGAGCTTGTTCGGTGCAATGCCCACCGACGCCGTGAGCCCGGTTCGTTCATGGATGCGGCGCTTGATCTCGCGCGCGATGTGTTCGGCGGAGCCGAGCGCGCCCTCGCTCGCCGTGACGTCAAGGAATGCCTCGTCGAGCGACAACCCCTGCACGAGCGGCGTGAACTCGTGGAACACCGCGAAGATCTGCCGTGAGACGGCGCTGTAGTGGCTGATGCGCGGAAACACCACGATCGCGTCAGGGCAGCGCCGCAGCGCCTCGCGCGTCGGCATGGCGGAGCGCACGCCGAAGGCGCGCACTTCGTAACTCGCGGCGGCCACCACGCCACGGCTGCCGCCGCCGCCGACGATCACCGGTTTGCCGCGCAGCTCCGGGTTGTCGCGCTGCTCGACCGATGCGTAGAACGCATCCATGTCGACGTGCAGGATGGAGCGTGACGTTTTCAAGGCAGAGCTCGCGCCGGCGCGCTACAGGGTCAACGCCGTGTAGGCGAGCAGCCCGACCAGCGTCAGCGTCATGAACAGCAGGTAACCGACCAGCAGCAGCACGTACTTGAACAGCGTCACGGCCCGGCCCTGTGCATACACCCGCCGCATGGCGCGATACAGGTAATAGGGCACGTAAATCATGAGCGCAACGCCCAGGACGCCTTGCGCGAAATCGAAACCCTGTTCGGCCATGGTGCCCACGAACCAGCTGGCCAGGTTCTCGAGCAGCAGGATCGTCATGCCTGCCAGGAAGAAGAACGAATGGAAATGCACGAAGAACAGCAGGTGTTCGACGTAGTAACGGCCCGAGCCCAGGTACAGGAAGAACATCACCATGGCGATCAACGGCAGGAAGATGAACATCATCTTCGGGACGTTCTCGTAGACCGCGCGGCCGAAGCCCTTGCCGTCGGCGGCAATCTTGCGGCACGCCGCACGCACCTTGTCCTCGAGCGCCTTGCCCTCGACCTCGACCCCGAGGTCGATCTTGAGGCTGTCCGGACCGCAAGGGTCGTTCGCCAGCCTCTGGATCGGAGCGATCTCTGCGGGTGACAGGGCGCCGAGGTCCTTGGCGAGCTCGCGGCGCGCCCGCTCCTGGTCCGCCGCGGGCAGGTGCTTCACGATCTGCTCGAGCAGACGCTGTCGTTCCGGGTCAAGGGACGGGGCAGGGGTGGCTGGGCCACCCTGGGTCGCGGGCCCGGTCTCCCCGGCCGGGCCCAGTACCACGGCGCCGCCGCCGTTGCCGTCGCTGCTTACGTCGAAATCGAACGCGTCGCCCGGATTCGTCGCGCTGACCGAGGTCAGCAGGAAGAACGCGAGGCTCAGGATCAGGTACATGCGGAAGGGCGGCGAATAGTGCGTGCGTCGGCCGCGCAGGAACTCGACAGTGAGCGTGCCCGGGCTGAACGCGAGCGGCTTCAGCGTGCGCCAGATGCGTGAGTCGAAATTGGTCAGGTCGCCAAACAGGTCGCGCAGCAGGGTGCCGAGCGACAGCACGCGCACCTTCGCGCGCTGGCCGCAATGCGAACAGTGCTGGCCGCGCAGCACTTCGCCGCAGTTGAGGCAGTTTTCGGTCGAGAACGCGCCGCGAATGAACTCCTCGCGGTGGGCCAGTACCCGCCGGCGTGTCGAATAGCGGTCCCCGAACTTCTCCACGCCCTGCTGCCGCATGCGTGGGGCATGGTCCTGCAGGTAGGCATCGAGGGCAGCCTGGTTGCGCAGCCGGTACAGGACGGTGCGGCGCACCCGGCCCGGGGGCGCCCCGGCGTCGTCGTCGAGGACCTCGGCGGACAGGAACCCGTCGAACTGCAGGACGTCCGCTATGTGGTCTCGGAGCCAGGTGTCGAAGGGGGCCTCGATGCCTGCCTCTGCCTCGAGATTGACCTCGTACAGGACGGTTTCGTTGTCGTCGTCGGGTGTCACCGGCCAAGCCTAGCGCAAGCGCATCCATTTCTGGATGGGTTCCTGCATGCGGGCAGGAGGAGGGATTAGCATGGGCCCATGCTTTCTTCGGCGTAAGCTCCAGCGGAAGATCCCGGACCGCACCCATGTCCATGTCCATGCCAACGCCAGCGGCTGACGCCAGGGCGACGATCCTCGTCGTGGACGACATGCCCGAAAACCTCGAGGTGATCGGCAGCTTGCTGCAGCCGCTGTATGCCGTGCGCCTGGCCCAATCCGGCGAAGAGGCACTGCTTGCAGCGCGCGCGGAGCCCATACCCGACCTGATCCTGCTCGACATCATGATGCCGGAGATGGACGGCTATGCCGTGCTGGCCAGGTTGCGGACGTCGCCGGCGACCAGTTCCATCCCCGTCATCTTCGTGACTGCGATGAGCGACGACGAGGACGAGCAACGCGGCCTCGACCTCGGCGTCGCCGACTACCTGCACAAGCCCATGCGACCGGCGATCCTGCTGGCGCGCGTCCGCAACCAGCTCGAATTGAAGCACTCGCGTGACCGGCTCGAGGACTGGAACGGGTCGCTGCAGCGCGAGGTGCGGCGCAGGATGCGCGAGAACGAACTCGTGCGCGACGTCACGCTGCACGCGCTCGCAACCCTTGCCGAGCGGCGCGACGGCTCCACTGGCAATCACCTCTATCGCACCAAGTCGTTCGTGCAGGCGCTGGGCGCGCAGCTGTTGCGCAGCAATTGCTATGTGGACCAGCTCGACGGTGGCAAGCTGGAACAGATGGTCCGCGCGGCGCCGCTGCACGACATAGGCAAGGTCGGCATTCCGGACGAAATCCTGCTGAAGCCCGGCCAGCTTACGGCAGCCGAGTACGAGATCATGAAGGGGCATGCCCACATCGGTGCGGAAGCCATCGGCGACTCCATTATCCGGGCCTCGCACGAGTCGGGATACGACGAGGCGACGACCGGCGCGGCGCTGGACTTCCTGCGCGTGGCGCAGGAGATCGCGGCCTCCCACCATGAGAAATGGGACGGGTCGGGGTATCCGCTCGGCCTGTCAGGACAGTCGATTCCGCTCGCGGCGCGCCTCATGGCGGTAGCGGACGTCTTCGACGCGCTGTCCACGAAGCGCGTCTACAAGGACAGCTGGGACCTCGAACGGGTGAATGACTACCTGCGCCAGCAGTCCGGAACACATTTCGATCCAGCGCTGGTCGAGGCGTACCTGGCGATTCGTCACGAATTCCGGTCGATCGCCGAGCAGTACGCCGACGTGCAGCCCGCTGCCACGCTGACGCACGTGGAGGCACGCCGCGGGTTGAGATGAGGGGCCGGCCGATCGGGCGTCCCGGCCGCCAGAATCTGGGCGACGAACGATGCAACAGCGGACCGCGACTGAACGAGTGCAGGTGAACGGATACTCCCTGCACGTACAGGTGGATGGGCCTGCGGGCGCGCCGTGGCTCGTGCTCGCCCACTCGCTGGGCGCCTCGCTCAACCTGTGGGAGCCGCAGGTCGCGCACTTCAGTCAACGGCATCGAGTGCTGCGCTACGACGCTCGCGGCCACGGTGGCTCGAGCGTGCCACCGCGGCCGTACACACTGACGGGACTTGGGAGCGACGTGCTGGGATTGCTCGATGCGTTTGCCATCGAGCGTGCGAGCTTCTGCGGGATTTCCATGGGCGGCGCAACCGGTATGTGGCTGGCGACACACGCAGCCCAGCGCCTCGACCGGCTCGTGCTGTGCAACACCACGCCCTGGCTGGGCCCGCCCGAGCCAATGAACTCACGCATCGTGCAGGTGCTCGCCGACGGGGTCGAGCCGCTGGTGGAGGGCATTCTCGAGCGCTGGTTCACGGCGGAGTTCCGCGCGCTGGAGCCGGCTGCCGTCGAAGCGGTCCGCCAGGCGCTGCTCGCAACGCCCGCCGCCGGCTACGCCGGGTGCTGCGAGGCGCTCCGCGACATGGACCAGCGGGCCGAGCTGCCGCGCATCACCACACCCACGCTCGTCATCGCGGGCACCTACGATCCAGCACCGGCTATCGCTGCCGCGCGGGAGTGGGCGGCGACGATCCCGGGCGCGCTTTTCATCGAGCTGCCGACCGCGCACATCTCGAACATCGGTGCCGCGCCGGCCTTCAATGCGGCGGTGATGAACTTCATGCAGACGGCCTGAGCAGCAGCGCATCAAGAGCAGTATGGATCGGTCCCTGCGCACTCAGTCGGACCGTAAGAAATGTCCGCCCCGCCCGACTAACATATTGCCGCCACATCACTATGGAAACCGCCATGCACGCCCGCGAGCTGATGATTACCACGTTCTTCCTGCTGCTGACCGTCACCGGCCTGGCCCGGGCACTCGACATCCAGCCCTACACGGCGACTGCGCTGCAGCAGGCGCAGGCCGCCGGCAAGCCGGTCGCCGTGCATTTCCATGCTGACTGGTGTCCAACCTGCAAGGCCCAGGAAAAGGCTTTCAGCGGCCTGCGCGGCGATTCGCAACTCAAGGAGGTCACCCTGCTGGTCGCCAACTACGACACCGAGCGGGAGCTGAAGAAGGCCATGAACGTGCGGTCGCAGTCGGTGGTCGTGGTCTTCCGCGGCAGCAAGGAAACCGCCCGCATCGGCGGCGAAACCAAGCCCGAGAAGATCAAGGCCGCACTGGTAACGGCGCTCTGACCGGTCATGGAAGCCGCTTCCTTCAGCCATCTGTTCCTGGGGCTTGCCGCCGGAGGCTTGTCGACGCTCAATCCCTGCGTGTTTCCGCTGCTGCCACTGGTGGTGGGCGGCAGCCTGCAGGCCAACCGTGCCGGTCCGCTGTTCATGGGGCTGGGCATGGTGGCCTCGTTTGCCCTGATCGGCCTGCTGCTCGGCGTGGCCGGCCCCGCTCTCGGGATCGATGGCGAAAGCGTCCGGTTCGCTGGCGGCTGGTTGCTGCTGCTGCTCGGGACGGTGATGCTGGTACCGGCACTGAACGAGCATTTCACCCGCCTCATGACACCGCTGGCGAGCGGCGCGGATGGCCTGTCGGGCCGGCTGAACGCGTCCTCCCTGGTCGGGTCGTTCCTGCTGGGCGGATTACTCGGACTGGTGTGGAGCCCGTGTTCCGGTCCCCTGCTGATATCCGCGATCACGCTCGTGGCCAGCGAAGGGGGAGCCCTGCGCGGGACCATGATCCTGGGCGCTTTCGGCCTGGGTGCGGCGATACCGCTGATTGCCGCCGCCTATGCGTCGCGGGCCGGATTCGTCCGCATGCGCGGCTGGGTGCTGGGCCACATCAAGGCCCTCAAGACGGGCTTCGGCGTGCTGCTCGTCCTGCTGGGCATCGCCATCCTGATGAACTGGGACAAGCGCCTCGAAGCCCTGGTGATCCCCTACCTGCCCGACTGGTGGGTGAACCTCACGGTCGCGATTTGAGAGGCAGGCCGGCGCGCATGGCGTGATGAACGCAGGCGGCCGTTCTCAGGCCACCTGCAGCCTCGCCGCTCCGGCACCGGGCTCCTTCGGCACCGCCTGCACGGCCGCCATCAGTTCCTCGCTGCTGAAGTCGTCCACGTCGATGATGTGCATCACCTTGCGGTCGTAATCGCGCAGCGTGGCGGCCTCGCCCGCATTGATCAGCCCCGCAGCCAGCGCCTGCTCGATCTGTCCCGGCAGCTCGAGCGCGGTGATGCGGCCGGTCTTGACGCCCTCGACCCGGATGCGCTTCTCGAGCGGCTCAGCGACCAGCGACAGCTCCAGCGCCTCCTGCAGCAGGCCGAGCGGATTGCCCGGCTCGACCGTGCGATAGATGCCGGCGGCGAGCCGGTCGCGCGTGGCGCTCGGCATCATCAGGGGTTCGACGATCTGGCGGCCCAGCCGGTCGCTGGCAGCGAAGTAGGTGCGCCCGCGCGGGAAGATCACCACGCGCATCGCGGCGGCGACCCAGCGGTTCGGGAAATTACGCAGGAAACCGTGCAGCTGCTCCTGCGCCTCGTACAGCAGCGTGCGGCAGCTCCACTCGACGAGCGGCAGGTCAGCGGCGTGCCGGCCCTCGTTCTCGTAATGCTTCAGCACCATCGAAGCCATGTAGAGCGACGACAGCACGTCGCCGAGGCGCGCCGAGAGATGCTCCTTCTGCTTCAGGTAGCCGCCGAGCGTCAGCATCGCCATGTCCGTCGCAAACGCGAACTGCGCGCTGAACTTGTTGATGTGCTGGTAGTAACGGCGCGTGGGGCCGCCGTCCGGCGCCGTCGAGAAGCGCGCAATGGTCAGCGCCATCACGAAGGAGCGAGCCGCATTCGACAGCGTGTAGCCGATGTGGCCGAACAGCGCGCCATCGAACTCCTGCAGGCTCCGGCGCTTGTCCTTGAGCTTCGCTGCGTTCATCTCGCGCAGCACGTAGGGGTGACAGCGGATCGCGCCCTGGCCCAGGATCATCAGGCTGCGCGTGAGGATGTTGGCGCCCTCGACCGTGATCGCGACGGGCACGACCTGATAGCCGCGGCCGAGGTAATTCCTGGGGCCGAGGCAGATGCCCTTGCCGCCCTGCACGTCCATGGCGTCGTTCGCCACCTGCCGGGCGAGTTCGGTGCAGTGATACTTCAGCATCGCGGCCGGCACGGAAGGCTTCTCGCCGCCGTCGATCGCGCCCGTCGTCACCGACCGTGCCGCATCGACGACATACGCCGCGCCCGCCATGCGCGTGAGGGCCGCCTCGACGCCTTCGAACTTGCCGACCGGCTGGCTGAACTGCTTACGGATGCGGGCATACGCAGCGGACGCGAAGATTCCGGCTTTCGCACCGCCTGCGGCGCTCGAGGGCAACGAGATGCAGCGGCCCACCGACAGTTGCTCGACCAGCATGCGCCAGCCCTGGCCGGCCATCTGCGGTCCGCCGATGATTGAATCGAGCGGCACGAACACGTCCTTGCCTGCCAGCGGTCCGTTCTGGAAGGGGACATTGAGCGGGAAATGACGCCGGCCAATCGTGAGCCCCGGGGTGTCGCGTGGAATCAGCGCGCAAGTGATGCCGTACTCGGTCTTGTCACCGCCGAGCAGCCGGTCAGGGTCGTAGAGCTTGAACGCGAGGCCGACCACCGTCGCGATCGGTGCGAGCGTGATGTAGCGCTTGGAGAAGTTCAGCCGCAGGCCGAGCACCTCCTTGCCCTCGTATACCCCGCGGCAGACGACGCCCGTGTCGGGAATCGAGGCTGCATCCGAGCCGGCGCGTGGCGCCGTCAGCGCGAAACACGGCACGTCCTCGCCGCGCGCGAGCCGCGGCAGGTAGTGGTTCTTCTGCTCCTCGGTGCCGTAATGCAGCAGCAACTCGCCGGGTCCGAGTGAGTTGGGCACGGCAACGGTCGACGAGACCGTCGCGCTGCGGCTCGACAGCTTCACCAGCACGCACGAATGCGCGTAAGCCGAGAACTCGAGGCCGCCATAGCGCTTGGGGATGATCATCGCGAAGAAGCCTTTCTTCTTCAGGAAATCCCAGATCTCGGGGGGCAGGTCGGCGCGACGGTGGGTGATGTCCCAGTCGTCGACCATGCGACACAGTTCTTCGCAGGGTCCGTCGATGAACGCCTGTTCCTCGGCCGTCAGTTGCGGTGCCTTCGCGCCCAGCAGCTTCTGCCAGTCCGGTCGGCCAGTGAACAACTCGCCGTCCCACCAGACGGTGCCGGCTTCCAGTGCTTCGCGCTCCGTGTCCGACATCGAAGGCAGCATGCGGCGATAGGCGCGCAGGAACGGCCGGGTGACGAAGCGCAGCCGCAGCGCATCGACGTTGAGCGCGGCCAGCAGGCCGAACGCCAGCCACAAGGTCATCGCCCACGGCGTCGACGGCTCGCGCGAGATGGAGTACGCGACGAGCGCGATGCCCGCGGCGAGAGTCGCCGTGCGCAATGCCACGCGCTGATAGGCCAGGTAGAGCGCGCCGCCAAAGCAGACCAGGATCCAGAGTAAGGTCGTCACTGCAGCGTCCCTCGCCGTCTGGCAGGGCGAATTGCCCTGCGCCACGGTCGACTATGCCCCTCGTTTGCTGCACCGCCGCAATATCCGGATTTGCCGATTCCTTCTGGATCAATGAGCCACAGCAGCCCGTGGTCCACCCCGCGAGCCGAATGTCACGGCGGACGAGGCGACTCACCAAATTCCTCATCACGGCGTGCATTTGGGCCCGGTCCTGGTCCGGATTCCGCGCGGAGGTGACGGCGAGGCCGCTCCAGAGCACTGCATCGGAGGCGGGCGCGTCGGGCCGCAATGTCCGGCGCCAGGCCCAGCCCCTGCTGTCGCGATCGCGGGCCATCCAGGCCTGCAGTTCGTCGAGCATGCGCGCGTCGAATGCGCGCAATACCGTCGGCGATCGGTGGATCGCGCGTCGCCTCGACGCTCATCTCGAGGTAAAGCGCGGGACTCATCACGAGCGGGTCTCGTGCGCGCACCGGCGTCGAACGTGGCAGCATGCTCGCCGTCGAGGTCGGCTGACGTGCGTAATTGCTCGATCCGCGCCCGACTTTCCTCCAACTGGCGCGCGACGATGGCCAAGCACGATCGCGTTCTTGTTATCGAAATAGCGATACATCAGGCCAGCGCTCATCTGCGCCGTCTCGGCGATATTCGCCATGCTCGCCGCGTGAAAGCCGTGCTCGATGAAGCACTTGAGCGCCGCGCACAGGATGCGGTCGCGCTGTGCTTCGGCGCGTGGGCGTGGCGCGGGTCCGCCGCCGACGTTCATCGCGCGCCTCCTGCCAGCCACCGCCGAGCACCTTGTACAGCGTCGACCCGATTCGACTGCTCCGCCAGCCGCGTCAGGATCAGCGCCTGTTCCGCGACGTACAGCGTGCGCTGCGATCTCCAGCCGCACCAGGTAGCTGTCGCGGCCCGCGGCGTAACGAGCCTGCCCCAGTTCCTCGCTGCGCTGCGCCGCGCTTCACCAGGGCCTCCAGCGCGACTCGCTGCTCGGCCAGCGTCGACGTGAGTGCGAGCGCATCGGCGACTTCGCGGAAGCCTGCCTGGATCGAGCTGCTCGTAACGCGCGAGCGCGATGTCGCGATCGGCTGCGTGCGACCTGCAGGTTGGCGCGCAAGCGGCCGCCCTCGAAGATCGGCACCCGTATCTTGCGGCACGAAACTCCAGACCTGCGTGCCGCCGTCGAACAGACTGGACAGGTCGTCGCTGGCGTAGCCGACCGCTCCGGTCAGCGTGATCGACGGGAAGAACGCTGCCCGCGCTGCACCGATATTCGCATTCGCGGCGCGCAACTCATGCTCTGCCGCACGCACGTCGGGCCGGCGCAGCAGCACCGCCGAGGGCAGCCCGGCGGGCAACGCGGCGAGTCCCGTCACCGGATCGCCGACAGCCCCTCGGGCTGCAGGTCTGGCTCGAACGGCGCGCCGACCAACAGACTCAGCGCGTTGCTGTCCTGCGCGACCCGTCCGGAATAGCGGGCCAGCTCCGCGCGCGCGCTTTCCACCAGCGTGCGCGACTGGCTCAGGTCGAGACCCGAGACCGCACCGAGTTCGTGCCGCTTGGACGTGATCGCGAAAGACTTCTCGCGCGTGTCGAGCGTCGCGCGCGCCAGCCGCACCTGTTCCTGGTCGGCGGCCAGCGTCAGGTAGGCATTCGCGACCTCCGCGATCAGGCTCAACTGCGCGCTGCGCCGCGTTTCCTCCTGCGCGAAGTAACGCTGCAGGGCGGACTCGTTCAGGTTGCGCACGCGGCCGAACAGGTCGAGTTCGTACCCCGTCACGCCGACGCCCGCGGTGAACGTCTCCGTCGTGCGGCCTCGGCGCCCGCCCGCACCATCGAACCCGTCGCGTCCACGGCCGGCACGCGCTCCGCGCGTTGCGACCCGGTACAGCGCCCGCGCACGCTCGACGTTCAGCACCGCGACGCGCAGGTCGCGGTTGTTCGCGAGTGCCTGCTCGATCAGCGCTTCGAGCGTGGGGTCCGTGAAGAAGTCGCGCCAGCCGATGTCGGCCGCAGCCGCGGCCAGCGTCTGCCGTGACCGGCAGTGTCCCCGTGGTCGTCGCAGGTCGTCGAGGGCAACGGCCACTCCGCGTCGATCGCGGGAGCGGCCTCGGGCAGCGCGGTTCCAGCACGCCGCACGCGCTGGCGCCCAATGCGGCGGCGAGCATCCAGCCGTGGCGGGTGCTTTACGCATGCGCGTCGCTCCCCGCCCCTTGCCGCCTGCAACGGCGGTCGCCTGCGACGCCCGGTGCGCGCGGCGTCGCACGATCAGTCGCTCGACCACGACGAAGAACAGCGGGATGAAGAAGATGCCGAGCAAGGTGCCGACCATCATGCCGCCGAACACACCCGTGCCGATGGCGCGCTGCGCGCCGGAGCCGGCGCCGGTCGCCAGCGCGAGCGGCAGCACGCCGAAGCCGAACGCCAGCGACGTCATCAGGATCGGGCGCAACCGATCGCGCACCGCCAGCATCGTCGCCTCGACGAGCTCCATGCCTTTCGCCAGGTTCTCGGTGGCGAACGCGATGATCAGGATCGCGTTCTTGCTGGTCAGGCCGACGGTGGTCAGCATCGCCACCTGGAAATACACGTCGCGTTCGCAGGCCGCGCAAGGTGTTGGCGAGCACCGCGCCGAGAATGCCGAGCGGTGCGACCATCAGCACGGCGGTCGGGATCGACCAGCTTTCGTACAGCGCGGCCAGGCACAGGAAGACGATGAGCAGCGACAGCGCATACAGCATCGGCGTCTGCGTGCCGGCCTGCCGCTCCTGATAGGAGAGGGCCGTCCATTCGACGCCGAAGCCCGTCGGCAGTTGCGCAACCAGCCGCTCGACCTCGGCCATGGCCTCACCCGTGCTGACTCCGGGCGCGGCCTGGCCCTGGATCTCCGTTGCGGAGACGCCGTTGTAGCGCTCGAGACGCGGCGAGCCGTACGCCCAGCGCGAGCCCGCGAACGCGGAGAAGGGCACCATCTCGCCCTGCTTGTTGCGCACCGACCAGAGCCGGAGGTCCTCGGGCGACATGCGGTACGGCGCGTCGGCCTGCATGTAGACGCGCTTGACGCGACCGCGGTCGATGAAGTCGTCGATGTACTGGCCGCCCCAGGCCGTGGACAGCGTCGAGTTGACGTCGGTCGAGCGAGAGCCCGAGCGACGACGCACGCTCGCGGTCGACGTCGATGTGGAACTGCGGCGTGTCGTCCTGCCCGTTGGGACGGACGTTCGCGAGCAGCTTGCTCTGCGCCGCCAGGCCGAGGAACTGGTTGCGCGCAGCCACCAGCGCGTCATGGCCGAGGCCCGCGTTGTCCTTGAGAAAGAAATCGAAGCCGGTGGCGCTGCCGAGTTCGGGAATGGGCGGCGGCGCGAACGCGAACGCCATCGCGTCCTTGATCTGCATCAGCGCGCCCATCGCGCGGCGGCCGACCGCATCGACGTGCAGGTCAGCCGATTTGCGTTCGTCCCAGGGCTTCAGGTTCACCCAGATCATGCCGGCATTCTGGCCGCCGCCGCCGAAGCTGAAGCCCTGCACGGCGAACACCGACTTCACGACTTCCTTTTCGGTCTCGAGGAAGTGCTGCTCGACTTTCTCGATCGACTGCAAGGTGCGCTGCTGCGTGGCGCCGACCGGCGTCATCACCTGCGCGATCAGCGTGCCCTGGTCCTCGGCCGGCAGGAACGCGCTCGGCAGCCGCAGGAACAGCACGCGCCAGCACCGCGAGCAGCGCCACGTAGATCAGCATGAAGCGTCCGCTGCGAGCCGAGCATGCCGTAGCACGCCGTTGCGATACTGCTCGCTGCCGCGCTCGAACCTGTCGTTGAACCAGCGGAAGAAGCCCGACTCGCCGTGATGCTCGCCCTGCTTGAGCGGCGTCAGGATCGTGGCGCACAGCGCCGGCGTCAGCACGATCGCGACCAGCACGGACAGCGCCATGGCTGACACGATGGTGGCCGAGAACTGCCGGTAGATGACGCCGGTGGAGCCGCCGAGGAACGCCATCGGCACGAACACCGCGGCCAGCACGAGTGCCGATGCCGACCAGTGCGCCGGTGATCTGGTCCATCGACTTGCGCGTCGCCTCGAGCGGCGACAGGCCTTCCTCGCTCATCAGCCGCTCGACGTTCTCGACGACCACGATCGCGTCGTCGACCAGCAGGCCGATCGCGAGCACCATCGCGAACATCGTCAGCATGTTGACCGAGTACCCGAGCACGGCCAGCACGCCGAACGTGCCGAGCAGCACCACCGGCACGGCGATCGTCGGGATCAGCGTGGCGCGCAGGTTCTGCAGGAACAGGTACATGACCAGGAACACGAGCATCATCGCCTCGGCCAGCGTCTTGACCACTTCCGTGATCGAGGCGCGCACGAACGGCGTGGTGTCGAACGGCACGACCGCCTCCATGCCCGCCGGGAAGAACGGCTGCAGCTGGTCGAGCGCGGCCTCCACCGCCTTCGCCGTCGCGAGCGCGTTGGCGCCGGTCGCCAGCGAGACGGCCATGCCCGCGGCGGGCTGGCCGTTGAAGCGGCTCAGGAACTCGTAGGTTTCGGCGCCGAGCTCGACGCGGGCGACGTCGCCGAGCTGCAGCAGGCGAGCCGTCGGCGTTGCTGCGCAGGACGACGTTGCGGAACTGCTCCGGCGTCTGCATGCGCTCCTGCGCGCTGATGGTCGCAGTGAGCTGCTGGCCTTCGACCGCGGGCGTGCCGCCGAGCTGGCCCACCGTCACCTGCGCGTTCTGCGCCTGCACGGCCGCGATCACGTCGGCAGTCGTCAGGCCGTAGGTGACGAGCTTGTTCGGGTCGAGCCAGATGCGCATCGCATAGGGCGCGCCGAACACCTGGATGTTGCCGACGCCGCGCGCGCGACTCAGCGGGTCGACGACGTTGGCGATCACGTAGTCCGCGATGTCGGTGCGGCTCAGGCTGCCGTCGGTCGAGACGAAGCCCACGATCTGCAGGAAGCCGCTGCGCGACTTGCTGACGTTCAGGCCCTGCCGCTGCACGGCCTGCGGCAGCGAGGGCAGCGCCAGCTGCAGCTTGTTCTGCACCTGCACCTGCGCGATGTCGGGATCGGTGCCGCTTTCGAACGTGAGCGTGATCGTGGCGCGACCGCTGGCCTCGCTGCTCGACGAGATGTAGATGCAGGCCGTCGAGCCCCTTCATGTTCTGCTCGATGATCTGCGTCACCGAGTCTTCGACGACCTTGGCCGATGCGCCCGGGTAGCGTGGCGCGGACGATGACGGAAGGCGGCGCGATGGTCGGGTACATCGAGACCGGCAGCTGCGTGATCGCGAGTCCGCCCGCCAGCATGATGATGATCGCGATGACCCACGCGAAGATGGGCCGGTCGATGAAATAGCGTGCCATGGGTGCCCCGGCTTACGGGCGGCGGCTGCGGCGGGGCCGCGGTGGGCGGCGGCTGCGGTGCCCGCCTCGATGGCCTGCACCGGCGCACCCGGCTGGATCTTCTGCAGGCCTTCGACGATGACGCGGTCGCCCGCAACGAGGCCGTCCTCGACCAGCCACTGGTCGCCGATCGCGCGGCTGACCGTCGACCTTGCGCAACTCCACCTTGCCGTCCGTGCCCACGACCAGCGCGGTGGAGTCGCCCTTCGGGTCGTGCGTCACGCCCTGTTGCGGCGCGAGCAGCGCGTTCTCGCGCTCGCCATCGCCGATGACCGCACGCACGTACATGCCGGGCAGCAGCACGTTGGCCGGGTTCGGCACGACGACGCGCAGCGCGAAGCTGCCCGTCGACGGCTCGACGGTGACGTCCGAGAACGCCAGCTTGCCCGTCATGCTCGAATGGCGTGCCGTCCTCGAGCAGGATCCTGACCGGCAGGTCGCGCGTGCCTTTGAGGGTGCCTGCTGCCAGTGCACGACGCAGTTCGAGCAACTCGGCGGCCGATTGCGTCACGTCGACGTACACCGGATCGAGCTGCTGCACGGTCGCGAGCGGGGCGGCCTGGTTGGCGGTGACGAGCGCGCCCTGCGTGACCGTCGACTTGCCGATCCGTCCGCTGATGGGCGCGGTGATGCGCGCGTAGCCCAGCACGACATCAGCCCGCGTCACGGCGGCTCGCGCCGCCTTGACGTCGGCTTCGGCCTGGCGCAGCGCGGCGGCGGCGTCTTCGTCCTCCTGCTTGCTGACCGCGTCGACCTTCAGCAGCTCCGCGCTGCGGCGCGCGTTGAGCTGGGTCGTCACCAGCGTGGCTTCGGCCCGGGCGAGGCTCGCCGCGGCGCTCTCGCCGTCCGCGCGATAGGTGGCGTCTTCGATCTGGTACAGCGGCTGGCCGGCCTTGACCAGGCCGCCTTCGGTGAACAACCGGCGCGCGACGATGCCGTTGACCTGGGGCCGGACCTCGGCGACCAGGAAGGGCGTCACGCGACCCGGCAGTTCGCGCTTCAGCGTCACCGTCTGCGGCGCCAGCGTCACGACCGTCACGGGCGCCGGCGCCACGGCCTGCGGGCGGCGCGGCCTGCCGGCTGCAGCCGGCGGCTCCGAGCCCACAAATTGCAACAAAAGCTAAGTAATTCAATGATCTGCGAAGATTCATGGTCGGCCTGTGGGCGCCGCGGGACCACGGCTGGGTCGCGCGGGGAGCGGGAGGGCGGAGAGAATGAACGCTCATTCTCAGCCTGTCAAACGCCTGGCACTGATCTTCGCGTCAGCCACGGCCCACGCCCCCAGCCAAACGAAAACGGGCGATGGAATCGCTTCCATCGCCCGTCAGTGAGCGGAAATTCTTCGAGTTAAAGGTGGAGGTGGGTCGCGAAGCTCCCTTCCGACTATTCCCTAGCCCCTATTCACTAATCCCTAGAAAAGATCCTTCACCCCATCCCGCTCTTCGAGCAGTTCCTTGTGGGTGGCGTCCATGCGCGCGCGGCTGAACTCGTTGAGCGCCAGTCCCTGCACGATCTGGTACTTGCCGCCGCTGCACGTCACCGGGAAGCCGTAGATCACGCCCTCCGGGATGCCGTAGCTGCCGTCCGACGGCACGGCCATCGAGACCCAGTCGCCCGCCGCCGAGCCGAGCGCCCAGTCGCGGATGTGGTCGATTGCGGACGAAGCCGCCGAGGCGGCCGACGACTGGCCACGCGCCTTGATGATCGCGGCGCCGCGCTGCTGCACGACCGGGATGAACGTGTCCGCGTACCAGGCCTGGTCGACCAGCGACAGCGCCGGCTTGCCCGCGACCGTCGCGTGATGCAGGTCGGGATACTGCGTGGCCGAATGGTTGCCCCAGATGATCACCTTCTTCAGGTCGGTCACGTGCGTGCCCGTCTTTTCCGCCAGCTGCGACAGCGCGCGGTTGTGATCGAGGCGGACCATCGCCGTGAAACGCTTCGCGTCGAGGCTCGGCGCGTTCTTCATCGCGATCAGCGCGTTGGTGTTCGCCGGGTTGCCGACGACCAGGACGCGCACGTTGCGATCAGCGACGGCGTCCAGCGCCTTGCCCTGCGCGGAGAAAATCTGCGCGTTGGCGAGCAACAGGTCCTTGCGCTCCATGCCCGGGCCGCGCGGACGCGCGCCGACGAGCAGTGCGGCGTGGCAATCCTTGAAGGCGACCTTGGCGTCGTCCGTCGCGACGATCTTGTTCAGCGTCGGAAACGCGCAGTCGTTGAGCTCCATGACGACGCCCTGCAGCGCGCCGAGCGCCGGCGTGATCTCGAGCAGGTGCAGGTTCACCGGCTGGTCGGGGCCCAGCATCTGGCCGGAGGCCACACGGAAGGCGAGCGCGTAGCCGATCTGGCCCGCGGCGCCGGTAATGGCGACGTTGACGGGAGTCTTCATGGGCGGAGTTCTCGTTGATATCTGTCCGGGACGGCCATTTTAACGCGCTGCAAAGCAGGCTTTGCCACAAAGAGCCCCAGATGTCCCTGGCGGCCTATTGCATTTGAGTTGGTGTTATAGTTAACTACAACACCAAGTAGGCCACACGGAGAGATGAGGTAATCGTCATGCGCAAGTCGGACCGGATCCTGCTCGCGGGTATCGCCGTCCTCGTCGGCCTGGTTGCAGGCTATGCGATGACCTCGAGGCCCGTGCCGCAGCGCGCCGTCACCTCCCCGATGTCCGACGTGCATCCGGTCAAGGCAAGCTACACCTTTCCTACGGCATTCCTCTAGGAGGGCGCCACCGGGTGTTCTGCTACAGTAGAGCAGCGCATCACCTTCCGCCGCATCAACCCAAGGCATGGACTCCACCTGGAACGACAACCAGCCGATCTATCGTCAGCTCCGCGACAAGGTGGTGGCGATGATCCTCGAGGGCGCGCTCGCCGAGGGTGATGCGTTGCCCTCGGTACGCAGCGTAGCGGCCGAGCACACGCTCAACCCCCTGACGGTGCTGAAGGGCTACCAGCAACTGGTCGACGAGGGCCTCGTCGAGAAACGACGCGGCCGGGGCATGTTCGTCACGCCGGGCGCACGGGTTCACCTCATGCGCGACGAGCGCGAGAAGTTTCTCGTCACCGAGTGGCCGCGCGTGCTGTCGACGATCGAGCGCCTGGGCCTCGATCCGGCCGCCCTCCTGAAGAAATAGTCGTCTCAGCCTGACCGGACCGGCAGCAGCGACGCGTCGATCTTCGCGGCCGGCTGCGCCACGATCGTCGGCGGCAACATCTTGTACATGACCGGCGTCACCAGCCGTCCGAGCAGCGTCGACGAAATCAGGCCGCCGATGATCACGATCGCCAGCGGCGAGTAGAGGCCGGAACCCTGCAGCGCGAGTGGCAGCAGGCCACCGATCGCCGTGGCGGACGTCAGCAGGATCGGCAGGAAGCGAATCTCGCCGGCCTGCGTGATGGCGTCATCCAGCGGCACTCCCTGTTCACGCAACTGGTTGGTGAAATCGACGAGCAGGATCGAGTTCTTGATCTCGATGCCGATCAGCGCCACCAGGCCGATGGTCGCGGTGAACGACAGGTCGTAGCCCGTCACGAACAAGGCGATGATTCCACCTGCCATGCCCAGCGGGATGACGCCGGCCACGATCAGCATCGAGCGGAAGCTGCCGAACTCCAGCACCAGCACCGCCAGGATGCCGAACACGGCGACCAGCACGGCCGTGCCGATGCCGCCGAAGCTTTCCTGCTGCGCCTCGAGTTCGCCGCCGGCGCGGATCGAATAGCCCGGCGGCAAATCGAGCTGCCGCAGGTTCACCAGCACGTCCTGCGTGACTTCGGCCACGTTGTGGTCGGCGGTCGGGTAGGCCGTCAGCACGTATTCGCGCAGGCGATCGTGGCGGCGGATCGCGCTCGGCGCCGTCGCGAACGTGGGATCGGTCAGTTGCCGCAGCGGCACGGGCCGGCCGCTGGCCGACGTGACCTCGATGTAATCGAGCGCCTGCAGCGTCTGCCGTCCCTGCATGGGCAGGCGCAGCGTGATGTCGAACTCGTCGCCGTCCGTCTCGCGGAACTTGCCCACGTTCAATCCCGCGACCGCCGCACGCACCGTGCGGTCGGCCTCGACGGGCGCCACGCCGAACAGGGCCGCCTTGTCCGAATCGATGCGCAGGTCCAGGTCCGTGCGGAGCCGGCGCGCGGGGTTGTCCACGTTGCGCGTGCCCTCGGTCGCGATCATGAGTTCCTCGGCCCGCGTCGCCAGCTGCTGCAGCTGGTCGAGGTCGGGGCCGACGATCGCGATCTCGATCGGCGCGTTGATCGGCGGGCCGTTGCGATAACTCTCGACGATGATGCGGGCGCCCGCGTAGTCCGCAAACGCCAGCCGCAGGTCCTCGAGCAGTTGCGGCGTCGCGCGCGGGTCGAAGCGCTGCAGTTCGACGAACACCTCGCCCACGTTCGCCTTCGTCTCCTCGGGGAAGATGTTGTAGTACACGCGTGGATTGCCGCGGCCCACGTTGGCAAAGACGTGCTTCACTTCCTCGTGGCGCTGCAGCTCGGCTTCGATGAAGCGCACTGCGCGGTCCGTCTCCGCGAGGCTCGCTCCCGTCGGCGTCTCGACGGCGATGCGGAACTGCGGGATGTCGGCGTTGGGAAACAGGCTGAACCCCAGCAGCAGGATCAGGCTGAACGACGCGAGCACGAAGGCCAGCGCCGCCAGCAAGGTGCGCCGGGGTGCGCCGAGCGCAACGCGCAGCGCGGGGCCGTAGATGCCATGGATCACGCGCATCAGGCCGCGCATCGCGCGGTTGCCTTCGGCGCCGTGTCCGTCCGCCCGCAGGATCCGGCTCGCCAGGAACGGAATCACCGTGAGCGACACGAGCAGCGAAGCCCCCACGGTGAACAGCACGGCGGCCGGCAGCGAGCGGATGAAGATGCCCGCGCCCTCCGGCAGGAACAGCAAGGGCAGGAACGCGAACAGCAGCGTCGCTGTACACCCGATCACCGCCATTGCGATCTGGTCGGTGGCGGTGATGGCCGCCTCGATGCGCGAGTAACCCGCGCGCAGGTAACGCTCGATGTTCTCGACCACCACGATCGAGTCGTCGACGAGCAGGCCGAGCGCCAGCACGAAGCCCGCGATCGACAGCTGGTTCAGCGAGAAGCCGGCGAAGTAGAGCGCCGCGAGGCCGATCGACAGCGACAGCGGGATCGAGATCATCACCACGCTTGCCGCGCGCAGTCCCAATGGAATCAGCGTGAGCAGCACCAGCGCAATGGCGATGCCGAAGTCGAGAGCGAGCCGGTCGAGCCGGTGCTTGACGTTGCGCGTCTGGTCGAAGCCGCGCTCGAGCGTGACATTGGGCGGCAACGTCTTCGCGAAGTCGGCGAGGGCCGTCTCGATGCCGTCGCGCACGTCGAACACGTCGACGCGATCCTTGGCGTTGGCCGTCACGAAGATGGCGCGCTGCCCGTTGTAGCGGCCCACGTACTGTTGCTCGCTGGTGTCCCAGCTCACGGCGGCGATGTCGCGCACGCGCACCACCTGGCCGCCGCGACTCGCCACCACGGTGGCTGCGATCTCGTCGAGCGTGTCGTAGCTGCCCGACGTCTTGAGGTTGAACTTGCGCTGGCCCAGGTCGACCGAACCGCCCGGGATGGCCGCGTTCTCGCCGCGCACCGCCGCCTCCACCTGGCCGAGCGACACGCCGGCGCGACCCATGCGCTCGAGGTCGATCGCGATGCGCACCTCAGGCTTCGGCAGCGCGAACACCTCGCTGCGGCGCACGCCCGGGAGCGTCTCGATCTGGTCGCTCAGCGCCCGTCCGAGGTCGTCCAGTTCGCGATACGACGCATCCGCGCTCACCAGCGCGACCTGCATGATGTTGACGAGGCCGGAGCCGGTGCGGCGCACCTCGAGGTTCGCGATGTCGGGCGGGAGTTCGGCGCGCACGCGGTTCACCTCGCGCACGACCTCGTCGTACTTCTCGTCCGCATCCTGGTCCCACGTGAACTCGACCTGGATGATGCCGACGCCGTCCAGCGAGCGGCTGTCCATGCGCTTGATGTCGTCGAGTTCGCTGATCGCGTCCTCGAGCGGATCGACGATCAGGCGCTCGATGTCGGCGGGGTCGGCGCCGGGATAGCTGACGACGACGATCGGCACCGGCGAGTGGAACTCCGGGTCCTCCGCGCGCGGAATGTTCTTGAGCGTGCTGTAGCCCATGCCGAGCAGCAGGCCGAACAGCAGCAGCGTGAACTGCCAGCGACGGACGGCGAATTCCCACAGGCGCATGGCGGCTCAGCCCCGGTCGTCGCTGGCGCTGTCGCTCACGACACGCACGGCGCGGCCATCGGTGAGCCAGGCGGCGCCGTCGGTGATCACGGCATCGCCGCTCACGAGCCCGGCCGTAATCACGACCTGCTCGCCGAGCAGCGGGCCCAGCGCGACTTCCTTGCGTTGCGCGATCTTCTGGGTGGGGTCGAGGATGTAGACCGTCGCGCGGTTGCCGTCGGCCTCGACCAGCGCCGAGACGGGGATCACGGTGGCGCTGTCAGCAACGTCCGGCAGTGCGGCCAGCGGCAGCGTCACCTTGGCGACCAGGCCGCGCGCGAAGCGTGCGCCGTCCGGCTGCACCTCGATCTCGACTTCGAACGTGCCCGTGAGCCGATCCGCCGCTGCGCCGATGCGCGTCACCTTGCCCGCAAACACGCGGCCCGGGAACGCATCGAACGTGACCTCGGCTGCCGCACCGGTATCAAGGCGGACGACGTCGCGATCGGCAAGGCCCGCGCGCACCACCCAGCCCGAGCTGGTCGAGCCGAGCACGACGACGGCCTGGCCAGGCTGCACCAGTTCGCCGGCTTCGACCGTACGCTCGAAGACGATGCCATCCGTCGGCGCTTCGATGCGGGCAAACCGTGCGTTGAAACGCGCGGCGTCGAGGTTGGAGCGGGCCACGTTGTAGGCGGTGGTCAGGTCCTGCACCTGCTCTTCGGTGGCGACCTCGTCCATGCGCAATTGGCGGGCGCGCTCGAGATCGCGGCGCGACTTCTCGACGCCTTCGGCGGCCTGCGCCACCGACGCATCGACTTCCGTGCTCTTGAGCTCCGCCAGCACCTGTCCCTTGCGCACGATGTCGCCGGATTCGACGCTGACCGAGTCGACGATTCCCCCCACCTTGAAGGCGAGCCGGATCTCATCGCGCGGCGCGAGCGCACCCACGGCACGCGTCTGCGCAGTCACCTGCATGCTGGCGGCTGGCACGGTGCGCACGGCCGCTGGCTGCACGGCAGGCGTACGTCGCCGGCTGGTCCCCGGTGCCGCAGGCGCTGACGGACAGCGCCAGCACCAGCATCATTGCTGCAATCCGTTCCCGCTTCATCGCCGCTGCTCCTGGTCCATGCGGCGCGCATCGCCGATCGAGAATTCGAGTTCCGCCAGGCGCGCGAGATACTCGGCGCGCACCCGTGTGACGTTCAGTTGCGCGTCCGTCTGCGCGCGCCGCGCATCGATGAACTCGGCCTGGTTGACCTGGCCCAGGTCGCGCTTGCGGCTGATGATCGTGAACGCGCCGCTGGCGGCTTCGGCACGCTTCGCGGCCGTGTCGAGCGAGGCTTCGGCGACGCCGAAGTTCTCCAGTGCCTGCTGCACTTCGAGCCGCACGCGCTGCCCGGCCAGCTCACGGTTCGCGCGCAGCGAGTCGGTGAAGGCTCGCGCCTCGCGCAGCGCCGCCTGGTCGGCGCCGCCGCGAAACGCGTTGAAGCGCAGCACCAGCGAGGCGAGGACGTACCGGTCTTCGTCGGCGAAGCCGTATTCGGTGCCCTGGATGCCGGCCTCGGCGCCGAAGGCCAGCGACGGCTTGAACGCCGCGCGGGCGAGGTCCTGCTGGGCTTCGCCGACGGCGATCGCCGAATCGAGGCTCTGCAGTTCCTGCCGCCGCTGGCTCGCGACGTCCTGCAGTCGGCGCAGGTCCACCTGCCTGCCGGCCAGTACCGCGAGCAGCCGCGCGCGAAAGCGCTCGATCGTTTCGGCGTCCAGCGTCGCCACCGGCAATGGCTGGTCGAGCGGGGCATTGCGCAGCAGGTTGACGTAGCTCTGGGCGATGCGCGTGCGGCTCGCCGTGGCCAGCCGGTCCTGCTCGATCTCGAGCACGTCGGCTTCCGCGCGATAGACGAGGTCGCGCGTGACCTTGCCGTTGCGATACAGGCTCTGGTTGGCGCGCAGGTTCTCCCGCGTCGCCGCGAGCGTCGCATCGAGCACCGCCACGGCCTGCTCGGCCGCGATCCACCGGTAGTACGCCTGCTTGACGTCGCGGATCACCTGCGACCGCAACGCGGCCAGGTCCGCTTCCGCGCGCGCAGCATTCGCACGCGAGGCCGCGACCGCCGGGCCGATGCGCGGCTCGTACAGCGGCTGCTCCAGCACCAGCTTCGTTTCCTGCTCTTCGTCGCGCAACAGCGCGATCGATTCATTGCGCACGCGCGGGAAGCGCGCGGGTTCGCCCTGCGCCAGCAGCATCTCGTCGAGCGTTGCGTACACCGGGTTGAGCAGGTCGCCCACGGGGAACTCGATGGTGCGGCCGCCATCGGCGACGCTGTAGCGGGCCGCAAAATCGATCACCGGCAGGTAGCGCGCGCGGGCCTGGTCCAGCGCGGCCAGGCGCTGCTGCACCGATGAGCCTGCAGCGCGCAGGTCGAGGTTGGCGACCAGCGCTTCGTCGATCACCCGCTGCAGGCCGGCCTCGAGCGTGTCGGCGGGCTGCGCGGCCACGAGTGCGACCGCCTGCGGCTCTGCCGCTTGCGCCTGCGGCACCAGCGGGAGCAGGCAGGCGATCGCCAGCAGTCGCCGCGCGCGTCTCATGGCTTGAGTGCCCGCAGCGCCAAATCCAGTCCGTGCTCGATGAACGCCTGCACCGGCGTGCCGCCGCGCACGATCTGCGGCCCCTTCGACGAGGCGATCTGGATCATGCCGTGCGTGAACGCCCACAGCGCCAGCGCGGTGACGAACGGGTCACCGAGGTTGGCGCGGATGGTGCCGTCCGCCACGCCCCTGTTCAGCGATTCGACGATGACCTCGTGCACGCCGAAGCCGGCCGCTTCGCAGGCCGCTTCGTTGCATGGGGCCGGGCCGGCCTGGTGCGCCGTTTCGGCGTGCGCCTGGTAGCGCGCGCACGCGTCGAAGTAATGCGGCGTCTCGACCGAGAAGGCGAGGTAGGCACGGCCGATGGCCTCGACCTGGGCGAGCCCGGTGGCATGACCCTCGCGTGCGGCGATGAAGCGGCTGCGCAGTGCCTCGAGCGAGCGCTCGACCAGGGCCAGGTGCAGGTCGCCCTTGTCCTTGAAGTACACGTAGAGCAGGGCGCGACTCAGCCGGGCCCGGCGTGCCACCTGGTCCATGGTGATGCCGTCCCAGCCCGTTTCGGCATACAGGGCCTCGGCGGCATCGACGATCTCCGCGCGACGACGGTCTTTCTCTTCCTGGCGGCGTTCGATGAGGTACGACATGGTTGGCATCGTGTCATTGCAGTGACACCATGTCAACGGATGTACATATGTTTAACGTAAGCGCTCGACAAGCCCCCAGATTCAGCCCATCAGCAGCCGGCTTTCTGTTTGCTGGACGTCCTCAGGTCGGCCCCACAGCACCAGCACGTCCCCGTCCTTGAGACGGGTTTCCGGGTCGGGGTCTCGACCGGTGATTCCTTCGCGGCGGATCGCCGTGACCTTCACCGGCCCACGGTCGAGCGCCAGCTCGCGGATGGTCTGGTTCACCGCACGGGCGCCCGGCGGCAGCACGACGGTGTAGAGCTGCTGCTCGTTCGCCCGGTCGTCCTCGACGGTGGCCGGCGCGCGGGAATCGCGACGCTGGAAGACGCTGCGCAGGATCGCGTAGCGCTCGTGGCGGATCTGCTCGGTGGTCTCGAGCACCTCGGCCGGCGGCACCCGCAGGAACAGCAGCACGTGCGAAACGAGCGCGAGGCTCGTCTCGAAGATACCTGGCACCACCTCGGTGGCGCCCGCCGCCTGCAGCGGCTCGAGGAACTTGTCGTCCTCGGTGCGCACCAGCACGGGGACGTCGGCGCGCAGGCGTCGCACGGCCCGCACGATGCGCACCGCGGTTTCCGGCTCGTCGAACGAGATGACGACCACCGAGGCATGGTCCAGGCCCAGTGCGCGCAGCACCTCGGGATGGGTCGCGTCGCCGTACACCACGGGATCGCCCGCCATGCGCGCGTCGCGCACGCGGAAGGGATCGAAATCGAGCGCGATGTATTCGAAGCCGCGCCGCTCCAGCACGCGCGCCAGGTTCTGGCCGACGCGGCCGAAGCCGCACACCATGACGTGCTCGCGTCGTGCGATGTCGCGCGTGGCGACGGTTTCCAGCGCAACGTCGGACGGCTTCGCGGGCGGCCGGCGCAGGATGCGATCCGCGATGCGGCCGTTGTACCGTACCAATAGCGGCCCGAGCAGCATGCTGAGCGCCACGGCGGTGAGCAGCGCCTGCACGATGCGCGGATCGACCGCGTCGCCGCGCAGCAGCACCGTGAGCAGCGCGAAACCGAACTCACCGCCCATGCTGACGGTGACGGCGGTACGCAGAGCCTTGCGACTGTTGGGCACGAACTGCCGCACGATCGCCCGTCACGATCACCGTCTTGACGGTGACCAGCACCAGCAGCAGCAGCAGCACCAGCGGCAACTGCGTCAGCAACAGGCGCAGGTCGAGCAGCATGCCGACGGAGACGAAAAACAGCCCGAGCAGGATGTCCTGGAACGGCTTGATGACGGCTTCCGTCTGGTGCTTGAACTCCGTCTCTGCGAGCAGCATGCCGGCGAGGAAGCCGCCCAGTGCCATCGACAGGCCGAGCCGTTCCGTCGACCAGGCCGCCAGCAGCGACACGAACAGCACGGTCAGCGTGAAGGTCTCGGTACTGCGGTGGCGGGCGATCTCGCGAAACAGCGGCCGCAGCAGCCAGCGGCCCACCACCAGCACGATCAGCAGCGCCAGCAGGCCGCGTCCCGCCATGCCCAGCAGCCACAGCGCCCCCGGCACCTCGCCCGACACGCCGAGCGCGGTCGCGAGCGCAAGCAGCGGTGCGAACGCCAGGTCCTGGAACAGCAGGATGCCCACGGCCAGCCGCGCGTGGGTGCGTGCCAGCTCGAGCTGGTCGCCGAGTTGTCGCAGCACGATCGCTGTCGACGACATGGCGAGCGCGCCGCCGACGACGATGGCGGCGCCGGCGTTGACGCCGAAAGCAGCCGCAAGCCCGCCGAAAGCGAGTCCGCACAGCAGCACCTGCAGGCCGCCCACCCCCAGCACCTCGGACTTCATCGCCACCATGCGCGCGAGCGAGAACTCGAGGCCGAGCGTGAACACCAGGAAGACGACGCCGATCTCGGCGAGCAACTGCACCGAGGTGTCGCTGGGCACCAGGCCCAGCGCATGCGGTCCGAGCGCCATGCCGACGACGAGGTAGCCGAGGATCGGCGGCAGCTGGAAGCGCCGCACCAGGCTCAGTACGAGCAGCGAGCCCGCGAGCAGGATGAGGATCTGGCTGAGAAAGTCGTGGGCCATCGGGTCTCACGCGGCGGATGGGCCGATGCTAGCATTCCATCGAGACAATCCCGTTCGTGGAGACCGCATCGATGGCTGCCGGGGCGACCGCAACTGCCTGGCACCTCGGCCACCCTCATGCCGCGCCCCGCTGAATTCGATGCCCGCGTCGACACTGCCCAGGCGCAACTGACGCTCACGGGCGACTGTCGCACCACGGATAGCGAGGCCCTCGAATCCGCGCTCGGCGCCTGGGTTGCGGCGGGCGCGCGCGGCCTCGACCTGAGCGGCGCCGGCAACTTCGACATCGGCCCGGCCTGGATCCTGAAGCGCGCCATCGCCGACGTGGGCGCGGCCCCGACCGTGACCGGCGCGCCACCTGCGCATTTCTCCTATCTCGACGAACTGCTCGACGGCGCCAGCGCACGCACGGCCGATGTGGCGTCACAGCCAGAGCCGCCGCCTGCGCTCGTGCGACTGGGTCGCGGCATCGAGCAACGTGTCCACACCTGGTACGAGGCCCTCACGTACGGCGGTCAGTTGCTGGTCACCGCTGGCACGGCGTGGCGTTCATGGAAGCGGCTGCGTATCCCATCGATCGTGCGCCACGCCTACGAGACCGGCTACCAGGCCGTGCCGGTCGTCGCCGTCATCGCTTTCCTGATCAGCGTGATTTCCGCCTACATCAGTGCGCAGCAGCTGCGCCCGTACGGCGGCGAGATCTTCACCGTGGACGTCGTCGCAATCGGCGTGCTGCGCGAGCTGGGCGTGCTGCTCACGGCGATCATGGTTGCGGGCCGCACCGGCAGCGCCTACGCGGCCGAGCTCGGCGTGATGAAGCTCAACGACGAGGTCGACGCGCTCGAGTCGATGGGCATCAACCCGTACGAGGTGCTGGTGCTGCCGCGCATCCTCGGCCTCGTCATCGCCTTGCCGTTGCTCACGATCGTTGCCGACTTCATGGGCCTGCTCGGCGGGGCCATGCTGACGCGCTACCTGATCGACCTGCCCTGGCCGCAGTTTTTCACGCGGCTCGACGAAGCAATCGCACCGACGACCTTCTGGGCGGGCCTGGTCAAAGCCCCCGTGTTCGGCCTGCTGATCGGCCTGACCGGCACGTTGCGCGGCCTGCAGGTGCGCGATTCGTCACGCGAGCTCGGCCGCCTGACCACGGTGGCCGTCGTGCAGTCGATCTTCCTGGTGATCTTTGCCGACGCGCTCTTTGCCATCTTCTTCCTCGAGATCGATTTCTGATGGCTGCCAACACGCCTGCAGCGATCATCTCGGTGCGCGACGTGGTCAACCGCTTCGGCACGCAGACCGTGCACGACGGCGTGTCGTTCGACGTCCATGCCGGCGAGGTCTTCGGCATCGTGGGCGGCTCCGGCAGCGGCAAGTCGGTGCTGCTCAAGACGATGCTGGGGTTGCGCAAGCCCGATTCAGGCTCGGTCGAGGTTGAAGGGCGCGACATCACCCAGATGTCCGAGCGCGAACTGCGCGCCGTCAAGCAGCGCTACGGGGTGACGTTCCAGCACGGCGCATTGTTCACGTCGCTGACGGTCACCGAGAACGTGATCCTGCCGCTGGTCGAATCGCTGCGGCTGCAGGAAGCCACGCTGCAGAGCCTGGCCGAGCTGCGCCTGCGCATGGTCGGCCTGCCGGTCGACGCGGGTGCAAAATTTCCAGCACAGCTGTCGGGCGGCATGATCAAGCGTGCTGCGCTGGCGCGAGCGCTGGCGCTGGACCCGGTCCTGCTCTTCCTGGACGAGCCCACGGCGGGCCTGGACCCGATCGCCGCCACGGCTTTCGACGACCTGGTGCTGTACCTGCGGCGCACGCTCGGCCTCACCGTCGTCATGGTCACGCATGATCTGGACACCCTTGCACGGACATGTGATCGTGTCGCGGTGCTCGTCGACCAGAAAGTCATCGTGGATACGCTGCCCGGCATCGTCCGGAACGAACATCCCTGGATCCGTGAATATTTCCACGGCGCGCGTGGTCGCGTGATTGCAGGCCAGGCCGAGGCGACGAACCATGGAGCGTGACGCCCGCTACGCAACGCTCGCCGGCTTCGCGCTCATCTGCGTGGCGGCGGCCTTCGCCTTCATCTGGTGGTACTCGGGCCGCGGCGACCAGCGCGATTACCAGACGTACGAGATCTATTTCCAGGGCACGGTCAGCGGGCTTTCCAAGGGCAGCCCGGTGCGCTACCTGGGCGTGGACGTGGGTCGCGTCACTGCGCTCGGCGTCGACAAGCTCGACGCGGGCCGCGTCAAGGTCGTCGCGGACATCGACTCCACCGCGCCGATCACGGGCGCGACGCTGGCCAAGCTCGGCCTGCTCGGCCTCACCGGCCTGCTCTATATCGACCTGCAGGAAGACCCCGACGTGCCCGCCTCGCGGACGTTGCAGCAGGGCGTCAAGTATCCGGTGATCCCGGCGCGCAAGGGCACGATCGAAGCCTCCGCCGAGCGACTGCCCGAGATCCTGGGCCAGGCCACGTCGGTGCTCGCGCGCATCGAACGCGTGCTCTCCGACGAAAACGTCCGCTCGCTGTCGCAGACGATGGCCAACATCGAACAGGCGTCGGGCGACCTGCCAGGCACCATGTCCGAGGCACGCGCGCTCGCTGCCGAACTGCGCAGCATCTCCGCCTCGACGCTGGCGCTGACCAATACCCTCAACCAGACGCTTGCCAAGGCACAGCCCGACCTGGAGGCGACGCTTGCCAGCGCACGCATTGCCTCCGACAAGCTGGCGAAAACCGCAGAGGGACTGGAGCGCGCGTTGAACGCGAACGAGGGTGGGCTTGGGCGCGCCGCCGGGGCCAGCGTGGCCGAGCTGCAGCAACTGGTCGTCGATGCGCGCATTGCAAGCAACGAGGTGCGCGAGCTCGCGCGCGTGCTGCGCGAACGTCCTTCCAGCGTCCTGTTCGAACCGAAGGCGACTGGCGTGGAGATTCCGCGATGAAAGGGGCGCTGGCCATGAAGAAGGAAATGGCGCAGGCGCGGGAGCCGCTGCGCATCGCGCGCGTCGCAGTCGCGATGCTGGCCGTTGCCATGGCCGCGGGATGCACGGGCAGCCTGCTGCAATCCGACGCGCCGGCCCCCGACACGTTCCGGCTCACTTCCGCGCCGTCGGCTGCAGCGGCGGATGTCATTGCGCTGCCGCTGGCCGTGGTCGTGCAGCGGCCCCGTGCAACCTCGGCGCTCGACACCGATCGCATCGCCATCAGCGCGGCGGGCAACCGGTTCGACTACTACAGCGCCGCGCTCTGGGCCGAGCCTGCGCCGCAGATGGTGCAGCAACAGCTGGTCAATGCCCTGGCCGCTACCGGTCAGTTCGGTGGTGGTGTCTTCGCGTCGCCTGCGCGCGTCCCGAACGAACTGTTGCTGGACGTGGAGTTGCGTCGGTTCGAGGCCGTGACGGCCGGCGCCAACGCCGCCTCATCCAGCGCTGCACCCGTCGTGCACGTGCAGGTGCAGGCGAGCCTCATCGATACCCGTCGCAGCGTGCGTATCACGAGCTTCGTAGCGGAGGCGGCGGTGCCCGCCAGCGAGAATCGACTGACTGCCGTCATCGCCGCGTTCGAGAGCGCGAATGCCCAAGTGATGAACGAAGTCGGCGCGAAGATTCAGGCCGCTGCGATATCGCTGCCAAAGCAGTAACAGTTTCGCGGCTCGCGGCGGTGACGGCCTGGGGCCCGGAGCAGCTTGTTGAGAGGCGTGGTGCAAGCGGAGAAAGCGGACGCTCGCGAATGCGTGCTACCGG
>CAVVBC010000008.1:0-10122 GCA_963746325.1 uncultured Gammaproteobacteria bacterium | reverse complement strand
TAGCGAATGTCAGGCGGCCGGCCCGGCCTGCTGCGTCTTGATCCACTCCCGTACGACGTCCTCGAGGACAGCCAGCGGCATCGAACCGTTCATCAGGACCTCTTCGTGGAAGCCGCGGATGTCGAACGCGGCGCCAGGGCCTCCTTGGCCTCGCTCGCGCAGGCGCAGCATCGTCAGCTGGCCGACCTTGTACGAGCATGGCCTGGCCCGGCCAGACGACGTAGCGCTCGATCTCGCGCGTGACCTCGGCCTCGGTCATGCCGGTCTTCGCAGCCATGTATTCGATCGACTGCTCGCGCGACCAGTGCTTGGCGTGCATGCCGGTGTCGACCACGAGACGCACCGCGCGGAACATCTCAGCCTGCAGCCGGCCGAGGTCGCCGAGCGGGTCCTGCTCGTAGAAACCCATGTCGATCCTTGGCGACGCGCTCGGCATAGAGCGCCCAGCCTTCGGCATAGGCGCTGAACGGCAGCACCTTGCGCAGCATCGGCACGCCCTTGATCAACTGCTGCGCAGAAAGCTGGAAGTGATGACCCGGCGCACCCTCGTGGATCATCAGCGTCGGCAGCGTCCACTTGGGGTTGTCGGCCGTGCTCTTCTGGTTGATGTAGAAACGGCCCGGACGCGAACCGTCGAGCGCGGGCGGGTTGTAATAGCCGCCCGGCGACGAGTCTTCCGAATACTCCGGCACGCGCACGATCTCCAGCGGCTGCGGCGGGATGGTCGACGAAGAACTTCGGCGCAGCCGCCATGACCCGGTCGTTGATCTGGTGCAGGTACGCGATCATCTCCGTGCGGCCCGCGTCGGTGTTCGGGAAATTCTGCGCCGGATCGATGTTGAGCTTCTCGATGCGCTCGGCGAGCGTCGCGCCCTGGATGCCCTGGGCATCGAGGATCGATCAGCATTTCCTGCTCGATCCGCTCGACCTCGGACACACCGAGCGCATGGATCTCGTCCGCAGACAGGTTGGTGGTCGTGCTCGACTGGAGCGCGGCCGCGTAGATGCGGTCGCCGTCGGGGATGCGCCAGATGCCGGCATCGTGGCTCGACTGCGGGCGCATCGAGTCGAACAGCGTGATCATCGCCTGGTAGCCGGGATCACTTCGCTGGCGACGAGTTCCTCGGCACGCTTGACGTAAGCCTGGCGATCCGCCGCCGTGAGCGATTCGATCTTCTCGAGCTTCGCGGGCAGCGTCGTGACCAGCGGGTTCTTCGCGGCGCCGTCGGCGATGAACGCGCGCATGCCGACCAGGGACTGGTCGATGCACGAAATCCGGCGGGATCACGCCGGCCGCACGGTCGTCCTCGACGCGCACCTTCGTCTCGCGCAGCACGCGACCGAACTCGGCGAGGCGCGACAGGTACCGTTCGACGCTGCGCTTGTCCTTGATGACGTGGGCGTCGGTCAGGAATTGCGGCGTGTTCACCGTGACGCCGGAGATCTGGTTGACCCGGTACCCGTCGTGTTCGAACTCGCCCTGCACGGATCAGGTCGTCGAGGAACCACGCCGTGGTCTTCCAGGTGATGAGTTCCTGCCCCGCCAGGCCGTCGGGACCGTACTTGTCGAGACCGGCGCGCGCTTTCCGCAGCCTGGCCAGGACTTCATCCTCGTGCGCCTTGGTCTGGTCGTCGAGCTTGCCGCTGTGGAAGTCGAACGGCGTGTTGTCGATGAAACCGAGCTGGGTGAGGATCTGCGGGGAGTCGAACGTGAGCTGCAGCGTAATCTTGTTGACGTAGTTGTTCAGGCCGACGGGCGTGAACCAGAACCACATCGATGCCACGGCCAGGCCGGCAACCAGGAGGCCGCCGACCCATGCAAACACTTTCCCGACTTTCCGCATCGTCATCCGGCGCTCTCCCTGAATCTGGTTTATGGAGCGCCACTATACCGAGGAAGCATCACGCTCGACGCGACTTGACTAACCGGGCCAAAGCCGTATTTTCGAGCAGCCTCGCTCGCTGCACGGCAACAGCGGGCATCCCAACTGGCGCACGGACGTTTTACGGCGCAACTGCCAACGGTGACGCACATGTCTACGCACGAAACTCGATTCTTCACGCGCGCCCTCGTTCGCGTCGCCTGCCTCGGAGTTCTCCTCACCATGGGCACAGCCTCTGCCGCCGAACCGCGAGCCCGCGACCTCGGCATTCCGTTTCCGGGCGCGCCCGGGCCACTCAACGCGATCACCGACGTCGCGGGCGTCGAAGTCGGTTACACGACGCTGATCCAGGGTGAAGGCAAGCTCGAGGTCGGCAAAGGACCAGTGCGCACCGGGGTTACCGCCGTGCTGCCACGCGGTCGCAAGGACCTGAGCGGAGTCTTCGGGGCCTACGCTGTCGGCAACGGCAACGGCGAGATGACTGGCACGATCTGGGTCGAGGAGTCCGGCATCGTCGGCACCCCGATCCTGATCACGAACACGCACAGCGTGGGCGTCGTGCGCGATTCGGTGATCGGATGGATGCTGCAGAACGGCGGCACGGAGCAACTGTGGGGCCTGCCCGTGGTGGCCGAAACCTGGGACGGCTACCTCAACGACCTGAACGGCTTCCACGTGAAGCGAGAGCACGTCTTTGCCGCACTCGACGGCGCGCATGGCGGTCCCATTGCGGAAGGCAATGTCGGCGGCGGCACGGGCATGCACACGTTCGAGTTCAAGGGCGGCACGGGCACCTCGTCGCGCCGCGTGCGGGTTCACGGAGTAGCGGACTACACCGTCGGGGTATTGGTGCAGTCGAACTTTGGCCGGCGTTCGCAATTGCAGGTGGCCGGGATCCCGATCGGACGCGATTGGCCCGAGGATGCGCCATTCACCAGGGAAAGCGGCCCGGTGAACGAACTCGGTTCGATCATCGTCATCGTCGCGACCGATGCACCGCTGCTGCCGACGCAACTCAAGCGCATCGCACGGCGCGCCGCGATGGGAATCGCGCGCACCGGTGGCACGGCGGGCAACGGCTCGGGTGACATCTTTCTTGCGTTCTCCACGGCGAACGCGGCCGCGGCCACCGCGACGGAAGGACTGCAGCAGGCGGCCTTCGTTCCGAACGACCGGCTCGACGGCCTTTTCGAAGCCACCGTGCTCGCAACGGAAGAAGCCATCGTCAACGCCCTGGTAGCGGCGCGCACGATGACGGGAATCGACGGCAATCGCCTCGTGGCGATCGATCACGCGCGACTGCAGGACATGCTGCGTCGCCACAACCGTCTCGTCACGGACACGAAGCCGCCGCGCGGCCCATGAATCGTTCCGAGATTGCGGCGGGATACCTCGACGCCCTGGGCCTGCAGCGACAGGCTCCGACTCTCGGATTCCTGTCGCAGATGACGGCGCGTCACGTCGCGCAATTCGCGTTCTGCAGTGTCGGTCCACGGCTCGGTGACGCGTTGCCGCTCGATCCCGCGTCACTCTATTCGCGCATCGTGCTGCGGGGTCGCGGCGGCTATTGCTTCGAGCAGAACGGACTGATCTTCGAGGTGCTCGCCGAGCTCGGCTTCGACGTGACGCTTTACCTGGCGCGCGTCATCTACGACCAGGACACTCACCCCGGACTCACGCACCGGATCACGGTCGTCGACCTCGCGGGCGAACGCCACCTGGTCGACGTCGGGTTCGGTCCGCTCGGTCCGCGAGTCCCGATCAGGCTCTCGGGCGAGGCTTCACGGGAGGAGCAGCGCGCGTTCCGGGTGTCCCCGCGTCGCGCGGGCGAACTGCACGTGCAGACACTGAAGGGCGGCGAGTGGTTTTCGCTGTACCGATTCGAACTGGCGCGTTACGGCCAGGCGGACTGCGAGCTCGGGCATTTCTTTTCACATCGGCATCCAGACGCGGCTTTCGTGCGAAATCTGGTCGCGTCGCGAATCCTGCCCGCTGAAGTGAGATCGCTCAGGAACCGCGAGTACTGGATCATGACGGGTGCCGGCGATCACAAGCAGGACGTCCGCGACCCGGCGCACCTGCGCAAGCTGCTCGACGAGGAGTTCGGCATCCAGGTGACGGCCGCGGAATGCGACGACCTGTTCTCCGCTTCCGCGTGAACCATTCAGACTGCGCATTGCACCGCGTCAAGCCATGCCGATCCGCCTGGGGTATGATGGTCGACCGCGCGGTGCCCTTCGCTGTCGCGTCCGCACTGTCTCCCTACGGACCGATGAGGCGCCCTACGACATGCAAGCAAGCACTCAAGCTAGCACCTGGAACCGCAAAGCCCTGCTGTGTTCCTTCGAGACCTCCAGGACCCAGATCCTGCTGCCAGCCCTGGTGCTGCTGCTCGACATCGCATTCTTCAGCGCGGGAACCGCGCTCGTCCTGCTGGCCGACAGCCTGCTGCTGAAACTGCTCGGCATGCTGGTCGTGACGTTCGCGATCGTCCGGCTCTTTCTCGTCGGCCACGATGCCTGCCATGGCAGCTTCTTCTCGAGCGCGCGGCTCAATGCCATCTGCGGGCGAATCGCGTTCCTGCCGTCGATGACAGCGTTCAGCCTGTGGGAGATGGGACACAACACCGCTCACCACGGCTTCAATAACCTCAAGGGCCGCGACCAGGTCTGGGCGCCCTACTCCAAGGCCGAATTCGACGCGCTGCCGGGTTACCGCCGGGCCCTCGAGCGGCTGTATCGGTCGGGCCTCGGCTGGGGCGCGTATTACCTGTATGAAATGTGGTGGAAGAAGCTGTTCTTCGCCAGCAAGAAGGAAGTCGGCTCGAGCCGCCGCAAGTACAAGCTCGACAGCCTGCTCGTGACGGCGTTCGCCGCCGCCTGGGTCAGCGTCGTCGTGTACGCCGCAGCCGCAACGGAGCAGTCGGTCGCGCTGCTCGTCACGCTCGCCGTCATCGTCCCGTTCCTGCTGTGGAACGGCGTGATCGGCTTCGTGGTGTACCTGCACCACACCAACCCGGGCATCGCCTGGTTCCAGAACCGCCAGGAATGGCAGCGCAATCGTGCTTACCTCACCTCCACTGCCTGCGTGCGCTTTCCGTTGGGCATGGACCGCCTGATCCACAACATCATGGAACACAACGCGCATCACCTGAACCCGGGGATCCCGATGTTCACGCTGCGCAAAGCGCAGCAGGTGCTGCGCGAAAAGTTCCCGGAACTCTGCGATTACAGCCTCGACCGGCGCACGTACATGGACGTCGTGCGGCGCTGCAAGTTGTACGATTTCGCCAATCACCAGTGGCTGGACTTCGACGGCAAGGTCACCGCGCGCGTCGCACTGGCGAACGCCGCCGCCTGAGGCCGCCGCCGGCCGGGCCAAAGAGCACCGGCCGTTGTTACAAGAAGGGATCCGCATGCTCAATGCACACACGGTCCAGGGCGGGCATGGGGACGTCTTCACGTACCTGCACGGCAATCTGGACGCAGCGGCCACTGATTGCCACATGCCGCGCGACGCGAGTCCTGGCAGTCTCGTCTTCGTCAGCGACCAGGCGCAGCTCGCAACCGCGCGCGAACACGGCGCCGCCATACTCGTCGTGCAGCGCGACATCGTCGATCAGCTCGCGGCAGCGGAAGCCGCCTTCGGCTGCTGCTTCTCGGTCAAGAACGTATCGATGGGAATGGCGGTGCTGCTCAAGTACTTCGACCGCAAGCGTGAGCGCTTCTCCCAATGGGGCGAGCGTCATCCCACGGCCATCGTCCACGCGACAGCCTCGATCGGCGCGAATGTGCTACTTGGACCGTACTGCGTGATCGGCGCCAATGCCATCATCGGTGACCGCTGCTGCATCGGATCGCACGCCGTGGTCGAGAACGACGTGCGCCTCGGCGCCAACACCTTGCTGCACCCACACGTTTTCGTGGGCGCCGGCTGCGAGCTCGGGCGGGACTGCGAGGTGCATCCGCACACCAGCATCGGCAGCGACGGCTTCGGCTATGCCGTTGGCGCGAGCCGGCGCCCGCGGAAGCTCTCGCACCTGGGTAACGTATGCATCGGTGACGAGGTCGAGATAGGCAGCAATTGCGCAATCGATCGCGCGACCCTGTCGTCGACCTATATCCGCTCCGGCACCAAGCTCGACAACATCTGCCACATCGCGCACAACTGCGACCTGGGCGAGGACGGGTTCTACACCGCCGGTTTCATGATGGCGGGGTCGACGACGATCGGACGCCGCTTCATGACCGGCGGCAACAGCGTGGTCGCGGCGCACCTCAAGCTGGCCGACGACGTCGTGCTGGCAGGGCGCTCGACGGTGACCAGCGACGTGCCCGTGCCCGGACACTACGGCGGTTACCCGCTGCAGCCGCTGAAGGACTTCATGCGGACGCTCGCCGCGCTGGGCCAGCTCACCGAAATCCGCAAGAACCTCAACCGGATGCTGAAGCACCAGCAGTTGCCTGAACGGCCGTAACGTGGCCATGGCGTCGACACCCGGGTGACTGACGACATGAACGGCGAGCACTCCGATGCATTGGTCGTGTTCGGCATCACGGGCGACCTCGCTTTCAAGAAGATCCTTCCCGCGCTCGAGAATCTCGAGCGACGCGGTCGATTGCCGGAGATCGTCGTTGGCGTCGCACGCGGGGGAGTAACGCGGGAAGCACTGATCGCCCGGCTGCGGGAAAGCCTGGCGCAGCACGACGACGCCACCGACCCGGAGGCGTTGCGACGCCTTGAAGCCAGGCTGCGGATCATCGACGGCGATTACCGCGACGACGCCACCTTCGTCGCGTTGCGCAAGGCACTGGACGGCGCACGGCGTCCCTGCCACTACCTGGCCATTCCGCCGAGTCTGTTCGCGACGGTCGCAGCGAAGCTCGGCAGCTCGGGTTGTGCGGCGAACGCCCGGGTCGTCGTCGAGAAGCCCCTCGGGCGCGATCACTCGAGCGCGCAGACGATCAACCGCGCGCTGCAGCAGGTCGTCGACGAGAAATCGATTTATCGCATCGATCACTTCCTCGGCAAGGAAGCCGTGCAGAACCTGCTGTACTTCCGGTTCGCCAATTCCATCATCGAGCCGCTCTGGAACCGCACGCACATCGAGCACGTGCAGATCACGATGGCCGAGAAATTCGGCGTCGAGGGCCGTGGCCGGCTGTACGAGGAACTCGGCGCGGTGCGGGACGTCGTGCAGAACCACCTGCTGCAGGTGCTCGCGATCCTGGCGATGGAGCCGCCGGTCGGCACCGGCCCCGAAGCGATGCGTGACGAGAAGATGAAGGTGCTGCGCGCGATCCGGCATCCGGATCGTCGCGACATCGTGCGGGGCCAGTACGAGGGCTACCGCAGCGAGGAAGGGGTCAGCCCCAACTCGGATGCCGAAACGTACGCGGCACTGCGCTTCGAGATCGACTCGTGGCGCTGGGCCGACGTGCCGTTCTTCATCCGGACCGGGAAGCGGATGCCGGTGACAGCGACCGAGGTGATGGCGACGTTCCGCCGTCCGCCGCAGCGACTGTTCGACGAAACCCTGCCTTCGCGCGCGAATTACCTGCGGTTCAGGCTCGGACCGGACCGCATCGCAATCGCGCTCGGCGTCCGCACCAAGGATGCCGGCGAAGCGATGGTGGGCGTTGAGACCGAACTCTTTGCCTGCAATTCGCGGACCGACGAGATGACGCCGTACGAGCGGCTGCTGGGCGACGCAATGCGGGGCGACGCGACGTTGTTCGCGCGCCAGGATTCCGTCGAGGTGGCCTGGGACATCGTGGATCGACTGCTGGCCAGCGGTCCCCAGGCAGAACCGTATGCGTCGGGCAGCTGGGGACCGGTCGCCGCTGCACGCATGGTCGAACGCTTCGGCGGCTGGTACGATCCACCGTCGGTCTCAATTACGACACCCTGCGGCTGACCAGCCGAACCCTCGGCGCCGGGCGTTCCGGCGAAGTCGCCCGTTACTTCGTCTTCACCGCGTGCCCACCGAAAGCCTGGCGCATCCGCGCCAGCAATCGGTCGGTGAAATCGCCCTTGCCCTGGCTCGCGAAGCGCTCCATCAACGAGAGCGTCATCACGGGCGTCGGCACACCGAGTTCGATGGACTCGATGGCCGTCCAGCGACCTTCCCCCGAATCCGCGACGAACGGCGCCGTCGACTCGAGCGTCGCGTCGTGCGCCAGGAACTCGGCCGTCAGGTCCAGCAGCCACGACCGGATCACCGTGCCATGTCGCCAGGCTTCCGTGATCCGTGGCAGGTCGAGCGCAAACTCGCTCTTGGCGCGCATCAACGCCAGCCCTTCGGCGTAGGCCTGCATCATTCCGTACTCGATGCCGTTGTGGACCATCTTGGTGAAGTGCCCGGCGCCGGCCGGCCCGCAATGTACCCAGCCGCGGTCTGCTGCCGGGGCCAGTGCGCGCAGCACGGGTTCGATCGCGCGCACGGCTGCAACGTCGCCGCCCACCATCAGGCCGTACCCGTTCTCCAGGCCCCACACACCTCCCGACACGCCGGCATCGACGAACAGCAGTCCGCGCTCAGCCAGCGCTGCCGCATGACGCTGGCTGTCCTTGTACATCGCGTTGGCACCGTCGACGACGACATCGCCCGGCGACAACAGCGGCACGAGCCGTTGCAGCGTCTCGTCCGTGGGCGCTCCAGCTGGCAACATCAGCCAGACGATCCTCGGCGATGGGCAGGCTCGCCACGAGTGCTTCCAGCGTGACGACCGCAGCCAGATGCGCGGCTCGTCGGCCAATGCCGTGCGAGCCTCGGCCGCGCGGTCCCAGGCGACCACCATGTGGCCGGCACGCGCGATGCGACGGCTCATGTTGCCGCCCATCCGACCCAGTCCAATCATTCCCAGCGTGAGGTTCATCGCGTTCTGATCCATTGCAGCCCGGCGGGGGCGATCGATGGTCGCGCGATGCCGGGACGCGCACAAGGGCGCGCGGGACACTCATGTCGGTAAGCGGGCATCGCCCTGCGCGGCGGCGCACCGCACTACCCGATGACAGCTGCTATAACAATCAGCAGCATGCATGACGAACTCGATAACCTGCGTCGCCCGCATCCAGGGGCCGGCGCATGACCTTCGGCCTCTGGGCGCTCATCGTCGGCGTACTGCTCACTACGATGGCACTGGCCGGCAGCCTGCTGCGGCGCCTGCCACTGAGCACCGGCATGCTTTACCTCGCAGTCGGTGTCGGGCTCGGCCCCGCGGGATGGGCGCTATTGTCACCGGACCCGCTGCTCCATGCGGAAGTGCTCGAGCGAGCGGCGGAAGTGGCGGTCCTGATCTCGTTGTTCGCGGTCGGACTCAAGCTCGGCCTGCCGCTGTCCGACAAGCGGTGGCGACTGCCGCTGCGGCTGGCGTCGCTGTCGATGCTGGTCACCATCGCGCTCGTCACCGCCATCGGGGTGGTCGGCCTGGACCTTTCGTGGGGAGCGGCAATCCTGCTTGCAGCGATCGTGGCGCCGACAGACCCGGTGCTCGCGTCGGACGTCCAGGTCCTGGAAGCGAATGATCGGGACCGCCTGCGCTTCAGTCTTTCGGCCGAGGGCGGCCTCAACGACGGAGCCGCCTTTCCGTTCGTGATGCTGGGGCTGGGACTGCTGGGACTGCACGATCTCGGCGTGGGCGGTGTGGCGCTGGCTCGCGCTCGACGTCGTCTGGGCCATTGCCGGCGGCCTCGTCATCGGTGCAGCGCTGGGTGCGCTCGTTGGCAGGCTCGTCATCCACCTGCGAACCCTCCATAAGCTCTCGGTTGGCCTCGATGAATTCCTGGCCCTTGGCCTCATCGCGCTCGCCTATGGAATGGCCCTGCTCTGCAACGCGTACGGCTTCCTGGCCGTGCTGGCGGCTGGCATCGCGCTCCAGCGAGCCAATCAACACATCGACGTCGCGGGCTCGGAGGCACCGCCGAAAATCACCCTGGCCAGCCAGGGCACCAGTGAAAAGCATGGCGACCGATGCAAAGTATGCGACGGCTTACATGATGCAGGAAGTCCGCGACTTCAACGACCAGCTGGAACGAATTGCAGAGGTCGCCGTGGTGCTGATCGTCGGCGCGATGCTCTACTACATCGACATCGACCTCACCACCGTCGTGTTCGTGGCGCTGATGCTGCTCGTCGTTCGTCCCGTATCCGTCTGGCTGGGATTGCTGGGCGCACCCGTATCGCGGGATCAGCGCCTCCTCATCTCCTGGTTCGGCATCCGCGGGATCGGCTCGATCT
>CAVVBC010000007.1:0-44541 GCA_963746325.1 uncultured Gammaproteobacteria bacterium | reverse complement strand
TATCCCGGCGGCGGAGCAGCAGCACTACGTCACCTTGGCGGGCCTGGAGACCAACCTGAGCGCCGGGGGCGGGGAGGGGCACTGGTACACCCGCGAGGCGGTCACGCTGCCCGGCACAGCCGAGCCGCCGGAGTACATGGCCGAGGACCGCCGGCCGGCGTTGAGGGTGTGGCTCCCCACCAGGGCCGCCGACACGGTGACAGGGGGGCTGCGCGAGGCGATCCTGGCCGCGGTGGCGAAGGGGTCGCCGGACGGGCCGCTGACCCACAGCAACAAGGGGGGCAGCCCGCGCGGGCCTTGCCGGTCCTGGCCGCGGTTGTGGCCCGGCACCCGGACGGGGGCGGGCGCACCGGCGCCGACGCCGAGGGCTTCGCCAAGATGATCCTCTATGCCCTGATGAATGAGAAGCGGGTGATAGTGAAGGAGATGAAGCTGCCTAAGGGCACCGGCCGCGGGACCTACCTCGGGCAGGGGCTTGTGGTGCCCGGCGGGGGCGGCGAGCAGTAGGGCGCGGCGACCTTCCCTACAAAGAAAAAGAATACGAAAAGCACCGCCCAGGCCCGAGGGGGCGGTGTCGGCGCGCCACTATTCGCGGAGCCATTCGTGGCAGGAGGGCGGCCAAACAGGGGGTCGGGGGCCGGGGGCCGGGGGGTGGGTGCGCGCGAATGAATACCCCCCATACCCCCCGTTTATTTCCGGCGGGCCGGAGGGCCGCGGAAACGGCACACGGAAGAAATCATTTAGGCATTCGTGGTTCATTCGTGGCATGCGTGGTTCACATCCCTCCGGCGGCTCCAGGCCGCCCGCACGGCCCGCGCCCTCGCCCCGCTCGGCTCATCCCGTAGAGACAGCCTGGGCTGGAACAATGGGAGCCGTCGGCACAATGGGTGCCATTCCTTGGCGCGTTCGTGTGAAGGATCGCCGCTGCCTAGCCGCTGGCCCTCTGCCGATCCTGGCCCCCGACTGCCCGCCTCGTGCGTGGTGGTGGTGCCTCTGGCCCCCGACCCCTTGGCCCTGCCGACCCGCCCCCTGGCCCTGCCTTTGGGACACCCTGTCCAAACCGACCTCGACCAGCGTCGCGCCCCTACTATGCCGCAGCTCGCACAGCAGGCCGCCAGGGAGCGGCGCCTGTGCCCCTCGACCGCCTCGCCTGGACGGGGGGGGGGGGGGACCGCCCGAGCCCTGACCGGCCTGTACGCCCCGCTTTTCGTTCCGAAGTCGTTACATCTGCGACGTCATGTAGTGCCGACCAAACACGGATCACGGATCTATGCGTGACTGTATATATACGCACTGTTGCATGATTCCGACCGACGGCTCGCCCCTGGCCCCACTATTCATTCTTTCATCGTGAGATATGCCGTAGAAGGTAGTTCCTGGGTGAACGGGCACTGCGGTAATTGCTATGTTGGGGCGACAACCTTGGGCGCGTAATGATGTCGGTTGGTGTGTTGTTCGGCGCTGCTGTGGGCGTGCTCGCCTTCATCGTCTGGGTCGCTGTGCGTTTGCTGTGTTGGACCAACGCTCGCCGGCACCGCGATCCGCCCCGCTCAATGGTGTGGGTGACAGTCGCCACCGCGCCCGACGAACCCGGCGGCTCGCCCGGCGAAATGCGGTTCCTGATCTCGGAGGAAGCGGCGCGTCGGGCGGGTAAAATACCATTCTGAAATGATGCGTGCTAACTGAGATGTGCGCGACATCCCTTTAACCCCGACCCCATCGCGCGACGATCCTCCCCTGTCGTGGGGGCGCTGTCCGAAAAGAATGCTTTGTTGTGCCTTCGGCAATCTCCCCGCGCTCGATTGCGCCTCCGCCCGCCCGACCCGGCGAGCCGGCCAGCGCGCCGATCAGGGAGCGACGTCCGTGCCCCCCTGTGGCGTCTGCCCCGCTACTAGCCCCGGATTTCCCAGATGACCTCGATCTCAGTGGCCCGAATCGACGGAATTGTGGCATAGTTTCAATGGGTTGAGGCTGCTTGGGTGACGGCGCGATGGAGCACCCGGCGGGTGAATCGGATGATGGCGCTCTGCGGCTCGATTTCGACCGCCGCCTGAAGCTGGAGTTCCATGGCTCGCCGGATCACCTCCGATGCCGGATTGCTGGCCTACCGCGAACTCGACGACGCCCTCGGTCTGACCGAGATGGCCGGTGACGTGCTCGCCGATGCGCGCACCGGCAGGAACGGCCGCCATCGCGCTGGTCGGGCTGCTGCGGCAGTCGGTGTTCGGGCGGCTCGCCGGCTACGAGGACGTGAACGACGCCGAGCGCCTGCGCGCATGATCCGGCGATGCGCTGGATCGTCGGTGGCAGGGCGGTCTGGATCGTCGGCGGCCTCGACCAGCCAGATGGGCCGCTTCGAGACGGAGCTGGCTGACCAGCGAGGCGAACCTCGCGGCGCTCGCCGATCTGTCCGGCCATGGATCGACCGGGTGCATGCCCGCCGTCCGCCGACGAGGCATCGTGCTCGACATGGATTCGCAGCGTCAGCCCGACCCATGGCGAGCAGGAAGGCAGCGTCTGGAACGGCCACTTCGCCTGCACCTGCTACCACCCGCTGTTCGTGTTCAACCAGTTCGGCGATCTGGAACGCTGTGCGCTGCGTCCCGGCAACGTCCACAGCGCCGACGGCTGGCGCGACGTGCTGGAGCCGGTCGTCGCGCGCTATCGGGGCAAGGTGACGCGCCGCTACTTCCGGGCCGATGCCGCCTTCGCCAATCCCGGAGATCTACGAGTTCCTGGAAGCCGAGGGCTACAAGTACGCGATCCGGCTCCCGGCCAACGCGGTTCTTGCAGGAGCAGGATCGGCTATCTGCTCAAGCGCCCGGTCGGGCGCCCGCCGCAACGAGGTGCGGCGCTACTCACGCCAGCTTCAGCTATCAGGCCGGAGTCTGGAACAAGCCGCGCCGGGTGGTGGCCAAGGTCGAGTGGCACCCGGGCGAGCTGTATCCCGCGCGTCGGCTTCATCGTCACCAACCTGACGCCGCCCGGCCGAGCGGGTGGTCGCCTTCTACAACCAGCGCGGCACGGCCGAGCAGTACATCAAGGAGGGCAAGAACGCGATCAAGTGGACGCGGCTGTCATGCCGGACGTTCGCCGCCAACGCCGTGCGGCTCCAGCTTCACGCGCTCGCCTACAATCTCGGCAACTTCCTGCGCACCCTGGCGATGCCCGAGCCGGTCAAGCACTGGTCGCTGACCAGCCTGCGCGAGAAGCTGATCAAGATCGGCGCGAAGATCGTCACGCCACGGCCGCTATGTCGCCTTCCAGATGGCCGAGGTCGTGGTGCCGCGCGCGCTGTTCCGGCAGATCCTCGCGGCTATCGCCGCGCTGCGTCCATTCGCCGCCGGCCCGATGTTGAGCGTCGCTGGCCGCATCGGTCGCGCAGGCCGACGGCAGCGGGAGAACCGCGTCCAGATCTCGACCCGAAAGGCGCCTGTTTTCCGCTCCGACGGCGACCACCGACCGGTCAGACCCGACGCGCGCGCCATCCAGGCGCCGTCACCGTTGCAAGAGCCGCCGGATCGCCGATACGCTCACCGCTCGATGGCCGGATCGGCCGGCCATCTGGGAAATGTCGGCTACGATCTCAGCAACGGGCTGTTGACGCAAATGGTACGACCGAACACGGTACAACCGCGCGAAGAGGATTTTGGAACATGGCCTGCTGCGCGCTATCGTACATAGTTGGCGCGGAGAGTGCCTTGGTTGGGATGCAGCGAACCCCCAGTAGTGTGTGGACCACGCCTCAGGCTCAAGGCTTATAGATTACCGACCTTCCTACGAGGTAGCCGTGGAGAACAATAGTATGCCAGCAACAGCAGCAGACTTGGTTCTAGCCAATTACGGAGCTCATACAGGTCGGTTTAGTTGCTCTCGCTATGTTTCTTTATATTCCAGTCAGTCGTCGTATAAGTCATTCATTTTACAGAAATCGCAAGTTATTGCACATACTCGCTCGGAGTACGATTCTCATAATATTCGTGGTATCTTTTGTCCCGTATCACTTTGTATCTGCCTCATACTCCGCAGAGGCAATAGCTCTGGCCTCAATTCTTGTTACGGTATTTGTGTCAATCATCCAGCCTATTTACGTTCGATTTGATGATCGCATGAAGATCCACGTTGCGATCCCTTCTCTGCGTCCCTTCAACAACGCCATCCGAGCGGGTCTCTATCAGAAGATGTCTGAGAGCGATGAAAAATATGTGATACGGGATGACCGAACTCAACTACCAAATTATGAAGAAAACCACGCGCGGCTCAACGACCTTGCCTATGCTGCGGTGCGCGATCGTGCAGATTTTCTCATTGCGCATCCCGCAACAGAAGCGGCGGCTAATGATCCTATGTTTTTGAAAAATATCGCCAAAAGCTGATTAATGCGTGGGAGTCATGTGTTTCTTGTTGAGAATTTCCTAACCTAGAAGCAGAGTCATTTTTTGGGCGAAGAGGCTAAGCGTCAAGGACGCTTAATACGGGTGAAAAGTGACACCCAGCAAGGGGCTGAGGCCCTAGCGGCCTATGTGAAGCAAGAGCACGAACAATCAATCCGCGAGAAGCGCGCCAGGATCTATCTTATGAGCGGCCCTCAAGAGTTCGCGGAATGCACGCGAGCGCAGAGATGTTTTCGCAAAAAGGTTTTCCAATGCGACTTCTTTTTTTGAGATGCCAGGAATTTGGTGGGGGTTTTCAAGCGGCCGGCAGACAATGCTAAGAATTCTCGAGCGAATCATGGAAGACCCGACCGCCCTGGACGTTGTGATAATCGCAGGCAATGACGATATGGCGCTCGGTGCTTGTGCGGCAATTAACTCTGAAAAATAAAGATCGAATTTACCATGCAATATCAAGGTGTATGGATATGACGGTATATTGCCTGCTAGGTATGCTATTGGACAAAATACCAGCCCCTTTGCAGCAACAATACATATTTCACCCGAAGAATATGGGCAGCGTATTGGAGAAAAAATTCTGTGTTTCGCATTCTAGGGGAGGTCGATGGTGAGGATATCACTATTTCAATGAATCCATCAAAAATTAAAGACAAAGCTCGATACGCTGAAGAGCTAGGTTTGACATGACCGCTTGCCGACAACTCCAACTTCGCACTCATGCCGAAGTGCGCTCCGCTCTTGGGATTTGCAGTGCTCCTTCGGCATTTCATGATCCTGATGTTGCTAGCCTTTTGATCTCAGGGTCGAGACACCGATTTTTCTTGTGAGCCAGCCGTTCTCGATATCCTCTATGGACTTGTAAAAATTCGCCAACCAACGACAATCGTGGAGGTGGGAACATATAAGGGCGTGTCAACGCGGGTAATGTGCGCTGCACTACAATCTAATGGAGGCGGTCGTATTTACACAATCGATGATGGAAGTCAATCCGAGGAGACAAGTTACGAGAGCCTCCTGAATGCTGTTGTCCAAGACGGCTGGGTCGTTCCAATTCGAAAATCTAGCGCTGACGCGTTTGTGGCTTGGGGACGCTCCAGGATAGACTTACTATTTCTAGAGACGGATCGCACGATTTTCTAAATTCATGCATCGACTTCGCGCTTTGGGCTCGCTATGTAAGCCCAAATGGCATGGTTATTGTTCATGATACGCACACAAGGATGGAGCGACGCTTCCCTGAGGATTATGTTTTTCCTCTGGAGTTCTTTGACGTTTTAAATATTCCTTATGTCGAGGAATGCCTCGGAGGGCATGAGTGGGAAGGGTGCGCATTCGTTACGAGGAAGGGGCTGCTGCATGTCAAATCGTAGGACCTTCCTCACCCCCAATTGGCGAGCAGACAGGACACTGCATCCCGTAGATACCGCCGTTCCGCCCATTACTACACCAATCGAGTGGGGTTACATTGCATCGGGTGAGGCCGACTGCATTGTTGATGCCTACTCTCTGAATGAATCCGTTTTGACGAGACGTCCGCAGATATATAGCGCAGCAAATACCGGTGATTATAGTCAATTTCGTCCGCGCCAAACTATCTCTATTGGCGCTGTCCGCCGCTAAATGTGGACCTTGTGACAACGTATATTTCTGAAATAAGAGCTCCATGGTTGTAGAGCAACTATAATGATCGTCGGACCGCATGGTACCGTCGCTCCGTTATGAGTTCTCGAAAAGACCAAAGCCGACCTAGTTTTTCGCGGCGAGATTGATGGAAAAATTTTTGGAGACTTATCTATAGAAGAGCTTTCTGAACTTCCGTTTATCATATCCTGCGGAACTTCAAGTGGGTTGATCGCGCCACAGCGCGGAAGTTCCGAGATGGACGCCGCATCGCATACCGATCAATTCCAAGGCTTGAGGATTACGAACCGCACGGCTGGGGAAGCTCGGTTCGCAAGGCGCTGAAAGCACGTTATTCCGCGAGTGGCACTCTTTCTGAATTCGCGAGAGGGTGCAGTTTCAACTGTGAGTTTTGTCTTCGGGCCGGTTTCCGGAATGATCTTCGGATCAAACCAATAGAAATTTTCGGAGAGAGAAAGAGGGAGATTATCGAAGTAATTGAAAGAGGTATTGGTTATCGCTTCTTTATTGATGAAGATTTTGGCAGGCCGAAAGGTAAATATTTTGAAGTTGCAGAGCTACTTAAAAGGTACGGTATCCGATTCGGATTTCAGGCAAGGCCGGACGCCTTCTCTTTTGAGGATATTAAATTTCTAAAGTCCTGCGGTTGCGTATATATTGAATTTGGGACAGAAACCTTACAACACGACGCGATGGAATCGTTAAGGGCAAGCTTTGCAGACCATTCTCAGGCTATCGAGTTGATTGAATTTGCCAGAACAAATATTGATTTCGTTTTCTCGAACGTTTTATGATGTTTCCAGGGTCGTACGGGGAGAAACGAAAGTCTGCGACGTTGGGCAGGCTGACAATGAGGGAATGCAGCCGTCTCCGTTCATTGCTTATCCCGGAACGCCTGCTGGAGATCGCGTGCTCCGTACGTTTTTCGAGAAGGGCCTAGAAATTCCTTCGTGGGAATTGTGTGAAGCTGTATTCATTCTTGATTCATGCAGAAAAGGCTTTGTCGCTGGAATATCAGTGAGCTGGCACAGATCCATAATGACTTGGATGCTCTACGGTATATTGTATCTGAAAAAAACAAGAACCCAAACTTCCTCCAAAGCAAGACTTGCTTTGAGGGATTTGTTGAGCCAGTGCGGCGTTAGTCAAATGGACACCTCCAAAAACCTCTCGTCATGATGACCGATGGCTGATTTACTGACGCGGATCGGTCGCGGGGGATGGTTCGACAGCCTGGGTTCTTCGATGTGGAGGAGCGGCTGCGGGAGTTGTCGGCCAAGGGCGATGACCTCGAGCGGATCGCCGCGCTGGTGGATTTCGCCCATGTTCCGCGCCGAGCTGGAGCGAGCCGTGCCGCGCGCGGACGGCACGAAGGGCGGCCGGCCCGCCTTCGATCACGTGCTGATGTTCAAGATCCTGCTGCTGCAGGCGATGCACGGGCTGTCCGACGAGCGCTGCGAGTACCTCATCAAGGACCGCCTGTCGTTCATGCGCTTCCTCGGCCTCGGGCTGGCCGACCCGGTGCCGGATGCCAACACGATCTGGAGTTAGCCGACATTTCCCAGATGGCCGACCGATCCGGCCTTCCAGCGGTGAGCGTATCGGCGCTCCGGCTGCTCTCGCAACGGTGACGGCGCCTGGATGGCGCGCGCGTCGGGCCTGACCGGTCGGTAATCGCCGTCCGCGGCATAGAGTGCGCCCTTTCGGGCGAGATCTGGACGCAGTTCTCCTGCCGCCGTCGGCCGGCGCGACCGATGCGGCCAACGACGATCAACATCGGGCCGGTGGCGATGATGGACGCAGCGCGGCGATAGCCGTCGAGGATCTCCGGAACAGCGCCCTCGGCACCGCGACCTCGGCCATCTGGAAGGCGACATAGCGGCCGTGGCTGACGACCTTGGCGCCGATCTTGATCAGCTTCTCCCTCAGGCTGGTCAGCGACCAGTCCTTGATCGGCTCGGCGTCGCCAGCGTGCGCAGGAAGTTGCCGAGATTGTAGGCGAGCGCGTGAAGCTGAAGCCGGACGGCGTTGGCGGCGAACGACCGGCACGACAGCCGCGTCCACTTGATCGCGCCCTTGCCCTCCTTGATCCACTGCTCCGCCGTGCCGCGCTGATTGTAGAAGGCGACCACCCGCTCGGCCGGGCGCGACAGGTTGGTGACGATGAAGCCGACGCGCGGAACAAGCTCGCCCGGATGCCACTCGACCTTGGCGACCACCCGGCGCGGCTTGGTCCAGCTTCCGGCTTGATAGCTGAAGCTGGCGTGGAAGCGGCGCACATCATTCGGCGGACGCCCGACCGGGCGCTTCAGCAGCCAGGCGATGCTCTGTAGCGCGACGATCTGGATGGCTTTGCGCGTCAATCAGGATGACGCGTTGACGGCACGGCGTTGGGATGATGGCTGCTGTTGATTGTCGCTGGCAAGCGGGCTGATTGTCGCGGCGCGACAATCAGGATGGTTGGTCTGTGACGGGCTCGGTTGGTTTGGCGGCCTTGCGTGATGCGGCGGAGCGGCGTCGGTAGCTGTCGACGTTCATCTCGAGGATGGTGGCGTGGTGGACGAGGCGGTCGATGGCGGCGACGGTCACGGCCGGGTCGGGGAAGACGCGGTCCCAGGCGCTGAAGGGCTGGTTGGCGGTGATGAGCGAGGCTGCGGCGCTCGTAGCGCGCGGCGATGAGCTCGAACAGGACGGAGGTCTCGGCCTGGTCCTGGCGGACGTAGCAGATGTCGTCGAGGATGATCAGGTCGAAGCGGTCGAGCTTGGCGATGGCGCTGCTCGAGGGCAGCGCCTGGCGGGCGGCCTGGAGCCGCTGCACGAGATCGGTGGTGCGGGTGAACAGCACGCGGTAGCCGTTCTCGACGAGGGCGTGGCCGATGGCGCCGCAGGCGTGGCGTCTTGCCGGCGCCGCTGTGGCCGAAGAGCAGGAGGTTGGCGCCGCGTCTCGATCCAGCTCGCCGGCGGCGAGCGCCTCGACGTGGGCCTGCGGACGCTGGGCACGGCGGTGAAGTCGAAGGTGGCGAGCGTCTTGCCGGGCGGCAGGCGGGCCTCGACCAGGTGTCGCTCGGATGCGGCGCGGGCGCGCTCGGCGAGCTCGAGCTCGGCCAGGGCGGCGAGCAAGCGGGCGGCGGGCCAGCCCTCCTTGTCGGCGCGCTCGGTGATGTCGGGCCAGTGGCGGGCGATGGTGGGCAGGCGCAGCGCGGTCAGCATGAGCGGCAGCGCGTGGCCGTCGTCGGCGGTGCTGGCGGCGGTCATGCGGCGGTCATGCGCGGATCGCGAGCAGGGCGTCGTAGCTGGCGATGTCCGGCAGCGGGACCGGCGATCGTCGGGCGGCGCCGTGCGGCCTCGGCGCGAAGCGCGCGCGCAGCGCTGGCGAGGTCCGGCAGTTCGCCGGCATCGAGCAGCTGCGGCGAGCGGCGGGGCGAGTTCGGCCTCGCAGGCCGCGTCATGGGCGAGGCCAGCAGGCCGACCATGCGGCGGCAGGCGGCGCGGGCCGGCAGCGCGGCGACAGCGCGTCCCAGGCGGCGGCGTAGGCGGTGCGCGGGAAACAGCTCGTCGCGATAGACCGAGGTGGAGCAGCGCCTGCGGCTTGCGGCGCAGGCTGTGGATGACGTGGCGGTAGTCGACTGACGTGGACGCGCCGCCCGTCGCCCCGGGCGCCGGCCGCGCGGCAGGGTGAGCGACGCGGCGTGGCGCCGAGGAAGCACTCGAGCCGGTCGTCGTAGATGTGCACGCGCAGGCGCTGGCCGATCAGGCGCGACGGCGACGCTGTAGAAGACGCTGTGCGCAGGCTGAAGCCGCTGGTGCGGGTGACGCGGACGACGGCCTCGTCGTGAAGTCGGTGGTGCGCGCGGGCGGCAGCTGCGCGAGGTGCGGCCGCTCGGCCTCGACGCAGGCGGCGTCGCGGCGGCATTGCGCGCGGCCGACGACGGCGTCGACGAAGCGCGCGCCAGGCGGCGAGGTCGTCGAAGTCGCGGTGGCCGCGCAGCATCAGCGCCTGGTCGAGCGCGTTCTTGAGGTGGCGGTGCTGGCGCCTCGATCGAGCCGTTCTCGTGGGCGACGCCGGCGATTGTTGCGGGTCGGCGAGCATGCCGTAGTGGGCGCAGAGCGCCTCGTAGCGGCGGGTCTGAGTCCTCGGCGGCGTCGCGGCGAGGTTGCGGAAGGCGGCGGAGAGGCTGTCGGAGCGGTGCTCGCGCGGCACGCCGCCGAGCGTCCAGAGCGCGTTCTGCAGGCCCTCGGCCAGGGCGGTGAAGCTCTCGCCGCCGAGCACCACGTCGGCATGCTCCCAGCCGGAGTAGGCCAGGACGAAGTGGTAGAGCCGGTGCGCGAACGGCGCGCCGGCGATGCTGACGCCGAGCGCGGTCGGCCGTCGGTGAAGTCCGACAGCGCCCTGCCGCCCCGGCGGATGGTCCTGGCGGAAGATCACCTCGCGCGCCGGGCCATGCAGCGCGCGCCAGTGCGCGGACCCGGCGCTCCAGCGTGCGGCGGACGCCGATCCGGGGAGCGTCCGGGTGGCGGCATCTGCAGATCCTCGCAGCAGCGTCACCGGCCGCAGGCCCGGGGTCGGCGCTCCAGCATCGGCAGCGATCTCGCTCTCCCAGACCGCGGCGAGCGGGTCGGGCCGGCGCCGGCCGCGGCGGTGCCGCCCGTTCGGACGGCGGCCGGGGATCGGCCTCGATCCGGCGGCCGGTGCGCTCGCTGAAGCCCGCCCTGGCGGCGGCGGTGGCGCGGCCGTGGGTGCGTCTGAGCGTCATGTAGCGCCTCGCCTGATGGTCGGTGACGTGCGAGCCGGGCAAGGCGGCGATCCCCCTGGGATGACCGCCCATTCCGGCACACCGCACCGCCACGGCACCCCACCCGATCGGGCAAAGGCGCCCGCCGGGGTCAGCCTACGGCCGGGCTACGCCCGACCTCCGGCTGACCCCGGCGCCGCTCATCCTGATTGACGCTCTCAACCATCCTGATTGTCGCTGTGCAATGCTCTCCTGGAGCACGGCATTGGCGGGCAGCCGGATCGTGTACTTGTAGCCCTCGGCCTCCAGCAACTCGTAGATCTCGGGATTGGCGAAGGCCGCGTCGGCGCGGAAATACCGCCGCTTCATCCGGCCCCGGTAGCGCGCGATCACCGGCGCCAGCAGCGCCCGCCAGCCATCGGCGCTGTGCACGTTGCCGGGCCGCAGCCCGCACCGCTCCAGGTCGCCGAACTGGTTGAACACGAACAGCGGATGATAGCAGGTGCAGCCGAAGTGGCCGTTGTAGGCGCTGCCTTCCTGCCCGCCATGCGTCTCGCTGACGCTGCTGTCCATGTCGAGCACGATCACCGACTGCGGCCTGCGCGCATGAACCCTGTCGATCCAGGCGCCGGAGAGATCGGCCAGCGCGGCGAGGTTCCCCTCGCTGGTCAGCCAGCCCGTCTCGAACCGCCCCATCTGGCTGGTCGAGGCGGCCCGGCGATCCAGCCCGCCGCGATCGACCACGGCGCGCATGGCCGGATCATGCGCGAGACGCTCGGCGTCGTTCACATCCTCATAGCCGGCGAGGCGGCCGAATACCGACTGCCGCAGCAGCCCAGCCAGCAGATGGCGCGTGTTCCGGCCACGACGGCATTCCGACAGCACGCCACCGGCCAGGTCGGTCAGCCCGAGCGCGTCGTCCAGTGCCCGGTAGGCCAGCAGGCCGGCGTCGGAAGTGATGCGGCTGCCATGGAACTCCAGCTTCAGGCGACGATCGAAATCGACCCGCAGGGCGCCGTCATCCAATTCACCCCCAGGGTGGTCCATCGCGCCGTCACCCCAGCAGCCTCAACCCATTGAAACTATGCCGCAATTCCGACGATTCGGGCCAGCAGCATCGGGGGCATCCGGGAAATCCGGGCTAACACACCTGTCGGATGGACCTCGGCGCCGCTGACGGGATTTCCTGGCCGCCTCTACTCGCGGCGCGGAGCGACGCCGCTCGATCAAGCCACCCATCGGGCCCGCTAAATGACCCTGGAAGCCATCTGCACCGTCAGCGATACTGTCTTTGTCAGGCTCGCAGGCGCGCGCGCTTAGGGATCAAGCTCGTGCCGCGCAAGGGCAAGGTGCTCGTCGGCTTTCGAGAGCGTTCGTCACCATACGTGGCCGACCTCGACCAGTGCCATGTGCTGGTCGAGCCGGTCGGCGCATTGATCGCGCCGCTCGGGCAGATGGTCGAGGGCCTGACGATCGCAAGCCGGGTGCCGCAGGCCGAGGTTGCGGTGTCGGACGACGTCGTGGCGCTGGTGCTGCGTGTGCTCGATCCCCCGGCGCCGTCCGATCTCGAACGCATGGCGGCATTCGAGCGTGAACATTCGGTGCGGCTATACCTGCAGCCCGGTGGCCCGGGCACGATCGCACCGCTCGACCCCGCTCATCCGCCTGCACCACTGCACTACCGGCTCGCAGGGCACGACGTCACCATCGAATTCGAGCCGACGGACTTCGTGCAGATCAACGGCGCGCTCAACCAGGCGATGATCACGCGCGCGCTCGACGTGCTGGAACCCCAGCCGGGCGAGACTGTGCTGGACCTGTTCTGCGGACTCGGCAATTTCTCGCTGCCGCTGGCCCGGCGCACGAGTCACGTCGTGGCCGTCGAAGGCGACGCGGGGCTGGTACAGCGGGCACGCGGCAATGCGGGTCGCAATGGCATTGCCAACGTCGACTTCCACGTGGCAGACCTGTTCAAGGACGTAGCCGGCCTGCCGTGGGCGCGGCGACATTATGACAGGGTGCTTATCGATCCCCCGCGGGCCGGGGCCAAGGAGATACTGCCGGTGATCGCCGGCAGCGGTGCCACGCGTGTCGTGTATATTTCCTGTCATTCGGGTAGCCTCGCGCGCGACGCGGGCCTGCTCGTCCGTGAGCATGGTTTCCAGCTGACAACCGCAGGGGTCATGGACATGTTCCCGCACACGGCGCACGTCGAGGCCATGGCGGTGTTCGACCGATGAGGAGCGCATGACGGACGACGCGGCACCCGGAGTGAGGCGATGACGCTCGGTCCGCTGATGGTCGACGTCGCCGGCTGCGAACTCACCGACGAAGATCGGCGCGTGCTTGCGCACCCGCTGGTGGGTGCCGTCATCCTGTTCACGCGCAATTTCGCGAACTACGAGCAACTGGAGGCGCTGGTCCGCGAGATCCGGGCGGTGCGCACGCCATCGTTGCTCGTCACCGTCGACCACGAAGGCGGGCGTGTGCAGCGCTTCCGGCAGGAATTCACCGTGCTGCCGCCGCAGCGCGCGATCGGCCACGCTTACGACCTGGACCCCGAGGCCGGTCGCCGACTCGCCTGGCAGTGCGGCTGGCTGCTGGCGGCCGAACTGCGCGCGATCGGCATCGACCTGAGCTTCGCCCCGTGCATCGATCTCGATTTCGGTGTCAGTGAAGTCATCGGTGACCGTGCGTACCACCGTGACCCGGAGGTGGTTTCGCGCCTGGCAGTCGCCTGCATGCAAGGCATGCGGACCGCCGGAATGGCCGCCACGGCGAAGCACTTCCCGGGGCACGGCGCCGTGGTTGCCGATTCGCACAAGGCACTGCCGATCGACCGGCGCCCGTTGAGCGAGCTGACGGACGAGTTGCTGCCCTACCGGCGCATGATCGCGAATGGGCTGACCTCGGTCATGGTCGCGCACGTGCTGTTTCCCGAGGTCGATGAGGCCCCGGCGGGTTTCTCGGCGCGCTGGATTCAGCAGGAGTTGCGCTGGGGCCTTGGTTTCACGGGGGCCGTTTTCTCGGACGACCTGAGCATGGGCGGGGCGGCTTTCGCGGGCACCGTGCCCGAGCGCGCCCGCCGTGCGATCGAGGCAGGGTGCGACCTGCTGCCGATCTGCAACGATCGTCCCGCCGTGCTTGCGACGCTGGCCGAACTCGAAGGCGCGGCGGATCCGCTCAGCCAGGTGCGGCTCGTGCGCCTGCACGGCCGGCCCATGCCCGGCCGCGAGCAATTGCGCAAGACGACGCAATGGGCCGAGAGCCAGCGGGCGATCGAGCACTGCCGCGACGCACCCAGCCTGCAACTGAACGCCTGACAACGGACGGCGACGAGGGGGAGTTCCGCACCGATGAACGACGCATCGAGCTTGACGACAACCAGTGACGCGCAACTCCTTGGCGAGGTCCTGCGGCACGCGCTCGACGGCATCGCCGTCGTCGAAAATCGCGACGGCGTGACCCTCGTGGTCTATGGCAATGCGACGCTCGCCGCGTTGCTGCGCCGTTCGGAAGACTGGGTGGCCGGGCACCGGCTCGAGGACGTCGAGGTCGAGGCGCCTGCCGATCCCAACCTGACCGCGACCGGCGTGGGTTCCCGCGTGCGATTGAGGCGAGTGGACGGCACGCTGGTCGACTGCGAGCGCTGGGCCGTGATGCTGGCGGGCGGGCGCATGGCGCTCTATTACCGCCCCGTGCCCCGCAGCTCGCCAGGCGTGCTCGCCGCGGCACTCGAGCGTTCCAGCGGCCTCAGTACCGAGGAGCAGTTGCTCGAGATGCTCGCACGCGACTGGTCGATCGGCCAGCGCGATGGCCGCGCCGTCACGCTGATGCACTTCGAGATCGATTCGTTCGCCGAGTACCTGGAGATCTTCGGCCGCAGCGCGAGTGACAACGTGCTGCGGCAGGTCGGCCGGGCCATCGCCGCGGTAATGAAGCGCGCCAGCGACGTGGTGGCGCGCTCGGGGCCGGGTGGCTTTCTCGTGCTCGGGGTCTCGATGGAGGCCCACGCGGCCATCGGCTTTGCCGAGCAGATCGTCGCGCGGATCCGTTCCCTCTCGATCCATCACCCCCGGTCAGTGACGGGCAAGTTCCTCACCGTGAGCGCCGGCGCCGTGACGGCACAACCGCCACGCGGGACCAGCCACGCAGACCTGCTGGCGGCGACTCGCGTTGCCATGGCGCAGGCGCGATCGAGCGGCGGCAATCGTGCCGTCCGCGGGGAAGTCTGATACCTAGTGTCGCGGCACGCAGCGGGTGAGTTCGTCGAGCAGGCTCTGTGCGGCGACGAAACGCTCCTCGGTGTCGTCCCACTTCCCAGTCACGCGAATCTTCTTCGGGCCATCGAAGCGCATCGTCCGGTTGCTTTTCTGCAGCAGCAGGATGAGCGAGCCCGGGTCGAGCGGCGTCTCGTCGCCGAACGCGACGGAGCCGCTGGTGCCGCCGAGGTCCATGCGCTCGATGTCGAGCGGGTTGGCCACGACGCGCAGCCGGGCGATGCGGAACAGGTTCTTCGCCGGCTCGGGCAGCGGTCCGAAGCGATCCATCGTTTCGGCCTGCAAGTCGTCGAGTTCGGTCACCGACTGCACTGACGATATTCGCTTGTAGAGCACCAGTCGCGCGTGCACGTCAGGGAGGTAGGCCTCGGGCAGCAGCGACGGCACGTGCAGGTCGATCTCGGGCCCGTGGTGCAGAGGTTTCTCGAGTTCGGGCGTCTTGCCGGCCTGCATCGCCTTCACCGCGCGTTCGAGCAGTTCCATGTAGAGCGCGAAGCCGATTTCCTGGATCTGGCCACTCTGGCCTTCGCCGAGCAGTTCACCGGCACCGCGGATCTCCAGGTCGTGCGTTGCGAGCACGAAACCGGCGCCGAGGTCTTCCAGTGACTCGATCGCCTCGAGCCTGCGCGCGGCATCGGCCGTCATGGCGTTCTTCGGCGGCGTGATCAGGTATGCGTACGCCTGGTGGTGCGAACGGCCGACGCGGCCGCGCAACTGGTGCAGTTGGGCGAGCCCGAAGCGGTCCGCGCGGTCGATGATGATCGTGTTCGCGGTCGGCACGTCGATGCCGCTTTCGATGATGGTCGTGCACAGGAGCACGTTCGCGCGCTTGTGGTAGAAATCGAGCATGACCTGCTCGAGGTCGCGTTCGCGCATCTGGCCGTGGCCGATCACGATGCGCGCTTCCGGCACGAGCCCGGCCAGTTGTTGTGCCGTCTTCTCGATCGTCTCGATGCTGTTGTGGACGAAGTAGACCTGGCCGCCGCGGCGCAGCTCACGCAGGCACGCCTCGCGCACGGTCGGGTCGCTCCATTCGCTCACGAACGTCTTGATCGAGAGCCGCGCGGCCGGTGGCGTGGTGATCAACGAGAGGTCGCGCAGCCCGCCGAGCGCCATGTTCAGCGTGCGGGGAATCGGGGTGGCCGTCAGCGTAAGCACGTCGACCTCGGCCCGCAGCGACTTCAGTCGCTCCTTGTCGCGGACGCCGAAACGGTGTTCCTCGTCGATGATGACGAGGCCCAGGTCCCTGAACTTGACGCCCGGCTGCAGCAGCCGGTGGGTGCCGACGACGATGTCGACCTTGCCGGTGGCCAACCCATCGAGCGCCACTTTCGATTGCGCACCCGCACGGAAGCGCGACAGCAGCTCGATCTTGACGGGCCAGTCGGCAAAGCGGTCGGCGAACGTTTCGTAGTGCTGTTGCGCCAGGAGCGTGGTCGGCACCAGCACCGCGACCTGCTTGCCGCCCTGCACGGCGACGAACGCCGCTCGCAGTGCCACCTCGGTCTTGCCAAAGCCGACGTCGCCGCAAACCACGCGGTCCATGGGTTTGCCCGAGCGCAGGTCTTCGATCACGGCCTGGATGGCGGTCAACTGATCGACGGTTTCCTCGAACGGGAAGCCGGACTCGAACGCGCGCACCTGCTGTTCGTCGACCTGGAACGCGTGCCCTTCTCGTGCGGCGCGACGCGCATAGACATCGAGCAGCTCGGCCGCGGCGTCGCGAATTTTCGCCGCGGCACGTGCGCGCGCCTTGGTCCACTGGTCGCCGCCGAGCTTGTGCAGTGGCGCCGACTCCGCGGGCGCACCGGTGTAGCGGCTGATGCGCTCGAGCGCCTGCACCGGCACGTAGAGCTTGTCGCCCTCGGCGTACTCGAGCACGAGGAACTCGGCCGTCATGCCGCCGGCGTCCATCGTCGTCAGGCCGGTGTAGCGTCCCACGCCGTAGTCTTCGTGCACGACCGGGGCGCCGGGACGCAGGTCCGCGAGCTGCTGGATGATCTTCGCGGGATCGCGGTCGGTGCGCCGTCGCCGCCGTTCCTGGCGCGCGCGCTCGCCAAACAACTGTTCCTCGGCGTAGATCGTGACGGCCGGGTCGCGCAGCGTGACGCCGGAGGCGAGCGGTGCGACGGTGAGCGCGATTCGTGCGCCGGAGTCCAGGAATTCCTGCCAGTTGCCGACGACCTTGGCAGCGATGTCATACGGGCGCAGCAATTCGAGCAACAGTTCGCGCCGGCCCGCCGATTCGGCGGCGAGCAGGACTCGACCTTCGCTGTAGCGCAGCTGGTCTGCGAACGCATGCAGCGTCTCTTCACGGCGCTGGTCGATGCGCGCGGAGGGTGCGGGCTGTGTCCGGAAATCGATGACGGGCACGTCCGGGACGGGTTGCGAGTGAATCGTCGCGGGTTCGTCGGTGAGCGCGGGGATCGCCGGCGCCGGACCGACCAGGACATGCGGCAACGCGGTCGTCGCGCTGAGCCACTCGCCCGTCGGCATGCAGATTTCGGCGGGATCGAGCACCGGATGCTCGATGTCGTACCGGCGTTCTTCGTGACGCTCGACCAGTGAGCGCCAGGCGTCGCGCAGTCCTGCATCGTGCTCGGAAGGCAGGATCACCGTGGCCCGTGCGGGCAGGTAATCGAGCAAGGTGGCGGTCTGCTCGAAGAACAGCGGCAGGTAGTACTCGATGCCGGCCGGGGCGAGGCCCTCGCCGACGTCGCGATAGAGCGGCATGCGCGTCAGGTCGCCCTGGAAGCGAGTGCGGAAGCGGCGCCGGAAATCCTTGATCGACTCGGGCGACAGGCTGAATTCGCGGGCGGGCAACAGGTCGAGCCGCGGCAACTGCTCGAGCGAACGCTGCGATTCGGCGTCGAAGCTGCGAATGCTGTCGATGACGTCGTCGAACAGGTCGATCCGCAGCGGCGATTCGCTGCCCATCGGAAACACGTCGAACAGCGAGCCACGGATGGCGAAGTCGCCGGGTTCGCCCACCTGCGGGACGCTCGCGTAGCCGGCGCTCGTGAGACGCAGGCGGAACTGCTCGAGGTCGAGCGCCTCGCCAGCCTTGAGACTGAGCGCGTGGCCGTCGATGAACGTTCGCGGCGGCAACCGCTGCAGCACGGTTTGCAGGTCGACGATGACGATGCCGTGCCGCAGGGCAGGCAGGCGCGCCAGCGTGCGCAGGCGCTGCGAAATGATGTCGGGGTGCGGCGAGAACTGGTCGTAGGGCAGGGTCTCGTAGCCGGGGAAACTGAAGATCGGCACGGCGCCCGCGCAGAAGAAGGCGAGTTCCTCTTCGAGGCGGGCGGCCGCGGCCGCATCACTGGTGACCAGCAGGACGGGCCCGGAAGCCAGGGTGGCTGCGCGCGCCACCTGCAGGGCCGTTGCGGCCCCGGTCAGGCCGAGCCAGCGCAGGCTCGGTCGTTCGGTCGTGGGCAACAGGGCAGGGTGGTCGGCGGGCATCGGCTTCCAGCGGGCAATCGGCGTCGCTCTCCCGCGCCTCGACGCGGCAGAGATTCGCAGGGAACGTCGACGGGATTGCGGCCCGCCCTTGGCCCGGCACGCAGGCCGGACGCCCCCGCGTCAGGCGGTGGCGGCGGTGATTCTAGCGTTTCGGCTCAGCGGCGGAGCGTCACCGCGTGAACGACGTGGTCGTACTCGAAATAGACGATCTTGTCTGCGTAGACCCACCGCGTGATCGGGGGCTGCCCGACCGGGGCAAAACGCTCCGTCGGCGCTCCGAACTGGAGTTCCACCTGGGCCATGCTCTGGCCGCGGCCAGGCGTGGCCACCGTGGCCGAAGCTGCGGGCGGGTTCGTCATTTCCAGGTTCTGGGCAGGCACGGCCGGCGCTGTCGCAAGTCCGGCCAGGCAAAGACTGAATGCCGTGAATGTCTGCTTGCGCATGCTTCCGTGTCTCCAATGAGGCCCCGCGAACTATAACATTCGCCACGAAAGCGCCGGAGCGTCGTGACCTAATTCCTTGTTCCAGTTCACTATCTGGCCGGCGGGAAACGTGCAAAGCCGGGCCGCGCCGGGTAGCCTTGCGGCCTCCCGCCCCACGAGCCCCCATTCACGGTGTTCCACCCGCTGCCCGTCTTCGTCGGCCTGCGCTATGTCCGGACTCGAAGGCAGGGGTTCTTCGTTTCGTTCATCTCCTGGATCTCGATGGCCGGCGTGTGCCTCGGCGTCGCGGCGCTCATCACGATCATCTCCGTCATGAACGGGTTCGAGGGCGAACTGCGCAACCGCCTGGTTTCACTCACTGCGCATGCCACGGTCTCGGGCCCGCCCGAGCGGCTGGCTGACTGGCAGGCTGTCACCGACCGCATTCGAACCGTAAAGGGCGTCGAAGGCGTCGCGCCCTTCGTCGACGTACAGGCGATGCTCGGACGCGCCGGCACGCTCGAACCGGTGCTGCTGCACGGCATCGATCCGGTCGCCGAAGCCAACGTGTCCTCGATCGAGCACAGCCTGCTGCAGGGGAAGCTCAGCGACCTGAAGCCCGGCTCGCGCGGAATGGTCATTGGCCGTGTGCTCGCGTGGCAGATCGGCGCCGAACTCGGTGATGAACTCACGGTGATGGTGCCCGGCCGCGACATGCTCGCGGCGGGTGGCCGCCCACTGCTGCAGACCTTCACCGTCATCGGCATCTTCGAAGTCGGCCTGCAGGATCACGATGCTTCGCTGGCGCTCGTGTCCATCGCCGACGCGGCTGACTTGAGCGGCGCTGCCAATGCGACACCGGCAGGGTTGCGCATCCGTTTCGACGACGTCATGAACGCGCCCGCGCGTACGGCCGAACTGCGCCGGGCCGCGGGCGCGGGCCTCACGGTCAAGGACTGGAGCGAGGAGCACTCCGCGTATTTCCGGGCCATTCGCATCGAGAAGACGATGATGAGCCTGATCCTTCTGCTGGTCGTCGCAGTGGCTGCCTTCAACATCGTGGCGGCGCTGGTGATGGTGGTGAACGAGAAGCGCTCGGACATCGCGATCCTGCGCACGCTGGGCATGACGCCGCGTGGCATCGTCGGCGTCTTCCTGACCCAGGGCCTGGTGATCGGCACCGTCGGCACGCTGTTTGGCCTCGCGCTCGGAGTGCTGGTCGCCGCGAACGTCGGCACCATCGTGCCCGTGCTGGAACAGGTGTTCCGCTTCCACGTGATGGATCCCTCGGTGTACTACATCACGCAGATTCCGTCGGAGCTGCGACTCGGGCAGATCGCGACCATCACGCTGGTCGCGTTCACGCTCACCGTCGTCGCAACGATCTATCCGGCGATTCGTGGCGCGGCCACCGAACCGGCCGAAGCGCTGCGGTACGAGTGATCATGGCCGGACGCAGCATGCCGTTCGAACTCAGCATCGGCCGGCGCTATCTGCGCTCGACCGGCAATCGCTTCCTGTCGTTCATTTCGCTGATCTCGATGGTGGGTGTGGCGATCGGCGTGGCCGTGCTGATCGTCGTGCTGTCGGTGATGAACGGGTTCGAGCATGAGCTGCGTTCGCGCATCCTGAGCCTGACATCGCACGCGACGGTGACCGCCTTTGGCGAAGGCCTGGCCGGCTGGGAGGCGCTGCGGGACACGGCGCTCAAGAATCCGCGCGTGTCCGCCGTCGCTCCGTTCGTCGAAGCCGAAACCCTGCTGATCGCCGATCATGCTGGCGGCGCCTCGAGCGCCGCCACGTTGCGTGGCATAGACCCGGCGCTGGAAGCCCAGGTCTCGGCGCTCGGCGAACGCCTCACCAGTGGATCGATGCAGTCGCTGCAGCCGGGATCATTCACCGTCCTGCTCGGCGAAGAACTGGCCAGCAAGCTCGGCGTCGGCCTCGGCGACGCAGTCGTCGTTGCTGTCGCCAAGGGCAACGTGACGCCGGCCGGCGTGCTGCCGCGGCTGCGCCGCTTCAAGGTCGCGGGCATTTTCCGCTCCGGCATGTACGAGATCGACGCGACGCTCGCGGTGGTTCACGTCGCCGATGCGGCGCGACTGCTGCGGCTCGGCAGAAATGTGACGGGACTGCGACTGGGGGTGAAAGATCCCTACCAGGCGCCACTGGCAGTGCGCGAAGTTGCCAGCGAACTCGGCGGCGGCCTGTACGTCGAGGACTGGACGCAACGCAACGCGAACTTCTTCCGCTCGATCGAACTGACCAAGCGCATGATGTTCTTCATCCTGCTGCTGGTCGTGGCGGTTGCTGCATTCAATATCGTCTCGACGCTGGTGATGGCGGTGAAGGACAAGCAGCCGGACATCGCCATCCTGCGCACGATCGGTGCGCGTCCTTCGAGCATCCTCGCGATCTTCACGACGCAAGGCACCGTGATTGGCCTGCTCGGCACGCTCGGTGGCGTGGCTCTCGGCGTGCTGATCTCGCTCAACCTCGAGTCGATCGTCCATGGCCTCGAACGTGTGTTCGGCGTCCATTTCATGGACGCGAGCGTCTACCTGATGAGCGACCTGCCAGCCCGGGTCGAGCCCGGCGACGTGCTGCTCATCGCGGGGACGGCGTTCGCGCTCTGTTGTCTGTCCACTTTGTACCCCGCGTGGCGCGCAGCGACCACCGATCCGGCGAGGGCCCTGCGCCATGACTGACCCATCGATCCTCGCGTGCGACGGCGTCCACAAGCACTTCGAGGAAGCGGGGCAGCGTCTCGAAGTCCTGCGTGGCGTCGAGCTCCAGGTGCGCGCGGGCGAGACGCTTGCCATCATCGGCGCCTCGGGGTCGGGCAAGACGACGTTGTTGCAGATCCTCGGTGGCCTCGACCTGCCGGCCCAGGGTACCGTTCGGCTGACGGGCCAGGCCTTTGCCGACCTGTCGGACGCCGCGCGCGGCGACCTGCGCAACCGTGCGCTGGGTTTTGTCTACCAGTTCCATCACCTGCTGCCGGAGTTCAGTGCGCTCGAAAACGTCGCGATGCCGCTGCTCGTGCGGCGCACTGCCGTGGCGGATGCGCGCCGCGAGGCGCACTGGTTCCTCGAGCGTGTCGGCCTGGGGCAGCGCCTGACTCACCGGCCATCGCAGCTCTCGGGCGGCGAGCGGCAGCGTGCGGCCGTGGCACGTGCACTGGTTACGCGGCCGAAGCTCGTGCTGGCCGACGAGCCGACCGGCAACCTCGACGGCCGCAATGCCGAGGGAGTGCTCGAGCTCATGCTCGAGCTGAACCGCGAACTCGGCACGAGCCTGGTGCTGGTCACGCATTCGAACTCAATCGCCTCGCGCATGCAGCGTGTCCTCACCCTGCAGGATGGCCAGCTCGTCGAGGGTTGAATCGAGCCGAACGCGCCGGTTAGTCGCATGGCTCGCGGCACGGGCGACCCCCCACGCTGACGTCCTCGCGGTCGGGACGTCGAACCATGTGGCAGATTGCGGCAGGCCTCGTGGCCGGGTCCTGTGCGGCGCTCAGCCTGCCGCAGGCGCCTCCGGTCGTGCTGGCGTGGGTCGGCCTTTGCGTGGGGGTGGCCAGCGCCGGTGCGTGGCGCAGGCCCATGCTGTTGGGGCCTGGCGCGGGATTCTGGCTCACGGCATTGCAGCTCAACGCGGGGCTCGCAGACCGGCTGGACCCTGCGCTGGAAGGCCAGCCGGTGCGTGTGCGAGGGGTGGTCGTGAGCGTGCCCCAGGGGACGCTCGACGTGCTCAAGTTCCGCCTTGCACCGCAGCCGGATCCCCGCGCTCCGGGGCTACCGCGCCTGCTTGAGTTGACTTGGTACGACGCGCCTTCGCGCGTCGACGCCGCAGAGACCCTCGAACTCGAAGTCAAGCTGCGTCGTCCCCGTGGCTTTGCGAACCCGGGGGGGCGCGACAATGAAGCGCGGATGCTGCGGGATCACGTCGGCGCAAGCGGCTACGTGCGATCCGGCGAACGACTCGGCCGCGCGGCCGGCGTTGCGCTCACCCACCCCGTTTTGCTGGCCCGCGCGAAGGTTGCGGCAGTCATTCGTGACGCTCTCGACGAGCGACCGTCCGCGGGCATCGTCGCCGGGCTCGCGGTTGGCCTGCAGGACGCGCTGAGTCGCGACCAGTGGCTGCAACTGGCCCGCAGCGGCACCAGCCACCTGATGGCGATCTCCGGCTTGCACATCGCGATGGTGGCTGCGGTGTTCGCCTGGGTCGGTGGACGGGTGCAGCGTTTGCGCCAGCGCTGCGGTGCGACCGGCGCCACGCGCGACGCATCGGTCGTCGCTGGCGCGATTGCTGCCGTTGCCTACAGCCTGCTGGCGGGCTGGTCCGTGCCGACGCAGCGCACCATGGTCATGATCGCGTGCGGTGCCGTCACGCTCCTGTTGCGGCGAAGGGTGGGCGTCGCCGATGGGCTCGGCCTGTGCGTCATTGGCGTGCTGCTGTTCGATCCGCTGGCGCCGCTCGCGCCGGGATTCTGGCTGTCGTTCGGCGCCGTGGCCGTGATTCTCTACGGGGCCACCGGGCACGTTCGGCCGCTGGGGGTGATCCGCAGCTACCTGCTGGTCCAGGTCGTCGTCACGCTGGGGCTGGTACCCGTCCTGGCGGGCAGCTTCGGCGCGGTCTCGCTCGTTTCCGCGTTGGTCAACCTCTACGCGATCCCGCTCTACACGCTGCTGATCGTGCCGGCCGTGCTGGTGTCCTGCGCCGTCGCCATGATCGCCGGGAACGCTGGCGCAGTGCTGCTCGACTGGACGGGCCGGTTGATCGAAGCGACGTGGCCACTGATCGAGGTTCCAGCATCGTGGCCGCTCGCCACGTGGTCGATCGCGGGGCTCGACGGTGTCGGCTGGGGCGCGCTCATTCTCGGCACGCTTGCGGCGCTGTCGCCTTTACCGATCCTGGGACGCGTTGCAGGTGGCGTGCTCATTGCGACCGCTTGCCTCTGGCGACCTGCGCCCGTTCCCGACGGTGGCGCGCGCATCACGATTCTCGACGTGGGGCAGGGACTGTCGGTCGTCGTCGAGACGAGGAGTCACACGCTCGTCTACGACGCGGGGCCCTCGTTTCGTACCGGCAGTGACACCGGACAGCTCGTGGTCGCGCCGTTCCTGAAGTCGCGTGGGATACGCCAGGTCGATCGCGTCGTCGTGAGCCACGACGACGACGATCACAAGGGCGGTGCGGCAAGCGTGCTTGCGCTGATGGATGCGCGTGCCCTGACGCTTGGCCCGAGCCTGCGAGCGAACGCGTTCGGCGACACCGCTGCGCTGGCAACTCGGGACACCTGCCGGCGTGGCGAGGCGTGGGCATGGGACGGAGTCAGCTTTCAGATGGCTGCACCCCGGCGACGTCCAGTACGAGCGGGACAACGACAGCTCGTGCGTGCTGCTCGTCAGCGCAGGGGAGCACTCGGCGCTACTGGCCGGGGACATCGAGGCCGCAGCCGAGCGCGACCTGGTGCGCACAGGCGCGCTGCGTGCTGTCGACATCGTCGTCGTGCCACACCATGGGAGTCGTACCTCTTCGACACAGGGCCTGGTGGCAGCGTTGAGGCCGCGCTGGGCCGTCTACGCCGTGGGGTCACCGGAATCGCTGGAACTTCCCCGTGCAGCGCGTCGTGGAGCGCTGGGAGCAGGCTGGAGCCCGGAGCGTGCGAACGAGCGATGGCGGCGCCATCACGTTCGAGCTCGGGCCTGGACGAAGCCTGCCGCCGCCGGTCGGAATACCGGCGCGAACAGCCGCGTCCATGGCGTGATCCTTGAACCATGCCCGTCGCCGCAGGGGAGGGGTTCCAGTATCATCGGCGGGTCATACTTGACCGGGCACAGGGACTCGAGCACGCCACATGTTCGAAATCGTGAAGGCCGGCGGCATCGTCATGGTGCCGCTCATCCTCTGCTCCATACTTGCCGCCGCCATCACGCTCGAGCGCCTCTGGACGCTGCGGAGCCAGCGCGTCGTGCCCGAAGAACTCGTCGACAAGGTGTGGCGCTGGGTCGAAAACCGCACCCTCTCCGACAAGCAGATCCTCGCCCTGCAGCAACACTCTCCGCTGGGGCGCGTGCTGGCCGCGGGGCTGGCGAACCGGCACCGTGACCGCTCGCTGATGATCGAGGCGATCGAGGACGCCGGGCGGCACGTCGCGCACGAACTCGAGCGGTACCTGAATGCCCTCGGCACGATCGCGGCCATCTCCCCGTTGCTCGGCCTGCTCGGTACCGTCACGGGCATGATCCGGACGTTCAAGGCGATCACGATCGCCGGCGTGGGCAACCCCACGGCGATGGCGTCGGGCATCGCCGAAGCACTCATCACGACCGCGACCGGCCTCATCATCGCGATCCCGGCACTCGTGGCCTACCGCTTGCTGCGCAGCCGGGTCGACGGCCACGTCATCGACATGGAGAAGGAATCGCTCAAGCTGGTGCAGGCGATCGACCGTGCGAGTGCGTTGCGCCCGGCGTCGGCTGTCGAGATCGGCGATGCCATGTCGGCACCGCAGGAAGCCGTGGCTTGAAATTCCAGCGCAAGCAGCGCGAGGAGGTCGAACTCAACATGACGTCGCTGATCGACGTCGTGCTGCTGCTGCTGATCTTCTTCATGATGTCGACCAAGTTCATCGACGAGAGCCGGTTGCAGGTGCGATTGCCCGACGCCGGTGTCCAGCCGGACGAGTCCTCGGTCAAGGAAACGGTCGAGATCGAGGTGACGGCCGAAGGCAACTACCGCGTGGGCGGTCGCGACCTCGTCAACAACAGCCCCGACACGCTTGCCACGGCACTTGCACGCGCCACCAACGGCGACCGCGCGCAGCCCCTCACGATCCGCGCCGACGCGCGGGCCGTGCACCAGTCGGTCGTCACCGCGATGGACGTCGCCGGGCGCCTCGGCTACCGCCAGATCAACATCGCCACGGTGCACGATGGGTCGGAAAGCCGATAAACGCATCGACCTGAAGATGCCCGAGGGCGCCCTGCACACGTACAAACGTCTGCTCGGCTACCTGCGACCGCACAAGGCCATGTTCGCGGTCGGCGTGGTGGGCATGACGATCTTTGCGGCGACCGACGCCGGCTGGGCTGCGTTCGTGAAGTTCTTTCTCGACGGCACCTTCGTCGACAAGGACCCGCGCATGGTCTGGCTGGTGCCGGTGGCGCTCGTCGGGCTCTTCATCCTGCGTGGCGTCGGCGACTTCATGCAGACGTACTGCCCGGGTTTCGTCGGCCGGCACATCGTGAAGACCCTGCGCGGGCAGATCTTCGAGCGCTACGTGCACCTGCCGGTCGCGTACTTCGACACCAATACGTCGGGCGTCCTGCTGTCCAAGCTCACGTACAACACCGAGCAGGTCGCCACCGCCACGACCGATTCGGTCACTGTGTTCATCCGCGACACGCTCACGATCATTGGCCTGATCGGCTACCTGCTGTACCTCAACCCGAAGCTCACGCTGTTCAGCCTGATTGTCGGTCCGTTGATCGCGGTGCTGATCCGCAAGATCAACCTGCTGTTCCGCCGCTACAGCCGGCGCATCCAGAACTCGATGGGCGACGTGACCCGTGTCGCCAAGGAAGCGATCGAGGCACCGCGGGTCATCCGCGTCTTCAACGCGCAAGGCTACGAGGCGCAGATGTTCGACGAGGTGACCGAGCACAACCGTCGCTCGCACATGAAGCTCATGATGACCAAGGGCATGAGCAATCCCATCGTGCAGACGATCGCGGCGGTCGGCCTGGCGGGCGTGCTGTACCTGGCGACCGTCGACGCGATCAACGGCTTGATGTCGGTGGGCGAGTTCACGTCCTTCATCGCCGCGCTGATGCTGATCACTGCGCCGCTGCGCCGGCTGGTCAATGTCGCGGGTCCGTTGCAGCAGGGCATCGCGGCCGCGCAGAGCATTTTCGAAGTGCTCGATGCGCCGATCGAGGACCAGGGCGGCGCATTCCGGCTCGAGCGCGCGCGCGGCGAAGTCGAGTATCGCGACGTCGAGTTCAAGTACCCGACGTCGGCCGAGCCGGTGCTGCACGGCGTGAGCTTCCACGCGCAGCCCGGCGAGAAGATCGCCATCGTGGGACGTTCCGGCAGCGGCAAGTCCACGCTCGTGGGGTTGCTGCCGCGCTTCTATGACCCGACGGCGGGCCAGGTGCTGCTCGATGGCCACGACGCACGCGAATTCTCGCTGCACGCCTTGCGCTCGCAGGTCAGCCTCGTGAGCCAGGACGTCGTGCTGTTCAACGACACGATCAAGAGCAACATCGCGTTCGGCTTCCCGGCGACGGACGCCGAAATCGAAGGCGCCGCTGCGGCCGCGCGCGTCAATGAGTTCAGTGACCAGTTGCCGCTCGGGCTCGACACCATCGTCGGCGATCGCGGCACGCTGCTCTCGGGTGGCCAGCGCCAGCGCATCGCGATCGCACGCGCGCTGCTGCGCAACACGCCGATCCTGATCCTGGACGAGGCGACCTCGGCCCTCGACACCGAGATCGAACGGCAGATCCAGGACCAGCTCGAAGCGCTCATGGCCAACCGCACGACGCTCATCATCGCGCACCGGCTGTCGACGGTCGAGAAAGCCGATCGGATCCTCGTCATGGAGTCGGGGCGCGTCGTGGAATCGGGCACCCACCAGGAACTGCTGGCGCGCGACGGCCAGTACGCCGTGCTGCACCGGTTGCAGTTCAACGACTGACGCATGTCGCTCGACGCGCGGCTGCAGAGCGTCTGGTACGGCCCCGCCTGGCGCAGCCTGCCGCTGTGGCCGCTGGCCTTGCTATACCGGTCCATCATCGCCTTGCGGGCCATGGCGTATCGCGCGGGCCTGCTGCGCGTCGAGCACGTCGGCGTGCCGGTCATCGTCGTCGGCAACCTGACGGTCGGTGGCACAGGCAAGACTCCTGTCGCCGCCTGGCTGGCACGGCAGCTCGAAGCACGCGGCTGGCGAGTGGGTGTCGTGCTGCGCGGTTACGGTGGCTCGCATCGCGGTGCACCGAGGGTCGTTGCGGCTACGGACGACGCGGGCGTGACGGGTGACGAGGCGCTGGTGCATGCTCGCCGCGGCGTGCACACCGTCGTCATCGGCGCGGACCGTGTGGCGGCGGCGCGCCTGGCAGCCGCGCAGGGTGCGGAGGTCGTCGTCTGTGACGACGGCCTGCAGCACGTGCGCCTTGCGCGTGACTATGAAATTGCCGTTGTCGACGGCGCGCGCGGGCTCGGTAACCGCTGGCTGTTGCCCGCCGGTCCATTGCGCGAGCCCGCCTGCGAGCTGGAATCGGTCCACGCGGTCGTCGTGACCGAGCGCGGCGGGGAGGAGCGTGCCGAGTTCGCGGTCCGATCGCCGTTGCTGCTGCAAGCGCAGTTCGAACTGGGCGACGCGGTGAACCTGCTGACGGGCGAACGCCGGCCGCTGGTCGCATTCGTCGGTGCACCCAACCTGCACGCGCTGGCCGGCATTGGCCATCCCGACGCCTTTTTTCGCGGCCTCGCCCAACGAGGTCTGGCCGTCACGTCGCACCCACTGCCGGACCACGCGACGCTTGCCGCCGGGGCGCTGCCGTTTCCCGCGGGCACCATTGTCCTGATGACCGAGAAAGATGCCGTAAAATGCCGGGCGATCGCCCGTCCCGACTGGTGGTGGGTCGATCTCGAAGTCAGCATCGGTCGCGCCGAAGGCGCGGCGTTGCTGGCATCCGTTCTTGAACGCACCGGACTCACCGGTGCGGGAGTATCCCTTGGATAGCAAACTGCTCGACATCCTCGCCTGCCCGCTCTGCAAGGGTCCCCTGCAGTGGCATCGCGACACGCAGACCCTGGTGTGCCGCGCCGAGCGCCTGGCGTTCCCGGTTCGCGACGGTGTCCCAGCAATGCTGGAGGAAGAGGCGCGTCGGCTGAATTCCGACGACCCGCTGCTGAAGGACTGAATGCCCGTGGCCCATCACGTCGTCATTCCAGCGCGCTACGCATCGACGCGGTTGCCGGGCAAGCCGCTGCTCGACATCGGCGGCAGGACGATGATCCAGCGCGTGGTGGAGCAGGCGGCCGCCAGCCGCGCCGACCAGGTGCTGGTCGCCACCGACGATGAGCGCATTGCCGCGGCGGTCCACGACCCGCGAGGGCGCGCGTCGTCGATCGCCGTGATGACCGATGCCGCATTGCCGTCCGGCACGGATCGTGTCGCCGCCGTCGCGCGCCGGCAGGGCTGGGCGGACGACACGATCGTCGTCAACGTGCAGGGGGACGAGCCTTTCGTGCCGTCGCGCCTGATCGACCAGGTGGCGGACCTGCTGGCGCACGATCCGGTGGCGGCGATCGCGACCCTCGCGACGCCGATCGAATCGCTGCACGACTTTCTCGATCCCAACGTGGTCAAGGTGGTCGTCGCGGCCGACGGCGCCGCGCTGTATTTCAGCCGCGCACCGATTCCCTGGTGGCGCCAAGGTGCGAGCGCTGGACTCGTCAGCCAGACTGACTTCGCCGGGGCACTGCGCCACGTTGGCTTGTATGCGTATCGCGTGGGCGCGCTGAAGCGCATGACGGCCATGGCGCCTTCATCCTACGAACAGGCAGAAAAGCTGGAACAGTTGCGCGCCTTGCAGGCGGGGCTGCGCATCGTGGTCGCACTGTGCGCGGAACCACCCGGGCCCGGGATCGATACGGACGCCGACCTGCAGCGCGCCCGTACGCACGCCGCCACGGAACCTGGAGCACGACGAGCATGAACGATCCGTTGCTGGTGGCGTTTGGCGTCACGATCACACCCTGGAAGCTTGTCGGTTACCTCGGGGTCGCGCTGTTCGCGGGCCGCTGGTTCGTGCAGATGTTCTATTCGCGGCGCCACGGCCGGCCCGTCGTCCCGACGGTGTTCTGGCTGATGAGCATCAGCGGCAGCCTGCTGCTGCTGTCGTACTTCACGTTCGGCAAGAACGACTCGGTCGGCATCCTCTCGAACCTGTTTCCGGCGGGCGTCGCCGGCTATAACCTGATCCTCGACCTGCGGCACAAGAAGGCGCAGCAGGGGGGAAGGGGTTAGGGGTTAGTGGTTAGGGGTTAGCCGGAGGTTCAGTGGTTGACTGCGGCGGCCTAGCCAATTGTTTCGCCATGCTGGACGCCAACACCGTATTTCCGGCTAACCCCTAACCCCTTTCTGCAGCGACAGCGTAGATCGCTTGCGCTCGGGCGGCACCAGCAGCGGCTTTATCTCGGTGGCAGTCAGGTTGCGCCACTGACCCACCCGCAGGTTGCCAAGCTGGATGTGCATGATCCGCACGCGCTGCAGGCGCCGCACCGTGTAGTCGAAGTGCTCGCACATGCGGCGGATCTGGCGGTTGAGTCCCTGCGTCAGCACGATACGGAACGTATTGCGACCAACCTGTGTCACGCGGCAGGGATTGGTCACCGTGTCGAGGATCGGGACGCCGCGGGCCATTCCGGACAGGAACTCGCCCGTCAGCGGCCGGTCGACGGACACGATGTATTCCTTCTCGTGCTCGTGCTCGGCACGCAGCACGCGGTTGACGATGTCGCCGTCGTTGGTGAGCAGGATCAATCCCTCGGAGTCCTTGTCCAGGCGTCCGATGGGGAAGACGCGCTCGCGGTGCCCCACGAAATCGACGATGTTGTCTGGCACCTCGCGGTCGGTCGTGCATTCGACGCCGATCGGCTTGTTCAGCGCCAGGTAGACGCGCTCGGGCCTGAAGGCCAGCGGACGGCCGTCGAGCGATACGTCGTCGCCATCAGCCACCTTGGTGCCCAGTACGGCCGTCACGCCGTTCACCGCCACGCGGCCGGCCTCGACCCATTGGTCGGCCTGCCGGCGCGAGCAGACGCCGGTTTCGCTCAGGTACTTGTTGATCCGCACGCTGGCGTCAGCCACCGGACCGGCGCACCGTGTAACCGAGCTTGTCGAGTTCCTCGAGCAGCAGGTCGCGGTGATCACCCTGGATCTCGATGACTCCACCGTCGACGGTGCCGCCGCACCCGCAGCGCTTCTTCAGCTTCGTGGCGAGCGAGTCGAGTTCGTCGCCGGCCAGCGGTACACCCCTGATGATCGTGACGCCTTTGCCCTTGCGACCCTTGGTCTCGCGACTGACCCGAACGATGCCGTCGCCAGGCGTCACGACAGGCTGCGCCGGCTTGCTGCGTCTGCAGCGGCACTCGGCCAGGGGCCGCGTGCATTCCGGGCACAGGCGTCCTGCGCCGGTGGAAAAGACGAGACGATTGGTGCTCATCGGGTCGCTGCAACCTCGAGTGCGGTTGGTGTATGCCGCCGACTTCCGCGACGGCCATTGTAAGCCATGGTGCATGCGCGCCCTAAGGCTGGGCGGGTCGACCGGTTCCCCATGCCATTGCGCCGTCGAAGCGGTCTACGCAGGACGCCGGGATCGCGGCACAATCGGGCCATGGCCGACCCCATCATCGAGATCGAAACCGAGCGCCTGCGATTGCGCAGGCTAGCCGCGGAAGACGCGCCGTTCATTCTGCGCCTCGTCAACGAGCCCTCCTGGCTGCGGTTCATCGGTGACCGTGGCGTGCGCGACCTCGAGGGCGCACATCGCTACATCGCCGAAGGACCGCAGCGGCTGTATGCGAACCACGGCTTCGGCCTGTTCCTGGTCGAGCGGCGCAGCGACGCGCTGCCGCTTGGACTGTGCGGCCTGATCAAGCGCAACACGCTGCCTGACGTCGACATCGGCTTCGCCTTCCTGCCGGAGCATTGGAGCCAGGGGTTTGCGCGCGAGGCCGCCGAGGCCACGTTGCGGTACGCGCGCGAACGACATCACTTGCCCCGCGTCATTGCCATCACGAGCCTCGACAACGTTGCATCGGGCCGTCTGCTCGAACGGATCGGGCTGCAGCAGGAGGGCACCCTGCGTCTCGCCGGCAGCAATGAGGAAGTGCGGATCTTCGGCACGACACGTGCCTACGAGTTCGATGCGCCGAATGCCCGCCCGGTGTTCGACAACCTGTGGACTTCGGGGCAGCTCTCGGCGAGCGACATCCAGCGCCTGCCGGAATTTGGTATCGAGGCGGTCGTCAACCTGGCCTTGCCGACCGCGTCGAACGCGTTGCCCGGCGAAGCCGAGGCCGTCACGGGGCAGGGCATGACCTTCGTGCAGATCCCCGTGCCATGGGAAAAGCCCGAGCCCAGGCACCTGCAGCAGTTTTTCGGCGTGATGGATGCGTTCGGCGGGCGCAGGCTCTGGGTCCATTGCGCGAGGAACTTCCGCGTCTCTGCGTTCGTGTACCTGTATCGTCGGCTGCGCCTTGGTGAAGGGCACGAAGCCGCGCTGCACCCGATGCGCACGGTGTGGCAGCCCAATCCGATCTGGCAGGCGTTCATCGAACAATCGCTCGCGAACCCCACTCAGGGCGCAGTTGCCGGCACGACCCGGTAAATCACGCCGGCGTAGTCGTCGGTGATGAAGATTGCGCCGTCGGGACCTTGCGCCACACCAGCGGGTCGGCCGAGCACGCCGTCGTCGCTGAGGAAGCCCTTCAGGAAATCACGCTCGACGATGCGTCCATCCGGCTGCCAATCGAGGGCGACCACCTTATAGCCGTCGGGCTTGCTGCGGTTCCACGAACCGTGCAACGCGACGAGTGCCGTGCGTGCGTAGCCGGCGGGAAGGTTCGTACCCCGCAGGAACGCGAGTCCGAGTGGCGCGTTGTGCGCGCGGAACGCGTGCGCGGGTGGAATGGCGTGCGCCACCCGGGCTTCATGCCTGGCACCCAGGTCGGGGTCGATGATGTCCGCGCCATGGACGAACGGCCAACCGTAGAATCCGTGCTGCTCGATGCGGTTGAGTTCGTCGGGCGGAACGTCGTCGCCCAGCAGGTCGCGACCATTCTCGGTCGCGTACAGCGCGCCATCCCAGGGCGCCCAGTCGAGTCCCACGCTGTTGCGGAGTCCGCTCGCGAAGATCTCGCGCTGGCTGCCGTCCGGCTGCATGCGCATGATCGTCGCGCGGCGCTCGTCCTGCTCGATGCACGCGTTGCACGACGAGCCCTGCGACACGTACAGCCAGCCGTCGGGGCCGAAGCCGATGGTTTTCGTCGTGTGGAAGCCGTCGTCCGTGAAGTCAGCGACGATGCGTTCGTACCCGCCGGAGACCTGGCCCGTCGCCTCGTCAAACCGGATCCGCCCGATGCCGTTCGATTCGCCCACGTACAGCCAGCCCTCGCGCAAGGCGAGACCGTGCGGACGCTCGAGTTGGTCGACCAGGGTGCGCACGGCGTCAGGCTTGCCATCGCCATTGGCGTCGCGCTCGAGCAGGGCAACCTCATCGACACGCGTGCGGGCCACGATGAGGTCACCGGCCGCGGTCACCAGTGGCCAGCGGGCGAGCGGCACGTCCGTCGAATACACCTCCAGCCGGAAGCCGTCGGCCACGACCAGCTGCGCGGCTGCCTGCGCGGATGTGGGCGGTTGGATCCCGCGCCCGAGCATGAAATCGAGCAGGACTCTCTTGTTGCCGACCTCCACCGGACCGAACCACACGTAGCCGATCCCGGCGGCGAGCAGGACAACAACCCCGACCAGCAGCCCGAGCAGGTACCTTTTCATGCGTTGCAGTCTAGCCGTTGGCTGGCGGGGCCCACACCATGCCTTGCTTCGGTTCGCGGGTGGGCAGGACCCGTCGAAGAACCTTTGGGGTCCGCCAGGGCCCCAGGGCGTGGCTGACGACCGCGCGTTTGGCGGTGGACTCTGAATCCTGTAATGATAGGGTCGTATACCTGCCCGAGCCGCGGCCGGGCCCTGCGGTCACCGCAGCAGGCAGGGCGGAACGAACCGTGCCACCCGCGCAAGGACCGACGGGGCAGATTCCAATGAAGAACTTCTCCACATCGCAGCCACGTCGTGAACCGTCATCAACGGCGGGACAAGACGAAACGCCAGACCTGTTGCCGGACGAACAGATTTTCCGCTCACCGCGGGAGGTCAGGTACGAGACCACTGACGATGCCAGCGAGGACGACATCGACACTGCCCGTTTGCCGGGCATCACCAGCCTGCCTGAAGGCATCGAGGTCGTCGAACACGCCGTCGGCCGGGCCGTCGGCCAGTGGTTCCTCATGGTGCGTTGCCAGTGTGGCAAGCGCTGGTTCGAGGTCGAGGCGATCGATACCGCGACGTGCCCGCGCTGCAGTTCACTGGTCTACGTCGACGTGCTCGAGAACCCGGGCCGCTGATGCGTCCTCGTTTTCGACCGGGACTGCGCAAGTCCAATGCATGAATGCCAGCGTGCTGCCGGTTAGCCGCATGACTGCAATTTGCTGGAGTATCGTGTCGTGCGCGGCGTGATCGGCTGGATGGGTGCATTCCTCGCAGGATCCGCGGGCTGGTGGCTTGGCGCGAAGGTGGGTCTTGGTACCGCAGTGGTGCTGGGAGCCGTGGCGGCGGGCGCCGGGTTGTACGCCGGCAACCGGTGGTTCGACCAGAACCTGAAATGACGGTGCCTGCCGGCGCGGATCCGGGTTGACGACCTCTTGACCAACCCGTACCTCGAACCTGTCGCTCCCGCCTGGTCGCGCGTTGCCGGCATCACGTTGCTGATCGCGGCGACAGCCGTCACTGTCGTGCTCGGACACGCACTGTTCGATCTCGCGATCCATCCAGCCAGCCGCCGCGCCCTGACGAGTTCATCCGTCGTATTCGCCCTGATCCTCACGGCGCTGGGCGGAATCTGCGGGCAAGCGGGCTATCGACTCACGTTCAGCCGAAATCGCCAGGCGTCGCTTTTTTCCCGGCCAGCCTGGTTCGCCATCGGTGCGGCATTGATTTTCATGGCGGCCTTGATGGCTGCAGTCATCGTCCCGGCGCGCACGCTGACCCTTGTCGACTACCAGGTGCTGCTGTCGCTCGGGGCCTTTGGAACCTGGTGCATCGTGCTGTCGTGGCGTGCGCACGCATGACCGTCGAACAGGTGGTCGACATCAGGACCAGTTCCTGCGGACCGCTTCCTCGATCAGCCGGAACACGCGTCCGTCATCGTTCGCAGTCGTTCGTCCGAGCAAGCCACGCTGCCATGCGGCGGGCAGTGCCTCCTTGCCGTGCAGCGCGCCGACGGCCGCACCCACCAGTGCGGCGACCGTATCGTTGTCGTGCGTATCGTTGACCGCGCGGACGATCGCTTCTTCCGGGTCGTGCGCGTGACTGGCGAGGATCCACACCACGCTCGGCACCGACTCCAGCAGGTACGCGCCTGAGGACCATGCCGCGCAGGCCGCCTGCGTGCTCCAGTCGTGACGTTGCGCTTCAGCCAGCACGAATTCCAGGTAGTCTGGAAACGAGCCTGCACGAGCGGCGAAGGATCCACCGCGCGGTCGATACGACTGCTCGGTGCAGACCTGTCGCACGGTGGCCAGGAAGGTCGCGATGATCCAGTCCGCTGTGGGCGGCGCGGGCAAACGCAGCAGGCGCGCGAGCAGGTCCGCGTACGCCACGCAAGACGCGACGGAACTCGCGTCGCGGTGCGTGACGATCGAGGCCAGCGCGACGTCGAGCCAGAGGGCGGCGCTGGTCCCTTCCGGATGCAGCAGCACGAGGGGCGCGATGCGCATGAGTGCACCGTTCCCGGCGCTCTCGGCGCCGCTGTGGTACCAGGCGGCCTTGCCCTGCGCGCGATTGCTCAGGAACTGTTGCATGGACTTGCCGACGCCGAAGATTTCGCGCGAGTCGAAACGCGCCGACAGGTCTTCGAAATCCAGTCCGTTGCATTCGAGCAGGCTTTCCAGCGTCCAGAAGGCAAGCTGGCTGTCGTCCGAAGGCAAGCCGACCCGATGCCCTGCTGACCGGCTGTTCGGCAGGTAGTCACGGATCTCGCCGTAACGCGCCGCGCGATCCGATGGCGACAAGCTTTCGCTCGTGTTGCCCAGCGCGTCGCCGATCGCATGACCGAGCAGCATGCCCCGAATCCGGTCGCTGGCGACGGGTCCGGAGACGGCCTCTCGCGGGCCTTGCAGCAGTGCCGATCTTGCCGGGAGGAAACCTTCCGAGATGACACGGGCGGCGAGCGACAGGTTGGAACTCATGGTGCGGAAGTTTCGCAGATTCCCGTGACGGGCGGTTCCGCAGTAGCCGGTGCGAGCGCATTTGCGGTAGGTTGGGTGCCACCTGCGCGTTCCCCCGGAATCGTCAGGAACTTCATTGGCAGCAAGGCGGGGCGTAGTGAAAGTTCTGTTCGTCTGCATGGGCAACATCTGTCGGTCGCCAACGGCCGAAGGCGTGTTCCGCGAGTACGTTCGTCGGCATGCCCCGGGCCTCGACCTCGAGATCGATTCCGCGGGCACGCACGATTATCACGTCGGGGACCCACCGGATCCCCGTGCAGTGCGGGCGGCCGCGCGCCGGGGTATCGACCTTGCCAGCCTGCGGGCGCGACAGGTGCAGGACGATGACTTCGAGCGCTTCGACCTGATCCTGGCAATGGATCGCCTCAACCACGCGACGCTGATCGAGCGCAGCCCACCCGAACATCACGCACGCATCCGGACGTTGCTCGAGTTTGCGGGCGAGACCGCGCCCGCCGATGTCCCCGACCCGTATTACGGCGGTGCAAAAGGATTCGACGACGTGCTCGACCTGGTGCAATCCGCGGCCGATGGTCTCCTGGGCGAGATCCGGCGTCGGCTATGAATTGCGCTTCGAAGCTCGGCGAGGACTCGGCTCGAGGCAACGAGACGCTGGTGAAGGCGAAGGTCTATTTCGCATTGCGCAATCGCTCCGACGTCTTGTTTGAGCAACTTGCGAGCGACGACCAGCTGTTTCCGTACTACCGGGCGTCCCCGCACTGAGGATCCGGCATCATCGTGGGAGCCAGCAGGTGAGTGATCGATCAGCGTCCTGGGTTGGCTTTGCAGTATTTGCTGCGCCCACCATTGGCCCTGAGCATGCCTACGTAATACGCCGCCATGCCCTGGGCCCGTTGGCGCTCGCGCAGGTCTTTGCCCAGCAGGCTGCTGATCGAGTCCGTCCAGTCCGCTGCGCAGTCGTCCGCGGTTCGGGCCGAATTCGAACAGGCGATGAATGCGTCGAACGCGCTCCGATAAAGCTGAAATTCGGCACGAGACATCGGGGCACCGTGGCCTGGAATCGCTTGCTCGAAAGGCGTGGCGGACACGAGCTGCAATGCCTGCTGCCAGCCTTCCGGGCACGCCGTATCGAGGAACGGTGCGGGCAGGGTGACCAGGTCGCCGAGCGCGACGACACCGCTCTGCTCGTCGTAAATCCAGACGTCGCCAGCGGTCACGGCGTCGGGCGCCAGGTTGAGTCGCAGTGTGCGACCACCCAGGGTCCGGGTGCCTGACGCCGCGATCACTTCGTCGGGCTTCAGTGCGACTCCATTCGCGATTGTCCGCAGGTCGCCGCGAATGTCGTCACGCGTCGCTGGCGGCACCTGCGGATCGTCCAGGTACCCGGCGGATTCCTTCGCACTCGCCGGAAAGAAGCCGGTGAGTGCACCGTCGATCGCGTCGCTCGCGTAGACGCGCAGTCCTGGATGGGTCTTGCGCAACGCCGGGTTGCCGCTGACGTGATCCAGGTGCCAGTGCGTGTTGACGATCGCGATGACGCCCTGCTGCTGCACGCGCGCCAGCGACAGGATTGCGTCACTGTGCCAGGAGTGACGACCCGTATCGACGACGATCAACCCGTCCGGGGCCGCAAAGACCACGGTGTTTCCGTCGGGCTGGCGGTCCGGCAGGATGCCACCGGGCACGAGCCACACGCCTCTTGCGACTTCCTTTGGCTTGGGGGCGGCGACGGCTTCCGTTGCTGGCCACGCCGGCGCGGACAGGGCGAGCGCTGCGAGCACGAGGCCAATGCCGGTGATGGGCTGCATGAACGTCTCCTGCGGAGATGGGTCAGGATACCGCGTCGATTGATTGCCGCAATGACCGGGCAGTGCGCGGGGCACCCGTCAACACCTGGATTGCGATCGCAAGCAAAAGCCCCGCTGCGTTGCCACAGCGGGGCCCTTCTTCTTTCCGAACTCGCCGGTTACGGTTCGTTGCGTGGTGTCGTCACGTCCGTCGGCGGGGTAGGCGTCCACTCGCGCGGCTCGGACGCCGTCGCAACGGGAGTTGGCTCACGCACGACGATCGGCGCAGGGCGCGCGGTTCGGGTGCCGCTTCGCGCGGCGGGGCCGGCGGAGGCTGCGGCGCTGCAGGACGATCGAAGTCGAACGAACGCGGTTCCGGAGTACGCGGTGCTTCGTGGCTCGGCGCAGGTGGAGGAGCCGCGGATTCGGGCGGTGTTTCCGGAGCCCGGGTTGCCGCGAATTCACGCGGCGGTTCGGGCCAGTTTGGTTCATTGAACTCGCGCGGGGCGTCGAACGACTGCGGCGTCGGCGCGGGGCCAGCGATGTCGCTGCCAGTCGCAACGTCACCACCTTCGCCGCCAGGGCCTTCCTCGAAGCTGCCTTCGCCAGTCGCAGCTGCAGCTGCAGCGCCGGCACCGTAGCCTTCGCCACCGCCGTCACCACGACCACGACGACGACGTCCACCGCGACGCGACCGGCGCCCGGTACGCTCGCTACGATCGCCCTCGGGACGCTGCTGCTGCCCATCACCCGTTGGCGATACAGCGGCCGAGGCGTCGGCAACGTTCATGTCGCTCGCGACCGCTGCAATGACCGCAGTGGCGGCGGCTGCCTGCTCACGCGCTTCCTGCGGCTCGCGATACTCACGAGGCGGCCGAGGTTCGCGCGGCTCGCGCGGTTCCCGCGGCTCGCGCGGAGGACGCACCTGCTGCGGCTGGCGCTGGCCCTGCTGGCCGCCATCACGACGCGGCTGGCCCTCGCGCGGGGTGGCTTCGCCGCCCTGGCCCTGGCCACCATCACGACGTCCGCCTCGCTGGCCTTCGTCACGACGAGGCTGCTGCTGGGACTGTGCACGGCCCGGCTCGTCGCGGCGTGGTTCGACACCGCGGGCCGGCTGGCCCGGTGCGCCTTCAGCGCGGTTCTCACGACGCGCTTCGTCGCGCGAGCCGCGTTCGCCACGGCCCTCGCTGCGACCGCGTCCATCCCGGCTATCGCGACCGTCGCGACGTCCATCGCGGCCACGGCCACGCTCGTTGCGATCACGGTCATGACGTGGACGATCGCGTTCGCCTTCCTTGGTAGCCGCGGCCGATGCTCGTGGCCGGGGCCGGCTGCGGCTCGGGCGCACGCTTGTCGCCCGCGATCCAGCGCCACATCCGCACCAGCACGTTGTCGCGCGGCCCGAACACGGGTCGCGGCGACAGTGACGGGAGTTGCCGCTGCGATCGCCACCGGGGCGGCCACGACCTCGGGCGCCGCGGGCGGGGCAGGGGTGCTCGGGATGATCGTCGTCACCGCAGGCTGCTGCAGGACCGGCGCCTTTTCTTCCTCGGCCAAGGCGATCGCGTCCAGGTCGATCTTCGGCTCGACCGCCATGTGATGGCTGATGACGGAATTCTCGGGCAGGTCCATCTCGTCGTCGCGCACGCGGCGCAACTCGTAGGATGGCGTCTCGAGGTACTTGTTCGGCACCAGCACGATGTCGACGCGACCTGCGCTCTTCGATGTCGTGCAGCCAGTCGCGCTTCTCGTTCATGAGGTAGGTCGCGACGTCGACCGGCAACTGCGCGATGACCTTGGCGGTGCGGTCCTTGCGGGCCTCCTCGCCGATCAGCCGCAGCACCGCGAGCGCCAGCGATTCGACGCTGCGGATCACGCCCATGCCGGTGCAGCGCGGGCAGACGATGTTGGTCGATTCGCTGATCGACGGCCGCAGGCGCTGCCGCGACAGTTCGAGCAGGCCGAAACGCGAGATCTTGCCCAGCTGGATGCGGGCCCGGTCCTGCTTCACGGCGTCGCGCAGGCGATCCTCGACTGCACGCTGGTTCTTGGTCGACTCCATGTCGATGAAGTCGATGACGATCAGGCCGCCGACGTCGCGCAACCGCATCTGGCGCGCGATTTCGTCCGCGGCCTCGAGGTTGGTGTTGCAGGCGGTCGTCTCGATGTCGGTGCCGCGGGTGCTGCGCGCCGAGTTGATGTCGATCGAGACCAGCGCCTCGGTGTGGTCGATGACGATGCTGCCGCCCGAGGGCAGCGTCACCTTGTGCGAGTACGCCGACTCGATCTGGCTCTCGATCTGGTACCGCGTGAACAGCGGCACGTGGTCGTCGTAGAACTTGAGCTTGCGCAGGTTGTTCGGCATGAAGCGCTGCATGTATTCGCGCGCTTCCTCGAACACTTCCTGCTTGTCGATCAGGATCTCGCCGATGTCGTCGGCGAGGTAGTCGCGCAGCGCCCGCAGGATCGCCGTGCTCTCGCGGTAGATCAGGAACGGCGAGGGGCGGCTGTCGGACGCCTGCTGGATCGCGTTCCAGATGTCGACGAGGTTGTTGAGGTCCCACTGCAGTTCCTCGGGGGAGCGGCCGACGCCGGCGGTGCGGACGATGGCGCCCATGCCGTCGGGAATCTGCAGCGAGTCCATGGCTTCGCGCAGGGCGTCGCGGTCGTCGCCCTCGACGCGGCGCGAGACGCCACCCGCACGGGGGTTGTTCGGCATCAGCACCAGGAACCGGCCGGCGAGGCTGATGAAGGTGGTCAGCGCGGCACCCTTGTTGCCACGTTCTTCCTTCTCGACCTGGACGATGATGTCCTGGCCTTCCTCGATCAGGTCGCGGATGCCGCGGTTGCCGCCGTCCTGGCCGGGCTGCTTGTCCTTGAAGAACGCCTTGGAGACTTCCTTCAGCGGCAGGAAGCCGTGGCGGTCGGCGCCGTAATCGATGAACGCAGCTTCGAGGCTGGGTTCGACGCGGGTGATGCGCCCCTTGTAGATGTTGGCTTTCTTGGTTTCACGCGACGGGATTTCTATGTCCAGGTCGTAGATTCGCTGGCCGTCGACCAGCGCTACGCGCAACTCTTCATCCTGAGTTGCGTTGACGAGCATTCTCTTCATCGGCCCTCTCGCTATAGGAGGTTGGGGCCGCGTACGGTTCGGACGGGTAGTGGTGCCGTGGCGTGGGAAAAAGGTCTGGCAGCGTCTGTGCGAGCGCTCATTTGCTGTACTTCTGCACCGGCGCAGTGCGCACGATGCGTGACCGAATCCTGATGCTGTCGGGCATCGTACCCGCCGAGGTCGCTGCTGGCCTGCTGCCCGCCGGGGCTGCGGTACCTGCGCGTGTCCGCGGCAGATCGATGGTGTCTGAAGGTTCAGAACCAACTAAGATTGCGGGCGCCCCGCACAACCCGTAGGGCGTGCAACCGCGCGTCGCTCATTCGGCGCTGCCTGATGTTGCTTGGACGCACCAGCGCATTGCCTAGCGCTGGAATGTAACAAGCGAAGGCCCGAAAATCAATGGCTTACGAAATAGACCCGGTCACCGACGCGAACACCGCCGAGCCGGAGCCCGGCCGGGGCGTTACCCACGTCGAAGTGACCGCGGACGACGCCGGTACCCGGCTCGACAACTTTCTCGTCCGGCAGCTGAAGGACGTGCCGCGCACGCACGTGTTCCGCCTGCTGCGCAAAGGTGAAGTTCGAGTCAACAAGAAGCGCGCCAAGCCGGACCAGCGCGTGGCCCTGGGCGACATCGTCCGCATTCCGCCGGTGCGCAAGGCGGAAGACGTCCCGCCGCCGGCCACGCCCCGGACAGCCAGCGAGTCGCTGCAGAAACTGGTGCTCGATTCGATCACGTACGAGGACGGCGATCTCATCGTCTTCAACAAGCCGCCGGGTCTCGCGGTGCATGGGGGCAGTGCGACCGATTTCGGACTGATCGAAGCACTCCGCGGTGCTCGACCCGGACAGCCCGACCTCGAACTCGTGCACCGGCTGGACCGCGACACCAGTGGCTGCCTGCTGGTCGCCAAACGGCGCGCTGCGCTGCGCGACCTGCACCTGCAATTGCGCGAAGGCCAGACCGAAAAGCACTACCTGGCACTGGTGTGCGGCAAATGGAACCTGGGTACCAAGCGGATCGAGCTGGCACTCGACACCGACGAGCGGCGCAGTGGCGAACGCCACGTGGCCGTGCGCGCGCACGGCAAGAAGTCCGTCAGCACGTTCAAGCCAGTGCAGTTCTTCGGCAACCTGGCGACGCTGATGGAAGTCGAAATCGACACCGGCAAGACCCACCAGATCCGCGTGCACGCGGCGCATGCCGGACACCCCGTGGCCGGCGACGACAAGTACGGCAACCGCGTCTTCAACGAGATCTTCAAGGATTACGGCCTGAAGCGGATGTTCCTGCATTCGTCGTCGCTCGGCTTCACGCGGCCCGGCACCCGCGAGCCGATGCTGGCCAGCGCGCCGCTGCCGCCCGAACTCAGCGCGGTGCTCGACACGCTGACGCGAGGCAAGGCCCGCGCGCCGCAGGACGAGCGTGGCAAGACGCTGAAGCCGGAGGGTGCGCGTGGACCGATCGTCGCGCCGCGCGTGCAGCGGCCGGCGCCGGTGCCGCAGACGGGCAAGCCGAGGATGGGGAATCCCCGGACCGGCAATCCCCGGACGGGCGGCACGAAGCCGGTCAAACCGGGCCTGGCTAAGGGATCGGCACCCGTGCGCGGCGAAGGGCGCCGCAGAGCCAGGACAACGGGAGGCCGGTGAGGCCGGTCGGGTCGACCGATTCGATCCGGTCGAACAGCGCGATCCCCAGGGCTTCGGCCTTGAAGCCGCCGGCACAGTCGAGCGGCTGGTCGCGCTCGATGTAGCGGTCGATTTCGGCGTCCGCCAGCTCCCTGAATTTTACGACCGTGCGGTCGACGTGCGACTCGGTGCGGCCGGCCATGCCGTCGATGACGTGGACGGCGGTCAGAAAGACGACCTCCTGGCCCGACGACGCCCGCAGTTGTTCGCGGCAGCGTTCCACCGTGCCGGGTTTGCCCAGGATGTCGCACGCCACGCAGGGCCACCTGGTCGGATCCGATGACGATCGCCCGGGGGTGGCGGGCGGCGACCACCTCGGCTTTGAGCCGGGCCAGCCGCGTGGCCATCTCGGCCGCCGGTTCGTCCGGCAGGCGGGCCTCGTCGGCGTCGGGGGCGATGCAGTCGAATGGCACCCCGAGCCGCTGCAGCAGGTCACGGCGGTAGCGGGACGTCGACGCGAGAATCAGGCCCTTGGAAAACAAAGATTTAGGCTCGTTTTTTCTTTGACAGGGCGGGGGCGCGTCACTATTATACGCGCCCCATGTCGCCCGGCCCTGCCGATCAGGTCAACGCCAAGGAACTGTCGGCACGAGCCGCCGTCATCGAACGGCATCTCGACCTGCCACAGCTCGAACGCGTCGCACAGGCGGGCGGCCTTCCCGGCACTCGCGTCGATGCGCAGTTGCGGTTCGGTGCGTTCGAAGGACGCACGACGGTCGACGTTCGCGTCGAGGGCACGGCAGTGCTGGAGTGCCAGCGTTGCCTGCAGCCTTGCGAGATCGCGTGGACGAGTCGGCGCTGGTCGCCATCGTCCGCGCGGAAACGGATGACGTGCCGGGCGGCTACGAGCCGTTCGTGGGAATGCCGGAGCAACTGTCGCTCTCGGCGCTGATCGAAGAGCAGGTGCTGCTCGCGTTGCCGCTCGTGCCCGCGCACGAAGCAGGCAGCCCGGAGTGCCTGTCGTCCGAGGCGGAAGTGGTGCCATTGGCATCCGCTTCCGTGGTCGAGCCCGTTGCAGAAGAGGCAGCGGTGGAAAAGAAACAGACGCCCTTTGCGAATCTGCGGGAGCTGCTCGAAAAGAAAAACGAGCGCGGACCCGCTTCAGGAGAGTAGACCATGGCAGTCCAGAAGAGCCGCAAGACCCCGTCCAAGCGCGGCATGCATCGTTCGCACGATCACCTCAGCAGCCCCGCGCTGTCGGTCGATCGCACCAGCGGCGAAACCCACCTGCGTCACCGCATCACCGCTGACGGTTTTTACCGCGGCAAGAAGGTGATCGAGAAGCCGGCTGCCGACGAAGGCCAGGAGTAATCCTGTTTCGACGGGCCCGCGCATGACCGCCGGCCTGACCGTAGCCGTGGACGCGATGAGCGGTGACCACGGCGCTGCAGTCGCCGTCCCCGCGGCTCTAGATGTCCTCGCGTCCATACCCGACCTGCGACTGATCGTCGTGGGTCGCGGTGACGTCGTGCGTCCATTGCTCGGCGCCGCGCTCGACGACGACCGTTGTCGCTTGGTCGAGGCGACCGAAGTCGTCGCGATGGATGAGCGTCCGCAGGACGCGCTCCGCCGCAAGAAGAACTCTTCGATGCGCGTGGCGATCAACCTCGTCGAGCAGGGCGAGGCGTCGGCTTGTATCTCCGCCGGAAATACCGGTGCGCTGCTCGCAACGTCCCGCTTCGTGCTCGGCATGGTGCCGGGCATCGACCGTCCCGCCATCGTCTCGGCCCTGCCCTCGACAGGCGGCTACACGGTGATGCTTGACCTGGGCGCCAACCCCGACTGCAACGACGATCATCTCGTGCAGTTCGCGGTGATGGGTTCGGTGATCGCGTCTGACCTGCACGGCATCGAGCGCCCACGCGTGGGCCTGCTCAACGTTGGCGAAGAAGACATCAAGGGCACGGAAGAGATCAAGGCGGCGCACAAGCGGCTCACCGGCTCGGCGCTCAATTACGTCGGCTTCGTCGAAGGCGAC
>CAVVBC010000006.1:0-4768 GCA_963746325.1 uncultured Gammaproteobacteria bacterium | reverse complement strand
GGCGTCTCCGGGATGGGCTCGATGGCCAACGCCGCTGGCGAGGCAACGGCAGTGAGGGCCGCGATGGGAAATGACACCCTTCGAAAAAACGTCATTCGTCAGACTCCAGGTAGGTCGTGCAGGTGCGAGCGGCAGGGCTCAGAACGAGAGCGCGATGCCCGCGCCCGGGCCGTGCTGCAGCAGGTCGTAGTTCTGATAGTTGCGGCCCTGCCCTTCCTCGTAGTCGTAGGCGATGGCCCTGTAACCGAGGTACCAGCTGAAGCGATCCGACTGCCGGTACGTGAACTTCGTTAGTGCATGCCACGTGAGATCGGAGCCGAAACCGAAGCCGCCGACGTCGCCGCGCAGCGTGTAGCGCCACCGGTTGCCCACCGGCACCTCGTAGTTGAGCCCGATCAGCGGGTCGATCCAGTCGGCGTCGCGGCTCGCCGTGGCGACCTGCTGCAAAAGTCTGACCCGCAGGTCCGCCGAGACGTCGAAGTACGCGAGCGAGAGCAGCGCCTCGAGATGCGGCGCGACGCGGCGGCCCACCGTCGCCATGACCGTGACCTGCTCGATATCGAGACCCGCGCTCGCGCGGCCCTGCTGCGTAACCTTGCTCGCGCCGAGATTCATGTAAGTCACGTCCCCGGTGAACGACCACAGGTCGTCCTCGATCCGGTAAGCCGCCATGGCGCCGAACTTCAGGTTGTCGAAGAAGTCGGACAGGTTCGTGTCGACATCGACCTGCAGGTTACCGACCTGCGCGTCGCCTTCGATCATGGCTCCCATGCCATACAGGAATACGGTCTGGCGCCAGGCGCCACTCTCGGGGGACTGTGCCAGGGTAGGCGCCGCGGTCGCCATCAGCGCGACCGCAGCAGACATGAAAAACAGTTGTCCGACTCTGGTCATGTTGTCACTCCGGGTGAATCAGTGTGCTGACGTCCGGCAGCGCAAACGGCCGCCCGGGCGGCACCTGCCGCTGCGTGGGCGCCGTGCCCGGCAGGATCTCGAAGTCCGGCGTGAACGTGACCATCAGGTCACGCAGCTTCGCGATCACCGAGCGGTCCCCGTCGAAACGCGCCTTACCCTCCTGCGCGAGCTGGTCGAAGGTGGCAATTCCCATCATCACGCGGTTGAGGTCCGCGCGGTTGATGGTGAGCGTGAGGTCCGCGTTCGGCTCCTGGAAGCCTTCGATGTTGGTGAGCGTCGCGTTGCTGAGCGCGACGCTGTACTTTTCCCCGTTGTCGGGCGTCACGAGGTTGACCTTGAAGTTGAGTCCCTCGGCCTTCTTCGGATCCATGCTGATGCCGAGGAAGTCGAGCCACTGCCCGGTGGTCATCGCCCGCACGACGTCGGGGCCGGTGGACCGCGGCGGCAGGCCGCCTGGCAGGCCATTGCGCAGTTCGAAGGCACCCTGCAGGAACGTGTTGCGCACGCTCGTGCTCTCGGCCTGATAGCCGAGTTGCTCGTAGGCAGCCGCGAGCAGCTGGCGCGCGGCCTCGTTGCGGGGCTCGGCGAACACGAGCCGGTTCAGGATCTCGGTGGCGTGCAGGTACTTGCCTTGCGCAACCAGTTCTTCGCCCCTGGCGATGATCTTCGCGGAACCACCCATCATCTCGACATAGAGCGGAGCGGACTCTGCGGGCGACAGCGGGATCAGGTTCGCCGGATTGCCGTCGAAGTGCCCCAGGAAGCGGTTCACCACTCCGCGTACGTTGTTCTGCACGTCGCCGTGGTAGCTGCGCGCGGCCCACTGCTGCTGCAGGCTCATCGGTACTTCGTAGACGTTGTGGATCTCGTTGATCGTGACGCCCTGGTTCACGTAGTGCAGCGTCTGGTTGTTGAGGTTCGCGTACGCGTCACGCTGCGTGCGGAGCACTTCCTGGATGCGTTCCGTGCCCCAGCGCGGCCAGCTGTGCGAGGCGAACATCACCTCGGCCTCGCCGCCGAACTTGTGCAGCGCCACGTCGATGTGCTTCGACCAGTTGATGGCGTCGCGCACCGCGGCGCCGCGCAGCGTGTAGATATTGTGGATCGTGCCGGTGACGTTCTCGGCGGCCCAGAACGTCTTGAACTGCGGGAACCAGGTGTTCATCTCGACGGGCGCCTCGGTGTCCGGCGTGTTCTGGAACACCATCTTCACGCCGTCGAGCGTGATCTCCTCGAAGTCCTGCTTGATGATTCGGTTCGGCGCGATTAGCCCGACGCTGCCATTGGCGATGTTCTTGCCGATGGCCTGGTCGACGTGGCCGTAGGGGCCGCGCGGCAGCATCACCGCGTACTGCCACTGCAGGCGTCGCGTCATCGCATTGCCCGCGAAAACGTTCTCTGAGATCGCCGCCTCCATGAAGCCCTCGGGCGCGATCACCATCACCTTGCCGCTTGCGACGTCGGCCTCATCCACCACGCCGCGCACGCCGCCGAAGTGATCGCCGTGAGAGTGCGAGTAGACGACACCGACCACCGGCCGCTTGCCGAGTTTCTCGTTCACGAGCTCGAGCGCCGCGCGCGCGGTCTCCTTGGCCGTCAGCGGGTCGAACACGATCCAGCCCGTGTCGCCCTTGATGAAGCTGACGTTGGCGAGGTCGAAGCCGCGCACCTGGTAGATGCGTCCCGGCACCACCTCGTAGAGGCCGAATTCCATGTTGAGCACGGCCTGGCGCTGCAGCGACGGGTGGATGCTCGCAAAGTCCTGCCCGGACAGCAGCCACTGGTAGCTCGCCATGTCCCAGGCGACGTGGCCGGCGTCCGCCATGATCTGTTTGTACGACGGTGCTGCGATGAAGCCCTTCCTGGCCTCGTCGAAGTCGCGCTTGTCCGCGAACGGCAGCGTGGCCTTGAGGCCATCGCGCAGCTCGAGCGTAAAGGTTGACGGAGGCTTGCCTTGCGGGTCGAAGTGGCCGGCCTTGAAAGCACCTCCGTCTTTGGTCACGGCGGCGCCCTCGGCCCCGTAGGCGGCAACCGCCAACCCCCCGGCAGCCCACAGCATCATCGACAACGCAGAACCTTGAACGAGACGCATCGGTGTTTCTCCCTTGCCATGCCACTCTTGACGGACGCCGGCGCGACCGCTTGCTTCGGTTGACCGGGCGCGGATTGTCACCACCGAGACTCAATGCGTCCAATGCGGGTAAGCTACGTCCGTCATGCACGCGGCGCATGGATCGTAAGCACTCCTGATTGAACGACGGCATGCCCACCGAGCTTCGGCAGTTACGTCACGTCATCGCCCTGGCCGATCACGGCAACTTCGCGCGTGCGGCGGAGGCCCTGCGCATGAGCCAGCCGGCGCTATCGCGCAGCGTTCAGGCCGTCGAGCGCGAACTGGGCGCCCGATTGTTCCAGCGCACCTCGAGCGGGGCCGAGCCGACCGACCTTGGCCACCTGTTCGTGCTGCGAGCCCGGCATATCCTGCAGATGAGCGAGGATCTCGGCCGCGCGATGGCCAACGACCGCTCGCTGCAGTCCGGACATGTCGCGGCCGGCGGCGGCCCGTACCCAATGCAATCGATGCTCCCGCTGGCGCTGACGCGCTTTGTGGCCGCGTACCCCGACGTTTCCGTACGCCTGATCGTGCGGGACTGGGACGAGCTGTTGCAACGCCTGCGCGGCCGCGCGATCGAGCTGTTCGTAGCCGAAACCAGCACGCTCGAGAATGAGAGCGACCTCTCGATCGAGGCGATGACGCCGCACCCGCTGTTCATGGTGGCGCGCGCCGGACATCCTCTTGCCGGGCGCAGCGCGCTCAGCCTGAGCGATTATTTCGAGTACCCGCTCGCCGCGCTGACCCGTCTCCCACCGCGCATCCTCGAACCGTTCCGCGCGGCGCAACGCCAGTCCGCCAATTCGGCAGCCCTGTTGCGCAACTTTCCGGCCATCGAGTGCAACGCCCTGCCGGTCGTCAAGGAGCTGGTACTCGGGACAGACGCGATCATGGCCACCACGCTACCGAGCGTCCACAACGACCTCGAAAGTGGCCAGCTGACGCTGCTCGGGTCCGAGCCGTGGATGTTGACGCGCTATGCAATCGTCACGCTGCGCAATCAGCAGCTGAGCGCGGCATCGGCCCGTTTCCGGGAGTTCATCCTCGAGGCCGAGACGACGATGTCGACGGACGAGGCACGACTGCTGGCACGCTGGGCGCCCGCCGCGTCCAGTCGCTGACGCCCTCGAAGGCGACGGCAACCTGCAGCAGTCGCGCCTCGGCGAACGGACGCCCGACGAGTTGGAAGCTGGTCGGCAGGCCGTTATCGGTGAATCCGCAGGGCACCGACAGCGCCGGCAGCCCCAGGTAATTGAACGGTGCCGTGCAGCGCACCAGCACCGCGATCTTCTCCCACATCGTCGCCGACCCGCCGACGTCGGTCTCGGCCAGTGTCGGCACGGGAATGCCGAGGGTCGGCAGGTGCAGCACGTCGCACTTCGAGAACACCGCATCGACGAACCGGCGCAGGATGCCCGGCCGCAGCTGCTGCGCCTGCTGGTACGCCGCGGCCGGAATGGCCAGGCCGGTGGCTGCACGCATCCGCACCTGTGGCGAGTAGTGTTCGGCATGCTCGCGCAACCACGGGCCGTGAATGGCCGCGGCCTCCGAATACACTAGCACTCGACTCAGCTCGGTCAGGTGCTCAGGAGCGGGCACCGTCACTGGGACGATTTCGGCACCAAGCGCCGCGAGCGCATGCAGTGATTCCTCCAACCGCAGCGCGACATCGCCCGCGACGCCTTCGAGAAAGTAGTTCCGCGGCACGCCAACGCGCAGGCCGGCAACGCCCTGCCCGAG